>JACPYS010000023.1 GCA_016195915.1 Betaproteobacteria bacterium | reverse complement strand
TCATCTGTTAGCGCACGGCATTTTATTGTCCCGTGCTTTCCTCCTCAGAGCGTATGCGGTATTAGTCCAAGTTTCCTCGGCTTATCCCCCTCTAACAGGCAGATCCCTACGCGTTACTCACCCGTTCGCCACTCGCCACCAGGGTTGCCCCCGTGCTGCCGTTCGACTTGCATGTGTAAGGCATGCCGCCAGCGTTCAATCTGAGCCAGGATCAAACTCTTCAGTTTAATCTCTTGCTTGTTTCTCACTCAAAGTAAACGGAGTTACTTGTATTACTCTTCCGTGAGCACTCGAATGCTTTGCCGGCGCGCCCCGAAGAACGAACCGGCGCCGTCGACTCAAGCGCCCACACTTATCGGCTGTAAATTTTTAAAGAGCGAACGCCGCAAGGCGTCGGTAAAGCAGCGCCCGAGGGCGTGTTTGCAAGGCGTTGGTTGCGGGGAGAGGATTTGAACCTCTGACCTTCGGGTTATGAGCCCGACGAGCTGCCAGACTGCTCCACCCCGCGCCAGTTGAGACAAAGATTATGAGCGTTTCGAAAGTCCGTGTCAACAAATCCATCGAAGATTCGTTGAGGGCTCGGGAAGTCGTTGCGCGACGCGATTCTCCCTCTCGGCGCGTCACTCGGGAGTCGCGCCGGTCGAGCGAATAACCTTCCCCCATTTCTCGATTTCGGCGTGCTGGAAGCGCCGGAACTCCGCCGGCGCGTTGGCGACGACCTCGAAACCCTGGTTGGCAAGGAGTTTCGCGGCGTCCGGCGCGCGCAGTCCTTTCCGGGCTTCGATGGCCAGGCGCTCGATGATTGCAGCAGGCATGCGCGCCGGCGCGAGCAAACCGATCCACGCCAGCGACTCGAGTCGCGGCAGCCCGAGCTCGGCGATGCTGGGCACTTCGGGCGCGGAGTCGATACGTTTCAGGCTGGTCACCGCGAGCGCGCGCAACCGTCCCGCTTTCACCTGCGGCAGCACACCCGGAGCGATCGCGAACATCACGTGAATGTTGCCGCCGACCATGTCGGTCACGGCCTGCGGAAATCCGCGATACGGGATGTGAACGATGAACAGCTTCGCTTCGGATTTCAGCAATTCCATCGTCAGGTGCGCTGCGCTGCCGGAGCCGACCGATCCGTAAGACAGCCGCCCCGGATTCGCACGCACGTAGGCAACCAGTTCCGTGAACGAGTGGGCGGCAACCGACGGGTGAACGACCAGCAACTGCGGTGCCGCGGCGAGCAGCGAAATGGTTTCCAGGTCCTTCTCAGGATCGTAGGGCAGATCGCGGTACAGCACCTTGTTGGTGGCGACCGCCGCATTCGTGCTCACCAGCAGTGTGTAGCCGTCAGCGGGAGACTTCGCAACCTGGTCGGCCGCAAGGTTGCCGCCCGCGCCCGCGCGGTTCTCGACCACGAACGGCTGTCCCAGCGCCTCCTGGAGCTTGGGTGCAAGCACACGCGCCACCGTGTCGGGCGTCGAGCCGGGCGGAAACGATACGACGATCTTTACCGGCCGGGCGGGCCATGCCTGGGCGTGCGCGCAGCCCGCAAGAAAGACTCCCAACAACAGTGCGAGGCAAATACCCGGCGTTTTCCTCATCACCACTCCGTTTGCTTCCCTAGATGCGCTCGGTCTCGCCCTGGCGCGGTTGCCAGATCATCAGCCGTTTTTCGGCCAGCGTCACGCACCAGTCGAGCACCAGCGCGAAGCCGGTGAGGACCACGATGCCGGCGAATACGGAATTGATATCGAACACGCCCTCGGCCTGGTGGATCAGATAGCCCACGCCTTCGGAAGAGCCGAGGTATTCTCCCACCACTGCGCCCACGAATGCGAGGCCGACCGAATTGTGCAGGCTGGCGAATACCCAGCTCATGGCACTCGGCAGGTACACATAGCGCAACAACTGGCGGTGAGTCGCGCCGAGCATGCGCGCGTTGGCGAGAACGACGGGGCTCACCTCGCGCACGCCCTGGTAGACGTTGAAGAATACGATGAAGAACACCAGTGAGACGCCGATCGCCACCTTGGAAGCAATGCCCAGGCCGAACCAGACGAAGAAAATCGGCGCAAGGATCAGTCGCGGCATGGCGTTGAGCGCCTTGATGTACGGGTCGGAGATTGCGGATGCGGTCGGGGCAAGCGCGAGCCAGATGCCGATCAGGAGCCCCGACACCGTGCCCATCACGAACGCAAGCAGCGTCTCCACCAGTGTCACCCACAAATGGCGGTAGATTTCGCCACCGGCGAACCAGTTCCAGATGCGCGACAACACCGTCAGCGGCTCGCCGAAGAAGAATGCCGCCTTGTCGGCATTGTCGAAATACAGCGGCGGCAGCAGCGTCGGGCTGGTGCCGATATGCCAGAGCGCGATCACAGCGACCAGCACCAGTGCCTGCCAGACGCGCAGCATCGAGTTATTGCTGCTGTTGCGCATAGCCTTTCAACACCTCGTCCTTCATCGCGTGCCAGATTTCGGCGTGGATTTCGATGAAGCGCGGCGAGAGCCTGATTTCCGACACGTCGCGCGGCCGCGGAAGGTCGATTGCATACTCGCCGATCGGGTGGGTTTCCGGTCCGGCCGATAGCACCACCACGCGGTCGGAGAGCGATATCGCCTCCTCCAGATCGTGGGTGATGAACACCACCGACTTGCGGTCCGCCGACCATAGTTCAAGCAGTTCGTTCTCCATCAGCTGGCGCGTCTGCACGTCGAGCGCCGAGAACGGCTCGTCCATGAGCAGTATCTTCGGATCCAGGATCAGTGTCTGTGCCAACGAGACGCGCTTGCGCATGCCACCCGAAAGCTGATGGGGAAAGCGGTTGCCGAATCCGGCGAGTCCGACCCGCTTGAGCCAGTCGTTGCCCTTCGCGGACGCGACGTCCGCAGGCACCCCGCGGAATTCGAGCCCGGCGACGATGTTGTCGAACGCACTGCGCCAGGGCATCAGCGCTTCGGATTGAAACAGATAGCCGGCACGTGCGTTGATTCCCTCGAGCAATTCGCCGTGCACGCGCACGCTACCCGCGGAAGGCGCCAGCAGTCCCGCCGCGACGTTGAGCAGTGTCGTCTTGCCGCAGCCGGTCGGGCCAACCACCGAAACGAACTCGCCCGGGGCAACCACCAGCGTCGCATCCCGCACCGCCGTGTAGCGCTGGTCGCGGTTCTCGCGGGATATGAAGGTGCAGGTGACGCGCTCGAGCGCGAGCGCCGCAGTCACTTGTATTTCGCGTTCGCCTTTTTCGCGAACTCGTTGGTATAGGTGCGCTCGAGCTGTATCTCGGCTGGCTTTACCGCTGGATCGAACGCCGCGAGCGAACGCACCGTGGCCTTCGCGCCGGCGTCGGAGATCAGACCGTCGGGCGAGATGGCTTCCTTCACCTTGTCGAAGGAGAACAGGTACAGCGCGCGATCGCCGAGCAGGTACGCCTCTGGAACGACCTTGGCGACGTCAGTGGCGCTCGCCTTGGAGATCCAGCGGTCGGCGCGCACGATCGCGTTCGCCAGCGCCTGGACGGTGTTCGGGTTCTTCTGCACGAACTCGATCGGGGCATGCAGCACACCCGCGGGCAAGCGTGCGCCCCAGACCGACTCGGTGCCCTTCACGGTGCGCGTGTCGGCGAGAACCTTGATCGTGTGGTCCTGCTCGAGCTTGGTCATGACCGGATCGGTATTCGAGATTGCGTCGACCTGCCCGCTCTTGATCGCGTTGATCGCGGTCGCCCCGAGGCCGACCCCGATGATGGCGACATCCTTGTTCGGGTCGAGGCCGCCCTTGGTGAGGAGCTGCTTCACGAGGTTGTGCGTACTGGACCCGGGCGCGCTCACTCCAATCTTCAGCCCCTTGAGGTCCTTGAACGAGCGGATCGCGTCCGCCTTCGCGCTGACGACTCCGAACGCGATCTGCGGCAACCGCCCCTGCGCCACGAACGCCTTGAAGTACTGTTTCTTGGACTGCAGGCTGACGGTGTGCTCATAGGCGCCCGACACGACGTCGGCGCTCCCCCCCACCACCGCGCGCAGGGCGATCGCGCCGCCCGCGAAGTCGCTGACCTTGAGGTTGATCCCCTCCTCCTTGAAGTAGCCAAGCCGCTCGGCGATGGTCATCGGCAGGTAGTAAAAGGAGTTTTGTCCGCCCACCGCGATGTGCACATCGCGCTTCTCGAGCTGCGCCTGAGCGGGAGCGGCCACGGCCGCCGCCATTGCTACGGCGATCATCTTGATCCTGTTCTTCATCGCAGCCTCCTTGGAGTACTGAGCGATTCTACAACGCGCGGCGTTCGATCAGTGCCTGGGAAAGCGTGCCCGCATCCACGTATTCGAGTTCCCCGCCGAGCGGAACGCCGCGCGCAATGCGGCTCGCGCGAATGCCGCGCGCGCGCAGCATCTCGGCGATGTAATGGGCGGTCGCTTCGCCTTCGTTGGTGAAGTTGGTCGCGAGGATCACCTCGTCGACCAGACCGTCGCCCGCGCGCGCGAGCAGCCGGTCCAGACCGATATCGCGCGGCCCGACCCCATCGAGCGGCGAGAGTCGTCCCATCAGCACGAAATACATTCCGGAGTAGCTGAGCGTCTGCTCGACCATCCCCAGATCGGCGGGCGTCTCGACGACGCAGAGCAACGAGGGATCACGGCGCGGCGAACGGCACAGCGCGCACACCTCCTCCTCGGTGAAATTGTTGCACCGCGCGCAATGGTGCACCCCGGAGATCGCCGCCTCGAGTGCGTGAGCGAGTTGTTCAGCGCCGCCGCGATCGCGCTGCAGCAAGTGATAGGCCATGCGCTGTGCACTGCGCGGACCCACGCCTGGGAGGACGCGCAGCGCCTCGATCAGGCGCTCCAGCCCCTTCGCGCCGGGGACGGGATCCTTGGCCGCCATGCGGTGCTAGAAGGGAAGCTTGAAACCGGCAGGCAGGCCCATCCCCGCGGTCATCGAGCCCATCTTCTCCGCAATCGTCGCCTCGACACGGCGCGCGGCGTCGTTGAATGCGGCGGAAATCAGGTCTTCGAGCATCTCGCGGTCATCGGCCACCGAAGGATCGATGATGACGCGCTTCACATCGTACTTGCAGGTCATCGTGACCTTCACCATGCCGGCGCCGGACTGGCCCTCGATTTCGATCGTGCCGAGGTTTTCCTGCATGCGGCGCATGTTCTCCTGCATCATCTGCGCCTGTTTCATCAACTGGCCGATATTTCCACGCATCACACGTTCTCCCGGGTATCAACCCTGCTGTCGGGGGCGGATCGAGGAATCGATCACCGTCGCGTCGAACATGTTCACCAGATCGTTGACGAAGCGATCCTTCCGAACCGTCTCCACGGCCTTCGCCTGAAGCTCGTCGCGCGCGCCGGCTTCCTGGGCTGCGACGGTTGCCTCGGGCGCGACCGTGCCCACGGATACCTTCACGCGCACCGGCCGTCCGAAGGAATGCTCCAGCGCCGCCTTCAATTTGTCCTGATAGGCGGCCAGATACTCCATCGCCGCTGCGACCCGCAGATCGAAGACCCATCCCTCGAAGCCGGCGAGTGCCGAGTTGAGCGCGAGTTGTTTTGCGGCGCCGGACAACGGCAGGCGGCGCGCGAGGGCCGGCCAGTCGCCGTCGAAACCCGATGCGCCAGCTTGTGCAGGACCTTCGGCGGGCACCACCGCCTTTGCCGATGCGGCCACCTGCGCCGCGCTCGCTGCCGGTGGCGCCACCCCTGCTCCGCTCTTGCCCGGGCTGGTCGCGGCCACCGAAGCCTTCGGGCGCGCAAGCGGCGCAGGATCGGCTTCGCTTCCGCCTTCCGGACGGAACGCCAGCAGGCGCAAAAGCGTCATCGCGAATCCGGCGTGCTCGTCCGGGGCCAGCGCGAGGTCCTGCCGCCCCTGCAACGCGATCTGGTAGTACAGCTGCAGGTCCTCAGCGGAAAATCGTCCGGCGAACTGCATCAGCCGCTCGCGATCCGGAGCATCGGCGTCGAGCGCTTCGGGAACGGCCTTTGCAAGCGCGACGCGCAACAACAGGCTGGCGAGGTCGGCAAGCGCCGTGTCGAACGACAGGCTGCGCGACTCGAGTTCATCGGCGACCGCCATCAGACGCGGCCCGTCACCGGCATCGAGCGCACCGAGCACCCGCAACAGGTAGGTCGTATCCACGGCGCCGAGCATCTCGCGTACCTGCTCGGCAGCGATTTCTCCGCCGCCGTGGGCGATCGCCTGATCGAGCAGGGAAAGTGCATCGCGCATGCTGCCCTGCGCCGCGTGCGCAAGGAGCGCGAGCGCCTCGCGCTCGAACACCACCTTCTCTTCGCCGAGCAGTCGTGCAAGATGCTCTGTGATCGACGCACGCGGCATCAGCTTCAGATTGAACTGAAGGCAGCGCGACAATACCGTCACCGGAATCTTCTGCGGGTCGGTGGTGGCGAGAATGAACTTGATGTGCTCCGGCGGCTCTTCCAGCGTCTTCAGCATCGAGTTGAAGGCCGGCTTCGACAGCATGTGTACTTCGTCGATTACGAATATCTTGAAGCGTCCGCGCACCGGCACGTAAGCGGCGTTGTCCTGCAGCGCGCGCATCTCGTCGATTCCAGTATTGGTCGCCGCGTCGATCTCGATAAGATCGGGAAAACGTCCTCCGTCGATTTCAGTGCAGGCGCTGCACGTGCCGCAGGGCTCGGAGGTGATCCCCGTTTCGCAGTTGAGACATTTCGCGAGAATGCGCGCGATCGTCGTCTTTCCGACCCCGCGGGTTCCGGTGAACAGATAGGCATGGTGCAGCCGCTTCTGCTCGAGCGCGTGACGCAAGGCCTTCACCACGTGCTCCTGGCCGACCAGCGTGGCGAAGGACCGCGGGCGCCACTTGCGCGCGAGAACCTGATAAGTCATGCCTCGATTTTAACAGCCCGGTTCCCGAGAACCGGAACCAAGAGAGACCCGGCACGCAGGTGCACGGAGGGAGGTCTGAGGAGGGAGGGGCGAGACCGCGCCCCTCCCTCCTTCTTATCGGTGGCGAGCCTTGTCCCCGGCACTTGCAGTAAGTAGCTGTGGCTGCTTCCTTCCGGACCTGACCAGGTTCACCACGCTGCAATGCGGGGGGGCCCGCCGCGCGTATTGTAAGTGATTCGAGCGCGCTCACTATCGCTGCTTGAGGTTCGTTGCGAATGGGCGGATCATCACCGTTACATGGAACCCGCCGACAGCATCCGCCGCCTCGGTTTCTCGCGCTGGTACGAGCGACGCCTGATCGAGGGCCACGCCTGGTTCATCAGTGGATTTGCCTGCATGGTCGCGATCCCGGCCAGCTTTGAGGAACTGAGCTTCCGCGGTTCTTTCGCGCGGCTTGTCGCCTACGTCATCATCATCCTGGCGGCCGCGGCGATCGGAATCTACGGGCTGGTGCGCTATCAGCAGATTCTGAGCGAGGCCGAGCAGCTCGGCGAGCACGCCACTTGCGGCGCCTGCGGTGCCTACGCCCGGTTCAAACTGATTTCCCATTCGCAGGTGCGCTGCCGCAAGTGCAACCACGAATGGCGCCTGATCGATACCGGGTGAGGGGAAAAAGAAGCAGGCCGGTGGCGGAGAGAGTGGGATTCGAACCCACGAAGCGCTTTTGACGCTTACACACTTTCCAGGCGTGCGCCTTCGACCGCTCGGCCATCTCTCCGCACGTTCGATATTTTACCTCAGGCCGATTTGCTACACTGCCTGGTGGAGGGGGCATGCACATACTGGTTGCCGAGGACGATCCGAGCCTGGCCGAAGGCCTGTGCAGATCGTTGCGTCACGCCGGCTACGCCGTCGACTGCGTAACAAACGGCAACGAGGCGGATGCTGCTCTCGAGACGAATGAGTTCGACCTGCTGATCCTCGACATCGGCTTGCCGAAGAAATCCGGCCTCGAGGTATTGAAGCGCCTCCGGTCGCGCAACTCCGCGGTGGCGGTGTTGATCCTCACCGCGCGCGACAGCGTACATGACCGCGTCAGCGGACTGGATGCCGGCGCCGACGACTACCTGGCCAAGCCGTTCGAGCTCGCGGAGCTCGCGGCCCGGGTGCGGGCTCTGACGCGCAGAGGCACAGCGGGCGGCTCCACGCTCATCACCCATGGCGCGCTTACCTACGACCAGGTCGGACGCGTAGCGCGCCTGAACAACGAGCCGCTCGATCTCTCGGCGCGCGAGTTGAGGCTGCTGGAAACGTTCCTGCAACGCGACGGGCGCCTGGTGTCCAAGGACCAGCTCGTCAATCAACTTTGCGAGTGGGGCGAGGAGGTGTCCTCGAACGCGATCGAGGTCTACGTTCATCGGCTGCGCAAGAAGCTCGAACCGGGCGACGTGCGCATCGTCACCGTGCGGGGACTCGGCTACAGCCTGGAAAAACCCGGTACGAAGTAATGCAGCTCAGGATGCCGGTGCCGAATTTTCGAGCACCATCTTGATTTTCATGACCGTCAGTCCGACCCAGAGGATGATCAGCAGAAAGAATGCGACCAGTCCGAGATGTTGGTCGAGAACGATGCGCGGCGTGATCCACCGCGTCGCCTTCATGACCGGCGAGGTGAGCGTTTTGAACAGGCCGTAGACCAGATTCTGATTGCGTTTCGCGCCCGCGATGACCCACAGCACGCCTTGGCCGAGCAAAGCGACGCCCGCAATCTCGGTCAATGCCTTCATAATTACGATAACCTCGTACACTTGCTCAACCTGGCATCCGTTGATGGAACATTGGCAATATTACCTGCGTGGCCGCCTGCTCGAACTGTTCGGGCTCAAGGCGCAGGCGATCGCGGCTTACAGCTCCGCGACACGCTTGAAGGCGGAATTCCTCAGGCCCACGAACCGCGTCGCTTACCTGCTGGCAGAGCAGGAGCGCTTTGCCGAGGCCGAACCTTATTTTCAGGCAGTGCTGCGCGCCGACCCCGGCAACGCAGTGGCGCATTTCAATCTCGGCTACACGCACGACAAGCGCGGCCAGTATGACAAGGCAGTCCACGAATTCCGCGAAGCCACGCGCCTGAATCCCAAGATCGACCGCGCATGGTACGGTCTCGGCCTCGCCTGCGCCCAGCTGGGGCAGCACCGCGAAGCTGCCGAGGCGCTGGAGCAAGCGGCGACGCTGCAACCCATGAACCAGCATGCCTGGTACCAGCTCGGCATGGCGCTCCACACAACGGGCAACACTGTGCGCTTCGAGCAGGTCGTCATGCACCTGCTGCGCTTCGACCCGAAGGCCACGCGCCGGCTGATCCGGGACACCGGCCGCGATGACCTCGCCCACCTGGTGCAGCACCTCGTGGTCTGACGGGCCCAAGGGGGTGCACGAGGGGGATGCGCCCCCTCGTACCTGGAGCGGCCGGTCGCGCGCTCAGCCGAAAATCACCTGCGTGCACTTGAACTTGCCGCCGGCATCCTTCTGGAAGATCAGGATGGTCTCTGCATCGACCAGGCTCTGATTGTCCGGGTCGAAGGTCTTCTTCTTGTAGGTCCATCGCAGCGTGTTCGGTGTGCTGCTGTCAGTCGATTCGGGCTTGCCGACCTTGGCGACGACCTCCTCCTCGGTCTTGTCCGTCACGTAGCCGATGAACAGGCCACGCGCGGTCCCGCTGACCTGACCGGAGCAGCCGGCCAGAGTCAGTACAATGCCGCAGGCCGCGGCAAGGAGAAACGCTTTCATTTCCAGTCTCCGTGCAAATTTGCCTCGAAAAGACAAAGCCCGCCGAAGCGGGCCTTGTGTGAATCAGCGGGCCCGAGGTTATCTGGCTTCGCTAACAACCATATCGCCCAACAGGTTCGGGTAGCGCACGTGCTCGACCAGCTCCTGCACCTCCTTCGATGGTTCGGGGGTCAGCCAGCTCACGATGAAGATCGTAATCATCGATACCGGCAGGCCGAACATGCCGGCCGACACCGGGCTCAAGCCAAACCAGAGCGGCATATTGATGCCGAAGAACGGGTAGCGCGTAACCATGTAGTACACGCAGATCCCAAGCCCCGCGGCCATACCGACGATCGCTCCCCACTTGCTGGCCCGCTTCCAGAATATGCCCATCACCAAGCACGGGAAGAACGAGGATGCCCCGAGCGAGAACGCGGCCCCCACCAGGAACAGGATGTCTCCCGGCTTGAGCGAAGTCACGTAGGCCGCCGTGATCGCGGCGCAGACCAGCAGGAATTTGGAGAGAAACACACGCCTTCCGGTGGTCGCAGTCGGGTCGATCAGCTTGTAGTAGAAGTCGTGCGCCAGGGCGTTGGCAATGGTCAGCAGCAACCCGTCCGCGGTCGAGAGCGCCGCCGCCAGGCCGCCGGCCGCAACCAGGCCGGACACGACGTACGGCAGGCCGGCGATCTCGGGCGTCGCCAGCACGATCAGGTCGCCGCCGATCACGATTTCGGCCAGCTGCACGATGCCGTCCTTGTTGATGTCGACGATGCTGAGCAGCGACGGATCCACCTTTGCCCATGCCGAGGCCCAGACGGGGAGCGACGCGAACGAACTGCCCACCAGGTTCGTGTACATGTCGTACTTCGCCAGCACCGCGAGGCAAGGCGCCGTGAAGTACAGCAGGAAGATGCACACCAGCGACCAGAACACCGAGGTGCGCGCCTCCTGCACGCTGGGAGTGGTGTAGTAGCGCATCAGGATGTGGGGCAGCGCCGCCGTGCCGAACATCATGCAGAACACGATGCCGATGAAGTTGAGGCGCGCGGTAGCCTGCGCCGCCTCATCCTTGCCCGGGAATGCCTGGGCATGCGGCCGGGGAGGAGCCGCTCTGGCAGCAAGGCCTGTTTCCCGCGTCCACTGAACCTTGGCGGCGTTCACGCTCACGGGATACGCTGCGACCGCTTTCTCGGCTGCCGCGATCTTGTCCGCGGGCGCATTCGCCGTCTTGAGCTCGGCGAGATCCTTCTCCACGTTCGCCTTGCCCTCGGCATACGCCTTATCTGGCGAGGCTAGCGCAGCTTTGCCCGCGGCCGCACGGTCGGCGAAGATTTTTCGCACCTCAATCTCTTTCGGGTCGGCGGTAATCTTCTTCTCCACGTCGCCGAGCTTCTGCAGCGTATAGCCGTACGCGAACTGCGGCACCGGTATGCCGGTATGCTTCAAGCCCAGCCATACGACCGGCGTCATATAGGCGATGATGAGGACGATGTACTGGGCCACCTGGGTCCAGGTCACCGCCTTCATGCCGCCCAGCATCGCGCAGACGAGGATCCCGGCGAGACCTACGAACACGCCGATGCCGAACTCAAGGCCGGTCATTCGGCTCACGATCAGGCCGACGCCGTAGATCTGGGCGACGACGTAGACGAAAGAACAGGTGATCGCACAGATGACACCCATGAAGCGCACGATGCCGCCGCCGTAGCGCTCGGCGAGGAAATCTGGGATCGTAAACTGGCCGAACTTGCGCAGGTAGGGCGCGAGGAACAAGGCCACCAGGCAGAAGCCTCCGGTCCAGCCCATCACCCAGGCGAGGCCGTCATAGCCGGTCAGGAACAATGTCCCGGCCATGCCGATAAAGGAAGCCGCGCTCATCCAGTCGGCGCCCGTCGCCATGCCGTTGAAAAACGACGGCACCCGGCGTCCCGCGACGTAATATTCCGCCACGTCCGTGGTGCGGGTCATCCAGCCGATGCCGGCATACAGGCCGATGGTGGCGAACAGGAACCAGTAGCCGATCCAGGCCCGCGACATCCCCAGCTGCTCGGCAACCGCGAGCGCGAGGAGGAACATGATGAAGCCGCCGGTATAGAAGGTGTAGTACTTCTTGAGCTGGCGGTTGAAGTTGGACTGCGAGAAAGCGGGGGTGCTCATTCGAGATCTCCTTCATCCACGCCGTATTCCTTGTCGAGTTTCTTCATCAGCAGGGCGTAAATGCCGATGAGCGCCACGTAGACCGCGAGCGAACCCTGCGCCGAAAAGTAGAACGCGAGCGGAAAGCCGAGGAACGTCATGCTGCTGTTCAGTTCGCGTGCAAACCAGATCTCGACGAACGTGAATACGAACCAGACGCAAAAAAGTATCGCCGTGATAACGAGATTCTTGCGCCAGTACTCGTGGTGTTTTGCGGTGAGTGCCATTGATACCCCCTTTTTGTAGCTTGCCAGCGGATACTGTGTGAAGAAACTTACATCGCCCTTACAAAATCGAGCACTTCCTTGCTGCTCCGCAACATCTGCACCGGCAGCGCACTTCAGAGCCGGTAATCGAGCCGCAGGCGTTGTTGCAGCCTGGACGCCTGCCGGAATGCTTCCTTGAGCGAGCGCCGCTCGAACTCATCCAAGCTGTCCGGATCGACGCGGTTCACCGCCGCGCGATGCTCGGATCGATCCAGGCCCTGCGTTCGCAGACGCAGTCCCTGGATATAGCCGAACGCTCGCACCCAGGCGGAGACATCCGCCCCACCGAGCGCCCGCGCCGCGACCGCGGCGCGCAAGCGCTCGACAGTGCCAGTCTGCGGCAATCCGTGCGCAAGCGCGTACACGCGCGCCGCATCGACGAACGGACGAGCGCCGTGCATCTTCAGGTCGATGGAATGCGGCGCCTCCGGCGCATCGTCAGTCGCGAAATCGCGCAGCAGTCCGCTCGCCGGGTGCGCGGTCATGGCGTTCTCGGCCAGCAATCGCAGGAATGCCGGCCGACTCCGCACGCGTGCGAGCAGCCATTCGCGCAACGCGGCGGTGAGTGTTGCGTCGCCAGCCAACGCGCGAAAATCGAAACAAATCGACGCATCCAACAGCGCCTGGGGATCGGTGTTCACCAGCCAGCCGGCAAACTTCGTTTTCCACTCATCGAGCGAGAGGCATAGCGCCGGATTCGACGCCATCACGTTGCCCTTGCAGAGGGGAAAACCGCAGGCATCCAGGCCGTCGTTCACTTCACGGGCGAACGGCAGCAATCGGTCGCGCAGGGCCCGCGGCGATGAACCGTCATGCGCGACGAAGACCAGGCCGTTGTCCTGGTCGCTGGCGAACGTCTGCTCCACCCGCCCTTCGCTGCCGAACGCCAGCCAGCACCAGCTGATGCGCTCGAGATCGTGGCGCTTGCGCACGATCTCGATGACGCGCTGGCTGAGGCGGTCGTTGAGCACCGAAACGAACAGCGCCACCTGTTCGGTCGCGACGCCCTGCCCGACGAGCGTTTCGGTCAGCGTGCGAACCACTGCGGCGAGGCCGGCGAGGACCGGCACCGCGGACGCCAGCCGCATTTCCATCGTGATCTCACCCAGCCCGAGCCTTTGCAGCGAGAACAGGTCGCGCTCGGACACCACGCCGATCAACCGGCCCTCGTCCATCACCAGGACATGGCGTATGCGCCGTGCCGTCATCGTCACGGCCGCCTCGAAGGCGAGCGCGTGAGCGGGCAAGGACACCGGATCGGGCGACATGATCTCGGCAACCCGCTGCGCGCCCGCGTTCCCGGCGACGACCCGAACCATGTCGTGCGACGTGACGATTCCCACCGGCTGCGAACGGGAGTCCACCGCCACCACCGATCCGACCCCGTGCGCGCGCATCAGCGCAGCCGTCTGCGCAATCGTGTCGTCCCTGTCGCAGGTGACCGCGGCGCGCAGCACCAGCGAGCGCAGCGGGCGCGCGAACGTCTGCTGCTCCCCGGCCAGACGACGCTCCAGCAAGCTGTGCTCTTTCCGGGTCATCCGCAGAACCTGTCAGTATTGCAGGCGCGCATAGTATGTCTGGCGCGAAGCCTCCAGCGCCTCGCCCAGCGTGGCGACGCCGCGGTCGGCGAGCAACGGCAGCAGCTTGAGAAAGATCTCGCCGGTGAGGAGCGCATCGCCAAGCGCGGTATGGCGCCCGATCACGCGCACGCCGAGCCGTTGCGCAATCGCCTCGAGCTTGTGGTCTTCCTGGCTGGGATGGACGACCGCCGACAACAGCAGGGTATCGAGCACCGGCTGCGCGAAACGCACACCGGAGCTGGCTTCCTTGAGTTCGAGAAAACGCATGTCGAAAGCGGCATTGTGCGCGACCAGCACGGTATCTTCGCAGAAACGATGAAACGCGGGCAGTACCCGTTCGATCGGCGGTTGCGCTTCGAGCACCTCCGCGGCGAGGCCATGGATGCGGGCGGATTCCCGGTTCAACGCGCGCCTCGGGTTCACCAGCTGCTCGAATACCTCGTTCTTCAGCAGCCTCCCATTGACGATCCGGACCGCTCCGACGCTGATGATCTCGTCGCCCGCCGAAGGCTCCAGCCCGGTGGTCTCGGTGTCGAACGCGGTGTAAGACAACTCCGACAGCCTGCGCTCCTGCAGCACGAGCGACAGGCGGCTTTCGCGGAACAGGTCGAAGTCGTAGTACTCGGGGCGGCTCTCGGGCAGAGCCAGGGCTGCCGGAGCGCGCGTCCGCCCGGGCGCGGCCTCGCCGACGGGCAGCAGGAAGCGGAAATGCGCGCCGCGCTCGCCGCCCACGCCCGTGCGCTGAATCCATACCTCGCCGCCGTGCCGCTCCAGCACGTCGCGCAGCGTGAGGGGCGTCTGTTCGGAGCCGATGCGCATCGGCTCGCACTCCCAAAGCGACAGCGCATCGCTGCCGACAAGTGCCCCGCTCCACCCCATGTCGAGTTCGGCATGATTGCCCGCCGTACGCGCCGCGAAGCGCAGCTCGCACACGCCGTAGTCCTCGCGCAGCTTCCCGGCGAGAAAGGCGAGCGCCTGCACGAACGCGAAGCTGTCCACCCGGATCCAGAGTTCCTCGTCGACCGCGTCGAGCCGCGCGGCGACGCCGAACGAGGATGCAACGCGCTGGCGCGCCACCTCGAGCAGATCGACCGCGCGCATGTCTTCCAGCGCGAGGTTCGCCTTGAGCGCGTCGGCGTATTCGCGCAGCGCTTCGTCCAGCTTGTGCGACAGCACGCGCGACTCGTCAGCGACGATGGCGACAAACTGCTCGCGGCGCGATCCTTCCATGTCGGGGAACGCGCTCAGATTCTCGGCCGCGGCGCGGATGTTCGCCACCGGTGCACGCGCTTCGGTGGCGAGCGCCTGCAGCAAGGCGCGGCGCGACGCATCCTGATCGAGCAGAGCCGTAACGTCTTCGAGTGCCAGCACGAGACCCGCCACGGCGCCGCCCGAGCCGACGAACGGGGCGGCGCGCACCTTGAGCAGCCGTCCGGCCGCCGTCGCGGTCACGAAACGCGTGTTGGGCGGTGCATCGCCGGGCTTGAGCTGGCGCTCGAGCTTCTCCAGCGCGTGCGCGATCTGTTGCCGGTCGATGAGCGCGAACACTGAGCGTCCGAGGCCCACCAGGGCGTCACGCGGCGCCGGCGCGCCTGAGACAAACAATGCCCTCGCCTGCCCGTTGTAGAGCAGAATGCGCCCTTCTGCATTGCACACCAGGACGCCCTCGGCCAGTTCCGACATCAGGGCCGCAAGACGGTTGCGCTCCTCCGCGAGCCGCGCCCCCGCCTCGCCGACGCGGGAATCGAGATCGCGCCGCAGCGCCTCGTGCTCGCCCGCAAGCCGGTTGATTTCGGCAGCGAGATCCGCCAGCTCCGGCGCCGCGCCGGGTACCACTCGATAGCCGGGATTGGCGAGCACGACCCGCGTCTGCTCCGATACCGACTGAACGGCCGTCACGTAGCGCTTGATGATCCAGCCGATTACCGCGCCCGCGGGAACGAGCAGAAACGCGGCGAGAAAGAACAGCGCCGGCGCGCGTTCATCGAGCACCCGCCAGAGAATCGCCTGGTCCTGCTCCGGCTGCCCCGCACCGACGACCAACCCCGCGACCGCGATCAGCACCAGAATGCCGGCGTAGCAGGCCGCCAGCCAGAGCGCAAACCTGCTGCGCGGCTTCATGCTTTCCCGCTAGTGGAACGCACCCGTGCGTTAGTGGAACGCACCCGTGCGTTAGTGGAACGCACCCGCGCGTTACGGATTGGCACCGAGCAGCTCGTTGATCCTGGCGACAAGTTCGCGCGTGGAAAACGGCTTCGTGATGTAGAGATCCGCGCCCAGCGACACCCCCTTGTTCACTTCCACTTCACGGCCTTTCGCCGACAGCATGACGATCTTGATGTGCCGCCATTCCTCGCGCTCGCGCACGCGCTGACAGACGTCGTAGCCGCTGCGCAACGGCATCATCACATCGAGCAGCACCAGGTCCGGCTTGAGCCGCTCGATCATCGACATCGCTTCGTCGCCATTGCGCGCGATGTGCACTATGTAGCCGTTGCGCTGGAGCAGGAATTCGAGCGCCGCCACAATGTTTGGTTCGTCGTCGGCGATCAGCACTTGCTTACCCATCGATTCCTCCTCGGGGGCTCAGCCGGCCTACGCCGCCAGCGCCGCGGTGCCTGCGTGCTCGATCGGCAGGGTGAAACTGAAGCAGGCACCCTCCCCGGGCCGGCTTTCCACCCAGAGCTTGCCACCGTGATGCTCGATGATGTGACGGCAGATATGCAGCCCGAGGCCGGTACCTTGCGGCTTGCCGGTGAGCGTGTCGCCGCCTTGGCGGAACTTGTCGAAGATGATCGCCTGGTCCGCAGGACTGATGCCGGGACCGTTGTCGCGCACGTCCACGCGCTGCCAGCCGCCTCTCTCCGATAGCGCGATTTCGATGCGACCCTTGCCGGAGTCGCAGAACTTCGCCGCGTTCGACAGCAGGTTGAGCATCACCTGGATGATGCGGTCCACGTCGCCGGACACCGGCGCCGTCCACTCCGGCAGACGCGCGTCCACCTGGATGTTGCGCTCCTGGAACAGCTGCTCCATCGCGGTGACCGTGTCCGAGATCACCTCCTTCATGTCGACGCGCGATTCGTGCCACTCCGCCTCGCCCGACTCGATCTTGGACAGGTCGAGGACCTGGTTGATGAGCCGCGTCAAACGCTCGGTTTCCTTGGTGATGATATCGAGAAATCTCTGTCGCTGCGCCGCATCGACATGCGGATCTTCACGCAGGATCTCCGAGAACGCGCGAATCGAGGTGAGCGGGGTGCGCAGCTCGTGGGTCACGGTCGAGACGAACTCATCCTTCAGCCGGTCCAGTTCCTTGAGCCGCTCGTTGGCCGTGCGCAAGTCCGTGGTCGCCGTCTCCAGCTCGCGCGATTTCTGTTCCAGGCGGTGGCTGTACATGACGACCTGCGAAGCCTCGTCGAGGATCTTGCGCACCTCCTCGAGCGTCAGTGCCTCCTCCTTCACTGCTGAGGCGACCATGATGCGCGCCGAGGCGGCGCCGATCGCGCCGGCCAGCTGAACTTCGACGTAGTGCACGAAATCGCCGTCGGCGATCAGCGCATCGCCGGGCCAGCGCAAGCCCCGGGCCCGTGCATAGTCCTCGAAGCTGCTGTCGGCCGCCGCGGATCCCAGGAATCGCGCCAACAGGTTGTAGAGATCGGGCACCGACGCCGTGCCGCGCCAGAAGCGGGCGCCGCCGGCTTCACCGGCCTGCCCGAAGACGTCCACGAACAGGCTTGCCTGGCGGTGTTCGTCCGCGCTTTGCGTCCCGGACAGCGACACCGTCACATAGGCGCCGACGTTGGCGAGCATGCTCCAGATCATCGCGTGCGTGATCTGGTCGAGTCCCGCCAGCCCGAACAGTTCCAGCGGCTTGAGCAGCGCGACGCCGTAGGGGCCCTGCTCCATGAAGCTGATCGGCAGCCAGCCGGAGCGCGCCAGCGCAGGCAGCAGCAGGGTATAGGTCCAGACCGAAAATCCGGCGCACAGCCCAGCCAGCGCGCCGCGGCGCGTGCCGCCCTTCCAGAAAATCCCGCCCAGCACCACCGGCGCGAACTGCGCCACTGCCGCGAACGAGATCAGCCCGATCGACACCAGCGCGTAGGCTTCGCCCGCCAGCCGGAAATAGAGGTAACCGAGCAGCAGGATACCGACGATGGCGCCGCGCCGTATGCCGAGGAGCAGGCCGGTCAAGTCGCTGCGCTCGTTGAGCCGCAGCCGCCGCAGCCGCAGCAGCACCGGCATCACCAGATCGTTGCACACCATCGTCGACAGCGCGATGGTCTCGACGATCACCATGCCGGTCGCCGCGGACAGCCCGCCGATGAACACCAGCAGCGTGAGCAGTTCCTGTTTTTCCGACATCGGCAGCGTCAGGACGAAGGTGTCGGCGTCCACATTGCCCTCGGGGAAATGCAGCATCCCCCCGAACGCGATCGGCAGAACGAATATGTTGATCGCGAGCATGTACGACGGAAACAGCCAGATCGCCTTGTTCAGGTGCCGCTCGTTCGTGTTCTCGATCACCGCCACCTGAAACTGGCGCGGCAGGAACATGATCGCCATCATCGACAGGATCGTCAGCCAGACCCAGCTTGCGTAGCCTCCCGCGACTCCCTCAAGAGGGGTCATCATGGCGCTCAACTTGGGATCGGCCGCGGCGCGATCGAACAGGTCGCCCAAGCCGTTGTGGATTCCGAAAGTCACAAATACGCCCACCGCCAGGAACGCCACCAGTTTCACCAGCGATTCGAAGGCGATCGCCGCCACCATGCCTTCATGGTGTTCCGCCGCGTCCAGGTGCCGCGTCCCGAACGCGATAGTGAACGCGGCGAGGATCAGCGCCACCCAGAGCGCGGTGTCCTGCATGATCGGCCGCGCGTCGATCTTGGCGGGCATGATGATCCAGGGATACTGCAGTACGATGGTGTAGCTGTTGGAGATCGCCTTGAGCTGCAGCGAGATGTAGGGCAGGATGCCGATGACCGCGATCACCGTCACCACGCCCCCGAGCAACGCGCTCTTGCCGTAGCGCGATGCAATGAAATCGGCGAGCGACGTGATGCGGTTCTGCTTCGAAATTCTCAGGATCTTGCGCATCACGACCCACCACAGCGCGATCATCAGCGTCGGCCCGACGTAGATCGGCAGGAATCCGACGCCATCGCTGGCCGCGCGGCCGACGCTGCCGTAGAAGGTCCACGCCGTGGCGTAGACCGCGAGCGACAGGCTGTAGACGTAGGGGCTGGCGATGATCGAGCGGCCCGCGTCGGCGCGCTTATCGGCGTAAAACGCGATCGCGAACAGCAGCCCCAGGTAGGCGAAGGACGTGACGACAATGACCCACCCCTGGAGCATGGCGGCTTGGCCTATCCCCGCCTTTCAGCCACCCAGGCCATCAGGGCGATGAGCAGAGCCCACGCGACGAAGATGTAGGCGTACAGGACCGGCACGCCGAAAAATGTCCCCCGCACATTGAACAGGGCGAGAATCGGGAAATTGAACAGCACACAGCCGAGCATGCACAGCGCGATCATGCGCTGCCCTCTGCTATCGCCTTCCGGCATTTCGACTCCTTGCGGCCGCGTAAGCGGATTCGCGCTCGCGTTAAGAGGATTCGCGCTCGTGCTCAGCCGCTGTGCGGGAACCCTGCGCCGTCGTTGATGCCGACCACCGCCCCGGCCACATGGCCGTGCAGCTCCCCGGCCGAACGGATCTGCTCCTTGCCGCAACCCGTGCACTTGTAAAGCGGCATCTCGATCTGGAGCTTGAACGGTGCCAACTCTTCGTACTTCAGTTCGTACGGGAACGCCTGCCGACGCTCGGGCTTGGGAGCAAGTTCCTTGCCGCACTCGCCGCAAAGATGCTTCTTGAAGATCATTCCCTGTTCTCTTCCGGCGGCGAACTGCGCTTCAAGAGCGCGGATCTGCTGTATCAACCACAGCATGAAGTCGCGGTGCACCGGTACCGTATGATTCTTCGCGCACGCGAATACCGGCACCTCCAGCAAGGTAAGTTTGAGCGATCCCGCCTCTCCGGAGACCGAAGGCAGCGTCTTCAGCTCGCAGGCAACGAAACATCTCACACAACGCGGAATCTTCAGTGCCATGGCCACCTCCTGTCAGGTGCTTCGCTACCGTTGTTCGAGCTCAGCCCCCCGCTTGGACGGTGCTGCGAATTATCTCGACCACCTCGGGGTTGGCGAGGGTAGTAATGTCCCCGGTATCGCTTTTCGTTGAGAGGGCCGTCAGGATCCGGCGCATGATCTTTCCCGAGCGGGTTTTCGGCATATCCGGAACGATCCAGACATGGTTGGGTTTGGCGATCGGGCCGATGTGCTCGGCAATTGCCATCGCGATCTTGGCGCTCAACTCGGGGCTTGCCTTGACGCCTGGCTTCAGCGACACATAAAGTTCCGGGACGCGCCCCTTGATCTCGTCCGGAACGGGCACCACCGCGGCCTCCGCTACTTCCGGCACCGTGAGGGCAGCGCTCTCCAGCTCCTTGGTCCCGAGCCGGTGTCCGGCCACATTGATGACATCGTCAATTCGCCCGAGAATGCGGAAATAGCCATCCTGGGCCAGCACCGCGCCATCGCCCGCGAAGTACGGCCAGTCGCGCCAGTCCTTGCTGTCCTTGTCCTTGCAGTAGCGCTGGAAGTACTGCCTTGTCATCCGGTCAGGGTCGCCCCAGATAGTCTGCATGAGGCCGGGCCACGGGTTGCGGATGCAGACGTTTCCCGCCTTTCCTGCCCCGGCCGATAACTCTTTTCCGTCGTCGTCAAAGATAACGGGGTAGATGCCGGGCAAACCGGGCCCGGCACTCCCGGGCTTCATCGGACTGAGGGCGGGGACCGTGCTGCAGAGGAAGCCGCCATTCTCCGTCTGCCACCAGGTATCCACGATGACGGCCTCGCCCTTGCCGACGACATTGTAGTACCAGCGCCAGACCTCCGGCTCGATCGGCTCGCCGACCGTGGTCATGTGCTTGAAGTGGTAGTTGTACTTCTTCGGGATATCTTCTCCCGCGCGGCGCAGCGCGCGGATCGCCGTAGGCGAGGTGTGGAAGATGTTCACCCCCAGCTCCTCGGCGATGCGCCAGGAGCGGCCCGCGTCCGGATGCGTCGGGACGCCTTCGTAAACGACCGACGATGCCGCCAGCGCCAGGGGCCCATAAACGATGTAGGAATGCCCGGTAATCCAGCCGATGTCCGCCATGCACCAGTACACGTCCTCGGGGTGGATGTCCTGGATATATTTGGAAGTGCCCGTCACGTAGGAGAGGTAGCCGCCGGTGCTGTGCTGGCACGCCTTCGGGCGCCCGGTACTGCCGCTCGTGTACATGAGGAACAGAGGGTCCGTGGCCAGCATGTGCTCGGGCTCGATGCGGTGGCCCCGGTACTTCGGCAGGAGATCGTTCACGACAAAATCACGACCTTGCACCAAGGGGGTCTGGGCGGAGTATTTGCCGGGATGCCTCTGCCACACCAGCACCCTCTCGGGAGGGGCCTTTTCCGCCTTGGCCGTTTCTACGGCGATGTCGGCCGACTTTTTATGGTCGAGCAGCTTGCCGGCGCGGTAGTAGGAGTCCGCGGTGATGAGCACGCGGCTCTGTGAATCGGCGATGCGCTCGCCGCAGGCCTGGCCCGAGAACCCGCTGAAGACCTGGGAGTGGATGACGCCCAGGCGCGCGCAAGCCAGCATGGTAATGGGCAGTTCGGCGGTCATCGGCAGGTGCAGTGTGACCCGGTCGCCGCGCTTCAATCCGCAGAACTCACGAAGCAGCGCGGCGAACTCGTTCACCCTGACCCAGAGCTCCTGGTAGGTGATGTGCTGGATCGGCTCGCCTTCGGGTTCGGGAACGAAGTGGATGGCAGTCTTGTTCCTGTTCTTCGGCAGATGCCGGTCCACGCAGTTGTAGCAAGCGTTCAACTTGCCCCCCACGAACCAAGTCAGAAGGTCCGCGTACTCCTTGTAGCACTCCGGAAAATTCTTCTCTCCAAACCTCTCCAGGATGTCCGTGTCGGTCATGTTGGCCTGCGCGATGAACTTGGCCGAGGGATGGTAGTACCCCTCTTCTTTCCAGTGAACCGCGAGCTGGGCTTCGGTCAGTTCGGTGGATTCTTGCTTGGCCATGAGGTTTCCTCCTGTTGCGCGTTGTGGACGGGTGGTTGGCGGATTTTCAGGCCGGCGACTTACACGGGTCTTACATCCGGCGGCCGGGGCTCGCGGAATAAAAACACCAAATCAACGCGTTGTAAAGGCCACCGAATGGATTGCCCGCGAAATCCCGGCGTACCCATGTGCTAAAGTAATCCGCCGTTCGAGACTGGTTCACCAAGGCGCGAATTACCACCCGAATAGCCACCATGACCACCATCAAGCAAGCCGACCTGATCGAGAGCGTCGCCGACGCGCTGCAGCTCATTTCCTACTTCCACCCGGCAGATTACATCCGCGCCCTCGGTCGCGCGTATGAGCGCGAGCGATCGCCCGCAGCGAAGGATGCCATCGCGCAGATCCTCACCAATTCGCGCATGTGCGCCGAAGGCCATCGCCCGATCTGCCAGGACACCGGCATCGTGAACGTGTTCGTGAAAATCGGCATGGACGTGCGCTGGGATGCCACGATGGGCGTGGAGGACATGGTGAACGAAGGCGTGCGCCGTGCCTACCTCCACCCGGACAACAAACTGCGCGCTTCCGTCCTCGCGGACCCGGCGTTCACGCGCGTGAACACGAAGGACAATACGCCGGCGGTCATCCACGTTCAGATGGTGCCGGGCGACAGGCTCGAGGTCGACGTCGCCGCCAAGGGCGGAGGCTCGGAGGCGAAGTCCAAGTTCGCCATGCTCAACCCGGCGGAATCGATCGTAGAGTGGGTGCTGAAGACGGTGCCGACAATGGGCGCCGGCTGGTGCCCGCCGGGCATGCTCGGTATCGGCGTCGGCGGCACGGCCGAGAAAGCAATGCTGCTTGCCAAGCAGTCGTTGATGGCGCCGCTCGACATGGCGGAACTCAAGGCGCGCGGGCCGAAATCGAAGCTCGAGGAACTGCGCATCGAACTCTATGACAAGGTCAATGCCCTCGGGATAGGCGCGCAGGGCCTGGGTGGACTCTCGACCGTGCTCGACGTGAAGATCCTCGATTACCCGACCCACGCGGCGAACAAGCCGGTGGCCATGATTCCGAACTGCGCGGCCACCCGTCATGCGCATTTCGTGCTCGACGGTTCCGGGCCGGCGCATCTCGAGTTGCCCAGCCTGACGGATTGGCCCGCGGTCACGTGGCAACCCGATGCCAGCGCGCTCAGGGTCAAGCTCGATACGCTGACGCGCGCCGAAGTTGGAACCTGGAAACCGGGCCAGACCCTGCTGCTCACGGGCAAGCTGCTCACGGGGCGCGACGCGGCCCACAAACGCATCCAGGACATGCTGGGGCGCGGAGAGAAACTGCCGGTGGATTTCACCAACCGCGTCATCTATTACGTCGGGCCGGTCGATCCGGTGAAAGGCGAAGTCGTCGGCCCCGCCGGCCCCACGACCTCCACGCGCATGGACAAGTTCACCGAGATGATGCTGGCGAAGACCGGCCTGATCGCGATGGTCGGCAAGGCCGAACGCGGGCCCGCGGCGATCGATGCGATCCGCAAGCACAAGGCGGCCTATCTGATGGCGGTGGGCGGCGCGGCCTACCTCGTGTCCAAGGCGATCCGCAAATCGCGCGTGCTCGGATTCGCGGACCTCGGCATGGAGGCGATCTACGAATTCGAGGTCGAGGACATGCCGGTCACCGTTGCGGTCGACGCTGCCGGCACTTCGGTGCACCAGACCGGTCCAGCCGATTGGGAGTCGAAAATCAGGGAGTTCAAGATCCCGGTTACGGCGGCGTGAGCGCGCGCACCGACTGGCCCGCCGTCTGGGTGGTTTTCGCGGGCGGGCTGGCTGCGGGCGCGCATATCGGCAAGGTCCCGCCCGCAATGCCGGCGATACGCGCCGACCTCGGCCTTTCGCTGCTGCAATCCGGATTCGTCGCGACCATGCTCTACGCGATCGGCGCGGCGGTGGGCGTGTTCGGCGGGACCGTGGCGGATCGGTACGGGCAAAAGCAGTTTGCGATCATCGGTCTCGCGACGATGAGCGCGGGCGGACTGATCGGCGCGCTGGCGCAAGGGTACGTACCGCTGCTCCTGTCGCGTTTCCTCGAGGGGATCGGTTTCATCCTGTTCTCGGTTTCGGCCGCGGCGCTGCTCGTAGCAGCCACGCAGCCGAAAGACCGTACCGCCGCCTTCTCGCTATGGAGCGCTTACATGCCGACGGGTGGCACGATCGCACTCCTCGCCGCGCCGCTCGCACTGGCAAGTTTCGGCTGGCGCAGCCTTTGGCTCGCGCTCGCCGCCTGCACGGCGATGTGCGCGGCACTACTCGCGAGCAAGGTCCCCGTTCCGGCTTTCGGTGGCGGCGTCGGCTCGCTCCGGCTGCTCACCGAGTCGGTGACGCGCCGCGGGAGCCTCGTGCTGTGTGTCGCCTTCATCTGCTATGTGGGACAGTGGACTTCGCTCATGATCTGGCTGCCTACCTTCGTGATGGACGAACGCGGCGCGGGGCCCGGCGCGGCTGCGCTGCTCACGGCCCTGTTCGTCGCGGTGAACATTCCGGGCACGCTGCTGTGCGGAGTGCTGATCAAGCGCGGGATGCCGCGCTGGACGATGCTTGCAGGCGGCAGCATCGCGATGGGCGTCATGGAACTCGGCATCTTCTCTTCCCTGCTTCCGGATTCGTGGCGGCTGGCGTCGGTGCTGGTGTTCTCCTTCCTCGGCGGACTGATCCCCTCGGCGGCCTTTTCCGGAACGCCGGTACATGCGCCCAGCGCCCAGCACATCGGCACCACCAACGGCATGATCATGCAGGCCTCCCACATGAGCCAGTTCGTCATCCCGATCCTGATTGCCTGGGCCGCATCCCGTTTCGGCGGGTGGGGGGCCTCGCTCGGTGCGATGCTCGTGCTCGCCGGAATCGGCCTCGCGTCTGGTTTCGCCCTGCGCGGCATCGAACGCGGGCTGCGGCATTAAAATCACCTCCTGAGAGGACACACCATGGCAAGTCCGGATATCCAGATCTGTGAAGTCGGACCGCGCGACGGGCTGCAGAACGCGAAGCACCTGATGCCTACCGAAGCCAAGAAGGTGTGGATCAGCGCGCTCGCCGCCGCCGGCGTTACCGAGATCGAAGTCGGCTCGTTCGTCCCGCCGAAACTCATTCCGGCGATGGCGGACACCGGCGAGCTGGTGGCGCACGGCCGGAGCATTGCCGGCCTTACGGTGGTGGCGCTGGCGCCAAACCTGAAAGGCTTTCAGTGCGCGCTCGAAGCCGGCGCACACAAAGTCACGTTTCCCGTATCGGCGAGCCGCGCACACAGCCAGTCGAACGTGCGCATGTCGCCCGAAGACATGATCGCCCAGGTGAGGCAATGCGTCGTGCTGCGCGATGCGCAGCCCTCAAACCGCCGCCCTCAGATCGAAGGCGCCGTCGCGACCGCGTTCGGTTGCACGCTTCAGGGAGCGGTTTCGGAAGACGACGTGGTGCGTTTCGCCACCCTGCTCGCCGAAGCGGGTTGCGACGCAGTCGCGCTCGCCGACACCGTGGGCTACGGCAACCCGGCGCAGGTAAAGCGCGTATTCCGCCGTGTACGCGAGGCCGTGGGAAGAAGACTCGAAGGCGCGCACTTTCACAATACGCGCGGCCTAGGCCTTGCGAATGCGCTCGCCGCCTACGAGGAAGGGGTGCGCAGCTTCGACTCCTCGATGGGCGGTCTCGGTGGCTGCCCGTTCGCGCCCGGCGCGAGCGGCAACGTGATAACGGAGGACCTCGTGTTCATGTTCGAAGCCATGGGCGTTTCGACCGGAATCGACCTGGAGAAGCTGTTCAAGGCGCGCGAGGTGATGGTGCAGGCGCTGCCCGGGGAGCCCGTCTACGGCCATACGGCGATGGCCGGACTGCCGAAGGGTTTCAGGCAGGCTGCCTGATGGCGCAACTGCCGCTTGAAGGCGTGCGCGTGGTGGAATTCGCGCACATGGTCATGGGCCCGTCCTGCGGGCTGGTGCTCGCCGATCTCGGCGCCGAGGTGATCAAGGTCGAACCGATCGAAGGCGACAATACGCGGCGGTTGATGGGAGCGGGTGCCGGTTTCTATCCGGTGTTCAACCGCAACAAGAAGAGCCTCGCCATCGACCTCAAGCGCGCCGAGGGCCGCGAGGTGGCGCTGCGGCTGATCGATTCCGCCGACGCGATGACGGAGAATTTCCGCCCCGGTGCACTCGAGAAGATGGGCTTCGGCTACGCCGATCTGTGCAGGCGCAATCCGCGGCTCGTGTACTGCACGCTCAAGGGGTTTCTGAGCGGCCCCTATGAGAATCGCCCGGCGCTCGATGAAGTGGTGCAGATGATGGGTGGCCTCGCCTACATGACCGGTCTGCCCGACCGGCCCTTGCGGGTCGGCTCATCGGTCAACGACATCATGGGCGGAATGTTCGGCGCCATCGGCATCCTCGCAGCGCTGCGCGAGCGCGATACGACGGGACGCGGCAAGCTGGTGAGAACCGCGCTCTTCGAGAACACCGTGTACCTCGTCGCGCAACACATGGCGCAACTGGCGATTACCGGCGAGGAACCCCCGCCGATGGCCATGAAGAAACCCGCCTGGGGCATCTACGATATCTTCACCACCAGGGAAAACGACCGCCTGTTCGTCGGCGTCGTGACTGACACCCAGTGGGAGGTGTTTTGCCGCGAGTTCGGGGCGGGCGACCTTGCCGCGGACGAGCGGTTGCGCACGAACAGCCAGCGGGTGAAGGAGCGCGAATGGATGCTGCCGCGGCTGGCGGAGATCTTTCGCGGCTATACGAAATCGGAGCTTGGTGAAAAACTCGAGGCGATCGGTTTGCCCTACGCGCCGATCACGCGTCCGCGCGATCTGTTCGACGATCCGCATCTCAACGCCGGCGGCATGATCGATACGAAGGATCCGCGCGGTTACGAGTTCCGGGTTCCGGGATTACCTTTGGAGTTGGATGGCGAGCGTCTCGGGCAGCGCATGAATCCGCCTGCGCTTGGAGAGCACTCGCGCGCGTTGCTTGGGGGGCTCGGGTATACGGCAGAGGTGATCGACGCAATGTTCTCCGATCGCATCGTTGCCTGAGCGCGGGCGCTGCGATGCTTGGCGCGCGCGTGTTGTGAACTCGCTTCCGCTATAACGATTAATTCAGGGATCGGCTCCGCATACAACTGCCGATCCCAGTTGACGTAGTTGAAGTATCGAGCGGTTGAGCATAGTGTGTCCACGTTCGGTCTCGATTTTGGAGTCTTATAAGGCGTCTTTTGCGGGGCCGGCTTCTCGTTACGTTTTAAGAGAACAATCGGGTATGGCTGCGAAGGTTGCATCGAGTCTCACGAAAGCGGAGCCTGAAGTCCGCGCCTATGTGAAACACTTGGAGTCCGAAAATAGGAAACTTCAAGCGAAGTGCGTCAAGCTTGAGTCGCAATACTTTACCGACAAGATTCGTATAGCAGCACTCGAGAAGGAACTGAAAAAGGGTCACGTTCGTGTCCGAATCGTTCACTTCGCTGATCGAGGCACATAGTGAGATCGTTTATCTGTAAGCGTTGCGGAAAGCAAACAACGTCCTCTGGCATCGAACAATGCAATGGCGTTGCCTACGTCGTTTGCCAACACGAGAACTGCAAGGCTAGAAACAAGCTGCTTCAGTTGCCGACGGCGCAGGGCGCCGCTCTGCAATTTGAAGTGACTGACATCCTGGATGAAACCTGACTTTGTGCCGACGACGTCAGAGTTGCGCATGGATCCACAGCTGGCCAAGTGGCTACGATGGATGCCGATCATTCGGAGCGAGCTTCGTAATTTGATGGTTTCGAAGGATGTCTTTTGGGACACGCAGCGCATAATCCGTCGCAATAAACAGTTACAGAAGCCGAGTGCCTTCTACCGATTTCTAGGCGAGGCCTACGGCTCGCATATTATTTCTGGCATCAGACGACAGATGAAAAGCGATGAGCAAAGTATTTCATTTGGGCGCCTGCTCGAAGAAATGGCAGCAAACCCGAAGGCCGTGCCTCGCCTCTGGTACAAGAAGCTATACGAGGGCAGTGTGGTCGTCGATCTTGCTGATGCCGACTTCGATCGCTTCGCTGGAAAGGGCAAGGGTCACGTGTCCTCCACCATGGTGCTGCGCGACCTCGCGCGGCTGAAGAAAGTCGGTGCAAACTGTGAGGAGTTTGCCGACAGGCGCGTCGCCCATAGAGATAAGCGTGACGTGAGTAGTCCGCCTACCTTTCGGGAAGCCGATAGATGCGTCGACCTCCTCGATCGCCTTTACTGCAAATACCGCTTACTACTTTTCGCCGAGCACATCGATACACTCTTGCCCACATATCAGTATGATTGGAAGGTCATCTTCGAAGTGCCATGGCTTCGAAAACGCAACGCGAAAGATCGAACGGACGAGCCGCGAGCTTCCCGATTGGCATGACCTTGTATTGATAGAAATGGAACACCTCCTTCGTGAAAATGCGGGCCAACACCCTTTACGTCGACGCAGCCGATCATTGCACCGTCACTGGAAGCCGAGCAAGGCCATGCACCCGACACGCAACAAGACGCGCGCAGGTGATAGCCGGCGTTCGGCTTAGCGTGCGGTCAGTCTGGACGCGTGCCGAGGAGCGGCGTACCCTTCAGTCATGAATGCGGAACCCATCATCCAGAACTTCCGGAGACTGTCGGCCGCGGAGAAGATTCGCCTCGTGCAGCAACTCTGGGACGAGATCGCCGACCAGGCCGCCGAGCTGCCGCTGACGGACGCGCAAAAGCAGTTGCTTGACGAACTGATTGACGAGCACGAGGCGAATTCCGACGATGCCGAGCCGTGGGAGCAGGTCCGCGACGAGATCCTGCGCAAGCTTTGAAGTATCGCCTTCTCGTCAGGCGGCGCGCGAAGGCCGGTGTACGCAGGGCCGCACGCTGGTACGAGTTGCGGCGCCCCGGATTAGGGCGAGACTTCGTCGCCCAAGTGGATGCGGCTTTGAACCTCGTGGCCGCGAATCCTCTCCAGTACCAAGTCCTTCACCGAGAAACCCGCCGCACCATTGTGCATCGGTTTCCGTACGGGGCCTTCTATCGAATCGAGGCGGACCAGATCATCGTCTTTTGCGTCATCGATCTTCGGCAGGATCCGGCCACTTGGAAATCCCGCATCCCGAAGTAGAGAGCCGGACCGAAGCTTACAGCGGACGCACTGGAAAGACGCGCGCCGCACTGCAAGACGTTGGGCCGCGTGCGCATCGCTCCGAGCCCATTATGTGCGCCAAATACTGGAGCCATTAAGCTTGAGAGGTTGCATTTGACGGGAGGTCCAGCACGATGACTCGCTCACCTCCCATCAGCCCGGGCCAAATCCTCACCGGCTCCCTCTTCAACGAGCCGATGCGAGTAGAGACCGTCTTGGCCAACGGCCCGGCGAACTGGGTGGTCGGTCTCGTGGGGACGCAGTCCGAGCGGTTCCGCAAGGTCACGCTGACAGCGGCCGATCTCGATCGCCTCACGGTTCTCGACGCCGAGCACTCTTTCGACGGCGACGGACGCCTGTTGCGGCTTGGTCTCCAGGCCTACGCGCTCGGCATCGCCTACGAGTTCGATCCCTACTTCGGGCTCTCAATCTCGCGCGTCGATCCGCTGCCGCATCAGCTCGAAGCGGTCTACGAGTACCTGCTCAAGCTCGCACGCGTACGCTTTCTGCTGGCCGACGACGCTGGCGCGGGCAAGACCATCATGTCGGGTCTGCTCATTCGCGAGCTGGAACTGCGCGGCCTCGCCGAGCGCATCCTGATCGTGTGCCCCGCGAACCTCGCCTTCCAGTGGCAGCGCGAGCTGAAGGAGAAGTTCGATACCAAGTTCCTCATCCTCAAAGGCCAAGACGTTCGCGACCAGTTCGGCGTGAATCAATGGCTCGAGCAGAACCGGGTGATCACCTCGCTCGACCTGGCGAAGCGCCAGGATATCCTGCCCGGATTGCGCCAGGTCCACTGGGACCTGATCATTGTGGACGAGGCGCACCGCATGTCCGCAGCGGACGAATCGCACAAGAGCCTTCGTTACAGGCTCGGTGAACTGCTTCGCGACACCTCGGACCACCTGCTCCTGCTGACAGCGACGCCACACAAGGGGGATCCGGAGAACTTCAGCCTGTTCCTGCAAATCCTCGACGCGGACTGCTACGCTGACGTTAAATCGATCCGCGAAGCGATGGACCGCAAGCGGGCGCCGTTCTACTTGCGTCGCACAAAGGAAGCTATGGTTTATTTTCCACAGCGGCGGGAGGACGGCAGCTGGGCGGCCGAAAAAATTTTCACTAAACGCATTCCTCATACTGTGGATTTCCACATCGACGGCGCGGAGTTCGACCTCTATCGCGAAGTGACACGCTACGTGAAACGCGAGAGCGCCCGCGCCGCAGCCGAGGGCGAGGACCCCCGCGCACGCGCGATTGGCTTCCTGATGTCGCTCTACCAGCGCCGGCTCGCGTCGAGCACCTACGCGATGCGGCACTCGCTTGAGAACCGCGCCCGGCGTCTCGAGGATGGGCTCAAGCGCGCGCAGGATCTCGCCCGGCAGGCGCCCCCGGATCTCCCCGATCCGGAAGAACTGGAGGAGATGGAGGAAAGCGAGCGCGACCGGCTGGAAGCAATGCTCGAAGCCATCACGCTCGCGGGGAGCGCCGACCTCGTACGTCAGGAAGTTCAGGAGTTGCGACGCCTGGCCGTCCAGGCCCAGGCTGTCGAGGACGCGGGCACGGAGGCCAAGCTCTCGGAGCTCAAAGCACTGCTCCAGAAGGAAGGATTCTTCGACCACGCGGACCAGCGCCTGCTACTGTTCACCGAGTTCAGGGACACGCTGGACTACCTCATCGGTCGCCTGAAGACCTGGGGTTTTCGCGTCGGCTGCATCCACGGCAGCATGAAGTCGGGCTCGCGTGACGAGCCGGGCACCCGCCTCCACGCCGAGCAGCAGTTCCGCGAAGGCGAGATCCAGATCCTTGTCGCCACGGAGGCTGCGGGCGAAGGCATCAACCTTCAGGTCTGCAACATCCTCTTCAACTACGACATCCCCTGGAACCCGAACCGCCTCGAGCAGCGGATGGGACGCATTCACCGCTACGGCCAACGCAAGGATTGCCTGATCTTCAACTTCGTCGCGACCAACACCATCGAAGGCCGCGTCCTGCAGCGACTGCATGAAAAGCTCCAGGAGATCCGCGATGCGCTCGACGACGACGCCGTCTTCAACGTCGTGGGCGAGGTTCTACCTGCTGCCCACGTCGAGCGCGTGCTGCGCGAGTACTACGCCGGAAAGCTCGGCGATGCCGACCTCGAGGAGCGCATGCTTCGTGATGTAGACGAGCGGCAGTTTCGCGCCATCTGCCAGAACGCGCTTGAGGGACTCGCGAGCAAGAAGCTCAATCTCGAGATGCTGATCGAACGGCGCGCGCGAGCGCAGGAGCGGCGCGTCGTGCCGGAAACCATCGCGCGTTTCCTCCGTGAGGCGGCTGAGTTTGTGCCGCTCACCCTCAAGACCATCGCGAGCGTGCCGCACGCCTTCGAGCCGGCGCGCACGCCCTCGATCCTTCGTCGCTATGAGAACGACCCGGACTGGGAGCTGCCTGCCCTCGCCGACCGCTATCCACGCTGCTCCACCGACCGCGAGGCGGCCGAGACCGAAAAGCTGGAGTGGGTCACGCCCGGCCATCCGCTGTTCGAGGCGATCCGGCGGCACACCCACGCGCGGGCGCTCGATGTACTCGGGAAGGGCGCGACGTTCCACTCGCTCCAGCACGAGCACCCGGCGCGCATCGACTTCTACCGGGCGCGCGTGGTGGACGGTCTCGGACAGGTGGTCCACGAGCGGCTCTTCGCGGTGGAGATCCCCGAGGACGGCGAACCTCGGCTTCAGGAGCCCGGGCTGCTCGGCAACTTCGCGCCTGCGGACCGGCCGGCCAAGATGCCCGTGGTCGCCACCCTTCCCGAAGCGACAATCTGGCTTCACGAGCACGCACTCGCACCGTTTCTCGAAGAGACGCGCAAGGATCGCCTTTCCGAGGTCGAGCGGGTCAGCGTCCACGTCGAACTTTCGCTCACCGAGCTGCTCCAGCGTGCCGACGAGGAGATTGGCCGCGCGGCGTCCGAAGTCGAGCGGCAGGTTGCCGGGTCCGAGGGACGACTCGCACAAGCGGAGACGCGCCATGCGGAACTACTTGCCCGCCGCGAGCGCCGCAGGATCGACCTCGATCGCCAGCGGGCGCTCACGCTGCAGGCGGTTGAGCGGCTCGCGAGCGTCCTCGCGCTGCCACATCCCGAGCGCGAAGCGCCCGAGGTGCGGCGTCTCAAGCCGAACTTCGAGACCGAAGCCATCGCCATGCGCGTGGTCATGGAGCACGAGCAAGCGCAGGGCCGGCAGGTCTACGACGTCTCCGAGAAAAACCTGGGCTACGACGTCACCAGCCTCGATCTTGCTTCCGGAGAGCTGCGCCTCATCGAGGTGAAAGGGCTTGGCGCGGCGACCGGCACGATTCTGCTCACGCCCAATGAGCGGCGCGTGGCGGAAGACCGTCCCGACTGTTTCTGGCTCTATATCGTCACCGACTGCGATAATGCGCCACGACTCCAGGAGCCGATCCGCGACCCGGCGCGCCTCGACTGGAATGAGGTGACGAAGGTGGCGCACTACTACCTGAGCGTGAACGCGATGACGAAGCCAATGCAGGTGCGCGAGGAATCGCCGCCGTATGGAGGAAAGCATTCATGACGGCAGTGCGAATTCCCGCCAACGCGAAACAGCTTGCCGCCCTCGTCCAAGAAGGCGAAGGTCCGAACCTGGAGTTCAAGCGCTCGACGGGAGAGTTGAAGGAAGCGATGCAGACGCTGTGCGCGTTCCTGAACAGCTACGGCGGCAGACTGCTCTTCGGCGTCCGGCCGCAGGGCAGCATTGAGGGTCAGGCCGTCTCCGACCAGACGCTCCGCGATGTCGCTCAAGCCGCCGATCGCTTCGAGCCGCCTGCCCACGTTGCAATCCACCGCATCAAGGTCAAGGCAGGCCGCGAGGTCATCCTGGCGGCGGTCGAGGGTGGCGTGGACATGCGGCCCTTCACCTACGAAGGCCGTCCGTACGAGCGCGTGGGGAGCACGACGCGCCGGATGCCGCAGGCCAAATACGAGCGTCTGCTCGTCGATCGCGGCCATGCAAAACGCCGCTGGGAAAATCTTCCCGCCGATGGTTTGAGCCTGAAGGACCTGGACCGCAAAGAAATCCTGCAGACGCGCGAGCTGGCCATTCAGCAAAACCGGATCTCGCCGGATACGAGCCGGGACATCGGCGAGATTCTCGACCGGCTGGGACTGCGAGTATCTGGTGTCCTCACGCGGGCTGCCCTGATGCTGTACGGGAGGCGATTCCTGCCGGACTACCCACAATGTCTTCTCAAGATGGGGCGATTCCGGGGCACCGAGATCACCGGCGAGATCGTGGACAACCGGCAGGAGTACATGAACGCCTTCTCCATGGTGCGCGAGGGCATGGCTTTTCTTGAACGAACCATGCCGCTGGGAGCGCGCTTTCCCACAGGCAAGATATTTCGGGAGGATCGCTTTCCGGTTCCGCTGGACGCCCTTCGCGAAATCCTTCTCAACGCCGTGATGCACCGCGATTACTCTGACTACTCCGGCTATGTCGCTATCGTGGTCTTCGACGACCGGATCGAGATCCGTAGTTTCGGACGCCTTCCCAATGGCATCACGGTGAAACAGCTTTCCGCGCGGCATGATTCGAAACCGACAAACCCGTTGATTGCAGGAGCGTTCCACCGTACCGGGGCAGTGGAGGTTTGGGGCCGCGGCACCAACCGCGTGATCGCGCTGTGCAGGAAGCACGAGGCGGCTCCGCCCGTGTTCGAGGAGCGCCAGGGCTTCTTGATCGTTACGTTCAAAATGCAGTTGGTCGCCGAAGGCGGGTCGGGAATTGCAAAGGGCCAGGCGGACCGGGATCTAGGGCAGCCAGAGTCACAGCCAGAGTCACAGCCAGAGTCACAGCCAGAGTCGTTGTACCGACGGGTACTGGCATCGCTTCAATCGCAAGCGCTGGGTAAGGCCGAGATTTCCGCAAACCTTGGGCAAAAGGAGGTTTCCGGGCAGCTCAATAAGATGATTCGCGCGCTCATGGAACAAGGGCTGATCGAATACACGCTGCCAGACAAACCTAACAGCCGCCTGCAGAAATATCGGTTAACTCCGGAAGGTGCAAAGGCGCGGAAGGGACGCGGTGCGGAGGACGAGAAATGACCGCACAAGTCACCGCACAAGTCACCGCAGAAGCGGTGGCGTTCTGACCCGGCCGATGCAGGTGCGCAAGGAGTCGCCGCCGTATGGATTTGTTGGCGATTCAGAAAGGGAGAAGTAGCACGATGTCCATGGTGTCATTCCTGCCTTGGTGCCGGATCGAAAAGGCCTACGACGTTGGCGAGGTCAAGATCCTCCCCTATGGACGGCACAAACCTATCGACGGCATTGTTTGGTCGGCGAGGCGGCCGCTGGTGTCAAGCCGCGCAAGCCTTTCGTGCGTTGACGAGCGCCGCGTGGCCAACGACCGTCCCGACTGTTTCTGGCTCTACCTCGTTCCCGACCGCAACAATGCGCCGCGATTCCAGGAGCCGATCCACTACCCGGCGCGCCTCGACTGGAACGCGGTGACGAGGGGGGAGCATTATTACCGGAGCGTGAACGCGATGAGGCGGCAGATGCGGGTGTGGCGGGACGAGCCGTCGTACGCAGGGAAGCGCCCATGACGGGCCGCGGGATTCTGGCGAGCAACAAACAGCTTAGCGCGCTCGTGAAAGAGGGCGAAGGCCCGGCACTTGAGTTCAAGCGCTCGACCGGCGAGATGCGGGAAGCCATGCAGACGATTTGCGCGTTCTTGAACGGCTCCGGCAGCACGGTACTCTTCGGCGTGCGACCCGAGGGGGAAATCGAGGGGCAGGAAGTGTCCGACCGAACTCTCCGCGACATTGCGCAGGCGGCTGATCGCTTCGAGCCCCCCGCCCATATTTCCATCCGCCGCGTCAGGGTCACGGAAGACCGACAAGTCGTCGCAGTCGCCGTCGAGGGCGACAGAGATGGTCGGCCCTTCAACTATGAAAGCCGCGCCTACGAGCGTGTCGGCAGCACGACGCGTCGGATGCCTCAGGCAAAGTATGAAAGGGCGCTCTTCGACCGCGCCCACGGCAAACACCGCTGGGAAAACGCGCCCGCCGATGGCGTTGAACTTCGGGATGTCGACCGCGAGGAAGTCGTCCGTATCGTAGAGGCGGCCAAGTCCGTCGGACGCCTTATTGGCCCGGTCGGCACCCGGCTTGCGGACGTGTTGGACCGCCTGAAGCTGCGCCGCGGCGGCAAGATCCTTCAGGCCGCCGTGGTGCTCTTTGGCAAGGAGTTTCTCCCGGACTACCCACAATGCGAGCTTCGCATGGCTCGCTTCCGCGGAAGCGACAAGACGGAGTTCCTCGATCAGCGCCATATCCGGGCCTCCGCGTTCAAGCTGCTCGAAGAAGCGCAGCTCTTCTGCCAGCGCCACTTCCCCCTCCCCGGCAAGATCGTCCCCGGGAAGCTCCAGAGGGTGGACACACCGCTCATTCCTCCGGACGCCATGAGGGAAATCCTGGTCAACGCGCTCATCCACCGCGACTACTCCATTGCCGGGGGCGCGATCTCACTCGCCATCTTCGACAACCGCGTGGAAATCTGGAGCGCGGGGACGTTTCCTACCGGGATCACGCCCGAGAAGCTCAGCCGTTCCCATCAGTCCGTACAGCGCAATCCCATCATTGCCGATGTCTTCTACCGAGCCGGCCTGATCGAGAAGTGGGGACGGGGCACGAACCGGGTCATCGAAATGTGCCGGGAGGCCGGTATCGCGCCACCGAAGTTTGAGGAAATCACCGGAGCGGCAGTGGTGACCTTCAAGGTGAGTGTCCGTGGAGCACAACAAGTTGCACCCGAAGTCGCACCCCAAGTCGCACCCCAAGTCATGCGGCTTCTCTCGGCTCTCAAAGGAGCAATGGATCGGCGGTCATTGCAGAAAGCCTTGAAACTCAAGGCCGCGAAAAACTTCCGTATGGTTTATCTACGCCCCGCACTTGACGCCAAGCTGATCGAGATGACCCTCCCCGACAAGCCTCAGAGCAGCAACCAGAGATATCGGGTAACGGCCATGGGAAGGGCGATACTGGAGAACGAGGGACTGCGGTGATAGCTCTCGCCTCCATCAGGGCGGGCATCGTGCCGCCGGTCTTCGAGGAAAGGCAGGGGTTCGTCGTTGTCGCGCTTGAATCGATTTCGGGTGCCGATGCACTCGCGATTCTCAAAATCCTGGCTGCACGCGACGAGAATCTGGCGCAAGCAATCGATGCCGTCGCCAAACAGCTATTCAGTCGTGTCGAGATGGACGAAGTGGCAGCAAATGTGCAGATGGAACTGGAAGCCCTGGACGTCGAGGAGATCTGGGATCGAGCGGGCGCAAACCGCGATGGGTATGTAGACCCAGGCGAAGCGGCGTTGGAAATGCTCGAAGAGGCATTGCAGCCTTTTCGGGACGAGGTCGACAAGTACAAGCAGCTCTCGATGCTGCGAGAAGCGGACGTAGCCTGCCAGGGCATATTGAAAGGCACTTACGATTTCCATACGAAGTCGTCTACGGAGTACGAGCAGTGGGCGGCCGACGTGCCAAGCGAATATTTCGGAGCAGTTCTCGATGCCTGGAAGAAGCTGTTTGCAGGACGACCGCCCTTTCCGCGCATGGCGGCGTTCCTGCATACTCATTGTCCGGATTGGGCTGAGTGGGCAACGAAATCTCTCCGTTCCCGAAGGCCGTGAACGAAATTAATGCCACTAACCCCATGGTGAGGAGGGACGCGCACACGAGTGGCGTAGGCCCCTCACCGTGAACATTGACCCTGCGGGAGTATCGGTCGATGCCTCACTATTGCTGGCTGTGTGGACGATCGCGTGCCAACGAACGGTTCTCGGGTCGTGGCCACCGCGACCACGTGTGTCGAGAGTGCCAGAAGCTGCCAGCCGCGGAGAAAAACCGGCGGCGTGCGCTCGTTCACATGGAGGGCATACTCGGGCAGTCACGCATCGCCGAGAAGAACGTTCGCTATCTGCGCTCTCTGGCACCTTCCCGTGCGGCCGACGTTGCGGAATGGGCAGCCGTTTTGCTCGAGATCGCACGGGTACATCCCGGGCGTCGCAATCGTCTGCGACGCCTCAAGCGCCATCCGGAATTGTGGGCGAGAATGCGTCGTCTCGGCATGGTTGAAGATTTCCATGATGAACCGGCCGACGAACCGGGCGAGTGGCCTGACGACGATGCGTGTTATGAGTAGTAATATGGGCAGCGTCAGGTCGAACCCGGAACCTGCACTGCTTTGCTCGCGGCCCGCAATCTGGATTTTCTTGCTGATTGTGTGTTTGCGGGAATGCCTACTTGGCGCACCCCGGGGTTGTCGCGGGATTTCGTGAACCCTCGAAGCGGGATACGGACTGTGGACACCGAAGACGACGAACACTTGGACGTGTGTCAAAACATCGAGGCCGGCCTGAAACGGCAGTACGAGCGTCATGCTGACCTGACTGATTCCCTTTGCATATTCGCGCTCGAAAACGCAAAGACGGCCATACGAAAGCACTGTGGCTTCGCGAAAAACGAAACGCTTACTGATCACCCGCTCGCGAAGGGCATTATCGAGTGGTGTGTCGCCATAGGCGCTGAGCGGATCGGCAAGGTCGACGACCTGACACTCCGCGAATACGTCGCTCAGATCGAAAAGATCAAGCGGTCAGTCAAGAGGCACTCCAATTTCGGTGCCAGAGGTTACTATGAGTTCATTCGCAACTTTGTGTAGGCCGCGTTGGCCGTGCCGTTCAGCCAATTGCGAAGACCAGTCGCTTCGAACTCGTCGCGGAATTACTGCGTAGCTAGCTGGTGATTCAGCCGCGGTGGCTGGCCTCGATCTGCGCGCGCTCGAGCGTAGTCACGTAACGCCGGACATGCGTCAGGGCAAACACGGGTAAATCCGCGAATCGGCATCCCATCCGGCGCCAGCCGCTCTTGCGATCCATCCGATCCACGTACTGGACGGCAAGATCCGTTTCCACCACGCCGCACCCGGGCAGGTCCAGTCTGCATTTGCGTAGCGTCGCGCCGGGCTCGAAAGCGAGCGCACGGTCCTCCAGCACAAGCGCCGCTCCACCAAGCGAGATATCCATCAAGCGCAGACGCAATTCGCGATTGTTCTTCGAAGGCAGCCGCAGGCTCACCACCGGCGGATTGAGCGCAGGCACCTGATAGCGCACGGAACCGCGGCGCTGTACGCGGGCAATGGTCTCCGGCACGCGCGCGCGGAACACACGCTGGCCACGAAAGATTGCCCCCTCCGCATACCCGGTGTTGAAAAAAATGCGGATCACGTCGATCTTCGCACCTGCCTCGATGCTCTCCGTGCCCTCGAGCGCGTCGAGATCGCGTACACCCGTGGCATCGAAGATCAGCTCCTCGTATTCGGGCCGGACCGACAGCAGGCGTGTATCCAATGGCTCGGCGACGCGCGAAAACTTCACCCGAATCGGGATCTGGCGTTCGACCAGGGCATTCAACACCGGCAGGATATCGATGCGTGCCCGCAGCAGATAGTGATCGATATCGGGATCACCGTCCGCGTTCATGAAAATGTTCATGCTTGTCCTCGTTGCTTCAAGTTTCACTCCGCGGCTGCTCCGCCAGCGCATGAGTGACGGCTCTAGGCACCAGCGACAGCTTGCCGAGAGGGAGGAGCGACTTGTCTTCGCTACGCAGACAGGCTTGCTGGATCGCCAGGAACACCTTTGCCGCGGCGGTCTCAAACCAGAACCACCGGTCGATTTCGCTCGGTGACGCATTGCCCGGTTGAGCCGCCACGGCCTCGTAATAGTAGGCCTTGAGGTCGTCGCAGACACGCTTCAACGCAACCCCGGCAGAGATTCGTCCATCGTACGCAGCGGCCGGCTGATCGCCGGTGAAGCTCGCGGCAAACTCCGCCGCATCTTCGATCGTCAGCCCCGAGACACCCACCGTCGTGCGGCCTCGACGCTTGCGCGCAAGTTCATACCACGGCACCAGCTGCGCGATCTCGCGCCGCATCGCGCCAATGGGATCGGCGCGGTCCGAGCCGGCGCGGGCAAAGCTCACAGGGCACGCAAATGGGGTTTCGCCTGCTTCAGCCTCGGGGGCCTCGCAGGGGAAGTCCTCCAGCACCGGCCCGGAAGGCTGATCGAACAAAGCGAGCAGCGCGCGCAGGACTCTGCTTTGAAATTGCGGCTCGTTCGGCGCGCCGAACGGACGCCCGAGCATGAACGGCACCCAGAGTGCGCGCGGCGGCCGGATCGCGGCAGTCTGCTCGCGGATCAGGCTGATTTGAGCGGTCGCAATGCCCTCGCGCTCGATGAAATGGCCCAGTGCGCCGACCGCGCACGTGCAGTTCGGTCAGACCGGGGTAAGCAATACGGCATCGACGCCGTCCTTTTTCAACAGGCCGGCGAGTTCGCACGCCTTCGTTTCGAGCGTATGACCCGGCGACGCGCCCATGAAGGAATAGTGAAAACCTGAGACCGAACCGACTACGCCCGCCGACTCGAGTTCGCGCAGCCGCTCGAGCGGAAACACGACGTTGAGGTCCTCCTGGAAGCCGCTTCGATCGTAATTGACCGATATGTGGCTCATCACCAGATCGGCGGCCCGCGTGTCTCCGGGAATGATGCGGTAATCCGCCGAACCCACCTCGAAGGCAACGTCGCCGCGCACGTGCAGCCCCGCGGTGGTGACGATGGCAACGCGTCGCCGATTCAGCGCCGGGCCGGACACATACGGCGTGACGCCGTAATCGGGCAGCGCTGCGATCTTGTCGAGGTGATGCTGGCGCTCCCAGTCCGGAAGATCGGTCATCCTTGCCACGTTGAGATCCTTACCTGGGCGTGCAGACGAAGGGCCACACCACCTTGCTGCCCTCCGGAAAAATTCGGCCGTCGGCGCTCTTGTAGGCGATCGGCGTTTTCTTCCCTTCTTCGGGCAGATCGCGCAGTGCGGCCGAATCGAACGGCGGTCTGCGAAACAACGCGAGCGGATCCATCCAGTACCCTTCAACCGGCGCGAACATGCGCTGCGACCGGTAATCATTGCCTGTGCTGTACCAGACGCTCAGGTGCAGATGCGAGTGGCCACGCGGCCCGAAATGCCCGCCGGTGGTGCCCGACAGACCCGCCTTGGCAATCACTTCGCCCTTGCGCACGTTTTGCCCCAGGTCGAACTTCGGAAGATCCTGCAGGTGTTTATATTCGGTGTAGGTCCACACCGGAAGCCCTGTGTCCTCCGGGGAATGCTGCAATACCATGCCGATGCCGCCGATATTCCCACCGACCACCTTGCTCACCAGCACGCCATCGGCGACCGCCACGATCCGCGTGCCTTCGGGCGCCGGGATGTCCATGCCGCCGTGATGGCCTTGGTAGAAGCGCCGGTTGCGCGCGCTTCCGTCACCGCGCGTGGCGTCGGCGAAAAACGAATTGACCGTAAGACATGCAGCAGCATCCGGATAGACCGGTCTGAGCCCGGTCGCGAAGAAACCGCGGGCGCGCATGTTTTCAAGGTCAGAGCGCATCGGCGCAAATGCGCCGATCATTTCGGGACCGAGCCCTGGCTCGCCCTCCGCCGCTGTTGCCTCCCCGCCAAATACGGCGGCGGCGATCGCGGCCAGACACAGTCGCACCTCGATACGCATCGCGGATCCCGCTGCGCTACTTGAACTCGATCTCGATGAACGCGAATTCGTAGTCGTTCGCGTTGATCACGTCATGCTCCACGCCCGCGCTGCGGAAGTACGGCACGCCCTTCTTCAGCTCGCTGTGCGATTCGGCACCGCCCGCGCCGGCGATTTTCAGGCGGCCGTCGAGCAACGGCACCACCACGTAGTCCATCTCGTGGCGGTGCCACCCCGTCGCCGCGCCCGGCGCAAAGCGCCACTCGGTGACTCGCGTGCGCTGGTTGTCGATGAAAACCGTCGGCTGCGCGTTCTTGCTCACCCCTGCCGGCCATCGTTCATCGTTTGTTCCTTTGCATGAGTGCGAACGCCGCAAGCGGCAACTGCGGCAACAGGAACCAGAATACCGCATTCAGCAAGGCGAGCGGCACGGTGAGGAAGGTGACGCCGCCGGCGCCGCTCGCATCCGTGAATGCCACGAAGAACGGGATGCCGATCACCGTGCCCGGGCCGTCCGGTCCATCGCCGGCATAGCTCAGATGGCCCCGCAGCGCGTACGAGCAGGCGGCGAGGACTGCGCCGAGCAGGTAGCTCGCCGCGCGCAACGACTTCCAAAGCCGATCGGTGCGGACGCCGAGGCAGTAACGCAACGCGAACAGGCCCGCGATCACCCCGGCGAGCCCCAACGCGGCGAACGCGCCCACCAACGCGCGTCAGCCGCCCGCGAGGGCGGACTTGAGCTGCTGGAGCGCGCCCGGATCCTCGATGGTGGTGAGGTCGCCCGGATCGCGTCCTTCGGCGAGCGCCTGGATCGCGCGGCGCAGCGTCTTGCCCGAGCGCGTCTTGGGAAGCAGGGTGACGAAGTGCACCGCCTTGGGCCGCCCGATCGCGCCGAGCTGCTTGTCCACGGTGTCCATGATCTCCTTTTCGAACGCCTTGCGTCCCTCGGGCGTGCCGAGCCTGGACGGGTCCTTGGCTACTGCGAACGCGAGCGGCATCTGGCCCTTCAGGGCATCGGCCACGCCGACCACGGCGCACTCGGCGATGTTCGAGTGCATATTCACCGCCTCCTCGATTTCCCGCGTGCCGAGGCGGTGTCCGGCGACGTTGATCACGTCATCGGTCCGTCCGAGGATGAAGTAGTAGCCGTCCTTGTCGCGGATGCCCCAGTCGAAGGTCGCGTACACCAGTTTCTTCGAGAAGGTGTTGAAGTAGGTTTTCACGAAACGCTCGTCGTCACCCCACACGGTGGCCAGATTGCCCGGCGGCAGTGGCGGAACGACGACCACCACCGCTTTCTCGTCCGGGCCGGCGTCGCTTGCGTCGGCTTCACGCAGCAGCTTGAGGTCATAGCCGTAGCAGGGAAAGCTCGGGCTGCCGAACTTGACGTGTGTCTTCTCCACACCCGGCATGGCCGAGAGGATCGGCCAGCCGCTCTCGGTCTGCCAGTAGTGGTCGATCACGGGCCGGCCGAGTTCGGTCTGTATCCACACGTGCGTAGGCTCGTCGAGCGGCTCGCCGGCCAGAAACAGGTGGCGCAGCGACGATACGTCGTACTTCTTGAGGTACGCGGGATCATGTTTTTTGAGCACCCGGATCGCCGTCGGCGCGGAGAACATCACGCTGACCTTGTAGTCCTGCACGATCTTCCACCACACGCCCGCGTCGGGCCGGATCGGCACACCCTCGTACATGATGGTCGTCATGCCCGCGATCAACGGCGCGTAGATGATGTAGGAGTGGCCCACCACCCAGCCGATGTCCGAGGTCGTGAACATCGTTTCACCGGCATTTCCGCAATAGATGTACTTCATCGAGGCCGCAAGCGAAACCGCGTGGCCGCCGACATCGCGCTGTACGCCCTTCGGTCTACCGGTCGTGCCGGAGGTGTACAGGATGTACGAGGGTTCGTTCGATTCCAGCCACGCACAGGGCACCTGTGCGCCCAAGTGCTTCGGCGCCAGTTCGGCCCAATCCACGTCGCGGCCGGCGACCACCGGCATCCGGGCATCGAGCCCGCGCTTGAAAATGAGGACCTTACCCGGCGGAAACTTGGCAAGCTTGATCGATTCATCCACCAGCGACTTGTAGAGCACAGCCTTTCCCATGCGGCTGCCGCCATCCGCGGTGATCATGAGCTTCGGTCTGGCATCGTCGATGCGCGCCGCCAGGCTCGCTGCGGCAAAACCACCGAATACCACGGAATGAATCGCTCCGATGCGTGCGCAGGCCAGCATCGCGAACGCCGCCTCCGGGATCATCGGCATGTAGATGATCACGCGATCGCCCCGGCCCACTCCGAGCGATTGCATCATCGCGGCAGTGCGCTGCACCTCGGCGTGCAACTGCCCATAGGTGTACTCGACGGTCTTGTCGACTTCGGTGGAGATCCACACCAGCGCCTTCTGGCCGGCGCGCGCCTCGAGATGCCGGTCGATCGCGTTGTGGCACAGATTGGTCTCGCCGCCGACGAACCACCTGGCAAACGGCGGCCGCGAGTAATCGAGCACCTGCGCGAACGGCTTGTTCCAGTGGATCAGCTTCGACTGTTCGGTCCAGAATGCATCGCGCTCGTGGATGGAACGGCGATGGAAGTCCTGCAGTGCGCCCATGATTTCCCCTCTCGGCTGACGTCGCAGATTTCTACCCTGTCCGGCTTACGCTGCGCTTACGCAGCCAGATCCACCACCACCCGCCCGGTGACTTTCGCCCGCATGAAGGCGTCGAACGCCCCCGGCAATTGCTCAAAGGCAATGGTTTTCGCGATTTCCTTGAGCATGGGCGGGCGCATGTCGGTCGCGAGCCTGCGCCAAACTTCACGCTCGAGTTCAGGCGACGCGCAATCGGTGGAATTGATGCCGAGCAGGCTCACTCCGCGCAGGATGAAAGGCATCACCGTGGTGTTCAGGTTCGGGCTTGCCGCAAGACCGATCGACGCGATCACGCCGTTGAACTTCATCGTGCTCGCCATCCACGCGAGCATCTCGCCGCCAAGGTTGTCCACTGCGCCGGCCCAGGTCGCCTTGTCGAGCGACTTGATCTTCGCCAGGTCGATGCTCGAGCGCAACATCACTTCCTTCGCGCCGATCTTCTTCAGATAAGCCGCCTCGCCCTCCTTGCCTGTAAGCGCCACCACCTCGTAGCCGAGCCGCGCCAGCGCGGCGACCGCAATCGAGCCCACCCCGCCCGTGGCACCATCGACCACGACCGGCCCGTTCGCGGGTTTCAGTCCGTTGTGCTCCATACGCACGATCGCGAGGCCAGCGGTGTAGCCGGCCGTTCCGAAGGCCATGGCCTCCCATAGCGTCATGCCCTGCGGCAGCTTAACCGCCCAGTTCGCCGGAATCCGGGCGTACTCGGCATAACCGCCATGGTGCGCCACCCCGAGGTCGTGACCGACCGCCAGCACTGCGTCCCCCTTGGCAAAGCGCGCATCCGACGAGGAAATAACGGTGCCCGACAGGTCGATGCCGCCGATACACGACGCGCGCCGCAGAATGCGCCCCTTGCCCGTCGAGGCGAGCGCGTCCTTGAAGTTGATGTCGGAGTACGCGACGCGCACCACCACTTCGCCGGGGTCGAGATCGTCCAGCGTGCATTCGACGAAGGCTGCCTGCACGCTCTTGTCGACCTGGGTGATTCTGTACGCCTTGAACTTTTCCATGCATCTCCCCTTGAGAATTCTAACGCCTGGTTCTTTCGCTTTGCAGATATGCGGCGCCCTGCATTTCGATCAGGCGGCTGACCGAACGCTGGCATTCCGCCGCCGCGGTTTTCGCACCGCCACCGTCGACAAACAACGCCTCCGGCGCAGTATCCGCCGAGCACAGCAGCTTTACCCGCTCATCGTAGAACACATCCAGCAGCCAGGTAAAACGGCGCGCGGCATCCGCGTTCGACGGCCCCATGCGCGGAATGTTCGACAGGATGACCGTATGAAAGCGCACCGCCAGGTCGACATAATCGGTATACGAACGAATCCCGCCGCACAGCGCCGCGAAATCGAACCACACCAGGCCACCCGCGCGCTTGACATACGGGATCTCGCGGCCCTCGACGTCGAGCGGATGGTGCTCCTCCACGACGTCGGCGAGATCGGCGAACACGGATCCGAGCGCGCGGTCCGCCGCGGGGCCGAGCGGCGAGTGATACACCTGCACCTGCTCCATTGCGCGGCGGCGGTAGTCGACGCCGTTGTCGACCTCGATGACGTCGAGCCGCGACTTGATGACTTCGATCGCGGGCAGGAAGCGCGCGCGCTGCAGGCCGTTGGCATAGAGCCGGTCGGGGTGGTCATTCGAAGTCATCACGAATTCCACGCCGCGCACGATCACCTGTTCCAGGTACCGGCCCAGGATCATCGCATCTGCGATGTCCGAGACGTGGAATTCGTCGAAGCAGATCAGCCGATAGCGCTTGCGGGTCTGCTCTGCCAGCGCCGCAATCGGATCCTCGACGCCCTTCAAAGCGTCGAGCTCACGGTGGATCTCGCGCATGAAGTGGTGGAAGTGAACCCGTCGCTTGCGCACCAGCGGCACGCAGCGGTAGAAAGCGTCCATCAGGAAGCTTTTTCCCCGCCCCACTCCGCCCCAGAGATACACGCCCTTGGGCGGCGGCGGCTTGACCAGCAGGCGCTTGAGCGCGGTGTCGCGGCGCGCCTTGTACGCAGTCCACTCCTCGTAAAGCCGCTGCAGCCGCTCCACCGCGCGCCACTGGGATGCATCCGATACGAAGCCGCGTTTTTCCAGGCTTTGCTGGTAAAGGAATACGACGCCGGGTCGGGTGGACTCCCCGGATCCATGGGCTTCGCGCGCGAACGTGCCATCAAGCATCCTCTACCGGTCCTCGCGGTTGTGAACAATGCGAAGCATGAAGACGTCGGTCCCGGTCAATTCGTACCGGATCTCGCAGTCTCCGACGATGCCTGCGCCGTACCTCACGCTCCGAATGCGCCCTGCTGGTCCAGCGCAACGCCACGGCTAGTGGCGGCGCGCGCGCCTCGGCTTCGCCAACCGGTCAACCCAGGCTTCGATCCCGGCGTGATCGATCATGCGCTTCGCGTCCACGTCGGCGAGCAGATGGCTGGTGACAACACGCGTGTCCATGATGCAGTCGGCTTTAGTCAAATTCATCAAGCCATCTTACGCAGTCCGGTCCCGACGTGCAAAGCCAACCCATCGGCCCGGGGCTTGACGTTTCCGCACTCCGTGCTGATGACAGTACCCGATTCCAGCGGTGATCCTGGCGCGGCTGGCGGTGTCGAGAGTCGATCAAGGGCACGCGGCGAATCCGATCAAGCCGCCCTGCGCCAGACGCTGGCAAGCCACGGCTGTTGTTCGCGCGGCACGCCGGGCGGACGATAGTAGTGGGCCAGTTCCTCGAACCCGGCCGCTGACAGGTAACGTCGCCAGGTTTCGAGGTCGTGGTACACGCCGTAGCGCCCGCCGTTCCAGCCTTCTTCGTTGCGGCCGCGCGGGTTCGAGGCAAACAACACTCCGCGCGGTTTCAGGGTGGCGCGCAATTCAAGTAACACACGCGGCAACTCCTGCGCGGGCACGTGAAACAGCGCCGCGTTGGCGAACACGCCGTCGAAATGCCCGTCCGGCAGGTCGAGCTTGAGGAAGTCCTGCTGCCACACTTCGCAGCCGCTGTAGGCGCGCGCCATGCCGGCGAAGCGCTCGGCGCCTTCCAAACCGATCGCGAGGTGGCCGAGTGCGGAAAACACCTTCAGGTCGCGCCCCGGCCCGCAACCGAAATCGAGTATCGCGAAGGGCGGACTGCCTTCGATGTGTTTGAGCAGCGCTTCGATATTCTGGCGCACGTCGTGATCGCGCGTGCCTTGCCAGAAATCGCCGGCGCTCCGGTTGTAATGCCCGAGCGTGAGATCGGCGATCTTTTCCAGGTCCCGCGGTTTGAGTTTCACGATCCGTCTGGCCGGGAATCAATCAAACTTCGCCCCGGACTCGCGGATCATGCGCGCAGTGACTGTCGCGTTCTCGCGCAGAAATGCCGCGAAATCTTCCGGCGAGCGCGAGGCGACGGCTTCGGTGCCATCCTGCGCAAGGATCTGCCGCAGCCTGGGATCCTGCAGCGCAAGCGTGGTCGAGTCGAACAGCCGCTTTACCACCTCGCGCGGCGTCGCGGGTGGAGCGAAAAAGCCGTACCAGATCGAAACATCGTATTCGGCGAGGCCGGCCTCTTCCATCCCGGGGAGATCCGCGACGAGCGCCGAGCGCGCACGGGTCGTCACCGCCAGCCCGCGCAACCGCCGTGCCTGCACCAGGGGCATCACCGACGGCGCGGTCGCAAACGTAACCTGCGTGTCGCCCGCGAGAACCGACTGCACCGACAAACCGCCGCTCTTGTAAGGAACGTGAACCATTTCGACCCCGGCGAGCGCGTTGAACATCACCGTGGCGAGGTGCGGCAACGAGCCGTTGCCCGAGGTAGAGAAGTTGAGCTTGCCCGGCGCCTTTTTCGCCTCGGCGATGAGTTCCCGGACGGATCGTACGGGAAGCGCTGGATTGACCGCGACCACCAGGGGTGAGCTGGTGACCTGGGTGATCGGCGCAAAATCCTTTTCCGCGTTGTAGGTTACGTTTCTGTTGATCAACGGATTCACGATCATGCCGCTCTGGCTCGCGATCAGGATGATGTAGCCGTCGGGAGACGATTTGGAAACGAAATCGGCGGCGATGCTCGAACCGGCGCCGGGCTTGTTCTCGACGATGATGCTTTGACCGAGCGCGCGTCCCAACGGCTCGCTCATCGCGCGCGAAATGATGTCGGCGGCGCCGCCCGGCGCAAACCCGACGATCAGGCGTATCGGCTTGCCCGGATAGGATTGCGCCATCGCCGCCGCGCATCCGGACAGGAACAGGAACACTGTGACAAGTATTCTCATCGGCCACCTGAAATTCCGCTTTGCGGGTTCGACCGGCTGCTGCCATCGGGCCCGTGCTCGGGACGGATATCGAAGCGCGGTGAACGATGGGCGGAACGCAGTGCGGAGAAAATCGTCGTTGCGGCAGCCGGTGGCGGGCAGAAGGAGCAGGACGCGCTTCATCGAGCCGCTATTGTGCGCCAGTTGTGCGTGTCAAGTCTCCGGTAGCGGTGTTGCATCTACGACGGGCTGGTCGTTTTCTTTCCTGCAAGCGGTGGTTGCGTTGGTTGGAACGTGCGGCGGCATGCAAATGTCTATACAGTTGAGGAGTGCGATGCGAGTGGGATCCCGACAAGGCGGCAGCGAATCTCAAGGCGCGCCGCGTGAGAACCGCCGCCGCTGAACCTTACCGCGATATCGACTTTTCACGCGCGAAGCGTGGCCCGGTCGTCAAGCCGGAACCCGGGAAAACGAAAATTTCGATCCGACTGGACAACCATGTGCTCGAATACTTTCGCACCTTAGTCGAGCGCGCGGGCGGAGGGAACTATCAGTCCATGATCAATGAGGCGCTTTTCACGCATATCCATCAACGCTCGATGCTCGAGGCAGTGCGTCAGGTGGTGAAGGAAGAGCTTTCCGGCGCGCGAAATCGGCGAGGTTTGACCACAGGCTTGACTCGGACGCGTGCAGGAACGGCGCGCGCCGGTTAGCGTGGCCGGAAAAACTTCTCGCAGCGAACGACCGCAATGGATTTTTCTCGGCGCCAGGCGACCCGGTGTCACGAGAGAGAGATAAGGGCATTTGCGGCGCGGACCGCAGGTAGTGGATCTCGACCGCCCAGTCCTTGCTCCGGTAGGGTATCGGCACCTACCGGCAAGCGGGCGTCTGCCGCACATTTCAAATGTTCTACTGCAATTTCAAAGAGAATTCAGAAACACGTTCCGGGCCAGCTGTTCTCGTTACTGCGTATAGGCCGGATCCTGAACGATGGACGGACGATTTGCAGAGAAGGAAATGATGAACAACCGGCACTTCACAAAGCTGGTTCATGAAGGTAAGTATGTTGCAGAGGTCGATGTTGAACTCATCGGCACAGACGACGGTTGGTCCCCGTATTTGTCGCTCGAGGATGCCTACAAATTGGACGATGTTTGAAAAGCCTTGGGACGGGGCGGTCCCGGATTGATTTTCCTTCAGTAGTGTCCGGTTAAAACGGTGTTGATTCTGCAAAAAGCCAATTGTGTCGCGGCCTTACTGCCGATTTAATTTGGTGCCGATTTGAATCGAATTTCTTCATTCTTGTGTAATTTCCTTGGGTCACGACTCCGGGGGAAGAACCATGAATGTCGGCAAAACGCTCTTCGCGCAGATCATGGAATTTGTCCCATGGACGAGTTTTGCGCGCATCGTGGATCGCTATTCGGGCAACGCGCGAGCGCGCCGCATGACCTGCGCCGAGCAGTTTCGTGTCATGGCGTTTGCGCAATTGACTTGGCGCGAGAGCCTGCGCGACATCGAGGTCACGCTGAACGCCAACGCCAACAAACTCTATTCGATGGGCTTGCGTCATGCGATTCATCGCTCGACCTTGGCCGACGCCAACGAATCGCGCGACTGGCGCATATGGTCCGACCTGGCGGCAATTCTTATTCGCCGCGCCCGCAAGCTCTACCGCGACGAGGACTTGGGGCTGGATTTGACCAACACGGTCTACGCGCTCGACGCCACCACGATCGATCTCTGCCTGAGCCTGTTCGACTGGGCACCGTTTCGCTCGACCTAGGCCGCGGTCAAGATGCATACGCTGCTGGATTTGCGCGGCGCCATTCCGACCTTCATCGACATCAGCGATGGCAAGCTCCACGAGATCAATGTGCTCGACTTCCTGCCGGTCGAGGCAGGCGCTTTCTACTTGATGGATCGCGGCTACCTCGACTTCGCCCGGCTCTACCAGATGCACCAAGCTCGCGCTTTCTTCGTCACTCGAGCAAAGCGCGGCATGGATACGAGGCGCGTTTACTCTATTGTCACAAACAGAGCAACGGGTGTGATGTGCGATCAGCGTATCGCCATGAATGGGTTCTACGTGGCCAAGGACTATCCCGAGCACTTGCGGCGCATCCGCTACAAAGATCCCGGCTCTGGAAAGACCTTGGTGTTCCTCACCAACAACATGCTCCTGCCGCCGTTGACCATTGCTGCGCTTTACAAGAGCAGATGGCAGGTCGAGTTGTTCTTCAAGTGGATCAACCAGCACCTGCGCATCAAGAAATTCCTCGGCACCAGCGAGAACGCCGTAAAGACGCAAATCTGGTCCGCCGTATCGACCTACGTGCTCATCGCCATCGTCAAGAAGGAGCTTCATCTCGATGCCTCGCTCTACACGCTGCTACAGATTCTTTCGGTCTCGGTTTTCGAGAAAACCGAGATTGCACGCGCCTTGCGACTCGATTCACTAGCTCCGGAAACAGCCATCGGCGCTAACCAACTGAGTTTGTTCGATTCTTAACCGGACACTTCTGACCGACGATAGTCAAGCAAATGGCGCTCACGCAAGCACGGTCGGTCGGATCGATCGACGACTGCAGTCGGTAGAATAGCGACTTCTTGTATCGCATGTAGATGACGTTCTTGATTGCATCGAATCGCTTCCCTGCGGAAGGGAAGCCTCGCGGGTGACATGCCCCAGCGAAGCGAAATGGTAGACTAAACAAGTGGATGCTTCTCTCCATCAGAACTCGCGAACTGATAAGCCCCCACTTCGAATTGGCTTGCTTCTGGAGACCACGTCGCTGCCACGATGCTTCGCCGAAGTCGTGGATCATATTGTCCAAAGTGATTTTGCAAAGATCGAGTTGCTCGTCTTCAATGGCGATGCTCAGAAGAATGCCGATGAACCGCGCCCGCCGCGGTCGCTGGTCCGCAATCTAGTCAATACGCTGCTTGACAGTAAATCCCGACGGAGTGTCCTTTTCAGCCTGTACCAACGTTGGGACCTCCGCAACGCCGATCCGTCGACCAATCCGATCGCTATGGTTGACTGTACAGAGCGCTTCGCGCACATAGAATCGATCCATGTGAATCCGATCACCAAACGCTTCGTCCATCGCTTCCCCGAGGACGCCGTGGAACGGATCAGGGGAAAGAGGCTTGATGTCCTCATCCGATTTGGTTTCAATATTCTGCGTGGCAAAATCCTGACTGCCGCCAAGTTCGGAATCTGGTCATATCACCACGGCGATAACGACTATTACCGCGGCGGCCCCCCATGCTTCTGGGAGGTACTTGAGGGGAACCGGATATCCGGCGCCATACTGCAGGTCCTTACGGAAGATCTTGACGCGGGCATCGTGCTTTACAAAGGCTTATTTTGCACTGACGAAGGATTCTCGCATGCCCGCAATCGCGTACGGCCGTATTGGGGCGCTTCGACATTCGTGATTCAAAAATTGCGTGAACTGCATATGTGCGGCTGGGACCACATCGCGCGGAACGTAGTGAAACCTGCCCCGTATCAAGGGAAGAAGAAGATCTACTCGAAGCCATCGAATTGGGAGATGCTGCGTTGGCTTATGCCGCTGCTGATCGGCAAGGCCGTACGGCGCCTGGTGCAGCGGCCGATGATCCGGCATTGGAGGATTGCACTCCGTAGGGACGCGCCGCCGGTTCCGAGTTCAGCGGCATTGCCCGACATGAGCACCTTCCGATGGATCGACTCGCCCAAAGGCCATTTTTATGCGGATCCCTTCGTCGTTGAAGCGGACGGGAAGCACTGGGTGTTCTTTGAAGACTTCAACTATTCCACCCAACTTGGAAAGATCTCGTGCGCGGAAGTACGTGACGACGACTTGGATTCGCCGTTGCCTGCCCTCGAACGTCCGTACCACCTCTCGTATCCCTGCATTTTTCGCGATGCTGGCTCATGGTACATGATTCCGGAGACTGTGGCCGCCGGCACCGTCGAGTTGTACCGCTGCACCCGTTTTCCCGACATGTGGCAATTCGAGCGGGTGTTGCTCAGGGGTTTCGCCGTTGACACCACGATATGGATTGAAGATGGTGTGTACTGGTTTTTTGTTACGTTTCAGGAGCCGCGCGGCTACGCCTTCCAGCTTTGGCTTTACTCGGCCTCGTCGCTTGCGGGGACTTGGACACCGCATCCAGCCAATCCGATTTCGACCGACGTCCGATGCGCGCGAAGTGCTGGCGCGCTCTTCCGGTATCAGGACAAATTGTTCCGCCCAAGCCAGGACTGCAGTGGCGAGTACGGACGCCGCATGATCCTAAACGAAATCATCGTCATGAACCATGAGCATTACCGGGAGGAATCGCGGGTGACTGTCGAACCTGCCTGGATGAAAGACTTGGTGGGCACGCATACGTATAGTCGCGCCGGTGCCGTCGAGGTAATCGATGGGAAGACGAATCTGCCCGCGAACCGAGTCCTGTGAAACCACTTCTCCTGCGGCTCGCGCTTATTGAGAATTACGGAACCGCGTCACAACCAAATCATTTTTGTCTTGATGCGTTACTCCGACGTCGGCATAACATTGGGGTTTGGACATGAAGACCAAGACAAAGTCGATACGGGTGCCAAGCGCCGTGTGCGCGCGGCGCGGCTGCTGCAGGCGGGTCATGCCCCCCCATGCAGGTCGCGATCATGGTCGGAGCGCCGCGTCAAACTGTGTATCGCTGGCGCGGGGTGCTCGAACGCGAGGAAATCGATGCGTTGCGCGAGATGAGCAAGGGCGGGCGTCCCGCCCAGCTCGGTGCCGAGGAATTGTCGCGCTTGCAGGTGGTGTTGCTCGAAGGCCCCACTGCATACGGCTTTGGCACGCTGCCGTGGACGCTTAAGCGGGTAAGGCTGTTTATCGAATGGCAGTTCGGCGGTCACTACAGCGAAGTTCATGCCTGGCGCGTTCTGGGGCAACTCGGGTTCTCCAGCCAGAAGCCCGATCGGCGTGCGCTGGAGCGCAATGAGACCGCCATTGAATGTTGGAAGAAGCGGACTTGGCCGAGGCTTTATAATTTTGCTCGTCAGGAAATCGTGCGGCTACTTTTTCGGGGATTTGACGATTTTTTCATAGGAGAAAGCAGGTCAAATGGGGTCGTCAAATATCGGTACGGTTTTTGATGTGATCGCGGCGCAGGATTTTCCACGGCGGCGCGCGCGTGGCGCAAGCCACGCACACGATATGCGGCATTATTTGGGACGCGATGTTTAGTACGTCATCGCGAAGATTTTTATTAAGGTAAAAAAGAACCCCATGAACACGCAGATGATAAAGGCGTCTCTCCGCGAAAACGGTGCCGGCTGCGGCAGAGCGCGGCCAACCACCGCGCTCATGGCGAGGAGCATGTAGAACGTCTCATACTCGAGCGTCACGAACATGGCGCTCACGAGGTAGCCAACGATGCTCAAGCCGATGGCGCCCACGTAAGCGCGGTCGACCGGATCGATCGACGGCTGCTGCTGGAAGAATAGCATCTCCTTAAATGCCATGTAAATCATGCCAATCCACAGGAACAGGCCAATGAAGCCCGTCTCGCCCATCACTTCGATTGCCGAATTGTGTGCAATTAGCGAGCCGCTGTAGCTCTTGAAGTTACCCTTGCCGACGCCTAGGACGGGATTGAACCGTGCCATCTCTAGTCCTTGGACCCACATGTCGACGCGATGCTGCGCCGAGTGGTGCGAGTCCGAGGTCGAGGTGACATAACCCGGTGCGAGCATGAGGATGACAAATCCGAGCAGCCCGCCAAGAACGAGTCGCTTCAGCGATATCCCGCGTTTCAGAGCCACGAAAAGTCCGATAATGGCGATCGCGGTGAGGTATCCGCCGCGCGCTCCGGTGTAGTAGATTCCAAGGAGCAGGGGGGCCACCAGCGTCATGCCAAGGATCCTCGTCAACCAGCCGAACGGAGCGCCCGTATAATAGAGCGCGAACGGCAGCGCGATTGTGTACGCCACGCAGAAAACGCCCGGTCCGTCGAAGATATTAATCCAGCGCGTGCGCTTGTCGAGGCCGATTTGAGCTGCCGACTCGTCGACCCAGCCAAATGTTTGCCCGGCCCACCCCAGGCGATCCGGGCTGTGCATGTGCTGAATCCCTTCGACGACGAGAACCAGCGCGAAAAATAGCAGCAAGACCGCCACTTTGCGCAGGCGCTTGACGTCGCCGACCGTTACGATTGTAAGCCGATACATCAGAAACCATTTCGCATAGTTCTGTAGGATTTGAGGGCTGTTGTCAGTCCATCCCTTGAGCGCCATAGAAAGAACAATCCAGACAAGCATCAGCAGGAAGAAACGATCCTGAATGTCCAGATGGAACAGCTGCGCGAACCTTCCGGTGAATAGGCAGTAGCCGAGCCACGCGGGGTAGAGAAAGAAATCGACCGGCGCGCCGACGAACGGCTCGACCCAAAGCTGCGGCGCGATGAACAGAAAAGTGAGGTAAAGCAGAATGAAAATCACTTACGCGTCCTTCGCGCCGCCAGGTAGCAGCTTCCTTCTGAGGAAAGCAGTGGCATAAGCGGTTTCTTCTTTGTCGAAGATGGTAGAACCCAGCAGGCTCGCGACATAACCGAGAAAAAGCAGCGATTTCGCGAGAAGCGCGACCGGCCATGGCAAATGCGTGAACGGGAGCGAGACCAGGTAGAAAAGCACTCCGAGCAGCACGATGCCGGCGAGCCGGCGGAACTCGTAGCCGACGGCGAAAAAGCGCTGCGCGATGCGATCGGTAAGCACGAGAGTCACCGTCGCCGCAAGCAGCACGGAAGCGCATGCGCCCAACAATCCGAACCAACTGATCAATGCGAATCCGCCCACCGCGCGCAGCAGCGCGTTCGCCACGCCGATATAAAAGATCTCATCGCTTCGCTTCTTGAACAGGATACCGGACTGCACGGGATAGCACACCAAGTTGATGATCGCCGCGAGGACGAGCAGCGGCAGAATGTCCGCGGCAGGCCAAAAGTCCCGATGCGACATCAAGACCAGCAGGTCGCGCGTAAACAACAGGATGCCGAGCCCGGCAATACTCGCGCCCGCCAACAGGTAGCGCACCAGGCGAGCCTGAATGGCGGCGGCATCGGGAGTGTCCATGATGCTGAACCGGTATGCCCCGTACGCGCGGTTGAAAGGTTCGCCTATCATTTCCGATAGCAATTTCGAGAATTTCGTGGCGAGCGCGTAGATTCCCAAGGCTTGCAGGGTCAACATGCCGTTGATCAGAAAGCGGTCGACATTGCCGGCAATGATTCCCACGATCGTCGTCAGGAGGAAGGGAGCGCTGTAGCGAAGCACCGGGAGCAGCTTGTCCAGATGAAACGCGAAACCACAGTGCCGCGTCGTATGGAAAAACAGGATCGCCCAGCCCGCGGCGACGGCGCAAAGGTTGCCGAGCAGAACGCCTTCCGCGCCGGCGTGGAAGACGACGACCAGCAGCGAGTTGGCGATCAACTGCACAGCTAGCCGCGCCGCCGAAATGCCGACGAAGAGGAGCGAATTTTCCCGGGCGCGCACATACGCCTGGCAGATCTCCGAAGAGAGCTCGAATACCAGGATGATCAGGATAAGAAGCACCCCGCGGCTGTAGTCGTTGTTAGGGAACAGCATGCGCGCGATCTCGGCATGCCAGAGGGCGATGACCCCTGCGCCGAGGGCGCCGAGAGCGAGCGACGCGAGAAGATTGGTGCTGACCAGCGCCCGGCGGCTGCCTTCATCGTCGTAATCGAAATAGAAACGCAGAGTCGCGTGCGAGAGGCCCACCGAGAGCACGCCTGAAATCACCATCGCTACAGCGTAGAACAACTCGAGGACGCCGTATTCGGCGGTGCTTAGAAAGTTCGTGTAAATCGGCAGCATCAGAAACGCGCCGACGCGGTTCAAGGCATTGCCGATCGCATAGATGGCCGAATGCTTGGCGAAGCGTCCGATGTCTTGACCGCTGGATGACATGATCCGCTTTCAGACCTCGGGGTCGAGCAGGCCCATCTGCGAAAGCACGGCACGCATGGTCGTGAATTCGAAATCCCCGAGAAGCAGACGCAGCCGGGCGGAGCAGCGCTTCAGGTTTTGGTAGTGCCGGAATCTCGAAACCAGTCCGGCCTTCTCGATGCGCGGCTGGCCCGGATCCACCTCCCATGGATGGATGTAGAACACGAATTCCTGGCTTGCGCCGTTCAGCTCGCGCAGCGCCCAGCGAGTAAAGGGGTAAGGCAAAAGACGGAAGTAGCCGCCCCCCGCGACCGGAATTGTCAGGCCGCCGCGCCGCAGCACCGAAATGGGAAATTCCGCGAGGCGCGCCCCGTTAGGTGTCGTGAGACGGTGCGGCAGCGGATTGGCATCGGGAATCCCGTAATAGTCGTGCCGCATCGGAAAGATGCTGGAGTCGTACTTGAATCCTTCCTCGCACAGAATGTCCAGCGCCCACGTCGATTTCTTCGTAATCGAATAGGTCGCAGCGCGATACCCGACCACGGCTTGCTGGCACAAATCCTCCAGCAGCTTCTTGCTGTCGCGCGTCTCGCTGCGAAAGACGTCGGCCGATTGCGCGGTGATCATGCGGTGGTTCATGCCGTGGGACGCGATCTCGTGGCCGGCGCGCGCAATCTGCCGGACCAGGTCCGGGTTGCGCTTCGCCACCCAGCCGAGAACGAAGAAGGTGCCGGCGACGCCGCGCTCCCCGAGCAGCTCCAGCATCGCGGTGGTGTTGGCGACGACGCGCGGCTGATAGTCGTCCCACCGTGCGGGATCAATGACGTCGGCGAAGGCCTGGACTTGAAAATAATCCTCGACGTCTACGGTAAACGCGTTTTTCATCGGCCCGTCCCACCGGCTGTACCGCCGCACAACCGCGCCTTCCATGAGCGTAGCCATTTCATGCCGGCGCGCTAACTACCCGGGTGCTTGTGCGACATTGCGCTCACGCGACGGCGGGCCGAAACGTCTCGACATACCAGCTGACGGCCTCGAGCAACCCGCTGCGGACACTGTGCGTCGGAGAGTATCCGAGCAGTTGCCTGGCTTTGTCGATATCAGCCAGTGAATGGCGCACATCGCCAGCGCGTACGTCGCCATGCACCGGCCGCTCGATCGATATCCCCGGTCGTTTCGAAGCAATGGCAGCAGCGATCAGGCCATGGAGCTCGTTCAGCGTTATGGCCTCGCCAAAGGCGACGTTGTAGACCTGGTTGACGGCTCCGGGGTTGCCGCTCGTGGCGGCCAGTAGGTTGGCCTGTACCACATTCGCTATGTAGCAGAAGTCGCGCGTCGTCTCGCCGTCGCCGTTGATGACGCACCGCCGTGCCGAAAGTATCTCGCTCACCCAGCGTGGAATGACCGCGGCATATGCTCCGGCAGGATCCTGCCGGGCGCCGAAAACATTGAAGTAGCGCAAGCCGATCGTTTTCATCCCGTAGCATCGAGCGTAAACGTCGGCGTATAGCTCGTTCACGTACTTGGTGACAGCGTAGGGCGAGAGCGGCCGTCCGATGGCAGGCTCTCGCTTGGGGAGCCGGGGATCATCGCCATAGGTGGAACTCGATGCGGCATAGACAAAGCGCTCGACGCGCGACAGCCGGGCCGCATCGAGCAAGTTGATGAATCCTGTGGCATTGGCCGCATGCGTCAGCAATGGCTGTTCTATCGATCTCGGCACCGACCCCAAGGCTGCTTGATGCAAGACGATGTCAACGGCATTGCACACATCGCGGCAGGCTCGCGCGTCGGTGATGTCGGCCTCGACGAAACTGTGGCGCCCCCAGGCTTCACTACCCACCAGCGCGCTGACTTGATCGAGATTCGCACGGTGGCCAGTGGCAAAATTGTCGACACTCACAACCGTCTGGCCGAGCCGCAGCAGCGCCTCGACGAGGTGCGAGCCGATGAACCCCGCGCTACCGGTCACCAGCCAGCGGCGAGGTCTTTCCCGCAGCATTTCGCGGTAGCCCTGCACGGGGTTCAAAGCCTCCATGTCGTAATTCCCAGAGCACGCAGCGCAACGACGTCAACAATGCATTTCACGTCCACGAACAGCCCGCCCGGAGAAAGGAGCTCGGCGAATTTTCCGGCGGCGCGGTTCAGAAACGCCTTGTGCGCAACGGCGCCGATGATCGCATTCGAGCGCGGCAGTTCATCCCATGAGGTAAGGCGAACTCCGTACTCCCGGACCGCCTCCTGCGGATCGGCCACCGGGTCATGCACATGCACGGTTGCGCCGAACGTCTCTAGCTCCCGGATCACGTCGATCACCTTCGAGTTGCGCAGATCGGGACAATCCTCCTTGAACGTCAATCCAAGCACAATGACGTGCGAGCCCTTTACGGAGAACCCGAGCTGGATCATCGTCTTGACCGTCTGCTCGGCGATGAACTTGCCCATGCCGTCGTTGATCCGCCGTCCGGCCAGGATGACCTGCGGGTGATAGCCGTGCTTTTCCGCCGTATGCGTCAGGTAGTAGGGATCGACTCCGATGCAATGCCCGCCCACCAGGCCGGGACGAAAAGGCAGGAAGTTCCACTTGCTGCCCGCCGCCTGCAATACTTCCAGGGTGTCGATGCCCAGACGATGAAAGATGAGCGATAGCTCGTTCACCAGCGCAATATTCAGGTCGCGCTGGGTGTTCTCGATCACCTTTGCCGCCTCGGCCACCTTGATGCTGGAGGTCCTGTAGACGCCGGCGGTGATTACGCTGCCGTACATTTCCGCGACGCGTTCCAGCGTCTGCGGCGAATCTCCCGCGACCACCTTCGTGATCCGGGTGAGCGTGTGCTCTTTGTCGCCCGGATTGATCCGTTCAGGCGAGTAGCCGATGGAAAAATCGGATTTCCATGCCAGGCCGGAATGACGCTCGATCACCGGAATGCAGACCTCCTCGGTGGCGCCCGGGTAAACCGTCGATTCGAACACCACGGTCGCGCCGCGCTTCAAGTGCTTGCCGATCGTTTCGCTCGCCCCGACCAGCGGTCCGAAATCCGGGTTGTGGGCCGCGTCGACCGGCGTAGGAACCGCGACGATGATGAAGTCGGCTTCCTTCAAACAGGCCGGATCGCTGCTGGGCTCGAGGAGCCGGGCCGATTTCAGCTCTTCGGCGCTCAGCTCACCGGTCGGATCCACGTATCGCCGATACGACTGCACTTTCGCCTCCGACAGGTCGAAGCCGATGGTTCGATACTTCTTGCCGAACTCGACGGCGAGCGGCAGGCCGACATATCCCAGACCGACGACGGCGACGATGGTCACGGTGCGTACTCCAACCACAGCGTCTTGCTGTTCATTTCATGTTCTCCGGCGACTCGTTCGATTTTGGGAAATCAGGAAAAGCGGTTGCACGGCGATTCGTCGTCCGCGGTAGTTCGCCGCCCGTTCCCAGGCTTTCGCACAGGCGCTCGACAAGCGCCGCGCATTCCGACGTGCTGCTTTCGAGTCGCTGCAAGCTGAGCTCGATGCGAGACAGCCTCGCCTCCCAATCGGCGTCCGTCGCGGCAGCAGATCTTTCGGTGCCCGCCGGGCCCTCCGGAACTCGCAATTCGTCGTCGAGCTCTGCGACTACCGTCGCCACGTCAGCTCCAGCGAAGGTCTGCTTTTCATCGAGGAAGCCGCTGAGGAGAAGGCGATCGCATAGCGAATTGATGCGTCGCGGGATGCCGCCGGTTGCCTGGAAGATCTTGAGGTATGCGCCGGGTTGGAACTCGAGCTGATCGGTCGAGCCGGCGCAGGCCAGCCTGTGTTCAATATATCGCCGGGTCTCGTCCGCGTCCAACGGCCCGATATGGCACGCGGCGATCACGCGCTGACGCATCGCCGGGCGCTGCAGAACAGATCGGAGCTCCGCTTGGCCGACGAGGAAGCATTGCAACAAGGCGTGCTCCCCGAGCTGAAAATTGGTTAGCGTACGCAACTCTTCGACCGCCCGCGGCGTCAGGTTTTGCGCCTCATCCACAACGAGGAGGCACTGCTTTCCCTGTTGGACGACCGAAGTGAGGAATGCTTGAATCGAGAGCAGAAGTTCCGAATTGCCGGCATTCTGTGTCGGAACACCGAAACCAGCCGCGACCGTGCGAAGCATGTCTTGCGCGCCGATTGGGGTGCTTACCAGCGTGGCGGCAAGCACCTGCTCGCCATCGAGTTTCCTCAACAGGCTGCGAACCAGAGTGGTCTTGCCCGCGCCCGCCTCGCCGGTGACGACGACGAAGCCCCCGTTTTGAAGTAGGCCGTATTCCAGGTAAGCCATCGCTTTGCGATGCGGCGTGCTGCTGAAATAGAACGACGGATCAGGGTTGAGCTGAAACGGCCTGCAGGTGAGTCCGTAAAAGGCTTCGTACATGATAGGGGGCCGCTAGAAACGCGTGGTGAGCGTCGCCAGTATGGCATTCTCGCGATGATCGCCTGCGACCGTACTCTCAAATCTGCTGTGCCGGCTTCCAATCGACGCGATTGTCTGGGCAGCCATATGGCGAGTGAGCACGAAGCCTAGAGTTCTTTGTGACGATACAGCTGCAGCGGTCCCGGTCAAGCCCTCGGCGTTCAGCCGGGAGCCGGTCACGGTCAACGAGGACAACGCCGATATCGTGTGCGCCCAAGCGGCCCGCAACGTCCGTTGACGAATGCTTGGACTCACCGAAAAGCTGTCGGTCGGGCCGGCCGAAACGCCGCCGAGTGTCTGTTGGTCGAGCGTAATAAGGGTCAGCGTTAGCGTGTTGTTGGCGCCGATCATCGCCGCGGACCCCTGGCGGTTGCGCCTCAGAAATGCCCGACCGGTATTGAATCCCGCGACCGAACTCGCGGACGCAGGCTGCCCTGACGATTGCAGACGCGAACTGACAGCTTGGGCACGCAATGCGGGATCCGGATTGCTCGAGGCGAGCAAGTCAGACATCAGCGTGGCAAGGGTTCCTGGCCCCGATGCTGCAATCAGATTCGATACCGCGACGACCTCCTTGTCATCGTTGTATGTGAACGCCATCCTGGACGTGCGATGGCTAAATCGTAGCGTCTGCCCCGGCCCGAAAAACCGCTTTTCCCGAATCGCGGCCACTTGGGTCCGATTGGTTGGAGTCCAGGCCATGCCAATGCCCGGAGTAAGGGCGCTCTGCCGATCCGCGTTCGCGAACTCGGTCGTTTCAATGCCCTCGTATACGGAAGCATTCAAATACGGATCGAATTGGTATATGAGCGAGCCGCGCGCGCGCGTGGCTTGGGATCTGCCCGCCGCGTTCCTCTCAACCGTCAGGGCAGTTCCGTCGACTGCCCAGCCGATCTTTGCCGAGGGCGTCGCGCTGCGCACGCTGCCAAGCCACTCTGTCGTGACCGTGTTCGATGAAGTTACGCCACGCGAGCTGCTCTGTGTGGCATTGAGACGCAATTGATACGTGGCAAGGTCCGAGATGCGGCCACGCAGGTAGGGCGCGAGTTGATAGACCGAGGTTTCGACGCGGTTCGCGGTCGCGCTTGCGGTGTCGGGTGCCACGGCAGAAAAAGCCGACCGGTTCTGCTGCGAAATGCTCGCGCGCGCGTCGACAAAAAACCGGTTTTCCAGCACTTCGACCGTCACCAGCGAGTTCAGCGCGTTCTGGCTGTTGTTCAGCCGCGGATCATTGGCGTAGAAGATGCGATGCAGTGCGTAGTCGAAAAAGCCCCGCACCCGCGGTCCGCTGCCCTCGGCGCGGATTCCCGGACTCACGTCCGTTACCCAATCGCTTCGGGCCGTGCCTGGCGGCGCAAGCGCCACGTTGTCTGTGTAGGTCTCTGAAACGCGCAGCTGCGGCGTAATGCGCCAGGGGCGCAGGCGAGCGGACTCGGGCGGTTGGATTTGCGCCCCTCCGGCTGCCGGCGGAACCGGCGCGACGACTTGATCACGGCCCGGCGCAGGCGCTTGAATTTGCCCGCTTCCTGCTGCCGGCGGAGCTGGGGCGACGACTTGACCCGTTGCCGGCTTCGCGAGGAGGTTCGCCGCAAGACCGAGGCAGACCACCCGAATCGCGCTGTTGAGCGGGAGCATGGCCATTCACGGGTTCCGCAGTAGGATGCGAAAACGCATCCTAGGTCCCGTGACCACCTTCGCCATAGCCATAGCCGTAGCCGTAGCCATAGCGAAAGCCACTCGCGCTTTTCCCCGAGAACCCCACCTGGTTGAGCACGATCAGCTTGACCGGACAGGATTCGATCGCGGCCAATGCTTGGCGAACCTCGCTTTGCAGCGTGATTTCCGCCTGGACGATCAGGACGATTTGGCCCAATTGGGTTGCGAGGACGGGAGCCTCGGTGGCGACAAGCAGTGGCGGAGAATCGAAGATGATGATCCGGTCGGAGTAGCGGCTGGCCAATTCCTCCAATAACCTCGCCATCGCATCGCTCGCCAGCAGTTCGGTGGCTCGCCGATGAGGGGTTCCGCTGGTAAGCAGGCTGAGTTTTTCGACGTTGGTGCGAAGAAGAACCTGGCTCAGATCACGCGATTTGTCCTGCAGGATGTCGAGCAGCCCTTCGCTCAAAGGCAGTCCGAGCACCTGGAGCAACGACGGTTTCGCGACATCGGCGTCGACCAGCAGGACGCTGCGGTCAAACTCCAGCGCGATGCTCATGGCGAGATTGATCGCGCAGAAGGTCTTGCCTTCCTTGGGAACGGCGCTCGTCACCATGATTAGATTGCCGTTTTGCACCGGTGTCTCTCCCCCGCCGGAGGCATTGGCGATCAGCGGCCGCTTGATGATGCGAAATTCGTCCGCAACGCGCGAACGTGGCGCATCGGGGGTGATGAAACCTGCGGTGGCGAGCCTTTTCAAGTCGAGTTCCACCAATTGCGAATGCGTTCCTGCCGGACGCCTTGGCCCGCCCGCGTATCCGTCGGCAGGGCGGGGCGCCGTACGCGCTTCATGCGCGGCGACCGACTCGTCGGGGGAGGAACGACCGCGCGCACCGTCAGGCCGGGAGAGCCGCAATTCCTCCAGACGCCGGGCGGCCCGTTCGATGAGGGTCTCGCCGCTCACTTTAGCGGCCCCAGGCCGAGCAGCGCGACCGCGGTGACGCCGGCGTAGACGGCGACCAGTCCGCCGGCGCCCGCAAGAAATAGAACGACTCGCTTTTTCCTTCCCGGCGTCATGGCGCCGCCCCCCGCTTTCATGATCGTGCCCAATACCGGAAGTTGGGTCGCCTCACGCAGCGCGCGCCCATCATAGAAAGCGGGGTGAAGCGTCATTGCGCCATACGCCGTCGCCGCTCCCGCACCCAATGCGAACACCAGTGCAAACACGAGCAGCAAAGGCCGGTTGGGGAATACCGGGATCGGAGCAACTCGAGGCGGATCGATCAGCCTGAAATCACCCACGCCCGAAGCCTCCTGCATATTGCCCGAGAGCGCCACCGACTCGCGGCGAGCGATCAGGCTTTCATAGTTCTTCTTGTTTACGTCATAATCGCGGTTGAGTTGGGCGAATTCCGTTTCGAGCTGCGGTATCAGCATCGCGGACTCTTTCAGTTTGTTTTCGCGTGCCGCGTATTCGGCGACCCGAGCGCGCAGCGACGCAACGTTGGCTTCTGCCTGGGCAACGGACACGTTTAGCTGGCTGGAGGCGAGCGACGGGGATGCGGAATCCTTCCTGCGCACAGCGGGCAACTTCTCGTTCTCGGCCTCCAACTCCTCGATCGCTCGCCGCATGCCGACGACGTCGGGGTGTGTATCGGTGTACTTCAGCAGGAGAACCGAGAGACCTTGTTTCATCGACTCGATTCGCGATTCGATCGCGGCCTTGGCCTTGGGATCGGGGCCGATCGCCGACGAAGTTCCGTCGCCGGTATCGAGCTCCGTCAAGCCCCGCTTGAGCGCATCGCGCGATTGCTCCGCCTCGCGCAAATCGAGCTGAGCCCTGTTCGAAAGATTTCTCGCTTCAGTCAATCGGGCGAAATAGTCGCTACCCTGCCCCGGCAACATTGCGAGAGAGCGTTGCTTGAAGTTCTTTAGCCGCTCCTCGGCCTCGGTGAGCCTCTTTTCGTAAACCACGATCTGTTGATCGACGAATTTCTTCGCGGCGTCCGTATCGAGGTCCCGATTGCCCTGGCCCGACTGGAAGAACAGTTTCGTGAAATCGTCAACCAGGCGTTTCGCGCGTTCGGCGTCGCGATCGCGGAGGGTAATCGTATAGATCTGGTCGCGGCCGGTACCCTTGATCTGTATATCGCGGATCAATTCATCGGCCCGCTTTTCGAGGTCTTCCTTTGGATCGAGGCTGGACATCCTGACGAGCCTTTCGACATTCGGCCGGCTGACCAGAATGCGGCTGAGAATCTCGATTCGCTGGTTCATATCCGGCGCCACCGTCATGCCCGCCATCAGTGGCCTCAGGATCGAATCGGTATTGACGAACATTCGGGCGGACGCTTCGTACTTATTCGGAATCAGCATGATTGCCGCGATGCCCAGGATCCCGATCACCCAGGCGCTCGCCAGCCCGAGCCAGCGATACCGCCACATGCCGCGCAGGGCAATGATCGCTTGCCGAAAGATCTCGTCCATCAGGCACGCACCTCAGCGAACTTTCCCAGCGCCGGCTCGCTTCCCGGCAGCGCGGCCAAGGCGGCGGCGCCGCAGGTCAGAACCAACTTTGCGGAATGATCAAAATATCGCCGGGCATCATTTCCACGTTGGCAGATACGTCGCCCCGCTTGATCAGGTCCTTGATGCGAACGCTGTATCGCTTGTTGCCCTCGGAGGTTCGCAGTATCGTGGCCTGATTGCCGTCGGCAAAATCAGTTATGCCGCCGACTGCGATCATCACGTCGAGCAACGTCATCTTGTTCTTGTAGGCGAGCGCCTGCGGTCTGCTGGCCTCGCCCACCACGCGGATCTGCTCGCTGTACGGCCCGACGAAAATTGTGACGACGACGTTCACTACCGGATCGCGAATGACCTTGGATAGTTCCTTTTCGATATCGCGGGCAAGCGACGACGCGGTCTTGCCTTGCGCGGTGAGATTCTCCACCAGCGGCGCCGCGATTTTTCCGTCGGGTCGAACCGGAACGATGGCGGACAAGTCAGGATTGCGCCAGACGACGATATTCACCATGTCGCCCGGACCGATGATATAGCGGTAGTCGGGCGAAGCGGCGGAAACAGGCGCGGGAGGATAGTCCGAAGCGCAGCCCCAGATCGAAAGCGCCGCCAACCCACCCGCAAGCCATCTCATGTTGCTGGAAAACGCCACTGCGATGCCCCAAGCGTCGAAAGTTTTCCTGCGAAAACATCATCATACCAGCACCCCTATCCTTCGCAACAGGCCGATGATCGACGCGGCCTCGAGCACTTGCCGCGCTGGTTCAATTACCCGAATCCGCACCATGCCGCCACCGCATCGCGCGAGCGCCGCAGGTGCCGGGATTCAAACGCGCCGATCGGTTCGATACCGGAGATGCGGTGGACCTCGAAAGACGGAACGTCCACGATGCCAATGCGGCAGCAACAATCACATTCCGGTTGCGAACCACCGAGTGACGAACCGCTTTGCCCGCCGCATAGGCTTGGAGCCTCCTGCGGCTACGCCCCTTTTGCCAGCACGACGACGCTCACAGTGCCGAGCAGGATCTTGAGATCGAGAAGCAGCGAGTGGTTCTTGACATAGTAAAGGTCGTACTGGAGTTTCTGCGCAGCGTCCTCCACCGACGCACCGTAGTGATACCGCACCTGCGCCCAACCCGTGACGCCGGGCTTGATGCTGTGTCGTACGGCGTAAAACGGGATTTGCCTGGTCAGCTGGTCGACAAAGAAAGGCCGCTCGGGACGCGGCCCCACGAGACTCATGTCCCCGTTGAACACGCTGAACAGCTGAGGCAGTTCGTCGATGCGCAGTTTTCGGATGATCCTTCCGACGCGAGTGACGCGGTTGTCCCCGGCCTGTGCCCAGCGCGGCCGCCCGTCCTTTTCGGCATCCGTGCGCATGCTGCGAAACTTGATGACATTGAAGGTCCGGCCGTTCAGGCCGACGCGCTCCTGTCGATAAAAGATCGGAAACCCGTTTTCCACGACGATCGCGACCGCCGTCAGCGCCATCACCGGCAGCGTCAATAGCAGCAGGATCCCCGAGCAGACCATGTCGAATACCGACTTGATCGCCCAACGCCAGGAGCTCTGGCTGAAGCCGCCGCCGAATATCAGCCAGCCTGCCTTCAGCGAGTCGAGCCGGATCTGGCCCTGCCAGTGTTCGAAGTGGCTGGCCATGTCGCGCACGCAAATGCCGTGCAGCCGGCAATCGAGGAGTTCGCGCAGCGGCAGAACGCCTCCGCGTCGCTGTGCCACGGCGACCACGATCTCGTCCACCCCGAGTGCGCGGGCGGTTTCGGTCAACGACTTGTGCGTCGGAAGGATCAGCGAGGGCTCGACGCTGGTCTGCTCCTCCTCCTCTTGCAGGCTGGGATAAAACCCGACGATCTCCACGTCGCCATTCGACGTCGCAAGCGCATCCCTCACCTCGAGGGCATTTGCTCCGACTCCGAATATCAGGATGCGAATTCCCCGATGAGGCACCGCGCCACGCGCGGTCTGCGGCTCAGAGCGCTCCTGCCGCCGTACCCGGCGCCATCCCCAGAACAGCGGAATGCCGCCGACACCAACCAGACTCGCGGTCAAAAGGAGCATCCGCTCCGGGGGGGCGGCCGAAGGTGCCGAAATGAATACCTGCGATTCACGCGCGACGCTGCTGCGGAATTCGTGGTGGACCGCGGTGGACAGCCCGGCGAGCAAGGCCTGACCTGGATTTCCAACGCATTGGCCGTGATTGCGGCCGGACCGGGCCGGGAACTCTGCACCCAAGGCCGCCGCACTGAGGCCGCGCGCGCTGCTCACAGGGAACAAGTCCATCGCGGCCGCAGTGGTGGTCGCGTTCGCGGCCGTGACCCCGGCAACTGTCGCAAGCGCCGCGCGCAGCAGAATGAGGCTGAGTACGCCCCATATGCCCTGCCCGCAACGAGCGCCGACTATTATCATATTCCCGAGATCCGTGTTCTGTCTGAGTGCAAAAAACCGCGACTTCCGAAATCTTTCTTTTGTCTAACAGCAACAAGTTGTGAAGATCCTATGACGATTCCGCACGAGCGGCGGTAATAAACTGTGAATTCTGCAATGTGTAAATTTCTGTGATCGCGAACAGCTGTCGAGAGAATTGCTCCCGCAACCCGGCGACGAGCCGATGAACAAGCGTCGTTTGTAGCGCCCGCACATCAGCCGATCGACATTGCAGCGATCGAAGCGCGAGCCGAGCTACGCGCAGCTGCGTCTCAGGTCGCCGACCCGAATTGGTCCATGCACAGGAACAACGCGGGCGAGTCTGCTCTCGCCGGCAAATCAATCCTTGCTTTCTCAATACCGGCAAGCAATTTCACTGCGCCAGCAGCGAGCCTGACGGCCGCGAGCCCGGGACGCTTCGCATCCTCAGGAAATAAAACGGGGATCGCCTGCTGTAGCGAGAATATCTCGTGAATCAGATCACCGTCGACGCATGGCAGCGCAGCGCCACGGACACACTTTCCCTGTCAAAGGACGGTTTCCTCAAACTTCTTTACTGGCTAGAATCACATCATGGACCTCGCCATCGTCGTGCTCGCTGCCGGTCAGGGCAAGCGCATGCATTCGGACACGCCGAAGGTGCTTCAGCGGCTTGCGGGACGCGCGCTGCTTGCCCATGTACTCGACGCCGCGCGCGAGCTCGCGCCGCAACGCATCGTGGTGGTTTACGGGCATGGCGGCGATCGCGTCAGGGCGGCGTTTCCCGATACCGGTCTGACCTGGGTTGAGCAGCGCGAGCGGCTTGGCACCGGACACGCGCTGATGCAGGCGCTGCCCGAAGTGCCGCAAGGCGCGCAGGTTCTGGTGCTGAGCGGCGATGTGCCGCTCATCTCGGTCGATACCCTGCAGCGCCTGCTCAAGGCCGGCGCGGAAGGCGAGCTCGCGCTTCTCACGAGCGAGCTGGGCGATGCGCGAGGATACGGCCGTGTGGTGCGCGACGGAAACGGACGCATCGCGCGCATCGCCGAGGAGAAAGACGCTACACCGGCCGAGCGCGAGATCCGCGAGTGGTACACGGGATTCCTCACCGCGCCGCGTGCACGACTCGAATCCTGGCTTGCGCGCATCGGGAATCGCAACGCGCAAGGCGAGTATTACCTGACCGACGTGATCGGCCTCGCTGCCGGGGACGGTCTGGATGTGGCGAGTGCTCGGGCCGCCGACCTCGACGAAGTACAGGGCGTCAACAGCCGGGGTGAGCTCGCGCGGCTCGAACGGGCATTGCAGCGCGGCAACGCGACGCGCCTGCTCGAGGCGGGAGTGACGTTGGCGGATCCGGAGCGCATCGACGTGCGCGGATCGCTTGCCTGCGGGCGCGACGTTTCGATCGATGTGAACTGCGTGTTCGAAGGCGAAGTGACGCTGGGCAACCGGGTCAGGATCGGCCCGAACTGCGTGATCAAGAACATGAGCATCGCGGATGACTCCGAAGTCCACGCGTTTACGTTGATGGAAGACGCTGCGGTGGGCGCGCGCTGCCGCATCGGGCCGTATGCGCGCCTGCGCCCCGGCGCCAGGCTCGAGGAGGCAGTGCACATCGGCAATTTCGTCGAGGTGAAAGCGAGCCGCTTTGCGGCCGGGTCGAAGGCAAATCATCTGGCCTACATCGGCGACAGCGAAGTCGGCGCGCGCGTCAATGTCGGCGCTGGTACCATCACCTGCAACTACGACGGCGCGAGCAAACACCGCACGGTGATTGAGGACGATTGCTTCATCGGCTCGAACGCCACGCTGGTTGCGCCTGTGAAGATCGCGCAAGGCTCCTACATCGGCGCCGGCTCCACCATCAGCAAGGACACGCCGCCGGGACAATTGACGCTGGCGCGCGCGAGGCAGGTGTCGGTCGAGGGCTGGAAGCCGCCGAAAAAGGAGAAGCGCTGATGTGTGGCATCGTGGGAGCGGCTGCGAAGCGCAACGTGGTGCCCGTTCTGCTGGAGGGATTGCGGCGACTCGAGTACCGGGGCTACGACTCCTGCGGCGTGGCGGTGCTCTCGGACGGCGCGCTCGAACGGGTGCGCAGCGTGGCACGCGTTTCCGACCTGGCGGCGCAGGTTGCATCGCGCGCGCTTGGCGCGGAGACCGGCATCGCGCACACGCGCTGGGCAACGCACGGCGCGCCATTGACACACAATGCGCACCCGATGCTGTCGCGCGGCGAGATCGCGCTGGTGCACAACGGGATCATCGAGAACTACGAGGAATTGCGTGTCGGGCTCAAGGCCGCGGGCTACGCCTTCGAAAGCGAAACCGATACCGAGGTGATCGCGCACCTGGTTCACAGCCTCTACGCGGGCAATCTGTTCGACGCGGTTCGCAAGGCGGTGAAACGGCTCGCAGGCGCCTACGCGATCGCGGTGGTGACCAGCCGCGAGCCGCATCGGGTGGTCGGCGCGCGGGCCGGCAGCCCGCTCGTGATCGGGGTGGGGGCGGGAGAGATGTTTCTCGCCTCTGACGCGCTGGCGCTCGCCGGCACCACCGAAAATATCGTGTTCCTCGAAGAGGGCGACGTCACCGAGCTCGGGCTCGATGGCTACCGCGTGTTCGACGCCGCCGGCAATGCGGTGAAGCGCGAGCCACGCGTCGTGAAGGCTACCGACACGACGGTGGAGCTCGGTCCTTACAGCCACTACATGCAGAAGGAGATTTTCGAGCAGCCGGCCGCGGTCGCCGACACGCTCGAAGGCATCGAGGTGGTCACACCGGCATTGTTCGGCGACCCAACCGGCCACGTGCTAGCCGGCGCGGAATCCGTTCTCCTGCTCGCCTGCGGAACGAGCTACTACTCCGGCCTCACGGCCAAGTACTGGCTCGAGTCGCTGGCGGGAATTCCCACGCAGGTCGAGATCGCCAGCGAATACCGCTACCGCGACAGCGTGCCGAACGCGAAGGCGCTGGTCGTGGTCGTGTCCCAATCGGGCGAGACCGCGGATACTCTCGCTGCGCTCAAGCACGCGCGCGCGCTCGGCCAGCACCGCACGCTGTGCGTATGCAATGTCGCGACCAGTGCGATGGTGCGCGAGACGGGCTTGCGGTTTCTCACGCATGCCGGCGTGGAGATCGGCGTGGCTTCGACCAAGGCGTTCACCACCCAGCTGACGGCGCTGTTCATGCTCGCGCTGACGCTGGCGAAGCTGCGGGGCGCGCTCTCGCTGGAACAAGAGCAGCGCCACCTGCACAGCCTGCGGCGCCTGCCAAAGGCGCTTGCGGCCGTGCTCGCGCTCGAGCCGCAGGTCATCGCGTGGTCGCAGCGTTTCGCGACCAAGGAGCATGCACTGTTCCTCGGCCGTGGCATGCATTACCCGATTGCGCTGGAAGGGGCGCTCAAGCTGAAGGAGATTTCCTATATCCATGCGGAGGCGTATCCGGCGGGCGAACTCAAGCACGGGCCGCTCGCCCTGGTGACCGCCGAGATGCCGGTGGTGACCGTGGCCCCCAACGATGCGCTGCTCGAGAAGCTCAAGTCGAACATGCAGGAAGTGCGCGCGCGCGGGGGCGAACTGTACGTGCTTGCCGACGCGGACACGAAGATCGCGACCTCCGAGGGCGTGAACGTGATCCGGCTGCCCGAGCACTACGGTCCGCTGTCGCCGATCCTGCACGTCGTGCCGCTGCAGCTGCTCGCGTATCACACGGCGCTGGCGCGTGGCACCGACGTGGACAAGCCGCGAAACCTGGCGAAGAGCGTGACCGTCGAGTAGGGGAGGGACGCGCGGGCGTCAGACGAGTGCGAATACGCGCAGCAGCAGTGAAGCGCCGGCAATCGCGACGACCGCGTAGATGAGGCGCACCACGAGCCCCGTGGGAACCGAAGCGTGCAGGCGGTTGCCAAGGAATAGCCCGACCAGTACCGAAGGCAGCAGTACCAGGGCCGAGGTGAGCAGTCCGTCCTGGGTGAGCAATCCAGTGGCGCCGTAGAGCACTATTCGCAGCGACGTGTTCAGCAACACGGCGGCGGCGGCTGTGGCACGCAACTCCTCTTTGTCATCGAGTCGCGCCCCGATGTAGAGCGCGGTCAGCACACCACCGGTACCGAACAGCGCTCCGAGGACCCCTGCCGCCAGCCCGATCGGCGCGCTCCACGCGCGCGAAAGCCGGGGTGGACCCGCTCGCCGCGTCATCCCATAGCCGGCGTATGCTACGAGGAACAGCCCCAATACCGCGAGTAACGGCGCCTCGGGCAGCCGGATCAGAAGCGTCAGGCCGAGTACGATCCCGGCGAGCATGAACGGAAACAGCCGGCCCAGTTCATCCACGCGCACACCGCGTCGCACGCGGGAAATCAGCAGAATTCCCGCGAGAAAATCAAGCAGCAGGAGCATCGGCACTGCGAACTTGAGCGGAACCAGGTGCGCGAGCAGCGGCAGCGCGAGCACCGTGGAGCCGAAACCGGTCAGCCCGAAGATGAGATACGTGCAGGCGGTGATGAGCGCCGCGACCGCAAGGGTTTCGGGCGACAAGGGCTACATCCAGTGTCTTGTCATTGCGTTGTCGTGACGCCGGGCTCGCGCGCGACCCAGCCGCGACTGCGCGCCCGGCACACTAGCTGATCTGATCCGTCAATACGGTTCGTCGCCCCCGATCGTGGTCCGGTGCATGTGGCGCCGGACCGAGAAATCGTAATCGGCGAGCGCGTAGTGCATGGTGCAGCGGTTATCCCAGAAAATCAGATCGTGGACGCGCCACTTGTGGCGATACACGAACTCCGGGCGCGTGGAGTGACGGAACAGGATGTTCAGAATCGGCCTGCTTTCTTCATCCGGCATGTCTGCTATGTGCGTCGTGAATCCGGGGTTGACGTAGAGCGCCCTGCGCTCGGTGACGGGATGGGTTCGAACCATCGGATGCTCGACTGGCGGGGTTTTTGCCTTTTGCTCGGGCGTGAGCGGCGGCCGCTCCTTCAGCCCGGAGAAATAGGTGTCGTAGGCGTGGCTGTAGTCGTGAACCGCCTTCATCGAGGAGACAAATTTCTTCAGCGGGTCGGAAAGCGTTTCATAGGCGGCATACATATTGGCAAACATCGTGTCGCCGCCGACCTCGGGCATTTCCCGGCACAGCAGCAGCGACCCGAGCGATGGCCTCTTCATGTAGGAGAGGTCGGAATGCCAGTACTGTCCCGCGTAGACCGCTCCCTTGGGACGGTCGCCCTCGATGACGTTCGATACCACGAACACCTCTGGGTGGCCGGGAAGCGCGAAATCGCCGATCACATGCGCCTCGAGCGGTCCGAAGTGACGGCTGAAGGCGATGTGCTGCTCCGGATCGATGTCGCAGTCGCGGAACAGCAGCACGCCGTGTTCGCCCAGCGCATGCCGAATCTGCGCTACGGTCGTCTCCTCCGGAGACTGGCGGACATCGATTCCCATCACTTCCGCCCCACACGCGGCCGAAAGCCGGCGGATCGAAACGCTCATGTGTCTCTCCCCAGATCCAGAAAATAATGAAACTGCCGTGTATCGACCCGGCTGCGCCTGAATTCCACCGGCACGTCGTTGAACGTGTACGCGATGCGCCGTACTTCCAGAACCGGGTCGCCACTGCGCATCCCGAATATCCTGGCTGCCGCGGTATCTGATTTGACCGCTCGCAATCGCTCGATCGTCCTGATGATGCTGACGCCGAAGCGCGATTGGTAGACCGCGTACAACGTGGTCCCTCCCTTGCGCACGGTGGCTTCGTTCAGTCCGGGGAACAACGTGGCCGGAATCACGATGTCCGAATACACGACCGGGACACCGGAGACCCGCAGCACGTTTCGCAACCTGAATACTTGCGCCGATGCCGCGCCGCGCGGCAGCCGGAGCAGGTCGGCGACCTCGTCGTCCGCCTTTGCCCGGCTGAGAGAGACAAGCTCGCTCACCGGCAGCTGTTTCGTGCCGTCGTTGCGCACTACGTGGAAGAACTGGTAGATGCTCAGCCGGTCGTCATGCAGCGGCACGAACGTGCCCTTGCCCTGTCTGCGCGCGAGCACCCGCGCAGCGACGAGTTCGCCGATCGCGGCCCGGATGGTGGAAATCCCGACGCCGAAGCGCGACGCCAGGCGCGGTTCGCTTGGCAGCAGCGCGCCCGCTTTCCATTCGCCCTCGGCGAGGCTCCTGACGAGCTGGTGCTTGACCTGCTTGTAGAGCGGGTCGGGACCGAGCAGGGCGCCCTGGAGCGCCTCCCGGCCCTGCGGGCGCGTGGCGGGTGGGTTGGCGAGGTTGATCAAGGCGTTGACATCGTGCCGGACTCGGCGTACATAGTCAACACAATCATTCGAATGATTGGAATCTTTGCTTCCACGGGCACCCCCACGGACCCGGTGCACCAGGCATCGTCCCCGGGGAAGGAGGAGCGGCAATGACGAAGCGCAGCGACGAACCGGCATTTCCGATCGCGAGGCGGGTGCCTGCATGGCTGGCCGGCATGGCCGTTGTCCTGGGTGCGATCAGCGCGCCGGTGGAGGCCGAGGTCAAGGAGGTCAGGCTCGCGCAGCAGTTCGGGGTGAACTACCTGCCCCTGATCATCATGAAAAGGCACGGCCTGATCGAGAAGCACGCCCAGGCCGCGGGCCTTGGCGCGATCAAGGCCACCTGGGCGCAGTTCGGTTCCGGTGCCGCGATGAACGATGCGCTGCTGTCGGACAATCTCGACTTCGCCTCTGGCGGAGTCGGTCCATTGCTCAAGATCTGGGACCGCTCGAAAGGGGAGTTCGACGTGAAGGGCGTCGCGTCGCTCGGTTCCATGCCCCTGTACCTGACGACGATCAATCCAAACGTTGCGTCGATCCGGGATTTCACCAGGAAGGACAGGATCGCGCTGCCGGCCGTGCGCAGTTCGATTCAGGCGATCGTTCTGCAGATGGCCGCGGCAAAGGCGTTCGGCGAGGCGAACTTCGCACAGCTCGATGACATCACCGTGTCCATGAAGCACCCGGACGCAATGGCCGCAATGCTGAACCGTGCCGGCGAGATTTCGGCGCACTTCGCCAACTCGCCCTTCCAGGAGCAGGAGCTGCAGAGCGCGGGTGTGCGGAAGGTGCTGAGCTCGTACGAGGTGCTGGGAGGCCCGAGCACCCTCAATTCGCTCTATACAACGGCCAAGTTTCGCAATGCCAACTCCGGGACCTATCGCGCCGTGCTTGCGGCCCTGAAGGGCGCAATTGAAATCATCAACCGGGACAAGAGGGCTGCGGCGCAGGTCTACCTGGAGGAAGAGCGCTCCAAACTCACGGCGGATTTCGTTCACAAGACCCTGGCTGACCCGGAGTTCGTGGTGACCACGACGCCGCAGGGCATCATGAAATACGCCGATTTCATGCACCGGGTGAAAGGGATCAGGAACCGGCCTGCGTCGTGGAAGGACGTTTACTTCCCCGAAATACACGGTGAAGGCGGCAACTGAACGGAGTTCCTCCATGAAAGCGACCCCCATGCAGACCGAGGCGCGACGCGAACCCGTCGCCGATGCACTTGCCCTCAGACCGCTATCGCGAGCGCTGGGCGCCGAAATCCATGCTGCGGACCTGACGTTTCCGCTCGAGGGCCCCGCCTTTGAGCGGATTCGACGCGCGCTGGACGAGGCCGACGGCCTGCTGGTGTTGCATGACGTGCAGATGACACCGGGGCAGCATATTGAACTGGCACGCCGCTTCGGGCCGATCGAGCGCCACGCGGCCGAGGGATTCGCGCATCCGGATCACCCGGAAATCCTGGTCGTCTCCAACATCATGAAGAAGGGGCGGCCGATCGGCGCAATCTATGCAGGACAGTACTGGCATTCCGACATGTCCTACGTGAGCAGGCCACCGATGCAATCCCTGTTGTACGCACTGCAGTTACCGGGAATCGGCGGGGATACGATGTTCGCCAACATGTACCGTGCGTACGAGGCGCTGTCGGGGCCGATGAAACGGTTCCTCGGCGCTGTGGAAGCGGTGCACGACTACAGCCATGCCTACGACACCTATTTCAACAGGCTCAAGGAGCGGCCGCCGCTGACTCCGGAATTGCGCGCCAAGGTCCCGCCGGTGCGCCACCCGGTCGTGCGGACCCATCCGGTGACCGGCAGGAAGAGCTTGTTCGTGAGCCCGGGATTCACCACGGGCTTTGTTGGCATGCCTGCCGAGGAGAGCGGGCCGATACTTGAATTCCTGTTCGGCCATTCTGTCCGGCCGGAGTTTATCTACCGGCACAGATGGCGGATGCGCGACCTGGTGATCTGGGACAACAGCTGCACGCTGCATCTTGCAACCGCCGACTACGATCTTTCAACCCCACGGCGACTGCACCGCGTGACCGTCGCGGGCGGCGTACCGCGCTAGCGCGACGGGGAGGCCGCAATGGCGTGGATCAAGCTCTGTGCGAGCGGCGAAATCGCCGAGGGAAGCGCGACCGTTCTGAGTGCGGACGACGTCGCAATGCTGGTGATCAGGCGCCGGGGGCAATGCCTGGCGGTGGCGCCGCTTTGTGCTCACATGGAGGCTGCGCTCACCGAAGGCGTATTCGCCGAATGCCTCGAAGGCAACGCGCCGAAATGCAATCGTCACCTGACGCGCGCCCGCGCCGAAGGCGGCGAGTGTCCGGGGACGGCGCGGTCTCCGATCCTTCAATACGAGACCAAGGAGGTCGCCGGAGCGCTGTATGCCGATCCGGCGCGCCAGCGATTGTCGGACCTGCAATACCTCAGCTGTTCCCCGGTAGCGGAAGCGGAACGAAGTGCGTCGCTCAGGATCAATCTCTGGGGCAACGAACAGGGCGAATCGGTAGAGAGCATCTCCGGGCGCGCGAGACCAGTCGCTGAAACCCGTAAGCGCTAGGTAGAAAACTTGCGCGCCGCGCGGCATCGGGGAACTGGCAGCGCCCTCCGATTGGACCGATAATTCCCTGCAATGACGATGCCATCGGCGTTGCGTGAAAATGCATGAACGCCAACCGGCTCAGCCCGCCGCCGGGGCGGCAGACGAGCCGCCGCTCCTGGAGGTCAGCGGAGTCACTCTCCAGTACAAGACCGAGGACCACCTGATCACGGCGACCTACCGCGTAGACTTCCGGGTATTTCGCTCGGATCGCTACATCCTCCTGGGTCCGTCGGGTTGCGGAAAATCGACGCTCCTCAAGGCTGTGGGCGGATACCTCAGCGCGGTGGAGGGGACCATCCGGCTAAAGGGCGAGGCGATCAGCCGGCCCGGCCCCGACCGCATGATGGTGTTCCAGGAGTTCGACCAACTGCTGCCGTGGAAGACCGTGAAACAGAACGTGATGTTCACGCTGGTGAAAAGCGGCAGGCTCAAGGGCAAAGCGGCCGAGGAAAGGGCGCTGCATTACATCGAAAAAGTGAACCTGACCCAATTCGTGGACAGCTATCCCCACATGCTGTCAGGCGGGATGAAGCAGCGCGTCGCGATCGCCCGCGCGATGGCCATGGAGCCGGACATTCTCCTGATGGACGAGCCGTTCGCCGCGCTCGACGCACTGACACGTCGCAAGATGCAGGACGAATTGCTGCAGCTCTGGGACGACACCCGTTTCACGGTGCTGTTCGTTACCCACTCGATCCTCGAGGCCATCAACATCGGCAGTTGCATCCTGCTGCTCTCGCCGCATCCCGGGCAGGTGAAGGCCGAGCTAAACAGCAGCGGGATCGACGAGGTGGACGAGGCCTCCGGGCTGCGGCTGTCGGACAGGATACACAAGCTGCTATTTTCCGATCAGATCGAAGCGCAGGAGCGCACACCCCATGTCTAGCACACCCGATATGACGGCAGGGCGCAGGCAGCCGCTGCATGCGAGGCGCGTCGAGTTCGTGCGCGAAAAGATCGATGCAAGCGCTTGCGGCGTCGTCGAAAAACCACTCACCGTCTGGGAGAAAATTTACAACATCGGCGCTCTGCGCAAAATCTTCATACTTCTGGCGCTTGCCGCGCTATGGCAGGCCTACGCCTTGTGGCTCGGCAAATCGCTGCTGTTTCCGAGCTTCAGCGCCACAGTCACGGCCTTCTGGCAGGGGATCGAGAGCGGCGAGCTGTTGCAACGCGCGTGGCACTCGATCAGCGTGCTGCTCATGGGCTACGCGTGTGGCATCGCGCTCGCCGCGCTGCTCACGGTGGCGGCGATCAGCACTCGCATCGGCAACGATTTTCTCGAAACCATGACCGCGATGTTGAATCCTCTCCCTGCGATCGCGTTATTGCCCGTGGCCCTGATCTGGTTCGGGCTGGGCAGCGCCAGCCTCGTATTCGTGCTCGTTCATTCGGTGCTGTGGCCCGTGGCGCTCAACACGCATTCCGGGTTTCTCGCTGTAAGCAATACCTTGCGCATGGTGGGGCGAAACGCTGGTTTGGAGGGAGCGCGGTACGTCACGGCGATCCTGATCCCGGCCGCGTTTGGCAGCATTCTCACCGGTCTCAAGATCGGCTGGGCCTTCTCCTGGCGGACGCTGATCGCCGCCGAGCTGGTGTTCGGCGTGAGCTCGAGCTCGGGCGGGCTCGGATGGTTCATTTACGTGAGCAAGAACGACCTCGAGATCGCGAACGTGTTCGCCGGCCTGTTCACCGTGATCGTGATCGGCCTGTTCGTCGAGAATGTGATTTTCCGCAACATAGAACTGAGAACCGTGCGGCGCTGGGGAATGCAGGCGTAGCCAGCGCCTGACAAGTGGAATAACGCAACTCAATCGTTCCACGCTTGGAACGTATGACCAATCATCCAGTCAGCCAGCTTTGGGACGCAGTCATCATTGGCGCGGGGCATAACGGCCTCGCCTGCGCGGCCTATTTGGCCAGGGCGGGGCTCAGGGTAAAGGTGCTCGAGCGCCGTTCAGTGGTGGGCGGCGCAGCGGTGACGGAAGAGTTGCATCCGGGGTTTCGCAACTCGGTCGCAGCGTATACGGTCAGCCTGCTCCATCCGAGCGTGATCCGTGAGCTTCGATTGGCGCGTCACGGTCTGCGCATTCTCGAGCGGCCGTTCGCCAATTTTCTCCCGCTCGACGAGTCGCGCTATCTGAAGGTGGGCGGAGGGCAGAAGGCGACGCAGCGCGAGTTCGCGAAGTTCTCCATCAAGGACGCCGAACGCCTGCCCGCATACTGGGCGATGCTCGAGCGCATCACCGATGTGCTGCGCGACCTGGTGCTCGAGTGCCCGCCCAATGTCGGTGGTGGATTGCTCGATCTGGCGCGCGCCGCGCGCACCGGGCGGCGTCTGAAGCGCCTCGACATGGAAGCGCGGCGCGACCTGCTCGCGCTGTTCACGCAGAGCGCAGTCGGGTTCCTCGACGCGTGGTTCGAGTCGGAGCCCGTCCGCGCGGCATTCGGCTTCGACTCGGTGGTGGGCAGTTTCGCCAGTCCGTTCCATCCGGGCACGGCGTACGTGCTGTTGCACCACTGTTTTGGCGAGGTGAACGGCAACAAGGGCGCCTGGGGCCACGCCGTCGGCGGCATGGGCGCGGTGAGCGAGGCGATCGCCGCCGAAGCGCGCGTGCGCGGCGCCGAAATCGAGGTGAATGCGCCGGTCGCGCAGGTTCTCGTGAAAAGCGGCGCGGCGACGGGCGTGATGCTGGCCGATGGACGTGAGATTCCGGGCCGTTGCGTAATCGGCAACCTCAATCCCAAACTGCTTTATTTGCACATGGTCGAGCGAGCTCACATGCCGGAGGAGTTCGTCGCGCGCATGCAACGCTGGAAGTGCGCCTCGGCGAGTTTTCGCATGAATGTCGCGCTCGGCGAACTGCCGCGTTTCTCGTGTCTGCCCGAGCCGGGCCCGCACCACGCGTCGGGCATCATCCTCGCGCCTTCGCTCGATTACATGGACCGCGCCTACCTCGATGCGCGCGAACAGGGCATCGCACGCGCGCCCATCGTAGAGATGGTAATTCCCAGCACGCTGGATGATTCGCTTGCACCCGCGGGCAAGCATGTCGCGAGCCTGTTCTGCCAGCATTTCGCGCCCGACGCCGACTGGACGGCGCGCAAGGACGAGGCGATCGAGCGTATTTTCGCCGTGGTCGAATCGCACGCACCCGGCTTCCGGCAGAGCGTCATCGCGCACTCCGCGCTCTCGCCGGCCGACCTCGAGCGCGATTTCGGCCTGGTCGGCGGCGACATCTTCCACGGACAACTCTCGCTCGACCAGCTATGGTCGGCGCGACCGATGCTCGGTTACGCGGACTACCGCTCGCCCATCGATGGGTTATATCTGTGCGGATCGGGAGCACACCCGGGAGGCGGCGTGACCGGCGTGCCCGGTCGAAACTGCGCGCGCGAGGTGGTGCGTGACTTCGGGCGGCGCTGGCGCCCACAATAGTCCATGCGCCTTTTCTCCCACCGCCACCGTCCTGTCCATCTTGGACCGTATCCGATGGAGGGGCTGCCGCGGGCTGCGTTGCCGGCGGCGGTGTCGGCGCCAGCGCCCGCGCAGGAAATCGATTCGCCGGGCGCCTGGGCCGCCGTGCCGCGCGGCACGCCAGCGTACCTGAAGCTTTTCGAATCGGTGCGCGAAGGCGTGGTTGCACCGGAGATCGCCCCGATCCCCGACGATCTTGCGTCCCGGGCGCACAACGTCAAGGCCGGGGTTTACTTCCTCGATTCCGACTTGTGCGGCATCTGCGAGGTCCCGGACGACGCCTGGACCGCGAAGGAGCATCCCGCTCACCGCTACGCCGTTGTAATCGTGAACGCGTTTGCAGCAGAGCCCGAGACGGGCACGATCGAAGCGCAGTGGATCGCCGGCACGCAGGGCGCCCGGGCCGATCTGCGCGCAGCGGAGGTCGCGGTCGTGACCGCGGGATACATCCGCAATCTGGGTTTTCCCGCCACCGCACACTTCGCCGGGGCAAGCGCGGCGGACGTGAACAAGCTCGCGCTGCTTGCGGGAGTCGCGCTCGCGAAGGACGAACGGTTGTCGAACCCATTCCTCGGTGGCGCTTTCCGCATAGCTGCGGTCACCACCGACTATCCCATGCAGTGCGATGCTCCCCTCGCCGCCGAGGCCAGCGGGCGCGGCCTCGCATGGTCGCTCGGACTGGGCGGCACGCGTCCCGGCTGGCGGCGGCTCGCCGGGCAGTCGCGGCCGCTGCACCTGGGCCGCTACCCCATGGAAAGAATCAAGCGCGTCCCTGCGCCGACCACGCTGATCATCCCGGAGGAAATCAAGCGCGTGTCCAAGCGCGCCAGTTTCTTTGCCCGTGCGCTGCAGGGCGACCTGGGCGAAAAAGCCAAGCGCGAGCGCACGCGTTTTGCATTGAAGCACCCGTACACGATGGCGATGGCGCCGCTCATTCGCGGCATGGTGCCGATGCAGGACGGCGCGGTTGCACCGCACAAAGCGGCCGGCCTCGACGACCCGCGCGCAAACGCGCGCGCGATCAAGTCGCTCGGCTATTACCTCGGCGCCGACATGATTGGCATTTGCGAGGCGAAAGAGTACTGCTGGCACTCGCACCGCGACGACGGCACGCCGATCGACCCGTATCACCGGTACGCGGTGGTGATGCTGATCGACCAGGGCTTCGAGACCATGGAGGGTGCTTCGGGCGACGACTGGATATCGGGCGCGCAGTCGATGCGCGGTTACATGCGCGGCGCCCTGATCGCCGGCGTGATGGCGGAGCACCTGCGCGGGCTGGGATTTTCCTCGCGCGCCCAGACCAATGCGGACTCGGACGTGCTGCAGATTCCGGTCACGCTCCTCGCCGGCCTGGGCGAACTGCCGAGAATCGGCGAACTGGTCTTGAATCCCTTCGTCGGCCCGCGCCTCAAGACCGTGGTGTTGACCACCGACCTGCCCCTGGAAGCCGACCAGCCGATCGACTTCGGCCTGCGGGATTTCTGCTCCAAGTGCATGAAGTGCGCGCGCGAGTGTCCCTGCGACGCGATCAGCTTCGGTGAGCCCGTGATGTACAACGGCTACGAAATCTGGAAGCCCGACGTGGAGCGCTGCGCGCGCTACCGCGTGACCAATCCGAAGGGCTCGGCCTGCGGGCGTTGCATGAAGATGTGCCCGTTCAATACCGAGGGACTGCTGGTGCACCGCGCCTTCCTCTGGGCGGCGATCCACCTGCCGTGGACGCGACGCATCATCGCGAAGCTCGACGACAAGGCGGGCAACGGCCAGCGCAATCCGGTCAAGAAGTGGTGGTTCGATCTCGAGTGGGTGGGCGGAAAGGCGATCGCGCCGCACGCCGGCACCAATCAGCGCGACCTCGATCCCGGTCGCAGAATCGATACCGCGAAACACCGGATCGCGATTTATCCGCCGGAGATGGCGCCACCGCGGGTGACGGACAAGCCCTTTCCGCCCGACCGGAAGGCGGCGCTCGCCTTTGCGGTAACGCTGGAGCGACCCGCGGCGGCACGCCACAGGCTCGACCCCAAACGGTAGAAGCCTCCATCGCGGTAGTGGCACCCAAACAGTGCTGGAATGCGTGCATTCGCGACCTAAATGCACTCAATAAGTGCGGAAACCCGTTCGACTGGGGCGATCTGCCCCGTAAACCTCCTGGCACGCCCATTGCAAAGAGGCTTCCTGCGGGTCGTTCTCTTTCCATATTTCAGGAGGTAATCGTGAAACGTCGCAACTTCATCAAGGCAACGGTTCTCGCAGTATCGATGGCGGCCATCGGCTCGGGCGGCTATGCGCAGGACAAAGGACCGATCAAGATCGGGGTATTGCATTCGCTTTCGGGAACGATGGCGATCAGCGAAACCGTATTGAAAGACGTGACGCTGATGGCGATCGACGAGATCAATGCCAAGGGCGGCGTCATGGGGCGGAAACTCGAGCCGGTCGTGGTCGATCCTGCTTCCAACTGGCCGCTGTTCGCCGAGAAGGCGCGCCAGCTCCTCACCCAGGACAAGGTTTCGGTGGTATTCGGGTGCTGGACGTCCGTTTCGCGCAAGTCGGTTCTCCCGGTATTCGAAGAACTCAACGGCCTGCTGTTCTACCCGGTGCAGTATGAAGGCGAGGAACTCTCCAAGAACGTGTTCTACACCGGCGCTGCGCCCAACCAGCAGGCGATTCCCGCCGTCGAGTACCTGATGAGCAAGGAAGGCGGCGGCGCAAAGCGCTGGGTGCTGCTCGGCACGGACTACGTCTATCCGCGCACCACCAACAAGATCCTGCGCGCGTTCCTGATCAAGAAGGGCGTGAAGGAATCCGACATCGACGAGAAGTACACCCCGTTCGGCCACAGCGACTATCAGACGATCGTCGCGGACGTGAAGAAATTCGCTGCCGGCGGCAAGACCGCGGTGGTCTCAACCATCAACGGCGATTCGAACGTGCCCTTCTACAAGGAGCTGGGCAACCAGGGCCTAAAGGCGACGGACGTGCCGGTGGTGGCGTTCTCGGTGGGTGAAGAAGAGCTGCGCGGAGTCGACACCAAGCCGCTGGTCGGCCACCTCGCGGCGTGGAACTACTTCATGTCGATCAAGTCCCCGGCCAATACCGAGTTCACGAAGAAGTGGGCGGCTTACGCCAAGGCGAAGAACATCGCCGGCCACAAGGACAAGCCCCTCACCAACGACCCCATGGAAGCCGCGTACATCGGCATGTACATGTGGAAGCAGGCGGTCGAGAAGGCCAAAACCACCGACGTGGACAAGGTGATCGCGGCGATGGGCGGCCAGACCTTTACGGCGCCTTCGGGCATCACCTCGACGATGGACCCCAAGAACCACCACCTGCACAAGGCGGTGTTCATCGGCGAAGTGCAGGCCAACGGCCAGTTCAACGTCGTGTGGAAGACCAAGGGCCCGGTCAAGGCCGTGCCCTGGAGCCCGTTCATCGCGGGCAACGACAAGAAAAAGGACGAGCCGCAGGGCAAGACAGTGATCGCGAAGTAGCCGCCGCAGGCGGTATCATTGCCCTGGAGGGGGCCGCTAAGGCGGCCCCCTTTTCACATCAAACTCACAACCATGCGCACACTTCTGATCGCATTGTGGCTGTTCGCATCCGGCGCCCATGCGCTCGAGGCGGCGATCGTCGAGAAGCTCGCGTTCGGCGAAAGCGACGAGCAGGTCGCGGCGATTGCCGCGCTGGTAGCCGCAGGCGACGAAAAGGCCGCCGCGGTTCTGCAGGCGCTGGCCGAGGGCGAACTGCAGACAGCAGGCAAGAGCGTCCTCATCGTGAAGGGCGAAGAGGCGACCGACGCAGTTACGGGCGCGAAGGTGGCGCCCCTGCCGGCGGAACGTGAAGACGTAATCGCAAACAACCGTCTGCGGCGCGAACTCGCCGGAGCCCTGGCGGGATTGAAGCTGATTTCGCCACAGCGCGAAATCCGGCTGGCGGCGGCCAAGGAGCTTGCCGGCGGGGCGGATGCAGCGATGCTGCCGCTGGTCAAGAAGGCGCTGGAGAAGGAGACCGACGCGGAGCTCAAGTCGATGCTCGGCCAGATCGCCGCGGCCATGGAACTCAAGGACGGCAGCAAGGAAGCGCGGATTGCGGCGATCCGCATGCTCGGCGGCTCGAACAATCCGAACACCAAGATGCTGCTTCTCTCGGTACTCGAAAAAGGCAAGGACGGGAGCTTCGCCGAACCCGACGAAGAAGTTCGCCGAGACGCACAGGCGAGCCTGCGCGCGGTGGAGGGGCGCCTCGCCTGGGGAGAGCGCCTCGGGATTCTGTTTACCAGCATTTCGCTCGGCTCGATCCTGCTGCTCGCGGCGCTCGGGCTTGCCATCACGTACGGGCTGATGGGCGTGATCAACATGGCGCACGGCGAGCTGATCATGGTCGGCGCCTATACCACTTACGCGGTGCAAAACCTGTTTCGGGCCCATGCGCCGGGGGCGTTCGACTGGTACCTCGCGTGCGCAGTTCCAGCCGCCTTCGTCGTGCCGGCCGCAGTGGGAATGCTGCTCGAACGCTCCGTGATCCGCTGGCTCTACGGCCGTCCGCTCGAGACCTTGCTCGCCACCTGGGGCATCAGCCTGGTGCTGATCCAGACGGTGCGCACGATTTTCGGCGCGCAGAACGTGCAGGTGGAAAACCCGGGATTCATGTCGGGGGGAATCGAAATCCTGGTTGGCGTGGTGCTGCCTTGGAGCCGGATCGTGATCGTATTATTTGCGGCGGCCGTGCTCACGGGCATCTGGCTGCTGCTGACGCGGACGCGGCTGGGGCTGTTCGTGCGCGGGGTGACGCAGAACCGCGCGATGGCGTCCTGCGTCGGCGTTCCAACCCCGCGGGTCGACACCTGGGCGTTCGGGCTCGGTTGCGGGATCGCGGGACTTGCCGGCTGCGCGCTCTCGCAGATCGGGAACGTCGGCCCTGACTTGGGGCAATCCTACATCGTGGATTCGTTCATGGTGGTGGTGCTGGGCGGCGTGGGCCAGCTCGCCGGCACCGTCTATGCGGCGCTGGGCCTCGGGTTCGCCAACAAGCTCCTGGAGGCGTGGCAGGGCGCGGTTCTCGCGAAGATCGCCGTGCTCGTGTTCATCATCATGTTCATCCAGAAGCGCCCGCAGGGCCTGTTCGCCCTCAAGGGCCGCGCCGTGGAGGGCTGAGCGTGGGCCCGATCGCCGATCGGATCGCTTCGGCCATCGCGCGCCTCTACGGCGCGCGCGGCTGGAGCACGCTGGCCGCGTTCGCGCTGGTGCTGTTCGTGATGTTCCCGCTGTGCAATCTGGTGGTCCCCCCGGGCAATCCGTTTTACCTTTCGGCATACTGGGTCACGCTGGTCGGCAAGATCATGTGCTACGCGATCGTGGCGCTGGCCATGGACCTGGTGTGGGGATATACGGGAATTCTTTCACTCGGTCACGGCTTGTTCTTCGCTCTCGGCGGCTACGCCTTCGGCATGTACCTGATGCGCCAGATCGGGTCAGACGGGCAGTACCGTGCCAACATGCCCGATTTCATGGTGTTTCTCGACTGGAATGAGTTTCCCTGGCAGTGGTGGAATTCCGATCAGTTCTGGTGGTGCGCGCTGCTGGTGGTGCTGGTGCCGGGGCTGCTCGCCTACGTGTTTGGCTATTTCGCATTCCGCTCGCGCATCAAGGGGGTGTATTTCTCGATCATCACCCAGGCGCTTACCTATGCCGCGATGCTGCTTTTCTTCCGCAACAACACCGGCTTCGGCGGCAACAACGGATTCACCGATTTCAAGCGCATCCTCGGCATTCCCATCACCATTCCGGAGACACGCATGGCGCTGTTCGCGATCACCGGCGCGACGCTGATCGCAGCGCTGCTGCTCGGCCGCTACATCGTCACTTCGAAATTCGGCAGGATCCTTGCGGCCATTCGGGACGCAGAGCAGCGCATCATGTTCTGCGGCTACGATCCCATTCAATACAAGCTGTTCATCTGGACGCTCTCTGCGGTCATGTGCGGAATCGCGGGCGCGCTGTACGTGCCGCAGGTCGGCATCATCAATCCGGGCGAAATGTCGCCTGCCAACTCCATCGAGATCGCGATCTGGGTTGCTGTCGGCGGACGCGGCACGCTCGTCGGCGCGATCGTGGGCGCCGGCCTCGTGAACGGGGCGAAGAGTTTCTTCACCCAGGCCTTTCCCGAGTATTGGCTTTACGTGCTCGGACTGATATTCATCCTCGTCACCTTGTTCATGCCAAAGGGAGTGGTCGGGTTGTGGTCGCAATGGAAGAATCGCTCGGCATAGAGCCCGCGCCTGAACGCCCGTCGGTCGACGCCGCGGCTGATTTCACGCGCGCCATCGAACACGGCCGGCCGGACTTCGCGCATGGCGTCATCCTGTACCTGGACGACATCAGCGTGAGTTTCGACGGCTTCCAGGCGTTGAACAAACTCTCGCTCGCGATCGACGTGGGGGAGCTGCGCTGCATCATCGGCCCGAACGGCGCGGGCAAGACCACCATGATGGACGTGATCACCGGCAAGACGCGCGCCGACAGCGGCACGGCGTTCTTCGGCCAGAACGTCGACCTGCGCGAGATGAGCGAAACCGAGATCGCACGCGCCGGCATCGGGCGCAAATTCCAGAAGCCGACCATCTTCGAGAATCACACCGTGTTCGAGAACCTCGAACTCTCGATGAAGGCCGACAAGCGGGTGCGGACCGCGCTGTTCGCGAAGCTGGCGTCGGATGAGCGCGATCGCATCGCCGAGACCCTGCGTTTGATCCGGCTCGATGACGCGGCTGACAATGTTGCCGGCCTGCTGTCGCATGGCCAGAAGCAGTGGCTGGAAATCGGCATGCTGCTGATGCAGGAGCCGAAGCTCCTCCTGCTCGACGAACCCGTCGCGGGCATGAGCGACGACGAGACCGAGCGCACTGCGGAGCTGTTCGTGTCGCTGGCCGGCAAGCATTCCCTGGTGGTGGTCGAGCACGACATGGCGTTCGTGGCCAGAATTGCGCGCACCGTCACGGTGCTGCACGAAGGCAGCGTGCTTGCGGAGGGACCCATGGATCGGATGCAGAACGACCCGCGCGTGATCGAAGTGTATCTCGGGCGCTGACGGGAAATGTTAAGCGTTTCCGGCCTCAACCAGTACTACGGCGGCAGCCACATCCTGCGCGACCTGTCGTTCGACGTGCCATCGGGCAAGGTCACCGCGCTGCTCGGACGCAACGGCGTGGGCAAGACCACGCTGCTCAAGACGCTGATGGGGCTGATTCCCGCCACTACGGGTTCGGTCAAGTTCGGCGCAACAGACCTCACGCGCGCGGCCCCATACCAGAGGGTGCGTGCCGGCATCGGTTACGTGCCGCAGGGGCGCGAGATCTTTGCGCGCCTCACGGTGGAGGAGAACCTGCAGATGGGCCTCGCGACCCGTCCGCGGGGAACGCGCATCCCCGAGCCGATCTACGAGATGTTTCCGGTACTGCGGCAGATGCTGGGCCGGCGCGGCGGGGACCTGAGCGGGGGGCAGCAACAGCAACTGGCCATCGGGCGGGCGCTGGCCGCGGGCCCGAAGCTGTTGATCATGGACGAACCGACCGAAGGCATTCAGCCTTCGATCATCAAGGACATCGAGCGCGTGATCCGCAGTCTCGCGCAGCGCGGCGACATGGCGATCCTGCTGGTGGAGCAGTACTACGATTTCGCGCGCTCGCTCGCAGATCAGTATTTCGTGATGGAGCGCGGAGAAATCATCGCCAGGGGCAGCGGCGCGAACATGGACGCCGACGGCGTGCGGCGCTATCTTGCGGTGTGAGCACCACATGCGATGAAAAACCTGAACTGAAGCCGGTGTCCTGGGAAGCGCGGCTTGCATTGCGCTTCGCGCAGACGGGTACCCGGACAGTGCTTGCCGACCGGCGCCACAGCGGGCCGCTGGTGGTGCAAAAGGCGCTCTACCCTGAGGGCGATGCGGTCTGCCATGCGGTGATCGTGCATCCGCCGGGCGGCATCGCCGGCGGCGACCGGCTCTCGATTGAAGCGTCGATCGAACCGGGTGCGCGCGCGCTGATCACCACGCCCGGAGCGACCCGGTGGTACCGCAGCGCGGGCCCGCTCGCCGAGCAGGCGGTGCGGCTCAGGGTGGCGGCCGGTGCGTCGCTGGAATGGCTGCCGCAGGAGACCATTTACTTCGAGGGCTGCCGCGCGGCCAACCGCATCGCATTCGACGTCGAGCCGGGCGGAACGCTGCTTGCGTGGGAGATCGCTTGCCTGGGACGCGTGCGCTCGAACGAGCGCTTTGCGCGCGGCGAGGCGTTTCAGAGTTTGTCGTTCGAGTCCGCCGGCCGGCTGCGCTGGATCGAACGCGGGCGGTTGGTGGCGGGCAATCGCGCGTTGGCCTCGGGCGTCGGACTCGGCGGTCAGTCGGTGATTGGGACGACGCTTTTCCGACCTGTGAAGCCAGCGGAGGGCGTACGTTTGCTGGCGGCGTTTCGCTCGGCGGGCAATTGTATCGGTGGCGAAACGGGTCTGACATTGCTGGGTGACATGATCGTCGGACGTTATCTCGGCGATTCTGCTGAACAGGCGCGCGCAGTTTTCGCCGGCTGGTGGGCGATGGTTCGCCCGTCGCTGATCGAACGACCGGCCATCCGGCCGAGGATCTGGAGCACGTGAGCACTGCAGGCAATTCCGTCGAGCGCGCGGCCCGTGCTCTGATCGGCGCACACCGCAGCGGCGGGCAGGTTTCTGCCGACGCCGCGTTTGCACCCCGATCGGCGGAGGACGCCTACCGTATTCAGGACCGCGTCCTTGCGGAACTTCATCCAGGCGTTCGGGTGAGCGCATGGAAAGCGGGTTCGTCACACCCCGATATCGAGCCGACGGCGGCGCCGATTGCCGGGTCACGCTTGCACCAAAGCCCGGCCAGTCTGCCCGCGCGGGGCTTTCGCATCATCGGCGTCGAGGCGGAAATCGCATTTCGCTTGTCTCGGGATCTTCCGCCGCGTGAACAATCGTATTGCGAGTATGAAGTGGCCGATGCGCTCGCCGAAGCGTTCGTTGCAATCGAACTGTGCGACAGCCGGTTGGCTGACTGGCATGACGCCGATCCGTTGTGGAAGCTTGCCGATTTTCAGATGAATGCGGCGCTGGTGCTGGGCGACGGCCGGCGTGACTGGCGCAACATCGATTTCGCCGCGCAGCCGGTTGAACTCCTCGTCGATGGCGCGCGCAGGGCGTCCAGGCGGGGCTCGCATCCGCTCGGGAATCCGTTTCTACTGCTGCCTTGGGCGGCGGCGCATGTTGCGCGCCGTTCGGGCGGGTTGCGCGCCGGCGACGTGGTCACTACCGGAAGCTGGACCGGAATGGAGTTCGTGCTTCCCGGCGCTCAGGTGGTGGCGCGCTTTCCGGGAATCGGTGAGGCGAGCGTACGGCTCGCCGTTTGAGCGCCGCCCTCAGTTTCTTCAGGCAGCGCTTACGAACAGCGGCCAGCGCTCGGCCCACGGGCAGGCACTCTCATAGCGCTGCGCGACCGCGAGCAACAATTCGTCCGCGCCAAAACGCCCGACCAGTTGAAAGCCGATCGGCAGGCCTTCGCGTGAAGGCCCACAAGGTAACGCGATCGCCGGGTGGCCGCAGGCGTTCACCCAGCCGGTGTAGACGGCATGTCCGCGTGGCCCGACCGCTTTCCCGTCGATGGTTTCAGGGTAAGGCTGGTCGGCCGCCCACGGCAGCGATGCCGCCGAAGGTGTCATGATCAGGTCGATGCGGCCAAAGGCGTCGGTGACCGCTCTGCGGAACGCGTCCACAGTCTCGATTCCGGCGAGATAGCGCGCCGCGCTCACCTTGCGGCCGTCTTCCGCCATGGCGCGCATCCGCTCTCCCACGAGGCCCTCCCCACCCGGTCGCTGAGCGAGAAGGTAGGCAACGCCGACTTGTCCGAGCAGCGGCCAGAATTCGACGATCGGCGAAAGGTCGAACGGCAGCACCCCGTGGCACACGTCGAGTCCCAGTCCCGCAATGGAACGCGCCGCCGCATCAACGCTTGCAAGCACCTGGGGATCGATCGGCGCATCGCCGAATCGCGGCACATACAGAACGCTAAGCCGCTCGCCACCATGCCGTTCATCACGACCGTATAGTGAACGCCGGTCGCAGGGATCGGCGCCCGAGATCGCACCGAATGTCAGCGCTACATCGCCGACCGTGCGGGCGATCGGCCCGATGACCTCGAAATCGAGCAGTATTTGCGGCAGGCTCGGCCCGCGGGCAACCCGGCCTGTCGTGGGCTTGAGGCCGACCAGACCCGCATGGCACGCGGGGCGGCGTATCGAACCGCCACCGTCCGTGCCGATGGCAACCGGTCCGAGACCTGCTGCGACGGCCGCGACCGCACCGCCACTGGATCCGCCCGGGGTGAGATCCGGGTTCCACGGGTTCCGGGTGGTGCCGAACAGCGGATTGCTCGTGTAGCCCTCGAGCGTGAATTCGGGCGCATTCGTCTTGCCGAGAACGATAGCGCCCGCGGCGCGCAGCCGTGCCACGGGTAGCTCGTCTGCGTTCGGTACGAAGTCGCGCATCGCGCGGCTGCCCCAGGTGCAGGGAAGTCCGGCAACCAGAATGCTGTCCTTGACCGTGATCGGTACGCCCTCGAGCGTGCTGCGCGGCGTTCCTGCGCGCAGGCGCGCCGCACTGTCCTTTGCCGCTGCTGCCGCGCCCGCGTCGCGGCAGATGATCGCGTTGAGGGTCGGATTGAGCTTCTCGATGCGCGCCTCGATCGTCTCGAGCACCGCAACCGGGCCGGTCTCGCCACGCGCGTAGGCTCCGGCCAACTCGGCGGCGGACAGGCGCCAGGCTTCGCGCATCACATTCTCGTCGGCAGCCAGGTCACGATCTGCGGCAGGAAAATCAGCACGATCGTGAACAGGATCATGATCACTGCATAGGGAAACGCGCCCCGGATCGCGTCCTCGATGCCGCCCTTGTCCGGGCGTATGCCGTGCACCACGAAAAGGTTCATGCCGACCGGCGGCGTAATCAGTCCCAGCTCGCACATCAGCACGATGAAAATTCCGTACCAGATCGGATCGACCCCCAGCGCCGTGACGATCGGATAGGTGAGGGGAATGGTGGCCACCTGCATCGACAACACGTCCATGAACATGCCGAGGATCAGGTAGAACAGGATCAGCGCGAACAGCATCGCGGTGGCCGTCATGCCGAACGAGGTGACCCACTTCGTAAGTTGGTCGGCGACCCCGGTGAGACTGATGGTGAGGTTCAGCACGAAAGCCGTTGCAATGATCAGCAGAATCATGCCGCTGATGCGTGCCGTCTGCTGGAAACAGTTCTTGAGCAACTCGAGCGAGAGCTTGCCGCTGTGCCAGACAAAGCCGAGGGCGATCACCACACCGAGCGCTGCCGACTCGGTGGCCGTCGCGATGCCGAAGTAAAGGCTGCCCATCACCACGCCGAACACGATCAGCGGGGGCACCAGATTCACGAGCAGCCGCAACCGCTCGGGCAGTGGTACCAGCGCTTCGCGCGGCGCCCCTGCGCCGCTCCTGAGCACTGCCGCGACGTAAATGAAGAGCATGAAACACAGCGTCAGCAGAATTCCCGGGATGATGCCCGCGATGAACAGCTTGCCGATGGAATTGTTGGTCAGCGATCCGTACACGATCATGTTGACGCTCGGCGGAATCAGAATCCCGAGCGTGCCGCCCGCCGCGATCGAGCCGAGTGCGTCGCGCATCGAGTAGCCGCGCGCGTGCAGTGACGGCAATGCCACCGTGCCGATGGTGGCAGCGGTCGCCACGGAGGAGCCGGAAGTCGCGGCGAACAGCGCGCAGCAGCCGATATTGGTGTGCAGTAACCCTCCGGGCAGGCGCGCGAGCCACGCCGACAGCGCCACGTACATCCGGTCGGCAATGCCGCTTCGCAACAGCAGCTCGCCAAGCAGCACGAACAGCGGAATCGAAGTGAGCAGGTTTTCGTTGCCCACACCCCAGATTACCGATGCCATCGAGTTCATGAACGGCATGCCGAAGGCGATCGCGCCTCCGCCAACGCCGACAATGAGCATGGTGACGGCGATCGGGATGCCGAGCAGCATCATCCCGATCATCAGGAGAAACGCGAAGATGGTGGCGGCGATCATCGGCGCGGAGCCGCTTCTCCGGCGGCGCGCCGCTGCGCAAAGTCATCGAGCTCCTCCTTGAGCTCCTCCTTCACGCTCTTGGGGTGGAGCTCCTCGTTCAGGTCATCGATCCGCCCGCTGACCAGCAGGTACGTCGCGCGCGCCGCGTAGCCGAGTGCCACGAACATGAACAACACCAGCCCGGCGTACCACAGCGCCTGCGGCCAGATGAGCGGTGTGGCCCAGGGCGTCTGCGCGGTGCTGCCGTACTCGAGGCTTTCCTGCAGCACGCGCAGCGACACGGCAACGAACAGCACCCCCGTCGCGGCGAGCAGTACGATCGACAGCCAGTTGAGCGCCGCTTTCATGCCGCGCGGAAACAATTCGTGGAACACGTCCACGCGGATGTGATTGCGCCCCATCAGCGCGATGCTGAAGGCGATGGTCGAACCGATGGCGAGCGAATACCCGCCCAGTTCGTCGGCGCCCTGGATGGAGAAGTTGAAAAGCTTTCTCGCCAGCGTCTCGATCGTCACCACGAACGAGAGCACGAGGAAGATCACGCCGAAGATGTTGGCGAGGATCGTTTCAAGCCGACGCATGCGTTGACTCCTGGTCTTGAACGGACAGGGCGGCGGTGCCGTCCCGTCCGTTTGCGTGCTACTTGATGCCGACGATCGGTCCCACGGCTTTCTTCCAGGTCGCCGAGCAGCCCGGATTGGTCTTGTCACAGACTTCCGCCCAGACCGGGAAGGAAATGTCGCGCACCGCCTTCTTGACGATGTCGAGGTCGCCCTGCGTCACCGGCACGTTCACCAGGCTGAATTTCTTGCCGGTCGTGCAGGGATCCTTGCCGACGTTGCAGTTGGAAGCGTCGACGAACAGCTCTTCGGAGTACTTCCAGATGTCCTCGATCACCGCGTCGAACGCCGCCTGCAGCTTCTTCTGCTGATCGGGCTTGAACTTGTTCCACGCAGGGAGCGTGACGGCGTAGCCGTTCAGCGCGATCTGCATCCCGATCGGCAGGTAGTGCGTGCTGACCTCCGGCCAACCCGCGGAGTTGGCGGAACTCGGTCCGGTGACTGCGCAGTCGACCACGCCGAGCGACAGGCTCTGGTGCGTCTCGGCGAACGCGATCGGCACGGGTGTGCCGCCGAGCGATTCAATGAACTTGGCGAGATTCTGGTCGTAAGTCCGGACCTTGAGGCCCTTCACATCGGCAAGCTTGGCAACCGGTTTCTTGCAAAACAGCACCTGCGGCCCGAACGGCCAGACGCCGAGCAGCTTGACGCCGAACTGTTTCTGAAGACGCTGGTCGAGGATGCCGGCGTAGGCGTTCGCGACTGCACGCCCGGTCCTGTAATCCGGATTGAGGCCGACCAGGTCGAGGCACAGGATGGTCGGCTCGTCGCGGGAGTTCTGCGACATGCGCAACGACGCCATCTCGAACAGGCCCGCCTTCATCACGCGCAGCTGCTCCGTGTCCTTGATGCCGAGCGTGTCGATCGGCTTGTATTCGACCTCGATCGGCAGGCCCGTTTTCTGCGCCAGCGTCTCGAAAAACGGCTGCTCCCTGTTCTTCTGGATCAATCCGGTGGCAAGCGGCTGCCCGATCACCTTGAGCTTGATCTTGTCCTGCGCCAGCGCCGGTGCGGCGGTGAGCGCCAGGCCGACGAGTAGTGCTGCGAGCTTCATTTTCATGATTGCCTCCTGGGTTGAACGTACGTGGACGTGCTCTGTGTTCTGGACTGTCATCGCTGCGGCGCCGGACGCGCAAGGTCGGGGCGGTCGCACTTGAGGAACCTGCCGCGCCCGGAGCGGCCCTGCGGTTCGCTGGCGTCCCAGACCACCTCACCGCGAGACAGGGTCACCGCCGGCCAGCCGGTGATGCGCATGCCTTCGTACGGCGTGTAATCCACCGCGTGATGCAGCATGCCATTCGAGATCGTCACCTCGCGCGCGGCCTCCCAGATCACCATGTCGGCGTCGGCGCCGATCGCGATCGTGCCCTTGCGCGGATACAGTCCGTAGAGCTTTGCAGGGTTGGTCGCGGTGAGCTCGACGAAGCGATTGAGCGTGATGCGCCCCTTGCCCACCCCCTCCGAGAACAGCAGCGGCAGACGCGTTTCCAGGCCCGGGATTCCGTTCGGAATGTACTGGAACGGCACTTCCTTGCCGCCCGGCTTTTTCCCGCGCGGATCGTCGTAGCCGAACGGCGCATGGTCGGACGAAAACACCGTGAACAGGCCGTCGGCGAGCGCATCCCAAATCACCTGCTGGTTCGCAAGGTCACGCGGCTGCGGACTGCACACGCACTTCGCGCCCTGGTAGCCATCGAGTCCCAGCGCATCCGCGGTAAGGAACAGGTATTGCGGGCAGGTCTCGGCGTAGATGCGCAGTCCGTGGCCGTGGGCCCAGCGGATCTGCTCGACCGCTTCGCGCCCGGACACGTGCACGATGAGGATCGGCACGTCGACCAGTTCCGAGAGTGCGATCGCGCGGTGCGTGGCTTCGCGCTCGACCAGCATTGGCCGAGCGTCGGCATGGAAGCGCGGCGCGGTCCTGCCGGCAGCTTCGAGGCGCCGCGTGAGCCAGGCGATGCATTCCGAGTTCTCTGCGTGAACCATCGCCATCGCGCCGTGCTCGCGCGCGAGCGCCAGCACGTCGAGGATCTGCCCGTCGTCGAGCTTCAGCTCGTCGTAGGTCATGTAGATCTTGAACGACGTGTAACCCTCGCGGAGCAGCAGCGGCAATTCCTCGTTCAGCACTGTCGCGGTGGGATCGGTCACGATCAGGTGGAACGCGTAGTCGATGAGCGCTTTGCCCTCGGCGCGCCGGTGATAGTCCTCGACTGCGGCGCGCAGCGAGTGGCCTTTTTGCTGCGCGGCGAACGGAATGACGGTCGTGGTGCCGCCGCATGCCGCCGAGCGTGTGCCGCTCGCAAAATCGTCGGCCATCTTCATCGGCGCGGGCATCGGCTGTTCGAGATGGCAATGGCCGTCCACGCCGCCGGGCAGCACGTAGCGGCCGGCGGCGTCGATTTCGTTGCGGCCCTTGGGCAGGTCGTGCGCGAGTGCGGCAACCCGTCCGCCCGAGACTCCAATGTCGCAGCGCATGGCGTCGGCTGCGGTGACGACGTGCGCATTGCGGATGACAAGATCGAATTTGCTCATGGCGCGGTTCCTAGGCGAGCTCGCTGAACAGCCGTCCCCAGCCCTTGAGCCGCCTGGTGTCCACACCGCAAAGCCTGAGCGATTTCCACAGCACGGTCGCGATCGTGTCGTAAACCGGGATGCCGAGTTCACGCTCCAGTTCCCCGGCCAGCGGGGCGCCACGAAGATTCGTGCAGAAAACCGAGATGGCCTGCGGTCTGGATTTCGCGACCTCGCGTGCCATGGCACGGATCTGTTCGGAGGTCACCTCCGAGAACGCATAGTTGTCCTGCAGGCGCAGATGGCGTTCGCCGATGCACTCGATCCCGGAACTCGCGTAGTTTTCGACGATCTTCGCTTGAACGTCGTCGAGGTAGGGGGTCACCAGACCGAAACGCGTGACGCCGGTGAGCCGGAGGATCTCGTTCAACGCGAGCACCGACGTGCACGCGGGTATGCCGGTCGCCTGCGTGATGCGCGCACACAGCCGCTCGTCGGCATCGAAGCCCAGCCAGCCCGAGGAAGTGCCGTTCCAGCCGATGCAATGCAGCCTGGCATGCGAAAGCAGCTCGGCCGCGCGCAGGATTTCGCCGTCATCGAACTGGCCCAACGCCTGCCTGGAGAGCGCGATTTCGGTGACCTTGAAGCGCCCGAAGTGCGCGCTCACCTCGGGCAGGCTGGCGATCATCGCCGCGGTGACCGGCTCGAGGACGGTGTTGGAGGAGGGGGTCAGCATCCCGAGCAGCACGCGTTGCGTCGACGTCGAGGCCATTGAATCGAGTCTCCGTCTTTTCAGTAACCGAGCGCGCGCGGCAGCGCGGTGACGAGCGGCGGGTACAGCATGCAAAGCAGCAGCACGCCGTACATCAGCGCGATGAAAGGCCAGAGGCTGCGGACCAGTTCGCGCATCGGCACGCCCGTCACTCCGCAGACCACGAACAGGACCACGCCGACAGGTGGGGTGAGCATGCCGATCACCAGGTTCAGCACGAACAGAAAGCCGAAGTGCAGCGGGTCGAGGCCGTACTGAAGCGCAATCGGATGCAGCAGCGGCACCAGCATGATGTAGGCGGCGTTCGACTCCATGAACATGCCGACCACGAACAGAAGCGCGGCAACCAGCAGGTTGAACGCGAGCGGATTGGACGTGATCGCCTGCAGCAACAGCGCAAGTTTCTGCGGCAGCAGGTCCACCGTGAGCAGGAACGTTACCGCCGAGGCGAAGGCGATCAGGGCGCCGACCATGGCACTCGTGATCGCCGCTCGCACCAGCGCCCCAGGCAGGTCGGAGATCTTCAGGCGCCGGGTCACGAAGAGTCCCACGACGAGCGCATACACGACGGCGATCGCGGAGCCCTCGGTGGCCGTGAACGCACCGCCCACGATGCCGCCGATCACGATGACGGGCATCAGGAATATCACGAACGAGCGCCTGAACTGTTCGAGAACTTTGGCGAGTCGGAATGGCTCGCCCGTTGCGCTCCAGCCGCGCCGCGCCGCAGTCCACGTGCACAGCAACATGAATCCGGCCGTGATGATCAATCCTGGCACGACTCCGGCCATGAACATGCCGCCGACCGATACCGTCGAGCCCGCCATGAAGGCGTATACGATCATCGCCGCACTCGGCGGGATGATCGGCCCGAGATTGGCGGCCGCCGCGACGATTGCCGTGGCAAAGCCGCGGTCGTAGGCCTTGGTCAGCGCGGGCACCAGAATCGTCGAAAGGGCGCTCGCATCCGACGCGGCAGTACCCGAAACGGTCGCCAGCCCCGCGCCCGAGAGCATGGTGACATGGGCGAGGCCGCCCTTGACGCGCCCGACGATCGAGTTCGCGAGGTCGATCAGGCGCTCGACGATGCCCGCCTTGATCATCAGCTCGCCGGCAAGCATGAAAAACGGGATCGCCATCAGAGGAAAGGAATTCACCGAGTGCATCATGCGCTGCGGGAGCATGTTGAACTCGATGTCCGAGAGCATGACTGCGCCCAGCGCAGCCGCGCCGAGCGCGAAAGCGATCGGCATGCCGAGCGTCGCGAGCAACAGGAATAGAACAATGATGCCCGCGCTCATTCAGCGCTGCCTTGCTGCTTCGGCGCGACACCGGATCCGACCAGGCGCAGCAGGTGCAGCACGCTGTGCGCTGCGCCGATGCACACCGGCACCATGAACAGCGCCGCGGAGACCTCGAGCGTAGGCAGGTTTTCGTCCCATTGATCGAGCACCAGCACGCCAGCCTGATAGGCCACCACGGCCATCAGCGCGCAGGCGAGCGCGGCAGTCAGGCGGGTCAGCCAGCGCTGGGCTGCGTCCGGTAATCTGCACACCAGCAGTTCGATGCCGATGTGCGCCCCTGAATTCACTCCGAGCGGCAGCGCGAGAAAAATCGACCAGACGAACAGCATCCGGGCAATGTCCTCTCCCCAGTCGAGCGACGTGTTGAGGCCGTAACGCAATGCCACCTGCGCCGACACCACGACCACCATGCCCGAAAGCGTGGCAACGATCGTGACGCGCGCGGCCTGGTCAAGCCAGCCGAGCGCGCGCAGCGCGATCGGGGCGGTGGCTCCGCTCATCACCAGGGCGAAATGCGCGTCTGCGCCTACCGGGACTTTGCGACTTCGGCGATCACGCGGTCCACCAGTTCGGCGCCAGCGCGCTTCTTCACCGTATCCACCACCGACGCGGAGGCTTTGCGCAGTTCCTCGACCGCTTGCGGCGTGAGCGCGTCGTATTGCATCTTCTTCTTGAGTTCCTCGAGCGCCTTCGTGTCGAGCTCGACCGCGAGCTTGCGCTGATGCTCGATGGCGAGGGTCATCGCGCCGCGGATCGCCTTCTGCATCTCCGGTTTCATCGCCTGGAATTGCTTGCGATTGGCGACGACGGCGATGAAGTCGAAAAAATGGCCGGTATTGGAAACGTACTTCTGCACTTCCCCGTAACGGTTGGTGAGGATGATCGCGTACGGATTTTCCTGTCCGTCGACCACCCCCTGCTCCAGCGCCGAGTACAGCTCTTTCACGTCCATGGCGACCGGATTGGCGCCCAGCGCACGAAAGCTCGCCAGGTGCGTCTCGTTCGGCTGCATCCGGATCTTCAGCCCTTTCAGGTCTGCCAGGCCGCGGATCGCGCGCTTGCTGTTGGTGACGTGACGGGAACCGAGTTCCATCCACCCGAGAGAAATGAAGCCCTTGTCGCCGAGCTTCTGGTCGAGCAGTTGTCCGACGGGGCCATCGGTGACCCTGAAAGCGGCGTCACGCGAAGGAAACAGGAAGGGCAGGCTGACCGCCTCGAGTTCGGGAACGATGCGCGTAAGGAACGCGGCGCCGACCCAGGTCATGAACAAAGCGCCGGAGCGAACCGCGTCGACGTTTTCCTTCGCGCCGCCGAGCTGCATCGCGGGAAAGATGTCCACGCCCATCTGATTGTTGCTCACCCGCGCAAGCTCCTTCTTGAACACCTGCTCCATGGCGATGGAACTGGAATGTTCGGTCGCGAAATTGCCCGCAACGCGGATCTTTTCCTGCGCCAGGACGGGTGCGCAGAGAAAAAGCATGAGCGATTGTGCGGCGGCTGCGAGAAAAAATCGGTAGTTCATGTATTTCCCCTGTGAAAACGCCCTGCCTGCCGGGCCGGCAAATCCGATCCGAAGATAAATTGTGGGCAATGCTACACTAAATTGGCGCCAAAACAACGAAAATTGTGTACACTTAACCTGATCGACGTCGCTTACCATGAGCACGGGCCGCACCGGGATGCCGAAAATCAAACCAGCCAGCGCAAGAACCAAGCCAGCCGCAACCGGCGCTGACCGGACCGAGGACGCGATATACACGCGCCTGTTGGCCGCGATCTTCGAGCACCGGCTGCCGCCGGGAACGAAGCTCGGGGAGGACCGGCTGGCGGGCATTTTCGGCGTGAGCCGCGCGCGCATCCGCCGCGTGCTGCCGCGTCTGGCGCACGAGCGGCTGGTCACGCTCGAGCCGAACCGCGGCGCTTTTGTCGCCAGGCCCACGGTGGACGAAGCGCGCGACATCTTCGAAGCGCGGCGCCTGATCGAGCCGGCCATCGTTTCGCGGTTCATCGAGGTGGCCGGGCGCACGGGCGTGACGCGGTTACGCCAGCACGCCCAGGCGGAGAAGCGCGCGCGCGCCGCCGGAGACAAGCAGGCGATCGTGCGGCTCTCCGGGGAATTCCACGTCCTCATGGCAGAGATGGCGGGTAACGCGATCCTCGCCCGGACCATGCGCGAGCTGACTTTGGTGACCTGCCTGATCATCGCGCTCTACGATGCGCCCGCGGTCCCCCATTGCCGCAGCGACGAGCACGAAGAGATCGTGGATGCCGTCGCTGCAGGGGACCGCGCGCGGGCGGTGCGACTCATGATCGAGCACCTGAATCACGTTGAACGGGGGCTCGATCTCCATACTGAGCAGTTAGCCCCGCTCGACCTGGAAGCGGCGCTCGCTTGAATTATTGCGCGCGCCAGGTGCGCGCGGCCCGGCATGGCCCTGTTTTGGTGCAAAATCCTATTTCTGGCAGAGGCACAATCCGCTTCCAGTCCGGCATCGATCTTGCTGCTATTCTTGCCCTTGAGGAAGGACAAGTCATGGAACTGACCCCGCGAGAAAAAGACAAGCTGCTCGTATTTACCGCGGCGTTGCTTGCCGAGCGGCGAAAAGGCCGTGGCTTGAAGCTCAATTACCCGGAGGCGGTTGCCTACATCAGCGCGGCGATCATGGAAGGCGCGCGCGACGGGAAAATGGTCGCCGAACTCATGAGCTTCGGAGCCACGCTGCTCAAGCGCGACGAGGTGATGGACGGAGTCGCGGAGATGATTCCGGAGATCCAGGTCGAGGCGACCTTCCCCGACGGCACCAAGCTCGTCACCGTCCACCAACCGATCAGGTGATCCGATGATCCCCGGCGAAATCATTCCTCGCGCAGGCGAGATCGAGCTGAACAAGGGAAGAAAGACGGTCAAGCTCAAGGTCGCCAACACGGGCGACCGTCCGATCCAGGTCGGCTCGCACTATCACTTCTACGAAACCAATGCCGCCCTCGCTTTCGACCGAAAGAAGGCGTACGGCTTTCGCCTCGACATTTCGGCGGGTACCGCGGTGCGATTCGAACCAGGACAGGAGCGAACCGTCGAGCTGGTGGCCCTTGCAGGAGCGCGCGCGGTGTACGGCCTGCGCGCTCTGGTGATGGGAAAACTCAAGGGGAGTTCCAAGTGAGCGTAAAGATCTCACGCGGCGCCTACGCCGAAATGTTTGGCCCGACCACGGGCGACCGCGTGCGTCTCGCCGATACCGACCTGTTGATCGAGGTCGAGGCGGACTACACGGTCTACGGCGAGGAAGTCAAGTTCGGCGGCGGCAAGGTGATCCGCGACGGCATGGGGCAGGGCCAGTTGCCCGCGGCGAAGGTCGCGGACACGGTGATCACCAACGCGCTCATCGTGGATTACACCGGCATCGTCAAGGCCGATATCGGTATCAAGGCCGGCCGCATCTGGAAGATCGGCAAAGCCGGCAATCCCGACATCCAGCCTAGCGTGGACATTGCGATCGGCGCGGCCACGGAGATCATCGCGGGCGAAGGCTCCATCGTCACTGCGGGCGGCATCGACACGCATATCCATTTCATCTGCCCGCAGCAGATCGAAGAAGCATTGATGAGCGGCGTCACCACCATGATCGGCGGCGGAACCGGCCCGGCCACGGGGACGAACGCGACCACCTGCACTCCGGGCCCGTGGCACCTGCATCGCATGCTGCAGGCAGCCGAAGCTTTCCCGATGAACCTCGGTTTCATGGGCAAGGGCAACGCCTCGATGCCCATTCCATTGCGCGAGCAGGTGGAGGCGGGCGCGATCGGTCTCAAGCTGCACGAGGACTGGGGCACCACGCCCGCGGCGATCGACAACTGCCTTGCGGTCGCCGACGAGATGGATGTGCAGGTCGCCATTCACACCGATACGCTGAACGAATCGGGATTCGTCGAGGCCACGCTCGCGGCGTTCAAGGGGCGCACGATCCACAGCTTTCACACCGAGGGTGCCGGCGGAGGGCACGCACCGGACATCATCCGCGTGTGCGGCGAGTCGAACGTGCTGCCGTCTTCGACCAATCCGACGCGCCCCTTTACCGTCAATACGCTGGATGAACATCTGGACATGCTGATGGTGTGCCACCACCTCGACCCGGGCATCGCCGAGGACGTGGCGTTCGCCGAGAGCCGCATACGGCGCGAGACCATCGCCGCGGAGGACATCCTGCACGACCTCGGCGCGCTCAGCATGTTCTCCTCGGATTCGCAGGCGATGGGCCGCGTCGGCGAAGTGATCCTGCGCTGCTGGCAGACGGCCCACAAGATGAAGGGCCAGCGCGGGGGATTGACCGGCGACGGCAAGGGGAACGACAACGCGCGCGTCAAGCGCTACGTCGCGAAGTACACCATCGCACCGGCGCTCACGCACGGGATCGCCCACGAGGTCGGCTCGCTCGAACCGGGTAAGCTCGCCGACCTGGTGCTCTGGAAACCGGCGTTCTTCGGTGTGAAGCCTTCCATGGTGCTGAAGGGCGGCATCATCGCGGCCGCCGCCATGGGCGACCCCAACGCCTCGATTCCGACGCCGCAGCCGGTGCATTACCGGCCGATGTTCGGGGCGTTCGGGGCGGCGCTTGCCGCAAGCTCGGTGACGTTCGTCTCCCAGGCGTCGCTTTCGAATCCGCTGCTGAGGAAACTCGCGCTGCACAAGCGCCTGGTCGCGGTCAAGGGCACCCGCAAGCTGAGGAAGAAGGACCTCCCGCTCAACGGCGCGACGCCGAAGATCACGGTCGATGCCGAAACCTATGAAGTGCGCGCGGACGGCGAGTTGCTCACCTGCGAGCCGGCGAAGCTGCTGCCGATGGCGCAGCGGTACTTCCTGTTCTGAAATGCTCGAGATCAAGTCGAAGCTCAAGGTCCGGCGCGAGGCGTACCGGATCAAGATCGGCGGGCAGTTGCGCTTGCCCTACGAGTCGCGCGAGAAAAGCCGCTTGCGCGCGCAGCTGGTTTCGGGTGAAGAAGTCGGACTGATTCTGCCGCCCGGCGAGATGCTGCGCGGCGGCGACCTGCTGGTTGCCTCCGACGGCCGCGTGATCGAGGTGGTGGCGCAGCCCGAGCGGGTGCTGCAGGCCGATTGCGCGGACCCGCTCGAGCTTGCGCGCGCCGCCTACCACCTCGGCAACCGCCATGTCGCGATCCAGCTTGGCGCGGGCTGGCTGCGCATCAGTGCAGATCACGTCCTCGCGAAAATGCTCGAGGGACTCGGGCTGAACGTGAAGGCACTGGAAGCGCCGTTCGAGCCGGAGCCCGGCGCCTATGGCGGACATGCGCATCATCACGATGCGCCGCCGACGCACGGCGGCATCATCCATCAGTTCGGCGAGCCGGCGCGGCCGGATCACGCGGGTCACGATCACGCGGACCACGAGCACTGCGATCACGACCATCCCCATGCTCACGCCCATGGCAAGCATCGCCACTGACACGGACATCGCGCTTGCGCGGCTCCTGCGGCTGGCGAGCCCGGCGCTGCCGGTGGGCGCTTACAGCTATTCGCAGGCGCTCGAGTGGGCCGTCGAGTCGGGCACCGTGCGCGACGCCGCCACCGCGGGCGACTGGATCGCCGATGCGCTCGCCGTGAGCATCGTGCGTTGCGAAGCACCGGTATGGTTGCGGCTGTACGCGGCATGTGAAGCAGGCGACGCCGAAGCGCTCGCCCGCTGGAATGAATTCTTCCTGGCCGCACGCGAGACGGCGGAATTTCGGGCGGAGACCCTCCAGATGGGCCGCTCGCTGGCCGCGCTGCTCGAGCGTTCCGGCGAGCTGCCCGAAACGCCGCGTGCGTTGCTCGCGTCACTGGAGGTACCCGCGTTTCCGGCCGCGTTTGCCTGCGCGGCATCGGCGTGGCGCATCGCGCCGCGCGCGGGGCTCACCGGCTATCTGTTTTCCTGGGCGGAAAATCAGGCGATTGCCGCGGTGAAGCTGGTGCCGCTCGGACAGAGCGCGGCCCAGGAGATCCTCGCGCGCATCACCGCCGCGCTGCCGCAGGCGCTCGATCAGGCGTTCGCGCTGAAGGACGATGACATCGGCAGCCTCGCGTTCGGGCTCGCAATCGCGAGTTGCCGGCATGAAACGCAATACGCGCGGCTGTTTCGTTCATGAGCGGGCGTGCGCTGCGCGTGGGCATCGGCGGGCCGGTCGGCTCCGGCAAGACGGCGCTGACGCTCGCGCTGTGCAAGCGCCTGCGCGACGACTACGAAATCGCGGTCGTCACCAACGACATCTACACGCAGGAGGACGCGGCGTTCCTGGTCGAGCACGAGGCGCTCGCACCGGAGCGCATCCTCGGCGTGGAAACCGGCGGATGTCCGCACACCGCCATCCGCGAGGACGCATCGATCAACATCGAGGCGGTCGGCATCCTGCAGGAGCGGTTTGCGGATCTCGATCTCGTGTTCGTTGAATCGGGCGGCGACAACCTCGCCGCGACCTTCAGCCCGGAACTTTCCGATCTGACGATCTACGTGATCGACGTCGCCGCGGGCGACAAGATCCCGAGGAAGGGCGGCCCCGGCATCACCAAGTCGGACCTGTTGGTGATCAACAAAATCGATCTCGCGCCGATGGTCGGCGCTTCGCTCGAAGTGATGGCGCGCGACGCGAAGAAGATGCGCGGTGCGCGGCCGTTTGTGTTCACCAATCTGAAGACCGGGCAGGGACTGGAGGCGGTCGCGCGATTCGTCGTCGAGCGCGGGATGCTGGGTGCCGGGAAACATGTCATGAAGCAATCCGCATGAAGAACCCCCTGAACTTTCGCCGCCGGGGTTGATCCAGGCTCCGGCAGGATTGCGACGGGTGTGGTTGCGTTCGTTTGATTCACGTCAAGACCGAGCCAACGCGCCGCGATTATCGTAGGGTTCGACTGATAACTGAATCAAGGAGCACACGCGATGAAGCGACGGAGTTTTCTTCTAGCGGTTCTGGTGACTTCGATGGGAGCCGCGCGCCCTGCCTTTGCGGCCGAACCCTCCGTCACGGTATACAAAAGCCCCACCTGAGGCTGCTGTGGCTCGTGGATGAATCATCTGCGGGCGAATGGCTTCCGTGCGAAGTCTGAAGATGTGCAGGATACGGAGATTTACCGCGCACGTTACGGAGTCCCCGCCGCGCTCGGCAGTTGCCATACTGCGCTCGTCGAAGGATACGTTGTGGAAGGGCATGTGCCTGCCCGCGAAATCAAGCGCCTGCTTGCTGAACGACCGAAGGCACGCGGGCTTGCCGTGCCCGGCATGCCGCCCGGATCGCCCGGCATGGACAGTGACAGAGGTGCCCCATACGATGTTTTCCTCGTGCTTGCCGATGGCAGTTATCGGGTTTTCGCCCACTATGCTCGCTAACGGGCGAAACGCTTTACCAGGCTCATCAGTTCATCCACTGCCGCGTCCCCGTCGCCTGACTTGATCGCGGACCGGACACAGCCGTTGGTGTGGCTCGCGAGCAGTTGCATGGCGAGCGCGTCAAGCGCGGACTGAATCGCTGCGATCTGCGTCAGGATGTCGACGCAATAGCGGTCGTCCTCGACCATCTTCGCTACACCTCGGGCCTGCCCTTCAATTCTGTTCAGGCGTTTTAGGAGGGCCGACTTGTTGGGCTGCACGACCGAATGGTGCGAGTGATGCTCGCCCTTCTTCGCGTCAGCCCGCGACTTCATACCCCACCTCGTGAATCGAGTGCTTGAGCTGGTCCTGGTTGAGCTTCGCCGCATCGTAGTCCACCACGGCGCATTGCTTGTCCAGCGATACCTCGGCCTTCGCTACACCGTCCACGGCGTTAAGCAGGTTGCTGACGCTGCGCACGCAACCGCCGCAGGTCATGCCAGAGATTTTCAGCAATGCCGATGAGACGGCCGGCTATCCGATACCGGCGAACGCCGGAAAGGTGTTGAGAAGCCAGAAAGCAAACGCCGAAAGCATCCCCGTCATCATGGCGAGCCCCATGATCACCATCCCGGCTCCCGCGCCGATCTGCAGCCATCGCCCGATGCGCCGCATCGACTTCAGCTTTTTCAGCAGCGCACCCGTGAACACCGCCGTCACGAGGAAAGGGATCCCCAACCCGAGCGAATAGGCGCCGAGCAGGGTGATGCCGCTGGAAACCGTGGCCGCAACCGCGCTGATCGTAAGTATCACGCCCAGCACCGGTCCGATGCATGGGGTCCAGCCGAACGCAAATGCCAGTCCGATGAGATACGCCCCGAGCGGGCGCGCTCCCTTGATTTGGGCGTGGATGCGCAGGTCGCGTTGCAGCCAGGGCAGATTCAGCATCCCGATCATGAACAGGCCGAAAATGATCACGATGATGCCTCCGACGACGTTCGCCTCGTACCGGTAGCGCAGCAGCAGTTGCCCGAGCATGGTTGCGCCTGCACCGAGCGCAATGAATACCGTCGAGAATCCAGCCACGAAACAAAGGCTCAGCCCAAGTACCGAAAGGCGTTGCGTGCGCTCGTCCGCGTGATGGCCGTGCGAAAGCGCGTCGCCCGCGACATAGGTGATATAGCCCGGAACCAGGGGCAGGACGCACGGAGACAGGAACGAGACGATCCCGCCGCCGAACGCCGACAGCAACGCGAATGCAGAGACTTCGGTCATTTCTTTAGTTTGTTGATGATCGGCATGATCGTTTCGCGCAGCACCCCGGGGGTCATCGCGCCGATATGCTTATGGGCAATACGCCCGTCGCGGTCGATCACATAGGTCTCGGGCACGCCGTAAACCCCCCAATCGATTCCCACCCGGCCGGAAACGTCCGCACCAGTGCGCGTATAGGGATCACCCAGTTCGTTCAACCCATGCCTATCCGGTTGACGCCCAAGACCCCTACCGGTAGTGTTCGGGCGTGGCGAAGCGCTTTCCGACAACCTTGCTTGACTTCCAGCAGATGTTTCCCGACGAGCGGGCCTGCGGCACCTATCTGGAGCGAGTGCGTT
>JACPYS010000024.1 GCA_016195915.1 Betaproteobacteria bacterium | reverse complement strand
GTGTACCGCTTAGCCGATGCGCTGCGTCAGCGCGGCATCGCAAAAGGAGACCGCGTCGCGCTCTTGCTTCGAAATTCAACCGAGATGCTTGAAGCACATTTCAGCGTGCCGCAACTCGGCGCGATCATTGTGCCGATCAATACGCGTTTGAATTCCGAGGAAATTGCGTACATCCTCGATCATTCCGGCGCGAAGGCGCTGATTCTCGATACCGATCTCGCGTCGCTCGTCGAGCCGATTCGCGATCGCGTGCCGAACGTTGCGCTGATAATCCGCGCGAACATTTCGGAGCGACACGGCGAAACCTCGCCCAAAACAATTCTAGATGGACCCGAGTACGAATCATTTATCGCGCAAGCCAGTCCCGAGCCCTTTGTGTATCCAGTAGATGATGAAGATCTCACGATCAGCGTCAACTACACGAGCGGCACAACCGGACGTCCGAAAGGTGTGATGTACACGCATCGCGGCGCGTACCTCAACGCCTTGGGCGAAATCATTCAAGCCGGTCTGAACTCGAACAGCAATTATTTGTGGACGCTGCCGATGTTTCACTGCAACGGCTGGTGCTTCCCTTGGACCATGGCTGCCAACGCAGGAACCAGCATTTGCCTGCGCAAGGTCGACGCGGGGTTGATATTCAAGCTGATCCGCGAACAGGGAGTGACCCATTATTGCGGTGCGCCGATCGTGCACCAGACGCTGATCAACGCTCCCGAAGATTTGCGAAAAGGGATCGCGCACAAGGTGAACTGCCTGGTCGCCGGGGCAGCGCCCCCCGCTGCGATCATCGAGGGCATGGAGAAGATGGGTTTTTCCATCACTCACATCTACGGACTCACCGAGACCTATGGCCCCGCAAGCGTGTGCGCGAAACAGCCGGAATGGGGGAATCTGCCGCTCGGCGAGCAGGTCGCGTTGAACGGCCGCCAGGGCGTGCGTTACACGGTGGAGGAGGGCATGACGGTGATGAACCCGGAGACGATGCGGCCCGTGCCGGCGGATGGCGAGACGATGGGCGAAATCATGATGCGCGGAAACATCACCATGAAGGGCTATCTGAAGAATCCGGAGGCGACGCAGGAGGCGTTCCGCGGAGGCTGGTTCCACACGGGCGACCTTGCGGTGATGCAGCCCGACGGCTATGTGAAGATCAAGGACCGTTCCAAGGACGTCATCATTTCCGGCGGCGAGAACATCTCCTCGATCGAGGTCGAGGACACGCTCTACCGCCATCCGGCGGTGATGGCCGCGGCCGTGGTGGCGCAGCCAGACGCGAAGTGGGGCGAAACGCCGTGCGCCTTCGTCGAACTGAAGGAAGGTGCCCGGGCTTCGGAGGCGGAAATCATCGAATTCTGCCGCGCGCACATGGCGCGCTTCAAGGTCCCCAAGCGCGTCCTGTTCGGCGTGCTCCCCAAGACCTCGACGGGTAAGATCCAGAAATTCGTGCTGCGGGAGACGGCGAAGTCGTCCTCCGCGATCGATACCTGAGGAGGATCGAGTGAGCGCCGTACTGCAAGCGGACCCGCCCCTGCTGCTGCGAGACGATCGCGACGGCACGGCAACGCTGACGATGAACCGCCCCCAGCAGATGAACCTTCTGACGGGCGAGATGCTCGATGCGCTGCAGTCCGGATTGGACGCGGTCGCGAAAGACCCGGGCGTGCGGGTGGTGGTGCTCGCGGGTGCCGGCAAGGGATTCTGCGCCGGGCACGACTTGAAGGAGATCCGCGCCCTCGGCGATCGGACGAAGATCGAGGCGCTGTTCCACAAGTGCAGCCGCATGATGCAAACGATCATGAACCTGCCGCAGCCCGTCATTGCACGGGTGCAGGGTGCGGCGGCGGCGGCGGGTTGCCAGTTGGTGGCCCAATGCGACCTGGCGGTCGCATCCGACTTAGCCAAGTTCGCGGCGCCCGGGGTCAACTGGGGATTTTTCTGCTCCACACCGGGCGTTCCCCTGGGGCGCAACCTGCAACGCAAGCACGCGATGGAAATGTTGCTTACCGGTGAGGTCATCGGTGCGCAGCAGGCCCTCGAATGGGGCCTGGTCAACAGGGTCGTTGCGGCGGGCGAACTCGAGGGCTCGGTAGCCGAACTCGCGCGCAAGATTGCGGCGAAGCCGCCTGCCACGGTTGCCGCCGGCAAGCGCGCCTTCTACCGGCAGATGGATCTCGGTATCGCGCGCGCCTACGATCTGGCGTCGGAGACGATTGCCGCGAGCTTCGTTCATCCGCAGGGCCGCGAGGGCATGGACGCCTTCATCGGCAAGCGCAAGCCCGAATGGAAGTGATCACGTGAGCGAGGAGATCATTCTCGAAACCCGCGATCTGGTCCGCGAATTCAAGGGTTTCATCGCCGTCAACGGAGTGAATCTCAGAGTGCAGCGTGGTTCGATTCACGCCCTGATCGGCCCGAACGGCGCGGGCAAGACCACCGTCTTCAATCTGCTGACCAAGTTCCTCGCGCCGACCAGCGGCACGATTTTCTACAAGAGCGAGGACATTACGGGCGAGTCGCCGGCTGACATTGCACGCCGCGGCGTGGTCCGCTCGTTCCAGATTTCGGCGGTATTTCCGCATCTCACGGTGCTCGAAAACGTCCGCGTGGCACTGCAGCGCGCGATGGGGAACTCGTTCCAATTCTGGAGATCGGAGCGCTGTCTCGACACGCTCACGGGGCGTGCAATCGAATTGCTGCAGTCGGTGGATCTTGCCGAGTTTGCCGACGCCGTGACGGTCGAGCTTCCCTACGGTCGCAAGCGCGCGCTTGAAATCGCGACCACTTTGGCGATGGATCCCGAGCTGATGCTGCTCGATGAACCGACGCAAGGCATGGCGCATGAAGACGTCGGACGCGTCACCGCACTGATCAAGAAAGTGTCGGTCAACCGCACCGTGCTGATGGTCGAGCACAACATGAGCGTGGTTGCCGGCATCTCGGACCGGATCACCGTGTTGCAGCGCGGCCAGATCCTCGCGGAGGGTCCTTACGCGGAGGTTTCGAACAATCCCGAAGTGATGGAAGCCTATCTGGGCACCGGACATGACTGAGACCCCCGCCAACGGCAAGGAAGCGCTGCGCATTGCGGACCTGCATGCCTGGTACGGCGAATCACATGTCCTGCACGGAATGGACCTGTCGATTTCGCGTGGAGAGGTGGTTGCACTGCTGGGCCGCAACGGCGCCGGCCGCACCACGACGCTGAAATCCGTTCTCGGGCTGGTCGGGCGGCGCACCGGTACGATCCGCGTGAATGGCATCGAGACCGTACAGATGCCGACGCACCGGATCGCTCATCTGGGCATCGGATACTGCCCGGAAGAGCGGGGCATCTATGCGAGCCTGAGTGCCGAGGAGAACCTGCTGCTGCCGCCCAAGGTGCAGGAAGGCGGCATGGCGGTGGACGAGATCTACCAGATGTTTCCCAACCTCAAGGACCGCAGGAAGAGCCAGGGCACCCGGCTCTCCGGTGGCGAGCAGCAGATGCTCGCGATGGCCCGTATCCTGCGCACCGGCGCGCACCTGCTGTTGCTCGACGAGATTACGGAGGGTCTGGCGCCGGTGATCGTGCAGATGCTGGGGAGGGTGGTGCGCAAGTTGAAGGAGAGGGGATTTACGGTCGTCCTGGTGGAGCAGAATTTCCGTTTCGCGGCGACGGTCGCCGATCGCCACTATCTGATCGAGCATGGGCGCATCGTCGACATGATCCCGAACGCCGAACTCGAAGCGAAAATGGACAAGGTGCGCGAATACCTCGGGGTATGATCCGGTTCGTTGATTCAATCGACAATCTGACAAGGAGCGAAAAATGGCATTCAAGAAGACGATGCTGGCTGCGGCCGTCGCGGCGCTTGTGGCTGGCACTGCGCAGGCGCAGGTTTCCGACGGGGTGATCAGGATCGGCGTGATGAACGACATGTCCGGTCTGTATGCCGATATTGCCGGTCCCGGTTCGGCCACGGCCGCGCGCATGGCGGTCGAGGATTTCGGCGCCGCCAAGAAGGGCATGAAGGTCGAAATCCTTTCCGCGGATCACCAGAACAAACCCGATATCGGTTCCGCAGTGGTGCAGAAGTGGTACGACGTCGATAAGGTCGACGCGGTGTTCGACGTTCCGACCTCTTCGGTTGCCCTCGCGGTGAGCGAGATTACGAGGAAGAAGGGCAAGGCATTCATCGTCTCCGGCGCGGCGACCGCGGACCTGACCGGCAAGGCCTGCTCGCCCAACACCATCCACTGGACCTACGACACCTGGATGCTGGCCAATGGCACCGGCAATGCGATCGTAAAGACGGGCGGGGATAGCTGGTTCTTCCTGACCGCCGACTACGCGTTCGGGCATGCGCTCGAGCGCGACACCGAGGCAGTGGTCCTCAAGAGCGGCGGCAAGGTGCTCGGCAAGGTGCGCCACCCGTTCCCGGGCACTGACTTCTCGTCGTTCCTGCTGCAGGCGCAGGCTTCGAAAGCCAAGATCATCGGCCTCGCCAACGCCGGCGGCGACACCATCAATTCGATCAAGCAGGCAGCCGAGTTCGGTATCGTCAAAGGCGGGCAGAGCCTTGCCGGTATGCTGGTGTTCATCACCGACATCCACGGCCTCGGTCTGAACACGGCACAGGGCCTGATCTTCACGGAAACGTTCTATTGGGATCTGAATGACCAGACCCGTGCCTGGACCAAGCGTTTCGCCCCGGCGAATGGCGGCAGGTACCCGAGCATGGTACAGGCCGGCGTGTATTCGGCGGTGCTGCACTATCTGAAGGCGATCGAAGCGGCGAAGACCGATGACGGCACCAAGGTGATCGCGAAAATGAAGGAGCTGCCGACCGACGATCCGCTGTTCGGCAAGGGCCGCGTGCGCCAGGACGGCCGCAAGATCCACCCGGCCTATCTGGTGGAGGTCAAAAAGCCCTCGGAATCGAAGGGTCCGTATGATTACTACAAGATCCGCGCCACGATCCCGGCAGAGCAGGCCTTCCGCCCGGAGAAGGAAGGCGGTTGCCCGCTGGTCAAGTAGCGAAGCGAGGATGACGGGGGAAGGGCAGCCGCTCTTCTCCCGTACCGACCGATGGACACGATTTTCGGAGTTCCGACGCAGGCGCTGTTCGGCCAGCTCCTGATCGGGCTGATCAACGGCTCGTTCTATGCGCTGCTTTCGCTCGGGCTCGCCGTCATCTTCGGTCTGCTCAACATCATCAACTTCACGCATGGCGCGCAGTACATGATGGGCGCGTTCTGCGCGTGGTTCCTGCTCAACAAGCTGGGCGTGGGCTACTGGTGGGCGCTTGCGATCGCGCCCCTCTCGGTCGGTGCGTTCGGCATATTGATCGAGCGCCTGATGATCAAGCATCTTTACCAGCTCGACCACCTGTACGGGCTGTTGCTCACGTTCGGGCTCGCGCTGATCATCCAGGGGCTGTTTCGCAACGAGTTCGGCTCGGCCGGACTGCCCTACCAGGTCCCGGCGGAGCTGGCCGGCGGCCAGAACCTCGGTTTCATGTTCCTGCCGAAATACCGGGCGTGGGTGATCGTGGCTTCGCTGGTGGTGTGCATGGCAACCTGGTTCGTGATCGAGAAGACCAAGCTCGGATCGTATCTTCGTGCGGGCACCGAGAACTCGCAGCTGGTGCAGGCATTCGGCATCAACGTGCCGCGCATGATCACCCTCACCTACGGGTTCGGCGTCGGTCTGGCGGCGCTCGCCGGAGTGATGGCAGCGCCAATCTACCAGGTCAACCCGCTGATGGGCGGAGACCTGATCATCGTCGTGTTCGCGGTGGTGGTGATCGGCGGCATGGGCTCGATTCTCGGCGCCATCCTCACCGGGTTCGGGCTTGGCGTGATCGAGGGGCTCACCAAGGTGTTCTACCCTGAAGCGTCCAACACGGTGATCTTCATCGTCATGGCGATCGTGCTGATGATCAAGCCGGCCGGGCTGTTCGGCACGCAGAAATAGGCGGCGCATGAGCGACACCAGCCAGGCTTCGGCCACCGTGCCGGCGCGCACTTCTGCAAGCCTCCGGCATCAGGGCGTCGCGTTCGTGGTGCTCGGCGCGTTCTTTCTCACTGCGCCGCTCGCGATGTATCCGGTCTTCCTGATGAAGGTGATGTGCTTTGCGCTGTTTGCTGCGGCGTTCAACCTGCTGATCGGCTACGTCGGGCTGCTCTCGTTCGGGCACGCCATGTTTCTTGCCACAGGCGGATATCTCTCGGCGCATGCCGCAAAGGTCTGGGGCCTGCCGCCCGAGATGGCCCTCCTGACGGGTACCGCCGCGGCGGCCGTGCTGGGCCTGGCCGCCGGGTTGATCGCGATCCGCCGCCAGGGCATCTACTTTGCGATGATCACCCTGGCGCTGTCGCAGATGGTCTTCTTTTTCTATCTGCAGACGCCGTTCACGCACGGCGAGGATGGCATCCAGGCGGTGCCGCGCGGGATGCTGTTCGGAGTGTTCGATCTTTCGAATGTCTGGGCAATGTACTTCTTTGTTTATGCGGTGACCGGCGCAGGCTTGCTGCTGATCTACCGGATCGTGCATTCCCCGTTCGGCCAGGTGCTGCAGGCGATCCGCGAGAACGAGCAGCGGGCGATTTCACTGGGCTACCGCACGGATCGTTACAAGCTGCTCGCGTTTGTGCTTTCCGCCGCGCTGGCCGGTCTGGCCGGCGCCACCAAGTCGCTGGTGTTCCAGCTCGCGTCGCTCACCGATGCGCACTGGTCGATGTCCGGCGAAGTCGTGCTGATGACACTGCTTGGCGGCCTGGGCACGGTGTTCGGTCCGGTGGCCGGCGCCTTCACGCTGCTCGCGATGGAGAACTACCTCGCGCAGCTCGGTTCCTGGGTCACGGTGGTGCAGGGCGTGATTTTCGTCATCTGCGTGCTCACCTTTCGCCGCGGCATCATCGGCGAGCTCGGGCGAGTGATCAAGAGACCGCTCTAGTTTGCGGACATCCGGCTGATGGATATTTCCGCGCGCTACCGGCGCCTGCGCCGGCTCGCCTACGCGCTTGGTGCGGCGGCGTTCATCCTCGCATTCTTCCATCGCGTCGCCCCTGGCGCGATTGCCGCGGACTTGCGCGCGTCCTTCGGCGCGAGCGCAACCATGCTCGGTTTCATCGGGGCGCTCTACTTCTATCCGTACGCCGCGATGCAATTGCCATCCGGGGTGCTTGCCGACTCGGTCGGGCCGCGCCGGCTGTTCACCGCCGGCTCCGTCGTGGCGGGGATCGGCTCGTTGCTTTTCGCTCTGGCACCGAACGTGGTGTGGCTGCTCGCGGGACGTGCGCTCGTCGGGCTGGGCGTGGCGGTCGCATTCGTATCGGTGCTCAAGCTCATCGCGTCGTGGTACAGCGAACGCGAGTTCGGCACCTGGGTCGGCGTTCTGATGCTGCTGGGCAACCTCGGTGCCGTGCTCGCTGCTTATCCATTGGCGTGGGTCACGCAGTACGTTTCCTGGCGCGACGTCTTTCTGGCGACCGGCGGGTTGTCGCTGGCGATCGCGCTGTGCATCTGGCTCTGGGTGCACGATGACCCACGCGATGCAGGCCTGCCATCGATGCATTCGTTCGAAGGCACCGGCGAAGAGGCCGGCGCGCATACCGGGTGGTGGGATGGGCTCGCCAAGGTCGCGGCGAATCGCCATACCTGGCCCGGATTCTTCATGCATATGGGCATGGTCAGTTCCTACCTGACTTTCGCGGGTTTGTGGGCGGTGCCCTATCTCACCGAAGGCCTGGGGTTCACGCGCGCGAACGCGACGCTGCATGTCACGGCAATGATCCTCGGCTTCGCGTTGAGTGCATTCGCGGTGGGCGCCGCTTCCGATCGCATGGGCCGGCGCCTGCCGCTGCTGCGCGCCCTGTCGCTGCTTTACCTCGCAAGCTGGGCGCCGTGGGTGATGGGGTGGTCGCTTCCCGTAGCGGCTTCGCTCGCCGCGTTCATGCTCATGGGGGTCGGGATCGCCGGGGCGAGCCTGGCCTGGGCGCTGGCCAAGGAACTCAATCCGCCGGCGCTTTCCGGGACGGCGACAAGCCTCGTGAATACCGGCGGGTTTCTTGGCACTGCGCTGTTTCAGCCGCTGGTGGGGTGGGTGCTCGATCGGAACGCCGCCGGGCCGGCGCTCGAGGGCTACAGGAGCGCCGCGACCGTACTCGCCGTGATCGCAGCGCTTGGCGTGGCGGCGGCGTTCCGTATTCGCGAGACAGGGTGCCGCAACGTCTACGTGGAGGCGGCTCCGCGCTAGAACGAGCGCGGCAACCCAAGCACGTGTTCGGCGATGTAGGCGAGGATCAGGTTGGTAGAGATCGGGGCCACGAGGTACAGGCGCGTCTCGCGGAACTTGCGCTCGACGTCGTACTCCGCCGCGAAGCCGAATCCGCCGTAGGTCTGCAGGCAGACGTTGCCGGCCTGCCAAGAAGCCTTCGCAGCGAGGTGCTTGGCCATGTTCGCTTCGGCGCCGCAGGGTTTCTTTTCGTCGAACAACGCGGTGGCCTTGTAACGCATCAGGTTGGCGGCCTCGATTTCCATGTAGCTTTCGGCAATCGGAAACTGGATTCCCTGGTTCTGGCCGATGGGGCGGCCGAACACGACGCGGTCCTTCGCGTACTGTGTCGCGCGCTCGATGAACCAGTAGCCGTCCCCGATGCACTCGGCGGCGATCAGGATGCGCTCGGCGTTCATGCCGTCGAGGATGTATTTGAAACCCTTGCCTTCCTCGCCGATCATGTTTTCCGCCGGGATCTCGAGGTTGTCGAAGAACACCTCGTTGGTCTCGTGATTGACCATGTTGCGGATCGGCCGCATCGTCAGGCCCTTGCCGAGGCTCTCGCGCTTGTCCACGATGAAAATCGACATGCCGTCGGATTTCTTTTTGACTTCCGCGAGCGGCGTGGTGCGCGCGAGCAGGATCATGAGTTCCGAGTGCTGCAGGCGTGAGGTCCAGACTTTCTGGCCGTTCACCACGTAGCGCTCGCCCTTTCTCACCGCGGTGGTCTTGATCGCGGTGGTGTCGGTGCCGGCCGTCGGTTCGGTGACGCCCATGGCCTGCAGGCGCAATTCCCCGGCAGCGATTTTCGGCAGGTACTTTCGCTTCTGCGCCTCGGATCCATGACGCAGCACGGTGTTCATGTTGTACATCTGCCCGTGGCAGCAGCCGGCATTGCCGCCCGAGCGCGTGATCTCCTCCATGATCACCGAAGCTTCCGTGAGCGAAAGTCCCGAGCCGCCGTACTCCTCCGGAATCAGCGCCGCCATCCATCCCGCCTTGGTGAGCGCATCCACGAACGCTTCGGGATAGGCGCGCGCCTCATCGACCTTCTGCCAGTAGGCGCTGTCGTAGGTCTTGCAGAGCGCGCCTACCGCCGCGCGAATTTCAGTATAGGTGTCTGGAGTTTTCACGTTTCAGTCCGCCTTGATTCCCGCATCCTTGATGACCTTGGCCCAGCGCGCGACCTCGGATTTCAGGAATTCGCTGAACTGCTCGGGCGTTCCGGTCTGCACCTCGACGCCCTGCTTGGCGAAACGCTCCTTCACGTCGGCGGAAGTGAGGATCTTCACGATCTCGGAGTTCAGCCGTCCAACGATTTCGCGGGGCGTGCCGGCGGGCGCAAGCACGCCGAACCACACCGACAACTCGTAGCCCGGCACGCCGGCCTCCGCCACAGTGGGCACCTCCGGCGCCAGCGCGGAACGGCTCGAAGTGGAAACGGCGAGCGCTTTCATGCGTCCCGAGCGAACGTGCTGAATCACGTTCGGCACATTGTCGAACATCACGTCGAGCTGGCCGGCGATGAGGTCGGTCACCACAGGCGCGCTACCCCTGTACGGTATGTGCACCATGAACGTCCTGGTCATCGACTTGAGCAGTTCCATGGACAAGTGCACCGAGGTGCCGTTGCCCGAGGAGCCGTAGTTGACGCGCCCCGGATTCGCCGTTGCGTACTTGATCAGCTCCGCCACGCTGTTGGGCGGGAAGGAAGGATGCGCGACCAGCAGGTTCGCCGAGAACCCGGCGAGGGTGATCGGCGCGAAGTCGCGCGTCACCTCGAAGGACGTCTTGTACAGGCTCTGGATCACCGAGAACGGCAGCGCCGCGCCGAACAGTGTGTAGCCGTCGGGCGCGGACTTCGCTGCCGCTTCGGTGCCGATGATGGAATTGCCACCCGGGCGGTTGTCGACCACCACCGCCTGCCCGATGGCTTTGGGTAATTCGGCTGCAACGGTGCGCGCCAGCGTGTCGTTGAACGCGCCGGGAGGGAAGGGCACGATGTAGCGAATCTGCCTCGAGGGCCACGGCTGGGCCTGCGCGAGACCCGCCGCAAACGCGAGCAGAAATGCGATGACTACTTTCACTGTTCCGCCTTGACGCCTGCGGTGTTGATTACCCTGGCCCACTTGACAATTTCTTCATTGAGGAATTTGCCCATCTGTTCCGGGGTATTGCCCACCGGCTCGATGGCGAGTTGGGCAAAACGCTCGCGCAAATCGGCGGCGCCGACTGCCTTGGCCGTTTCGGCCGAGAGCCGCCTTACGATATCGGAAGAGGTGCCGGCAGGCGCGAGGAAGGCCACCCAGGTGGCGGATTCGATCGCCGGCCCGCCGGACTCGACGATCGTCGGCACCTCGTCGGCACCCTTGATGCGGGAGCCCCAGGTCATGGCGAGCGCCCTGATCTTACCGCCGCGCACGTGCGGCATCATCGAACTCGGAACATCGAGGAGGACCTGAATGTCGCCTCCGAGCAATCCCTGCAGCGCAGGCGCCGTACCTTTGTATGGAATGTGCACCATGTCGATGCCGGCGGTCTGCTTGATGAGCTCCGTGGTGAGGTGCGCGGCCGCGCCGATGCCGGAAGAACCGAAGGAGATCTTGCCCGGGTTCGCTTTCGCGTAGGCGATCAGTTCCTTGACCGTCTTCGGCGGGAAATTGTTGTTTGCAGTGATGATCAGCGGCGCGGTGGCGACGAGCGACACAGGCGCGAAGCTCTTAACCGGATCGAACGGCGCCTTGCCCGCGTAGAGCGTCGCATTTGCGGCGTGCGCCGCGATCACAGTCAGGATCGTGTAACCGTCGGGGGCCGAAGTCGCGACGATATTGGCGCCCAGCTGCGAGTTCGCACCGGGGCGGTTCTCCACCACGATCGGTTGGCCGAGCGCCTCCTGGATCTTTTGCGTCACCAGGCGTGTGACGGTATCGGTGATTCCGCCGGGCGTGTAAGGCACGATCCACTTGATTGGCTTGGTCGGATAGGCCTGCGCGGCGGCAAGCGCCGGAACGAGCAGCACACAGGCAATGGCAAAACGGGCGAGCACGGTCTTCATTTTTCGCTCCTGGGTTTGCGCAATTCTAAACGTAGCCCGGCCCTTCGATCGCCGGATGCTTGCGCAGAAACTCTTCGTCGACTTCCAGGCCGAGGCCCGGTTTGTCGAGCGGCCACACTTTCCCGTCGCGGTCCACACTGCAGGGGTCCGCAACCAACTCGTCGCGAAACAGGTTGAGCTGCGACACGTCGGCCTCATAGTAGCCGCCGTTGTCGATGGCTGCGAGAAAGTGGACTGAAGCGGCCTGGTTGAGCCCGGTCATCGAGCTGTGCGGATTGATCGGAAGCTTGTACGCGGATGCCATCGCCGCGATGCGCAAGCCTTCAGTAATTCCACCGGTCTTGGACAGATCGGGCTGCAGGATCGAGATCGAACCGTCTTCGAGCACGCGGTTGAATTCGTAGCGCGTGTAATGGTTCTCGCCGGCCGCGAGCGGCGTGCGGCCGAAACCCGCGGCCATGCGGTAGCTGCGGTAATCGTGCGCCGGGAAGGGTTCTTCGAGCCAGCCCACGTTCAAGGCGTCCATCCCCGGCATCGCCGCACGGGCATCGGCCACCGTATAGCCGGTATTGGCGTCGGTCAGGATCACCAGATCGTCGCCGTACGCTATTCGCACTGCTTCGATGCGCGACAGGTCGAGCTTCGGTGAGTCGCCGACGCGCAATTTGATCGCCTTGTAGCCGCGATCGAGCAGCGGGCGAACTTCTTCGACGAGCTTCTTTGGTTCCTGATAGCCGAGCGACACCCCGCCGGCATATGCGGGCAGGCCCTTGCGTGCACCGCCGAGGAGCTTGTAGATCGGCATTCCGGCCGCCTGGCCGCGGATGTCCCAGAGCGCGAGATCGATGCCGCTCATGGCGAGACAGGTGGCGACGCCCATGCCGTGGCTGCCGAGCTGCATTTTGTAGATTTTTGCCCAGACCCCGACCACGTCCGCTGCATCCATGCCGAGCACCAGCTGCCTGAGAGTGGTCTCGATCAGCTTCGCTACCGCGACATGGGCGCGGCCGTGATGCGCCTCGCCCCATCCTACGAGGCCTCCGGCGGTGCTGACCTTGACGACCACTGCATCGCGTTTGATTGCCGTGCCAATGCCGAGGGCAACGCGTTTCTCCGGGGGAAGGGCAAATGACGTCGGGAAGGCCTTGATTTCAACGATCTTGAGGTCTGCGTTCAAAGTGTTTGCTCCACGATCCGCGGTTGACGCAAATGCGCGGCGGTTCTACCCGGCCGGGGTTGACCAAATTGACAAGCATACCCTCGAGAAATACACTGAAAATTATTTCAGACGCCTGCTGAGTCTAAACTGAGTCTCAGTTCATGTTCTCATTCAAGCGCAAACCCAAAGCAGTCATCTCGACCCCGTTCTCGGAGTTCATCCGCAACGGGTCTTCGGCTGAGAAGAAACGCGTCTATAAACGCGTGCTGGAAAAAGCTTCCGAGAGCCAGAACCGGGTTCTGGTCCGGGTTGCCGCTGTCGAATAGGCGATCCCGATCCCGTCGGGGTCGTTTCCTTGCAATCTCCTGCCCGAATATTCGGGCACACCGGACCCCATCGAGGCACGCGGCCGGCGCAACAACCGACTTCACCAAGATCATTGAGGTCAAGGAGCGGGAACGCAAGCGTTTGCCTCGTCTCGTTCTGTGACTTCAGAAGATGCCCATGAGCAAAGAGAAGAAACTTCAAATCCGCAACAGCACCGCCGAATTCCTGATCTTCACCCGGCAGGCGGGCGAGGACGGAATCGAAGTTCGGATAGCGGATGAAACGGTCTGGCTGACGCAGAAGCTCATGGCGGCGCTGTTCGTAGTCACGGTTCCGACGATCAATGAGCACTTGGCCAGCCTCTATTCTCAGGGAGAGATCGAAAAAGCTTCAACTATTCGGGAATTCCGAACAGTTCAAAAAGAGGGCGGACGGGAGGTCGCGCGGGCTGTTGAGTTCTACAACCTCGACGCCATCATCGCCGTGGGCTTTCGCGTGAACTCCGCCCGCGCCATCCAGTTTCGCCAGTGGGCCATGGGAGTTTTACGCGACGTCGCCATTCGTGGCTACGTTCTGTACAAGGACAGACTTAAGAACGGCAGCTTCTTCAGCAAGCAGTATTTCGAGAACCTGCTGGCCGAAATCCGCGAAATCCGGGCGAGTGAGAGGAGGATTTACCAGAAGATCACTGACATCTACGCCACGGCAATTGACTACAGCGTAGATGCGGAAACCACGCAAACTTTCTTCGCCACGGTGCAGAACAAACTCCGCGCCGGATTTCTAATCCGCCCACAGACTGGCGAGCCCAAACGCAATCGCATCAAACGGCGGCTGGGAGACGCTGGCGTCGTTCTCCAGCACGGTGAGCAGCAGCCATTTGCCGTCACGGTTCTCGAAAACTTCCAGGGTTTTGAGGTCGGGATCGACCAGCCAGCAATGCGCCACGCCATTCCCCGCGTAGAGCGGCAACTTCTCGGCTCGGTCAAGCTTGGCGGTGGAGGGCGAAAGAATTTCGCACACCCAGTCCGGCGCGAGCTCGAACCAGGCGGCATCGGGCAGCCTGGGCATGTGCTCTCGCTTCCAGCCCGCGAGGTCCGGCACCAGAACGTCAGCGCCCAGGTGCAGTTCCGGTTCGTCAAGAATCCACCAGCCGCCGGGGCCATTCCGACCGCGCTGAAACGGGCCACCCAACTCGACCCCCAGCGACGAATATGCGAGGGCATGCTTCGGCGCGGGGCGAGGGTGGGTGTGTAGCGTGCCTCGAATGATCTCGCCCACCAGATTCTCGGGCAGAGCGAGGATTTCGTCGTAGGTGGCCGGCTTAACGGCAGGCAGGCCCATGGTGCCTCTCCAGTGGCATTCGGTCAGTCGGTCCGAATCATAACGCTCTTCCTGTCGTGGATGGAGATGGACACACACTCATCTCCATTTCTCGGTTTCGAGAAGCTTCATGAAGTTGCGCTTCGGCTTATGCGCCAGGCGCACCGATTCCACGTAGCTCAAGAACTCACCGCCGCGGCCCAGGCGAACCATCAGCGCGCGGATTTTGCGCAGCAGACCGATGGCCTTCCGATATGCATCGTTGTGCTTGCGTTGCAGGGTCGGCTCGATCCGCGCCTGAAATATCGGCAGGGCGTCTTCCGGATGCTCCTTCTCGCGCTTGTTGGCGAGTTCGAACCAAAGGTCGCTCGCGCACCCGCCCGCTTTCGCTTCCGGCCACGCGGCCTCGATGTCCTTTTCCCAGAGAAAGATGCGGACCAGCCCCGAGTGATCCGCACGCGTGGGCGACACCCAGCCCGCCTTCCGCGGGACCGCTTCGGTCCGGACCGCGGCCAATCCCTCACGTATTCGGGCGAGCGCCTTCTCCCTCCACGCCGGCCACGCGCCGGTCCGCCCGGCATGGCTTTTCAGATTCCGGTACTGCTCCAGGTACGGCGCTTCGCAGAATCCGGTCCAGACGAACGCCATCGCGTCGTCGTGACGTCTGCGCCGGTGATACTTCGCGGCAAGGAATTCGCGCAGCCGCGTATCGGTCCGCTGCGGGAAGGTTTTCAGACCCCGCTCCGCCCACTCCAGGGCGAGATCGTGCTTGCGCGCTTCCCGGTAGATTTCGGCGATCTGGAGAAAATTCCATGCCGAGGAAAGGTCGCGCTTCTTGATCGCCACGAGCGCCTCGACATCGCGCGAGACCCGTGCCAGCGTCTCCATGATCTGCGTAATGCGGAAGCGCTTGCCGTAGGTCTGCGCATCGTTCGCCCCGGGGGACAGCGCCGGCACGCGCTCCCGCTGCGCTTCGGCGAGCGACCGATAAACCGCGAGCCCTTCTTTGCCGAGGACGCCCGCATAGCGCTCCGCCGCCCCGAAAAACGTGTCCCACTCGGTGCGCAGTTCCCAGCGCGTCCTTGCTTTGCCCGGTGAGGTGGGCGCGTACGTCATTCATATCGACAGCGCACTTTCGCCGTGATGGTCCCGTCGTGCCCGGCCAGCGAGCGTACCCGCCCTTGGGCGTAGTACTCCTCGCCCCGCGCGTAGGAGCGCGCCCCGGCCATGCGTCGAAGCGCAGTCGTGTCCAGGGACCGCCGCATCGGGTGCTTGTTTCGGGGTGTCATGACCAGTCGTTTCTCCTCAGTGCAAGACAATGCTGCGATCCGGCGACTCGGGTTAGCTTAACTCTGTCCCGCAACCGCGACGCTTCAAGCGTAAAGTAACGCCGCGCCACCAATTTGATCCCGACGTGCGATTACCCTTCTCCGATCCGAATCCGATATGGCGAATCCCTTTGACGCTGCCCGCGACCACCGCTTCGCCGAGACGCGCTGGTTCGAGGATTTCCGGCTTGGCGAGAAATTCTGGATTCCCTCGCGCACGCAGACCGACGCGCTGTTCGCCGCCTTCCAGCTTGCCTCCGGCGATAACGACCCGATTCACTACGACGTCGAATACTGCAAGCGCCGCGGGCATCCCGGAATGCTCGCGCACGGCATGCAGGTGCTAAGCAAGACCGCAGCCGGCGCAGGCGTGTTTCCGCACCTGGTGGCGGACTCTTTGGTTGCGATGCTCGAGTGCTCAGCGAAATTTCTCGGCCCGGTCTACGCAGGCGACACGCTCTATCCGATGCTCGAAATCACCGACCTCGTTCCGCAAAATACGACGGGCGTGGTCGCCATGCGCGCGACGGTCCACAACCAGCGCAATGAACTGGTGCTGGAAGGAATGCACCGTTACCTGATCCGCAGGCGACGGTCCGGCTAGCTTTTTCGGACCTGGACGAGTGTCAGCCCCGGCACCGAAGAGAAATGCGCATCGAAACTCAGCAACGGCATACGATGCTGCCGGGCCAGCGCCGCGATCCACAGGTCGTTGGTCGGAATCGGGGTGCCTTGGGCGCGCAGCGTGGTAAACACGTCGGCATAGTGTTGGGCGGTCTTTTCGTCGGGTTTCAGCAGATGCACACGCGGCGAGGCCATGAAACGCGCGAGTTCCTCGCGGTTCTTTTTCAACCTGGTGCCAGCGGAAAATCCTGAAAGCAGTTCCGCGAGAACGATCAGCGGCAGGTGAATTTCATGCGCGGTACGTATTACCCTCACGGTCGCGTCATGGCCGCGAAAAAATTCGCTGTACCCATTGGTGTCGATGATGAAGGTGGTCACTTTTCGCGTCTTCGAGTTACCTTGCGCTTCACGCGATAGGCAGTGTTCGGCTGCGCGGCCCACAGACCGGGCTCGATTTCGCCAAGCGGTGCAATCGCGGCTGCGAATTCGGCGGCCTCGGCCCTCGACCAAGTGCCCGCCAGTGTGTCGAGGTCGTCAAACGGAAGTTCCTCGGCGGCGTACTGCCGCTGCAAGGTCTCGACGATCAGGCGATTGACGCTGATACCGCGCCGGCGCGCGCTCGACTTTAGGCGGAGCAACGTCCGATCGTTCAGGCCGCGCAGGCTAATGTTGGACATGGCATGCTCAGGTGTGATAGCAAACAAGAATATGCTATCACATGCCGAGTACCCGTCGGATCCGCCGGATCAAATCACGCCCGCATCCCTCAACGCATGCAGCTCGGCATCGCTCTTCCCCAGCAGCCCCTTCATCACCTCTTCGTTGTGCTGTCCGAGCATCGGCGGCGCGAGCCGGTATTCGACCGGCGTCCCGGACATGCGCATCGGGCTCGCCACAACGGGCGCGCTACCGCCGAGCGGGTGTGGCATGTCCACGCGCAGTCCGCGGTGCCTCACCTGCGCGTCTTCGAACAATTCCTTCATGTTGTTGATCGGGCCGCAGGGAACGGTGGCCGATTCCAGCGCGTCCAGCCAGTCCTGCTTGGTGCGCTGGCGCATCACATCGGAGAGGATCGGTATCAGCTCGCGGCGGTGGATGATGCGTTGCGACATGGTGGCGAAGCGCGCCTCTTCGGCCAGATCCGGGCAGCCGGCCTCCTTGCAGAAACGCTTGAACTGCCCGTCATTGCCGACAGCGAGGATGATGTGGCCGTCGGCTACGGCAAACACCTCATAGGGCACCACCTGCGGGTGCGCGTTGCCCCAGCGGATCGGTATCCGTCCCGAGGCGAAGAATGAAACGATCTGGTTGGCGTTGAACGCGACGATGGTGTCGAGCAAGGCAGTATCGATGTACTGGCCCTGTCCGGTGCGCTCGCGATGCGTAAGCGCCGCGGCGACGGCGAGGCTCGCGTACATGCCGGTGAGGACGTCGGTGATCGCGATGCCGACCTTCTGCGGCCCGCCGCCCGGGTAATCGTCGCGCTCCCCGGTGATGGACATCAGGCCGCCCATGCCCTGAAAGATGAAATCGTAGCCGGGTCGCTGGGCGTAGGGACCGTCCTGCCCGAATCCGGTGACCGAGCAGTACACCAGGCCCGGATTGAGCGGTTTGAGGTCTTCGTAGGCGAGGCCGTAGCGTTTGAGCGTGCCGACCTTGTAGTTCTCGATCAGCACGTCCGACTTCGCCGCCAGTTCGCGCACGATCGCCTGGCCTTGCGGTTTGCCGATGTCGATGGTGATCGATTTCTTGTTGCGGTTGACCGAGAGGAAGTAGGCCGACTCGGTGGTGTCCTTGCCCGCACCGTCCTTCAGCCACGGCGGACCCCAGCCGCGCGTGTCGTCGCCCGCGCCGGGTCGCTCGACCTTGATCACTTCCGCGCCGAGATCGGCAAGATTCTGAGCGGCCCACGGCCCCGCGAGTACGCGCGAGAGGTCGAGGACGCGAATATGGGAAAGAGCGCCTGGCATGATTCAGTCCACCCGCGCGCCGGAAGCCTTGACCATCTTGCCCCAGCGTGCGAGGTCGGCCTTGATTACCGCCGCGAATTCTTCGGGCGTGCTGGTCCACAGATCGAGCGATTGCGCGCGTACGCGTTCGCGCATGTCGGCGGAACGCAGCGCGCCGATGAGCGATCCGTTGAGCTTGTCGACGATTGTCTTCGGCGTGCCGGCGGGAGCCATGATGCCGAACCAGAGATCGCTGCCCACCTCTTCAAAGCCCTTGATTCCCGACTCTGCCAGGGTCGGGATTTCGGGCAGGTAGGGCGTGCGTTTCGCGCTTGCCACCGCGATGCCGCGCACGCGTCCCGCGCGGATCTGGGGGCCTGAGGCATTCAGGATGTCGAACATGAACGTCAGATTGCCTGCGATCACGTCGGTGAGTGCGGGGGCGCTTCCCTTGTACGGCACATGCTGCATCGGCGCGCCGGTGAGTGTTCTGAGCACTTCGCCGAACAGGTGGTTGGACGAACCGTTGCCCGCGGAGCCGAAAGTCGCCTTGCCGGGATTGGCCCTGGCCCATGCGATTAGATCGGCGCCGGTATGGATCGGCAGGCTCGGGTTCACCACCAGGACATTTACATAGGAGATTGCGAGCGTGATCGGTGCGAAGTCCTTCACCGGATCGTAGGCGAGCTTCGCGTAAAGGTGCGGATTGATCGTGTGGCTGCCGGTGGTCGAGAGCCCGACGGTGTAGCCATCGGGTGGAGATTTTGCGAGCAGTTCCATGCCGATCGCGGCGCCGGCGCCGGCGCGGTTTTCTATCACCACCGACTGGCCGACGAGCTCCGCGAGTTTTTGCGCGGCCGCGCGGGAGAAGGTGTCGGTCGGTCCCCCGGGTGGGAAGGGGACGATCCACTTGATCGGCTTCGAGGGATAGGGTTGCGCGAGCGCGGAAAAAGCGAGCGTCGCGGCGACGATGGCAAGAACGGATCTCACGGCAGCACCTCCGCAGTGCCGTGGGACAGCACCACCAGATCGCGCTCGAGCACGCGCGCTCGGAACTGCACCTGGCTCCCGCGCCGCCACATCTCGGTGCGGATCGTCTCTCCGGGGAACACCGGCGCGGAGAAGCGAACGCCAATCGACTTGAGCCGGGCGGGCTCGTAATCGCAGCAGGTCTTCAGGATCGCGTGTCCCGCCACGCCGTAGGTGGCGAGACCGTGCAGGATCGGACGCGGGAAGCCTGCGGCCTTCGCGACCGCCGGCTCGGCGTGGAGCGGATTGTTGTCCGCGCAAAGGCGGTAGATCAGCGCCGCCTGGGGCAGCGTCGGCAGGTCGCAGACCGCTTCCGGCGCGCTTTCAGGCACCGCGGGTTTCGGCGGTGGGGCAGGATCGCCGCCTCTCGGCCCGTCGTCCGGCAATTCGGAAAACCCGCCGTCTGCGCGGCAGAACGTCACGTGGTCGATCGTCGCCAGAAGCGCGCCGGATGCCTTGTCATGCAAGGTGCGTTGCTGCACCAGAAGCGCACCCTTGTCCTTGCCCTTGTCGACCACCGCGCGGATGCGGGTGCGGCCGACGACCGTACCCGCGACGGGAAGCGCCCGATGCACTGTCAGCGCCTGCTCGCCGTGCACGATGCGCACCCAGTCGATGCCGGACGCCTGGTCCTTGACCCAGAAGCCCGGGTAGCCGAGAACGACCGCCATGGTTGGAAGGGTCTTGAGGTTCTTCTCGTAGACGAATCCGAGCTGGCGCTCGTCCATCGGGTCGTAGCCGAGCCCGAGTCCCAGCGCGTAGAGCATGCAGTCCTTCTCGGTGTAGCTCTGCTCGACGTCCCTGAAGGGCCAGTTCTTGAGTCTTGCGTAATTGATCGTCATTTTGCTTGTCTGAAAATCGTAGAAGCCGTGGGTGCCGGCCGGCACCCACGGCTTCGTCGTGGTTCTTTCATATCGGATCCCAGGAAAAAATGTCCTGCGAACGATCGAGCGGATAGAACTGCGCGCGCATCGCCGGAATCGCGTGCTCGGCGATCGACTGCGGCGTCCATCCGCCGGCCCGGTGTACCGAGCGTATCGGGCGGTGCTGGCTGAACAGGAACAACTCGTTCGCGCGCACGCCGAAGATCTGGCCGCTCACGTCCTTCGCTGCGTCGGAGAGCAGATACACGGCGAGCGGCGCGATCTTCGATGTCTCCATCGACTTGAGCTTCTCCAGCCGTGCCTTCTGTTCATCCGAGTCGGCGGGAATGGTTCCGATCATGCGGCTCCACGCGAAGGGCGAGATGCAGTTCGACCGTACGTGGTATTTCGCGAGATCGAGCGCGATCGACTTCGAAAGTCCGATGATGCCGAGTTTTGCGGCGGCGTAATTTGCCTGGCCGAAATTGCCGATCAGCCCGGAGGTCGAAGTCATGTGAACGTAAGCGCCGCTGCCCTGGTCACGAAAATAATTGACTGCGGCGCGCGAGACGTAGAACGAGCCGTTCAGGTGCACGTCGATGACCGCCTTCCATTCCTCGACGCTCATCTTGAAAAAGAAGCGGTCGCGCAGAATGCCGGCATTGTTCACCACGCCGTCAATGTGCCCGTAGACGTCGAGCGCGCATGCGATGATCCGGTTGGCGGACTCCCAGTCGGACACGCTGTCGGTGCTGGCGACCGCCGCTCCGCCTTTGGCCCTGATTTCGTCAACCACCTTCTGGGCCGGGCCGACGTCCTTGCCTTCGCCCGACACGGAGGTTCCAAGGTCGTTCACCACGACCTTCGCCCCGTTGTCCGCAATGGCGTGCGCGAAATCCCGCCCGATGCCGTTGCCTGCGCCGGTTACGACAATCACCTTGCCTTCGAGCATTCTTGCTTGGGTCACGTTCACTCCTTATACGCCGAACGAACTTCGGATGTGCCGATCGCCGCGGCAGATCTGCCCGGCGCGGGACACTGCCATATAGCGGGAGTTTATCGAAACGCGCAGACCCTTGCGCCACGATTTCGCTGACTGGTCGCGCTAACCGGCCCGAGCGGGTCGCGGTGTACGCAGTGGGGGTGCCGCTCGTTTCAGGATTGCGCTTCAAACCCGGCGGATGTATTCTTCGTATTACGAGATCATCGGAGTTGCTCCCATGACCCTGACCGTTCGATTGAAACCGGAACTCGAGGCCCGCCTTACGCAGCTCTGCGAGAGGCGGCGCATCACCAAGTCCATGGTCGTCGAGGGACTGATTAGCGAATATGTCGCGCGCGAGCCGGAGGTATCGTCCTATCAGACGGCCGCGAAGCTGGGTATCGTCGGCCTGGGGCGAGGTCCACGTCGCGCGCTCGGGCGAAATGCCAAGGCTTTGGTACGCGGGATTGTCGATGCGAAGCATCGTCGCTGACACGGGCCCGATCGTCTGTTTTCTTTATCGCGACGACCCAGACCATCCATTGGTACGGACGTTCCTGCGCGACAACGCGGTAGCGCTGATTACGACGTGGCCTGTGATTTCCGAGGCTTGGCATCTGCTGCTCGCGCGTGCCGGAATCAAGCCCGCATTGGCACTGATGCGATGGGTGAATGCGGGTGGCTTGCGCGTGTCTGCACCGCACGAGGACGACCCAGGCGCATTGCTCGAGCTGCTCGAACGCTATGCCGACCACCCTATGGACCTTGCCGACGCATCGCTGGTGTTGCTCGCGGAGCAAACTCGGGTGAACGAAATTCTCACCATCGACCGACTGGAATTCGACTCATACCGTACCCGCGACGGCCGTTCCCTCGTCAATCTCCTTCCTGCACGACGCCGCGATCGGAAGTGACGAGGGCAAGGTCTCGAAATCCAGAACACAACCAAGGAGGCACCATGAACGGCCTGATGATGCAGATGCCACTGCTGATTTCATCCCTGATCGTGCACGCGGACCGGCACCACGGCAATGCGGAGATCGTGTCGCGGCGCGTTGAAGGGGACATCCACCGCTGCACCTACAGCGACTGCCACCGACGTTCGCGGCAGATGGCGAATGCGCTCGCGGGGCTCGGCATCGGCCGCTCGGACCGGGTGGCGACGCTCGCCTGGAACGGCTACCGTCACTTGGAGCTCTACTACGCGGTGTCCGGCTCGGGCGCGGTGCTCCATACCATGAATCCGCGACTGCACCCGGATCAGGTCGTCTACATCGCCGACCACGCCGAAGACAGGATCCTGTTTTTCGACCTGAGCTTCCTCTCGATCGTGCAGGCGATTGCCGGCCGCGTGAAGACGATCAAGACGTTCGTGGCGATGACCGACCGCGTGCACCTGCCCAAGGACGCGGGAATCGCGAACCTGCTGTGCTACGAGGACCTGATCGAGGGCAATTCGGATGCCTATGAATGGCCTTCGTTCGACGAGAATCTGGCCTCGTCGATGTGCTACACCTCAGGCACCACCGGAAATCCGAAGGGGGTGCTCTACAGCCATCGCTCGACCGTTCTGCATACCTATGCCGTCGCGCTGCCGGACTCGCTCAACTGTTCGGCGAAGGATGCGATCCTGCCGGTCGTGCCGATGTTTCACGTCAATGCCTGGGGTCTGCCCTATGTCGCCTGCATGACCGGTGCGAAGCTGGTGCTCCCCGGACCGAGGCTGGACGGCAAGTCGCTGCACGATCTGATGGAAGCGGAGCAGGTGACGGTGTCAGCGGGCGTGCCGACGGTGTGGCAGGCGTTACTCGTGTACCTCGAGCAGAATCACCTGAAGTTTGCCACCATGAACCGCACGGTGATCGGCGGCTCGGCCTGTCCGCCGGCGATGCTCCGCAAATTCCAGGAAACCTACGGCGTGTACGTGCTGCACGCCTGGGGCATGACCGAGATGAGTCCGGTCGGCACCGTGTGCTCGTTCAAGGCGAAGCACGCAGCGGCGAGCGCGGAGGAGCGCTACGGCGTGCAGGCCAAGCAGGGGCGCGGGGTGTATGGCGTCGACATGAAGATCGTCGATCCGAACGGAGCGGACTTGCCCTGGGACGGCAACGCCTCGGGCGACCTGATGGTGCGCGGGCCGTGGATCCTCTCGCGTTATTTCAAGGATGAAGGCGGAGACCCCCTGCAGAACGGCTGGTTCCCGACCGGCGACGTCGCGAAGATCGACCCCGACGGCTACATGCAGATCACGGACCGCTCGAAGGACGTGATCAAGTCCGGCGGCGAATGGATCGGCTCGATCGATCTGGAGAACGTCGCAATGGGCCACCCGGCGGTGGCGATGGCGGCGTGCATCGCGGTGAGGCATCCGAAGTGGGACGAGCGGCCGCTGCTGGTGGTGCAGAAGAAACCCGGCGCGGAGCTGTCGCGCGAGGATCTGCTCAAGTTCTACGAGGGCAAAATCGCCAGATGGTGGACACCCGACGACGTGGTATTCGTCGACGCGATTCCGCTCGGCGCGACCGGCAAGATGCTCAAAAACCGGTTGCGCGAGCAGTTCAAGGATTACAAGCTGCCGGGCGTCTGAGGTCTTGCTCTACGCGTTTCAAACGCGCCGTCTGCGCAGGACGGCGCGCTATAATTCGCCCTTTCCTCCGACCACTTCCCGCTCATGAAAGCCCTCGTCAGCATCAAGCGCGTCATCGATTACAACGTCAAGGTTCGCGTCAAGTCCGACGGCACCGGCGTCGAGACTGCCAACGTCAAGATGTCCATGAATCCGTTCGACGAGATCGCAGTCGAAGAGGCGATGCGGCTCAAGGAGGCTGGCGTGGTCACCGAGGTGCTGGTCGTGTCCTGCGGCGTCGCAGCCTGCCAGGAAACCCTGCGCACCGCGCTCGCGATCGGCGCCGACCGCGCGATCCTGGTCGAATCGGACGTCGCGTTGCAGCCGCTCGCAGTGGCCAAGCTGCTCAAGGCGGTGTGCCAGAAGGAGAATCCGCAGCTCGTGATCCTCGGCAAGCAGGCGATCGACGACGACTCGAACCAGACCGGGCAGATGCTTGCGGCGCTGCTCAACTGGCCGCAGGCGACGTTCGCGTCCAAGGTGCAGGTCGCCGATGGCAAGGCCCAGGTCACGCGCGAGGTCGATGGCGGCCTCGAAACGGTGTCGCTCAAGCTTCCTGCGATCATCACCACCGACCTGCGGCTCAATGAACCGCGCTACGTGACCCTGCCCAACATCATGAAGGCGAAGAAGAAGCCTCTCGAGAACCTGAAGCCCGATGCGCTCGGCGTGGATGTCGCGCCGCGCGTGTCGATACTCAGGGTGGTGGATCCGCCCAAGCGAAAAGCCGGGGTCAAGGTGCCCGACGCCAAGGCGCTGGTCGAAAAACTCCGCAACGAAGCCAAGGTGATCTGACATGACCATCCTTGTTATTGCTGAACACGATCACGGCACCCTCAAGGTCGCGACTCGCAATACGGTCGCGGCGGCGAAACAAATCGGCAGCGAGATCCACGTCCTCGTCGCAGGCAACAACTGCGGGGCGGCTGCAAAGGCGGCAGCGCAGATCGAGGGTGTGGCGAAAGTGCTGCACTCCGATGCGCCGCAGCTGGGCGAATTCCTCGCCGAGAATGTGTCCGCGCTGGTGGTTTCGATTGCGAAGCGCTACTCGCACATCCTCGCGCCGGCGACTTCCAACGGCAAGGATGTGACACCGCGCATCGCCGCCCTGCTCGACGCGCAGCAGATCTCTGAGATCATCGCGGTTGAGTCGCCCGACACGTTCGTGCGGCCGATCTACGCGGGCAATGCACTCGCCACGGTCCAGTCGAAAGATGCGATCAAGGTCATCACCGTTCGCATCACCGGTTTCGATGCCGTTGCGGCGTCCGGCGGCAGCGCGGTGTTGGAGACGCTTGTCGCACCGCCCGATAGCGGTCTGTCGGCATTCATCAGCCGGGAAGTCTCGAAATCGGAGCGCCCTGAACTCACGGCTGCAAAGATCGTGGTGTCGGGCGGGCGCGGCATGGGTTCGGGCGAGAACTTCAAGATCCTCGAGCCGCTCGCCGACAAGTTGAACGCAGCGATGGGGGCCTCGCGCGCCGCAGTGGATGCCGGCTTCGTGCCAAATGACTGGCAGGTGGGGCAGACGGGAAAGATCGTGGCGCCGGATCTGTACGTGGCGGTCGGCATTTCCGGCGCGATCCAGCACCTTGCCGGAATGAAGGACAGCCGCGTGATCGTTGCCATCAACAAGGACGAGGAGGCACCGATCTTCTCCGTGGCGGATTACGGCATCGTCGGCGATCTGTTCAAGGTGGTGCCGCAGCTGGTGGAAGAACTGAAGAAGTGAGGAAGGCATGAGCGCCTACACAGCTCCTCTGAAGGACATGCGTTTCGTGCTGAACGAGCTTGCGGGTTTGGGCGAGATTGCGAAACTGCCGGGCTATGCAGATGCGACACCGGACACCGTGGATGCGATTCTCGAGGAAGCCGGCAAGTTTGCGACCGGCGTTCTCGATCCGCTCAACCGTTCGGGTGACCAGGAAGGCGCCGTCTGGAACGATGGCAAGGTTCGCACGCCCGCGGGATTCAAGGAAGCCTACAGGCTTTATTGCGAAGGCGGCTGGAGTGCGCTGTCGCTCGATCCGGAATGGGGAGGGCAGGGGTTGCCGAAGCTCGTCTCGACGCCGGTGACCGAAATGATCACGTCGGCCAACATGTCGTTTTCGCTCTGCCCGATGCTCACCCAGGGCGCGATCGAGGCGATGCTGCTCTCGGGCACCGAGCAGTTGAAGAAGACCTTCTTGCCGAAGATGTTCGATGGCAGCTGGACCGGGACGATGAACCTCACCGAGCCGCAGGCGGGCTCGGACCTGGCAATGGTGCGCGCCAAGGCCGTGCGCGAGGGCGATCGCTATCGGATTTCCGGCCAGAAGATCTTCATCACTTTCGGCGAGCACGATTGGACCGAGAACATCGTGCACCTGGTGCTGGCGCGCACGCCGGACGCGCCCGAGGGGGTGAGGGGCATCTCGCTGTTCATCGTGCCGAAGTTTCTGGTGAATGTGGACGGCTCGCTCGGCGAGCGCAATAACGCGAAGTGCGCCTCGATCGAGCACAAGCTGGGAATTCATGCCAGCCCGACCGCAGTGATGGTGTTCGAGGATGCCATCGGCTACCTGGTGGGAGAGGAGAACCGGGGCCTCGCCTACATGTTCGTGATGATGAATGCGGCGCGTTTCGCGGTCGGGCTGGAAGGCGTCGCGATCGCCGAGCGGGCGTTCCAGCGCGCACTGGCGTATGCGAAAGACCGCGTGCAGGGCCGCGACCTGGTCGAGGGTTCGAAGGCGGTGCCCATCATCCGCCACCCCGATGTGCGGCGCATGCTGATGCTGATGAAGACGCAGACTGAAGCGATGCGCGCGCTGGCCTACGTGGTGGCCGCTGCGATCGACGGCGCCATCCACCATCCGGACAAGGCGGTGCGCCAGCGCAACCAGGCGTTCGTCGACCTGATGATCCCGGTGGTGAAGGGTTGGAGTACCGAAACCGGCATCGAGATTGCCTCGCTTGGAGTACAAGTTCACGGCGGCATGGGATTCATCGAGGAAACCGGCGCGGCGCAGCACCTGCGCGACGCGCGTATCACCACCATCTACGAGGGCACCACCGGCATCCAGGCCAACGACCTGATCGGCCGCAAGATCGCGCGCGAAGGCGGTGCAACGGTGAAGGCCTGGCTGCAGCATCTGCGGCAGTTCGACGCCGAGCTTGCGAAATCGAATCACACCGATATTGGGCAAGTGCGCAAGGCACTTGCGGCTGGGGTCGCCGGAGTGGCGGAATCTGTCGACTATCTGCTCGCGACGTTTGGCAAGGACGTCAAGGCGGCCTCGACCGGGGCAGTGACATTTCTCAAGTTGATGGGGATCGTCGCAGGCGGTTGGCAGATGGCGCGCGCCGCGCTGATCGCGGAAACGCGCATCGCGGAAGGCGGTGGCGACAAATTGTTTTACGAAGCGAAGATCGCCAGTGCACGCTTCTTCGCCGATCAGGTGTTGTCGCAGGCTTCCGGTTTGTGCAGCGCGGTGCTGGCCGGCGGCGCCGGTGCGCTCGAAATTGCTGACGAGCAGTTCCTCGCCGCCTGACGCCGCTCAGGGCCGTTCGAACCGCCGGGTGAATTCCCCCGCACACGCCGGCGGGCAGGAATCGACGCCGGGAATGCCGAGCGCGGGCTGCATATGACCTTCGCGCGCGCGCCAGCCAGGGTACTTTACGAACCACGTATACCAGCTGCGCCCCGGATCGTAGGCCAGTTGTTTGCCGGGATTACGCCGCTCCCATTCCTGCCGCAGCCCGGGGCCCGATTGGTACCACGGGACGCGGTTGAAGATGGCGCGCTTGATGGTCTGCTGCACCCAGGGGACGTCCTTTGCCTCGTGCCACATTTCATGTGCATGGGGAAGGTTCTCCTCGCGTCCCAGCAGCCAGTATTCGTGGCCGAGCACGTCGCCGAAAATGTAAAGTTTGCCGTCGATGATTTCGAACTCGGTCGGATCGGAACTCAGCTTGACGCCGTAGGTGACGCCGTTGGTGCAAAACCCGCCGAACTGCGGCTCGTATTTCTGCGGCCCTGCAAGGAACAACGCGCGATGCTGCGCGCTCGCGAAGTAGTACGTCTTGCCGTCGATGGTGGCGTGAAACGCCGGATCGCCACGCTGCGGCTTGCCGTGCACGAAGTACGACACCGGGTCGTGACCGAGCAGCATCAGGTCGCGTCCCGCGGCATCCGTGACAGTGGCATTGATCGTGCCGCAGCCCGAAAGCAGGAGGGCGGCCGCGGCTGCAAGCATGACGGCGAGCGCTTTCATGCGAGTTTGAGGACGACCCGCGTGAGGTAGGCTTCGTCCGGATGGCGCTGAGGGGCGAACCCTAGTTTCTTCGCCAGTTCGATCAAGGGGCGGTTGCTCGCAAGCGTGTCGCCGTAGATCGTTTCCAGGCCGCGCGTCTTCGCCACGGCGACGAGTTTCCCGAGCATGCGATGGCCGATGCCACGCCCCTGCCAGGCGTCTGCGATCACCAGCGCGAACTCGCAGGACTTGCCGTCCTTTTCGAGCGCGTATCGCGCGACGCCGATCAGCGTTTCCCGGTCGTCGAGCATCACGGTCGCCGCGAGCGCCATGTCGCGCTCGTAATTGACTTGCGTGAGCCGTTCCATGTATTCGCGCGTGATCCGGATCGCGCCGCCGAGCAGGCGGTTCGAACGTGTCTCGGGTGAGAGCCCCTCGACAAACGCCGTCTCGATGTCGAGGTCATCCGGCCGCAAGGGGCGCATTGTGACGGGCGCGCCGATGACAGGCTGGAACGACTCGTCGTACTTTTCGGGAACGAGGCTCAAATTCAATTCAGGCCGATCACATGTTGGGATAATTCGGCCCGCCGCCGCCTTCGGGCACCACCCAGACGATGTTTTGCGTCGGGTCCTTGATGTCGCAGGTCTTGCAGTGCACGCAGTTCTGCGCATTGATCTGCAGGCGCGGGTTGTTGCCGTCGTCGTCGCGTACGATCTCGTAGACGCCGGCGGGGCAGTAGCGCTGCTCGGGTGCGTCGTAGAGTTCTAGATTGACGTTCACCGGCACCGAGGCGTCTTTGAGCGTAAGGTGGATCGGCTGGTCCTCGCCGTGATTGGTATTGGAAAACGACACCGAGGTCAGGCGGTCGAAGCTGATTACGCCGTCGGGTTTCGGATACGCGATCGGCTCGGCTTCCATCTTCTTCTTCAGTGTGTCGTGATCCGCGTGCGCGTGCCGCAGCGTCCACGGTGCCTTGCCGCCAAACACGATCTGGTCGATGCCGAACATGATCGAACCGGTGTACAGCCCTTTCGCCATCCAGGGCTTGAAATTGCGCGCCCGGTAGAGTTCATCGAACAGCCACGATTGCTCGAATCCTGTCGTGTAACCGGAGAGTTCGTCACCGGAGCGTTCCTCGCCGAGCGCATCGAACGCGGCCTCGGCCGCGAGCATGCCGGACTTGATGGCAGCATGGCTGCCCTTGATGCGCGATGCATTGAGGAAACCTGCGTCGTCGCCGAGCAGGCATCCGCCCGGGAAAGTGAACTTGGGCAGGGACTGAATTCCGCCCGCCGCAATGGCGCGCGCCCCGTAGGCGATGCGTTTGCCGCCTTCGAGGAAGCCACGGATCGCCGGATGGGTCTTGTAGCGCTGGAATTCCTCGTAGGGGCTGAGGTAGGGATTGGTGTAGGCAAGACCGACGACGAAGCCCACGGCGACCTGATTGCCGTCCACGTGGTACATGAACGAACCTCCGTAGGTGTCGCGTTCGAGCGGCCATCCTGCGGTATGCACCACGAGCCCGGGCTGATGCTTCTCCGGTTTGATTTCCCAAAGTTCCTTCAGGCCGATGCCGTAAACCTGCGGGTCGGCATCCTTGCGCAGATCGAACTTCGCTTCCAGTTGTTTGCCGAGGTGCCCGCGGCAGCCCTCTGCGAAAAAAGTGTACTTCGCGAGCAACTCGATGCCGGGCTGGAACGCTTCGGTGTGTTCGCCCTTGCGGTTGACACCCATGTCACCCGTGGAGACGCCTTTCACCGCGCCATCGGTGTTGCAGAGCACCTCGGCGCCGGCGAAGCCCGGAAATATTTCTACCCCGAGCGCCTCGGCCTGCGTTCCCAGCCAGCGGCAGACACTACCCAGGCTGACGACATAGTTGCCGTGGTTCCTGAAGCAACCGGGCAGCATCCAGTTCGGGGTCTTGTAGGCGCCCGATTGCGTCAGCATGAGAAAACGGTCTTCGCTGACCGGGCAGGTGAGCGGCGCGCCGTTCGCCTTCCAGTCCGGAAGAAGTTCGTCGAGCGCGCGCGGATCCATCACCGCGCCGGAGAGTATGTGCGCGCCGATCTCCGAGCCTTTCTCGATCAGGCACACCCCCACCTCGCGGCCTTTCCCTGCGGCAAGCTGTTTGAGGCGGATCGCGGCGGCAAGCCCGGCGGGGCCGCCACCCACGATCACGACGTCGTATTCCATCGATTCTCGTGTCATGGCGACGATTATAATCGCGGCCCATGGATAAGGAGCGAAGGCTGGCGCACCTCGAGCGCATCCCCCTGCGCTGGGGCGACATGGACGCCATGGGGCATGTCAACAACACCATGTACTTCCGCTACATGGAACAGGCGCGCATCGGCTGGTTCGACGCGCTCATCCCCGAGCAGGAAGCGTGGCAGGACACCGGCATCGTGATCGCCAACGCGAGCTGCAACTACAAGCGGCCGATGGTGTATCCGGGTACGGTCGAAGTGAAGCTGTTCGTCGGCCCGCCTGGCGGTTCCAGCGTGCCGACGTATTACGAGATGCACCTCGAAGGTGACCGTCACCTGTATGCGGACGGTGCGGCGGTGGTGGTGTTCATCGACACCGCGAAGCAAAAACCGCTGCGCATCCCGGAAGCGATACGTGCGCGGCTGACGGGAGAAGGCGCGTGACGGCGCTCTGGTCGCCATCCCCCGAGCGCGCCGCGGGCACCCTCCTTGCAAAGTTCATGCAGCGCGCGGGCAAACCCGACTGGGCGCAATTGCATCGATGGTCGGTCGAAAGCGGCGAGGAATTCTGGAATCTGGTCTGGGATTTCTGCGAGGTCCGCGGTGCGAAGGGTGATCGCGCGCTTGTCGACGGCGGCAGGATGCCCGGGGCGACGTGGTTTCCGGATGGCAGGCTCAATTTTGCGGAGAATCTGCTGCGCAGGCGCGGCGAGACAGACGCGATCGTTTTCTGGGGCGAAGACCGCGTAAAGCGGCGCCTCAGTGGTGAGGAGTTGTACGCGAACGTCTCCCGCCTGGTCCAGGCGCTCCGGGCGATGGGCGTGAAAAAGGGCGACCGGGTCGCCGGCTACCTCCCGAACCTGCCGGAATCCGTCGCGGCAATGCTCGCGACGACGAGCATCGGCGCAATCTGGTCTTCCTGTTCCCCGGATTTCGGCGTTCAGGGCGTCATCGACCGTTTCGGCCAGATCGCGCCGAAGGTTTTCTTCTGCGCCGACCGCTACCTGTACGGCGGCAAGGAATTCGATCTGCAGGGAAAGAATGCCCAGATCCTTGCCAGCTTGCCCAGTGTGGTGAAGTCCGTCGAACTGTCCTATTCCGGAGGAATCGGAGAGTTTGCCCAATCGCACAGCCCCGGCGAAATCGCATTCGAGCGGGTGGAGTTCAACCATCCGCTCTGCATCCTGTATTCCTCCGGCACCACCGGCGTGCCCAAGTGCATCGTGCACGGCACCGGGGGCACGCTGCTGCAGCACCTGAAAGAGCATCGGCTCCACTCCGACCTCAAACCGGGCGACCGCTTGTTCTATTTCACCACGCTGGGCTGGATGATGTGGAACTGGCTCGTGTCCGGGCTGGCGAGTGAAGCCGCGCTGCTGCTGTTCGACGGATCCCCGTTCGCGGGCCGCGGCCGTGTGCTGTTCGATTACGCCGACGCCGAAGGCATGACCCATCTCGGCACGTCGGCGAAGTACATCGATGCGATTGCGAAGATCAACCTCAATCCTCGCGAGAGCCACCGGCTCGAGCAGCTGCGCGTGGTTCTTTCCACGGGTTCGCCTCTCGTCGCCGAGAGTTTCGATTACGTCTACCGCAACGTGAAGACCGATGTCTGCCTGTCCTCGATCTCCGGCGGAACGGATATCGTTTCGTGCTTCGTCCTTGGCAATCCGATCGGCCCGGTCTGGCGCGGCGAGATCCAGGCGCCGGGGCTGGGCATGAAGGTCGAGGTGTTCGACGAATGGGGCAGGGGGCTCGCCTCCGGCAAGGGCGAACTGGTCTGCACGAAACCCTTTCCATCCATGCCGATCGCGTTCTGGAACGATGCCGACGGCTCGAAGTATCGCGCCGCGTATTTCGAGAAGTACCCGAATGTATGGCGCCACGGCGACTGGTGCGAGTTCACGCCGCACGGCGGCATGATCATCTACTGGCGCTCGGACGCCGTTTTGAACCCGGGAGGCGTGCGCATCGGCACCGCGGAAATCTACCGCCAGGTCGAGCAGTTGGAAGAAGTCTTGGAATCGATCGTCATCGGGCAGGATTGGCCGCCTGAGAAGCCGGACGACGTCAGGGTGGTGCTGTTCGTGAAACTCAAGGAGGGGGTGCGGCTGGACGATCCGCTCGCCGCGCGCATCAAGCAGCAGATCCGCAAGAACACCACCCCGCGGCACGTGCCCGACCGGATTGTCCAGGTGGACGATATACCACGCACCAAGAGCGGAAAGATCGTCGAGCTGGCAGTTCGGGACGTCGTCCACGGACGGACGGTCAAGAACCTCGAGGCCTTGGCGAACCCGGAGGCGCTCGATCAATTCAGGGAACGGATCGAATTATCTATGTAATAACTTAGATTAGAAATGATAAATATAATATTGATATGTAAATGTATTATATGAATTAATCCCGTTTCATATCTAATTAGAAAGTTTAAAAAATAAACATAATGTATTGATAATAAAAATATAAACTTAATAATCCTCGCTCAAACTCTAATCAAGCAGTTTAGATAATATATATATCTATATGATTGTTATACAAATAAATTTATATATTGGATCTAGGCACGAAGTTCGCCCAGCACACGATCGTAATCACGCACTGCCTCATCTGTGCTGTCGTGCCTGCGGTCGTTGATCACCCATCGCCCGGCTACCGCGACGTCGCGCACCATGTCAGTGCCTCCCGAAAAGACCAAGGCATTCGTAATCGCATCACCGGACCGCGCGGTGAGCTCAGGGTGATTTTCGTCGAGCACGACGAAATCCGCGCGGGCGCCAGGTGCAATCCGGCCCGTCGGCCGCCCGATCGCCTGCGCGCCCCCCGCCGCCGCCTCGAGCCACAGTGTCGTACCGACCGAAGGCGAAATATCGCTGACGTTGAGATTGCGCTGCCGGTGGACCAGGCGCTGGACATACTCGAGCAAGCGCAGTTCCTCGACCGGGTCGCGCGAGACATGGCTGTCGCCCCCGATGCCAAAGCGGCCGCCAGCGGCGCGGTATTCGACCAACGGGAAGATTCCGTCGCCGAGATTGGCCTCGGTGCTTGGACATAGACCGACGACTGCGCCGGACGCGGCAAGCGCACGCGTCTCCTCAGGCGTCACGTGCGTGGCGTGGACGATGCACCAGCGCCCGTCCGCGCCCGCGTGCTCCAGCAGCCAATGCACCGGCCGCCGCCCGCACCAGGCAACGCTCTCTTCGACTTCCCTGATCTGCTCCGCGGCGTGGATATGCACCGGCGCATGCTCGCCGAGCGCGCGCGCGCCGGCCACCAGGTCGGCGAGTGACTGCGGATCGACTGCCCGCAAGGAGTGGGGTGCAACGCCGACCACCAGGTTCCCATCCCCCCGCCCCGCATGTTGCACGGCTTCGGCAATGCGCAGGATGGTCGAAGCGTCCGTTCGGAAACGCTCCTGGTGCGGCTGCAGGGGTTTTCGGCCGAAATTCCCATGCATATACAGCGATGGCAGCAGGGTGATCGCAATTCCGGCCGCGCGCGCTGCCTCGAGGTGTCGCAGCGCAAGTTCTGCGGGAGCCGCATATGGCGCGCCGCCTGCCCGGTTGTGCACGTAGTGGAACTCGGCGACCGCGGTATAACCGCGCTTGAGCATCTCGATGTACAGGTGGCGCGCGATGGTGAATGCGTGTTCCGGAGTCAGTCTGTCGACGAACCGATACATCAGTTCGCGCCAGGACCAGAAGTCGTCGTGAGGGTCGGAGCGTGTTTCGGTGAGTCCCGCCATCGCGCGCTGAAACGCGTGCGAATGCAGGTTCGCCATGCCCGGCAGCAGCGGGCCGGCGAGCGTTTGCGCGCTGCCGCCCGGCGCGCCGTGCCCGATTGCCGTGATGGTCCCCTCGGTATCGACGGCGATATGCACATTGCGCTTCCAGCCCTCCGGCAGCAGCGCTTCACGGGCGAAGTAGGTCGTCATGGCGCTGCTATGATAACGGCGTCATGTGGGACGTGCTCTGGCTCGACGCACAGCTTGCGACCTTGCGCGCCGATCGCGACGATTGCGGCGAGGTGCGCGACGGCGCGATCGGCATCAAGGACGGACGAATCGCGTGGGTCGGGCCGCGGTCGCAACTGCCGGGTGAACCGCGAACTCTTGCGAAGGAAATCCACGAGGCGGGCGGAGCCTGGATCACGCCGGGCCTGATCGACTGCCACACCCACCTCGTCTACGGCGGCAATCGCGCGCGCGAATTCGAGTTGCGGCTGCTGGGAGCGAGTTATGAGGAGATCGCGCGGGCTGGCGGTGGCATCGTCTCGACGGTGCGCGCGACGCGCGAGGCGTCCGACCACGAATTGACCGCCGGCGCGGCGCGAAGACTCGCGCAATGGCTCGACGAAGGCGTCACGGTGATCGAGGTCAAGTCGGGGTACGGTCTCGATGCGGCGACGGAAATTCGCCTGTTGCGCATCGCGCGTCTGCTGGGATCGAGCGCGCCGGTTACGGTAAGGACGACCTTTCTGGGTGCTCATGCGCTGCCGCCGGAGTTTGCGGGCCGGGCCGATGCCTATGTGGATTGCGTCTGCGACGAGATGCTGCCGGCGGTTGCGCAGGACCGGCTCGCCGATGCGGTGGATGCCTTCTGCGAGAAGATCGCGTTCTCCCCGGAACAGACGGCGCGCGTATTCGAAGCCGCGCGCCGGCTGGGTCTGCGCGTCAAGCTGCATGCCGATCAACTCTCGGATTGCGGCGGCGCGCAGCTCGCGGCCGGATTCGGCGCGTTGTCGGCGGACCATCTCGAGTATTCGAACGAGGAGGGCGTTGCCGCGCTCGCTGCTGCCGGAACCGTCGCGGTGCTGCTGCCCGGGGCGTTTTATTTTCTGCGCGAGAAGAAATTGCCGCCGGTGGAAGCGCTGCGCAGGCATCGCGTTCCGATCGCCGTGGCGACCGACCACAATCCGGGCTCGTCTCCGCTCACCTCGATCCTTCTCACGCTGAACCTCTCCTGCACGCTGTTCCGGCTTACACCGGCGGAAGCGCTCGCGGGAGTCACGCGCAATGCCGCACGCGCACTCGGCATGCACGACACCCACGGAACGCTCGAGGCGGGCAAACAGGCCGACCTCGCGTTCTGGCGGATCGAGTCACCCGCAGAACTCGGTTACGCGATTGGCGGGAATCCCTGCGAAAGAGTGGTGCGTGCGGGAGAGCTCGTTCGCGCGATGCGCTGATTTGCAGCCGCGTTCGCGCCGGGGCGAGGTGTGGTATATACAACCGGTCATGGCACAGGCCCGCTTCGCGATCATCAAGCGCTACGTAAAGCGCCAGATTTCGGCGGGGAGGTGGCTGCCGGGCAAGCTGATTCCCTCGGAGAACGAGTTGACGAGGCACTATCGCGTCAGCCGCATGACCGTGAACCGCGCACTGCGCGAACTGGCGAGCGAAGGGTTTCTCCACCGCGTGCAGGGGCTTGGAACTTACGTTGCCGAGCTGACGCCGGTGTCTTCGCTGCTCAAGATCCGCGATATCCACGAGGAGATCACGGAGCGCGGACATCGGCATCGCGCGATGGTCAAGTTTGCGGTAGAGGAACCCGTGACACCGGACATCGCCGCCTTGCTTGAGGTCAAGCCGGAAAGCGCCGTGTTCCGCACGGTGCTCGTGCACTACGAGAATGATGTCCCCGTGCAGCTCGAGGACCGATACGTCAACCCGGCGCTCGCACCCGACCTGCTCAAGATCGACTTCAAGCGCGAGACCCCGTCGCACTACCTGTTCCGTGTCGCGCCGCTGGCCGAGGCGGAGCAGGTGGTGGAGTCCCGTCTGCCGGATGCTTTCGCGCGCCGGCTGCTCAGGATCGGGCCGCACGAGCCCTGCCTGATCGTGCGCCGGCGAACTTGGGCGCGCGGCGGCGTCGCGGCGTACGCGGTGCTTACGCATCCCGGATCACGTTACCGCCTGATGGGGCGGTTCAAGCCATGAGAGCATGGTGTTGCACAGGCACGGGCGGTTTGCAGGACCTCGCGCTCGCGGAGGTGCCGCAGCCCACGGCGGGCGCGGATGAGGTTGTCGTCCGTGTCGCCGCGGGGGCGCTCAACTTTTCCGATCTGCTGATGTTGCGTGGCGCCTACCAGGTGCGACCTCCGTTGCCCTTCGTTCCGGGGCAGGAGATTGCCGGGACCGTGCGCGTGGACTCGGCACGCTTCCGCCAAGGGGACCGCGTCGCGGGGAAAGTACTCTGGGGAGGCTTCGCCGAGCAGGCCGTGGCTCGCGAGGACATGCTCATCGGCTTGCCGCAGGACGTTACTTTCGCGGAAGGGGCCTCGCTCCCGGTCATTTGGCCCACTGCGTGGATCGCGCTGCACGAGCGCGCACGCCTGCTCGAGGGCGAGACGGTCCTCGTACACGCGGCAGCAGGCGGTGTCGGCGCCGCCGCGATGCAGCTCGCGCGCGCAGCCGGGGCGCGCGTCTTCGCGACGGCCGGCGGAGACGACAAACTCGCGCTTTGCCGCGCGCTCGGGGCGGAAGCGGCCTTCGATTACCGCGCCGGCCCGTGGCTGGAGCCTTTGCTCGCACATACCGGCGGGCGTGGCGTGGACGTTGTGTTCGATCCGGTCGGCGGCGAGATCACCGAGTTCAGCGTCAAGGCGCTCGCGCGAAACGGCCGCCTCCTGATCGTGGGATTCTCTGGCGGCGCGATTCCGGTGATCAAGGCGAACCGGCTGCTGCTGAAAAACGCCTCGGCGCTCGGCGTGTACTGGAGCCACGATACCGACGCTGCGCTGGTTGCGCGCGCGCTGGCAGACGTGCTGGCGCTGCGAACCGCCGGCAGAGTCCGGCTGCTCGTTGGGCAGCATTACCCGTTCGCGGAACTGCCGCGCGCGCTGGCAGACCTGGAGGCGCGCCGGACGACCGGCAAGAGCGTGATCGTTATCGAGCAGACCAGCGAATGAACCAGGCACCTCTTTCGGGTCTGCGTGTGCTGGACTTGTCGCGTGTTCTGTCCGGGCCGTACTGCACCGCGCTGCTCGCGGATCTCGGCGCCGAGGTCATCAAGATCGAGACCCCGGGGCGCGGCGATGATTCGCGCCATTTTGGGCCGTTTGCGGGCGGCGCGAGCGTCTATTTCGCGCTCATCAACCGCAACAAGAAGAGCGTCACCCTGGATCTAAAGGACCCGCGCGCCAAGGAAATCAGTTACAGGCTGGCTGAAAAGTCGGACGTGGTGGTGGAGAACTTTCGCCCCGGTGTCGCGGCACGCCTGAGGATGGATTACGAAACGCTCTCGGCGCGCAACCCGCGGCTGGTGTACCTGTCGATCTCCGGCTTCGGCCAGGAAGGCCCGCATGCCGGCTGGGCGGCCTACGACCTGATCATCCAGGCGATGTCCGGGATCATGAGCGTGACCGGCCAACCGGAGGGCGCGCCTACGGCGCTCGGTGAGTCGCTCGGCGACCTTTGGACCGGCCTGATGGGATCGTGGGCAGTGCTGGCCGCATTGCAGGGACGATCGCGCACGGGACACGGTGAGCGAATCGACCTCGCGATGTTCGATGCGCTGATGGCCATGCAGATGACCGGCCTCGCCAACCTGCTCGCCAGCGGCAAGGCGCCGCCGCGCGTCGGCAACCGCCATCCGGTCACGACGCCGGTGAACACCTACCGCTGCCGCAACGGATTGGTGGCGCTGGTCGTGACTAGCGATGCGCAGTTCAAGTCGATGTGCGGAGTCATGGGCCGGGACGATCTCGCATTGGATGCGCGCTTTTTGAAGAACCTTGCCCGGTTCGAGAATGAAGCGGCGCTGCGTGCGGCAATTGAAGCGTGGAGTGGACCGCTGGATGTGGATGACGTCGTTGGCCGCTGCCATGCGGCGGGGATCCCTGCCGGTCCGGTCTGGGATCTCGCGCAAGCTGCCGGAAGCGCGCAGGCGGAGGCACGCGGCCTGTTGCGCTCTGTACCGCATCCAGTATTCGGCGAACTGAAGTTGGTACCGCAGCCGGCGAAATTCTCGAACTCGGGAAACGTTGAGCCGAAGCGCGAGCCGGTGCTGGGCGAACACACGGGGGAAATCCTGGAAGGCCTGCTAGGTCTCACCTGCGAGGAAGTCGAGGCATTGCGCGTCGTAGGTGCAATCTAGAGGCCCGAGTCGGGACGGCAGGGGCTAAACTTCGCGGCGAACGGAACAAGCTGCCGCCTGCCCCGGAAAAGCTGGAGGCGGCAAACACCAAAACTGCCTGCGTGAGAACACTACTAACATTTACCGGGTTTCAGGACCCCTTCGCGAAGGGGCCGCTTGCGGAGAACGAGCAGGCAGGTCCAATTCTTTCGCTCCTTTCCGCTCGCCAGTTCGAAAGAGTCGCCCTGCTGTCTACGCCGAACACGACGCAGCACTCAAGGGACACCAGGGACGCGATCCAGCAGAGATATCCGCAGGTGAGCACGGAGCTGATCGATGTTCCGCTGACCGACCCGACCGATTACGCCGCGATAACGAAAGGAGTTCGTGCCGCATTTCGATCGCTGCCTAAGTCTGATGGAGTGGACGAGTACTTCGTTTCCGTGGCATCTGGCACCCCGCAGATGCATGCAGTCTGGATTCTTCTCATTGCTAGCGGGGATATTCCCGCTCGCGTTCTGCATGTCCGGCCGCCTCGCTTTGTGTCGAGAGAGAGACCGCTGGTCTCCGAGATCGATCTCACTGCGGCGACGTTTCCTACCGTGAGATGGGATGTCGCACGGCCCACGCCCGACTATGCTCCGTCCAAGGAGCTTGGCGAGGTAATTCGCATGTTGGGAATCGTCGGCGATCATCCTTCACTGCTCAAAGCCCTTGACACCGCAGCTGCGCTCGCGACCTCGGACGCTCCGGTGTTGCTCGCGGGAGGGACAGGGACAGGCAAGGAACTCTTTGCGCGACTGATTCACGGGCTAAGCGGGAGGCCCGTCGAACGTTTCGTTCCGCTCAACTGCGCAGCGCTGCCCCGGGAGCTCGCTGAAAGCGTCCTCTTCGGTCACAAGCGCGGCGCGTTCACCGGGGCGGTGAATGACCAACTCGGGAAATTCGATCTTGCCGATGGAGGTACGCTTTTTCTCGATGAACTCGGTGAGCTTCCCTCGGAGTCGCAGGGAAAACTTCTTCGTATTTTGGAGGATGGCATCCTCGATCCGCTGGGAGCAAAGAAGGGGCACCGCGTGAACGTTCGCGTGATTGCCGCAACCAACACCGATCTTTCGCGGGCCATCAAAGAAAAGAAATTCAGGGAGGATCTCTACTACAGATTGAGCGTTGGCCAGATTCGCCTGCCGGCCCTGCGGGAGCGGCGGGGCGATATCCCGAAGATTGCGTTGGGCATCCTCGACAGAATCAATGCCACGCTCCGACATCCGAAGAAACTGACGCCGGGTGCATTGGTGAAGCTGCAAGGGCTGCCATGGCTGGGCAACGTACGGGATCTGGAGAACGCGCTAGAGCGCTCAGCGCTACTCAGCAAAAAGGAAGTGCTCGATGCTGAGGACATGGTGCTGGCCGATCCACCCGGCGAAGACGAAGCGGTTTCAAATCATCCTGAGCCACAGCCCGGCTTTTCGATCGAGGACTATCTGAAGGACGCGAGAAGGAACCTCGTCGATCGCGCGCTTGACTTGGCGAACGGGAACCGGAGCAAGGCGGCGCGGTTGCTTGGCATTACGCCTCAAGCCCTCCATAAATTCGTTGGCAAGAGGCAGCGAACATGAATGTTGGTTGAAAAGCATTTCAACCTAGATTGAAACTCCACCGGTTTGCACAGGAGCGCTACGCATCTAAGTCGTTGATCAGATGCTGGATTGGTTTGTGTCCTTGGCCTGGCATCCCGCTTGCTGAAGAGATGGCGGATGGTCCAACCAAGGAGACTGACGATGCATACCTTCCAAGTGACGCGAATCATCGACGGCGATACGTTTGACGTGAACCCGAATTGGAAATGGGGCGGCGAGAGCGGCGATCGGGTGAGGCCGACCGGATATGATGCGGCTGAGGTCGGTACTCGCGGTGGATCTGCGGCGACGGCATGGCTTTCGGGGTTGATTCTGGGACGCTCGATTCAACTCGGAAACGCGTATCGAATCGATCGCGGACGCTTGGTCTGCGACGTGTACTTCAACGGGCATGAACTTTCGAACTACTATCGGTCGCGAACCGGGAGCTGAGAGGGGCGATTGACGGCGGACACCAAAGAAACGGACGCGCGTATTCTGATCGATGATCTATTGCGCGCTGCTGGCTGGGACCCGGCGGACAAGTCTCAGGTCGAGACCGAGGTCCGGGTGACCGGAAACCCGCCGGGCGTTGAGAGCCCGGGGAGCACGGCAACCGTGCTCAGGACCAGCGACGGCGACGCAGTCCCGACGGGCCGTGCCGACTACGTGCTACGCAGTCAGCGAGGACGGCCGCTCGCTATTATCGAGGCGAAACGCCAGGCGATTCACCCCTACGTTGCCAAGCAACAGGCGCTGCCGTACGCAAAGCGCATCGGGGCGCCGTTCATCTTTCTGACCAACGGCGAACTCATCTATTTCTGGGACTACCAGAACGACGACGCCCGCGTCGTGAACTCGTTCTTCTCGCGCCGCGATCTTGAGCGTCTCGTCGAGATGCGAGCGACGCGAAAGCCGCTCGCCACTATTCCGATCCCTGATACGTACATTCGTCAGGGCGAAACCCGTGAGGTGCGGCCGTACCAGAAGGAAACGATGCAGGCACTCGACCGTACGGTCGAACTGGGTAAGCGCCGCTTCCTTATCGAGTTGCCGACCGGCACGGGCAAGACCGATCTGATCTGCCTCTACCTGAAGCGGCTTCTCCAATCCGGCCATGCGGAGCGTGTCCTATTCCTTGTGGATCGCGATCAACTCGCCAAGCAAGGCATCGACGCCATCCAGGATCTGTTGCCCGGCTATCCGAGTTATTGGTTGAAGGCCGGCATGGTGCGACAGGAAAAGCAGGTCACCGTGTGCCTGCTGCAGACGATGACTGGCCGCTATGCAGAGTTCACCAGTGGGTATTTCGATGTGGTGATCGCAGACGAATGCCACCGCTCCATTTACGGCGCCTGGCAGACCGCGCTCACCCATTTCGATGCGCTCCACATCGGACTCACCGCCACGCCCGCCCCATACATCGAGCGGAATACGTTCCAGTTCTATCACTGCAAGGACGACGCACCCGACTTCGCCTATTCGATCCAGAACGCATTCAAAGAGGGCTATCTAGCACCTTACAGGTTCGCGACGGGCATAACTGAAATCATCGCCGCCGGTGCGGATCTGGATGAACAGCACTACGACCCTGCGGAGTTCGAGCGTAAGTGGACCAATGAGAAATCTAATCGCCTCATGATGCAGGAGTTTGATCGACTGGCGTGGGAAACCTACCAGGACCTTGCGCCTCGCCAAAAGATCGGTCCCGGCAAGGCGGTGGTGTTCGCGATCACCAAGCATCACGCGGCGCGGCTCACGCAGTACCTGAACGAGATTCATTCGGACTGCAAGGGGCGCTATGCCGAAGTAATCACCTCCGACATCCCCAATGCCGACGAACTCATTCGCCGCTTCAAGCAGGAGAACTACCCGCAGATCGCGGTGAGCGTGGGAATGCTCGATACCGGCTTTGACTGCCGCGAAGTGCTGCATCTGGTCATGTGCCGGCGCGTGAGAAGTCCAATCCTCTACCAGCAAATGCGGGGACGCGGCACGCGCACCGCTCCTCACATTGGCAAGCGTCGTTTCGTCATCTATGACTTCTTCCGCAACCATGAGTATTTCAACGACAGCGACGCCGACATATTCACGGGCACAGGCGGCGGCTACGCGCCGGGCAAGGGCAAGCCGCGAGCCCCCACCCCGCGCGAGCTGATCGAGCTGGGGCTGGAGGATGAGTGGCTCGAGGCAGTAAGCTACGTAGAGGTCGGCCCCGACGGCGAGCGCGTCGACAAGCGCGAATATGTCACCGATTGGGAAAAGGCCATCAAAGCAGCCTCCGAAAACGACGCGCTCCTCCGCAAGGTGAAACAAAACCAGCCGCTCACCGAGCAGGAAGAGGCCTGGCTCGCGCAGCGACTCAACCAGCCCGAGCGCTACTTCAACGAAGAGAACCTCCGCAGGGCGTACCGGAACCCTGGTGGCAATCTCGTGGACTTTATCCGCGCGGCGCTAGGCATGCTCAAGCTCAAGAGCCGGGATGAGCGCATCGAGGAAAACTTCCGCGCCTGGCTGGTGGCAAAGAATTTGTCGCCAGAGCAGGCGCAGTACCTGTCGCTCCTCAAGAACCGGGGTATCGTCAAGGGCAATGTTTCAATCGAGGATCTCTTCGCGCCGCCGCTTTCGATCCTCAACGCCGCGAATCTCGGCATTGAACTCTTCGGCGAGCAGGGGCTGAAGCAGGTGGTGGAAGAACTCAACCAGTCGGTGCTCGCGGCCTGACGCTGTAATCGAGGGAACGAACTTGAACCAGCAGTTGCGTAGAAAACTCGATCACATCACGGATGTTCTTTGGGCGGGTGGTGTTACCAACCCGGTGACCTACATCGAGCAGATTTCGTATCTCATCTTCCTCAAGCTCCTCGACGAGGAGGAAACCGACCGTGAGCTGCGCGCGCGCCTGAGCGCCACGAACGGCAACGCGAAACTACTTTACCCGCAGCAGGCCGAGCGCTACCGCTGGACCAAGTGGCGCTTCAAGAGCGGCGAGGACCTGCGGAACTTCGTTCGGGACGAGGTCTTTCCGTACATGGCGTCGCTTGCGAAGGACGAGCCCGAAGTGGCCGAGTACTTCCGCGACGCGGTGTTGGAGATCGTTGACCCCAACGTGCTCAAACAGGTGATCGACGAACTGGACGGCTTCGAGTTTCGAAAGCTCGGACCCGACGTGAAGGGGGACATCTTTGAGTATCTCCTCACGCATCTCGGCCAGTCGGCGCTCAACGGGCAGTTCCGCACCCCGCGCCAGATACGCGCTTTCATGGTCGAGATGGTCGATCCCGAGGTTGGTGAAAGCATCTTCGATCCTGCTTGCGGCACGGCGGGCTTTCTAATCGATGTAGTGGACTACGTTCTCGCCAAGTACAGCGAGCAGGTGAGCGAGTATCCGATCTATGGCGAGGACTGGCTTGAGAAGCGTGGCCAGACGATGGCCGAGGCCAAGGCCCAAATTCCAAAGCTTCAGACCTACCGCAAGGGTGCGGGCGAGAAGATCCCCGACTGGGGCCTGCTCGAGGCGGCGATATACGGCTTGGATGTGTCGCGGCAGATGATGCGCATCGCGATGATGAACTTGGTGCTGCACGGAATCCGCCATGCACGGCTGAAGCGCGCCAACGCTCTGTCTGAGATGGGAGGACTGACCGAGGACGATCTCCGCCGCCGCTACAAGGTGATCCTCTCCAACCCTCCGTTCGCGGGCCAGTTGCCCAGGGATTCGATCCGGCAGGATCTGCCGACCAATTCCAAGAAGAGCGAGCTGCTTTTTCTCGGGTTGATGATGCAAAGCCTTGCCCCCGGCGGGCGCTGCGCGGTGGTGGTGCCTGAGGGCCTGCTGTTCGGCTCGACGTCGGCTCACGTGGAACTGCGCAAGAAACTCGTGACTGAGTTCGATCTGCTAGCGGTGGTGAGCCTGCCTGCAGGCGTCTTTAAGCCCTACGCAGGCGTGAAAACGGCTGTCTTGGTGTTCAGGAGGCCCGCAAGCGAGACCGCGAAGCGCCTCGACAAGGTCTGGTTCTACGAGGTGCGCAACGACGGCTACGACCCGGACAAGATCTCCGGCGGCGGCCGCGTCGAGACTTCGGAGCAGAATGACATCCCCGACCTGCTCATCCAATGGAAGGCGTACAAGGCGAGCGGCATTGCCACCCCGCCTGGAGTCGCAGCGAATACCCTGCTGCCGCACGATGCCAACTTGCCGACCTGTTGGTGGGCGACGCACGAACAACTGGCTGCGGCCGATTACAACCTGGGTGCGGGGCAGTGGAAGCCGCGGATTAACGAGAAGCCATCGGATGAAGATCCAGGCCAGTTGGCGAGCGAGGTCCTAGAAGACTATCGCAAAATCGTAGCGGGACTAGAACGACTGGCAAAGGAATTGGCTGAATGACTTGGCCCATCGTCAGACTGCAGAGCATTTCGATGCTCGGACCCCAGTACGGCGCGAATGCTAGAGCAATCCCTGCAACAGGGGCGGGCGTGCGATACGTCAGAATTACTGACATAGATGACCAGGGACAGTTGCGCCCCGACTCATTGTCTGAGCCAGAGGGTGAGGACTTCGATGACTATCTTCTGGATGACGGAGATATTCTTTTTGCTCGGAGTGGCGCAACTGTAGGAAAGGCATATCGACACGTCGAGGAAAATGGGCCATGTGTCTTTGCTGGCTATCTGATTAGATTCCGACCAAATCCCGCTATCGTTGACTCGCGCTACTTGAGCTATTTCCTGCAAACTCCAACCTATTGGAACTGGGTCCAATCAAAAAAACGCGTAGCTGCACAGCCGAACATAAATGGCGTTGAATATGCGTCGCTTGGGGTGCCTCTGGCCCCGCTATCTGAACAGCGCCGCATTGTGGAAATTCTCGACGAAGCCGACCGCCTGCGGAGACTGCGCTACGACGCCGACGCGAAAGCCGCCCGAATCCTGCCCGCCCTGTTCCTCAAGATGTTCGGCGATCCGGCGACGAATTCAATGAAGTGGCCGATGGATACGCTGGGACACTTGGCTGATCGTTCTCCTGAATATGGAGCGAACGCGAGTGCGGTACCCATGATGAACGGAAGACCGCGTTACGTCCGGATTACGGATATTCGAGATGACGGCACGCTCTCGACCAAGGAATTCGTTTCGCTCGATGATGAGGACTGGCGTCGTTACCTACTATCCGAGGGTGACGTACTGTTTGCTCGAAGTGGAAACACCGTTGGTAAGACGTACCTTTACCGCCCAGACGATGGCGAATGCGCCTTTGCAGGTTACCTGATTCGGTTTCGATTCAAATCCGGTCGCGTCGATCCGTGGTTCATCTTTGGTCTAACGCGCACGTCTTATTACCGTGCGTGGGTTGAATCTCACAAGCGAGTAGCAGGGCAACCAAACATAAACGGTCAGGAGTACGCCAACTTTAAGGTACCTATTCCTTCGCAGGCGCTTCAAAAGGAGTTTGCTGGACGTGCAAATGAGGTTGAAGAATTGACGTGGCAGAGAAGCAGGGCTGGAGAACGACTTGACGGGTTATTGGCCACGCTGGTGAGCCAGTCGTTCTCAGGACGACTTACCGCTAAATGGCGCGGAGCGCATATGAAGGAATTGGTAGTCGAGATGGAGCGGCAGGCGAAGCTCCTCAACCTTCCGTCGCCGAACGTCGAGCGGCTAGCGTGGGAGGCCTGACGTATGCATGCGCGCATCCTCACGGCGCTGAAAATCGGCAACTTCAAGGCCTTTGCCGAGACACAGACGATCGCGCTAAAGCCGATTACCCTGATCTTCGGTCCGAACAGCGCCGGAAAGTCGAGCTTCATCCATAGTCTTGCGCTCGCCCACGAGGCACTGCGCTCGGGAACACTTGACGTTTTCCGCACCGATATCGGCGGCTCGGCCATTGACCTGGGCGGGTTCCGCCAGTATGTGCACAAGACCCAGCGCGGGCGCCGCGTCGAGTGGGGAGCGGAGATTGACACCGCATATTTTGCTGGTCCGCTTGCGGAACGGCTGGCGTCCGTGAAGCGAATCTCGTTGTCGCTTTTGATCGGCTTGGAAGGCGAGGAGGATGAAGACGGCTTGCTCGCTGAATTGGAAGGTCGCGAGCCCTCGCAGATTTATTCAGGCAAGGAGCAGGAAGGCGCGGAAGCGCGCGTCGTGGTAATGGCATACGACCTTGCCGCGGACGGGACGCTGCTCGCGAGAATGAGTCGACGGCGCGACGGCGTACTGCGCCTGGACCAGTTGAACCGGGAGCACGCCGTGTTCCGGAGGGTGCTGGAGGCGATCGTGCTCTCCAATACCACCACCGACCGGGTGACGGACGCTGATCTCGGGGCCTTACGTGTGGCGGTGGACCGGCTAGTGCCGGAGATTCGGGCAAAGGCGGAGCGTTTCCTGCCTGAGGTTCTGTTACCTAGCGGCGGCAGCGGTACCTTAGCCGAGGCGTTGCTGCGGCCGGTGAGTCGCGGCGCCCGGGCGGCGGATCTGGCCGAGGCGGTATCGTTGTTCTTTCCGCGTGCGGTAGCGGAGCTGATAAATGGCGTTAACGACCTAGTGCGCAAAGAAATGGACATGCTTACCTACCTCGGTCCGCTGCGCTCGTTCCCACCGCGCCATCTCGCCTTCGCCCTGCACGAGGACCGCAACTGGTACGCGGGCGGTGGCTACGCATGGGACGTTGTACGGCAAGATGCAGAAATCCGCGAGACGATCAATCGATGGATCAGTGCGCCGGCGCTGAAGACGCCATACCGATTGCACGTTCGCTCGCTCTTCGCGCTCGACCAGATGGCGCGCCCTCTCGCGAATGAGTTGGGGGAGCTTGTCGAGCGCTTGGAGGTCGTTCGCGATGCCGAGTTCGGACACAGCGCCGTCATTGACGATCCAGAAGAGAGCGCGAGAAATATGTTGAAGGCTATCCGCGCCTCGAACGTGGACCGGATCACTGAGCTGGTGCTCATCGATCAGCGAACGAAGACCATTGTTTCTCATCGCGATGTTGGCATCGGGATCTCGCAGGTGCTCCCCGTGCTGGTAATGGCATACGGATCGAAGGGACGCATCGTCGCGATGGAGCAGCCCGAAATCCACCTTCACCCAGCGCTGCAGGCGGAGCTGGGCGATGTCTTCATCGAGGGCGCGCTCGGCGAACGCAGGAACACGTTCATCCTGGAAACCCACAGCGAGCACCTGATCCTGCGGCTGTTGCGGCGCATCCGTGAAACGGCCAACGGCGGATTGCCGGCAGGGGCAGCACCTCTGAAGCCCGACGACCTCGCGGTGATCTACGTGCAGGCCGAGCAGGCGGGTTCGCGGGTGGTTCAAATTCCGGTCACGGCGGAAGGCGACTTCGCCGGTCGCTGGCCGGACGGCTTTTTCGCGGAGCGGGCGAAGGAGCTGTTTTGATGCTCCACGAGTTCGCGCTCGAGCCCGCACTGCTCAACTCGTGGGAACAATTCCGATACCTCACCGAGAAATTCGGCTTTTCGCGAGGACGCCTGATCTCTCGATATCCCAAGCGCTGGAAGGCCATGGTGTACGGATCGCTTGAGGCCTGCTCCGAGATTGAAAGGAAGCGCATTGAGGATCGCCTTAGCCGGCTCGATGACCGCATGATGGCGCGAGTGCACGAATGGGATCCTGTAAAGGATTGGCTCTCCAACGCCGAGGCTGAACACGGAAAACGCCCGTTCCACGCCATCGTCGCCGGGGCGAATCCGCGCGGCCACGGCGCGGTCCTCGCCGCCGAAGGGTTGGACGAGGACACGCCGGGCTGGAAGGTGAACCGGGAGATCGTCGTGGCGAGGCAGGCCGCGGATCTGGCCGATGCCGTGTCGCCGCTGCTTCGCATCGCGCGCGAGATCGTTTTTGTCGACCCGCACTTCGACCCGCACAGACCCAGGGCGAGGACGTCCTTGCAGGAATTCGTGGCCCGTGCCTGCTCGCGTCAGAACGGGGTTCCGATCGGGCGCATCGAATTTCACACCAGCTTCAGGGAAGGTATCGCTGCATTCGATGCTGAATGCCGGCGACAGCTACCTCAGCGCATACCGGCTGGTCTCAGGGTTCGCATCGTACGATGGCGGGAGCGTGCCGGTGGCGAGGGATTGCATAACCGCTACATCCTGACAGACCGAGGAGGCGTGCGCCTTGCTTGGGGCCTTGACGAAGGCGCAGCTGCGCAGACCGACGACCTTAGTCTACTGGAGGAGGCACTTTTCCGAACTCGGTGGGAGCAGTACTGCGGGATGACACCAGCTTTTGATCTCGCGGCCGAGATAACGATTGAAGGCAGTTTGTAGCCAATTGCTTGGCCCCTCAAATATAACGCCCATGGACGAATCCGGTACGTTGACAAAGGCGAACGCGGCCACGCCTGGCGATATCCCTACCCTCGTATTTGAGAGCTTTCTCCAAGCGCTCGAAGCGAGCGGCACATCGACCGAGCTAATCGCCCGGCTGCGCAAGACGCTATTGGTGGACAAGGGCTTTTCCGATAAGGCGCTCAAGGAAGCCCTGTTTCCGGAGACTTGGGACTTGTGATTTCCGTCGAGTCCATCAGGATAAAGGAATTTCGCGGCATCCGCGATCTGACCTTGCATTTCAATGGAAGGAGTTTTGGCATCTGTGGCCCCAACGGCACCGGCAAGAGCGGCGTCGTTGACGCCTTGGAGTTCGCGATGACTGGCGATCTTTCGAGGCTTTCAGGGGAAGGCAAAGGCGAGGTATCCCTCAAGCAGCACGGACCGCACGTCGATCAGCGCAATAATCCGGCCAAATCTCGCGTTGCTGTGACGGTCACTATTCCCAGCCTTGGGAAGACCGTGACGATTGAGCGCAGCGTCAAAACTCCGACCGCTCCTCAAGTTACGCCGAGTGATCCTGACGTCCTAAAGGTGCTCAAGCGTGTCGAGGCGCATCCGGAAATCGTGTTGTCACGCCGGGAACTCATTCGGTACGTGCTTGCAACGCCGGGGCAACGTGCGGAGGAGGTCCAGGCGCTGCTTCACCTTGAGCAGTTGGAGAGAGTGAGAACGGGCCTGCAGAAAATCGCAAATGCCCGTGAAAAGCAATTGCCCGGACTTGAGACGGCCGCGAGGGTTGCCCGCGACCATTTTCTGCAAGCGCTGAATCTTGCGGAGCTAAGGCCCGACGCAGTCTTAGCTGCTACCAACGAAAAAAGGGGCATCCTCGGGCTTGCTCTGCTACCTGAGCTGACTGAAAAAACCAATCTAAAGGACGGCATGGCGGTGCCGACACCGGTCCAGCCACAGCGCATTCCGAAAATTCAGGCTGCGGCGGACATCAACGGTGCCCGTGACGCTATCGCAGAAATAGCAACTGCCGAGACGGCAACTCGCGTTGCCGAGGTCCGAGCTGAAATCAATATTCTCGCCGGCGACCCCGCGGTGGCGCAAACCGTAAAGCACGAATCTTTTCTTTCCACGGGCATTGAACTCGCCAATGACGCGATGTGTCCGTTCTGCGATACCCCTTGGGATCTCGCGGAGCTCAAAGGGAAGGTTCAGGAAAAAATTGATCACCTGAAGGAAGCGACACGCAAGCGAACCACCACGGAGAAAAAGATGACGCCGCTGATTGCGGCGCTGAAAAAGGTGGAAACAGCCGTCGAGGGCTTGCTGCGTTACGCAGCGCTCGCCAAGCCGCCCGTCGCAATGCAAGCAGCGAGTGCGCACGTGGCCGGATGCAAAGCGCTGGCCGCCAGGCTGGGCAACATACTGCCCCTGAAAGAAACGGTCGATCTCCTCGCGACAATTCCGACCGTCCCTCAACGACTGTTTGATGAGATTAACGCACTCGACAAGGCTGTTGCCGCTCTTCCAGATCCGTCAAAACAGGACGCGGCGCGGGACTGGCTCACGATCGCCCAAGAACGCCTCGAGGCATATCGGGGTGCAATGCGAAAACGCAAGATAGCAAAGGATGAGGCTCAGATTGCGAGACAGGCGTCCGATGTGTATGTCGAAACCAGCGACAAGGTCTTGTCTGGCGTTTATGCCGCGGTCCAAAAAGACTTCGCAGCGCTATATGGCTTTGTTAACCGGTCGGATGAACAGGACTTCAAGGCACAACTGACTCCATCAATGGGCAAGCTTGGTTTTGACGTTGATTTCTACGGTCGCGGATTCTTCCCGCCGGGTGCTTATCACAGTGAAGGACATCAAGACGGAATGGGTCTGTGCCTGTACCTTGCCTTGATGCGACATATTCAGGGTAAAGACTTCACCTTCGCGGTTCTCGACGATGTGCTCATGTCGGTTGATGCAGGTCACCGGCGGGAGGTATGCACGCTTCTGAAAAAGGAGTTCCCGAACACGCAGTTCGTTATGACAACTCACGACCCAATTTGGCTGCGCCATATGCGTACGGAGGGCTTAACCGGACCAGGGTCTTCGGTTCAGTTCAGAACTTGGACAGTAGATCAGGGCCCCGCTCAATGGGATGACCGCGATGTCTGGGCCGAGATCCAAGACTATCTGCAAGAAGATAACGTGCGCGCGGCAGCAAGCTTGCTCCGCCACTTTCTGGAGTACACGTCAGCAGATCTATGCCATCGGCTGCGTGCGTCCGTGGAATTTCGCGGTGATGCTCAATATCAGCTCGGTGAGCTACTGCCCGCTGCTATTCGTCGTCTACGGACGCTTTATAAGCGCGGTAAGGATGCGGCAAACTCTTGGGGGCAGAAGGACGTTGTCCAGAGTCTCGATAGTTGCTCAGCCAAATGCGATGCGGTTGCCGTTGCTTCAAACGCTGAGCAATGGCAGGTCAACGCTGCCATACATTTCAACAGCTGGGAGAATCTGACCAAGAGAGATTTCCAACCGGTTGTAAAGGCGTTCCAGGACCTATTGCAGGGATTTGCGTGCACCGCTTGTGGTGAGCGTCTGCGTGTTTCGCCGGAAAGGGAGACTGCGGAATCGTTTCGGTGTGAGTGTGGCAAGACAAACGTCAATCTGCGCAACAAGTAGCAGCCCGACCTTGTGCAAGCGTGGTTGCTCGCTGAAGCGGGGTGGCGCGCATGTGCGGCCAGCGCTACCGGTTCGCGGTGGATATTTCCGCTCGCGAGCAGTTCGCCCGTCTCGGCGAACACCAGCGAATGGTCCGAGGTGCCGTTGGCCCCTGTGAGGCTGCCGCTCGCCAAGGACCACGTTCACCGCGCGGGTCCCGTGCTAAGCATCGGCAGATCCAGTTTGTGCTTGCGCGCGGTTTCGATGGCGATGTCGTAGCCGGCGTCGGCATGGCGCATGACCCCCGTGGCAGGGTCGTTCCACAGCACGCGCGCGAGGCGCGCTGCGGCAGCGTCGGTGCCGTCGCAGACCGACACCTGCCCCGAATGTTGCGAATAACCCATCCCGACGCCACCGCCATGATGGAACGACACCCAAGTCGCGCCGCTCGCGCAGTTGAGCATCAGATTGAGCAGCGGCCAGTCGGAAACCGCATCCGAGCCGTCCTTCATCGCCTCCGTCTCGCGATTGGGACTCGCGACCGAGCCCGAATCCATGTGGTCGCGGCCGAGTGCCACAGGTGCCTTGAGTTCGCCCTTGCGCACCATTTCGTTGAATGCAAGCCCCGCGATGTGGCGCTCGCCCAGTCCCAGCCAGCAGATGCGCGCAGGGAGCCCCTGGAACTTGATGCGCTTGCCGGCGAGGTCCAGCCAGCGGCCAAGCAGTTTGTCCTGCGGAAAGAGTTCGCGGATTTTCGCGTCGGTTTTCGCGATGTCTTCCGGGTCCCCGGATAGCGCAGCCCAGCGGAACGGTCCCTTGCCCCGGCAGAACAGCGGCCGCACGTACATCGGCACGAACCCCTGGTAATCGAAAGCGTTCTTCACGCCCACGTTCTTCGCTTCCTGGCGGATGTTGTTGCCGTAGTCGACGCAGGGAATGCCCATCGCCTTGAAGTTGAGAATCGCGCGCACATGGTTCGCGATCGCTTCTCGCGCCGAGATCGCCACTTCCTCGGGATCTTTGCGGCGCAGATCGTGCCAGCGCTCGAGTGACCAGTGCTCCGGAAGGTAGCCATTGGCGGGGTCGTGCGCCGAGGTCTGATCGGTGACCAGCGAGGGCCGTAGCCGGCTGGTCTGCGCGCGCTTGAGTATCTGCGGTATCAACTCCGCGGCATTGCCAAGAAGCCCCACCGATACCGGCTTCTTTTCCGCGCAGGCGCGCTCGATGATCGCGAAGGCTTCCTCCAGCGAATTGGCCCGCGCATCGAGATAGCCGGTGCGCAGCCGCATGTCGATGCGGGTCGGGTCGCATTCCATCGCGATCATGGACGCGCCAGCCATGGTGGCGGCAAGCGGCTGAGCACCGCCCATGCCGCCCAGGCCCGCGGTGAGAATCCACTTGCCCGACCAGTCGCCGCCGTAATGCTGCCGTCCGGCTTCGGCGAAGGTCTCAAAGGTTCCCTGCACGATGCCCTGGCTGCCGATATAGATCCACGAGCCCGCTGTCATCTGGCCGTACATCATCAGGCCCTTGCGGTCGAGTTCGTTGAAATGCTCCCAGCTCGCCCAGCTGGGTACCAGGTTCGAATTGGCGATCATCACGCGCGGCGCGTCGGCGTGCGTCTTGAACACCCCAACCGGCTTACCGGACTGGACGAGCAGTGATTCATCCGTATCGAGGCGTTTCAACGAATCGACGATCCGGTCAAAGCAGTCCCAATTTCGCGCCGCTTTGCCGATGCCGCCGTAGACCACCAGGTCCTCGGGGCGCTCGGCGACCTCGGGATCGAGGTTGTTCATCAGCATTCGCAGCGGCGCCTCGGTCTGCCAGCTGCGGGCGTTGAGCTGCGTTCCGCGCGGCGCGCGCACGGTGCGGGGTCCGGAAGTCATGGCTGCTCCTCGATTACTTGTATAGGCATGGTAGGTCGGCGTCCGGCCGGAATCAAGACAGCAGCAGGCTGTCGGAATCGAGCTCCGCTCCGTGCTGCGTGCGGAAGCGCGCGATCAGGTCGGCGACCGTCATGCGGCGCCGTTCCTCGCCCGTGATGTCGAGCACGATCCGGCCCTCATGCAGCATCAGCGTGCGCTCGCCAAGCGCAAGAGCATGGCGCATGCTGTGCGTCACCATCAGAGCGGTCAGCTTCTGCTCCTCGATGATGCGGCGAGTGAGATCCAGCACGAAGCCGGCGGTGCGCGGGTCGAGCGCCGCCACGTGCTCGTCGAGCAGCAGGATCTGCATCGGCTCGAGCGAGGCCATCAGCAGGCTGGTGGCCTGGCGCTGGCCACCCGAGAGCAGGCCGATCTGATCGCCCAGGCGGTGTTCCAGCCCCAGGCCCAGCCGCTGCAGCGCAGTGCGAAAGCGCTGGCGCCGCCCGGCATTCAGCGCAAGGCGCAGGCCGCGCGGGCCGCCGCGTGAGGCCGCCAGCGCCAGATTCTCTTCGACCGTAAGGACCTCGCAGGTGCCGGCGCGCGGATCCTGGAACACCCGCGCCACCAGCGCCGAGCGCTCCGATGCGGGCAGCGGCGTGACGTCCTGCTCCGAGATTACCACTCGCCCCGAGGCAACCGGCAGCTCGCCGGCAATGACGTTGAGCAGGGTGGACTTGCCCGCGCCGTTGGAGCCGATGACGGTAACGAACTGGCCGCTCGGGATCTCGATCGAGAGATCGCTGAGCACGCGGTTCTCCAGCGCGGTACCGGCGTTAAATACCACCGAAACACGATCGACCTTGATCATGGTTTCTTGCCCTGACGGGCGCCGGTGGCGGTGCCGGAGAACGCAAGGGCCACGCATACCAGCGCTGCGGTGACGATATTTACGTCGGACGCGGTGAGGCCCAGAGTCGTTGCGTTCAACGCGAGCGCAACGATGACGTGATAGACGATCGCGCCGAACACGCAGGCGAGGGTGAGCCCCACGAGGCTGCGGGCAGGGATGAGCGCTGCGCCGCCGATGACCGCGGCCAGGCCGACGATGATGGTGCCGATGCCCATGGTGACGTCCGCGGCCCCCTGCAGCTGCGCGAGCAGCGAGCCGCCGAACGCCGCGAGCCCGTTGCTGATCGCCAGTCCGGCCAGCACCAGCCGCTCGGTGCGCACACCGTTGGCGCGCGCCATCACCGGATTGGCGCCCGTGGCGCGCATCGCGAGACCCGTTTCGGAGTGCAGGAACCATGCGTAGATCACCCAGACCACGGAGCTCACCGCAAGAAAGAACAGCGGCGCGAGCCAGGGATTCGGCACGCCGAGGTGCTCGACCGAGCTCAGCACGGTCCTCTGGCCGAGCAGCGGAACGGTCGGGCCTGCCATGACGCGAATGTTCACCGAGTACAGCGCGATCATGGTCAGGATGCTGGCGAGCAGGTTAAGCACCCGCAGCCGCAGGTGGAGCGTCGCAGTAATCAGGCCCGCGCAGCTTCCCGCGGCGATCGCCATGCCGGTGGCGGCGTACGGGTTCCAGCCCTTGACGATCAACACCGCCGTCACGGCAGCGCCAAAAGCAAAGCTTCCATCGACCGTGAGATCGGGGAAGTTGAGTACGCGAAAGGAGAGAAACACTCCGAGGGCGACGAGTCCGAAAATCAGCCCGGTCTCGATCGCCCCGAGGAAAGCGACCAGCGACACTGGATCAGAACACCTTCGTCGCGCGCTTGCGCAGGTCGTCGCTGATCGTGAGGCCCATGCCGGCCGCGGTTTTGCCGTTGATCCAGAGCTGGAAGTTCTTGTAGTTGTCCTTCAGCACGTTGACATCCAGATCGCCGGGCTTGGCGCCGTCCAGCACCTTTTTCGCCATTTGGGCGGTGGCAACGCCGACGTCGTAATAATCGAAACTGATCGAGGCCGCGCAACCGCGCTCGACCGAGCGCGTCTCGCCGCAGAACAGCGGAAGTTTGTTTTCCGTGGCCACCTTTACGGCGGCCTCCAGAGCCGCATAGACGGTGGTGTCGTTCGGGATGTAGACCATGTCGGCCTTGCCCACCAGATTGAGCGCAGCGGCCATCACATTGGTCGTCTGCGGCGCGGGCGACTCGACGATGCTAAGCCCCGCCGCCGGGGCGAGTTGCTTGAGCGTCTCGAGGTAAGTCTGAGTATTGGGCAGCGAAGGATTCATCAGCACGCCAAGGCGCTTGGCGCCCGGCACCATCTCCTGCATGAGTTTCAAGTGCAGTTCGATCGGTGCCAGGTCCGACACACCGGTGACCACGCCGCCCGGACTCTTGAGCGTCGCAACCACCTTGGCGCGCAGCGGGTCGGTGACCGTGGAGAAGACGATCGGGATACCTGTGTCCTTCGCCGCCTGCACCATGACGATCGCAGAAGGCGTGGTAATCGGGACGATCAGATCGGGCTTGTCGCCGACGATCTTTTTCGCAATCTGCTGCTGCGTCGGAAAGCTTCCCGCAGCGTGCGAGTAGTCGATCGCCAGGTTCTGACCTTCCTTGTAGCCGAGCCGGGCGAGTTCCTCGACCAGGCCGCGCTTGACGTCGAGCAGTTGCGGCACCTCGACGATCATGGTCACGGCAATGCGCTTTTGCTGCGCGTTTGCGTTCGGCAGCGTGGCCGCCATTGCCAGTACGAGCAGTGCGAGCATGCGGATCATCATGTGGTCCTCCGTGGCGGCGTTAAGGTGAATTGACCCTGGGGCCAGGTTGTATAGGCATGCTACTATGCCCAAACCCCCGAACCGAATCAAGAATTCGCCGCTCGGGACGCAGGATTGCGGAACATGGCGCAGATCCACATCCACTATCTGAACTACCAGGACGTGCAGGCGCTCGCAATGAGCGATCAGGAAATTCTCGCTGCGGTGGAAGGCGGGCTGCTCGCGCAAGGCCGCCGCGAGGCGGTCATCGAGCCGCGCATGCATCTCGTGCCGGAGAAAGACACTCCTGGGCATTTCAACGTGCTGCGAGGCTACATCCGGCCGCTCGGGCTCGCAGGAGTGAAAATCGTAGGCGATTTTTACCGCAACTACGAGGCCGGGCTGCCCTCGGAGCTGGCGCTGCTCAACCTGTTCGAACCGAAGACCGGCGCCCCGGTGGCGGTGATCGACGCTTCCGACATTACCGACATGCGAACCGGAGCCGTCACGGCGATCGGCGCCAGGCACCTTGCGCGCCGGAACTCCAAGGTACTGGGCCACATCGGCGCCCGGGGAACCGCGTACTGGAACGTGCGGCTGCTCGATTCGATCTTCCACTTCGACGAGATCCGCGTGCATTCACGCAGGCCCGAGAGCCGGAATGCGTTCGCCGCGCAACTGGAGAACGATCTGCACAAGAAGATCACGGTCGCGCAGGATTGGGAGTCGTGCGTCAGGGGAGCGGACATCGTGGTCGAGGCATCGCGGCTCACCCGGCCCGAACCGCTGCTCAGGACTGCGTGGATCAAGAAGGGTGCGTGCGTCATCCCGTACGGGACGATGAGCGCGGTGGAACTGTCGCTCAGCGACATCATGGACAAGATGGTGATGGACGACTGGGGGCAGGCGCGATCCGGTCCCTTCGGGGCGCTTCGCGCGCACGTGGACTCGGGCCGGCTGTCGGAAAAAAACCTGCATGCGGAACTCGGCCAGATCGTCGCGGGGTTCAAGCCAGGCCGCGAGCGCGCGGACGAGACCAATCTTTTCTGGCACCGCGGGCTGTCGCTTTCCGATATTGCTCTCGGCGCTGCGATGCTTGACAAGGCAAGACGCACGGGCGTGGGGCAGACGCTGCCGTATCGGTGATGCCGGTCGCGAACGCACGCATGTACTCGGCGACGCCAGCCGTCAAACAGGCGTGGAAGGACGTTCTCGGCTGGGCGCTCGAGCACGCTGGGCTGGCGTGGGACCTGCTCGACTACGACTCCCCGGCGCCGCTATCCGCACTCTGGGCCCGGTCGGACCTCGGCTGCGTCATGATGTGCGGCCTGCCGTACACTCGCCGGGCACCGAGGCCAACGCTGGTCGCTGCGCCCGTTCCTTCGCCTGGACGCTATGGCGCGCGGCCCGTCTATTTCACCGACATCGTGGTGCGGGCGGACTCGGACTTTCGCCGACTCGAAGATACCTTCGGCGGCGGCGTCGGCTATACCGTAGAGGACTCGATGTCCGGTTGCGTTGCGCTGCGCAGGTATTTGCGGCGTTTCCGCACCCCGGATCGGCCGCGACTGTACCGCAAGGCCGTTGGTGGATTGATCCATGCCTATCCGGTTGGCGCCCAACGGCACTACCCATGGTGGCTACGGCTTCGCCCGGGCGGTCGGATGAACCCAGTGCCCGCCGTACAGCGCGTCGTACGTCGGCCCCGCGACGCGAGTCCCGATGCCGAGTGCCGAG
>JACPYS010000022.1 GCA_016195915.1 Betaproteobacteria bacterium | reverse complement strand
GAAACAAAAACCTCCTCGCCAAGGACCAAGGTCTCCACTACAAGCCTCGCCGCAAACTGGGCCGCTTTGCATCAAGCACTTACGTCATGCACCGAGCCGATTTCGCTCAAAATCAACGGCAAGTTGAGAAAGACGGGTTAGAGAAAGCACAGTCTTCTCGACCATGCCCGTGTTCCTCACCAGTTTGGGTTTGTACGCAGCAAGCGCAGGCAACACCTCCCAATGCGCCGGCACCTCCCCCAGCCACGGCACGCCCGAGTCCCTCATGACGGGATAGGGTTTGATTTCGGCGATCATCGCGTGCCCCACTTTGTCCTCGTCGAAAGGAGCGTGGCCAGTTCTGCTGCCTGCTGCGTCAGCCGCCGCAGCGCCCGAGTGCTCCAGCGTGCAATGCGGCACAGTTCAGCGCAAAAGCCGCGTTGCAGTGGGTCCTTGATATAGATGATCGCAAGGAAATGCGAACACGACAATTGTCTCAGCAGTGTTGAGAGAATCTCCCGGTTCGGGAAGACCGCGGCGAAGCGGATCATATGCCGCAAGGATTTCTTGGAGAAGCCGCGACCGAACTCTCGCTCCAATTGTCTCCCCAGTGCGGAGACAATCTTGTCGCCAAAGTCGGCTCGTTTCTGTCTGAGAACTTCCCGCCGAATCGAATTGCGTCGAGGTCGTAGAATTTGGCGCTGTAGTTCTTCCCGTCAGCGGCAGTTGTAAAGAAATTCTTTACAACCACTTCCTGTGTCAGTTCTCCTTCCTCAAAGATGTTTTTCAGGTGCTGCCCAATGTTCTGCTTACTAGTCTGGAAGTGCTCCGCCATGAGCTGCTGCGTGAGCCAGACGGTTTCGTAAAGCTATATCAGCCGAGCGCTCGATCCTCGTCCATGCAGAGCAGGCGCACTCGCCCTTGCGCCACCAGTTGCTCTTTTTCGTCGCGAATCCACGCCTCCCACACCTGGCTCGAGCGGCCACGGGTGACGGGCTTGGCCGAGGCATGCAATTTTCCCGAGCGCACGGCGCGGATGAAGGACGTGTTGTTCTCCAGGCCGACGACGCGCTGTCCGCGCGGATGCGCCACGGCGGCGGCGCCGATCGAGGCAAGCGTCTCGATTACCCCGCAATGCACCCCGCCGTGCACGATGCCGTAACCCTGATGGTGTTTTTCGCTGACCACCCACTCGCAGCTCACTTCTTCAGGGCTGGCGGTGAGGATCACGATACCCATCTCCCTGACCCAGCCGGGCATGGCGTTGAGCATGGTGACGAATTCGTTGGTCACATATTCTCCGTTACAAGTTCAGGACACCATCCGCAGTTACTGCAGCAGCCTCGAGAGATCGGCAGGCACGGCAGTCAGCAACAACAAGAAACCGGAAATCAACAGCAGAATCAGCACCGCGTTATCGAGAATAAGCAGGGAGGTATCCGTCACCATCCTTATTTGGTCTGGTGTCTACGAACGATCGCGATGCCAAGCGCCCTACGCAGGGGCCTGCAGCCCGTCGAGCACGGCACGCGCGGATTTCAGGTCCGACGTGTCGAAACCCTCCGTGAACCAGCCGTAGATTCCGGTGAGCGCGGCTCGCGCCTCATCGCGGCGCCCGATATCCAGCAGGAGACGTGCGAGACTTGTCGTAGCGCGCAGTTGCAGCGACTTCGACCCCTGCTTGTCCGCGAGTGTAACCGCCTCGCGCATGCGCTCCTCCGCCAGGACCAATTCGGGCGTGTCCAGTTTCGCCAGCAACTCCCCCTCGAGCCGCGGTATCTCCGGTGCGATACATGTCCCGGCGCTATCGCCGGCCACCGCGCGCAGGATCTGGAGAGCTCTCTCCACATGGCCGGAATCCGCGTAATTCCGGGCCAGCACGCAGACGGAGAAAATCTTCTGCCAGGAGGGCCAGGGGTTCGAAAAGACCAGCTCGCGCAATGCGTCCATCGCGTCGATGCCGAGGCGCGGGCCTTCGGCGCAACGTACAAGCACCTCCGCGTGCGCCCCATAGCGAGGAATGCCGTAGCGCTTTGCCAGCGAAGCAACTTGCCCGAAAAGCGAGACCGCGGGCTCGAGCTCGCCGCGCTGATAATGTACCCACGCGGCGGAATAGCTCGACAGAACCGTGGTCATCGGGTGCCCGAGTTCCTCCGAGAGGCGGAGCGCGTCGCGCAGGTCGCGCAGCGCTCGATCCGGCCGGCCGGTCAGCCAGCGAATCATCGCAAGGTGAAACCGGCAGCAGGCGCCGGGGTCGTGACCTCCGTAGACAAACCTTTGCGCCGCGTCCCGCTCCGGGTTGTACAGCGCCAGCCCTTGTTCGGCGTGAATCAACGCCTGCATCGGGCGCCCCATCGCGGTCAGCGTCGGCCACAACGCGTGATGCGCCTCGAGCAGCAGGCCCGGATCGTCGCCCCCGCGCACCGTCTCGAGCAGTCGTTGCGCTGCTTCAAATGCCGCCGCATGCTGCGCGCGGGTGAAGCTGACATACCAAAGGCCCCACAGCACCGGGAATCGGCTGGCGTCTGCCTTGAGATGATCGACCAGCCAAAGCGCACGCTGATACTGGCCTTCCACTTCCTGCGATTGCGGACCCTTGACCGTGATGAGCGCCGCGCCGAGTCCCATGCGAATCTCCAGCTCCTCGCCGAGCGTTGCCGTCGATTGCGGCATTTCGCTCTGCAGCGCAAGCGCTTGCTCGAAGTACGCGACGGCTTCCTGGTTCGCGGAGCGGCCGAGCGCCCTCGAACCTGCTTGCTTGAGATAGCGCACGGCGTCGGGCAGGACCCGGCCGGCGAGCGCGTGGTGCGCGAGCCGCTCGATTTGTTCGGCGAGGCGGCCGGCGTAGATCCGCTCGATCGCATCGACCAGGGCCCGGTGCATCGACTGCCGCCGTTCCTGAAGCACGCTGCCGTAGGCCACTTCGTGCGTGAGCGCGTGCTTGAACGCGTACTCGAGTTCGGGGAAGAGCCGCGCCTCGTACATGAATTCCGCGGTCTGCAGCCGCGCGAGGCCCTGCCGCAGCTCGTCTTCACCGATCTCTGCGATCGCCTTCAGGACAGCGAACGGGACATGGGTGCCGACGACGGCCGCCGCCTGCAGCAGGCGCTTGTCTTCGGGTGCGAGCCGGTCGATGCGCGAGGCGAGGATCGCCTGTACGGTGGCCGGAACCTGCAGGGCATCCACCGCGCGCACCAGGCGACAGGCGCCGCGCTCCCCGACGAGCGCGCCCGTCTCGATGAGCGTCCGCACGCTCTCTTCCAGGAATAACGGCCTGCCTTCGGTGCGCTCGATCAGGAGCGACTTGAGCGGCGTGAGACTCGCGTCGCTCCCGAGCAGGCCCGCGAGGAGATCCTCGGCGCTCTCGGGCGGCAGCGGATCGACGCGGACCTGCCGGTAGTAGGTCTTGTTCTGCCAATTGTGCCGGTACTCGGGGCGGTAATTGACCGCGAGCAGGAGCCGCGCCGCGGGCACGCTTTCGATGAAGCCGTCGAGGAAGGCCTGGGTTTCGCCGTCGATCCAGTGCAGGTCTTCGAACACCAGGACGAGCGGGCGCTGCTCGATCTCGCGCATCAGGATTCGCTTGACCGCCTCGAACGTCTGCCGGCGGCGTTCCGCTGGCTCGAGCGCCAGGAACGCACTGTCCTCGGGTATCGCATCGAGCAGCCATAGTGCGACGGGTACCGCGTCCTTGAGCGATTCGTCCAGCGTCAGCAGCCCTCCCGTGACCTTGACCCGGATGCCGCGCACATCGTCGCGCGCGTCGATCCTGAAGTAACTTCGCATCAGGTCTGCGAGCGGCAGGAACGGCGTCGCCTTGCCATAGGACACCGAGCCGGATTCGAGGACCAGGAACTCGCGCGCGTGGTGCGACTGAAGGAACTCGTAGTACAGGCGCGACTTCCCGACCCCGGGCTCGCCGACGACAGCGATGATCTGGCCGTGGCCACCCCGCGCCTGCTCCGCCGCGCGGCGCAGCTGTTCCATTTCGGGGTCGCGGCCCACAAACTGCGTGAGGCCGCGAGCCCGCGACACCTGGAGCCGCGTCCTCGCCGTGCCCGCCCCGCTGAGTTCGAACACCTCGACGGGTTGCGCGAGCCCCTTCACGGGAACAGGACCGATCGACTTCACCGCGACATAACCCTCGGCGAGTGCGAGCGTCGCCCCCGTGAGCCGGATGGTTCCCGGCGTCGCGAGCTGCTCCATCCGCGCGGCGAGGTGGGTCGTCTGCCCCACTGCGGAATAGTCCATGCGCAGGTCGCTGCCGATGGAGCGCACCACGACCTCGCCCGAATTGAGCCCGACCCGGATCTGGACCTCGATGCCGTGCGCGGTGCGCAGTCCTTCGGTGTAGCGGCGGACCGAATCCTGCATGCGCAGCGCCGCGTAGCAGGCACGCACTGCATGATCCTCGTGCGCGATCGGCGCGCCGAAGAGCGCCATGATCCCGTCGCCCATGACCTGGTTTACGGTGCCTTCGTAGTGATGCACTGCTTCCATCATCCGCTCGAGCACCGGATCGAGCAGCTTGCGCGCGTCTTCGGGATCGCGATCGGCGAGCAGCTCCATCGAGCCCTTCATGTCCGCGAACAGCACCGTCACCTGCTTGCGTTCGCCCTCGAGCGCTTGCTTCGACTGCAGGATGCGCTCCGCCAGGTGGCGGGGCGGAACGACGCCGGGCGAATCACGCCGCGCGGCCGCCGTGGCGAGCGGCGCGCCGCATTCCCCGCAAAACCTGTTCGCGGGCGGATTCTCCGCGCCGCAGGCCGCACAGCCGGAGACCAGCCGCGCGCCGCATTCGCCGCAGAACTTCGTGCCTGCGGGGCTGGCGTGACCGCACTTCGTACAATTCACTTTGCCACCGCCTCCATGCCGTAGACCCCGGGCGGGAACACGACCCCGCACGACAAGACGCTAGATTAACGGAATCCTTGCTTGGCCTGAATGCAGTCTGCGCCCTCGCCTGCCGTCAGCGTCGATTTTCCGCCAGCGCTTCGCAACCGCCGGCGCAGCTTGAAGTCGGTGCAACCTCGGGGTTGGACAGCCAACGCAGTCATCTATAACTTGTAGCTGCAACGTAAGCCACTCACCCAGAATGTCCCTCACCACCGGCCCGATCCTGCCGACGCTGCTGCGCCTCGCGCTGCCCAACGTGCTGGCGATGGCGATGACCGTGCTGGTCGGCATCGCCGAGACCCGCTACGTCGGACTGCTCGGCACCGCGCCGCTCGCCGCGATGGCACTGGTGTTCCCGTTCGCCATGCTGGTGCAGATGATGTCGGCCGGCGCGATGGGCGGCGGCGTTTCCTCGGCGGTGAGCCGCGCGCTCGGCGCCGGCGACACGGCGCGCGCCAGGACGCTCGCCCTGCACGCGGTGGTGATCGGCGCGGTCGCGGGCGTCATTACCACGGCCGTGTTCATCGGATTCGGGCGCGTGCTCTACCGGTTTCTCGGCGGTTCGGGCGATGTGCTCACCGAGGCCGTGAACTATTCGGGGGTGCTGTTCACCGGGGCGGTGCTGGTCTGGCTCATCAACACGCTCGCCTCGATCCTGCGCGGTACCGGCGACATGCGCATACCCTCGACGACGCTGCTCGCGATCGCGTTATTGCAGATCGCACTCGGCGGCGCGCTCGGGCTGGGGCTCGGCCCGGTGCCGCGGCTGGGCATGCCCGGCATCGCGCTCGGCCAGATCGTGGCGACCGGAGCGGGTGTCGCGTTTCTGCTGTGGTGGCTGGTGAGCGGTCGCGCGCGGCTGCGCCTCGGCTGGCGCGGGGTGGCGTTGCGTGGTGAACTGTTCGCCGACATCCTTAAGGTCGGCGCGCTGGCCTGCCTGTCGCCGGTGCAGTCGGTGCTGACCGTGCTGATCTTTACCGGCCTCGTCGCGCGGCTCGGCGTCGCGCCGCTCGCGGGATACGGGATCGGCCAGCGCCTGGAATTTCTGCTGATCCCGATTGCGTTCGGCATCGGGGTCGCGTCGGTACCGATGGTCGGCATGGCGATCGGCGCAGGCGACTTTGCGCGGGCACGCCGTGTTGCCTGGATCGCGGGCGCCGTGTCGGCGGTGAACCTCTGCGCGATCGGCCTGGTGGTGTCGCTCGCACCCGACCTGTGGGCGGGCCTGTTCAGCAACGACCCCGTGGTACTCGACTACGCAAGGCAGTACCTGCGCTGGGCGGGACCCGGGTTCGCGCTGTTCGGGCTCGGGTTGACGCTGTATTTCGCCTCGCAGGGTTCCGGCCGCGTGCTCGGCCCGGTGCTGGCCGCGACGTTGCGACTGGTGGTGGTTGCCGGAGCTGGCGCATGGCTCGTATCGCGCGATGCGCGGGCCTGGCAGTTCTTCGCACTCGTCGGCGCGGCGATGCTCATCTACGGCCTGTCCACGGCCGCGGCGATACGACTTACACGCTGGGGGCCGCGACCGGCTGCGGGCTGAGGGAATTGAGGACTCCGCGAACCTCGATGACAACGTTCCTGCCTTCGACGTGGCCAAGCTCGCGCAAACCTTTGCGCAGTGGATCAACACGACTCGTCGCCAAAGCCGCGGGCGAGGCCTGACCCAGAATTCCGATCCTGAAAAAACTTGCCGGCTGCTGCTGAGCAACAGACGCGAGCGGCGCAACGCCCGAGGCAAGCAACGCAATTACCGTGTCACGCCTGTTCGTTCGATCCCGCCGATCGTTACGAAGCAGCGCAAGCACCGGGATCGGCGGGCGGAGTGCCCAGTCAACCCGAGTCGGAAGCCAGTCTACGCCCTGAGTGGCGGGTCAGGGTCTATACCTTTGCACAGAGCTCCGCGCCGGAGAATACGCGCAGTCTAACCAACCGAAACCTCGAGCCGGGTGACGAAAATTTCGTCGTGCAGCCGGCTTGCGATCTCCGAGGGATCGGCCGTTTCAAAAAACAGTTCCAGCGCTTCCTGCAGGTTATCCCGCGCTTCCTCGATGGTAGAACCCTGGCTCGCAACATCGAGTTCGGGGCAGAGGGACACATATCCGGTCCCCTCGCGTTCGATGATCGCGGTCAATTGCTGCTTGGTCGACATGCTCTTTACCTCGCGGATTGATCGTTAGCCAGTCTAGCACGGTGAGCTTGAACACCGGCGGCGGAAGTTCATCGAACGCAGAGCGATGCGCACGGCCTGGGCGAGTCCTGCGCCGGCCCACTCAGCGAGCGGCTCCGATGCCGAGAAGATCGGCCTCGCCCAAAGCCTCGCGCACCCGGGACGCAACGTCACCGGTGATGTGTGTCAGATGCAAGACCTGGCCCCAAGGCACGCGGGCGTCCCGAACACGGCAAGCTTATTCGATTATCCGGTCGACGCGCCGCCGGAAGGACGGTGGGATCGTCAAGCCCATCTGCCGCGCCGTCTTCAGGTTCAGCACGAGTTCGAATCTGGAGACCTGCTCGACCGGCAGGTCGGCCGGTTTCGCGCCCTTGAGTATCCTGTCCACATAACTTGCAGCGTAACGAAAATTCTCGGGGATGTTCGCGCCGAAGCTGACGAGCCCACCGCCCTCTGTGTAGTAGGAGGACACGTAGATCGCCGGGAGGCGCAAGCGCAAGGCTGCGTCGGCAAGCTCGCGGTAAATAGCGGTAAAGAGCAGGCTGCCGCCCACCACCAGAGCGTCGGGACGCTCCTTCTCAAGCATCGCAAACGCCTCAGGCACGTTCTTGGGATCGACAGAGACTACGACAAGGGTCAATCGCTTTGCCTTGGCAGCCGCCCGGGCGGGGTTCTCCCAGAAGGCATCCCGAACATTGGCCGAAATATTAGACGGGATCAGCAGAGCGACACGAGACATTTTCGGCACGAGTTCGGTCAGGAGCTCTACGTGCTTGGCGATGAGATCGAAGATGACGTAGGACATCCCGGTGGCATTGGTTCCCGGCCGCGCGAGGCTCTCCACGAGTCCCTCGGCTACGGGGTCTGCGGAGAGGAGAAAAACGATCGGGATGATCGCGGTCTTGGCCATCATCGCAATGGCAGCCTGCGCGTTTCCAACCAACACGTCGGGTTTCAACGCAATCAACTCTTCCGCCAGCGCCGGGAGTGCGCTTGGATCATTATGGGCGTAGCGAATGTCCACCGTCAGGTTCTTCCCGACCACGTAGCCGCGATCGCGCAGCCCGGCGAGAACCGCCTCCAGGAATGGCCTCGTGGGTGCCTCACTCCCCATCGAAACGTACCCGACGCGGAATATTTTCGGCGCCTGCGCGTATACAGAAAACGAAGCACTCGAAGCAACGAGCGCAATTAGCGCAGGTACCGTGTCACGCCTCTTCATCCCATCCCCCTCCGATCGTCACGAAGCCGCGCAAGCACCGGGACCAGCAGGCGGAGCGCCCGGTCAATTCAGATGCGGTTGCGAATCTACTCCCTCAGCGGCTGCGGGTCGAATCGCGACCGTCCACGATCCAGCGCTTGACGGCGACGACTGCGTTTGGACGGATCCGGCGAGAACCGGTCAGTCGCCGATCCATTACCGGATCACGTCGTCCGCGCGCACGAGAAACGACTGCGGGACGCTGAGGCCGAGCGCCTTGGCGGTTTTCAGGTTGACGATCAGTTCGAACTTGGTCGGTAGTTCGACTGGCAGATCAGCCGGCTTGGCTCCCTTGAGTATCTTGTCGACATAGGCAGCAGCCCTGCGGGCCATGTCAGACAGGTCGGGGCCATAGGCAACAAACCCTCCCGAGCGTGGCCAGAACGAATGCGGGCTCATCGTTGGAATCCGGTGTTCCAGCGCGAAATCGACGATGGCTTGAAAAGGCATGGTCGTACAGTCGAGCTGGAACAGCGCGTCAGGGCGGTTCCGTCCAATCACCTGCGCGGCCTCCTGCCAGGACGCGGGCGTCCCGGCGTAGCCAATCGGCTGTACATCGAGGCCCAGTTTCTTCGCGGCAGCCTGCACGTGGCCCAGCTCGATCCTGTTGATATCGGACCAGGAGCACCAGAGCGCCGCAACCTTTTTGAGCCGCGGCAGGAGTTCCTTCTAGTGGACGGCGTCGCCGGCGCGCCGCATTACCTGCCTGAACTTGTCGAGATCGTTCTTCGTAATGCCCAACGAGCAAAACGCGTTCGATTTCAGTTTGAGCGCCTTGAAGAACGCGACGAGTTCGTCGCCGCCATAGTGCTTGTGCAGCGCTGTCGACAGGCCGAACCGCGCGAGCGAGCGCGCCATTTCGAACGTGCCGACCGTATCCATGTTCGCCGCGATGACCGGGACTCCGTGATAGCGGTTGTCCGAATGATTGAAAGTGAATTCGCGCGTGATATCGACTTCCGCGCGCGACGGCAACGCCGAGCGCTTCGGGCGGATCAGAACGTCCTTGAAACCAAGCTTGATGTCGTGGTCGATGTGCATGGGGAGTCAGGATCGAGGATCAAGAATCGAGGATCAAGGCGGAAATGCCGAAATGCCATGCATATCGAATCCGCTTCGACCAGGCATCCGCCCAGCGCGCGCCGTGGTCAAGCAATATGCGAAGCCGTGGTAAGTCGCCATCATCCGCGCCAGGCTGAAAGTGGCCGAGGCGTTTGCAAACGAGCTACGCAATGAAAAAACGACTCATTGACGGTGTTGAGGTGCAACGCAGTTCTGGCAATGTCTTTGCCGATTTAGGCCTGCCAGATGCAGACAAGCTCGAGATCAGGTCCGGTTTGGTGATCGAGATCAGGAAGGCCATGCGACGGCTTGAGCTGACCCGGCAAGCAGCAGCAAAGCGCATGGGGATCACCCAACCGAAGGTGTCGGACATGATGCGCTCCAACTTCTCGAACCTGTCCGAGCGCGAGTCAATGGATTGCTTGAACCGGCTCGGCTACGACATCGAAATCAAGGTGAAGCCAGCCTCTAAGCCTGTTGGGCATTTGAGGCTGGCTATCGCTTGACGGCTATCGGCCATTTGGGGGGTGCACGATAGGCAAACCCACCTTCTGCAAACGGGATTCGCTTACTCCAGAGATAACACCAACCGCTTACCCAGCACCTTGGCGGCGCGATCCAGCTGTTTCAGGCTAGGCCAGTGATGTGGATCTTCCAGACGCTGAGCGGCAGCCCACGAAGTTTCCATTGCGCGAGCCAGGTCGGACAGCGGCCGGTCACCGCGCGCAAGTCGGAGCAGCACAGCCGACTGCGCCAGTGCATCAGGCGCCACCAGATGAGTCTGCCTTCCTTTCTTGACAGAAGGCGATGGAATGGGCTTCTCATCCTCGATGCGGCCACGTAGACTAAGACTCAACACTTCTTGCGCGTGAAGCATTGCTTCGTCAAAGGTATCGCCTTCGGTGATCGCTTCGGGAAGGTCGGCAAACAGCACGGTGAAGCCGCCGTCGGGCTGCGGTTCGAAAGTTGCTGGGTAGAGCAGGTTCATTTTAGCTTCACTCCTGTCTGACGCTGGATGCCGGCCAGTGTGCCGGGTTTCAGGTCCTTCGTGCCATGAACCGGAACTGAAGTGCGTAGGCCATCCTTACCCATCTGGTGGTGGCTGGCGCCCCAAACAATCCAAGTCGGCGGTCAGTCTATCTACATCGAGGACTCGGACCGCGATTTTCATAGCGGCTCGAGGAAGAATTGTCGTGTCGCGCTTTGATTGCTATGATTACATCAACCATATCAATTGGGGTAACAACCATGATCCGCGAAGCCACGGCAATGACCGTCCGGCAGAACCTTGGCGAGCTGCTCAATGAGGTCCAGTACCGGCATGGAAAGGTGCTGATCACCAAGGCCGGCAAGCCCGTGGCCGCCCTGGTCGACATCGCCATGTTTACGCGTCTGCGCAAGCTGGATGAAGAGTTCGACCGGATGCGCACCGAGCTCGCTCAGGCCTTCGCGGGCATGAACGAAAAAACGATCGGCGCCCTTGTCGATGAGGCGGTGAAGGACGTGCGTACGCGACGCAGGAAGAAGTGAAGGTCGTACTCGACACGAACGTCCTGCTCTCGGGGCTGATGTTCCCGGAGGGAACGCCCGGTCGCATCGTCCGTGCATGGGCCGAAGCCCGCTTCGGGGTGGCGCTCTCCCTGGATCAGCTTGCCGAGATCGGCAGGGTTCTCGAATATCCGAAGATCCGCCGCAGGCTTGGATGGGACGATCAGCAGATCGAGACGTTCATCAAACAGCTTTACGTCCGCGCCGAGGTGATCGAACTCGGCCCGCTGTCGGTTGAAGTTCCGCGCGATGCGGACGACGCGCCGATTCTCGCAACGCTCGCAGCCGCCAAAGCGGATGTTCTGGTGACCGGCGATGGAGATTTGCTCGCGCTGCGCGACAAGTATCCTATCGAGACGCCGGCAGACTTTGTGCGCCGGCTTTGACAATTCTTTGTACGACGGAATTCGACTCCCACTCTTAATTCCGCGGACCAGTCAGTCGATCACCCTATCGGCGCTGATCCGCAGCGACTGCGGAATCGTGAGGCCCAGTGCTTTGGCGGTCTTGCGGTTGATGAACAACTCGAATTTCGTCGGTTGCTCCACGGGCAGATCTGCCGGCCTGGCCCCTTTGAAGATTTTGTCCACGTCCCAAGAGCCGGTACGCATTCGTAGCTCCGACTGAACCCTCGCCGGCCGGGCCGACGCGAACGTCAATTCTTCTCCGAACGCTCCAGCCATTCCAGGTCGGCGATATCCTGCGCCCGGCCGACCGCGCGCTTGTTGCGGATCAAGTGCGCAGCCGAAAGAACGGAGACGCTCTGGTCGGCAAACCGGGTGACGATACGCGCCTGCCACGCTTCTTCGAATTCGATCGCATCGATCGCGGTGAGCACGTCGATCCGAAGCGGAGCGACGCCAATCTGATAGACGATTCCGGGTGTGCTTAGATCCTGTTCGGTGAGATCTTGCAGCGGCGCGCCGAACCTCACCAATGCGCCAAGGACACGTTTCGCGTTGGCGGGATCGGGCCGCACCCAGACATCGAGATCGCCTGTTGCCCTGACCCTGCCGTGCGCCGCCAGGGCGTAGGCACCGACAACCAGATACTCAACGCCGTGGGCGTTGAATTCGGACAGCAGATCTTTGAAGTCGGGGCTCAATCGATCCGCCTCCCTGCATCGCAAGGCATTGCAAGGTCAGTTCCCACACGAGGGACATTCTTGATTCGGGCGTCGATTCGCCCGCGGGCAGATCCCGGTACGACCGATCCGCCGCGCGGATGACCTGGGAAGTCGCGTTTGCACGCAGGGTCGCAGCAGCCATCGTGAAATTATAGGCGCGCAGGCCGAGTGGCGCCAGCGCGAGCATCGTCCAAACGCCTGCTGTGCCCGCGCCGCCGTCGGCGCCGCGCCAAGCGCGGCCAGAGCGAGCACGGCGTCACGTCTGTTCGTCAGATCCTCTCGGCTACTTCGCAGGTACAGCGACTGCCGGCGTGACTCGCAAACGTTTGGCGCGGCGCGCGAAGCGACGATCATCGAAGGTCATGAATTCCGTGCAATGGCTGCTGGCGAGCAGGTGCAGCGCATCGGCGAATTCCAGCCCCTCCGTGTGCAAGACCAGGGCATCCGCGATGCGCGACCATTCCTCGACGCGGACGTTGGGCAGCCCAAGCAGATGTTTGACCACCCGCACGAAATCCCCGGCCGCGAAGCCGTAAAAGGCGCGCAAGACCCATTCGAGTTCAAGGATCACGGTCAGTGGCACAAACGCCTGGGAGGATTCGGTCAGGAGGCGACGGGCAATCGGGCGTTGCCTGGCGCCCTCGGGGTCGGCCGGATCATCCACATAGAAACGCGCCAGGATATTGGTATCAAGGGCGATCATGTTTGGCTTCCCGCATGGCGAGGGCAACATCGAAATCGGCCAACCGGCGTTTGCCCGGCCGCTTGCAAACCAGCATGCCGTAGCCGTCCTCGGCGCTGGTTTGAACAACCCGGCGTTTTACCTCGGCGCGGATGACATGGCCTTCCAGGCTGAAATCGAGCTGGCAGCCGGGGGTAATGCCCAGGCGACGACGGATTTCCACCGGAATCACGACCTGGCCTTTATCGGAGACGGTCACGATGAGCATGGCGGCACGATCCTCTTACATGGTAAGAATAGCGTAACACGGAAGCCCGCCTTGATCCACTGATTGCACGGATGTCCGGTTCGATGCCAGAATTCGGGCCAATGCAATTGCTCCTTCCAGAAGAAAGCTGATTCATGAAACGCGACGAGGAACCCGTCCGCTACATGGAGCGGACACGCGAGTACTACCGGGCGCTCGGTTACGCGGCGGACTATGTCTGGGCCACCTACGCCGAGGTGCCTTTCGCGCGGCTCGACAGGCCCCTGCGCGAGGCGCGCATCGGTCTGGTCACCACCGCGCATCCGCTGGTCCGCTCCAACCACGATGCGCAGGGCGTCCGCCACGTCTGGTCCGGCGAGGTCGAACCCCTGCCGGCCCTGAACACCGACGACCTCGCCTGGGACCGCGAGTCTACGCATACCGAGGATCGCGAGAGCTTCATGCCGATCGAGGCAGTCGCAGGGTGGGTCCGCGAGGGCCTCATCGGCGGGCTTGCGGCGCGCTTCCACGGCGCGCCAACCGTTTACAGCCAGAGCAGGACGATCGAGGTGAATGCGCCCGAGATCCTCGCGCGCCTGCGTGAGGACGGGGCCGACGCGGCCCTGCTCAGCGCCCTCTGACCGGTGTGTCACCAGACCGTGAGTCTGGTCGCGCGGCACCTCGAGGCGAATGGCCTGCCCAGCGTGATCGTCGGCTCGGCGCGAGACGTGGTGGAGCATTGCGGCGTCGCCAGGTTCGTGTTCACCGATTTTCCGTTGGGCAATCCCTGCGGCCATCCATGGCGACGGGACATGCAGCGCGAGGTGGTGGGAGCCGCCCTGCGCCTGCTGGAGACCGCGTCGGGACCGCGCACCACCCTTGTTGCGCCGTATGCCTGGAAGGACGATCCCGGCTGGCGCGAGCGCTATAACCGCGTCGATCCTGCCGATCGCGGCCGCCTCATCGCGCTCGGCGAGGAACGCCGCAGGCTCCGGGGCGAAGCGAAACGGCGCAAGATGTCGCGCGCATTCAGCCCCGCGAGATAGCGGTCCACGGCGGCGTCCGCTTCTTCCTTGACGAGAGCATCGGGCACTCGGACCGTCGTCATTCGACCACGCGGTCGGCACGGATAAGAACTGACTGCGGAATCTTGACGCCGAGAGCCCTGGCGGTCTTGAGGTTGATCACCAGTTCGAATCGGGTCGCCTGCTCGATCGGCAGATCACGGGGATTTGCGCCCTTGAGTATCCGGTCCACGAAGTAGGCCGCACGGCGATGCATTGCGACATCGTTGGTGCCAAAGCCGATCAGGCCGCCGGCGTCTGCATACTCCGTGTATCCGGCCGAGGGAAGCCGCGCCGCGGCCGCGAGCTGCGCAATCCGGTTGGCGTTGGCGGCAAACAGCGTGTCTTGCGAAACCATCAACGCGTCGAAGTGCCCTTTTGCAATTTTCGCAAAAGTGCTCTCAAACTCCTTGGGCCTGCGCACCTCGAATGCGTGCAGTTCCAGTTTCAGTGCCTTGCCCGTGGCGCGCATGGCCTGGAGTGACACCCCGCGCACAGAATCGGATGGATTCGCGAGCACAGCCACGCGCGAAATGCGCGGCACCGCCTCCTTGAACAGTTCCACCCGTTTCGCAGAAACTTCCGGCCCGAATATGGAGGACCCGGTGAGGTTCCCACCCGGCCGGGCGAAGCTGTCAACCACACCCTGGGCGACGGGATCTCCCGTGAGCGGAAAGACAATCGGAATCGTCGTGGTCGCGCCCTTGGCAGCAATGGTCGCCTTGATCCCGAAGGACACGATGACATCGACCTTGAGATGCGCAAGCTCCGCCGCCAGCGCGGGCAGCCGATCGTAATCTCCGCCGGCCGAGCGAAGCTCGACGGCAATGTTCTCGCCTTCAACGTAGCCGCGCTCACGCAGTCCGGCACGCAGCGCCTGGATCCGGCTGGCCTGACCGGAAACGGTTTCGGAAATCAGCAATCCAATCCGGGAAACCTTCCGTTGCGGCTGCTGCGCGAACGACGCGAGTGGCGTGGCGCTCAGCGCAAGCAGTGCGAATACCGTGTCACGCCTGTTCATTCGATCCCTTGTTGGTTGCCACGACAAAGCGCAAGCACCGCGATCGGGCGGGCTCGGAGACCCGGGCAACCCAAGTCGGCCCTCAGTCTACGCCATGGATCGCCGTTCAGCGATGCATGCCGGTTGTTGCCGCCGAAGGCCGCCAGATCACCGCAACATTCGGCGCTCCGGGCGCCAACCTCGCGAGCCTGCCGTCACGTCTCAGGACTTCGCGGCAAGCGCCAGAAACTGATCCCAGTGCAGTATTTCCAGTCCCTGGCCTGATGTGACAAGATTTGCAGCCATCGCCGCTCCCAATATTTCCACGCGAACGCCTCTGTATTTGCGCCACGAGCCGACCAACGCCGGCGTCAGCAGCGGCCAAAACGTCAAGGTGAGCGCTTGAGAGAAGCCGAAACGGTTCGTCGGCGTCAGGATCATTGAAGGTTGAAAGATACTCAAGCGTTCGAATTCCAGCGCCACCAAGCCGTCCCGCAACTCTCCTTTGGTCTTCAGATAGGGAAACCTGGACCGCGCGTCCGCGGAAGCGGATCCCAGAAGCTCGAAGTGGCGAATGCCGGCGGATCTGCATTGCGCGCCGAATGACAACACGGCGTCCTTGTCGATCCTGATGAACTCTTCCCTGGTCATCTTGGACGGCTGACTCACACCAAGCGTACACACGGCGCAATCATGACCGGGCAGCAGGCGCTCATACGTCGAGGCGTCGAGCGGATCGACGATGTGCTGGGCAACAACGGAACTCGCAAGATTGGCAACGGGCCGTCTTCCGAGCAAAGTCAGCCTCGTTATCGATGGCATCGAGCAAAGCTTTTCAACCACTGCTCCGCCGGTTGCCCCACTGGCACCGAGCATCACGACTGACAAGGACTTGGTCACCAGGTATCGGAGAATCGATCGGTTTCGCGTGTCCGGCTACGGGGACATGGCGCTGTGCGAATCCGCAAACGCCGCCCGCGCCAGATCATCGCCGTAGAAGCGGCGGCACATTTCGCGCCTGCGCGCTCTTTCATCGAGGCTCGCGTCAAGCGACGAGAGCACGATCTGCTGCGCCGTCTCGAACATCTTCAGCGCCATCATCAGGCGCTCCGAACTGGTCATCGCCGCGTAGCGTGCGTCGAGGAAGGCTTCGACTCCGGGGTCGGTGTCAGTCATGGCTGACCTCTTCCAGCAACTCATTCAACTCAAGCCGCGCAGCCCATTGCTCGAGGTAGGCGCGATCGAGCGGCGCCTGGAGCAGCGAGCGAAGGTCCCGGCGTTGCTGTTCCGAGCGCGATTCACGCGACCACTCGAGCTTGGAGAGAATCAGGTCCTCGATGCTCACGATCCACAAGGCGAACCCCGCGAATTGAATTCTGCGGCGGCGTTCGAATTCACCGAGCCGGAATGCCGTGTCCTTGCGCGGGATCAGATCGATCTTCACCAGCGACGGCAGGTGAAGGATGTTCCACGGCCTCGCATCGCGAATTGCCGCGCGGATCGCGTCCGCGTCGGCATGATAGTCCCCGCCCAGCGCCCCGGCCAGCCGCGCCACGTCTTCGGCTCCGAGTGAAACGACCAGATCGATATCGCGCGTCATGCGCGGCCTGGCGTAGTAGCTCATGGCGAGTGAACCGGTCAACATGTAGGCGATGCCGGCGCCGTCGAGCCGCGTGCACAGGTCTTGCAGCGCGGCGAGTTCGGGCGTGATGGTCATGCGCGCGAGTCTAAACGATCCCCCGGCCGGCGCTGACCACGCGCGGCAAGAGTCGGCCATGAGCCGTCGGTCGCCGCGCAGCTATCGGATCACCGCGTCCGCACGCGCCAGCAGCGCGTGCGCGACCTTGATCCCGAGGGCCTTGGCAGTGATCAGGTTGATGGTCAGTTCGAACGCGGTCGGCTGCTCCACCGGCAGTTCCCCCGGCTTGGCGCCTTTGATGATCCTGTCCACAAAATACACGCCACGACGGTGTACAGCTACGGTGTTGGGACCGTAAGAGACGAGGGCGCCGCGCCTGGTCAGTTCATCATTCCAGCCCAGCACTGGAATCCGCGCTCGAGTTGCGATATCCAGGATCCGGTCTTGCTGGGTAAAAATCAATGGATCCGGCGTGAGTACGAGCGCTTGAGCGCGCTGACCGACAATTGCCGTCAGTGCAGATTCGAGTTCACCCAGGTTGCGCGCTTCGACAACGCGGGCATTCAGCGACAGCTTGCCTGCCGCCTGCCGCGCCTCCTGCAACAGCAAAGCGTTCGCCGAATTGTCCGGGTTGCTGAGAATCGCAACCGACTTCAGCGACGGCAGGATTTCCTTGAGCAGCTGGAGTCGTTTGCCGGTCAGTTCGCCCTGCAACGTTGCGAGCCCGGTCATGTTTCCGCCCGGCCTTGCGAACGTGCGCACGAATCCGGAAGCGACCGGATCGCCGACCTGTGTAAAGACGATCGGTATCGACGCGGTCGCGTTCCTGGCAGCGAGAGCTGCATTCGTCGAGACGGTGAAGATGACGTCGACCTTCTGCGCGACGAGGTCCGCGGCGAACTTCGGCAGGAGATCAAACTTACCCTCAGCGTTTCGCCATTCAATCCGCAAATTGCGACCTTCGTCGTAGCCATGCTCGCGCAGACCTTGCCGAATCGCATCGATCCCGCCGGCGGCCAAAGCCGGCCCCAGAAGCACGCCGATCACATGCACTTTCCCGGCCTGCTGTGCCAGTGCACCGAGCGGCAGGGCGCCGAGCGCAAGCAGTGCAACTACCGCGTCACGCCTGTTCATCCGATCCCTTTTCGATTGTTGAAACGATTGCTGAAACAATTGGACTCTGACACGCATTCTTTCCCGGCCGGAAGCGCCCGTCCTATCGCAACAGGTTGGTGAACGACTTCTTTCCCGGCAGGCGGTAGATCGCGTAGTCCTTGCGGTCTACCGAAACGACCGAGGTGATGCCGGTCCTCAGCGCCAGCAGATAAATCGACGCGTCGGCGAAATCCATCGGCTGGTCGCGATACTTATCGGTCAGTTCGATCGCTTTGGGCATGTCGTCGGGATCGGTGCATTCGATCCGGATCAGGCTCGACGACACGCCACGTTGTATCCATGTCAGCAGTCTGGCTTGCTGGCGCGCGGACAGCATGGCCAGCGCTTCGGTCAATACCTGCCACGTGGTGATCAGCCTTCCGCGATAGCTCTCGATGAACGCGGCGCAACGCGCATGATGTATGTCGCCGGCATCAAACAAGCCGATGAACAACCCGCTATCGGCCAGCGCGCTTTGCACGGACGTACTCCCGGTAGCGCCTGGCGCGCGTCTCCGATGCGTCGCGGCGACTGTTTCCGCCCGCGGGGAACAGATCCTTGCCCATCTCATGCAGCGTCGGCAGCGCGTGCGCGTCGAGATATTCGGCCGCGCCCTGCTGCAGTACATGGGACTTGGACACGCCCGTCTGGCGGCAGTACTGATTGAGCCTCGACTCCAATTCCTCGTCGAGCCTTACCGAAAGCGGCATTGCAGCCTCCATTGCCTGTCATACAATTGTGTGAATAGTATCACAACCGGCGAATACGCGCCGGTCCGGGTCCTATCCAACAAGATGTCACGTCGCCTGCACGGCCTTCAACTGGAATCCGACGCGCGGAAAATGGACATGGACCGTTCCGGCGCGCGCATCGCTGCGCCGCAGTACATAGCGCGTGCGGGTGGCGGCAATCAGCTCGCCCTCGGTCGGTTCCAGCCCGAAGCTTTCGGCGGTGATGGTCACTCGACTCCCGAGCGCAATCCCGTGATCATCCTGGAACATGCCCGCACGAACATCACCCGGCTTTGACTGGGCGGCCGCGGCAATCGCGGCGGAAGCGTCGTACTCCTCCATGCTGCCGTGCCCGATGGCCGCCATGCGACCCATCCAGGCGGCGACGCTCGGCGTCGCATCCAGAATCCCCGCCAGCGGCGGGATGCGCTGGGTAAACCAAAGCGCGTGGTAACAGGAAAAATCGGCCAGGCTGGGCTGCTCGCCCATCACATAGGGCTGATTGTCCACCATGCTCGCAATCCGCCGCAGATACGACCTGTAAGCGGAAGTGGCATCACCGGCGGGCATGCGGCCCGCACCTCCGCGCATTTTTGCGCGGTCTTCGGCAAAGGCCTTGGCAACCTCGGGCGGCTGCCCCTGAAAGAAGAAATCTGCACCCTTGCGGCTGAAGCAGTAGGCCATCGCGGCCCAGAACAAAGTCGAATCCGCCCACTGCGCGACGATCCTCACCGCGCCATTACCGCCTTGCGGATGGAGGCCGGGTGCGGGCTGGCGATGCTCGAGCTCGTCGCAGATGAGCGCCGTGTCGCAATAAATATCGGCGCCGATCTGCAGTACCGGCGTGCGCCGGTAGCCGCCCGTGAACGCCACCAGATCGGGCTTGGGCATGATGCTCGGAATGACGACCGACTTCCACGCCAGTTTCTTGTAGCCGAGGATCAGGCGGATTTTCTCGGAAAACGGCGAAGCGGGGTAATGATGCAGGACCATCTCAGGCATGGCCGATCCTCCCGGTGATTGCGCGGCTTGCGCGTGCGAAACCTAACACACTCCCCCGGGGCGAAAAGCAACAAACCCCTTCTCGTCGCCGCGCTATTCAATCGCGCGGTCCACGCGAACGAGGAAGGATTGCGGGAAGCCGAGCCCAATCGCCTTGGCGGTTTTCAGGTTCACGACCAGCTCGAACCGGGTCGGCTGCTCGACCGGCAGGTCGCCCGGTTTCGCACCCTTGAGGATCTTGTCGACGTAGGCCGCGGCGCGGCGGAAGTTGTCCGGCAAAGAAGGTGAATAGGACATCAATCCACCTGCTTCCACGTACTGGCTGGAGCTATGAACTGCCGGGACCCTGGCACGCGTGATGCGATCCACGATCGCCCGCAGGTGAGTGCTGGCGAAAGCGCCATTCGCCACCATGTATGCCTGTGCGCCGATTGCGCCGCCTCGTTTGAAGGCCGGTTCGATATCCCCTTCTTGCCCGAACCCGAGCGGCGTGATCCGCAACCGCAGGCGTGCGGCGGCCTCCTCGATTTCCTTCACTTGGGAAACGCTGCCGACATCGGCGGGGTCAAACAGGAACCCTACATGCGCGACGCGCGGAAAGGCATCTTTCAGCAGTTGCAATCGCTTGGCCCCGCGACCGGTGGCCAGATTGGTCAATCCCGTCGCGTTGCCGCCGGGACGCGGCAGACTTGCAGCGATCCCGCTGCCCACGGGATCTTTGCTGATGGCAAATACGACGGGCAGGGTCTTGGACGCTTGCGCAAGCATGTGGACGGCCTGCTCCGCGCCCGTCAGCACCAGATCCGGCCGGGTCGCGACGAGTTCGGCCGCCAGGGCCGGGCCCGCCTTCGCGACGCCATTGGCATAGCGTGCGTCGATCACGTAGTCCCGCCCTTCGGCCCAGCGCAACTCCAGCATGCCTGCGCGAAACGCGGCGAGCCAGGCGGCGCTGTGCTCGGCGCTGGTCAGAATGAAAACGCCAACCCGCCGCATGCGCTTGTCCGGTTGCGCCAATGCGGCGAACGGCGCGGCGCCGAGCGCAAGAAGCGCGAATGCCGTGTCACGCCTGTTCATTCGATCCTGTGGTTGCCACGAGACAGCGTAAGAACCGGGATCAGGCGGACTCGAAGCCCCGAGCGACCCGAGTCGGGAATCAGTCTACGCTTGATGGCGGGCGCCTTGGTGAATCCCTTGGTGAATCGAACGCCCGATAAGATTTTGAATTACCCATTTCGCAGATCAGACATCGTGCGCGGGTGACCGGTGTGGGTGGAACGCGGCTCTCGACGCCGGCCGGGGTCATGTCACTGGCAGCAATTTCCCGAGTGCAAAGCGTGCCGTTCGTCGCACCCGAAGCTCGGATGCGGCATAATTCAGCACCAAGCCCGATGAAGATAACCGCTGCCAAAATCAGAGCGTTGAGCCGCCGGATCGCAGAGCAGTTCAACCCCGACCGGATCATCCTGTTCGGCTCGCGCGCGCACGGACGGCCGCACGCCGATTCCGACGTGGACCTGCTCGTCGTGATGCGCTGCGACGGGGCAGGCGCGCGAAAGGCAGTCGAGATCCTCAACCGTGTCGAGCCGGAATTCGCCGTGGATCTGATCGTGCGAACGCCCCAGGAAATGCGCCGGCGCCTGGGTCAGCAGGACTCATTCCTCGCGGAAGTCGTGCGCCACGGCAAAGTGCTGTATGAAGCCGCTCACGCGTGAATGGGTTGAGAAGGCCGAAGGCGATTGGAGCACGGCGCGGCGCGAATTGCGCGCACGAAAGTCACCCAATTTCGATGCGGTATGTTTCCATGCGCAGCAGTGCGCGGAAAAGTATCTGGAGGCTTTGCTGCAGGAGCGCGCCGAAGCGATTCCGCGCACTCACAATCTGGAAGCGCTTGCGAAACCCCTGCTGCCTGCCAGTCCGGCACTCGCCGCGCTCACATCGAGCCTGCGTACGCTTGGCGCGTACGCCGTCGAAACCCGCTATCCCGGTCGATCGAGTGATCGCGCCATGGCGCGGGAAGCCTTTGGGCACTGCGAGGCGATTCGGACCGGCGTGCAAAGAATCCTGAAGTGGCCCAGGTAGCAGGAAGGCCGTGGAATTTTCTCAAGCCCCTTGCGATGAGCGCCAACGCGCGCGCCAAGGCGTTGCGGGTTCCGGCCTCCCGCATCAACGACATCGCCCTGGAACGCCGGGCTGTCAGCGTGGATACCGCCATGCGGCGGCTGCGCTATTTTGGCGGTGACGTTCAGACATGGCTGAACCTGCAGACTGCCTACGATCTGAAGGTGGCCGAGAAAACCATCGCCGCGAAGATCGCGAAAGACATCGAGCCTATGGCGGCGTAGCGCGACTCGAAGTTTCGATCACCTGGTCGGCGCAGGATCAATCGACCCTGACCCGCACTCACTCTTCGAAAAGCGGCGGCAATCGATGCGCTGCGTCATCCGCGTTTAACTGACCGCTGCCGGCGAGGAGCCGTCACTCGAGAACCTGTCATTCAATTACTGCGTCAGCGCGGATCAGCAGCGCCTGCGGAATCTTGAGACCGAGGGCCTTGGCGGTTTTCAGGTTGATCACCAGCTCGAACTTCGTCGGCTGCTCGACCGGCAGATCAGCGGGCTTGGCGCCCTTGAAGATCCGGTCGACGAAATACGCGGCACGGCGGCTCAGCTCCCGATTGCTGGGTCCATAGGACATGAGTCCGCCCGCATCCGCGGCGCCGCGGAACATCGTCGGCAGGCGGTGCTGCCCCGCGAGTTCGATAATGCGACTGCGATGCTGGACGGAAAACGGGGTGACTTGCACGAGCAGCGCTTGGGCGCGCTCTCGCGCCATCGCCGAGAACGCGCCTGCGAGTGCCCCGGCTTCGCCCACCTCCTGGACGATCAGCGTGATGCCCGTCGTCTTTGCCGCTGCCCGGACCTGTTCGAGGAAAAGGGGCGCAAGGAGGCCGCCTTTATAGGCGAGTACCGCGATCCGCGTGGCCTTGGGGAGCAATTCGCGCATCAACTGAAGTTCCTTACCCGTAAACTCCGTTGTTTGTGCGCTCGAGCCGGTGACATTACCGCCGGGACGGGCGAGGCTGGCGACCAGGCCGGTGCCGACGGGATCGCCCGCCATTGCGAAGACGATGGGAATCGTTCCGGTCGCGCGCTTGGCCACGGCGGATGCTGTCGTGGCCACCGTCACGATCGCGTCCACCTTGAGCCGTACCAACTGCGCGGCCAGTTCCGGCAGACGATCTTCCTTCCCGGCCGCCCAGCGGTACTCGATCGAGAGGTTGCGCCCTTCGACGTATCCCAGGCTTAGAAGTCCCTCGAGAAATGCTACTTCATTTTCGCCCGTGCCGGATTGCAGCCCCAGATATCCGATGCGCCAGACCTTGCCCGCGTCCTGCGCTCTGGCGGCAAGCGGGGAGGCCCCAAGCGCAAGAAGTGCGAATACCGTGTCGCGCCGGTTCAACCGATCACCCGGTCGGCGCGCACGAGGATGGACTGCGGAACCTTGATGCCGAGCGCCTTCGCGGTTTTCATGTTGATCACCAGCTCGAATGTCGTCGGCTGCTCGACCGGCAGGTCGGCCGGCTTGGCGCCCTTGAATATCCTGTCCACGTAAGTCGCGGCGCGATGGTAACTGTCCGCGAGCCTGGTGCCGTAGCTCGCGAGACTCCCCGCCTCTGCATACCGCCGTTCGGCGGCCATGGTGGGCAGCCGGTTCTTCGTTGCCAGCTCGGCAATCCGGATTCGATTCCCGCTGAACAACGGGTCGGAGGGCAGGATCAGGGCGCGTGCGTTCTGTTTTGCGATCGCGCCGAAAGCTTCCTCCACCTCTTTCAAGGTTCGTGTTTCCACAGGCAATATCTTTACCCCAAGCTTTGTCGCGGCCGACTTTAGACTGTCGAGAAGCGGGCGGCTCGCCGGACTGGCAGGCTCGAGCAGAACGGCCACATGCGAGAGCTTTGGAACCATCTCGAGCAGCAATTCAAGGCGCTTGGCACTCAGGTCGATATTCATGGTCGTGAGCCCGGTGATGTTGCCCCCGGGCCTCGCCAGGCTTTTGACCAGGCCGCTTGCGACCGGGTCGCTGGTGCTTGTCATGACGGTCGGAATCGTGCTCGTTGCTTTTTGCAACGCGAGCGGACCGGCATTTGCATGTGACACGATGACATCCAGTTTCAACGCGACGAGTTCTGCCGCGAGTGCGGGAAGCCGGTCGAGCTTGTCATCTGCGTAGCGCCACTCGATGCTCAGGTTCTTTCCTTCGACATAGCCGAGTTCGCGCAGTCCGCGCAGAAAATGGTCGAAAATTTCGGAAGCCTTGCGATCGGACTGCGACAGAATGCCGATGCGCCAGAATTTGCCTGCCTGCTGCGCGAGCGCATGCAGCGGCGGTGTGCCGAGCGCAAGCATCGCGAGCAAGGTTTCACGTCGGTTCATGCGATCTCCCATCGGTTGCCGGATGATGCGCAAGCACCGGGATCGGCGGGCATGGAGCCCTGATCAATCCAAGCCTGCAGTCAGTCTACGCTCCGTGCGGACATACCGAAATTCCTGGGCTCCCGCTTTCGCGGCAGCGACGGGACAACTTCGCGGCAGCGACGGGAGAATTTCAACAAACTGCCAAAGGAGGTCAATACCCCGGCGGCGCGACGAAGGCGCGGTACTCACGTTCGATGATTTGAGCGAAGCGAATGGTCGCGAAGTCCGCGTACTGCGCGCCTACGATCTGCACACCGACCGGCAATCCCTCTTTCGTCAGCCCTACGGGCGCGACCGTAGATGGTAGGAAGCACATCCCCGAATAGCCGGCCCAGAACATCTGTGTGGTAGATGGCTGCGGCTTGCCGTTCACGTCCAGCATGCGCTCCCAGCGCTCGCCCGTCTGCATGTGCGGAAACGCCGCTGTCGCGGCGGTGGGGCACAGCAGCACATCCCATTCACGGAAGAACGCGGCCCACGCGAGTCGCATCTGGTGGCGGCGCTCGTTCAACCGCGCCCAGTCGCGCGGCGCCATGGTGTTGCCGCGCACGAACTGCGCGTAATACCCGTTGTCCTCCGGGGCGAGCGAATGCTTTTCCTGCTCGAAGCGCAGGTATTGCGCGTCGGGTTGGCGGCCGGCGGTGGCGAAGCGCAGCAGCTGGATGAACACCAGGTGCGCCTCGTGCGGATCGAACGCGGGGCGCGCCCGCTCGCTCACCTTTGCACCGCTCTTCGCGAGGAAGCGGGCGAGTGCATGGATCGGCGCCTGCACCGATTCGTCCACCTCCGCAGTCGGATGGGTGAGCATGACTGCAACGCGCAGCCCTCGCGGCGAGCGCCACCCGCGGGATCCGAGCGCGAGCTTCCAGCCCGCGCCGTCGATCGGGTCCGGCCCCGCGGTCGCGCGCAACGCGATCTCGAGGTCGACGGCGCTGCGCGCCAGGGGCCCGACCGCTGCGATGTCGGCGAACGAAACCATCCCCGCGAGGCCATGGCCTCGCGGCGAGACGATCTGGTAGCTGGGCTTGTGGCCGTACACCCCGCAGTAATGCGCAGGATTGCGAATCGAGGCCCCGATGTCGCTGCCGTATTCCAGGCCCGTGAGGCCCGCGGCGAGTGCGGCGGCCGCACCACCCGAGGACCCGCCGGGCGTGCGCGCGACGTCCCACGGATTGTTGGTGGTGCCGTATACCGGATTGAAGGTCTGCCAATCCGCGAGCATCACCGGCACGTTGGTCTTGCCGAACACGTTCGCGCCTGCGGCGATGAGCCGCTCTACGGCGAGCGCGTGGGTCTTCGCGCGGTGAAGCTTGAACTCGGTCAACCCCCACGTGGTCGGCAGTCCGGCGACGTCGAAGGATTCCTTCACCGTCATAGGCACCCCGTGCAGCGGCCCGATCTTCGCGCCGCGTTTGCGCAGGAGGGCGTCCGCGTCGCGCGCGGCCTTGCGTGCCGCCGGCAGGCGCTTGACGATGATTGCGTTGAGCTTCGGATTGTGCCGCCGGACGCGCTCCAGACAATGCTCGAGCAACTCGAGGCAGCCGATCTTCCTCGCGCGGATCAGGCGCGCGAGCTTGTTTGCGGGAAGAAACGCGATGTCGCTCATTCAGTGGCCCTCCGCCTTCACTCCACCTTGATGCCCGCGGCCTTGATGATCGGCCACCATTTCTCGATCTCCGCCTTGTGGAACGCGGCGAGCCCCTCTGGCGTCTGCTGCTCGCGCGGTGCGACGTCCAGCCCGAGGTCTGAAAATCGCGCCCGCAGCGCGGGATCCGCGAGCGCCTGCACCATCGCGGCGTTGAGCCTCGCGATGATCTCCGTCGGCGTGCCCCTGGGGGCAAACAGGCCGAACCATCCCGAGGCATACAGTCCAGGGATGCCGCTCTCTTCCGACGTGGGCACCCCCGGCACCACCGGGGAACGGCCGGGTGACAGGTTGGCAAGAATCTTGACCGTGCCGGCCCGCGCCTGCGGCAGCGTCACCGCGGCCTGAACGACCATCAGGTCGACCTGCCCGCCGAGCATGGCCTGCATGGCTGGCCCGGCGCCGCGGTAGGGGATGAACTGTACCGTCGTGCCGGTCGACTGCTGCATCAGGATGCCGGTGACTTTCGCCGCCGCGTTCTGGTCGACGAAAGTCGCCATGCCGGGGTTCGACTTCATCCACGCGACCAACCCCTTGAGGTCGTCCGCCGGAAAGCGTTTTCTCGCAATCATCAACTGCGGGTTATTGGACATCAGCCCGATCGGCTCGAAGTCCTTCTGCAGGTCGTAGGTCAGCGGATAGATGATGCTGCCGACGTGGGTGTCCCACTGGCCGATGTCGATCGTGTAGCCGTCGGGCGAGGCGCGTGCGACGCGGCCGACCGCAATCGTGCCGCCTGCGCCGCCGACGTTCTCGATCACCACGCTCTGGCCGAGCGGCTGGCGCATCCGCTCGCCGATGATGCGCGCCGCGGTGTCGGTCGATCCGCCTGGCGGGAAAGGGACGATCAGCGTGACGGGACGCGTCGGATAAGTCTGTGCCTGCACTTCCCCGACGCCGGCCGATACCGCCAGCGCGATTGCAGCAAAAAGTATTCTCATGTCCTCCCTCCGCTTGACCCGGAAACGCCCCGACCCGCTCAGTGTAATCAGTGTACGCCCGGCAGAGCATGTAGACTCGGCGCGGCACGTCAGTTTTGCCTGCCCGGCGCGACCGATACCGGTCCGACAGGGTATGCGCGAGGAGAGATCGATGCTTGCTGCAAACCGTGCGATGGGAAGTTCTCATTTCTTCGCCGCGGCCTTGCTCGCCGCCTGCCTGCATTCGGGCCCGGCGGCGGCGCTCACACCCGAGCAGGCGACCCACGTCGGCGGCTCGATCAGGGAGCTGGACAGCAAGCTCGCGAAGCTGAGTGAATCCGTGCTCAATGTAGCGGCGGCCGCGCCCGGCACCTTTCGCGAGTTCACGGCGGCATTGGGCCGCATCGTCGATGGCACCGGCGTGCGAACGTTCGAGAACCATCTCGCGCTGCTGGCGCTTTCCTTCGCATTGACCGCCGCGCTGGTGGCCGCATTCCGGCGCGCGACGCGGCGTTATCGCCTCGCCTTTCGGTCCGACGCGTACCGTGCGCGCGGCGCGGCGGGCCAGCTCGGGCTCGACACAGCCGACCGGGTGCTCGTGGCGGTCGCCGGCTACCTGCTCGTCCAGCTCTGGTTCGACGAAGCCACGCATCACGATCTTTTCGCGCTCGCGCTGATCTGGGCAGGCGTGCGGTGGTGGATCGCGGTGCTGCTGCTCGAAGCGCTGCTGCGGCCCTCGCTGCCCGCGTTCCGGCTGATTGCAATGGGCGACGCCGTGGCGCGCGACATCAAGGCAATCGCCGCCGTCACGATCCTCATAGGCTACACCGGAATCTCCGTGATGCCGGTGCTGCTGCGCACCGGATTGCCCATCCCCGCCGGGCAGGTGGTCGTGCTCTTACAGGGGACCCTCGTCGCCGCGGGCTGCGCTCTCGCCCTGTGGCGCTATCGCGCATCGCGCAGTGCGCCGCCGCGCTCAGCGCGCCTGTGGTCCGCGATCGGCGCCACGGCGATCGTCGTTCTTTGGATCGCATGGTCCGTTTCCGTGCTGCTGCTCGAGTTTTCCGCTTATCACGCATTCACCTGGTCGATCCGCATCGGTGCGCTCGCGTACCTGGTGCACGCCCTGCTCGGTCTTTCATCCGACGCCCGCTGGGTCGTCTTCCTGCAACGCTCGATCACCGCGGCCGCGCTGCTTGCGATCGCGATCCTGCTCGCCGAAACCTGGCTCGTGGACGAGCTCGCGCTGGTGCCCGTCGCGGCGTGGGGAGCAGTGCGCCGATCTCTCATTGCCGCGGCGGTCACGTTGTACGCGGGCTATGTCGCCTGGCGCTATCTGCACCACTGGACCGAGGAGCGGCTGCGGATTTCGGTGCCCGGCCTTGGCGCCAATACCGACGACGAAGGCGCGCCTCCCGCCTCGCGACTCACCACCATCCTGCCGATGCTGCGCATCCTGGCCGGTGTCGCGATTCTCGTGGTCGCGGTGCTGCTCGCGCTGTCGCAGCTTGGCATCGAGATCACGCCGCTGCTCGCGGGCGCCGGGGTGTTCGGCCTGGCGATCAGCTTCGGCTCGCAGGCGCTGGTGCGCGACATCGTGTCGGGGATCTTCTTCATGGCCGAAGACGCGTTCCGCGTCGGCGAGTACATCGACACCGGGCGCCTGAAGGGAACGGTGGAAAGAATTTCGCTTCGCTCGGTGCGCCTGCGTCACCAAAACGGGCAGATCCACACCATCCCGTTCGGCCAGCTCACCTCGATCAGCAACTTCAGCCGCGATTGGCAGACGGTCAAGTTCAACCTGCGCCTCGCGCGCGACGCGGACATGGAGAAAGTGCGAAAGACGATCAAGCAGCTCGGCCAGGAGATGCAGAAGGACCCGGAACTCGGCAAGGAACTGCTGCAGCCGCTCAAGCTCCAGGGGGTCGCAGAGATCGCCGACAGCGCGCTGGTGGTGCGGCTCAAGTTCACTGCGCGCCCGCTCAAGCCAAGCTGGGTGCAGCGCGAAGCGCTCAAGCGCATCTACCGGGTGTTCGGCGAAAAAGGCATCGAGTTCGCTTCCAACGCCATCACGGTGCAAAGCGCCGCGCCGGCAGGAACACGGCAGGAACACGCAGCGGGGGCGGCGGCGGGCGCGGCTGTGGATGCGGCGCGGCAGCGGGCGGCGGAATGACGAAGCCGGGCGCATCAGCGCTCAGAAATATTCCGGAATTTGCCGCTGGTGGAAAAAGAATCCCCGCCGGAGCGAGCATGTGCGAGTACTGCCAAAAAAACGGCTAGATCACTTCTCGTTGCCAGCGACGCCGGACGGCGAAACCCATTAAACCAAGGCTCGCCAGCAGCATCGCGTAGGGCTCCGGTTCGGGAACGCGCGCAACCATCCCCTGCGCGTCGTGCGAGAACGGGGCGAAACGGTTGACGTCGACATCGCCATTCGTGCAATTCTTGGCTTTCCCGCAGACGCTAATGATCTCGTTATAGAGATCGAAGTGGAGGCCGTAGCCCGCCGCGAGACCCCCGAGATTGAAATCGAATCGCTCGTAATACATTCCGGCACCTGCCTGCGGCCCCCAGCCTGCATGATCTTGCGTGTTATACACTTGACTACCCAATTGGACCACCCCGTTGTCCCAGAGAAAACTTACTGCATACGGATTCGAACCCAGCAAAGATTCGGCGGAATATCCCCAAGTCGCATTGCTGGTGGTAGTCCCTATAAATCGAATGCCGGATGAGATCCTTATTTTTCGTCACGCAAAAGTGGCCGTAGCAACTTCTACCGCGCATCTTCGCGTCGCTGCAAAATCTGAGACGAGACGAATCGTCGTGTGGCGGGCTCGATCGGCAACTTTCGCATAAACTCAGTCGCCAGCAGTCGTATTAAGCTCGATAAACGGACTTTGAACCTTGAGCGAGTCGATGATGGGGCAGGCATGACAAGACTATTGCTGATTGGATTCCTGGCATTTTCTTCCGCCAATGCGATGGCGTTTGAAATAATTGCCCTTGGCACGAGCAATACGAACTGCAAAGGTGTCGACAGGACAAGAACATTTACGGTTCATCTGGAGGAACTGCTGCGTGCCGATGGTTTTGACGCACACGTCATCAACAGCGGGGTAGATGGGGACCGGCCGGTATGGATGGCAAATCGCCTTGCGGGAGGCATTAACGAAAAAACGCGCCTGGTAATTTTCGAACCGGGACCCAATGACACAAATGTATCTTCGAACATAGAGTACTCGGAAAAAGTATTGTCGCAGCTGCGGGAACGCAAAATGCCGGCAATCTACGTCTCCCACGCAAGGATTCAAACAGATTCACAAGCTCGAGATACCGCTAACAAATTCGGAGCTTATTACTATGGACATTGGAACATGGATGTTCCGACTGACCGAACCCATCGGCAGTTCGATATGGCCGGCGGAGGTCATATGACTGCGGAAGGTTGTCAACTATGGGCGAGAAACATACTTCCGCTCGTGAAAACGGTGTTGCGGGAAACGAACATCAAATAGTTCCGCGGATGCGAACTGCCGAGGAGTTTCCGGTTCACGAGTAACGAAGTCTCAACTGGGTACAATAAAACTTCCAACAAATGAGAGGTCGCACGTGCACGAATGGATCCGCCCGAAAGGGCACGGCGTGGCGGTGCTCTTCAGTAAGCGCAGTCGCGACGCGTATGCAGGCGAGGCGCGCGCGCTCGGCCAGACCTACACCTTCACCGACGCCTGGGGAAAGCCGCGCACCTGGGTCAAGGGCGAATACGCCTATCTCGCGCCGAGCGCCGCAAGCGTGCTGCTCGCCCGTTGCAACATCAAGCATGATCTCGTCGACGAAACCGATCTAGGCGATGACCGGCTTTCGGGCTATCGCGCGCTGCTCATCCCGAACGCCGCACACCTGTCCGAGAGCACGATCGAGCGTGTCGAGCGCTGGCTGAGCGGCACGGATCGCCGCCTCGCTGTCACCGGCAAGACGAACATTCCCGCATCGCTGCTCGGACTGAAATCGTGCACCCCGACGCCCGTCAAGGGATATACCGGTTGGCGCTGGCTTCCCGGCTCCCCGTTCGCGAGCGAAGCCTGGGAAGAGCTGTACGTGAGCGGATACGCGGGTCACCCGGCGCACCGCGTAGAGGCCGCGCCGGGCAGCCGAGTGCTGGCCGATCTGGTGGAACTCACGGGCGACCTGAGCAACGCCGCCACTGCTACAGCGACCACCCTGGGACCCGCGATCGTGTTGACGGACAAGACTGCATACATCGCGAACCAGGTACTCGAACTCGTCGGCGGCATGCTGCAGGCGCACCTCAACGTGGAAGCGGTGCGCCACTGGGCGAACGCGACGCACTGGGGTGACACGCTGCTGTTTTTCCTGCGGCGCGTGCTGCTCGAGACCGGGCTCGGTTCGTTGTGGGATACGCGCCTGCGCTCTTTCGGCGCTTACGATGGCGTGCTCTCGTTCCGCCACGACGTGCACGGCATGCGCGACTACAGCTTTCTCGATTACCAGATCCAGAACCTGATTCCCGCCAGCTACGACATCGAAGACCCCGCCTTCTCTACCAACATCACCGAGGCGATGGCCTCGGATTGGGTGAAGCGAACGACGCAGCACAGCTTTATCGAGCCCGCGCTGCACAACGACAGTTCCATCGGCGATCCGCCGAGCGGAGTGTTCGGCAAAGGGCTGTTCGAGCACGTTTTCAACGCCGGAAAGAACCTCGGCTTTTCCATCTGCACCTGCGGCCGCCACGCCGGCGGGCACATGCACCCCGAGACGATCGACGCGATGGATTACCTCTACGCGCACGACGAGCTGATCCTCGGCATGTGCACCTTCTGCTATTACCACATGCTCGAGTACGGCGTGCGCAACCCGGACGTGATGGTCGGCGGGCAGATCGGCGGCAAGCAACTCACCTACATCACCGACGTGCGTCGCACCATCGCCACCTCGGGCATCTGGTTCCCGTTTCACCCCGTCGTCACCACCGACAGGGAATGGCGCCCTCTGCGCGGCTGGGACCGCACGCACGAATACGACGCCGCCTACGAACTGGTCGAAGCGATTTACGGCGGCCACAGCGCGCGAGTGCGCGGCGCAGACGATCACCTCGAGAACGGCGTCTACAGTTTCCAGTATCACCCCGAGCTTGCGCGCGACCCTTCGGTGAACCAGGGCAAGGGCGCGCTCGACTACCTGCGCTACGCCATCAACCTGGCCGAGCGCAGCAATTTCTGGATCGCGACCCAGGCCGAGTTGTACCAGCGCATGGCCGATTACGAGACTCTCGTGTTCCAGGTAATCGACGGTGGCCGTGTCGTAACCGTATCGAACCCCGGCAAGCGGCGCATCACCGCAATGGTGGTGGAGCAGCGGCTGCCGTTCGGCAGCGTGTGGGACGGCGCCGCGGAATTAGTCCACGTCGCGAAGGATGCGTTCGTCACGGTTCCTCCACTGGCGCCGGGACAGAAGGTGACACTGCGTTTCAAGCCCGAAGGGGCGGAAGCGCTGCTCGTGCGCCAGCCGAGTAACAAGGGACTCGTGATTCTGGACGCCCGCCACGATCCGCGCCGCGACGAGACACGCATTCTGGTCAGCGTGTGCCGCAAGCAGCCGATGAGCATCGAAGGCGTCGATCCCGAGGGGGTCTACCGGGTGCAGGTGGACAACGATCCGCCGCAGGACGTCGCGGCGCGCACGGTGCGAACCATCCAGGCCTTGCTGAGCAAGAAGGCTGAGAGCGCCGCGATGCCGAGCCGCCGCGCGCAGACCCCCGGCACGGTGCGATTCCTCGACCTGGTGATCGAGGGCGAGGAGAACAGGTTCGTCGAGCGGACCATCCGCATCAAACAGTTGCCTGCGGCGGAGGCGAAGCCCCTCCGGGAGGCGATGATCGCGGCGATCCCCGCCAAGCGCGGGCGTGTAACTTAGTTCGCTTTTCCGCCAAGATACGCGACTTTGATGCGCGGATCAGCGATCACTTCCGCGGCGGGGCCCGTCATGAACAAACGACCGAGTTCCATGACGATGCCGGTGTCGGAGATCTGCAAGGCGCCGTGCGCGTTCTGCTCGACCACCAGCACGGTGAGGCCGCGGCCGCGCAGTTCGGCGATGGTGGCAAAGATCTGATCCTGGTTGCCGGGCGACAGGCCGAGCGAAGGTTCGTCGAGCAGCAGCAGTTTCGGCCCCGCCTCGAGCACCATCGCGATTTCCAGGATCTGCTGCTCGCCGCCGCTCAGGTTTCCCGCCAGCACCGGCAGCTTCGCGGCGAGCAGCGGGAACTGTGCCAGCACGCGTTCGATCGCATCTGCCGCCGCCGCACCGCGCAGGGTATACGCGCCGAGCTCGAGATTCTCCCGCACCGACATCAGCGGGAAATTGCAGCGGCCCTGGGGCACGAACCCGATGCCCAGCTTGAGCCGATCCTTGGGCAACAACGTTTCGATCGGCTGCCCGAGGAAGCGCACGCTACCGCCGAAATGCCGGTTGAGCCCGTAGATGGCGCGCAGCAGCGTGGACTTTCCAGCCCCGTTCGCGCCGATGATGGTGGTGATGCTTTCGCCGGGAACGGCAATCGAAAAATCCACCACCACCGGCTCTTCGGTGTAACCGGCCGACAGCCGCTCGAGTTCGAGGATGATGCCCGCGTCAGCCATTGCCCGCGTCCAGTTCGGCCGCGCGCTTGTTGCCGAGGTAGGCGGCCAGCACGCGCGGGTCGCTGCGGATCAGGCCGGGCGGCCCGTCGGCGATCTTGCTGCCGGATTCGAGCACGATCACACGGCTGCACAGCGACATGATGAAGTCGACGTTGTGCTCTACGATGAGCAGCGTCACGCCTTCGGCATTGAGCTTGCGGATCACTTCCTCGATGTGCCGCACCATCGTCTGGTTGACGCCGGCCACGGGTTCGTCGAGCACGACCAGCCGCGGCTTCGGCATCATGCTTGCCGCAATGGCGAGCAGCTTGCGCTGGCCGTAGGACAGGATCGCCGCAGGCGCATCGGCGTAGTTCGCAAGGCCGACCGTCGCAAGCAGTTCGAGCCCACGCGCCCGCGCCGCTGCATCCGCGCCGCGAAGTGTCTTGCCGCGAAGGAGCGCCTGCATCCAGCTCACGCCGTCGTTTTCCTGCGCGGCGACGCAAAGGTTCTCGAGCAGCGTGAGTTCGTCGTACGCGCGCACGGTCTGAAAGGTCCGGGTCAGGCCGGCGCGCGCAATCCGGTGCGGCGCGAGGCCCGTCAACTCGCGGCCGTCGAGAAACCACTGCCCTCGATCGGCCGCCTGGAATCCGCTCATGCAATCGATGCTGGTGCTCTTGCCCGAGCCGTTCGGACCGATCAGACCCACCACGCTGCCCGTCTCCAGCGCGTAGGACAGGTCGTCGACCGCGGTCAGGCCCAGATAGCGTTTGGTCAGACCCCGGACTTCGAGCAGCGGTTGCACCGGTGTCACGGCGCCACGCGCGGCTGGCGCCAGCGTGCGACTCGCCGCCGGTGGAGCCAGCCGCCCAGCCCGCCGGGAAACAGCAGCATTGCCGCGATCAGCACCACGCCGTAGAGCACCATGCGCAGGTCGGTGGTGAAACGCAGCAGGTCGGGCACCGCGGTGAGCACGGCGCTGCTCGCCAGCACGCCCCAGAAACTGCCCGGCCCGCCGATGATGACCATGATCAGCATGGTCTCGGTGTAGTAGAAATCGAAAATCGAAGGATCGACGATGGTGAGATAGAACACGAACAAGCCTCCGACCATGCCCGCAAGCAGCGCCGAGAGGGCGATGGCGAGCAGCTTGTAGGCGAGCGGATTGATGCCCTGCGACTGGGCGAGCGGCTCGTTCAACTTGATCGCCCGCATGGCGCGGCCCAGTCGCGAGGTGACGACCCCATAGATCAGGGCATGCGCGAACACCGCGAAGCCGAGCAGCAGATAGTAGAAATCCGCGGGTTGCGCGATGCGCCAGCGCATGCCGCCCGGCAGATTGATGGTCGGTGCCGGCAGGCCGGGAATGCCCATCGCGCCGCGGGTGAGCGAAACCCAGTCGCGCGCGACGATCATGCATAGCAGCGCGAAGCTGAGGCTGACGATCGCAAACGCGTGACGCGACAGGCGAAGCGAGGAGTAACCGATGACCATTCCGACCGCGGTGGCCAGTGCGCCGCCCGCGGCGACGCCGGACCACAGCGACCAGTTCTGCTCGGTGACCAGCAATGCGGCCGTGTAACTTCCAATACCGAAGAAACCGACCTGCGCGAATGAAAGCAACCCGGTATAGCCGTACACGAGGTTCAGCCCGCCGGAGAGCACCGACAGAGCGGCAAAGCTGATCCCCAACGCAAGCACGTACTCGTTCCCGGTCAGTTTCGGAATCGCAAATAACACCATCAGCCCGATAACGAACGCCAGAGCACGAACGGAAATCGCATTCATACGCGCACCCCGCGCCCGAACAGGCCCTGCGGCCTGAGCAACAGCACCGCGATCATCGAGATGAAAGCCAGCGCGTCGACCATCACCAGCGGCAGGAAGCCGCCGACCAGGCTTTCCAAGATACCGAGCATCACCGCGGCGATCGCGGCGCCGGAAACATTGCCCAGGCCGCCGATGATGATGATCGCGAACGCCTTGAACACGAAACTGAAGCCCATCAGGGGATGCACGGCATACACCGGCGCGAGCGCCGCGCCGGCCAGCCCCGAAAGACCGATACCGATGGCCACCGCCAGACGGGACACGGCGCGCGGGTCGATTCCCACCATCAGCGCCGCATCGCGGTTCTGCGCCACCCCCCGCATCGCCTTGCCGACACGCGTCCGGTAGAGAGTCAGATACAGCGCCGCGAACGCAGCCAATCCCAATCCGAGCGCGTACAGGCGTGAAAGCGGCAGGCGCAATTCACCGACGATGATGTTGCTGTAGCTCAGGCCGGTCGCCATCATCTTGGGCGTGGTGGTGAACAGGAACACCGCGCCGTTTTGCAGCACCATCGACAGGCCAAGGGTCAGCAGGATGCTTCGCTCGAAGCTCTCGCCGCGCAGCGAGCCCAGCAGGGCTTCATACAGCACGCAGCCCAGGCTGATCGCGACGGCTGTGACGATCAGCACCGCAGGCCAATAGCCGAAGCCCCAGTTCACCGTGAGGAAATACGCGCACATGGCGCCCAGCATGTAGAACTCGCCATGCGCGAAGTTGACGATCTCCAGCACGCCGAAGATCAGCGACAGGCCCATCGCGATCAGCGCGTAGATCACGCCGATCACGATGCCGTTCAGCAACAGCTGGGCATAGAAATTCAGGTCCACGGAACGCCCGCGGGGGCGCATGCACCCCGCGGCCGGAACATCAGGTCTTGCTCATCCCGATGATCACCACCTTGCCGCCCTTGATGGCGAAAATGATGGCGTTGTTGTGGACCAGGTTGTTGGCGTCGAACTCGAGTTCGGTGCCGAGGATCGACCGGTACTTCGTCGTGGCCAATGCGTCGCGTATGGCCGCCGGGCTCGCGTTGCCGGAGCGCCGGATGGCGTCGATCAGGATGTTGATCGTTTCGTAGGACTCGAAGCTGATCAGCATCGGCGCCACGTTGTACTTCTTCGTGAAGGCCTCCACGAAGGTCTTGTTGGCGGGCGTATCGACCGAGGGGTCGTAAGGCTGGACCGACGTGGTGCCGTCCAGGAAACCGCTCGCCATGATCTCCTTCGGTACCTGGTCGACCAGCACGCGGCCGGTGAGCGGAACGCCGCCGCCGAGGCCGTGCCACTGCCGGATCGTATTCTGGAAATCCGCATCGATCGCGTAAAGCGCCAGCAGCGCGGGTTTCCTCGCCTTGATCTTGGTGAGCACCGGGGTGAAATCGGCAGTCCCTTTCTGGAAGAAATCCACCATCACGAGTTTCTGGTTGCGCTTCTTGAGCGCCGCCTCCAGCCCCGAGGAGCCGGCGCGGCCGAAATCGGTGTCCTCGCCCAGAAAGGCGATATTGGCGGCCTTGCCTTCCTTGTCGAGCCAGCCGACCAGCGCGTCGAGCATGCTCGCGTCGGTCGGGTTGACCTTGAAGGTCCATTTGTTGCCGCCCACGCCCGATCGCTCCGCAATCGAAGTCGCGGAGGCGTTGGCGACGATGAACGGTACGCCCGCGCGCTCGATGAGCGGCATGATCGCGAGCGCCACGGAACTGCACAGGCCGTCGAAAATGGCGGCGTATTTCTTCTCCGAGAGCATCTGGGTGACGCTCTTCACGCCCTCGGCCGGATTGCAGCGGTTGTCCTGAAAGTCGATTTCGATCTTGCGTCCGAGCGCCCCGCCCTTCGCATTGGCTTCCGCGACGGCCAGTTCGGCGCCCCAGCGCGCATGCTGGCCGAAATGCGCGACGCCCCCCGTCAGCGGAGTGGACGCGCCGATGATGATCGACCCGGTCTGGGCCTGTGCGATTCCCGTGGCTGCCAGAGCGACGAAGGCCGCCGCCGCAACAGTCAGACGCATATTGAACATGCCGACCTCCCGGTTATCCTGCGCGATTGATGCGCGTGAAAACATTCTAGCATTCGCGCAAGCGCGCCCCGCGCGGCAACCTGATCAACGCCTACCGTAGGAAAAGTCGTCGAACGCCGTCACGCTGTCCGCCTTGGTCCATACGCCGACCGCGCCGGCGCCCGCAATGTGGCCGTCTTTGAATTCGATATAGGTCTTGCCGTCGAGCGCGACCTTGATCGACTGCCCTTCGAAGTCCACGCGCAGCGTATGCCAGGTGTTGCCGGGGACCGGAGCGTCGACGTATTTGAGGGTCTTGCGGCTGCCGTTTTCGGTGTAATAGAGCGACACGTTGTGTTCCAGCGCGTTGGCGCGCGCGACGTAGTAGTTGTCGGCGTTCTTGAATCGCCAGATGACCCCGCCCGCCTGGTCTTCCCTGCCCGCGAGCGCCTTGAATTTCACCTCGACAAAGCCGTCGGCTACCGAGCTTTGCTTGAGCACGCAGAACGGAAACGTTCCGCTGCCCGATTGCTTGAGCACGTTGGGAGCGCTCGGCGCGGTCGGATCCTGCACCACTGTCCAAACGGGTGAGCCACGCCCGGTGACCCCCGCACTCCACCCCGCGGCCGGACTGCCTTGCTTGTCACTATCGAAATTCACGCTTTGTGCCATGGCTGCTCCTGTCAGTAAGCTCAGAACGACGAAGGATGTGATTTGCATGGTCTCGCGGCCGCGTCACGCATTGAAGGAAAACTGAACGCCTTGTTGCTGGCCGAGCGCGCGCCGGTAAACGGCGGCAGCCGCCGCGACGTCCTGCAGCGCGGTGCCGGAGGAATCGAACACCGTAATCTCGTCGTCGCGCGTGCGCCCGGGCCGAAAACCCGCGATGATCTCGCCGAGCTGCGCATGAACGCCGCTCGGCTTCATCAGCCCGGCCGCGATCGCGTGGTGCAGGTCTCCGATCGCACAGCATTGCTCGAGCAGGTCGATTTCCTGCTTGTACTCGTTGTCCGCGCCGACGGCGGCGATGCACTCCTCCGGCGTGAGCAGGCGCTCGACATCACTGCGGGTCAACAGGAGCGTGTTTGCGCTCGCGAGCGCGCCGCTCCCGATAGCGGCGTTGGCATTGGGGGTCTTGAGGACGCGGGAATCGGTCGTTGTGTCCATGGCTTCTGACTCCGTTCATACGGGTAGAAGCAGATTTGGACACCCGGGGGGGACACACCCGGCGTCTTGCTTGCGGCGGGGAATCTGCGATGCCCCCACGCGAGAAAGACTACTCCCGATGCCGAACGCACGTCAAGAAGAAGGCGCTTGATCGCCGCCGCGAAACTCGCAACACTGCCCAACATGTCCGCGTCCGCTCCTGTTCCCGCCATTACGACCAGGCTGCGCTGGCTGCCGGGATTGTTGTTGGCAGCCTGCAGCGGATACGCCCGCGCCGTCGCCGGCGGCGCCGGTGGCGGATTCGACGGCGGCGGTGACGGCATCGGGTTCGTCATCGAGCTGCTTCTCTGGATCATTTTCGAACTCCCGTTCCCTCTCAACCTCGCCGCGCTGGCGATTGCTGTCGCATTCGTCTGGATCGGCGCCAGGAAAACTCGCGCGGTCTCCGGTCTGAACCGGATTCAGTCGATCGCCCAGGCGGCCGCCAAGCCCGATGCGATTCCCGCCGCGTTTCTGAAGCGCAACCCCGGCTTCGACCCGGCGACGCTGATCGGCAAGGTCGAAATCGCGTTCCCGGCGATTCAGCAGGCGTGGATGAAGCAGGACATGGCACCGGTGCGACGCTGGATTTCCGACGGCGTGTGGCAGCGTTTCAACACGCAGTTCGCGATGATGCGGCTGCTCGGCCAGAAGAACGTCGTCAGCAAGCTGGAAATCCGAAAGATCTTCATCGATGCCGTCGAAGAGGACGGCGACTTCGACATCGTCCAGGTTGGCATCCACTACAAAGTCAACGACGATTTCGTCTCAGACAAATTTCCCGGCCTCGACCAGTCGGGCTTGCTGGAAATGCTCGAATACTGGAGCTTTGTCCGCAAGGCGGGCATCGCCGGGAAGGATCTGTACCACGGGAACCACTGCCCCGGTTGCGGCGCCGGGCTGCCGGCCGACATGGGCGAAGTCGCGCGCTGTCCGAGCTGCCACACGGTGAGCACGCTCGGAGATTACGACTGGGTCCTTTCCGAAATCACGCAGGCCGACGATTACGCGAATCAAAATGACAAGCTCGACAAGTCAGGCCGCCTGATACAGCGAATCCGCACGGCCCTCGGCGAGGACGCGGATTTCTCAGTGCAGCTGATCGAAGACAAGGCTTCCAACGCCTACCTGCAGATTCTGGCCGCGCAGGTCACGCAGCGGCCGGAAGCGATGCGCCGCTTTGTCGGCGACGCGCTGTTCGATCGGCTGGCGCGGAAGATCGCGGCGCAACAGCCCTGTGTGTTCAATCGCCTTTACCTCAACAATGTCACGCTGATCGATTTCTTCCGCAACGAAGGCAGGGACAGCCGCGCGGACGGCAAGGACAACCTCGTCATCGCATTCAAGCGTACTGCTCAGCGCGTAGATATCGCCGAAAACACGCTGGCTCTGATCGACCAGGGCCCGTACGCGACGAACGAAATCATGATCCTGTCACGCGACGTTGGCGCCGGCGTGCCCAAGGGCGCGCTCTACGCCCACGCCTGCCCCGCCTGCGGCGCCCCGGTGGGCGACACGCTCGATCTCAAGTGCGGCTACTGCGGCGCAGTGCTCAACAGCACCCGGCATGAATGGATCGTCACCGCCCTGCTCACGGCGGAGGAATACCGGAAGCTGGCCGAAGCACAGAAGCCGGCGATGACCACCCGGGTCGCGGTCAAACAGCTCGACCCGCTCTTCGCTCCGCGTGACTACGCCCTCAACAACGTGATGATGCTCATCGGCATCGACGGCCAAGTCACGCCGGACGAGATTGCATTTGCGCAGAAACTGGCGCGCAGGATGGGCTACGACCTGAAGAAACTCGCCGGCATGTTCGACCTGGCGCGCAGCCGGAAACTCGCGCTGCGCCTGCCCGGAGACCGCAAGACGGCCGGGAAGGTTCTCAAACTCATGGAAAAGGCCGCGCTCGCCGACCACAAGATCACCACTGCCGAACAGGCCCTGCTCGACGAGGTGCGCGAACGCGTTGGCGCTATGACCTCGTAAAGCGTCAGCCGATCACTCGGGCTGAATTCCGGCTTCCTTGACGATGCGGCCCCACTTTTCGATCTCGTCGCGGATGACATTCGCGAAGCGTTCCGGCGTTCCGCCCTGGATCTCGACGCCGGCGCCGGCGAGACGCGCACGCACATCTTCCAGCTTCAGCGCCGCATTGATGGCTGCGTTGAGTTTCGCGACGGCGTCTTTCGGGGTGCCGGCCGGCGCCAGGATGCCGCCCCAGGTGCTCGCGTCGTAGCCGGCGAGGCCGGACTCGGCGATCGTCGGCAGTTCAGGAACCGCGCTCGAGCGGTTCAGGGTAGTCACTGCGATGCCGCGCACCGTGCCGGCCTTCACGTGCGGGCGGATCGCGGTGACAGTGTCGAAAATCATTGCCGTGCGCCCGGCGAGCAGGTCGGGGTGCGCGGCCGAACTGCCTTTGTAGGGAATGTGCTGCATCTTCGTCCCGCTCATGCTCATGAAAAGTTCCGCGGCCATGTGCAGCGAGCTGCCGGGTCCGCTGGAAGCGTAGATCGCCCTGTCGGGATTGGCCTTGATCCAGGCCACCAGTTCCAGCACGTTTTTCGCGCCGACCGAAGGATGGACCGCGAGCAGCAGCGGCACGACGTGCGTATACACGACCGGCTCGAAGTCCCTGACCGGATCGTAGGGCAGCGACTTGAACAGATGCTTGTTGGTCGCATGGCTGGAGGCCACGATCACCAGCGTGTAGCCGTCAGGCGCGCTCTTCGCCACAAAATCGGTGCCGAGGTTGTTCGAAGCGCCGGGCTTGTTTTCCACCACCACCGGCTGCGCGAGCGAAACGGACATCTTCTCCGCAAGCGAGCGTGCGATCAGGTCGATCGCACCTCCGGTGGTCGCCGGAACCACGATCTTGACCGATCTGGCCGGATAGGTCTGTGCCGCTGCGTCCTGCGCAGCCAGCGCGAGACCCGCCGCCGCAATCGCCAGTCTCAGCCAGTTTCGAATCGCCATCGCCTGTCGCCCCTATTTATTGCTCCCTGGCCTTGCGCCACGCGGCGAATTCGATGCGCGTGTTTTCCTCGGTGGCGGGATAAAGCCCCAGTATGGATCGCCCCTTTCCGACCTGCTCGGCGACGAAGTCCTCGAACGCGGTCATTTCGACCGCTTCATCGGCAATCGCATCAGCGAGATGCGCCGGAATGACCACCACACCTTCCCCATCGCCCACGATGACGTCCCCGGGCCACACCGGTGCATCGCCACAGCCGATCGGAACATTGATGTCGAGCGCCTGGTGCAGCGTCAGGTTGGTCGGAGCGGACGGACGATTGTGGTACGCGGGTATCGCGAGCTTCGCAATTTCCGGTGAATCGCGAAAGCCGCCGTCGGTGACGATGCCCGCTGCGCCGCGCTTCATCAGGCGGGTCACCAGGATCGAGCCCGCCGATGCCGCGCGCGGATCCTTGCGGCTGTCGATGACGAACACCGCGCCGGGCGGGCATTCCTCTACGGCCTTGCGCTGCGGGTGACTCCGGTCCTGGAACACCGTGATCGGGTTCAGGTCCTCGCGCGCCGGAATGTAGCGCAGCGTGAAGGCTTCGCCGACCATGTTCACGCCTTCCGGATTGAGCGGCCGGACGTCCTGGATGAACTGGTTGCGCAGTCCGCGCTTGAACAGCGCGGTGCACAGGGTCGCGGTGCTGACCCCCTTCAGCTTGTTCCGCGTCGCTTCATTGAGTTTCGTCATCTCATTCCGCCTTCAGGCCCTTGTCTCGGATGATCCTGCCGTAGCGCGCGCGGTCGGCATCGATCAGCTTCTGCAGTTCGGCCGGCGTGCTCGCCTGAGGCACGGCGCCTTGCGCGATCAGCTTCTCGCGCACGTCGGCAGCCAACACGACCTCCTTCACGTCGGCGGCGGCCTTCTCTACGACGGCGGCGGGAATACCCGCGGGACCGAGGAGCGCGATCCACGAACCCGACTCGGCGCCTTTGAGTCCGGCTTCGGCCGCGGTAGGCACGTCCGGCAGCGCGGGCGAGCGCTTCGCGTGCGTCACGACCAGGCCCTTGAGCTTGCCGGATTTGATGTGGCCGGAGCCTTCGAGCACCGAGGCGAAGAGCAGGTTGACGTGGCCCGCCATCAGGTCGGTCATCGCCGGACCTCCGCCCTTGTACGGCACATGCATCATGCGTGTGCCCGTGACGAGTTGGAAAAGCTCGGCGGTCAGGTGTGGCGAGCCGCCAAGGCCGGAACTCGCATAGGTCACCTTCTCAGGGTTGGCCTTGGCGAAGGCCACGAGTTCCTTGATGCTGCCAAGCGCGAACGAGGGGCTGGCCATCAGCACGAACGGCAATTCGCAAATCAGCGATATCGGCGTGAAGGCCGTGTCCGCGTTATAAGGCAGCTTGGGGTAGAGCGTCGGATTGATCGACTGAGTCCCCACGTTGGCGATCAACAGGGTGTAGCCGTCCGGCCGCGCCCGCGCCACGGCGTCGGCGCCCAGGATGCCGCCGGCCCCCGCGCGGTTTTCCACCACCACCGATTGGCCCCATTTCGCGGTCAGCTTCGCGGCCACCGTGCGCGCCGAAATGTCAGTACCGCCGCCGGGCGGGAACGGCACGATGAAGCTCACCGGCCGGTTGGGGTAATCCGCCTGTGCCTGGACGTTCGCAGACCGCAGTGCCGGCAGCGCAAAAACCAATGAGGCGGTGAACACAACGACGCTCCGCAGCAGCGCGCGGGAAACGACGGAGAACACGGCATCCCCTCCTCTCAGGTGATCGGCAGGCGGACGCATATTAACGTCAACTACGACGCATGGGCTTTGAAACCGATCGAATCAGGCCTTATCGCACCGGATACAGATCGCGACGGTCCGCTTTGTAGAAGCATCGCCTATGTAAATTTTCGCGATAGACTCGTCCACGGCCGACATCGACAAGTACCCCGAAATTCATCTTGCAACGCGTGCTTAGCTTCCAAGTTCCTTCGCCAGCGCGCTCGCATTCTGGGCGGTGAGCGCGTAGATCGAGAGCTGCGGATTGGCGCCGATGCTGGTCGGGAAGACCGAGCCGTCCATAATGGAAAGATTCGCGATCTGGTGGTGTCTGCCGCGGCTACTGACCACACCGCGTGCTGGATTCTCGCTCATGCCGCAACCGCCCATGAGGTGTGCCGTAAACAGTGCGGCGCGAAACTTCTTCATCGGCAGCCCGGCGATGGCTCGCCTGGCTTCGTTCCAACTCGTGTAATAGGGCGCATCGAGGTGCGCCGGACGCACTTGCTTTGCGCCGGCCGCGAACTGCGCTTCGGCCATGCTGAGATAGGCGCGGCGTGCGCCGTCCCAGACATGATAGGTGAGTTCGTAATCGAGAATGGGACTGCCGTCGGCGCCAACACGAACGTTGCCACCCTCGCTTTGGGGGACGAAACCGTCGCGCAGCAGGGCGAGAATCGCATTGCTGTGCGCAAGCGCGGCCATGTCCTTGCGCAGCGCGTCACCGAAACTATTGAACACGCCCGCACTGAGCCCCGGAAACAGCGGCGGAACCTCGAGCTTGTAACCCATCGGTCCGGTAACGCCATCCTTCCACTGGAAATGATCGGAAGCGATGGACTGCGGCGTACCGTAAAAACCATCGATGCGTTCGGGCATCACCGCCAGCGAGAGCACCACCGGATGGATCAGCGTGCGCTTGCCCAGGCGCTGGTGCGGGTCGGGAAACTGCGAGCGCAGCAGCAGCGCCGGCGTATTGATCGCGCCACCGGCCGCGACATAGTGCCTTGCCTTGATCGTCACGCTCACGCCGCTCGGCGTGCGACCATCGCTTCGCAGCGCTTCGCCGATGGCGCCGCTGATCTTGTCACCGGAATGCTGAAATTGCCGCACGCGCAGCCGGTGTACCAGGGTCGCGCCGCTCTGCAGCGCGACGGGAATGGTCGACACCAGCATGGACTGCTTGGCATTGACCGGACAGCCAAACCCGCAATAACCCGAATCCCAACAGCCTTTGACATTGCGAGGGATGACATGCGATTCCCAGCCGAGTGCGTCGCAGCCGCGCTTCAATACGCTGTTGTTCGCGTTCGGCGCTTGCGCCCAGGGCGCAATACTCAGCCGCTGTTCCATTTTTTCGAACCAAGGCGCCATAACGTCGGCGCTGTGACCTTGAACCTCATGCTGTGTTTCCCATTGCCGCAGCGTCTGCGCCGGGGTGCGGAAACTCGAGGTCCAATTGACGGTCGTCGTGCCGCCGACCGAGCGCCCCTGCAAGACAGCAATGGCACCGTCGGAGCTGGCGCGCCCGGCAGCCTCCTGGTAGAGCTCAGCGTAGGCGCGCGCCTCGTCCATATCCCTGAAGCTGTCCGAAGTTTTCAACGACCCTTCCTCCAGCAACAGGACCTTGATACCGGCCAGGCTGAGAATCTCGGCAGCGACTCCGCCACCCGCACCGCTACCGATGATGGCGACGTCGGATTCAAGCGTCTGCGGCGCCGTCAGCGTGGAGGCGTCGATGACTTTCCAGCCGGAAGCAATTCCGGCAGCGTAGATATCAGGAAAGGCCATGATCGGCTTTCAAGAGTTGACTGCCTTGTAGAGGCGTTCGAGCGGCCCGGGGTAACCGGACGCCTGCCAGGTCGCCGGCAGTGCGTAATAGCTGGTGGAGACAAGCTTGACCAGAACATTGCCGCCGGCGTTGAGTGTGGCGAATCGGCTGCCACGCCAGCGCGTCAGAAATTCCTGCAGCGTCTCGGTACTGGCCTCATTCCATGCGCCCACTCCGGCGAGCAAGTAGCGCAGCGGCGCGAAAGCGAGCAGGTCCAGCAGCTTGCGCAGTTCGTGCTGTTTGCCAAGGTCCAGCGCGCTGCAGGTGGCGTCAAGCTTGTGCAAGACGTCGCCAAGACGCTCACTGCGCCGTGCTGCGGCCAATTGCGCGAGATCGAGAACTACGACTGGCGCGAGCGCGCCAAAGAGCTCAAGGTCGCTTTCGCGCAGAAAGCCAAAGTTCTTTGCAGGTGACTTTGCCACCTCGCCGCAACCGCCGAGCACGCCAAGCGCGCTGGCGCAAGCCAGCGCCGCCGAAAAGCCCGCGCCGATCCTCAGGAAGTCGCGCCGCGACAGGTCATGCTTCCTATCGTGCTCTGCGGATGCCCGTCCAGATTTCATGGTTCCTCTGTGAAACTGCAGCATCAATATATCATTCCATACCTCGGCGCTTGCTTTACCGCCCACCCCACCATCGGTCCGGGACAATCGCGAAAAGGCCGCCGGCCTGATCCGCTCGAACGCCTGAATTTCGGCGAACTCCAAAGGAAACCACGATGATGAAGACACTTTACTGCTCGACATTCGCCGCGCTGCTGTTGTTGGTGGCCGGGTGCGGCAAGAACACCGGAATCGGCGGCGCCGCGGGCGAGGCCACGGCGGCGACGCGCATGGCCAATGAGCAGTTGGTGCAGGAACTCAAGCTCGACGATCAGCAGGACTTCGAGGACGCCAAGCGCGGCTTCATCGCCCGGCCTGCGGGACAGATCCTCGCCGCGGACAGCTCGGTGCTGATCGACTTCGACGCCTTCAAGTTCGTCGACGGCAAGGCACCACCGACGGTCAACGCCAGCCTGTGGCGGCACGCGATCCTCAATGCCCACATCGGCCTGTTCAAGGTGACCGACGGCATCTACCAGGTGCGCGGCTTCGATGTCGCCAATATGACGCTGGTCGAAGGCCGGAGCGGGTGGATCGTGGTGGATACGCTGACCAGCCGTGAGAGCGCAGCGGCGGCGCTGGCCTTCGCACGCAAGCACCTCGGCGACAAGCCAGTGTCGGCGATCGTGTTCACGCACAGTCACATCGACCACTTCGGCGGCGCGTTGGGCGTCATATCGCCCAAGGACGCGGCCGAGCGCAAGGTCCCGGTAATCGCATCCGAGGGCTTCATGGAAGAAGCCACGAGCGAGAACGTGATGGTCGGCACCGCGATGGGCCGGCGTTCGCTGTACCAGTTCGGCAGGGACCTGGAGCGTTCGCCGAAGGGCATGGTCGACTCCGGGCTGGGCAAGGGCGTGGCGTACGGCAACTTCGGCATTTTGCAGCCGACGCAGCTCGTCACCCAGCCGACGCAGGAACTGAGCTTGGACGGCGTGCGCTTCGTGTTCCACAACGTGCCCGGTGCCGAGGCCCCGGCCGAGCTGACTTTCACGATCCCCGAGAAGAAGGCCTATGGCGGTGCCGAGAATCTGGCGCAGACCATGCACAACCTGCTGCCGGTTCGCGGCGCCAAGGTGCGCGACTCGCTGCGTTGGGCCGCGTACATGGAGCAGGCGCTAGAACACATCGGCGGCATCGAAGTCTATTTCGGCCAGCACAATTGGCCGATCTGGGGCAACGCGCGCATCGCCGAGTTCATCACCAAGCACCGCGACGTCTACAAGTACACTCATGACCAGACAGTGCGCCTGATCAACGCCGGCTACACGCCGCGCGAGATCGCCGACACGGTGAAGCTGCCCAAGTCGCTCGCCTCCTACTTCGGCGCGCGCGGCTACTACGGTGACTTGCGCCACAACGTCAAGGCGGTCTACCAGTTCTACCTCGGCGCCTACGACGGCAATCCGGCGAACTTGGACCCGCTACCTCCGCAAGAATCGTCCAGGCGCTATCTGGAACTCATTGGTGGCGCCGGCAAGGCCGTCGCGGCCGCGCAGGCCGCGTTCGACAGGGGCGAATACCGCTGGGCGGCAGAATTGCTGAACCATGCCGTCTTCGGCCAGCCCGATCACAAGGGCGCGAAAGAACTGTTGGCGCGAACCTACGACCAGCTGGGCTACATGGCCGAGGCGGCGACCTGGCGCAACAGCTACCTTACCGCTGCCGCCGAACTGCGCAACGGCCCGCCAAAGAAGGGCATCAGCCGCGCCAGCTTCATCGAAATGCTGGCGCAAACCCCGATCGAGCGCTTCCTCGAAGCCATGGCCGCAGGCCTGGACGGACCCGCCGCCGAGGGCAAGAACCTGAAGGTCAATCTGGTTCTGTCGGACACCAGGGAATCCTTCGTGCTGTGGATCGAGAACGCGGTGCTGCACCACAAGAAAGCCGCGCCCGCGGCCGACGCCAACGCGACTCTGACGCTGACCAAGGATATCTTCGTCAAGATGATGGCCGGCACCGCGGGCGTAAAGGACACCTTGCTCAGCGACGAGCTCAAGGTCGACGGCAGCAAGATCGATCTCGTGCGTTTCTTCACGCTGATCGACAAGGCACCCGGAACCTTCCAGATCGTCACCAAGTGACTGCTATGGGGGAAATTCGCAAACCGACACCCGGAGCGGTCATGCATGGAAATCATCCGCCGCGACACGCCGCGCTGGGGCGAGGTGATCCGCAAGGCGGGCATCAAAGCGGACTGAAGGCTAGCCGTGCGCGGAGCGAGTAGCGTCTCCCATCTGCTTGACTCGACCGCGCTTCGGCCAACCGCGTTCCACCTCCCATCCCTTGCAGGCGAGCGTCACGGTACGCGGAACGGGACGCGCACCGGTGCGGTACTGACTCACCGTACGGCGGGTAAGACCGATCGCTTTCGCTGCATCCGTGAGGGAAAGTTGGTGCCGGTCCTGCCAGCGGCGAAAATCGACATTGGCCACCTGCCCTTGCTGTTCCAGCGCCATTTCCAGCAATCGGTCGGAATCCAGGGATGCCCCGCACGGCCGTTCCACCGCCCACCCGAAGTCGACCACGGCAGCGCGACGAAACTCGCGGCGCGATTCCAGCGGCGCGAATGCCTCCAACCGTCGAGCTACATCGCCCAGATCGACGCGGATCGTATTGCCTCCGGTATAAGTCGCCGCCAGCACCATGCCCGCTTTGACACTGACGGATTGCAGCCGGTTTGCATTTTTCTGTCTCATAACCTATCTCCTGCGCGGATTGTTCATCGCCGCACACTCGCGGCGGACTTCCTTGTTATTGGTGTCGATCCATGCCTGTGCGGCGCGCAACACTTTCGCGGGCACACCGGAATTGACGACCTTGCCTGACAGCTACACGGCCACCTTGCCATCCGGATGCAATACATGCGCATGAACTGGCGGGTGTTCGTTCCGCCGCACGACAATGATCCAGCCTTCGCCCGACTGCGGACGTTTCAAGCAGTGTGACCGAGCGCTCGACTTTGGTGCAGGTGATTGCGCGCGAGCAGGCCAAAGGACTCGGCACGATGGAAATGCCGACTTAGGATCTGGAAGGCAGCGATCTCATGCGAACGCGGCCGGGTTCGACGACCGAAAACTGAACGGCCCAATCCCCGCGACTTCCGATGATTCCCGCAATCTCCCGACCCACGTCAACAGGCGACGGCATCGGAAGACGAAACAGGACGATGCCAGCGGTTGCCGGCAGTCCGGCGCGCCAGGCAAGTTCGCCGAAGTCCTTGTCGAAGGTCAGCAGGACACGGTTCTCGCGCACGGCTCGTGCCAACACATCCGGATCAAGACTGCCTGGCGCATCGGTCCGGACCCAAGCCAGATCATGTCCGGCGGCCCGAAGCGCTGTAACGGCATCGCCAGGGAAATTCTCGTTTGCTAGAAAGCGCACCGTCAGCCGGCACCGGCAGGCGTAAGCGGATATACCTTTTCAGCTCGCAATGCTTCGCTGGCGTATTGGAGACAGGCGGAAATATCATCGTGGGAAACGCCGGGGTAGTTGCGCAGGATGTCGGCTTGCGTCCATCCTTGGGCAAGCAAGCCAACAATGAAGTCCACTGCCAGGCGCGTGCCCCGGATAACCGGCTTTCCGGCAAGCACCGCCGGGTTGATCTCGATCCGTTCATTCCACTGCATAATCGGCCTCCTTGCTGAGCAGCACCGGGCAAATTCAGATTATCACGAATCTCTTCATGCGCTCCGATCACCATGTCCAACTCGCCGATCGGCGTGGTTCCCAGACCGGCTATGCTCGGAGCGCCATACTCAAGGCGCGATGCGCCTTGAGTCCCGCCGTCTGCGCGCCCCTCGCCAGAGCGCCGCTGGGCATTGCGTTCAACACCTACATCGACCGGCGAAGCTCGATCACTCTCGGGGCACCGACGGACTTGTCGCAGTCCTCGGCGTCGACGACCGCACGCCGGATTTGGCGATCTGTGGATCGAAGTGAGCGAGGCCCTGGCGACCGGAATCAAGGTCTGATCAGAAATCTCGAATCGGCCTGAGCGGTCGGAGCTCGTTCCCGAAAGCGTTCATCCACCCACCACGATTTGATCGAAAGTGACTTCGCCGGATCGGACATTCAGATAACCGATAGAACCGTCCGAATTCAGGCGCCGTGGTAAATGAAGGGGGCAACCAAGAACTCTCAAGTGAAATCAAGAAATGGTCGCGAAAGATCGGACAGCCAGATATGGATGTCTATTGCAGACTATTCACTTAAGACAATTCTGTGCAACGTATTGAAGGCGTAGACTGATCTCCGACCAGGGTTGACTGGCCTTCCCGCCTACTGGTCCCGCTGCTTGCGCTGCTTCGTAGCGATCGGAGGAGATCGAATGAACAGGCGTGACACGTTGCTTGCAGTCCTCGCGCTCAGCCCGGCGCCATTTGCCGTTCGGGCACAGGGGGCCCCGAAGGTCGACCGGATCAGCTTCTTCTCGATCAACACCCCTCCGCGGAAAAGGCTCGTTGTGCTTTCCGACGCGCTGCGTGAGCCGGATGCGCCGGGTTGCGCGAGAACACCATACGTGCTACGTGCTAACCTGAACTGCAGGCTCATCGGTTCGCCTTCGACGTGTTAAGGGGTGCAGCGAAATGCGCTTTGACTTCACCACCGTTCTGTCCGGACTGGATCTGGCGGAGATCAAGCCAGCCGGCAGTTCGATCTTCGAGATGGGTGCCCTAGGCGAGGTGTTGTACATCGTCAAGTCCGGGCAAGCCGAGATCAGAGTCGGGGATCTTGTGCTCGAGACCGCCGGCGAGGGCGATCTCCTGGGTGAGATGGCAATTCTCGACGAGCAGGTACATCAGCGCAGCGCCTCGGCGATCGCCCTGACTGATTGCGAAGTCGTCGCGATGAACCGGCAACGCTTCCTCGAGTTGTTGCGTGCCAATCCCGAAGTCGGGCTCGAGGTCTCGAAGCTCATGGTGCGCCGGCTGCGTTCGACCACCTTTCTTTCCCACCACGACCGGTTGACGCAGCTGCCAAATCGAGCCCTGCTCAGCGAAAGCTGCGATACCGCGGTGAAGCGCGCGATGCGGCGTGGCACAACCGTCGGCGTACTGATTGCCGATGTGGATAATTTCGGCAAGATCAACGAGTCGCTCGGATATCAGGCGGGTGATGAGCTGTTGCTCGAGTTGTCGAAGCACCTGCGCGGTCAGTTGCACGAACTCGACGTCCTGGCAAGGCTTGGTGCCAACCAATTCGCGGTCATACTCGAGGACCAGACGAGCAGCCAAATTGCGGCGGCGGCAGAGCATCTCCGGACGTCGCTGGTACGGCCGTTTTCCGCCGCAAACCATGACATCTACGTTTCATTGAGCATCGGCATCAGCTGTTACCCGCAGGATGGAGCGACTGCCGCCAAGCTCATCGCGAATGCCAGCGCTGCCCTGTACGCGGCCAAGGAGCAGGGGCGCAATCGCTGCAGCTACTTTTCGCCGGAGCTGCACACCCTGGCGGTGGAAACGTTTACGCTGCAAAACTACTTGCGCAGCGCGCTCGAGCGCAATGAGTTCTTCATGAACTATCAGCCCAGGGCCGATCTTTCGAGCGGCAGGATTACAGCCGTTGAAGCATTGCTGCGATGGCGCCATCCTGAGCTCGGGTTGGTACCGCCCGGCAAGTTCATCCCGATTGCGGAGCAAGCCGGCATGATCGATGAGATCGGGGAATGGGTGCTCCGTACCAGTTGCGCACAGCAAAAGACCTGGCTTGCCAGCGGTATTTCGCCCTTTCGAATGGCAGTCAATCTTTCAGCGCGACAGTTGCGACATATTGACCTGAAAGACCGGGTCGCGGCAATTCTTGCCGAGACCGGGCTGGACGCGGACAGCCTGGAACTGGAAATTACCGAGAGCGCCGTCATGGAAGATCCCGCGAGAACGGTATTCCTGCTCAAGGAGCTTCGCTCGCTCGGAATTGGGATTGCTTTGGACGACTTCGGCACGCAGTACTCGTCGCTTGGCTATCTGAAGCAGTTTCCTCTGGATTACATGAAGATCGATCAGTGTTTCGTGCGCGGCATTCCGACCTCGAACGATGACTCAGCCATCACCAAGACAATCATCACCTTGGCAAAAAATCTTCGGCTCAGGGTGATCGCCGAGGGCGTCGAAACGCAGGAGCAAATGGCGTTTCTCGTCGAGCATGGTTGTGAGGAAGTCCAGGGGTACCTGTTTAGCAGGCCCCTTGCCGGCGACGCTGCGGAAGCCATGCTGATCGCCAATCTCGGGAAACCGGCATAAGAGATCATCAGCGATTCGCGAGAGGACACACGCAATGCATACTCTGGTGCAGGGAATCCGGATTCTGTTCGTTCTGATGCTGGCCGTCGGACCTGCCGCCGCCGACACCGTGAAGGTCGGCGTGATCATGTCCTCCTCGGGGCCGTTCGCGCGCTGGGGCGAGCAGTTCCGGCAGGCGATCGAAGTGTTCCAGAAGCAAAACGGCAAGACCGTCAGCGGCCATACCATCGAGGTGATCTACCGTGACGACGGCGGGCCCAACCCGGTGCGCGCCAAGCAACTGGCCGAAGAACTGATCCTGCGCGAGAAGGTGCAGTTCCTCGGCGGGTTCGTGTTCACGCCCAACGCGCTGGCGGTGGCGGACCTGGTCACCGAGGCAAAGATGCCGACGGTCATCTTCAACGCGGCCACCGGGCTGATCACGCGCAAGTCGCCGTACTTCGTTCGCACCAGCCACACCATCCCGCAGGCGGCCCGCCCGATCGGGGAATGGGCGGTGAAAAACGACATCAAGCGCGTAGTGACCGCCGTGTCGGACTACGCACCGGGCCACGACGCCGAGGTCTATTTCAGCAAGGCGTTCAAGGCGGGTGGCGGGCAGGTGATGGAATCGATCCGCATTCCGCTCGCGACCACGGACTTCTCGCCGTTCTTCGAGCGTATCCTGCAGCAAAAGCCCGACGCCGTATTCGTGTTCGGCCCGGGCGGCCCGCCGACAGTGGGCCTGATCAACACCTGGGCATCGCGCCTGAAGCCCGCAGGCATCAAGTTCCTGGGCACCGCCGAGACGCAGCAGATCGACCTGCCGAAGATCGGCCGCTCCGCGCTCGGACTGGTGACTTCATTCCACTACACGGAAACCGTGGACAATCCGCTCAACAAGGCGCTGTGGGCGGACCTGGTCCAGATGTTCGGCAAGGACACCGTGCCCGACCTGGCGTCGGTGGGCGCTTATGACGGCATGCGCGTGATCTACAGAGCGGTAGAGAAGTTCGGGCCGCGCGTGACGGGAGATCAGGCGATCGGCCTGTGGCGCGGGATGCAGTTCAACAGCCCGCGCGGACCGTTCCGGATCGACGAGAAGACACGCGACGTCGTCGAGAACATCTACCTGCGCCGTGTGGAAGAACGCGACGGCAAGCTCGTGAACGTCAACTTCCAGACCTTCCCGATGGTCAAGGACCCGTGGAAGGAAGACAACCCGGAGTGATGGCAGGTCTCCGCACCTGCGGAGTGCTCCTGTTGACCGGACGTAAGCGCGAAATGAGCGGGCGATGAGCGCGCGATGAGCGAGTTCACCATCGTTCTGGACGGCATCGCCTACGGCATGGTGTTGTTCATCATCTCCGTGGGGCTGACGGTCACGATGGGTCTGATGCGCGTGGTGAACCTCGCGCACGGCTCGTTCGCGATGATCGGCGGCTATGTCGCAGCGGTCGCGGTTGGCGCGGGCGTCCCGTTCATCGCCGCGGCGTTCGGCGCGGCGCTGGTCGCCGGGCTGACCGGCGCGCTGGCCGAAGTGCTGGTGTACCGGCCGCTGTATCGCAAGGGTGAACTCGCACAGGCGCTGATGACCTTCGGATTCACCTTTGTCGTCATCGCAGCGCTGACCGCGATATTCGGCACCAGCATCAAGACGCTGCCGCTGCCCGAATACATGTCGGGGCTCGTCGATATCGGCTTTCGCATGTACCCCGCCTACCGCCTGTTTCTCATCGCGTTCGGCCTCGCCCTGGCGCTGGCGCTGTGGCTCGGCATCGACCGATCCTTGTACGGGGCGCGGCTGCGCACTGCGGTGGACAATCCGCGCATGGCGGGCGCGGTCGGTATCAACGTCAACCGCCTGTTTCAGCTGACCTTCGCCGGCGGATGCGCGCTGGCCGGATTGGGCGGCGTGGTCGGCTCGGCGCTGCTTCCCCTCGAACCGTATTACGCGCTGCGCTACCTCGTGCTGTTCCTGGTGGTCGTCGGAGTGGGCGGGGTGGGCAACTTCAAGGGTTCTTTCGTCGCCGCCATTTCGCTCGGGGTGATCGACACGGTGGCCAAGTACTTCCTGCCCTCCGCCGCAGCTTACCTGTTCTACGGCGCAGTGCTCGCACTCCTCCTGTGGCGGCCCGATGGGCTGATGCCGGCGAGGTCGGCGCAATGAACCCGGAGCGTTCTCGCGCGACGCGCTCGCCGCCGGCGGAGAAACCGCACGCTGCCGGTTGGGGACACCTGCTGCCGTGGACGGCAGCGCTCGCGTTCTACTTCCTGGGCGCGGACTTCCTCGGCCTCGGCACCAATGCGCTGATCATGGTGCTGTTCGCCCTGTCGCTCGATCTCGTGCTCGGCTATGCCGGGATTATCACGATGGGACACGCGGCGTTCTTCGGTTTCGGTGCGTACGCGGCGGGCCTTTGCGCAATCCATGTCACCAACGATCCGGTGACCGGGCTGCTGATCGCAACCGCGGCCGCCGGCATTCTCGGTTTCGTCACGGGCACGCTGATCCTGCACACCAAGGGCGTGACCCTGATGATGCTCACCCTGGCGATCGGCGCCCTGGTGGCCGAAGTGGCGAACCACCTGCGCGACTATACCGGCGGCGACGACGGGCTGCACGGCATCCGGATGGCGCCCTTGCTGGGCGCATTTCGTTTCGACCTTTGGGGCCACACCGCCTACCTTTACACGCTTGCCGTGCTGCTCGCGTGGTTCGCGCTCGCCTGGCGTATCATGCGCTCGCCGTTCGGCCGCTCGCTCGACGGCATCCGGCAGAACGTGCGGCGCATGCGTGCGATCGGCACGCCGGTGTGGTGGCGCATGGTGGCCGTCTACAGCCTGGGTGCGGCCATGGCCGGCACCGCCGGTGCGCTCTCGGCGCAGACGACGCGCGCGGTCGGACTGACGGCGCTCGAGCTACTGGCTTCCGGAACGGTGCTGATGGTGCTCATCCTCGGCGGCACGCGCCGCCTGTATGGCGCGTTCGCCGGCGCCGTCGTCTACGTCGTGGTGCAGGACTTCGCCGCGCAGGTGGATCCTTTTCGCTGGATGTTCGTGATCGGCGCACTGCTCATGGCGGTGGTGCTGTTCCTCGAGAATGGGCTGATGGGAATCATCGATTTCGCCGCGGCCCGCGCGCGCTCTCTCTGGCGGGAGCAGACTCCGCGATGAGCGACGCCGAAGCGCGCCACGCGAACACTCTCGGAGCGGCGCCGGTCCTCTCGGTGCGCGGCCTGTGCAAGAGCTTCGGCGCACTCACGGTGGCGCAGGACATCGAACTCGATCTGCCCGGCGGCGCGCGCATCGGCCTGATCGGCCCGAATGGCGCCGGCAAGACCAGCTTCGTCAATCTGCTCACGGGAATGCTCAGGCCGGATGCCGGTAGCGTCTTGCTCGAGGACCGCGCCATCGATCGACTGCGGCCCGAGCTGCGCGTGCGCCGCGGACTGGTGCGCACGCACCAGATCAACACGCTGCTCGCCGAAACGCCGGCGCTGGAGAACGTGGCGATTGCGATCGCGGAACGCAAGCGCATCGGCTGGCGCATGCTGCGCTACGGGACCGGCTGGCGCGCCTGCCTCGACGAAGCCGAGGCGCGGCTCGCGGCCATGGGACTCGGCGACGATCGCCTGCGGCTGGTGCGCGAGCTGCCGTATGGCAAGCAGAGGCTGCTCGAGATCGCGATCGCGCTGGCACTCAAGCCGCGCGTGCTGCTGCTCGATGAACCGGCGGCCGGCGTACCCGCCGGAGAAACGCGGGCCATCCATGAGCAGCTCGGCGATTTGCCGCAGGACGTGGCAATCCTGATGATCGAACACGACATGGACCTGGTATTCCGCTTCGCCCGGGAAATCGTGGTCATGGTCCAGGGGCGCGTGCTCACGCGGGGCTCGCCCTCCGAGATCGCGAACGATGATCGCGTGCGGGAGGTCTACCTCGGACGGCGCGTGCGATGAACACAGCCGTTGCCGCGTCCCGCCTCGTCGCCGGCTACGGCGAGACCGTGGTGCTGGACGACGTTTCCTTCGAACTGGAGACCGGCCGCGCGCTTGCGGTGCTGGGGCGAAACGGCGTGGGCAAGAGCACGCTGCTCAATACCCTGATGGGATTTACGACCGTCCATGCCGGACAGATCAGCGCATTCGGCCAGCCCTTGAACGCAATGCCGACGCACCACCGCAGTCGCGCGGGAATCGGTTACGTGCCGCAGGAACGCGAAATCTTTCCGTCGCTCAGCGCGATGGAAAACCTGCGGGTGGCGGCACGCGCGCGCGGCTGGCCGCTCGCAGACGTGTTCTCGCTGTTTCCGCTGCTCGGGCAGCGGCGCGAATCTTCGGGCGGAAGTCTTTCGGGCGGCGAGCAGCAGATGCTCGCGATCGGGCGCGCGCTGGTCGGCGGGCCGCGGCTCCTGCTGCTCGACGAACCCATGGAAGGCCTCGCTCCGATCGTCGTGGAAACGCTGTACCAGGCGCTCGCGAAAATCCGCGACGCGGGCGGCATCACGATGATCCTGGTCGAGCAGCACGCGGAGCTCGCGCTTTCGCTGTCGCAGGAGGCGATCGTGCTCGAGCGCGGACGCATCGCCTATCGCGGGCCGAGCGCCGAGCTGGCGCGCGATGAATCCACCAAAACGAGGCTGCTCGGCGTGGGCGGCGTGGAGGAAGCAAAGTGACGATCAAGGCAACCGAGCTGTTCGACGTACAAGGACTCGCGGTGGTGATCACGGGAGGCGCGAGCGGCATCGGGCTCGCCTGCGCGGAGGTTCTCGCAGCGAACGGAGCGCGCCTGGCGCTGTTCGACAGCAACGCCGAAACGCTCGCGCAGGCGGTTCGCAGATTGTCCGGGGAAGGCGCCGTGGCGCGCGGAGAATGCGTGGATGTGACCAACCGCGCAGCCCTCGAAACCGCCTTCGAGAGCAACTGCTCCGCATTCGGCCGCATCGACGTGGTGTTCGCCAACGCCGGCATCGGCGGCGGGCCCGGTTTCCTGGCGGGCGACGGAACACGCAACCTTCAGCGCAGGATCGAGGACATTCCCCCGGAGCAGTGGCAGCGCGTGATGGAGGTGAACCTGAACGGATTGTTCTGGACGATACAGTCGGCTGTCCGCCAGATGAAGAAACACGGTGGCGGACGGATCATCGTGACGTCCTCGGTCTCGTCGTTCAAGACCGAGCAGCATGTCGGCATGCCGTATGTCGTTTCCAAGGCGGGTGTCGCGCACCTCGTGCGGCAGTCGGCGCTCGAGCTCGCGGGCTGCAACATCACGGTGAATGCGATCGCGCCCGGCCCGTTCATCACCAACATTTCGGGCGGGCGGCTGAAGGAACCGGATGCGCGCGCGCCATTCGAGCGCGCAACGCCGATGCATCGCCTCGGCGAGGCCGCCGACATCCAGGGACTGGCGCTTTTCCTCGCCTCGCCCGCGGCGAGATACCTCACGGGGGCGCAGGTCTGCGTCGATGGCGGTTTTTCGCTCGGACGCGCCGATTGAAGGCGGGACCGATCCCCGGCGCCTGCACTCCCCCATCCATGGTCTCTGCCCGGCGCGCGCACCTGCTTGCATTCGCCCTGCTCGCGCTGGCGAATCTGTTCTGGGCCGGGAACTGGATTCTGGGACGCGCGCTGCGCGACGCATACGACCCGGTCACGCTCAATTTCTGGCGCTGGGTGGTTGCCGTGCTGGCCCTCGCGCCGTTCGCATTGCACCAGATCCCGGGCAAGCTCGCGACGATCCGGCGTCACGCCGGTCTGCTCGCGCTGCTCGCGCTCGCCGGCGTAGCCGTGTTCCAGACCCTCGTCTATCTCGGGCTGAGAACGACGACAGCGATCAATGCCGTGCTGCTCAATTCGTCCGCGCCGCTGTTCATGATGCTTTGTTCATGGGTGATCGAGCGCGTGGGCGCAACGCGCCGGCAGATCGCCGGGATGCTGGTGTCGCTCATTGGCGTGCTCGTCATCGTCTCGCATGGCGAACCCGGCATCCTGCTGCAACTGGAATTCCGCGCCGGCGACGCCTGGATACTGATTGCCATGCCGGTTTGGGGAATCTACTCGGTGCTTCTCAAGCGCTGCCCGCCGGACCTGGGTGGCGTGAGCATGCTGTTCGTCATCTCGCTCGCCGGGCTTGCGATGCTTGCGCCCGCGTTCGCACTGGAAGCGCTGCACGCGCCGCCGCGTTGGCCGACTGCGGGCGAGGCCGCTGCACTGCTGTATATGGGACTTGCCGCATCGGTCGGCGCGATTATTTGCTGGAACTGCGGCGTCGCGCTGGTCGGCGCAAACGCTGCGGGATTCACCCTGCCGCTTCTGCCCGTGTTCGGCGCGGTACTGGCGATGGTCTTTCTCGGCGAAACCTTCCAGGTGTTTCACGCCGCTGGATTTGCGACGATCCTGTCGGGCATCATGCTGGCAACCAGCGTAGCAAGCTTTCGAACTCGCCTGACGTGAGCCGCATTGCGGATCCCTCTAGCCCGGCGGTACCATGCTTCCGGGCACAATACTCGAGAATTCCCATGAGCGATCCGATGTGCGCGGTATGCCGGAGTGCCCTGCTGCGCTCCGGTTTGGGTGCTCTGCTTGCGGCGTGGTCAATTGCCGGCGCATCGCAAACCACGTTCAAATGCCTGGATGCCCGCGGAAAGATCACCTACTCGAACATCTCGTGCGCGACGCAGGGCATGAAGGATGCGGGTCCCGTCGCGGACCGTACCATGACGGTTCCCATGGCCGCTCCGAAGAAGCCGCCGCCCGAGGGGGCCAGCAAGTCGCCGGCGAAGATCGACCCGGAAATCGGACCGCTGCCCTCTCCCGCCCAAATCAAGCCGGTCAATCCGCTGATCGAAAAGCTGCTCAAGTAACGGACACCTGCCAACCCTCGAGGACCGCGACACAATGAAAACGAAAATCACCGAAATGTTCGGGATCAGGCACCCCATCATCCAGGGCGGCATGCACTATGTCGGATTCGCCGAACTGGCCGCTGCGGTGTCCAACGCGGGCGGACTCGGAATCATCACGGGATTGACCCAGCGCACTCCGGCGGCGCTTGCGAACGAGATCCGGCGTTGCCGCGAGATGACCGACAAGCCTTTCGGCGTGAACCTCACCTTCCTCCCCGTCATCGCCCAGCCAGACTATCCAGGCTACATCCGCGCAACCATCGAGGGTGGCGTCAGGATCGTCGAAACCGCGGGCAACAACCCCCAGAAGTGGCTTCCTGCCCTGCACGAGGCAGGTATCAAGGTGATCCACAAGTGCACGTCGGTGCGCCACTCCCTGAAAGCCCAGTCGATCGGCTGCGACGCCGTGAGCGTCGACGGCTTCGAATGCGGCGGCCATCCGGGCGAGGACGACGTGCCGAATTTCATCCTGCTGCCCCGCGCGGCGGAGGAACTCAAGATCCCCTTCGTTGCGTCCGGCGGCATGGCCGATGGCCGTTCGCTCGTCGCCGCGCTCTCGCTGGGCGCGGACGGCATGAACATGGGCACGCGCTTCATCGCGACGAAGGAGGCGCCGGTGCATGAAAACGTCAAGCAGGCGATTGTTGCCGCCAGCGAACTTGACACCCGGCTCGTAATGCGCCCGTTGCGCAACACCGAGCGAGTGTTGAAGAACCACGCCGTAGAACGCCTCCTGCAGAAAGAGCGCTCGCTGGGCGCCAACCTCAAGTTCGAACACATCCTGGAAGAGGTGGCGGGCGTCTATCCGCGCATCATGCTGGAAGGCGCGATGGACGCAGGCGCCTGGTCCTGCGGCATGGTAGCCGGGCTCATCCACGACATTCCAACGGTCCAGGAACTCATCGACCGCATCATGGACGAGGCTGACCGCATCATTCGTCAGCGACTCGCAAGGTTCGTGGCCGATTGAGCGCGGCGACGGTCGCGGCTGCGGCGTACGATTCAGATAGCCCCCTACCGCCTAACGGCGTACCCTGAGCCACGGAGGGCTTTCCCCTCTAATTGGATGGAAACCGTCATGGAATTCAAGTTACCGGCATTGCCGAAGGATACGAATCCGTTCTGCCTGGGTGCACTCGCGGGAGCAATACTGGTTGCGTGGGTGGGTTTCGACGCGCTCGGCTGGAAGACCGCAAGCGCCTCTGAAACGCTCTCCAAGAGACACTCCGAAGAGGCCGTAGTCGCCGCGTATGCCCGCATCTGCAGCGCCCAGTTCAAGAGCGCCAAAGATCTTCCCGTGCGGCTTGCCGAGTTGGAAAAATCCGACCGATGGACGCGCGGCGATGTGCTCGCGAAGACGGGATTTGCCACCATGGTGGGGGAAAAGGAGCCTACTCAGGGCGTATCGCAGGCTTGCGCCGATCTCCTGTTACCCGCAAAACCCTGACAAGAACCTCAGGCTGGAGCGCCGGCCTGTCGCTCCGGCCTGCCCGGCGTTAGACTGGCGGCCCGGTGCTGAGTCTCGTCGCTTCCGCCATCGCGTTCTTCGTCGCCAGCTATTACATCAAGCGCTGGGCCGACGACAACGGTATTCCCAAGGGGATGACGCGAGGCGTCAGCGTCATGATTCTGGCGCTTGGAGTCTCCTATGTGGTCGCCTGGGTGGTGGACAAGGTGACGGCTGTTGCCGGCGGCTAGTCGGGACGAATTCCCCGGGGCTTGCGTGTTTCGCGTTGCTCGTTTCTAATGTGGTCTCCTGTTCCTGACCAGACGGCCATGTTCGTTTTTGACGATCGCAAGCTTGCCACGACTGCAGCCGCCGAAGCTGCAGCGATCGTCGTTACGCTTGGCAATCCGGTAGTACGCGTCGTAAGCGTAGTACCGAACGCACCGCCCGGGGCCGGAAAACAAGTCGAAACGTAGCAGATAAACGACAGAAGATTTCCGAAACCCCCGCCGGTGCAAACCGCGCGGGGGTTTCTGTTTTCAGGACCTCCGCCGGTGACAGGCATCAATGCACCGCAACCGAAAGGAGCGCCTTGTGCCCACGCGACCAACCGAAATCCTCACCGGCGCACAGATCACGGTGCGTCTGATCGAACGACAGGGCGTGCAAACGCTGGCCGGCATTCCCGGTGGTGCCATCCTGCCGATCTACGATGCGCTGTCGCAGTCGGCGCAGATCCGTCACGTGCTTGCCCGCCACGAGCAGGGCGCCGGTTTCATCGCGCAAGGCATGGCTCGCGCAACCGGCATGCCCGCAGTGTGCCTGGCCTCGTCGGGCCCGGGGGCGACCAACCTGTTGACGGCGATCGCCGACGCCAAGCTCGATTCGGTCCCCCTGGTGGCGATCACCGGTCAAGTGCCGCGATCGATGATCGGCACGGATGCGTTTCAGGAAGTCGATACCTACGGCCTGAGCATTCCGATCACCAAGCACAACTACCTCGTGAATTCAGCAGAAGAATTGCTGGAAGTTATCCCCAACGCTTTCCGGCTTGCTGCGTCCGGTAGACCCGGGCCGGTGCTGATCGATATCCCCAAGGATGTGCAGAACGAGGCCATCGAGGTCGGCGCATGGCCGCAGCCTGGCAATGCCGATGAAAAGCTTGCGCCGGAGGCCGCGCTGATTTCCCGCGCGGCCGCCCTGATCAACCAAGCCGAACGCCCCATCCTCTATCTTGGCGGCGGGGTGGTGCATTCGGGCGCTGCCGAGGCGGTCGTGGCACTTGCCGAGAAGGGCGGATTGCCGACCGTGATGACGCTGATGGCGCTCGGTGCGATGCCGGTCGATCATCCCCTGTCGCTCGGCATGCTGGGTATGCACGGTGCGCGCTGCACCAATCTCGCGCTCGACGAATGCGACCTGCTGATCGCCGTCGGTGCTCGTTTCGACGACCGCGCCACCGGCAAGGTGGCGGCCTTCTGCGCACACGCGAAGATTATGCATATCGACATCGATCCGTCGGAACTCGACAAGATCAAGACAGCCCATCTCGGCATTGCCGGCGACGTGAACGCCGTGCTGAGGATGCTCCTGCCGGAAATCGAACCGCAGTTGCGCGTGCGCTGGCTGTCGCGCGTCGTCTGCCTCAAGGCCGAACACCCGCTGCGCACGCCGGGCATCGATGATCCGAGGACTCACTACGGCCTGATCCGTGCCGTGGCCGATTGTCTGGACGACGAGGCGTGCATCGTTACCGACGTCGGCCAGCACCAGATGTGGGTCGCGCAGGCCTACCCGCTGCGCCGGGCCCGCCAGTGGCTGACCTCGGGTGGCCTCGGGACCATGGGGTTCGGTCTGCCCGCGGCGATCGGCGCCGCCCTCGCCGAACCGCAGCGTACCGTGGTCTGCTTCACTGGTGACGGCAGCATCCTGATGAACGTGCAGGAATTCGTCACTGCCGCGGAAGAGAATGTCAACGTCAAGATCGTGCTCATGAACAACGCCTCGCTGGGCCTCGTGACCCAGCAGCAGACGATGTTCTACGGCGGACGCATTTACGCCTCCAAGTTCAATGCCGTACCCGATTTCATCAGGATTGCGGAAGGTTTCGGGCTGCGCACCGTCAATCTGGACGACGAGGACGATCCGTTCGCAGCGCTCGGTGCAGCCCTGCGCTCGCGCGGCCCGATGCTGATTCACGCCAGCATCGAACCCCACGAAAAGGTTTTGCCGATGGTGCCGCCCGGCGCCGCCAACAGCGAAATGATCGGAGGCTGAACGATGAACACAGCTTTGTGGACTGAAGATAAGGCGTTGACGCGCGCGGTGCTCGAGCTCGATGTCAACAATCACGCCGGCGTGATGTCCCACGTGGTCGGCATGTTCTCGCGCCGCGCCTACAACGTCGAAGGCATCCTGTGCATGCCCGTCGGCAGCGGTGCGACGAGTCGCATCTGGTTGCTCGTCAACGAGGAAGCGCGCCTGGGACAGATGCAGAAACAGCTCGAGAAGCTCGAGGATGTGCTCGCAGTGCGCCGGCACGAGGCCGATCATCAAGTGTTCGAGCGTCTGGAAGAGTTTTTCCGGTGATCATATTCCGTGGTCGAGTAGCGGCAGGGCTGTTGCGGCGGTAGACTTCGACGAATTCAGCTTGACTGATTGATATGATCACCGGCGACATCAAGAGCCAAATCGACCGCATCTGGGACGCCTTCTGGTCCGGCGGCATCTCGAATCCGCTCGAGGTCATCGAGCAAATCACCTACCTGCTGTTCCTGCGCCGGCTCGATGACCTGCACACGCTGGAAGAGAACAAGTCCGCCCGCCTGAGAAAACCCGTGGCGCACCGTGTCTTCCCGGAGGGCGCGGACCCCAAGGGTCGCCCCTACAATGAGTTGCGCTGGTCTCGGTTCAAGCACTCTTCCCCTGCGGAGATGTACACAGTAGTGGGCGAGCACGTCTTCCCTTTCCTGCGCGCCCTCGGCGGTGACGATTCCACCTACGCCCACCACATGAAGGACGCGCGCTTCACCATCCCCACGCCGGCGCTGCTGGCCAAGGTGGTGGACCTGCTCGACGGCGTGCCGATGGAGGATCGCGATACCAAGGGCGACCTCTATGAGTACATGCTCGGCAAGATCGCCAGCGCCGGGCAGAACGGGCAGTTCCGCACGCCGCGCCACATCATCCGACTCATGGTGGAGCTTGTCCGGCCTGTTCCCACGGACATCATGTGCGACCCCGCCAGCGGCACTTGCGGCTTTCCCGTGGCGGTCGGTGAATACCTCCGGCAGCATCACCCGGAGATTTTCCGCGACGCGAAGCTCAAGGCGCACTTTCACCACGGCCTGTTCCACGCCTTCGACTTCGACAACACCATGCTTCGCATCGGCAGCATGAACATGCTCCTGCACGGCGTGGAAAATCCAGACATCCGCTACCGCGACTCCCTCGCGCAGGACCACGCGGGCGAGGAGGAAAAATACACTTTGATCACTGCGAACTCCCCGTTCGCCGGATCGCTCGACTACGAGACTTGCGCCAAGGATCTGCTCCAGGTGGTCAAGACGAAGAAGACGGAACTGCTGTTTCTCGCCCTTTACCTGCGCCTGCTCAAGCCCGGCGGACGCGCCGCCGTCATAGTGCCCGACGGCGTGCTGTTCGGCTCGTCCAACGCGCACAAGACGCTGCGCCAGCTCCTCGTCGAGGGGCAGAAGCTCGACGCCGTCATCTCGCTGCCCGGCGGGGTGTTCAAGCCGTATGCGGGCGTGTCCACCGCGATCTTGCTGTTCACCAAGACCAACTCCGGCGGGACAGACCACGTTTGGTTCTACGACGTGGACGCGGACGGTTGGAGCTTGGACGACAAGCGCTCGCCACTTTTGAGTGAAGACAAACTCGGCTCAGTCCTCAGCCGTCATTCACCAGTGCCCAGCCGTCATTCCCGCGAAGGCGGGAATCCAGTTCTTACGTCCGAGGAGCATGCGAAGAATAACCTGCCCGATGTGCTGGCGCGCTGGATACAGCGGGACGGCAGTGAACGCAAACGGCCACGCACCGCGCAAAGTTTCTGCGTACCCAAGGCCGACATCGCCGCGCAGGGCTACGATCTCTCGCTCAACTGCTACAAGGAAGTCGTCCACGAAGAAGTCGCGCACCGTCCGCCCAGCGAAATCCTGAAAAACCTCGACCAACTGGAGGCGGAGATTCAGCGGGGCATGAAGGAACTGGACGGGATGTTGAAGTGAGCAACTGGAAAACAGTTCGCATTTCAGAGTTCTGTCGCACGGGCACTGGTGGAACCCCCTCCCGTAGCAACTTGGAACGCTACTACGAAGGAGGAACTATTCCTTGGGTGAAGTCCGGGGAACTTCGAGAGACAGTCATCAATAAGACGGAAGAGCATGTCACGGAAGCAGCGTTGCAGGAGACCAACGTAAAGCTTGTTCCGGCTGGGGCACTTTTGCTTGCGATGTACGGTGCGACCGTAGGTCGGCTTGGAATTCTCGGCGTCGAAGCAACGACTAACCAAGCGGTCTGCCACATTATTCCCGACCCCAAAGCTGCCGCAGTGCGATTCTTGTTCTACGCACTGTGCAATCAGGTCCCGAATCTGATTGCGCGAGGAGTTGGCGGCGCGCAGCCGAACATTAGCCAAGGCATCGTTAGAGATTTGATGTTAGCTCTGCCGCCGCTGGCGGAGCAGCGGCGAATTGCGGAGGTGCTGGACCAGGCAGAGCTGCTGCGGACCAAGCGCCGCGCCGCTCTCTCCCAACTCGACACTCTCACCCAAGCCATCTTCGTCCATCTCTATGGCGATCCGGTGTTGAACCTAAAGGGATTGCCAACCGCTACGCTGTCGGAAGTGTGCAAACGAGTCACCGACGGAACCCATCAGCCGCCAAAGTGGGCACTTGACGGAATTCCGTTCCTATTCATAAGTAACATCGTTGATGGACAGATTGACTTCCAAACCCATAAATTCATTTCTGACCAGACTCACCAGGAGCTGACAAGACGCTGTCCAATCGAAACAGGCGACGTCCTTTACACGACAGTAGGCTCCTATGGCAACGCTGCAGTTGTTACAACTACCAGGAAGTTCGCATTTCAACGGCACATCGCTCACATCAAGCCAGACATTGCGAGGATCGATTCTTTTTTTTTGGCCGCCATGATCCAGTCGCCTGGTGTCCGTCGGCAGGTCGACAAAGTTGCGCGTGGCGTTGCTCAGAAGACAGTCAATCTCTCTGCACTGAAAGACCTCGTCATCTTCTGCCCACCCCTCACCGTCCAACACGAGTTCACCCGCCGCGTCGCCGCCGTGGAAGACCTCAAATCCGCCCACCGCGTCTCGCTCACCGAACTCGACGCGCTGTTCGCCTCCCTCCAGCACCGCGCCTTCCGCGGTGAGCTATAGCCACACAAATCTGAGACACTTACGCCATGTTCTCCCGCGTCCAGACACGCTATTTCCGCAGCCTAAAGGCGGTGGACCAGTGCTTGGGGCCGATGCAAGCGCTGGTAGGGCCGAACGCGAGCGGGAAGACCACCTTCCTGGACGTGATCGGCTTTCTCAGCGAGCTGATGCGCCAACGGGGCGACGTGCGCGCAGCGATCCGGTCGCGCAGCGCGAATTTCGAAAAATTGATTTGGCAGGGGCCTGGAGAGGATACGGGTACGCGCTCCGCATTCCAGTTGGCTGTGGAGGCACCCATCCCCACTGCGGTGCGTCAGCGAATGGCGGACGACAAGCAGCAGTTCGTTTTGGCTCGCTACGAGGTAGAGATCGGCTTTGATGCAGCCGTCAACGAGCTGGGTCTGAATCACGAAACCTTGTGGCTGAGAACATCGGGCGGGGATCAAAGTCCGGTGCAGCGCGACATGTTCCCACGGACGCCAGAGGATGCGCCAGACATATTCGTTAAAGGGTCCAAAGGAGGTTTCAAGATTGCGGTCAAGAAGAATCCTGGCGGAAACGACAACTACTACACCGAAGGCGCGAAGTCATATATGCCATCGTTCCGCCTCGGGCGCGGGAAGCTGGCGCTGGCAAATATCCCGGCGGATGAGGCCAGCTTCCCCGTAAGTTCGTGGTTTCGCGATCTTCTCGAAACCGGTGTGCAGGGCGTCGTTCTCAACAGCCAGATAATTCGGCAACCGAGCCCGCCCGGCCTCGGACTGCGCTTCCAGACCGATGGCTCCAACCTGCCCTGGGTCATTGCCGAATTGCGCAAGGACTCGCAGCGCTTCGGCGCATGGCTTGACCATGTGCGCACCGCGCTCGAAGACATCGAGGACATCGATACCGTCGAACGCGAGGAAGATCGCCACCGCTACCTAGTGGTCAAGTACGCGAATGGCGCGCTGGTGCCCTCGTGGCTGGTGTCCGACGGGACGCTGCGCCTGCTGGCACTGACTATTCCCGCGTATCTCAAGAATCTAACTGGAGTATTCCTGATCGAAGAACCGGAAAACGGCATACATCCGCGCGCGATCGAGACAGTGATTCAGTCGCTCTCGTCGATCTACGAAGGGCAGGTCCTGATCGCGACACACAGTCCGGTTGCGCTTAACCTGCTTGAGCCCAAACAGGTGCTGTGTTTCGCGAAGGACAAGAGCGGCGCAACAGATATCGTCGCGGGCAATCAACACCCGGCATTGCAACAATGGAAACGCGGCGAACCCGACTTGGGCATCCTGTTTGGCGCCGGCATCCTGAGTTGACGCAGCCGTGCAGGATCTCGTGTTGCTCGTAGCTGACAAGAATATGCAATATGCGCTCAAGGGAGCTTTATCGCGTCCGGAGGCTTTGGGCATCCGTCCCGTAGTGCACGAGTTTCGGACTCACCCTGGGCGAGATGGCGGCGTGCGCACCACGGGCCCCGAGGTGCTGGCGGGTGAGCGAAACCGGTTTCGTCATGCGTTGATGCTGCTGGACTTCGAGGGCTGCGGTACTGAGATGGCTGACCCAGTTGCGCTGGAGACCGAGCTGGATCACCAAATCCGAACTACCTGGGGCGACTCTGCCAAGACGATAGTGATCGCACCGGAGGTGGACGTGTGGCTATGGGGCACCGACAACGCGCTACGTGAGGTGCTGCAATGGCCGCTGGGCGGCTCGATCCGCGAGTGGTTGGAGATCAACGGATTCGCAATTTCCGCTGAAGGCAAACCCTTGCGCCCAAAGGAGGCCTTTGAAGCGATGCGGCACGTTCACCGACAACCACGGTCTTCGGCACTTTACGAAAAAATCACGAACCGGATTAGCTTGCAGAATTGCAGTGATCAAGCGTTTCTGCGCCTCAAGGAGCAGTTGCGGGTGTGGTTTGGTCCGGTTCCCGCCCTGCCCGCTTGAGCGGCAAGCACCCGAATCCTCGCTCCTCCTCTACTGCACGCGGCGCGAAGCCCGCTCCCGGAAAGTCAGCGGCGCCGCCGGCGCCTACGTCCCGCGCCGGCGGAATCTTCGAGCGTGCTGAACAGCAGAGCGAGATCTTCGATATCGTCGTAATCGCCCGCCCCGTCGTCGAATTCGACATGCTTCAGAAACTCGCGCAGTCGGGCCGGATCGCGAAGCGCAACCAGGTCGGCGCGCAACTCGTTCAACATCATTTTGATCTGCTGAACGTCGCGCGTCAGACCCGCGTCGACCAGTGCCGGCTCTAGCTTGGTTTGCCAGGGCGACAACCCGAGCATGGCGCGGTATGGCGCCGTGGTGGTCGCGACCTCGCCCTCCAATTCGGCGAGCTGATCGCGCAGCACCTGGTTGTAGTGGTCGATCCGCTCGTTGCTGGCGTTTGCCAGATTCGACGTGTCGATTTGCTCGATCTCGATCTGGATCGACAACAGGTCGAGCAGGTGCCGCTTTTCATAGGCCTGGTTGACCCGTTGCATCAGTTCCGTCCGGCGTGCCCGCTCGTCCGGGGTCGGTCACGCGGTCGGGATGCAGTGCGCTGACGAGCTTCCGGTAGATCTCGCGCACCGATTGGCTGGCGTCCTTGGCAGCTTGCTCCCTTCTCTGCTGTGCCAGATCAGCCTTGGCCGGCCGCTCCCCCCGCCTGGCCGCGCGCGCCTGCGCGCGCTGCGCATCGGCTTCCGCACGTCCTGCGGCACCGGCTTGCATTTTTTCCTGCGCATGCTGGAACAACTCCTCGGCACTGCCGGCGCCGTGGCCTTTGACCATATCCTCGCCGAGAAAAGCGCTGACAAACGCCTCCGTCATTTTCAGCTCGGCGCGTTGCGATTCCTCCAGCGTTGACCTTGCGTGCTTGTCGTGCAGTGCTTCGATCTCTTCGTCCGGACCATGAACCAGCACAGCCTGGGCCACGCCCTCGAGCATGATCACGAGCTTTCCACGCTGCCGCCGGCCCAGGCCCTTCGGGGGGGCTGTCAATAGTTCGTCGAGCAGGCGACACATCTGCCGCTGCCCTTCGCACAGCTCACGCCGCAGGGGTTCCAGCTCGCTGGCGACGCGCTGCTGGCAGCGCAGGGTGAAGGCCTGCCACTCGGCCAGCAATTCGCGCTGCTGCCGGATCTTTTCGACCAGCCGATTGAAGGTCTGCTGCCCCTTGGTCAGCCTTGCCTTGGGCGCAACGATGGTAACCAGACGCGATCCCTGGTTTGAGTGTTCGTCGAACAGGGGAATTTGCTGCGGATCATTCATCCGTAAGCCTCTTACTCAAGCTCAATGGTTACCTGCACCCATAAGCCATTGCCAGCATCGAATTCCTGCATTTTAAGCTGTCCGTTCTACCGTAAGTCGTACCGACATAAATTACCGTGACACAATATCTGCTTGCCGCGCATGCACGTGGTGGCGCGGCGGATTATAGGTACAGAGATTGAGCGCACGAATGACAGCTGAGGACAAATCCGCCGGGATGCATCTTCTCGAGCAGGGCATGCTGGTCGAGTTCCAGATTCTCGGCGTGGAGGTGTTGCCGGGGCCCGATGACGCCGAGTTTGGCCTTCGGATCGATCTGCGGCTGGGCGAAGACGATGATGAAGGTGACCGTTCGAACGATGTCGAGTGGGGCGGGTTCGGATTCTGCTTTGTGCTCGCCGTGCTCTCGTTCGCCGACGCCAGGCCGAGGGGATCGTCCGACATCGACCATCAAGAGGACGACCAGATCAAGCTGGTCGATTTCCTGGAGGGCCTGAATTTCGTTCGCGGCGAACTGCATTTCCGCGGCGATTACATTCGCGGGCGGCGGCTCAAGACGAAAATCACGGTCAAGGCTGACGGGGCAGTCACCTTGGAGACCGTCGGTCGAGGAAAAGCCGCGCTGCAATGGCTGGAGCGCGTGAAGGGCAAGAAGATGTTGAGCCTTGTCGGTTGACGATGCCTGCGGGGCAGCACGATTTCACCGCCCGCATCCTGGCAAAGAGGCGCTGCGCTACCGCATCAAGGCCGCGCGTGAGTTTCTGGAGAAGATTGGAGCGACCGCATGAACCGCATGAAATACAAGGGTTACACGGACCGCATGGACTTCGACACTGAAGACAAGATCATCGTCGGGAGGGTGCTTGACATCGACGATATCATCACGTTTCACGGCACATCGATTGCTGAATTCGAGGAGGCATTGCACGCGGCTGTCGATAGCTACATCGCCGCCTGTGAGCAGCTCGGTCAAGCGGCGGACAAACCCGCCAGGGGCCGCCTGCCTTCAATATGAGCGAGCAGGTGATCCCATGCTAAACGCTGGCTATCGTTTGCAGGCCTGCACCCGGCTCCGACCCTTGTTTTAGGAAGAACCCTCAAGCTAAAATAACTCAATCCGCTATTTGAGGTTCAGCCCGCAGGAAATGAAGCGCGCGCTGCAGGGGCGTTACGTCAAGGTCTCCTCCACGGGCGAGACGGTGCGAGCCTTCATCCCCGCGCCGTTGCCGCCACGCCCACCCATCAACTGGTCACCCACGCTGCGCCACCGGTTCGACGCCGCCCTGCTTGCGGTCGGCCAGCTCGATGGGGCGGCAAGTCTGCTACCCGAATCCTCACTCCTTCTCTACAGCTTCGTGCGCAAGGAAGCCGTGCTGTCGTCGATGATCGAGGGCACGAAGTCTTCGCTCTCCGATCTGATGCTGTTCGAACTGAACGAACAGCCCGGCGTACCGCTGGAGGACGCACGCGAGGTCAGCCGTTACGTCGCGGCGATGGAACATGGAATTGCACGAGTGAGAGGTGGGTTTCCGGTGTCGTCAAGGCTGCTCCGTGAAATTCACGGCGTACTGCTCGGCAGCGGGCGCGGCCGGCACCTCAGCCCCGGAGAATTCCGCCGCAGCCAGAACTGGATCGGCGGGACGCGGCCGGGAAATGCCGTATTCGTACCGCCGCCCGCGCAGGACGTAGCCGATTGCATAGGCCAACTCGAACGGTTTCTCCACGACGATCCCGAGCCGACACCCCCACTGATCAAGGCCGCCCTGGCGCATGTGCAATTCGAGACGATTCACCCGTTTCTCGACGGCAACGGGCGTGTCGGGCGCCTGCTGATCACGCTGTTGCTTTGCGAGCATGGGGTCCTGCGCGAGCCGCTGCTCTACCTGAGCCTTTACTTCAAGGAGCATCGGCAGACCTATTACGAACTGCTCGATGAGGTGCGACGCAGCGGTAACTGGGAGTTGTGGCTGGAATTCTTTGCCGATGCCGTGGTTGCCAGCGCCACGCAAGCCAGGGACTCGGCCAGGCGCATCCTCGAACTGACCGAAGCTGACGGCAAGCGCGTTTCAAACCTTGGCCGCGCCTCGGTGTCGGCGCTCGAAGTGCACCGCGCGCTGGAGCGCCACCCGATCGCGACAGCGGGATCGCTGGTGCGTGCCACTGGCATCTCCGCGGCGACGGTCAACAAATGTCTGGTGCATCTCGAGCGCCTGGGCATCGTCGCGGAGTTGACGCAGAAGCGGCGCAGCCGGATCTTCAGCTATGTGCGTTACGTGGAGATCCTGAACGAAGGTACCGAGCCGCCCATGCCGGACCGGCGTCAAGCATGAGCCTCTTCAGTTTCCTTCAGCGCGAGTGGCCCGCCGTACACGAGGCGGCGACCAAAGCTGCCGAAGCGGTAAATTCCGATCCGCGCACGGCCTGCTTCTACGCCCGGCGTGCGCTCGAACTCGCGGTGGCGTGGGCCTACAAGCACGACCTCGCGCTGCGTCTGCCGTATCAGGACAATCTGAGTGCGCTGATCCACGAGCCGACGTTCAAGACTACGGCGGGTGAGGCGGTGTTCAGTAAATCGCGGGTGATCAACACTCTGGGTAATCAGGCAGTCCACAGCCATCGCCCGATCCAGCAGTCGGACGCGCTGACTGCGGTGCGCGAACTGTTCCATGTGAGCTACTGGCTCGCGCGTACCTATGCACGCGGCGCGAAGCCCCCTTCGGACGTGGCATTCGATGCAAGCGCATTGCCCAAGGTCGCGCCGCTTCCGAAGCAGACCATCGATCAACTCCAGAAATTGGAAGCCGGGCTGCGCGAGCGGGACGAGAAGCTCTCGGCACTGCTGGCGGACAAGACCGCGCTGGACGAGGAGCTCAAACGCTTGCGCGCCGAGGTCGCCGAGGCGAAAAGGACGGCAACTGCGCAGCCCGACACGCATAACTACTCGGAGGCAGAAACCCGCGATTACTTCATCGATTTGCTGTTGAAAGAGGCGGGATGGCCGCTGGACCAGCCGCGCGACCGGGAATTCGAAGTTGCCGGAATGCCCAACAAAGAGGGCAAAGGCTTCGTGGACTACGTACTCTGGGGCGACGACGGCAAACCCCTCGGCCTCGTCGAGGCCAAGCGTACACGGCGCGACGCACGCGTCGGCCAGCAGCAGGCGACGCTCTACGCCGATTGCCTGGAAAAGCGCTTCGGCCAGCGGCCGATCGTGTTCTATTCCAACGGCTACGAGCACTGGCTGTGGGACGAAGCCAACTATCCGCCCCGGCAGGTGCAGGGTTTCTACAAGAAAGCCGAGCTGGAACTCCTGATCCAGCGGCGCGCCAGCCGCAAGCCGCTCGCAGCGGCGGAAATCAACCCGCAGATAGTCGAACGCTACTACCAGACACGCAGCATCCGCCGCATCGGGGAAGCCTTCGAGCGCGACCACGACCGCAAGGCGCTGGTGGTAATGGCCACCGGCGCGGGAAAGACGCGCACGGTGATCGCACTCGCCGATCTGCTGATGCGCTGCAACTGGGCCAAGCGCGTGCTGTTCCTCGCCGATCGCGTGGCGCTCGTCAATCAGGCTGTAAACGCATTCAAGCGGCACCTGCCTGACGCCTCACCCGTGAACCTGGTGACCGAGAAGGATGCCGAAGGACGGGTGTTTGTCTCGACCTACCCCACGATGATGGGGCTGATCGACGACTCGCGCGACGGGCAGCGGCGCTTCGGCGTCGGCCATTTCGATCTGGTCATCATCGACGAGGCGCACCGTTCGGTATTTCAGAAGTACCGCGCCATCTTCGATTACTTCGATTCCCTGCTGGTGGGCCTCACGGCTACGCCGAAGGATGAGGTGGACCGCAACACCTACAGCCTGTTCGATCTCGAGAACGGCGTTCCGACCGATGCCTACGGACTGGACGAGGCGGTGAAGGACGGATTCCTCGTGCCGCCCAAAGCGGTGTCGGTGCCGCTCAAGTTCCAGCGCGAAGGGATCAAGTACGACGAACTGTCGGAGGAGGACAAGGAGAAATGGGACGCGCTGGAGTGGGACGAGGACGGCGAGGTACCTGATCGCGTGGAAGCCGAGGCGGTCAACAAGTGGCTGTTCAACAAGGACACCGTGGACAAGGTGCTGGCCCACCTGATGACGCACGGGCTCACCGTCGCGGGCGGCGACCGCCTCGGCAAGACGATCCTGTTTGCCAAAAACCGGGCGCATGCGAATTTCATCGCCGAGCGCTTCGACGCCAACTATCCGCACTACAAGGGCGAGTTCGCCCGGGTCATCACCTTCAAGATCGATTACGTGCAGAGCCTGATCGACAACTTCTCGATCAAGGACAAGGCACCGCACCTCGCACTCTCGGTGGACATGCTCGACACCGGCATCGACATTCCTGAGGTCGTCAACCTGGTGTTCTTCAAGCTGGTGCGCTCGAAGACCAAGTTCTGGCAGATGCTCGGCCGCGGAACGCGGCTGTGCCCGGACCTGTTCGGGCCCGGACGGGACAAGCAGTTCTTCTACCTGTTCGACTATTGCCAGAACCTCGAATACTTCAGCCAGAACCCCGAGGCAACCGACGGCGCGCTCGGCGAGTCGCTGGGGAAGCGGCTGTTCAACGCCAGACTGGAAGTGATTAGCGAACTCGACAAGAAATTGGCCACCAGCGCGGAGGAAGACACCGCCAGCGACCCGCAGCTGATCTACGGAGACCCGAAAACCGAAGCCCAGGTTCGCCGCATGACGGCAGCGCTTCTATATGACGAGGTTGCTGCGATGAACCTGGAGAACTTTGTCGTTCGACCGAAGCGGCGGCTGGTCGAGAAGTACGCTCAGCCGGAAGCCTGGATACGGCTATCGGGTGAGGCTCGTGCAGAGCTGTCCCACGAGATTGCGGGGCTGCCATCGGAACTTGAGTCTGAAGCGGAGGAAGCGAAGCGGTTCGATCTGTTGGTTCTCAACCTGCAGCTGGCACTCCTTCGCTCCGAACCCGCATTCGCGCGCCTGCGCGATCAGGTCAAGGCCATCGCCGAATTGCTGGAAGAGAAGTCGGCTATTCCCATGGTGCACGCGCAGATGTCGCTGATTCAGGACGTGCAGACCGACGAATGGTGGCAGGACGTGACCACGCCGATGCTGGAAGCAATGCGGCGGCGGCTGAGGAATCTCGTGCAGCTGATCGACAAGCAAAAGCGCAAGCCCATCTACACCGACTTCGAGGACGAGATGGGAGCCGAGACCGGCGTGGAATTGCCGGGCTTCACGGTGGGCGGAAGCTTTGAGAAGTTTCGCGCGAAGGCGCAGGTGTTTCTCCGGGCGCATCAGGATCACGTTGCCATCCACAAATTGCGGATGAACAAGGCGCTCACGGCAGCGGACCTCGCGGAACTGGAGCGCATGCTCGGGCAGAGCGGGGTGGGCGGGCCTGAAGACATCTCTCGCGCCAAGGCGGCTTCCCAGGGACTTGGCCTCTTCGTGCGCTCTCTCGTAGGACTTGATCGGGAAGCCGCGAAGGAAGCTCTGGCCGGCTTCCTCACTGGAAAGACCCTGAGCGCGAACCAGATCGAATTCGTGAACCTGATCGTAAACCACCTCACCGAGCACGGCGTGATGGAGGCTTCACTGCTCTACGAGTCGCCGTTCACCGATGTCACTCCGCAAGGTCCAGATGGACTTTTCACGTCAGTGCGGGTGGACGAGTTGCTGGGCGTTCTCGAACGCGTCAGGGCGACGGCGATTGCGGCATGACTGCCGGATCGCGAGCGGCGCCCGCAGCGCTATAATGAAAACGCGATGGCCGATGACCCCGTGAACAAGCCGGCAATAATGATCGTCGAGGACGACGACGACATGGCGCAGCTCATGCGGCGCATCCTGGAGCAGGACGGATGGGCAGTGCATCGAGCGGCGGACGGCAAAGAAGCGAAGGAACTGATCGGCCGGATTGCGCCGCCCGCCCTCGTGACGCTGGACATCTTCCTGCCTGATTCCACGGGCGTGGAACTCATCCTGCACGTCAAGGACACTCCCGGCTGGGAGCAGGTACCGATCATCATGGTGACCGCGAAGCCGAAGGATGATGATGTCAACTGGGCAATCAAGAGTGGCGCCAAGGCTTACCTGTTGAAGCCGATCAAGCCGGACGAGTACCGCGACTACGTGCGTCGCTACGCGCGCAAGCCGGCCACGGGCTGACCAGTCCTTAGAGTTCCTGCCGCGCGATGCGCAAGCGCGTCGAGCGCATGTCGTCGCCGCGGACTTCCTTCAGCGCGTGGGCGACGAAGGAAGATACGACGCTCTTGCGCCAGTAGATCTCCATGTCCGTGTTATCCATCGGCTTCGCGCGCGAGGCGACGAGCCCGCCGACTTCGGCGATTGCTTCGTCGGTCAAGCGCCTGCCGGCGAGAAGCTCACCGGCCTTGTCGACCAGGAACGGTCGCGAGGCGACGCCGCCGAGTGCGATGCGCGCCTGCTCCACGGTGCCGTCGGACGCGATCTTCACTGCCGCCGCAACGCCGAGCACCGGGAAATCGAACGCGCCGCGCCGGCGCAGCTTCCAATAGGAACTCTTCCACCCCGCCGCCGAGGGCAACCTGACCTCGGTGACGATTTCATCGGGTTTGCGCGCCAGGTAATCGATGCCATCGTTCCTGTAGAGGTCCGCTACCGCGAGTTCCCGCTCGCCGGACGCTGACACCAGCCGCACCATCGCGCCAAGGGAAATCAGCGCTGGTGCCGTATCAGTGGACGACACCGCGACGCAGCGCTTGCTTCCGGTGGCCACCCAGCAGATCTCGCCGTCCTTCTTCATGCAGAAGTCGATTGCCTTGCGCCATTCGTAGTTCTGGTTGTAGTAGTTGCAGCGAGTGTCCAGGCAGAGGTTGCCGCCGAGCGTACCCATGTTGCGCAAATGCGTCGTCGCCACCTGCGCAGCCGCCTGGTACAGGCCGGCGTATTTCTCGCGCACCGCCGCGGAATGAACGACCGCAGAGAGCGTCAGACCGGCACCAAGCGCGAGCCCGCTGCCATTGGAAATGTTCTTCAGGCCTTCCACGCGCGCAAGCGATACGAGCGCCGCCGGAGTCTGGTGGCGGCGCTTCATATTGGGAAGCAAGTCGGTGCCGCCGGCGATCAGCATTGCCTGCGGCCCTTCCCCGGCGAGGATGCGCGCCGCTTCGGCGAGCAGGCGCGGCGCGTAATGACGGAACCACGGAAGACGCATCATGACGTGACCGCCTCCTTCGCCCTGCGCGGCGGCTTTTGCGCGTTGCCGTCGCCGCCTTCCCATGGCGGCGCGACGAAGATCGGTTCCGGATAAGGGACCGCGGGAAAGTGCTCCGGACCGACGCGCGGATTCTCACCTTTGGCTTTTTTCTCCAGCGCTTCGAGCACCTTGTCGGGCGTGATCGGCACCTCGTCGATCCTCACGCCGATGGCGTCCCATACTGCGTTGGCCACCGCCGGCATTACCGGCAGCAGCGGCCCCTGCCCCACCTCCTTTGCGCCGAACGGGCAGTTCGGGTCCGGGTCTTCGATGAGCACCGTCTCGACCTCGGGCATATCCAGGGAGGTGAGGCTCTTGTACTCGAGCAGCGAAGGAATCCTGTGCACCAGCGCGTTGGACAGCTTCGGCGGCAGGCGGCGAAACACCTGTTCTTCCATCAGCGCCTCGCCCAGTCCCATGTACACGCTGCCCTCGACCTGCCCGCGCACGCTCACCGGATTGATCGAGCGGCCGATGTCGTGCGCGATCCAGACTTTGGGCACGGTGATCCAGCCGGTGGAGGGATCGACTTCTACCTCCACCACGCACGCCGTATAGGAATACGCGGGCGAAGGCCCGACGCCTCCGCCCTTGTAGCGTGCGGGAGGCCGCGGCGGCGTGTAGGAGCCCACGGACCCGAGCGTGCCGTGTTTCGTCTCGGCGAGTTCGACGGCCGCGCGGAAGTCGATTCCCCGGCCCGGATCGTCGGCGAGAAATGCACGACCCTGCGCGAGTACGATGCGATCGGGCAGGACCTCGAGGTGTTCGGCGGCAGCCTCGGCCAGCATTTCACGCAGGTTCTCGGCAGCCTGGATCGCCGCATTGCCCATCATCACGGTGACCCGGCTCGAATACGAGCCGAGGTCGATGGGCGTGAGGCCGGTGTCGCCCGTCATGCAGCGCACGTCGTAGGCATCGATGCCGAGCACTTCGGCTACGATCGCGGCGAGCACGTCGTCCGAGCCCTGTCCGATCTCTGTAGCGCCGCAGAACACCGTCACCTGGCCGCTGCGATCGAGCAGCAGCTGCACGCCCGAGTGCGGCATCTTGTTCCAGTAGATCGGCAGGCCAGCGCCGCTCATGTAGGCGGAACATGCGATGCCGACCCCGCGGCCTTCGGGCAGCTTGCGGTGCTTTTCGTTCCAACCGGAAATCCTGACAACCTCGCGGATGCATTCGGCGAGGCCGATGGTGCCGATCCTCAACCAGTTCGCGGTAAGAGAGTTGGGCTTCGCAACCATGTTGAGACGCAACACCGCCGGATCGATGCGCAGTCTTTCGGCGATCTTGTCGAGCTGCACTTCCTGGCCGAAGCGCGGCTGCGGCGTGCCGTGGCCCCGCTTGGGGCCGCAGGCCGGCTTGTTGGTGAAAACCCTGCAGGCCTCGAACTTGTAGCGCGGAAGCTCGTAGGTCACCGGCTGCAACACGCCGGTGTAAAAGGTGCTTGCGGGACCGTAGGAGCCGTAGCCGCCGCCGTCGAGCAGCGTCTGCAGGTGCATGCCGGTGATTTTGCCGTCCTTGTTTACGCCGGTGCGGAACTTCATCAGCACCGGGTGCCGGCCGCGGTGCATGTAGAACACCTCTTCGCGCGTCAGGCAGATCTTCACCGGGCGTCCGAGCCTGATGGCCGCCCGGGAGACCACGATCTCGTGATTGTGCAGGTCGCATTTGCCGCCGAATCCGCCGCCGTTCGGGCACGCGATCACGCGGATATGCGCAGCTGGCATCTGCAATGCCCTGGCCAGGGCACGATGAATGTAGTGCGGCACCTGGGTGCTCGACCAGAGCGTGAGCTTGCCCTCGCCGTCCACGGCCGCGAGCGAGGCGTGCTGCTCGATCGGCAGGTGCGTGTTTCCCTGGAAGAAGAACAGGTCCTCGAACACGTGATCGGATTCCGCCAGCGCCTCGTCCACGTCGCCGAACTCGTAGGCCTGGTTGCGGTGGATGTTGCCGTTCTCGCCATACTCGTGGATGCGAGCCTCGGGGTGCGCGAGCGCCTCCTCCGGCGTGGCGATGGTGAGCAGCGGCGCGTACTTCACCTCGATCAGCTCCACGGCCTCGGCCGCGGTCTGCTCGTCCTTCGCGATCACCGCCGCGAGCGGGTCTCCGACGTAACGCACGCGTTCCGGCGCGAGCGGGTATTCGTCCTGCGACACCGGCATGATGCCGAAGCTGACCGGAAAATCCTTGCCGGTAAGCACGAGGTGCACGCCGGGATGGCGCTCGGCGCGCGAGGTGTCGATCGAATCGATGCGCGCGTGCGGATGCGGCGAGCGCAGCAGCTTCGCGTGCAACATGCGGGGGAGCACCAGGTCGTCGGCGAAACGCGTCAGTCCCGTGACCTTCGAGCGAGCGTCGACGCGGCGGCGCGGCTTGCCGATGACGCTGAATTTCGTCCGGGCGTTCATTGGCTTTGCTCGCGCATCCTGCGCGCTCCCTCTTCGATGGACTCGTAGATCTGCTGGTAGCCGGTGCAGCGGCACAGGTTGCCCGAGATCGCTTCGCGGATGCGCTCGCGCCCCGGATCGGGTTCCCTGTCGAGCAGCGCCTTGGCGGTCATGAGGATTCCCGGCGTGCAATAACCGCATTGCGTCCCGCCGAGATCGGCAAAGGCCGACTGCAGCGGATGCAGCTCCGAGCCGCGCGCGAGACCCTCCACAGTCTCGATCGAACGGCCCTCGCACTCCACCGCCAGCACCAGGCAGGCAAGCACGGGCTCGCCGTCGAGCAGCACCGCGCAGGCACCGCATTCGCCGAGCTCGCAGCCGTGCTTGGTCCCTGTCAGGTCAAGGTCCTCGCGCAGCACCTCGAGCAGCGTCTTGTAGGGCGCGAACAGTGCGTCAAAATCTTCACCGTTCACGCGCAAGGTCATGCGGACATTGCGCTGGACACTCACCACGGCGTTCATTTTCTGACTCCGGAAACGGCCGCGGTTCGCGCGGACCGGGTTGAAGGCGCGGCGGCCAGGCCCCGCACCAGGTAATCGGACAGCGAGCGCGCGATCTCGGTGACCGAACGCGCGCCATCGGGACGGTACCAGCGCGCGGTCCAGTTGACCGCACCGAGCATTGCCCGCGTCACGAGCGAGGCGTCGCCGGCGGCGAATTCGCCGCGTTTCATGCCTTGCGCGACCAGCGCGCGCACCGCGCGTTCGTAGGCATCTCGCTTGGCGATGATCGGCGCGCGCAGTGGTTCGGGCAGCGCCTCGACCTCCAGGTGCGCGGTGGCCCCCTCCAGTTCGTCGAGCATGCAGTGCACATGGGCGCTCATCACCGCGCGCAACTGCTCGGCCACCGGAACCTTGGAGGCGCATGCCGCCTTCACCGCCGCGAGCATGTGCTCGAGCGTGCGGTCCTGGCAGAACAGCAGGATCTCGTCCTTGCCACTGAAGTAATGGTAGAGGTTGCCGGGGGACAGGTCGGCTTCGTCGGCGATCTCGCGCATCCCGGCCGCGGCCAGGCCGCGGCGACGGAAGACGCGGGCGGCGGCGTGAAGGATTTCCAGCCGGCGCGCCTCGTTCTTGCGCCGCACGCGCTCGGAGGAGAGCCTATTGGAACCAAGTCCGGAGGTAGGATTGGAACCAGAATTCAAAATTTGAACCATGGTTCCAATTTTAGACGCGAAACGGCCCGCGCGCAACGGTTTCGCGTGTCGCGCCTCAGTGCAGCTTCGGTTTCTTCAGGAAATCCTGCCGGTCGGCCGAGCGCACGGTCACGCGCGACAGCTCACCCTCGCGCGAGAGCGTCAGCGGCACCTCGGTTCCCGCGGGACCGAGACGCCACACCCTGCGGAAAAAATCCGCCAGGCCGGTGGCGTGCTCACCAGCCACTTCGAGCACCAGATCGCCGCTCTTCACCGCCGCGCGGTCCGCGGGCCCCCCGTCGGCCAGGCCCGCAACCACCAGTTGCTCGCCGATCTGCGTGGTGTACATGCCGAGCCACGGACGCACAGGACCTTGCGCGCGCCCGCGCGTCAACAGGTCCTCGAGGATCGGTTCGAGGATATCGACCGGCACCATCATGTTGCCCTGTACCGATTCGTCCCCGTGCTCCTCCTGCACCAGCAAGGAGCCGATCCCGAGCAGCCGTCCTTCGGAGCCGAGCAGTGCGGCGCCGCCCCATTGCGGATGCGCCGGTGTGGTGAACAGCGCCTCGTCGAGCACGTACTCCCAATACCCGGCAAATTCGCGTTTGGCAAGGACGGTCGACTTGAGCGCATGCGCGCGCCCGCCATGCCCCGCCACGATCACGTCATCGCCGACGCCGCATGACGCGGCCGAACCGCGCCCGAGCGGTGACACGCCGAGCCGGCCGAGCGCCTGCACAAGACCGAAACCCGTCGTCTGATCGTAGGCGATCGGATACCCGCCCACGACCGTTCCGCGATTCGTCGTCAGCCAGACGCTGCTCGCCTCGGTAATCAGGTATCCGATGGTGAGGACGAGCCCGTCTTCACGGATCACCACGCCATTTCCCGAACGCTCGGTGCCGAGGATCGAGGCGGTAAACGCGTCCTCCGGCACCTCGGTGCGCACCGACACCACCGCGTCGAGCGCCTGCGCGAGATCGAAGCCGACCTCGTTCGGAGCGGGTTGCATCTCCGCGGGAAACGCCCACCTGGTTGATTCAGCCATCACAGCTCCAATTTCGCACTGACGCGCTCAGGCACCAAACCGCTCGCGCAGCTTCACTTTCCAGAACTTTCCCGTCGAGGTGCGCGGGATCGCATCCAGATACTCGAACCGGTCGGGCAATTGCCATTTGGCGAACTTGACCGCGAGGTGCAACCGCAGTTCCTCCGCCGTCGCGGTCCTGCCGGGCTTCAACACCACGCAGGCCAGCGGCCGCTCGCTCCATTTCGGATCCGGAATCGCAATCACCGCGGCCTCCTGCACCGAAGGATGCGCCATCAGCAGGTTTTCCATGTCCACCGAGCTGATCCACTCGCCGCCCGACTTGATCAGGTCCTTGGTGCGGTCGGCGATGCGGATATAGCCGTGCGCATCGATCGCCGCCACGTCGCCGGTGCGCAGCCAGCCATCGGCGGTGAACTTCTCGGGCTCCTGCGGCACGTCGTGGTAGCTGCCGGTAATGAACGGCCCGCGCACCTGGATCTCGCCCACCGCCTTGTTGTCCCAGGGCTGCTCGCGGCCCTCGTCGTCCACGATGCGCAGGTCCATGATCGGCGCGGGCACCCCGGCCGTCGCGAAGCGCGCGACGCGCTCGTCCTCGCTCGCGCCCTGCAGTTCGGGCTTGAGGTAGGCGATGCTGCCGACCGGGCTCGTTTCGGTCATGCCCCAGCCCTGGGCGACCGCTGCTCCGTGCTTGAGGTAGGTGCGGATCAGCGACTCGGGCATCGCTGCGCCGCCCACCAGCATCCGCACGCCCTCCGGCAGTTTGTACTTCTCCGGATTCGACTCGAGCAGTTGCGCCATCGTGAGCCAGATGGTCGGCACGCCGAGCACGTAGGTGGGCTTCTCCGCGGCAAACAGCGCCAGCAGGTCCTCCGGGTGCAGGTGCGGGCCGGGGAAGATCAGCTTGATGCCGAGCATCACGCAGCAGTAGGGAATGCCCCAGCAGTTTGCGTGAAACATCGGCGTCACCGGCAGCACCCGGTCCTTCGCCGACAGCCCCCAGTGATCGGGCTGATTGGCCATCAGCGTGTGGATCACCGTGGAGCGGTGCGAATACACCACCCCCTTGGGACGGCCGGTGGTACCCGAGGTGTAGCACATCGAAATGGGATCGTCCTCTTCGTGCGCCACATAGTCGAAGCCCGCGGGCGCACCTGCAAGGAACGCCTCGTAATCCACAAACGAATCGCCCACCTTTGCACCGCTAAAAGGCACGACGATGACTTGTTCGAACGGCAGCTTGGCGCGGAACTGCTCGTAGAGGGGCAGCAGGATGTCATCGATGATCAGGAAGCGGTCCTTCGCGTGGTTGGCGATCCACGCAATCTCGTCGGGCGCCAGGCGCAGGTTCAGGGTGTGCATGACTCCGCCCGCCGCAGGGATGCCGAAATAGCACTCCAGATGCGCGTAGTGGTTCCAGCTGAGCGTGGCGACGCGGTCGCCTTTCTGCAGTCCTGCGGCAAGCAGGGCCGACGCGAGCTGTCGCGAGCGGCGGTAGAAATCGGAGAAGCTGTGACGTACGAGCGACTTGTCGGGCCGCCGGCTCACGATCTCGGAATCCGGGAACAGCCGCCCGGCGCGCTCGAGCAACTGGTTGATCGACAGTGGCGCGCGCTGCATCGTCGAGCGGATCATGCGAGTCCCCGGGCCTCAGGCGACAAGGTGGGAAAACATTATAGTCGACACCGTGCCCACGCCTGGCGCACGATGCCGCGCCTCGAGGGATGAGCCGGCTCACTGCCCAGGCCAAAACCTCACGAGTTCGTGGATCTCGTGGTTCCAGGGCCGGTTGACGCCGACAAAGTCCCGGTATTCGTAGCGCACCGCATTGCGCACTTCCGGCGCGTACCAGAGCGTGTCCTCGATGACGCCGCTCAGCGTATCGTCGAGCCCCGTCGCGAGGTAGTCTCCCTTCACGCTGAGCTTGAGTGCGAGAAAGGTCCCGGCGGGAACCGTGACCATCTCCCAGCCGATCGCCCTGCCCTGCAGCGCGGCAGTCGTTTCCCCTCCAGGGCGATTGGTGTTCGTGAGCACGACCTTCCCGTTCCAGGTCTTACCCGCGTAGAGCGGAAAACTGTAGTTCGGGTAGAACGGCGTGGCGGTCTGTGTGAATCCGGCGCCTTCGACGCGCACCAGGTTGAATGCGACCGTACGCTCAATCCTGGCAACACTGCGGCCGTCGAGACTCGAGGACTCCATCACGATCCGGGCGCCGTCGACGCGCTTCACCACGTTGACCGAGATTTCCTCCAGTGAGCGCTTTGAGCCGTCGAGCTTGTTGAAGATCCACGTGTCGCCCACGCGGATGCCGGGCCCCTCGATTCGTGCGGGGTCCGCCTGGGCGAACGCGGACGCAGAGCCGAGCAGGCACGTGAGCAGCGCGAGAAGCGTGCGCATGCGGGGCCTACGGCGTCGCCTTGAGATATTTTGTCGCCTCGGCATGCCCGGGCACGCGCTCGGTCACCTGGGCATACAGTTCGCGCGCCCTGCGCACGTTTCGCAACGCCGATTCCGCGCGCGCCCAGTAGACGAGGATGGTTGCGTCCGTTGGATAGCGCGACGACGCCTCGGCGGCGTGCTTCGCAAGATCGTCCCAGCGAGACATCGCTTCCTCGCAGATCATGATGCGCACGTGCGCCGTGTAGTCCCACGGACTGTCCGATAGCACCTTGCGCCCTGCCTTGATCGCGTCGGCCCAGCGGTATTGCGCCATCTGCGGGAGCATCACGCCGAGCGAAGCCTCGATCGAGCGAGGATTGACCGAAAGCGCGCGCTGGTAGAGGGCCTCGGACTCCGGGTAACGCCCCTGCAGGTAGGTCAGCCACGCGGAACGGATCACGGCGAACTCGTGCGCGGGCTGGCGGGTGGAGAGCGGCGCGATCTGCGCCTGCGCTTCCGCGTAACGGCCCAGCGCTTCGAGCCGGTAGGACTCGGACCAGGGATCTGCCTGCGCGCTCGCCGCGAGCGCGATCGCGATACCTGCGGCAAGCGCCGCGAGGCGCCGTACTGTAGTGAACGGTTTCATCGGGTGGTGACCTCTCGTTGGTTGTGTTGAATGCTCTCGGACTGATCGGATTGATTCGAATCGGCATTTGCAGGCGCCGCATCCTCCAGCACGGCGCCCCAGCGACGGCCGAACATCTGCATGCCCAGCCGCGCGACGCCGCGGCCCGGCGTGATCCACGCGCTGGTATGCGCGATCCAGGTGACGCCCGGCAACGGGCTGAAGCGATGTTCGCCATCCTGCCGCCACGCGTGTTCGCCTTCGTCCCATTTCCTGCGATAGGTGCTCTCGCATGCGGCGCCAAGCGGGCGCGCGAGCGCAGCCGCGGCACGCCGCAGCGGGCCGAGCGGCAATAGCGCGAGCGCCGGGCGATCGCGCCAGTAACCCGCTGCCGTGCTGAGCGGTGTGAGCCCGAGGCAAAGCAGCCACAGATCGAGCAGCCGGTCGCGGCCACCCTGCCGGTCGAAATGGCCGACGACGTAAGGCGTTTCCTCGAATGCGGCCGATGCACCGGACGCACTGGTCAGCCTGCTCTGACCAAGCAGTGTCCGACCGCTTTGCAGTTCAACGTGCTTGGCGCCATGCCCCGCATACGGACCGGTCAGCGCATAGGCGAGCGTCCTTCCCTGCGGCATCCGCAGGGCGCTCGCGAGCGCGTCGTCGCGCGGCGCGCTGCTGACCAATTCGCCTTCGCAGGGCACGTGGTAGAGGCGGAACTCGCCCTCGCCGCCTTCATTCCGCACGAGCACGTTGGCAAGGTGGAACGCTCGCGTCGGCGCGCCGAGCCGGTCGGAGGACTGCACATGGAAATGCAGGTGCGGTTCGGGCGCACGCCCGGAGCTGCCGCACGACGCCACCTGCTGACCGGCGACGACCCATTCGCCCGGCTTCGCACGCACGCTGCCCTGTTTCAGGTGCGCGAGCAGAATGTGCTCGCCGCCCGCAGTGCGCAGCAGCAGGAAATTGCCCCAGTTGTTCGCGACGTCGGCGTCGCCCGGCGGCATGTCGGCAAGATCGTCGCGCATTCCGACCACCTGCGACGCAGCGGGTGCGACCACCGGCGTGCCGAAGCAGAAATAGTCGCGCTGATCCTCTCGCTCGCAGCGGCGGTTGCGCCCGGCCTCGACGATCTCCACATCGAGCGCATGCTGCCAGGGGCTGCGGTGCGTGTGCGGCCCGTCGAAGGACTGCGAAACGCGCCATTCGCCGAAGAACGGCGCCATCAGCGCGACGCTGTCGAGCGCGCTGCCGCGCACCTGGGCGATGCGAGCGCGCTCGTAGCCGCGCTCGGGGGGTTCCGGCGCATCGAGCACCATCCGGGGCGCGCGGTTCTCCGTGCGCACCCCCAGCGCCCCCAGCCACAGGTACACGCCGGCAATGAACGGCAACGTCAGGAGCGGCAGCTGCAGCGGCTGCAGCACCGCGCCCAGCGCGAGCGCGAGCCAAGCCGTGAGCGCCCCGCCCGCGGCGGCCATCGCGAAACCCGTGCGCGACGGCACGGAGAAGATGCCACCGAGCGCCATTGCGGCCAGCATGTAATTGAATCCGTACAGGTCCGCTCCGCTGCTGCCCGAAAGCCAGAGTGCGGCCTGCCCCGCGGCGTAGCCGGCGAGCGCGAGCAGCGCGAGGTAACGCGATGCCACGATCAGCCCGGCGAACAGCAGCGCTCCGGCGACCGGATAGGGAACGAGGAACAGCCAGCCGAGCGAAGCGAAGAAGCTTTCCGTCGCGACCGGCAGGAGGTAGCTCGCGGCGCCGAACGGGTCCTCCAAATTGGAAACCGCCTGGCGCCACGGAGAGGCGAGCACGCCGATCCAGCAGGCGAGCACGAACGGCAGGCTGAGCACCGGCAGCTTGCCGGCGCGCCAGAGCAATGCGGCGAACCAGTGCGCGCACAGCGTCGTGAACAACGACGCGCCGGCGAGCCAGGCGGCGAGCCGCCAGTCGAACGGGTAGAACGCTCCCATGAACAGTCCGACCAACAGGCCGTTGACGAGGTGCGGCGCGCCGGCAAGGGACATCGAGAATGCCCGCGCCCACAACGCGGTGCACGCCAGTCCGATCAGGCCGGCAGCGGCAGCGCGCGGCGAGCACCAGGTCAGGAGCATGAACCAGGCGCCCACTCGCGGCGAGTCGCAGAACAGCACTGCCGCGTAAGCGCGGAGCAGTGCCTCGGCCGCTCCCGCGCCGCGTCGCACCGAGCTCATTCCGGCAAGCCCTGCGGGAACGGCTGCGAGATCGACTCCGGTACGCGCTCCAGCGCGTTGATGGTCTCGAGTTGCTCGGCGGCGCGGATCAGCTCGACGCGGCCCTCTGCCGTGACCATCACGATCGCGGGACGGTACTGGATGAACTGCTGCCACTGCGTATTGTTGTAGGCGCCGGCAGGACGGATCGCGAGCGGCTCGCCGATATTGAGCGGCGGCAGCATCACCGAAGCGCGCACGACGTCGATGTTCATGCACAACGGCCCGTAGAGCACGGTTTCCTCGGCGATGCCCTCGAGCGGCCGCAGCGGCCTGACTTCGTGGTTGTACCAGTACGCCGTGAACAGCAGGTTGACGCCGGCATCGAGGATCGCGGCGCGCCGCCCGTCGGGAAGGCGCTTGTTGCCGACCACGCTCGTCACCAGGATCTCGGCGTCATCGACGACCGCGCGCCCGGTCTCGAGCACCAGCACGGGGAGCGGCTTGCCGGAGGCGACGCGGCCACGCGTGGCTTCGAGCAGCGTATCGGTGATCACCTCGGCGTACTGTTCGAAGCTCGGCACCATCTGCTCGGGCGGAAGGTACACGCCCTGGAGGGCATTGCGCGACGCGAACCCGCCGCCGATGTCGAGGTACTCGATCGTGCAGCCGGTCTCGCGCTCGGTCGCGTCCATGAAAGCGGCCATGATCTTCGCCTGCGCCGCATAGGCGCGGAGCTCGAGCACGAACGTGCCGATGTGGCTGTGCAGCCCCGTGAGCTTGAGCCACTTGCTCGCCGCGATGCGCTGTACCGCGTCGCGTGCGGCGCCGGACTCGATGTTGAAGCCGAAGCGGCTCCAGGCATCGGTATACCCGGTGTCGAAGTTAAGCCGGATTCCGACCGGCACGCTCTCGCGCCCGAGTTTGCGCGCGCCATTCTCGATCGCGTAGAGCTCGTCGAGGTGGTCGATGTGGATCGTCGCACCCTCCTCGATCGCCTGCTGCAGCACCTCGTTCGGCTTCCACGGGCCGTTGAATAGGATGCGCGAGCCGGGCACGCCGAGCGCGCGCGCCTTTTGGTACTCGAAGCCCGAGACGACCTCCGCCCATGAGCCCTCCTGGTGCAGCACGTTGCAGACCGCGCCGAGGTAGTTGGTCTTGTACGACCAGCCGTGGCGCACGCGCGGCCAGCGCGTGGCGAACGCGCGCTTGAGGCGGCGCACATTCTCGCGCAGGGTCTTCGCGGACACGATGAACAGCGGCGAGCCGTACTGTTCCAGCAGCGGCGCGATCTCGACGCCATCGATGTCGGACTGGTGAACCTGCGTGCGCAGGTCGCCGAACTTGTTCAAACCGCCCATGCGGTGCGGGGTGAGGACGGGTTTCGTCCAGGGAAGCCGGTCGCCCATCAGCGGACTCCTTGGGTTTCGAGGCGGCGTGCAAGACAGCCGTCCATCATCATGGTTTCGAAATCGCATAGCGGGACGATCGTCTCGAGCGCATAGCGTATGAACATCGTGCCAGGCCGCGGCGCGGGCAGCGCCGGTGCCGGCCGGCCGAGCGCGAGCTCGGTGAGCAATGCGGGCAGGTTGCGCCCGACGCCCTGAGACAGGTAGATCCAGGACGGAAAGCGCGGGTTGATTTCGATCAGGTGATAACTGCCCCCGGCGTCCCGCATCATCTCGACCTCGAGCGGGCCCTTCCAGTGAAGTGCCGCGACGAGCCGCCGCGCGGCGTCGGCGAGGTTCTCGTCAAAAATCGCTATGCCGGCCCAGGCCTTGCCCTTCGCAGTCAGTGCGCGCTTTTTCATCATCACCTCGCCGAGCAGTATCCCGTTGTTGTCGGCGACTCCGGTCAGGTTGTACTCCTCGCCGGCGACGAAGCGCTGCGCGAGCACGGGCAGTCCCCACTCCGCGGCGATCGACCGGAACGCTGCGGCGCCCTCCTCGGCACTGCGCACGATGCGCGCGTCGTAGAACGGGCCCTTCACCACCATCGGAAAGCTCCAGCCGTCGGCCTGGCAGGTACGGAAGAAGTTCGCGCTCGTGACCGGCTTGATTTCGGGGCAGGCCACGCCCGCAGCCTCGCACAGCTCGGAAAGGCGGTCCTTTGAACGGCGAGCGAGGGCCTGAGCGTCGGGCAGGAACGTGCGGATGCCCATCGCGGCCAGCCGCGGTGCAGTGCTGACCATTTGCGGCAGTTCGGAGTCGAGGCAAGGGATCAGCAGGTCGATGTGCTTGTCGGCGTGGATCCCGGCGAGCCGCTCGAGCAGCACCTCGCTCCCTTCGCTCGGATAACCCAGCATGTGAGCGGAGTCGCAGTATTCACTCAGATACAGGCCGGGGTCGAGCGCGTCGTAGCCGAGGCCTACGAGCCGGATGCGCGGCCCGTAGGCTTCTCGCAGGCAGCGGGCGACCGCGAGGCCGGGGCCCGGGTTCTCGGGCAGGGCGTTCATGCCGGTCACGGCGATCGTCAGGCGCGGTTCGGCCATCATTTGATTTCGCTCCTCAGCAATCCGGCAAATTCGATCACGTCGCGCTCGAGGACGGCGGGTTCGCTCTCGAATTTCTGCCCCAGGGCCTCGACCACCTCGGCGAGACCGGTCGGCTTCTGCAACAGGCGAAGGATCGCGAGCCCGGAGCCGTTCACGCTGTAGCTGCGGCCTGTCACGGGATCGAACACGAAGCCGCTGTCACTCAGCGCCAGCCGGCCGACCGTTTCCGGATCGGGGAACACCCTCGCCCTGTCGTTCATGCCTGCCTCCACGTCACCGGATGCCATGGCGCCCATGATGCGCCTGATCGATGACGCCAATCCACGGCCCTGCATTACAGTTCTGTAATGGCCGGCGGGCGGCCGGCGGGCTATGGTGCTCCGTAGCGCGTTGCCCTGCGGGGGACATCCGGTATGAAGGTGCTGCTGGTCGAGGACGAGGCGAAGATCTCCGATTTCGTGTGCGCGGGGCTGCGCGAGCAGGGGTTCGCGGTGGAGCACTGTGCCAACGGCACCGAAGGGTTCGAGCGCGCCGGCCGCGGCGGTTACGACGCAATCGTGCTCGACATCATGTTGCCGGGGCGCGACGGGCTGTCCGTGCTCAAAGGGCTGCGCAAGGCGGGAATCGAAACTCCGGTCATCCTGCTGACCGCGCGCAACGAGCTCGAGGACCGTATCGAAGGCCTTAGCCTCGGCGCCGACGATTACCTCGCCAAGCCGTTCTTCGTCGAGGAACTCATCGCGCGGCTGCACGCGCTCGCGCGACGCGTTTCGGGCGAGCGGCAAAACATGCTCGCGGTCGGAAATCTGCGGCTCGACCGGATCTCGCGGGAAGTCACCTGGTTCGATCAGACCGTGGACCTGACCGGCCGCGAATTCAACCTGATCGAGTACCTGATGCGCTCGCCGGGCCGGGTGTTCACGCGCACGCAGATCCTCGAACACGTATGGGGCTACGACTTCGACCCGAGCACCAACGTGGTGGACGTCTGCATTCAGCGCATCCGCAAGAAGATCGCCTCGATCGCAGCCGAAGCCACATCGCCGATCGAGAGCGTGCGCGGGGTCGGCTACCGCTTCCGCAAGCTCGACGCGGGCTCCGCGTGAAGCTGTCGTTCAGGCTGCGCATCGCGCTACTCTCGGCGCTCCTCGCCGGCTGCGCGCTGGCCGGCTTCGCCGCGCTCACGTGGTGGTTCGTGCGGGACATCCGCGTAAGACAGCTCGAGGCCGACGTGGCAGCGCACGCCGAGCGCGAATCCCGCCGCCGCCTGCCGCCGGCAGGCTGGCGGCAGTTCGAAGTCGTGCTCGCCCGCACGCTGGGTGCGCGCGAACCGGGCGAGGTGCTGTTGCTCGTCGGGGATGCCGATGGCGCGACCATTTATCGCTCCGCGCACTGGCCGGCCGGCACCGACGAAAATCAGCTTCCGTGGCCGCCTTTGTCCGCTTCGGGCACGATGGCGCACCGTTACGACCCGCGCCTGCTGCCACCGCCGGCGGCCTCGTCGTGGGAGGTCAGGCCGGACATCGCGCTCAGGCCATTTCAGCCGTCCGTCGCGGTATCCTCGTTCCGCGCCGGCGGCCTGGGCTGGCGCGCAGGGCTCTCGGTGACGCCGATCTCGCGGGTCGCGGTCGCGATGAGCCTGGCAGGCGTCGACGCCGAAATGGCCGCGCTGCGCAACGCGTTCCTGCTCGCAGTTCCGCTCGCGCTCGCGCTGATCGGACTGGGGGCCTGGATCGTCGCGGCGCGAGCGCTCAATCCGGTGCAGCGCCTGAACGCCTCGATACGCGGGGTAACGGCGGCGGGGCTCGACCAACGGGTGACCACGCGCGAGCAGGACCGCGAGTTCGAGGAACTCACCCTCGCGTTCAACGCCATGCTCGGGCGGCTCGAAAAGAGCTTCAAGCAGGCTTCGAGGTTCTCCGCGGATGCCGCGCACGAGCTGAAAACGCCGCTTGCAATCCTGCAGGGCGAACTCGAGCGCGAGATCAACCACGCCGACGCGGGCTCGCGCATCCAGGGCGTTCTGAGCGGCATCCTCGACGAAGTGCGGCGCCTGTCGGCGATTTCGCGAAAATTGCTGCTGTTGTCACAGGCCGATGCCGCACAGCTTCGCCCGCAACTCGCGCCGTTCGACCTGTCGGGCGCGCTTTTGGATCTCGCCGAAGACACACGGATGCTTGCGCCGGCCCTGCGGGTCCACGAAGAGATAGCGCCGGGCATCACCGTCAAGGCCGACGAGAATCTGCTCACGCAGATCCTGCACAACCTGGTGAGTAACGCGATCAAGTACAACGTCGACGGTGGCTGGATCCGGATCGCAGGCGTGCGCTCTCCGGAGTTCGCGACCGTCGTCGTCTCCAACGCCTCCGCCGGCATCGGCGAGGAAGACCGCGGACGGCTGTTCGAGCGCTTCTATCGCGCCGACCGTGCGCACGGCCGGCGGGTGGATGGAGTCGGCCTAGGTCTCAGCCTGTCGCGCGAACTTGCGCGGGCCCACGGTGGGGACCTCGAACTCGAAGTCGCGGCCGACCATGCGGTGCACGTTCGGCTTACGATCCCCGCTCTAGCAACCTGAACGTCTGCCGTATCATGGCCGACGCGTTTGTGTCAGCGCTACGGCAGAAGTGTATCTTGGCGATCTATTCTCATTGCAGCGCATCGACGACACGTCGCCCTAAGTCATTTAGCTTCTTGGTCTCATTTGAGTTCGGCAATCGACATTCTCTTGAGCGCTGGCAATGGTTCACGTAGTGCATGATCAAGCTGCCGCGACAATCCGCCGCGTTGCGCCGAAGCATAGATTTCCAGGTTACGTTCCGCTCGGCTTGCACCCAGATAGATCTGGGAAACAAACTGCCGTACAGCGCCAACACCTGCCCCTTCAGGGATCTCCCCATTGTTCACATCAATTAGAAATACCGTATCGAACTGAAGTCCCGCGACAAACTCCGGCATGCTAAGAACGAATCTCCGTCCCGCAAATGACAGTTCGGTAAGTTGTTCTCGTGACTTGATCGCGATCAATCGATCCTTATGCGTTCCTTCAATCGCGTATCGCTCAAATAGCTCGTAGTTACAACATAAGATAGCGACTCGCCGCCCTTTCTTTAGAACTCGCGCAGACTCTGCCGCTCGCCGAAATACTACGTCGTACATCACGAGCTCATCTTTCACCTCACAAGCTACTGGTACCCGCCCATCCTCTATACGCGATATGCCTGAGTATGAAGGCCAGTCCTCATCGAGGCCGAGTGTTGGAAAGCTTTGGTCTACAGCCCGAAGGAACGCAGTAATTTGTGGCGTATATCTGAAGACATCCTGCAGCTCAATTTTCTCGATCTTTCCTAGCTTCGCCTCTCTCCAGAAGTTGTACTTCTCTGCACCACCGGCGGAGACTCCCAAAAAGGTATCGCGCGGCGACTGCTTAACATCGTACGCCATGAAGATACCAGGAAGGCGCTTTGGATCTCCCATGAGTTGATGGAATAGCATTCGCTCCTGTCGATTAAACAAGTGCAGTTCATCAACAAATAGATGGTCATACCCTCTGTCTTGGCGAACCGCATCCCATTGAAAGCCGTCAAGATATCGAGCGTAATCAGAAATTATCTGATCTACACCAATCGTTCGCATTTCTCGGAGTAGCTTGCGAAACGACGAGTACAAATCCAATACAACCTGGCGCTCAGATTCAGTATCTAGCCTCATCATCCACTTCAGACGCGTTTCTCTCAGATACACTGCCCGCTTATCCGGATTGTCGCGCACACCTTCTGCATCAAGAACGCATGCGAACTCGTTCATCAGCTGGCAGACAAAATATAGTTTTGCCGGAGACCCTTTCTCTTCTTCAACATATCTTTGAAACGTCTCTGAGCACTGGGCTTTCATGGCGATCCAATCACTGTTCCGATAGTCTTCCAGCAATGATTGGATCAACTCAATCTGCATTTTGCGTCCTTCAAGACCGTCATGGGAGAGGACTTCTAATCCTCCCAAGTCAAATGCGAGCGCGTTTGTCGCAAGGCTTTGGAGAGTTGTAATTGTCATTCCAATACTCTCGTTACCGAGAAACAGGACGCCTTGATCATCGATCGAAGAAACAATATTCCGCACGAGATCGGCCGTTGCGAGACTATGAGTCAGGTAGGCCACGCGGAGTGTTCGCTGGGTTTTCATTGCATCGTGGAGAATTCTGAGGCACTTGACTATCATCGCCAGGGTTTTCCCTGTACCCGCAGCGCCCTGCAAGCGAACCGAGTGCTCTAACGGTGAATCTACAAAACGGCGCTGCGGTGCTGTCAACTTAGTCTTGTACCATTGCTCGACGGACAAACCTTGGGTGATCTCATCCTCAATGTGTCCGCTCAATGCAAGGACGTGTCGTTCCGGTTCGATAGCTTTCTCGACGATGTCTGGTTTCGACGATAGCGCCTCCTCGTATCTGCCGATCGCCCTCTCGAAGACCGAATAGGCATAGTCCGGATCCTCCTTGATTGGATCTGATTCACCCACGTAATAGACAAACACATGCTTTGAGTGTTTCCCGCGGTGATCAATATGGACTCGCGCGGAGACACCGGTGCCATATGTATTTGATTGAAACGAAAAGTAGGCACCATGTTTGTGATACGGCTTCCAGGGACCTGGGATAGCAATCGCAGGATCAAATATCCGCAAACAACCGCGGAGCGCGCGCCTGAATGCCTCAATTCGAAACTCCGGCTTGACGAGATTGGCGAATAGTCCATGCTCATCGACGCAAAATACTGCGAGTCTAGATTTCGATGTCGCGCGATTACTGAGAACGTAGACTGATTCTCCTATAGTAATTCGGCGTAAACGCCCGATGTGTTCATTGTTTCCAAAGGCATCGAGCCATTCGTGGCTAAGGCTGTCCGTTGACTGAAGATATGTGATCGCCACTTCATCGAGCACGAGCGCCTTGGTCATTTCAACCCCCTAGTGACTTCACTTAGCATTTCATCGCACACTAGCTTCACAACCTGCTCAAGATGTTCATCGTGTGAGTCGGGAAGGCCTACGCGAGTAAAAAGGAGAGCAAACTGCTGCATCAATGCAAATTTGAATGGTGACGTCAAACGGCAAACCCGGAGAGCATGCGGTGTGCCATCGCGAAATACGGCAAGCGAGCTCGTAATGTCATCCTCATCCATTGCCCGGACGTAACGCAACATAGCGACCAAGCCCTTAGTTTCGTGATGCTCTGGGATACCGCTTATTAGAAAACAGTCTTGAGGCAGACGATCCGTCAAATCATCCACTGCCTGTTCAACCACCTTTTCCGGCTTGTCCGCGTTACCGAGAAATCGGACATCGCAGAGAACGCTCAACGCGGAAGTCGCTTTTGGCGCATCAAAGTAATCAATTAGCTTTTTCAATATTTTGTAGTGCTTTTCGGAAAATTTCCGACGCTCCTTTTCATCCGAAATTCCCAGACCGTTGCAGATCTCATCCGCCGACGTCGAGCGTATCCAACGGTGAAAGGCCTCCGTGGTAATCCGTTTGGCACTTGCATTCGCGACGGCGTGATGTCTATGGACAAGCGCGATTGCGTCGCCCGTTCGCTGCTCTATCGTTCGCTTCAACCGTTGAACTGCCCAAAATGCCTCGATATAGTGTCTCAGCGGTAGAAGCGGAACATACGAAAGGGAGTTGTGCGTCTTGCTTTGCGCAATATCGCAGTCCGCGGTAACCACGATACCAAATTGCTTCCATGGATCGTTTGTTTCCTGTCCGCGCCAAATAAAGATGTCCCCTTGCCTAACGGGCAGCGCTTCTACCGTACCTTCAATATCTACCGAAAACACAGCCGCTCGCTCAACTTTCGTAATAGCCGAGTCTGGTGACGCTGGCCTTTCTCAACCACGTGGCGAGCGGTGCCGATTGGCAGGCCATTGCGTATCGTATTGACCACCGCAGTTCCCCAATGTCATCGTTCGATCGATTACTGCAGTACCCGCACAACGCGCTTCTGAGATCATACGGGGGCACGCTTGGCATGAAAAGAACCTCGTGAGTAGTTCTTTGCAAGGTTCCATTCCACCAATTATTGTCACCTTCCCTTTGACGCTCTCAATAACCTCATTCCACCAGTGCTTTGAACACCGCATCCGCAGAATCCTTGTAGAACTCGATACTGATCTTCGTCCATAACTCGTCGGGCAGATCATTCAACTGCCGCCGGACTGCGACCGGCATCAGGATCGTCTGCGCTTGCTTGTCGATAGCCAGCTCCACGATTCGCACCGCGTTGGGTATCATTTCGACAGACCCACCGAGGTTCAGCGCGCCAACGACCACCGTTCCACCGCGTGTATTGCGGCTGAGCAATGTGCCGCAGAGGGCCACGAGAACCGGAAGTCCAACACCGGTACCCGCCTTGTCTGAGTCCATCGCACGCATCTGGACTGAGAACTCCTCCTCGCGCGGATTGCGGTCGCCGACGAGTTCCTTCGATCGCGTATAGAGGTTCTGCTCACCCACCCTGACACTCTCACGAAACGCCGGCGGCGTAGGCTGGTTCAGGATTCTCACGCCGCTACCGGGGCCACAAGTCGCCTCGATCCGATAGAGGCCGGGGCCGGCCTCCGCCGATCCAGGGCTTGCTCCCCAGACCTGCCCTGGCGGCAACGGATCAGTCTCAATGGCTTCATCGCTATGTTGCTCGGGTGTGGAAACGAACTGCTCGACCCCCTCGGGACCCAGGATGTAGCTGAAGTGCGTGTTGCGGAATTCGCTCTTGAACACCCGCCGCTGCTGCTCTTTGACCCGCCGGCGGGCTTCAAGCGCCAAGCGCACCATCCATTCGAGATCCTCGTCGGAGACCGGCATCGCAGGATCTGGAAACAGAAGCTTCGCGAGACCGCTCACCGTCTTGTTGACCGCCTCGATGTCTCGCCCACTGAGCGCTCCACCAAGGTGTACGCGACTTTGCATGACGGAGACCCTGTTCCCAAGGCGCAGCCGGTCCCAACACTCGCTGAGAAAATCGCTGACAAGGCCGAAGTGGTCGGTCACATGCTCAGTCGGGTTTAGTTTCGGGAACTCCCAACCCGGCACATACGAGTGCAAACGATCCATGAAGGCGGTGTCGCTGCGCATCTCCGGCGGCAGCGGGCTAAGCAGGTGCCCGACCCTTTGCTGCTGTTCGACATCTACATCCAGATTGCCAACCATTACGAGGCTGCCGTCAGCACGAATGTTCTCCTTGCCGCGACTGAACTGGCCGGCCGCCATGTAGCCCTTCATGATGTTGACGCCGTCCTTCTGATCGAACGAGATCCCCGATACCTCGTCAAAGCAGACCACGTCGTACTGACAGACCAGGCCCCTCTGCCCGGTCGCGTTGTTGACGAACATCTTCGCCACCGTCGCCTTGCCGCCGGAAATCAAGTGCGAGTAAGGCGAAATCTGCTGGAACAGGTGGCTCTTGCCGGTACCACGCGGACCGAGTTCAACCATGTTGTAGTTGCGCTCGACGAAGGGCACCATCCTCAACAGAACGACCTTCTTGGCCCGATCGGTAAGCGCAGACGGTTCCAGCCCGATCGAGCGCAGAAGGAAATCGATCCATTCCGAAGCGGAGAACGTCTGGCGTGCTTTGGTGAGCACATCCACAGCGTCCGACTTCGACATCTGGATTGGCCGGAGTCCGTCAATCTTGAACGGCCTCCCCCCCGACTGCTGGGCGATAACCCCATCGTAGCTCAGCGTGACTTCCGCGTAGAAGCCGCCGGTCAACATGCGCTCGTTATCGCGGACCATCTGATCGTCGATCCGGACATCCCGCAGCGCCAGGCTGGGAAGCTCGGCCAGGTAGCAATCGTTCTTCGCATCGAGTCGCGCGCGAATAATGTCGATCAGCTTGACGGATCCTGTCTCCTTCGCACGCGCCTTGAACAGTTCCTCCTCGCCGGTGCGTACCGTCCGATCCTTCAACTGCTTCTCGACGATCTGCAGACCTTCATTGATTTCATTCTCGTCGACGCTCGCGCAGTAGCGACCCAGGAGGAACTCGACGACGTACGTTGGCACCGGAAACTGGCGCGAGTACTTGCGCACGAGGTCCTTGCGAACAAGATAGCCGTCGAACACTGATGCGGCGAGCTTGTCCAGCTGGTCCAATTCGATGCTCATTGTTTTTCTCCAATCGTGGTGGCCCGGTAGTCAAGAACTCGCCCCGTGACATCGAGGATCACGGCCATCGCCGCCGTTCCCTCATACTCGTCGCGCTCAACCGCCAGACTCGCCTGCCCGTTGCTCCCGAGGTCCTTGACAGCGGCGATGCGCTGCGCCGCGGGGTCGGCCTGCTTCCAGTTGCGCCGAAGTTCTACGCGCAGTCCAGGTGCATTCGTGTCGACAACAACGCGGCAACGCATCCCGCGCCAACTGATCTCCGTGATCTGCGCCTTCAGTGAGACTTCGCCCCGCTCAATCAACAGTTCAGGAAGAACACACTCCTGGAGGCTGACACCGCCATGCGCGTATTCGGTGTTGGTCATGAACGAGCCGATGCCCGGCGGCGATGCAATACGCGCCTGCGGGTTCCAATGCCAGGGGAACGTGGGCACTGCCGGGCTTGACTCACCGCGCACGGATGCACACCTCGCCCATTTCGTCGCAACGAGATAGGCGGGGAGCTCCACCTTTGGCATTCCACCTGGTACGAGCAACCAACCGTGATCGGTGACCACGCGAACACGCGCCCACCCTGTCCCAAGCAATGCCGAGACGCGATCTGCAATGGCCTCGACCTCGACGTCGATATGTCGCACGAGCGAGGCGCCCAATGAATGGCCCATCTCATCCAGACGGCCAATCTCGGTCCAGCCACCCTTATCGGTTTTCGCCGCCAGCGTCGTTTCGTCTGGTTCCAGAATCTCAACTCCCTGACGCGCCATTTCGTCACGCAGGCGCGAGGCATTCACCGATTGCCTGCTGATCGAGAGGACCGGGTTGAAATCCTCGGACGAAGCCCTTCCTTCACACGCGGAGTGCGCTGGCGAAGCGATCGGCTTGGCGGTGGCGGTTACCGTGGGGACTGGTGCAATGCGATGGTCAAGCTTGACTCTCAGCCCCCTTTGCTCCAACCGCTCATGGAGCATGCCGGCCACATCAAAACGCAGGCCGTCGGCGAACACGACGCACGTCTCCGGTTCCGCATTCACCCCTGAGACCAGCCGGCGATACTCGGCCTCGTTCTGGGAGGCAAGTTCCTGGAACTTTCGGGCCGACTTGTCCAGCCACGGCGCGTAGAGCGCCCGCACCACCTTCGCGATGAGGGCATTGTCAGAGGGCGATTTGGCATGGTTCATCGAATCGAGTGCGGCTCGATCGCAGCGCCAGCCGTCCGTGGCGTAGTCTGCCGCCATCGCCATGAGGGACACGCCGCCGAGCGGTGAGCGCGCCAGCGCAGCGAGCCGCGACAGCGGTTCGAGGGCATGCGCCATCGTGCTGTAACCAAGGTCCGCCCAGACCCAGGATCGGCGGTCGCGGTTCTCCGCTTCCAGCTTGAGAATGCGGTCGCAGATCTCCTCGTGCGGCAACACGAGTGCCGCCTCCAATGCATATCGGAGATGAGCCTCCTGTTCTTCGTTCACTTGCGGCTGGCGAGCCTGGTCCACGAGCAGGTCGCGCGGCTTGGCATTGCGAAGCAGTTCGGCGATGCCGGGATAGCCCCGGGGTGCGTCACGATAACGGCGCCAGACGTCCTCCCACTTCCCATTGCCATTCAGCATCAAGTCGCCCGCGCGCGCGGGGCCGTCCTTGTCGGGATCAAATCCAAAGTCTCGGACGCAGATGTTCCTGAACGTCTCCCAGCGCGCCGGATCGCAGCGTCCCTGGAACGGCTCCGGCTCGGACATCCAGCCCAGAAGATCGCGGACCGGATCGCCCACGGAGAGGCGGTCAAAGTCGTCCGCATCGAGGCGGTGCCCTCTGAGCGGCGCGAGAGGCTCCGTTGCCAACACGGGCAGCGCGCGCATCATGGCTTCGGCCGTGCGATTGTCCAGAGCGATGTCGAGGCCGACGCCATCCTCGGACGAGAGGAAGGCTTCTACCGTCCAGTCACGGCCGTTTCGCTGGTGCCATAGCGCGCCACGGTACTGCAACTCGATCAAGGGTTGCACAGGCACCGGGCAGTCGCCCCCGGCACGAAGGTCCTGCCGGCTGACCCCAGGCAGGTAAAGAATCGGCACTGTGCCCGCAGGTGGTACCACTTCCGGCAGAGTCCGATCCACGATGCACTTGAGCCAGATGGCGGGGCCAATATGATTCGCCGCGTCGTAGTTACCCAGAACGTAGATATGCGGCAGTAGATTGCGAAGCGCGGGGACCAATGGTCGCCATTGCCCATCCGTGTCCGTCCACAGCAACGCGACGGGTTCTGCGACTCCTTCTGGCGAACGTAGCGCATTTGAAAAGGACAGTTGCAGCGTGTCGAGAAGGGTTTGCGAACCGACGTGAGTAGTCATGCTGCCTTCCGCCCAGTAACTCGGCGTACCCGGCGCGGCATCTTTTCGCGGGCCATCTGCCCGATCCGGCCAGCCACCTTGGCAATCAACTCCCTCGAGACTCCCTCTGGCACTTTCCCGTCCCGCATGTGGCGCGAGACATAGGCACTGCTGGAGCCTTGCAAGCCCAAGTGCAATGTCACCAGGAAGGCGACAGCCTCCGCCTCGACCTCGATCGCGTTCCTGCCGAGATTGCAACGACTCAGCCACCAATGGTCTGAATCCGAACCGAGATGCCCGAGATAGATGTGTGCCAGCTCGTGGCACAGAACGCCGAAACGACTGGGACCGTCCAGCTGGTCATGAATTGCGATGCGCCTTTTCGAGTGCGCATCGCCATGCGCGAAGGTCGCAAATCCAGCTAGAGTCGAGGAAAGCGTCTTGAAATCCACGCGGATTCGATCACGCTGGGCTGCGTTCTCCACCGTCGTCGAAAGCCATGATTCGTTCCAGTGCCCCTCGAAGCTCGCAAACCTGTCAAGCTCCTCAGGCAGGGGTCCGCCCTCTGTTTGGTCCAGGTCATAGACAAGCATCACCGGTCGCATCGGCTGGAGAATGAGCATCGGCCGCGCGTCTTCCTTCAGGGTCCTGCGAAATTTCTTCCGCCAGATCGTCTCCGTGGCAAAGAACGAGCAGGCCGGGTTCTGGAGGCGCACCAGCATGTTGTTGAATGGAGCGTACTCCCTGAACTTCCCCATGAACTGGATCATCTCGCGGAATTTCTCGGAATCACGATAATCGCGACTCTGTTGGAGCAAGGAGTCGATGCTCGAAACAAACTCTGTGTCCGGTGCGCCCTCACCCCTCAGCGCATCGTCCAGATCGCCAGATTCCAGCACGGAGCCCAGGTATGCCCTGATGGATCGCGAAATCCCTGGCTCCGTCAGAAGCGCCTCAATTGCTTTGCGCGCATCCCATCTCGCCTTCACGCCAAGCGCGGATTCGATGCCGGCTAGCAACTCACGCGCTGATGGTTGAACCGGTTTGGACAGGATGGCGAGCACAATCTCCCGGACCTGTTTGCCAAGATCGGGAGCGGGCGGGAGCAGCAGGTCGAGTTGAATGTCTGGTGCGGTCATTTCTTACCCTTCGCGCGGGCGGCTTCTTTGAAGGCACGTGTGTAATGCAGATCGTTCCAGCGGTTGCCGTCGAAGGTCTTCGTGCCTTCGAAATTCTCCGTCCTCTCATCCCAGCCCCAAAACCAGGGGAAGTCTTCGCGGGGACGCTGCGGCTCCTTGCCGCGATCTTTTTCCCACTTGATCTTGGGCGTTGTACGAAGAATGCATGCGCCCCTGGCACGCGCGCCAAGCGGCTTGGCTGCCATGAACGGCCGGATGTTCATTCGCACGCCATCGTTGATGTCCGGCTCCCAACCGATCGGCTGGTCACTGAGTTGCTTCCATCGCACGAAGATGTCGTATGGCGGCTCGCCAGCGAGAATGTTCGTAAGCTCCGTCTTCAACTGGTCCGCTGCGGCGACGCGCGCGTCAGCACCTTCCACACCGGCCGTCTGATCGGCGCGCTGCCGATCGATCCAATCGCCCAGATAGGTATAGAGCAGCTTTTCCAACGTGCGCCGGCCTTCTCCGTTCGGCGCGGCCAGTCGGTGATAATTCACCAGGGCATGGAAGCCGTCACGCCTGCCGTCCCAGATATGCCAGACGAAAGGCCGCTGATGGAAGACTGCGCAGTGCTGTTCGAAAAAGCCGTCCCGCAGCCAGTCGTCGAGGGTCTCGCCGGCATAGCCGCCCTCCACCAGCATGCTGTTCAGTCTCGCGGCTGACCATTCAGCGCCGTAGGCATCCGCAAGCAGTGCGGTTAACCGGCCGGAGGCCGACTGTTCGCCCTTTACTGGGCTGACCGTTACGATGCCGTCGTGGTCGGCGTGCCTCTCCAGCCCGTCCTCCATCAGCGCTGGACACTGAGAAAAGAGCGACCCGGTTTGGCGCGGCCAGCGGAAGCCCAAGAGCCGCGCGGCGGCGACATGCAGAGGCGCGACGGAGTCTTTCGGGTGACCCGTTAAGATCCATTGAGTCGGGTCGGTGCTTTCAATCTTGAGATGGCCGCCTGGAAATAACTTCCTTGCCGCATCTGTCCAACGGGCGGATTGGAACTCGATCTTCAGAAATGAACTTTCAGTAACGGAGAGCGCCTGGTCAACAGACCTAACGGCCTGCGGAAACTGTTCGTCAAGCAAGCACGCGGTAATAGCCAGGCTATCCGCTGCATCTTTGGATGTAATAGCTGCCGCGGTGCAATCAAAGTGCGTTCCGAGATAGAGCGATCGGTATAGATGGCCCGTCACCGATACCGCAATCCCAACTTTTCCCCATGCCGGCTGGCCGCAAACGCGCGCTTGAGGCGACTGTGCCAGCGAACCCAGCCCGCTCTCCCAGCGCAATAGGCTATGGCAACCAGATACGAGTGCGTTTCTTTCGGGCGCCATTTGGTAAAAGCTCCACTCCGATGTGGGCGAAGCAAGTTCCCAAAAGCGACAGACATACCGATTCGTGTCCGCGGTGCCTATGCCTTGATTTGAAGTCGCGAACGCCTTTAGAATTTTTGATTGATCAATCGATTCATCGCTGACGGTGTGGTCCGGATTCTCAAGCTGACTCTTCTGTAGTACGAGCCGAACGCTACCCGAATCGAGCAGGCCGGGCTTTAAGCGGGTTTCTCGTGGCGCCGAAGCATCAACGCTGAAATACGCCGTCGCCTCTACTGGTACTCGTCTGGTGAGTCCGCTTAGAAGCGTCGTCGCCGCCCACCAATTCATGTCCTGAAATGCCGCAGGGCCAAGCCGGGCGACCATATTCCATTCAGTCTGCTCAAGAAGCTTTCGTCTCAACTTCTTGAACACGCCAAGGAACAACCAGGTCTGGGGCGTTACGAGAAGCGTACTACCGCCTTCCTCGCAATAGTCGAGACAACGTTCCACAAAACATGTTGCCAAGTCCGCCTTGGACTCAATGTGCTGCCCCTCGCAATAGTCCCTCAGCACTTCATCTTGCTTGCCTCGCCCAAGATATGGCACGTTCGTCGCAACCAAGGTAAACCGCTTGGCGAGTATCTCTGAGGCCTTTGCCAGCCCCTGCGCGGCGACGGCCATTTCGGCCAGTTCCGCATTGTCGGCCTTAGCCATTACCTGCACGAGAATAGGTTCAAGATCGCCAAATCCGTACTCAACAAGGTCGCCACCGGCGGCGCGCGGGTCGATCAGGCTGCCCAGCCAAGGTGCGCGGGCGAAGAGATCGTAGAGCCGCTCGAAGCCGCGTTTCATGGCATCGGAGAACAGGTTGTCTTCGGTGCCTAGAAGATCCGTCTTGGGCGGTACGGGAAGCTCAGTGGCTGCCCGCGCTGCAAGTTTCAACCACTCCGCCTTGTTCACGCCAAGCGGCAGACCCGAGCAAGCAAGATGCGGTGCCGGCAGCGCCCGGTATCCAATGCGCCGCCATGCCGCAAGGGCCAGGTTGAAGGCCGCGATCTGGGTGCAGCGCGGATCGATCTCAAGACCGAAGAGGTTGTCGCGCAAAACTCCCAATGTCGCAGTCTCGAGCGAGATGCCTTCTTCCCTAGCGCGCAGCGCCGTGAGCATCGGCAGCGCAAACACCAGAAAGTGGCCACTCCCCATGCAGGGATCGAGCAGCGTGATGTCCTTCGCCGCTTTCGGCCAACCGCTGAATGTGCCGGCGGCAGGACGCCAAGGCTGATCTCCCTCGCGCACGAAGCGAAGGTACGTCCAATCGACACCGCCCACAGCACAAGCCGCGCGCAGCTCGTCTTCGCTGCCGGCCGTCGCCGCCAAGGCCGGGTTCGCCGCCAGAACCTTTCCCGCCCACCACGCGCCGAGCGTGTTGTGAAGCAGGAAGAACACCATGTAGTCTTCAGTGAACAACTGCGTCACTGCGGGCAGTTCCTCAGCGCCGATTTTCTTTTCCGAGCGGTTAACCGCTTCCTTGCGGTCGGCCTGCCAGTACTGGTACACCCAGCCCAAGCTGTCATCCGCGAGATACACTTTACTTGGCAGCGACTTCATTAGGTCTTCGAGCACCGAGCGCGTCTCGGGCGGAAGCGCCACTTCGAGCACCGGGTCGCCGCTGCGGAAGATCTGCGGCAGCATGCGCTGAGCGTATTCCGCTGCCAGTTCCTGCCAATCCCGTCCTCCGGCGCGGGCGAGTTCCTGGCACTCGGCAAGTGAAATCGCAACGCCGGATTCCGGCTCAATGAGAAGCTCCGTTTCCGCGAGGTAGCGCGCGAACAACATGCGGTGCCAGTGCTCAAAGGCGCATTCGGTGGTGAGGCGGTCGATCGCCTGAACGCCCCGACGCTCGTCGCGCCGGTCGCCGAGTTGCCTCCCATGAGCTCGCAACCGATTGCGCAGATCGCGTTGCTCGCGCGCCATGCCCGGCCACGGCTCATGGTGATTCACCCCCAGCTCTTCGATCACCTTGCGCGCGCCGGCCTCGGCAATACGGCGCGCCTCTCTGACGGTATTTTCCAGGTTGCGGCGCAGTTCGCGAGATAGAGTCTGCATGAGTGTCAACGCTTCGGGCACCTAAAGCGGGGCGCCCTTGTGTACGACGCTTAGTGATTTCTCTACGAATGTCTTCAACTCGGTTGCCACGATCACCACTGAATCCGCTGCATCGTGGTGAAATTTACCCGCGTAGGAATTGATTTCGTTCAGCACATCTACCAAGTTTTTCGCATGGCAGAGAGGATTTGGAGTCACGGCGTCTCTGATGAGCGTTACGATCTCACCGAACAATAACCCCTTGGGCACGATGCCCGGAAACCGGCGAAGAAAATATCCCTCCAGCATGGGTCGAATTGCTTTCGCCACAGCCTTGAGGTCGCCGCCATTGCCGGCCGCATAGTCGTTGAGGAGCCGGTGATGCTGGAAATAAACGGATTCGCATTCCTTGTCGATGTCGAGCGACGCAAAGTTCGTGTAATTATTAGGTGCGGCGGCCAGTTGGAAAATGGCGATCGGCGCGGCCTTGTTTTCCTTCCGTAGCGCGTCGCGCAGATCGCGAAGGAAGTAGGCATCGTGCGCGAGCACGATGAGCTGTGCCGCCTTCGAGTGAAGCTTCTTCAGCACTGTCCGCGTGTGGTGCCTGCGATTCACGTCAAGGCTGCACATCGGGTCATCGATGACCACCGTTCGAGTTGCCAGCTTGGGATCTTCCAGTGTGCTGGCGATGAAGAACGCGAAGGCCAAAGTGCGCTTATCGCCGTCGCTCAGTGCCGTAGCAAACGACGGTGGCCCGCCTTCGAGGGCGACATCCCTTCCGCGAAGCAACAAACCGTACTCGCTGCGCGGAGCATTGCCTCTAAAATTCGCACTCATACCCTTGAGACTGAACGAGGCGCCGAAATTCTTTAGGAGTGCGTTGATCGACGTTTGATACTTTTTCAGTGTCGTCGTCATCAAGCTATCGAGGCCGTCGCGCGCTGCCTTTTTGGCCTTGTCGGCGGCTTCGACAAGCTTGCGTGCGGCGGCGAGGTGCCCCAGCAACTCAACCACCTTGGGGTCATAGCGACGCTTGGTCGCCTGAAGCTGCTGAATTTGCTGCTCTAACTGCGGAACGCTGTCGCTGATGAGTTGGCCTTTGTACCCGGTGATGAGACCCTCTGCTGCCTTGATTGCAGCATTCGCGGAGCGAACTGGAATTAGTACCTGTTCCCACAGAGCGGCTGCCTTGGCCTTTTCTTCTCCGGTGCCGAGCGACTCCGCAGGCGTAGCGTTCTTCCTCCGGGCGAGATCGACAACGAACTCGCGAAATGTCGCCAATGCACCTCGAGCAGCATCCGCGTCGAACGAAATTGCCTGGATCGGCACGTTCTCTACCCAAGCGGCGGCTTGTGCGACCGACACCCCGACACTCTGCGCAAAGGCGTCAATGATGTTTGCAGCAGTGCCGGTCGTGACCGTGCCCAGTAGCGCCGTTACGGCGGTCTTCAGGTCACCGTATGCGGCGTTGAAATGGGTCTGATACGCACGCACGAGATCGTTGCTGGATATATCTTGATCGCAAAAGGGACACGCATTGCCGTTGCCGAACTGCCTGCCCTGACTTAACCAGTTCTCCGCTCCCGTTCCGCCCAATTTGGCAATGTGTTGCTTGACGACCTTCTCAGCGTCCGCGTGAACGTCTTTCAGAGATAGGCCGAGTCCCACGAACAAACCGTCAATATCAAACGACGGCTCCGCAAGTATCTTTGGGACCGGCTTCGCCTGGATCGCCGCAACGTTGCCGGCGGCGACAAGTCGCTTTTGCAGATCGGCGAGCTTCGCGTCAATGTCAGAAACTTGCGGCAGATGCTCAAACTGCGCAAGGGTTAGACCCAAGTGATACCCGGAGAGCTGACCGACAAAGCTTTGAACCTTCTCCGACGCTGCCTTCGATTCGCTTGTCGTTTTGTCGACCGCCGCGCGTGCCGCGACCGCTGCCTCGCCAAGCGCAAACTCAAGAAGATTCTTGCGATGGTCAGTGCTGACTGCGCCGCCGGAATGTACATTGCGCCCGATAAAATCTGCGTCGAAGATCAGAAGCTCGGGCCGCTGTTCGGACCAGCCGCCGTTCTCGAATGAGACCTTGTGGCCGCTCCCGAACTGCAGAACGATCTTGGGTGGCAGCGTGCCATCTACAGTCTTAAACCCGGCAATCAGTGCAGCATTGCCACTGGACGCCGACCTAAAGATCGTCGCCAACGTGGACTTCCCTCGACCGTTATCGGCATAGACGAGCGTGGCCTTCTGGCAGGTACACGGCTTGCCATTGGCTTGATGCAGCAGTCCTATGCCTTGAATCTCAGCGATTCGCTCTAGCATCCGCGGTCCCCTTGGCTGCGCTGAATTGACTTTGTGCCGAAGACGGCAATCTCGGCCGACACGTCACTCAGCCGGCCCTTCCTCCTCAAAACTCAGAGCCTTCAAGTCGAGTCCCTCTATTTCCTGTATGGATTTGCCCGCAATCCCCTGCAAATCCCCATACATCCCCACCGTCGCTCCCATGGCTCGCTCAATCTGCTCTTCCCGCTTCGCCCACTGTTTCATGATGGCTTTACGCTCTTTGTCGAGGTCTTCCTGCATCGTGGAAAACGCTTCGACGATGGCCTCCACCCGATGGCGGAAACGCGGGCCAGTAAGGTACTGGTACACCATTTCCGTCTTGGTTTGCTGGCCTTCGGTCGCCTGCCGCGCCATGGCGATTTCCATCAGGGATTGACGTAATACTGCGGCCACCGGCGATGCCGCACGCGGATGTGTAACCCAAATGCCATCGATCATTTCGAAAGTCTCTACGCCTTTCGGCAATATCTGACTCACGATCACGGCGATTTCCGCTTTTGCGGTGCGCTGGTCGTCCCGCAGCTTCGTCAGCCATCCATCGCTCCAGGCCTTTGTGCGCTTGGATTCCCACAAGATCGTGCCGCAGGGCTGGCCGCCAGCACCGACGACACGCTGCAGCACGTCCCCGCCATATTCGCCCTTGGGCACGGGCTCGATGGCATCGAAAGGAAACTTGGCGCGCAGCAGGTTCTCAAGCTCCAGTTCCTGCACTTCGCCCTGCAATTGCTGCGATCCCTGCTCAGCTCGGCGCTTGAGGTCCTCGATCTGCTTTTGCATCGCGGTAATGGTTTCTTCCTTCTCCTTCACCTTCAGATTGAGTTGCTCCTCAGCCTCCCTTTTTGCTTGATCGCGCGTGGCGGTCAGGCCTGCCTGTACTCGCTTTTCGACGGTGAGTTCCAGTTCCCGTTTCGCGTCATCCAGCTCACGCTGCTTCCGGAGCAGATCGGCCTGTGCCTGTTGCGCTTCGGCCAGTTTGACCTCGCGCTGCTTGAGCACTCCCTGCAGTTCGGTGACCTCGCGGGCTTTTTGTTCGAACTCCGTCGCCAACGACAATCTCGCCTTGCGCGCTTCGTCAGCGACGATCGTCGCGCGCTCCTGCTTCAGTTTTTCCGCGACGTGAGCATCGAGGGATTCTTTCGCCTTGGATAGCGCCGCTTCGCGCGTGGAGATGTCACTCTCCTTCAGAGCCAAGCGCCGCTCGAAGTCTTGGCGCGTCGCTTCCAGCAGCGGCCCCGCCAACGACTCGGTAAGCTTGATCTCCGTTTTGCAGTTGGGGCAAATGATGGTTGGTTCTGTCAAGGTTTGCCTCCCCTTTTATGGCTTGTAGCCGGGCTCCCCAGTCGTTTGATGGCATTGACACCCACCAGCGAACGCATCTGGGTGATGGCGATCTCGTTCAACTGTGTCAGGCGATCACGCGAGTTAAGTCTCTGATGGATCAGAACCGCGTTGATGCTCTCCAGATTCGACAGCACGACTAACTGTTCCAATGTCGCCGCATCGCGCATATTGCCTGTCTGCTCCGGGTTGGCTTGCCGCCACTGCGCGGCGGTAATGCCAAACAGCGCGACATTCAGCAGATCGGCCTCAGTTGCGTAAATGGTGCCGGCTTGTTGCCTGGTAACGCGCGGCGGAACCAGCCGATCCCTGACGGCGTCTGTATGGATTTTGTAGTTGACCTTGGCCAGGGTGCGTTGGAAATTCCACTCCAGCGCCATGGTGCGTGATTCTTCATCCTTGAGCCGCTGGAATTCCTTGATGAGGTAGAGCTTGAATTCCGGACTGAGCCACGATCCGAACTCGAAGGCGACGTCCTTGTGTGCGTAGGTGCCGCCGTAGCGCCCTGCCTTGGCGTAGATGCCGATGGCGCCGGTCGCCTCGATCCACTTTTTCGCGGACAGGAAGAAACTGTTGCGCCCGGCTTCGTTTCTAATTCCCTCGAATTCGAGGGAATTAAAATCGGGGTTGTTGAGCTGTTCCCACACCCCGAGGAACAGCACGGTATCTTTGCTTTTTAGCCATTGTTCGATCAGAGCGCCGCCGCCATCAAAGTTCTTCACCATATCGGTGAGCGCTATGTAGTCCTGTTCATGCCGGGAAGCAATGCTGACTTCGGTTCCCCTGACGATAATGGAGCGGCTTTTCATCTGCGCATCCTTGCCGGTTCAACCTTTTTGCCGGCGCCGGCATAATCGCAGTCCCGGACTTTCCCCGATTGCTTACGAGGCGTCGTAATGCGCGCGCCAGCGATGCGCCGCGCCTCCCTGACGGTGTTTTCGAGGCTGCGGCGGAGTTCACGGGAGAGAGTTCGCATGAATATCAACGCTTCACGCGCCCTCGATTGATTCAGTCAGCCAGCGGGTGAACGTGACGAAGCGCGGGCAGCGCTGGGCCACCTTGGTGGCGTCAATGCACTGCAAGAGCTGGCTCGCATGGTGGATCTTGCCGTACTCGCCCTTCTGGGTATTGCGGGTTGCGCGGGCAAGCTTGCTGTAGATATCCGGCTTGGGCTCTTCTTCCAGATTCGGGCGTGCGGGCAGGCTCTTGCGTGCGAAACGTTTTCCATAGAACTCCGCAAGCGCATCCGGATCGGCGACGATCCAGGCTTCCATGCACTGCACCATCAGATGTATTCGATCCGCCGGCGAATACGCAAAGTCCCAATGATCCCGTTCTACGAGGTGCGCGACACGTTTGCGCGCATTGCGAGCTAGATCGCGAGTCTCGGCGGCGATTGGCGCTTCAGAATCGACCAACAACGCATTGATGGCGTCTGGATTGATTTGCAAAGCGTTCATGAACGCGTCATAGGCCGCCTGCCGTCCGCCAGCGCAAACGAGTTTCCACCCTAAGCGTTTCGCGCGGGCTTTCGTTTTCACTTCACCGAGCAAGGTGTCGAGGCCTTGGCGCAGTTCGACCTTTTGGTCAGTCAGGTCACCACCGCCTTCCACATAGATGGCAATCTCCTTCACGGGTTGCCTCCGATCTCACCGATGCGCCAGATTTCGCCCAGGCGATACTTGTCCAGCCAATGCTTGAGTTTCGCCGCTTCGAGACGGCGTATGACAGTCCTTCCGATGTATTCGCATACAAGAACAGATTCTGCGTATTCAGTCAGCGCTGACACCAAAGCATCCGAATGGGTAGTGACGATGATTTGAATCCTTGCCGAGGATTCGACCAGCAGGTTGGCAAGAAGAGAAAGTGCATCGGGATGCAAACCCAACTCGGGTTCGTCGATGCATATAAGCGGCGGGGGATTGGGACTCAAAAGCAACGCGAGCAGCATAATGAAACGGACTGTTCCATCGGAAAGACGCGCCGCAGGAACGGGATTTTTCAGACCTTCCTCGTGCATATAAAGCTGCACGCCTCCCGCGAACACCTTTACGCTACAACGCTTGTAACGTGGCAGAAAGCGCTGCATCAGCCGATTGAACTCCGGCCACGCATCACTGTGTTCCAATTCATTCAATACCAATGCGAGGTTGCTCGAATCTGGAAGCAAGGCATCGGTCGGCTGATTGGCAGGTTGCGCTTTTCGCCACTGCGCGGCACGCCCTGCGGTGTAGTCGCGAGCAATTTGTATCCGCGAGAACCTCTCACCCAACCACGTCAACTCCGGATATATTTCCGGCTCCTTTCGCTGGAACAGTATCGATTCGTCCAGTCGAAACGCAGCAGCACCATTAGCTCGCAATGTCGATTGGGACTCCACGTCGCGGGCAACATGTCCTTTGCTCTTACGTTTTTGGATCGAGTACTTACCGCCTTCCATTCGGTAGTGGGCGACGACTTCACCGCGTGTTGCCAAGAGTGTTGCCAAATTTGGCTTGGCATCCTCGATCAGCTCGCGAACAATTGCGAAACCCTGCCCGACGGCCTGGAATTCCAATTTATAACGAAGATCTGGCATTCGCCGGCTTGGCGTCGAAATGACTGCGTCGATCGTCGCGGTTGCCGCACCATTCTTGCCTTTCCAGAGCCACTCCTCGGCTCCGCCGCCCAAACGGATGGCATTGGCCAGACCCGTAGGTGCGGCGTGCAACAGATCGATGGCCTCGATGAGGTTGGATTTGCCCGATCCATTGGGACCAATGAGCACATTCAGGCCAGTTAGCGGGATCGCTTCGCTACCAGGGGCAAAGGACAGCAGGCCATCCAGACGCAGTGATTGCAGAAAAGCCATGATCGCCTCCCTCCTTCGCTATTGAGTCAGGACCGGCCCGTCCTTGAGAGCCCGCAGCAACGCGGCCCTCTGACGGATGAGCCATTGGCTCACATCTTCTTCATTGCGTAGCGTGGCGCGCTCGATTCGCACTGGACGCAACGTGGGTTCCAGCAATTTCGCGGCACGCTCAATCGCCTGCTGCACTCGTCCGGAAATTGCGTCCCTCTCTGCGCGTGCAACCCGAAGTGGCCGGCCATCGAGATGCCGGCCAAGCGCCTCGTCGCTGGACACGTCCGGCATCACCGGCGCAGCCAATCCGACCGCACCGAGGATGCCAGCTTGCTGCGTTGAATCGAGTTTCTCCCAGATATCGTTTCCCGCCAGCGTCGCGATCGCCAGTTCGTAGTCAGCGGCGTGAGCGGCATGCGCACTGTTGACTGCCTCGCGCAGCAGGCCAGCGATCGCTATGCGGATAGGCGCGACGGAATCCGTCGGCTCCAGGAGGAGTCGTTGCGTGCGGATCGCCTCGATCTGGTCCAGGTGCGGCTTGACCTCCGGCAAATCCCCGGCGTGCCGCGCCAGATGCTCGACGACCGCCCACGAAGGCAGACGCTTCGCGGCCAGGTCACGCGCGGTAGTCCACGCCCTGATGCGAGACTCCAGGTCAAGGCCTTTGTCCTTGATGGCGACGAGTTGCTCGTTGCCGACCAGGCGTTGCATATCTTCGATGTCTGTGGTGACCGGCTGTACCGGAAGCGGCGCGTTGCCACCGGCCGCTCGCGCAAGGATTACGAGCGCGTTGAGGAATTCGGGCGCCCTGGCGCCCTCTTCACCGCTCTTGCATTGGACAAGTTGCGTGATGAGCTTGCGTATCAGCAATCGATCCTGAACGGAGAGTGTCTTGTACTCGACTCGGAATTCGGCCTTTGCAATTTTGTTTTGGTCGAGTTGCCCGAGCGGAACAGCCGCGCCGTTCAACGTTGCGGTGATATGCTGCGACCGGTGCAACGCGATCAGTGCCGCATCGCTCGCATCCTGCGGCCAGCCATAGGGCGATGCTCGCAGCGCCTTTCGGATTTCTCCGCCGACTTTGCCAGCGCCGATCGCCGCGATTACCTGCAGGCAGACAGGATGCTTTTCGGTAGCGTCGCCATGGCCAACGGACTGGAAAGGTTGATCTGCTCCATCGCGCGCACGCTTGATGACTGTTTCCCAGGCACCGGAGTCGGCATCCTTGAAGCGGGGAAACAATCGGACAAGAGAATCCCCAGCGCTGTCCCTGATGCGCTCGTCAAGCGTGAGGCGCATTACTTCGTTGCCGCCGCCTTGGAAGGCCTTTGCATTTGCCACGATCTCGCGAACCAGGCGGTCGCGCTCACCGACTGCCTTCGCATGCCGGCTGTCCATGCTCTGACGCGCCTCGCGCCCCTCGTCCCCCGTAGGATTGCCCTTTGCGTCGAGGGTCTGCTGCGTAGCCTCCGCTTCAACGACCAGGCGGCGCAGATCCTCGGCGGACTGGCGCGGGATGAAGACATAGAGGATAGGGCTGGTCGCACCGGCTGCCCTCGCGGCATCCACCATTTGCTTCTCGGATGCTGACCAACCATCCTGTATCCATACCGGGATCGTCGCACCATCAGCCACAGGCGGCGTCGACTCGCGCGAAATCAAGAACTGGCGCGGCTCCTTGGCGGCGCCCTGAATCAGCTTGATGCCGCGGACGATCTTGTCGGTTTCGGAATACAGAAGCTGATCGCGCTGAAACTGTACCGCCCCGTCGTCGCTGTTGAGCTTGGTCTGACGGTTGCGGAACTCCCGATCCCACTCGCTGCCCTCGCGCGTCTGGAGACGGTATTCGTCGCCGACCTGCATGAGGACACCGTCCTTGGCAAGCTTCTCGAGAACAGTCCCCACGTTCGAACGAAGCTTGCCGTTGTCGGCGCCCAAGTCCTCGACGAGAAGATCCGCGAGGTGCTCTTTCTTCGCGCGAACACCGATATCAGCCCCTCCCTCGCGCTTGAGTTTGCCGATCAGGAAGACAAGGCCGCAGACGCGCTGAGCAAGCGGCCCATCCGATTTGCCGACCTGGATGATGCGTTCATTGATTTCGCGCAACAGCACGCCGGTGTTGACCATCTCCGGGGCGAGTGCCTCGAAAAGCTCGTCGCCGGGCACGACTGCCCCAAGGGGTTGCCCTGAGATCTTCTTGATGGCGTCGTAGATGATCCGAAGCTGCGAGCGCAACTGGCTGTGGGTGCCGGCCGCATCAATCTGCCGGAAGCAGTGCTCCCAGAAACGCCGGCGCACCGGCAGCAGCGGATAGTCCTCGACGATGATGCCGCGGTCCTCGACGACTTCGCCTATGCGCGTGCCCTGCAGTTGCCGCGAGATCTCACCGGCGTTTGCATCGAGAAGCTTGCGAACATCGCCCACTGATGCAGGCTTCTTGTGCAACAGAACTTTGCGGGTGACCTGCTCGACCTCCGCGTCCGACAACGGCACGCGAATGGTGAAGCGATCCAACAGCTTGTTGAGCAGCGTCACCTCGGTGAGCGCGCTCTGCCCTGCGCCCACGATCATTACCTGGCTGTCGAGCTGTTTGGAGACGGCCTCAGCTACCTCCGTCACTAGCACGGAGCGGTCGTTGGAGTCGCCGATGTATTGCTGCACCTCGTCCAGGACGAGCAGCGTGCACGGCGTGCGGCCATCGCGGCCGTAGAGCCTGAGTGCATCCTTGACGGTGGTGAGGAACTCCTCGGTAGTGATGTCGCGCGCCATGGGCGGGTAGCTCGCCCGGAGCGTCTGCCGCGCCTCGGCTTCGCTCGATGCATAGCTCTTGTCGCAGGCGAGGAGTGACTTTGCGATCGGACCGCTGACGTACAGGTTGTTCAGTTCCCTGTCGAACGCCTTGCCTGCGGCCTCGACGGACTTCTTTACCTTGTCGAAGTAACCCTGCGAATGGAGCCACAGACAGAATCGAGCCTGTGGATATTGCTCCGGCAGCCCGATCGCACGCATGAGGATGCCGAGAATGGTTAGCCTTACCTGGTCGGTGGTTCCGCTCGGCAACGAACCCGCCGACGCGAGTAGTCCGCCCGCGCGACGCCCCGCCGTATCGAGTTCGCGCAGCAGGGCGCGCAGTTCATCCGGCATGGCGGGAACGATTGCTCTCGCGCTCGCGCCGTCGGGAAAAGCAGTATCTTGCCAAAGGTGGCATAACATTTTGAGCAGGTGCGATTTACCGCTGCCGAAAAAGCCGCTGACCCAAGCCGCCTTCTGGTTGGTCTTGCCGGTACTGTCCAGGTAGGAGCGGATGATCTTCTGAACGCCGTCGGCGTACTGCCCCTCACAAACGAACGTCGAGAGTTCTCCGCGCAGTTCTTCGAGAGCCTTTTCATTGCGGCTATCGACGATCCTCGCCTGCCCCTGGTTGACCAGCGGGAAAATGCCGGGATCGCGTTGCAGAACGTCTTTGATCTTCATGGTGCTCCTCCTTCTCCGTGCAGCGTGATGGGCACGGCAAGGTAATTCCAGCCATCTCGGGCATCGAGCAGGCGGTAGTTGCTTCGTTCAAGATGCCCGGGAAAAAACACGACGAGGCGTCCGCGGATATCGGCCTCGACCAATTTCAGGATATGGGACAGGCGCGCGAACCCGAACAGCGCGCCGACTCCAAATAGCGCGACGATGGAGTTTTCGGTAACTTCTGCACCTGAGAGCATGGCGCGGATTCGTTCAGCCACGTACTCGGGAAATTCAGCCTGCAATTTGAGCTGCAAGTCTTCGGGCGAAGCGAAATACTCCTCGCGGTAATCGTCCGATGCCATCCAGGCGGCGAACGCAGCGGATATATCCAGTTCGTGCCAGTCGTGCCCGGCCTGTCGCGCCGCCGTCTCGAACGCCAGCTTTCTTGCCCGCAGCGTCCGCTCCAGCTCCTTGTCGTAGACGAGCATGACGACACGCTGAGCGCCCGATACGGTTCTCTGCCACGGCGTCGCGATATGCCGCCCGAAACGTTCCGCAAGATCTTCAACGCGTGCCATCGTTCAATTCTGACCTTCCAATGGGTCAAGCCGATCGAGCGCCAAGTCAACGACCTCTCCGGCTATCCGGAGATCGATCAGTCCTATGCGCTTCGCTTCAACTGCGAGGTCGCGTGCGCTAGCAGGGTTGCAATCCAGTACCGATACCCAGCCAGTTGCGAAAAGCGGCGCTCCGCGAAATCCCACCGCGTGCCCTAGATACAAGCCGAAAGCGACGCTCGCCGGGGTTGCCCGCACCATGGTCCGCTTCTTAAAGGTTCGTCCGGTTAGGTGCCCAGCCTGCGCCCAGGAGCTCGCGGCATTGCGGATAACCTTCTCCAGCGTCGCATCGTTGAGGCGCTCTCCGACAACGTTTTGGAGCGCGGCTTTGACTGCGTCGCGCCGCAGCTCGCTGCCCGCCGGCAACGCGAGCACGGGCGAAACAGTTGCGGCGAGCAGGGGATCACGTGCTATTGCGCATTGCAGTGCCAGAAGAGGACGGCCCGCTGCATCTACGGACCAGAGCCGCCGGAGCACTCGAAATATTGGTATCGCGCGATCAAGCCCGTAGAGTTCCCCGAGCCGCTGATTCGTGAGCCGCCGCGTTGCGGTCGTAGTCTTGCCGAGGCAGTTGTCATCGATGATGGCGACTGCGTAGTCCTCCCGTGTCGCGCCTTCAGCGACCGCCGCGAGCACTGCGCTCAGTTCTGCAAGCATCATTGTTCGACTCGTGTGGGTGCCCTTCGCCCCAAAGCGGAAACCTACGTTCGATGCTTGATCGGAAGCGCCTGAATTTGGATACAACGGAAATACTGAAGTCATGGTCTGAAGATCGTCATACTTCCGCCGGCAAACTTGCCGGCGGAAGTAAATATATGATAGTCACGGCAGACTGTCAAATTCTAAACTTCGCAGCCGGCAAGTTTGCCGGCGGAACATATTTATCATATTTGTCAAACGTATAGCATCAGCTAGATTTTTTCAATTCTCACATTCCAAAGTACCCCGACGATCCGTATGGTAGGCGCATCTAAATCGACCGGCGCGATCAGGACAATCTGCCGGTTACGGCGTCGCCTACGCGCATCCGTTCGGGCGCCGCCTCCTGACGCCTGCTCATCGCTCTCACCGATGGGTTCGTCACCGAACCGCACTGTCAGCATTACCTGCGAACATGCGTTATAAGGTCGCCGGGGTGTTTAATGCATCGCAAGAGGCGCGCTTGCCGGATTGAACGTGATTTCCATTCAACTGCTGACTACTGGAGAGGTTGCTATGAAAAAACTTCTAACTGTGCTCTGTTTCTCTCTTGTGGCTTCGCCGCTGGCACTCGCGCAGGATAAGGCGAAGGATGCTGCAAAGAAGGCGACGCCAGCGGCCGAGGCCAAGAAAGAACCGAGCGAAAAGCAGAAAGCGCAGCAGGAACGCATGAAGGACTGCAACGCCAAAGCCGGCGACAAAGGCATGAAAGGCGACGACCGCAAGAAATTCATGAGCTCGTGCCTCAAGGGCGAGGAGCCGGGTCCGTCGGCCAAGCAGAAAGGCCAACAAGACAAGATGACGGCATGCAACAAGCAGGCCGGCGACAAGGGCATGAAGGGCGACGATCGCAAGAAATTCATGAGCTCGTGCCTCAAGGGCTGAGGCAACCGCGAATGGGTCCCCGCTTTCGCGGGGATGACCCACTTCACGCGCGCAGCTTGAAGCGCTGGATCTTCCCGGTCGCGGTCTTGGGCAGTTCGCCGATGAACTCGATCCAGCGCGGGTATTTATAGGGCGCGAGCTTGTCCTTGACGTGCTGCTGCAGCGCCGATTTCAGCTCGTCGCTCGCGGTCTGCCCCTGCTTGAGTACGACGTAGGCCTTGGGCTTGACCAGCTTGTTGTCGTCCTCGGCGCCCACCACCGCCGCTTCGAGCACCGCGTCGTGTGAAATGAGCGCGGCTTCCACCTCTGCGGGCGAAACATAGATGCCGCTCACCTTGAGCATGTCGTCGGAGCGGCCGCCATAGACGTAGTAGCCGTCGGCATCCTGCAGGTACTTGTCCCCGCTCCGGGTCCAGCGCCCCGCGAAGGTGTTGCGGCTTTTTTCGAGGTTGTTCCAGTAGTACGCGGCGCTCGTGTCTCCGCTGATCTGCAGTTCGCCCAGTTCCCCGGGTTTCACGGGGTTGCCCTGCTCGTCCACCAGCCGCAAGGCATAGCCGGTCACGGCCTTTCCCGTCGTCCCGTAGCGCAGGTCGCCGGGGCGGTTGGCGAGAAAAATGTGCAGCATTTCGGTCGATCCGATGCCGTCGAGGACCTCGATGCCGGTCTTTTCCTTGAACCCCTTCGCAATCTGCGGTGGCAGCGCTTCGCCCGCCGACACGCACATGCGGAGTGCGAGCGAGCCCTTCTTCGGGAAAGCGGGATCCGCGAGCATCGCCGCGTAAAGCGTGGGTACGCCGTAGAACACGCTCGGCTTCAGCTCCGTCAACCGCTTGAACACGGCGGCCGGCGTCGGCCGCTCGGCCATCAGCACCGTCGTCGCGCCCACGGCGAGAGGAAACGAAAGCGCATTGCCCAGACCATAGGCGAAGAACAGCTTGGCCGCGGAAAAGCACAGGTCGGATTCCATCAATCCGATGGTCGCGCGCGCGTACAGTTCTGCGGTCATCATCATGCTCGAGTGCACGTGCACCGTACCCTTCGGCATGCCGGTCGAGCCCGAGGAGTACAGCCAGAAGCAGGGGTCGTCGCGCGTAGTGGGCGCGGCTGCGAGTTCCGTGCGTCCCCGCGCGAGCACGTCCTTGAACGCAGTATGTCCCTTCGCGTCGGCCCCCGAGACGATCACGTGCTTGAGAAACGGCAGCCTGCCGACGAGCGGCGCGAACTGCGGGTAAAGCGCCTCCGACACGAGCAGCGCCTGCGCGCGGCTGTCGGCGAGCATGAACTCGTAGTCCTTCGTGGTCAGCAGCGTGTTGACCGCGATCGGCACGACGCCGGCCTTGATCGCACCCAGGAAAGCGGTGGGCCAGTCGATCGTGTCGAGCATCGCGATCAGGACGCGTTGCTCCATCTGCAGCCCGAGCGAGAGCAAGCCGCTGCCGAAGCGGTTCACGCGCGCGGACAGGTCTGCGAACGTGTACTGCCCGGCGTCGTCGATGTAGGCGAGCTTGCCCGCGCGGGCCGGGAGGTTGCGCTCCACCAGGTCCGCCGCGGCGTTGTAGTCGCGCGGAATGGCAATGTTGGGCGGGTTGACGGAATGATCTGCCTTGGAAAAACTCATGGTCGTCTCCTGAATTTCGCTACGCAGCCTGTTCGGCCGCCTCGCGCGCGAGCGCCAGCCACTTTGGCGCCCATTCTAATGCGGTGTCCTCGGGCATCTCTCCGGAAGAGGCATTGTGCTGCACGCGCTCACCGATGCGCTTTGCGCCCAAACCGGCGAGCAGGTCGTCGAAGCGCTTGCCGCCGAAGTTGAAGGTCTCGGCGTAGGTGCGATCGCCCAGCCCGAACACACCGTAGCGCACGTGCGCCAGGCCGGGCCTGTCGCGGCACAGCGCATCGTAGAAGGCCTTCGCGTTGTCAGGCACATCGCCCTGACCGTAGGTGGAAGTGCAGACGAGGAACACCCCTTCGCGGCTGAATACACCCGCATCGAGTCCGTCCATCTGCAACACCTCGACCTCGGTATCGTCGTCCTCCCAGGCGAGCTGCAATTCCTGGGCGACGAGTTGCGCAGTGCCGGTCATGGTTGCGACGAGGATGGTGAGCTTGAGCGGCAAGCCTGGTGCCTTTTTCGTTGACACCCAATATATTGCACCATAGAATCGTCGTCAAGCATTATAATGCACTATGCCGCAACAGACTGAAACTGCCTACCTGCGCAGCATCGGCGAGCGCGTGCGCGCGCTGCGCGCCGAGCGCAAGTTCACGCGCAAGCGGCTCGCCTCGAGCTCGGGAGTCTCCGAACGCTACCTCGCGCAACTCGAATCCGGGCAGGGCAACATCTCGGTGCTGCTGCTGCGGCTGGTGGCGCACGCGCTGGGCACCGGCGTCGAAGACCTGGTGCGCGAGTCCACCGCGGCGACTGCGGCGCGCGAGCGGCGGCGCGTGGCGCTGGTGGGCCTGCGCGGCGCGGGCAAGTCCACCATCGGCACGCGGCTCGCAGAAGCGCTGAACGCTCCTTTCGTGGAACTCGACAACGAGGTGGAAAAGGAAGCCGGCGCGAAGCTCGGCGAGATCTTCGCGATTTACGGGCAGGACGCGTACCGGCGCTTCGAGCAGCGCGCTTTCAAACGCGTGCTGAAGCAGCACGCGCGCGCGGTGATCGCCACCGGAGGCAGCCTGGTGACCGAACCCGACACCTTTCGCGAGCTGCTTGCTACCTGCTACACGGTGTGGCTCAAGGCATCGCCCGAGGAACACATGCAGCGCGTGGTCGCGCAGGGTGACATGCGCCCGATGCAGGGCCGCGCCACGTCGATGGACGAACTGCGGCGCATCCTTCAGGAACGCACACCGCTCTACGCCAAGGCAGACGCGACGCTCGACACCAGCGGCAAGACGGTGCGCCAGTGCGTTGCGGACCTGCGCCGCATGCTGGTCGCGGGCTGAGCGCCATGGCCGACGAAGAATCGATTCGCGAAGCGCTGCGCAGCGTCAACGATCCTGAGGTCGGCATGAACATCGTCGATCTCGGCCTGGTGTACGGCGTCGAGGTCTCGCCAGAACGCGTGCATGTCACCATGACCATGACCTCACCCACCTGCCCGATGGGCGATCTGCTGGTCGAAACGGTGCGTAGCGCGGTTCGCCAAGTTGCGCCCGACGTGCGCGACGTCGAAGTCGAACTGGTGTGGGACCCGCCTTGGACGGCGGAACGGATGAACCAGGAGGCGCGGAAGTTCTTCGGGTGGTGACGGTGGAACGCGCTTATCGCCTGCCGCTGCTCATCACCGGATTCGCGAGCCTGATCCTCGGTGCAATCGGCGGCCTCGCGCGGCTTGGCCTGGACGTGCCGGTGCCCGCGCCATCGAGCGTCCCGTCGCACGGCTTTCTGATGGTATCCGGTTTCTTCGGCACCGTGATCTCGCTCGAGCGCGCCGTGGCACTGCGCGCGCCGTGGACCTATGGCGGCCCGCTATTCGCGGCGATCGGCGCCATCGCCACGCTCGCGGGAGCCTCGATCGCCTATTCCCACGCGCTCGCCTTCGCTGCAAGCCTGTTCATGGTCTTTGCCTGCGTGAAAGGCTGGCGCATGCAGCGCGCCGCGCACAGCTTCACGCTGGTCCTCGGCGCGGCCTGCTGGAGCGCCGCAGGCGCGCTGGGCGTAGCCGGCATGGAAATACGCCAGCTGGTGCCGTGGTGGATGGCGTTTCTCGTCCTGACCATTGCGGGCGAGCGGCTTGAACTGTCGCGCCTCCTGCGTCGCCCGCCCCACGCCCAACCGCTCTTCTACGCCGTCGTTGCAGCGGTGCTGGCGTCGCTCGCGACGCAATCCACCCTCCTGTTCGGTGCGGCGCTTCTTGGGCTGGCCGCGTGGCTCGCCCGCTACGACATTGCACAACGCACAGTGCGCGAACGAGGGCTCACGCGCTACATTGCCGTGTGCCTGCTTTCAGGCTACCTCTGGCTCGCAGCGGGCGGTTGCTTCGCACTGTTATCAGGATTGCGCGACGCCGCGCTACACGCGGTCCTGCTCGGCTTCGTCTTCTCGATGGTGTTCGGACACGCGCCGATCATCTTTCCGGCGGTGGTCAAGCTCGCCGTGCCGTACACGCCGGCGTTCTACTCCCACCTCGCGCTGCTACACGCCGGTCTCGCGGTGCGCGTCATCGGCGACTCTGCGGTGATGCCGGGCTGGCGCGACGCGGGCGCCGCGATGAACGCCGCCGCGCTCGCGCTGTTCCTGCTGAATACGATTACCGCGGTCATTCGCGGTCGGTTGGGATCCGTTCGATGATGCCGAAAATATTCATGCTGATTGGTGTCAAGCACCAGCCGCACGTGCTTACCGAAGGCGCCGTTGCGCGCGCGCGGCCCTGATCTCCTCCTGGATCTCTTGCGGTGTCATTACCGGGCCTTCGACCGCCGCCATACGATCCATGGCCTGTCTCAATTCCTCCATTGCGCGCCGGCGAATGGCCTCACGCACCATCTGTTCGATTGCCTCGGGCGCGAGCAGCCCCGCCGCCTTCGCTTCCTTGGCGAGACTGTCGGGCAGGTTAATCTCCAGAATGGTCATGGCGGACCCTCACGCAATTTGAACTTCAATCATAACGCAGCGAACTCAGGACCGGGTGAGGTGAACATCCTGCTGAACACCGTCATTTCTGCAGCGCGGGGCGCTGCGAACGCTCGATCAGCTTGAGCATTGTGTCGATGGTGATCGAGCGGAAGGTCGCCTTGGCGATTTCATCGATCTCCTCCAGCACCACGCCGAGCGCACGGCCGACCTCGGTGCGCGATCCCGGCTCGCGCCCCGCACCCGAGCGCGAACTGATGTCCTCGAACAACGCGATCACGTCCATCAGCGTGAGGCGCCGCGGATTGCCCTTGAAGCGATAGCCGCCGCCGACCCCGCGCGCGGCTTCAAGGATCCCTGCGCGCCCGAGCTCGCGCAGCACCTTTGAGAGGTGATGGATCGACACTTCGTACTTTTCGGCGATCTCGGTCGCCGAGACCGGCCGGTCGGGCTCGCGCGCACATTCGAGCACGCTGTAGAGCGCGAAGCGCGTGGCTTTCTGAAGTTTCACTGGCCCAGTTCCATCTCGAGCGGGATGAACGGCGCGGCCATCATCCCCTGCGCGCGGAAAAACGAGAGGACCAGGTTATTGTCGCGCGCGAGCAGCGTCCTCACCTTGGTGACGCCGAGGCTGCGGAAGCCTTCGCAAATTGCCTCCAGCAGCTGGCTGCCGATGCCCGCTTGGCGCCTGCCGGGCCGGACATTGATGCCGAACACCCAGCCGCAGGCCGGGGAGCCGAATTCCCAGTCGCGCACCTCGCCGATCACGAAGCCCTCGATGCCGCGCGCGCCCTCGGCGACCAGAAACTGGCGCTCGCGGCGCCGGCCCATGCCATAGCGGTGGTAGAGCTCGGCCCAGTACTCGGGCTTTTTCAGGCCGGTCACCTGCGCGTCGAGCGCAATCACCTCCTCCAGGTCGCCCTGAAGAACCTGTCGTACCCGCACTGCAACATCTCGAACCCGGTTCATTGTCCCTGCATAACAGTCTGGTGCGGGAGAAGGTTGATATGGATCAAACACGCATTCTAGTACCGCAATACCATCGGCCATTCTTAAAAAAGGAGACAAACCATGATCGCCAGGGGATTCGTTCGTTTCGTGAAACGCGGCCTGGGTCTGGCGCTGGCAGTGGCGCTCGCCGGCAGCGCGTACGCGCAACAGGAACCAATCAAGGTCGGCGCGTTCCTTGCGGTCACCGGGCCGGCGGCCTTCCTCGGCGACCCGGAACAGAAGACGCTCGAAATGTATGTAGAGAAGCTCAATGCCGCGGGCGTGGTGCTCGGCCGCAAGCTGCAACTCGTCTCATACGATTCGGCCGGCGACGCCGAAAAAGCGCGCACCTTCGCGAAGCGCCTGATCGAGCAGGACAAGGTCGATGTCCTGGTCGGCGGCACGACCACCGGCGAAACGATGGCCGTGGTGCCCCTGGTGGAAGCCGCTGGAATCCCGTTCGTATCGCTTGCCGGTGCGCTGGTGATCATCGATCCGGTCAAGAAGTGGGTATTCAAGACGCCGCACACCGACCGCATGGCCTGCGAGCGCATCTTCCTCGACATGCGCGACCGCAAACTCGAGCGTATCGGACTGATCTCAGGCGCGGGCGGATTCGACAAGTCGATGCGCGCGGAGTGCCTGAAAGTCGCGGGCACCTACAAGGTACAGATTGTTGCCGACGAGTCCTACGGCGTGCGTGACACCGACATGACCGCCCAGCTCACCAAAATCAAGAACACCCCGGGCGTACAGGCGGTGCTCAATGCGGGCTTCGGCTCGGAGCCCGCGGTCGTCACCAAGAACTTCAAACAGCTGGGGATGAACGTGCCGCTGTACCAGTCGCACGGCGTAGCCTCCAAGGAGTTCATCAAGCTTGCCGGCGACGCAGCCGAGGGCGTGCGCCTGCCCGCCGCCGCAGTGCTGGTTGCCGAGCAGCTGCCCGCCGACGACAAGCAGAGGGTCGTCTCGGTGAATTACAAGAAGGACTACGAGGCGCGCTTCAAGCAGGACATCTCGACCTTCGGCGGGCACGCCCACGATGGACTGATGATCGCGCTGGAGGCGATGAAGCGCGCGAACACGACCGACAAAGCGAAGGTGCGCGATGCGATCGAGAGCACGAAAGGCTTCAGCGGGACCGGCGGCATCGTGAACATGTCGGCCACGGACCACATGGGCCTCGACCTCACCAATTTCCGCATGCTCGAAGTGAAAAAGGGCAACTGGACGCTGGTGAAGTAGAAGTTCAGAGTCGCGGCGGCGCGGCGAAACATCCGGAGCCCCGCTGCGGCAGCATCGGCATCGCGTAGCCCTGCTGGTAGCCGCCGCGCACGACGATCATGAATTTCCAGTAGACGCCGCACGCGATCGCCGCCACGGCGCCGGTCAGCATCCACGCCAGCGCCATGCCGGAATTCTCGAGCACCAGATAAAAGCTGAATGCCGGAAGCCCGTGCCCGAGCACGTGCAGCGCCGGGCTGATTCCGCTGATGACGCTCCGCGCGAGCGGAACGACGCCCTGCTTCGCCGCTGTAATGCGGTAAGCGAACCACAACGCCGCGTTCAGTGCGGCGAGGGCCAGTCCCGTGAGCGCGAGCAACGGGGCGATTCGATCGACGCTCTGGAGCCACAGCAGCACGATCGCGAGCAGGCAGGTGCCCTCGAGCAGGCCGCTCGCCACGATCATCCAGGGAACCAGGGGGACGCGCCATGCCGGGATGCCGCGCGCCCGGTGCAGGATTTTCGCCTGGCACACCAGGAACGCGAACGCGAGAACACCGCCCGCGAGCGACAGCCATTCCCCCGGCGAGACAAGGTCCGCGAGCACCACCGGGTAGAACGCCGCAACCACATAGATTTCGCGCGTCATCCAGCTCGTTTGCGGACGCGATGCGGCGCGCCAGAAACGCAGCTTGCGCCCGATCTTCAGAAACACGCAGAACAGTCCGATCGCCATCAGGACCGCGGAGATCGCATGCACCACCGGGACGTTCCTGACCGCAACGACGCCGGCATACGAGACGAGCCACGCGGCGACCGCCATTCCCGAACCGATGCCACCAAAGATCCAGTTCATCGCGGCGCGCCAATCCCACAGCGTCTGCACCGGGCCGACGAGCGGATTGGCCAGGTCGCTCAGGCGTTCCTCATCGAGTTCCGCTGCGCCCGCGGCGCGGCCGGGAACCGCCGGGGTCGTATAGAGATACCTGATCTGCGGATCGGTGCCGAGTTCCGCGTTCAACTGGAAATTCGGGCGGTCGCGAACCAGCCTCGAGACGTTGCTCTCGGGATTCTTGAAATCGCCGAAGTGAATTGCTTGCGCGATGCACGCGGCCGAGCAGGCGGGCGTGGCTTCCGGATCCACGCCCGGCGTCAGCCCGCGGGCGAGTCCGTCATCGACGCGGTCCTTGCAAAAGCTGCACTTCTGCGCCACGCCAAGCCGGTCCGCATGTTCGACGGCGCGCTCCTGGACTGTTTCCTGCCCGTAATACCAGCGCTGGTCGTGGGCGATGGTGCGCGCCTGGTACGGACAGGCGACCGCGCAGTAGGCGCAGCCAATGCAGATGTCGTAGTCCTGCACCACGAGACCATCCTCACGCTGCGAGGTGGCGCCCGTAGGACACACCGGCACGCACGGCGGCTCGGCGCAGTGCTGGCAACCGGTGACGAGAAACAGGCGCTCGACGTCGGGAAACTCGCCGGTTTCAACGTCGAGCACGCGCCGCCATTGCACGCCGGGCAGCGTGTCGTTGGCGTGCTTGCAGGCGACGGTGCAGGTCTGACAGCCGACGCAGCTGTTGATGTCGACCACCATTCCCCAGCGCGGGATGTGGGCCGCGGCGTTCATCGCAACCCCGCGTGCAGGTGGCGATCGCTCGCCTTGTAGAGCCTGACGCGCATCAGGTCAGCGCCGCTCCCGGTTCCGTCGGTGAGTTTAAGCGAGATGTCGGTGAGCGAATTCAGGCTCGGCAGCTTCAGGTCCTTCGCATAAGGGGTCTTCCAGTGGTCGAACTGGCCGATCATCAGCACCGTGTCGGGCCGTATTCCCTCGCGCAGCACGGCCTTGCCCTCGGTCATTCCGGACACCGATTCGATCACGACCTCGTCGCCCTCGGCGATGCCCATCTTCTTCGCGGCGCTGCGATTCACGATCACGCCGCGATGCCCGGAAATGTTGTTCGCCACTTCGTTGATGATCGGCAGGCCGACATTCGCGCCCCAGGAATACTGCATCGAGCGCGCGGTCAGCGCCCACAGCGGATAGTCCTTCGGATCGCGCCCGGCATCGCTCACGTAATCGACCCAGATATCGGCGTAGCGCTCGTAGCCCGGCAGGAATTCGTATTCGGTGAGCTGCCTGTCCCACCAGGTGACGCCGATCTCCTTGAGCCGGTGCGCGAGCTGCTGGCCATGACGCGTGAGGCGCTCCTGGTAGGGCAGCTCGAAACGCAGCTTCTGGCGCTCCAGTGCGGGATAGAGGTACCAGTCGAGCTGCGGGAACGGGCGCAGCATGAATCCGTTCTCGCGGAACCAGGCGAGATCGTGCACTTCTTCGCCGTGGCTCAGGTCGTCGCTTGCGGCTGCACAAATGCGGTTCCAGATATCGTCGCGCTCGGGCGGCACGGAAGGCTCGAGCGAGTAGTCGAACCTGCCCTCGCGGTCACGCAAGCTCGTTCCCGCGGCGCCCCCATTGATCGCCTCGACGTACTCGCCGAGGATGCCGCACTGGCGCGCGAGTTCGGTGGCGATGTCGGTCATGTCGCGCGTGTCGTTGACGGGTTCGACCGCGGGCTGGCGGATCGCCCAGCCTTCATGCTTCCAGAACTGCTCGGTGAACTTGGTGCTGCCGATGCGGATCAGCTGCGTGCTCTCGAGATCGGTGGACTCGGGCAACAGCACGTCGGCGAAATGGTTGGTCTCGTCGTCGGTATAGGCGAACGCGACGATGAACGGAAATTCGGCCAGGCGGTTCGCGATTTCCGGCGCATTCCATGAAGAGATTGCCGGATTGGTGCGATAGCAGAACCAGACGCCGGGCACGGTGGTGCGCGGCCAGTTTTCCGGCTGGTGCTTCAGAAACAGCCACGGCAGGTGCGCGGGACCGAGCGCGGGCGACCAGGGCGAGTCCGATACCAGCGGCACCAGCGTCCTGTAGGCGTTGCGGATGTGCGGGCTTCTCATCCAGCCGCCCGCCGAGGTTTCGTTGAACTGGTATTGCATGAAACCGTCGACCCCCGGCAGTACCGAGCCTACGCGCGATACCGCGGGGCGCACGAGCTTGACTGCCGTGCCGAGGGTGCCGCCGGGCACTTCGAGCGCGCCCATCAGAATCGCGAGGATCTTCTGCGACCAGACGCACTGGTACGCGCCCCAGCCATTGCACACGCCCTTGCCGAGCATCACCGCGACCGGCCGGAACGGCAGCTTGCGCCCTTCGATCTCGATCGTTTCCCCGATGCACGCGGCCGCGACGAATTCGTCCGCGATGCGGCGGATGGTGGCGGCCGGAACGCCGCATTCCTCCGAGGCCCAGTCGGAATTGAACGGCTGCATGTGATCGAGCATGCGCTGGAAGCTCGGTTGCGCTTCGGCCGTCTCATGGGTCCAGCGCTTGCCGTCGGGGCCGATCTCGATACCGGGGACCTTGAAGGAACCCGTCAGCGCCGGCTGCGCGATGGCGGCATCGTGCGCCTTGGCCTTGCCATCGGCAAGGTCGTAGATCAACGGTTTTTCCGTCGTCGGGTCGCGCAGGAACCAGCCGTTCGGTCCGACCAGGTAAGGCGAGTTCGTGCGCTCCTTCAGGTAAGAAAGGTCGCACACTTGTTCCCACTTGCGCTCGTGCAGGATGCGGTGAATCAGGCCGAACAGGAATGCGGCATCGGTTTTCGGGCGGATCGGCACCCATTCAGCCGAGGCCGCTCCGGTAATCGAGAGGTGCGGTTCGACCTGCACGCGCTTGCATCCGCGCACGCGCGCATCGGCTTCGCGCCACACGCCGGCCACACCGCCCGAAGCTTCCACGTTGTTGCCGCAGTTGATGATGTAGTTCACGTAGGGCGTGTCGGGCGAGACGATGAAGGCGCGGTGCCACAACTCGCCGTAGAGATGCTCCGAGTGGTAACACTTGACACCCTGCCCCGCGCCGAAGCCCTGATCGAGGTTGCCCCAGGCGGCGAGGAAAGCAGGCCAGGTACCCATGTACTGAACCGGGGTTCCGCCGCCGCCGGTTGAAACGGCGAGCCGCGGAAATCCGGATTCGTCGGTGAGACCCATCGCGCGCAGCCCGCGCAGTTTCTCACCGACGATGTCGAACGCCTCCGTCCAGCTGATCGGCACGAAGCCGGGGTCCTCGCCGCGGCCCTTTTTCGGATTCGTCCGCTTCATCGGCTGCTTCACCCGGTTCGGGTTGTAGGTCTTCTGGATCAGGCCATAGGCCTTGACGCAGACGCGACCGCCTCCAGGATGCTGCGTGCGGATGTCCCAATTCGATTCGATGCGCGTCGCGACACCGTTCTCGACCTCGACCTTGAGCAGGTCGGGGCCGGAGACGCATTGATAACAGTAGATCGGGACCTGCTTTTTCCCTGCCGTTTTCGCCATCGGAGTTCTGCCCTTTTGCACGCTGGCCCACTTCGTTTGATACAAGTCAAATCATAGTGGACAAATCGGCATTCTCATACCCATATCAGGGGCCGGCCGCCGGTTTTCCGGACGAAGAGCCCGCAGCTTACAAGAACGAGACCGAATAACCGCCGATGCTCGCCCAGTTGCTCCAGTTTCTTCTCGCAGGACTGACCGTAGGCGCGATCTACGCGCTGGTCGCGCTCGGCTTCGCGATCATCCACAACGCGAGCCATGTCATCAACTTCGCGCAGGGCGAATTCGTGATGATCGGCGGCATGGCCACCGTGTCGCTCGCCAACTCGGGGCTGCCGCTGCCGCTCGCGATTCCCATCGCGGTGCTCGCGGCCGCGGCCGTCGGCGTGGTGCTCGAGAAGTTCGCCGTAGAGCCCGCGCGCGGCGCATCCGTGGTCACGCTCATCATCATCACCATCGGCGCTTCGATTCTGCTGCGCGGGCTCGCGACGCTGGTGTGGGACAAGAAGCTGCACGCTTTGCCGCCTTTCTCGGGCGACCAGCCGATCGAACTGGCCGGTGCGACCATTTTGCCGCAAAGCCTCTGGGTGCTGGGCGTGACGCTCGGCATCGTGCTGCTGCTGGGCTGGTTCTTCGGTCGCACGCTGACCGGCAAGGCGATGCTCGCCACCGCGCACAACCCGCTGGCCGCGCAGTTGTGCGGAGTGAACGTGCGCTTCGTGCTGATGCTCTCGTTCGGCCTGTCGGCCGCGCTCGGCGCGATCGCCGGAATACTCATCGCGCCGATCACCCTCACCTCCTGGGACGTGGGCGTGATGCTCGGACTGAAGGGATTCGCCGCCGCCATCCTCGGCGGGCTGGGCAGCGGCACGGGAGCGGTGGTCGGGGGCATCTTGCTCGGCATCGCCGAGAGCCTCGGCGCAGGCTACATCAGTTCGGCGTACAAGGACGCGATGGCGTTCGTGATCATTCTGGCGGTGCTGTTCTTCATGCCGAGCGGCCTGTTCGGCTCGAAGAGCGCGGAACGGGTTTAGGCGTGAACTGGCGAACGCCGCGCACCGGGGGGCTCGCGTTGCTTGCCGCGGTGATCGCACTTCTGCCGCTCGCCCTGGTAAACAATTACTGGTACGAAGTTGCGATCCTCATCGGCATCAATGCAATCGTGTGCGTGGGCCTCAATCTGCTGATCGGCTACGCCGGGCAAATCAGCCTCGGCCACGCCGGTTTTTTCGGGCTCGGCGCCTATGGTTCTGCGATCCTGAGCGTGCGCTACGGCTGGCCCCCGGCCGCTGCGCTCGCGGCAACCACCGCAGGGGTGGCGCTGCTCGCCCTGGTGGTCGGCCGCCCGATCCTGAAACTCAAAGGGCATTACCTGGCGATGGCGACCCTCGGCATGGGCATCATCATCTCGATCGTGATCGTCACCGAGGACCGCCTCACTGGCGGACCCGACGGCATGAGCGTGCCCGCATTCACACTGCCGGGCCTGACACTCGCGGGCGAGCGCGTCTGGTACTGGATCACCGGCGCCGCACTGCTGGCCGCGGTGTGGATCGCGCTCAACCTGATCGATTCCCCGGCGGGCCGCGCGCTGCGTGCGCTGCACGGCTCGGAAGTCGGAGCGCAGGTCTCGGGCATCGATGCAACGCGCGCTAAGGTCGGCGTCTTCGTCATTTCGGCGGTATTCGCCTCGTTCGCCGGCAGCATGACGGCGCACTACTCGGGCTTCATCACGCCCGGCAAGGTCAGTTTCTTCCATTCCATCGAGCTGGTGACGATGGTGGTGTTCGGCGGAATGGCATCGACCTTCGGCGCGGTGATCGGCGCCGCGATGCTCACGCTGCTGCCGCAGTTGCTCACCATCCTCAAGGAATACGAGATGGTGGTGTTCGGTGGCGTGATGATCGCCACCATGATCTTCTTCCCGCGCGGTCTCCTGCCGAGCCTGATGCTGGCGCTTGGAAGGAAGCGGAAATGAACGCGCCGCAGCTCGAGGTCACGGCGCTGTCGAAAGCGTTCGGCGGCATTCACGCGGTGGACCAGCTCTCCTTCGAGATCGAGGCCGGCAAGGTGCATTCGATCATCGGTCCCAACGGAGCCGGCAAGACCACGCTGCTCAACCTTCTCACCGGCGTGTACGCGCCCTCGTCGGGGAGCGTGAGGCTCGAAGGCAGCGACGTGACCGGACTCGAGCCGCATGAACTCGCGGCACGCGGCATGGCGCGCACGTTCCAGAACCTGCAGATCTTCTTCAACATGAGCGCGCTCGAGAACGTGATGGTCGGCCGCCACCTGCGCGAGCGTTCCGGCTGGTTCACGGCGATGCTGCGATTCCCGCGCCTCACGGCGGGCGAACGCGAGAGCCGTGAGGAGGCCGCGGAGTTGATGCGCTTCGTCGGCGTCGGCGAATATATCGATGCCGATGCCGACGCGATGCCCTACGGCGCGCTCAAGCGCCTGGAGATCGCGCGCGCGCTCGGCAGCAAGCCCAAAATGCTGCTGCTCGATGAACCCGCGGCGGGCCTCAACCCGACCGAAACGCACGACATCGACACGCTCATCACGCGCCTGGCGCGTTCCGGCGTCACGGTGGTGCTGGTCGAGCACAACATGCGCCTCGTGATGGGGGTTTCCGATCACATCGTGGTGCTCGACTATGGCCGCAAGCTTTGCGAAGGTTCCGCCGATCACGTGCGCAGCGATCCCAGGGTCATCGAGGCCTATCTGGGAAGCGAAGGGCTCGCTGCATGCTAGAAGTCGGCACGCTAACCAGCCACTATGGGCGCATCCAGGCGCTCAAGGGCCTTGACCTCACCGTACGCGAGGGCGAACTGGTGGCGCTGGTCGGCGCCAACGGCGCGGGCAAGACGACGCTCCTGCGCACGCTCTCGGGGGTCCAGCCCGCCTCGGGCGGGAGCATCGTGTTCGACGGCGCCGACATTACCCATGAACGCGCGGACCGGCGCGTGAAACGCGGCATCGTGCAGGTGCCGGAGGGCCGCCAGGTATTCGGGCCGCTCTCGGTCGAAGACAACCTCCGGCTCGGCGGGTACACGCGGCCGCGTGACGAGGGCGATGCCGAACTCGAACGCGTGTACTCGATGTTTCCCGCCCTCAAGGAGCGCCGCCGCCAGGCCGCCGGGACCCTGTCAGGCGGCCAGCAGCAAATGCTCGCCATGGGACGCGCCCTGATGGCAAGGCCGCGACTGCTCTTGCTCGATGAACCGTCGATGGGGCTCGCGCCGCGCCTGGTCGAGGAGATCTACGCCAAGGTGCGCGCCCTGAAGCAGGCCCGCACGACGATTTTCCTCGTTGACCAGAACGCACGCGCGGCGCTATCCGTGGCCGACCGGGGCTACGTGCTGGAGACCGGCCGGATCGTCCTCGCGGGCGCGGGACGCGAGTTGCTGGGCAACGAACAGGTCAAAGCCGCCTACCTGGGTTTGTGAGGCGGGGATTGTGCGGTGACATTTAACCTGGATCAAAGCACCGCCCCTGCGTCACTGGATTAATAGTCCGCCATGCACGCGCGCACCGCTCCGCAGACAGAAACACTCGCGACCTATTGTTACCAATGCGTTGCCGGGCCCGATCTGCTGACCGTCAAGGTGGTGGACGGCGTGGCGACCGAGGTCGAACCGAACTTCGGCGCCGCCTGCGTGCACCCGGGCGGCGGCAAGGTGTGCGTAAAAGCCTACGGCCTGGTGCAGAAGCTCTACAACCCGAACCGCGTGCGCACGCCGATGAAGCGCACCAATCCGAACAAGGGCCGCGACGAGGACCCCGGCTTCGTGCCGATCTCCTGGGAGGAAGCGCTCGATACGATCACGCGCAAGCTGCTCGCCGTGCGCAGCAAGGGGCTGCTCGACGAATCCGGCTACCCCAGGGTGGCCGCGAGCTTCGGCGGAGGCGGCACGCCGCAGTCCTACATGGGCACATTCAACGCGTTTCTCGCCGCGTGGGGCCCGATGGATATGGGATTCGGCTCGGGACAGGGCGTCAAGTGCACCCACTCCGAGCACCTCTACGGTGAGTTCTGGCACCGCGCGTTCACGGTATCGGCGGACACCCCGCTATGCGATTACAACATCTCGTGCGGGGCGAACATCGAGGCATCGGGCGGCGTGGTCGGCGTATGGAGACACGCCGCCGCGCGCGAACGCGGAATGAAGCGCGTGCAGGTCGAACCGCACCTGTCGGTCACCGGTGCCTGCTCGGCCGAATGGGTGCCGATCAAACCGAAGACCGACGCGGCGTTTCTGTATGCGCTCATCCACGTGCTGCTGCACGAAGCCGGGCGCGAGAAGCTGGATCTCGAGTTTCTGATGCAGCGCACCAATTCACCGTACCTGGTTGGCGCGAACGGTTACTACCTGCGCGATCCGGCGAGGCGCGCGCCAATTGTCGCCGCGTCGCTGGAAGGGCGGGAGCGCCACGAGGCGCTCGAGATCGGTCCGGACGCCGAGGTGCTCGCGCAAGGCTCGCTCGAGGGGGAGACGGCGTTTTCGAAGCTGGTTGCCCACGCGAAACTGTATTCCCCGGAGTGGGCGCAAGGCGTCTGCGATGTCCCGGCGGCAACGATCCGGCGCATCGCCGGCGAGTACCTGCAGCACGCCCGGATCGGCGCGACCACGGTGATCGACGGACACGTGATGCGCTACCGGCCGGTCGCGGTGACGCTGGGCAAGACGGTGAACAACGGCTGGGGCGGCTTCGAGTGCTGCTGGGCCCGCACGGTGCTCGCCACGCTGGTGGGTGCGCTCGAGACGCCGGGTGGAATTCTCGGTACCACCGTGCGCCTCAACCGCCCGCTGTCGGAGCGGCTCAAAAGCGCAAAACCCGGACCCGACGGGTTCATGCACTACCCGCTCAATCCGACCGACCGCGAGCACTGGAGCCCGAGTCCGAACATCCGCAACGCCTATCGCACTCTGGTGCCGCTGGCCGGCGACGGCCCCTGGAGCCAGGCGCTCGGGCCGACACACTTTTCCTGGATGTTCCTCGACCAGACCCCGCACGGCTTGCCGCGCGTGACGCTGCCGGAGGTGTGGTTCGTGTATCGCACCAATCCGGCCGTGTCGTTCTGGGACACCGACGCGCTCGGCGGGCGCATTGCGCGCTTTCCCTTCGTGGCGGCTTTCGCCTACACGCGTGACGAAACCAACCACTACGCCGACATCCTGCTGCCCGACGCAACGGACCTCGAGAGCCTGCAGCTGATCCGCATCGGCGGATCGAAGTACATCGAGCAGTTCTGGGAGCACAAGGGATTCGCGCTGCGGCAGCCCGTCGTCGAACCGCAGGGCGAGGCGCGCGATTTCACCGACATCTCGAGCGAACTCGCGCTGCGCACCGGCCTCACGGAGAAATACATCGCCGCGATCAACCGCGGCGCTGCGGGCGTGCGGCTCAAGTCCGGCCAGTGGGATTTCACGCTCAATCCAGCTTACGCGCACTCGCGCGACCAGATCTGGGACGCCGTGTGCCGCGCGGCGAGCGCCGAACTCACCGACGGCGCCGAGCAGCACGGCCTCGACTGGTGGAAGGCGAACGGCTTGCGCACCCGGCCCTTCTCGCGCACGGAGTGGTACCTGAGCCCGATCCTCGCGGAACAGGGGCTGCGTTTCGAACTGCCCTACCAGGAGCGGCTCGCGCGCGTGGGCAAGGAACTCGGCCGCCGTCTGCACGAGCACGGCATGCACTGGTGGGACGTGCAATTGTCCGAATACGCGGCGCTGCCCGCGTGGAAGGACTTTCCGAAACTCTGGGAAGACTCGGTGAGCGCCTCGGGCGGACAACCCGCCGACTATCCGTACTGGTTGCTCACTTCCCGCAGCATGCAGTACGCGTGGGGCAGCAATGCCGGGATCCAGATCATGCGCGAGGTGGCGGGCAACGTCGCCGGGCACCGCGGCGTGATCGTCAACGCGGCGCTGGCCTCGCGTCTGGGCATCGAGGAAGGCGACTGGGTCGAGATCGCCTCGCCCAGGGCCTCGGTGCGCGCGCGCGCCGTGGTGCGCCAGGGAATCCGGCCCGATACGCTGCTGCTGCTTGGCCAGTTCAGCCACTGGGAAACGCCGTTCGCGAAGGACTTCGGCATGCCGAGCATGAACCGGCTGGTGCCGATGTCGCTTGCGCTCACCGACGCCACGGGCTCGGGCGCCGACGTCGTGCGCGTGCGCCTGTCGAGCGCGGCTGAGCAATGAATCGCTGGGGCGAATTGCGATGACCCCTTGGGACGATCTGCGATGACCCGTTGGGCGATGGTAGCCGACCTGCGTCGCTGCGTCGGCTGCCAGACCTGCACCGCCGCGTGCAAGCATGCGAATGCGACGCCGCCGGAAGTGCAGTGGCGGCGCGTGCTCGACATGGAAACGGGCGAGTACCCCAACGTGAAACGGACCTTCGTCCCGGTGGGCTGCATGCACTGCGACGATCCGCCCTGCATGCACGTGTGCCCGACCACCGCCACGAAAAAGCGCGCCGATGGCGTGGTCACCATCGACTACGACCTGTGCATCGGTTGCGCCTACTGCGCGGTCGCCTGTCCCTACCAGGCGCGCTACAAGACCGATCGCGCCAGCTTTGCCTACGGCGATGCGATGAAGAACGAACAATCCCGATTCGAGGAGCGGCGCCTCGGCGTCGCGACCAAGTGCACCTTCTGCTCCGAGCGCATCGACGCGGGCCTGGAAAAAGGACTCACGCCGGGCGTGCATCCGGCGGCGACACCGGCCTGCGTCAACGCCTGCATCGCGGGCGCGCTGCATTTCGGCGACGTCGAGGATCCCGCAAGCAACATCTGCGTGCTGCTGGCCGAAAACCAGCACTTCCGCATGCACGAGGAACTGGGCACCGGGCCGCGCTTCTACTACCTCTGGGACAAGGGGCAGGCATGAGTTTCGGACCACGCCCCTGGCAGCAGGCGCACTGGGACTGGCGCGCCGCGACGAATTTCATCTGCGGCGGAACGGGCAGTGGGCTGATCATGGTGCTGGCGGCCGCATGGCTGGACTCGAGCGAGGCGCGCGCGCTGCTGCTGGCGGGCGCGGCGCTGGTGGGGATCGGGTTGACCGGCGTGTGGCTGGAGATCGGGAGGCCGCTTCGCGCACTCCACGTTTATTTCAATCCGCGCACTTCGTGGATGAGCCGCGAAGCGCTCGCCAGTCTGCCGCTGTTCGGGTTCGTCCTGCTCGCTGCGGCGACCGGCGCGCACGCCTGGACGCTGTGCGCAGCGTTATCGGCGCTCGCCTTCCTGTATTGCCATGGGCGCATCCTGCACGCTGCGAAGGGCATTCCGGCGTGGCGCGAGCCCTGGGTGACGCCGCTCATACTGATCACGGGACTGGCGGAAGGCGCCGGTCTCCTGCTTGCGGCATCCGCAGGGTTCTCCGCGGTCGCCGCTCCGACGTTGACAGTTTTTGCAGGACTGGCCTTGGCACGCATCCTCGTCTGGCGCGGATACCGCGCGCGCCTGTCGCGCCACTGCGACCGGCGTGCACTCGCGCCGCTCGACGCGGCCGGCGGCACGCTTTGGTGGACAGGCACGGTGTTGCCGCTAGCCGCGCTGATATTCGCCCAATTCGCACCAGCCGCGGCCGCGCCGCTCGCGGCGCTCGGCGGTCTAGCCGCGCTCGGCGCGGGCTGGTCGCTGAAATACGCTCTGGTGACGCGCGCTGCATTCAACCAGGGATTTTCGCTGCCCGTGCTTCCGGTGCGCGGCGCGCGCTGACTCAGCCGACAAGGGAATCCATGAGAGAGGCCAAATCATGAACGCGATGCTCGTTCCCCGCTATGCGAAGGTCCATCACCGTGTCAAATCCTCCCCCGCTCCGGCAGCGGGCAGGCCGCCGGGGAAGCCCTTCATGTTCGACGCGGCCGCGGAAACCATGCCGCGCGAAAAGCTCCTGCACCTGCAACTGCGCCGGCTGCGCGCCACGCTCGAGGACGCGTGCGCAAGCGTTCCCCTGCACAGGAAGCGCATGAAAGCCGCGCGCATCCGTCCGGAAGACGTGCGCAGCCTCGCCGACCTCGCCCGCCTGCCGTACACGGTGAAGACGGACCTGCGCGATCATTACCCGTTCGGCATGTTCGCGCGCCCGCACGAGCAGCTCTCGCGGCTGCACGCCTCGTCGGGCACTACCGGAAAACCGACTGTGGTGGGCTACACCCACAACGACCTGGCGACGTGGGCCGACCTGATGGCGCGCTCCCTCGCCTGCGCCGGCGCCCGGCCGGGCGACGTAATACACAACGCCTACGGCTACGGGCTGTTCACGGGCGGCCTGGGCGCGCATTACGGTGCAGAGCGCCTCGGCGCCACCGTGGTTCCGATGTCCGGCGGCGCGACCGAGCGCCAGGTCGTTCTGCTCAAGGACTTCGGCGCGCGCGTGCTGTGCGCCACGCCCTCCTACGCGCTCAACATTGCCGAAGTCGCGGAGCGCGATGGTATCGACCTGCGCCGCTCGAAACTCAAGATCGGGGTGTTCGGGGCAGAGCCCTGGAGCGAGGGCATGCGGCGCGAGATTCAGATCCGCCTCGGGCTGAAGGCGATCGACATCTACGGCCTGTCCGAGATCATGGGGCCGGGCGTGGCGATCGAGTGCGAGGCGCAGGACGGATTGCACGCCTGGGAGGACCATTTCCTGTTTGAAGTTCTCGACATGGAAACCGGAGCCGCGGTACCTGAAGGGCACGCGGGCGAACTGGTGATCACCACCCTCACCAAGGAAGCGCTGCCGATGATCCGCTACCGCACGCGCGACATCACGCGCGCCAGCACCGAGCGCTGCGGCTGCGGCCGCACGCACCTGCGCCTCAAGCGCATCACGGGGCGCAACGACGACATGCTGATCATCCGCGGCGTCAACGTCTACCCGTCGCAGATCGAGTCGGTGCTGATCGGTCTGCCCGACATCGCTCCGCATTACCAGCTGGTGGTCGAGCGAAAAGGCAACCTCGACGAGCTCGGCGTGGAGGTCGAAGCGATGCCTTCCGCCGGCACCGGCGAGGACGTGTATCGCGCCCTCGCCGAGAGGGTGCGTTATCAGATCAAGTCACTGATCGGCGTCACCACCACCGTGACGGTAAAGAAACCGGGCGAAGTTCCGCGCTCTCAGGGCAAGGCGGTGCGGGTGCGCGACCTCAGGCCGAAGTGACCGCCTTCCGTGCGGCCGAAGCCGTGGACCCATCGCAAGCGCCGGCCTGGTGCAGCGCAGTCGACCTGGACCGCGCCACCCAACTTGATGTGCGCGCCCTCCTCGAGGCGGGCCACGATCCGTTCGGAGTCATCATCGAGTTCGCCCGGAGCGTCGGACCCGGCGGCGACCTGGTCCTGATCGCGCCCTTCGACCCGGTACCGCTGCGCGGCGTCCTCGCGCAGGATGGATTCGATTCTTTTGCCGAGCAGGTCGCACCACGCCTGTGGCGCGCGTATTTCCGCCGCAGCATCACCGATGCAGGCGGTGACGGGCCTGCCCCGCGGCGCTGGCAGGAGGCCGACGGACTGCATATCGACACGGGAAACGCCGACAGCGAGACGGCCCGGGAAGCGCTCGCCGCCCTGCTCTCGGTGACGCCGGCAGGGTTCGATGTCGTCGCCCACCAGGCGGAGGCGCCCGAGATGCGTGAAATCGACCTCGCGCGTCACGGCTGGCGCGCGCCGCGCGCCGAAGGCGGGCCCGGCGCAGTGCGCTATCGCTTCACCAAAAGGAGTTGAACTGTGCCGAACGATCTGCGCAGGCAAGTCACCCAGGCGATGCACGAGGAACACATGGCGACGCTCGACCTGCTCGGACGGCTCGAGCATACGGTCGCCGCAGGCGGCAACACGCCGCCGGACGCCGGGGAGCAGACCACGCGCGACCTCATGCACGCGCTGCTCAGCAACCTGGAGCATGAAGTCACGCGCCACTTCGATTTCGAGGAGCAGCGGCTGTTTCCCCTGCTCGATGGCGGGGGCAAGGGGGAACTCGCCGCGATCCTGCGACGCGAGCATGAAGCGATCCGTGCCTGCACGCCGAAACTGCTCGACATGGCGCGCAGGGCCCTGGGCAAGGGCCTCTCCGCGCGCGACTTGGACACTTTCAGACATCACGCGACGGCGCTGATCAAGCAGCACCAGGCGCACATGCAGCGCGAGGAATCCGAGATGATTCCGGCGCTCGAGGAACTGATCGACCCGCAGAACGACTGGGAACTCTGGAACGGCTACGGGTCGGTGTAACCGCCCCCGCCTCAGGCCGCGCCGCCGGTCGCCTTGGCGAGCTTGGCCTTGAGCCGTTGCGCGGTTTTCTCGACGCCCACGATGAACCTGTTGTGCTTGCCGCGGGCGACCTCTTCAACAGCGTCGCGAGCGGTAAACTCGAAGGTGACCGCCGCGCCTTTTACCTCGGTCACCGTGACGGTGATTTCGACCCACATGCCCAGCAGCGTGGCGCCGAGATGGTCGAGTTCGACTCTCGTGCCGACCGAGTCCTTTCCCGTTTCGATGTGCTCGATCAGCAGATCGCGACACGCGAACTCCACGTCGTACAGAAGCTTCGGAGTGGCATAGACCCTGCATTCGTCGCCCATGAAACTGATGGTGCGACCGACATCGATCTCGACCCGGCGGGTCGAGGTGAGTCCGGTTCTGAGAGCTTCGCTCATGGTTCGTCCTTGAGTGGGTTCAGCGGCGTTTTCGGATGGCGTCGGCGTGGAGCCGCGCTTCAATGTAGCGCACCAGCGCCCGCGTGCCGCGCCCGCTGTTGCGGAATACGCACACGCCCCGATCCATCAGAAGGCCGGACATCGCGTCGTACAGATGCCCGCCGTCGACGACGCCGACGATCGGCTTTGCGTTGCGCTCTACGATCGGGGGCATCAGCTGCACCGTGCTGTTCGGGTCCTTGAGATCGAAACCGGGCCGCAGCTTGCTCTCCTGGAGCGCACGCACCGAGGGCGCGGTCGGGTCGAGCCCGACGACGACCGCGTCGATATTGGGGTCCTGCAGGAACGCCTCGGTAATCTGCAGATGGGCCTCGTCGTCGGCACCCGGGTTGATGTCGATCGGATTCCTGATTTCGACCAGCGCATCCAGCCGTTTCGCGGCGAGGATCTCCGCCACGCGCTTGACGGTACCCGCTTCCAGTTCGCCCATCTCCATCGAGAAGTTCTCCGACTCGATGGAATCGGCCATGCCGACCGCCTCGAAACCCGCGCCGCTGATGGCGCCCAGGCGCTTGCCGCGGATTTCCTTGCGATGCAGGGCTCCGGCGATATAGAAAAGATCGTCGAAGGTATTGAAGTCCTCGGCCACCATCGCGCCGGCCTGGCGGACCACCGATTCGAACAGGACGGGACCGCCCGCGATGGACGCCGTATGGCCCATCACACCCGCGATGCCGGGGACCGTCTTGCCTGACTTGTAGACCACGACCTGCTTGCCGTTGCGCACGGCCCGGCGCACGGCCTTCGCGAAGTCAAGCCCGTCGAGGTCCTTGAAGCCCTCGATGTAGACGCCGATGGTTTCGATCTCAGGCCGCCCGGCAAAATAGCCGAGCATGTCGCCGTGCGTGAGATCGGTCTGGTTGCCCAGTGCCAGCATGTAGCGCGGATCGAGCCACGGGTTCTGGCTCAGGCGCGTGATCATGAACGCCCCGCTCTGGCTCAGCATGACGGAATTGCGTTCCGGTTTCTTCTGCGGCTTGGGCAGCCGCTCCAGAGGGATGAACCAGGAGTCATACGAACCCGGGTGCGAGACCACGCCCAGGCAGTTGGCGCCGAGAAAAATCGGACCGCCGTCTTCCTTGCCGTGGGCGGCATTGATCCTGAGCGCAAGCGCTGCGGCGGGTTCCCTGCTTTTTTTCGTCTCGCCCAGACTGCCGGGAATTAGCATCACCGATTCGGCCGCGCCGGTCTCGATGATTTCATCCACCAGGCCGTATACCGCGTCGGCCGCGATAGCAACGATCAGGAGATCGAGCTTGTGCTCCAGCGTCTTCAGGCTTTCAGCGCATTTGACGCCATCGATTTCCTGCTCGCCGGGACGAATGATGGTGATGCGATCCTTGCTGTAGCCGCTGCCGAACAGGTTGCGCAGGATGATCCGTCCGAAATTCATGCTGCTGGCGGAAACCCCGATGATGCCGATGGAGGCCGGATGGATCAGCTTGTCGATCTTGTGGATTGGGCGGCTCAGGCGGCGGGCCGCCGCCGCGCCGAATTCACAACGGGCGGCATGCGCGTTAAACGACGCGGCCGGGCCGAGGCGCGCCGGATTCACGTCCAGCGTGCCGAGCACGAAAGGCGCCGCGGAATTGCGCGGAGCATATTCGCCAGCCAGCGCAAGCATTCGTTCGAAACACGCCTTGAGCTTCTCATCCGGGAGCGGCTCGGCATCGCGCGCGGCCGTAGCGGCGAGCTTTTGATAAGCGAGCGTGCGCCTGAACAGGCAAAGGAAGTCCTCCGGGTCGGTCAGTTCGGCGGCGGCGTAGACGGAGGCACGGTCCTTCCTGAAGTTGCGTTCATCGAGCTCCGCGTCCAGGCCGCCCAGCCCGGCACTGATGACGATGCCGAACTCGCGGGTGTTGTTCAGGCTGAATCGCAGTTCGACGGCCGGCGATTTCCCGGCCGGCAAGGCGCCTTGATCGAACGCGATGCCCAGACTGGAGAGCAACGCGCCCAGTTCCGAGTCGTTCAGAGCGTTGCGTCCCTCCGAGGCGGCGTTTCGGAAGATTGCCGTCACCCCCGAGTCTTCCGCATTGCCCCCCGGGCTGGACATTGACTGATTCTGCACTGGTTTGACTCCCCGTTTGCCACAGCATCAGCCGAGTGGCTTGTTAGCTACGCTCATTTTTGCCGCAGCTCGTGCGGCAACAATTGAGCGGGATCAAAACAACCCGTTTCCGAAGGTAACAACGACCTGACAGCTACGTCGAGACTGTTTACCTGCAGGCGTGTCTTACGAAACACCGTGGCATGGCGGCATAAATGTGATGGCTCTCATTCACGCGGTCGAGTTAGAGCGCCCCGTCACCTCACGTCTTCCAACTTGACGCCTCGGCCCGCGCGGATGCTCTCACGTGCTCGTTCAACACGCTGCAAAAACCGCGGGTCATTCTCCAACCGGTAGTCAAACCAGTCGTCCTCCGATTTAAACCCGATCAGGACTCCGGCTGGTTTTCCATGGCGCGTAATAACAACGTCCTGTATCTCCGCTTCCCGCAAGAAGCGAGACAGGTCGTCCTTAACCTCAGACAAAGCGACTTCCTTCATTTTGGATTTCCGAACTGCGCCAACCATGACTGTGCCTCCGATTTGAGTACGATTGCCAACACCTCGACGCTCGAGCCCGAAACGTCGTAGAACACACGGACATCCTCGACCCGAAGCCGGTACTGCGGTCGCGCGAGGCCGCGCAAGCGCTTGATTCGACTGCGGCTGGTCTTGGCAGGTTCGTGCCTCAAATGAGCTTCGAGGGCCTCCTTTGTCGCCGCCCGGACGTTAGCCTTCAGCTTGTGAAGGTCTTCAATGGCCTCAGGCGCCAGGATAATTTCAAATCTCATTCTGGCCATATTATAGCCAGAACGCGTACCGACCGTAAATCCGCTCGACCTGGAGCCAGCCGACGGGCGCCGGCTGTCGGCAGCGTACGCAAGACACTCGCTGCACCCTCACTGACTCTTCGGATCCAGCGCGTCCCGCAGTCCGTCGCCCAGCAGATTGAACGCGAGCACGGTGACAAAGATCGCCGCGCCCGGAAAAACCGCCAGCCACGGCGCCTGCGTCAGAAAGCGCTGTGCGGTATTGAGCATCGACCCCCAGCTCGGCGCCGGCGGCTGCTGGCCGAGGCCGAGAAACGAAAGACTCGCCTCGGCGATGATCGCGGTGGCCACCGCGAGGGTCGCCTGCACGATTACCGGAGGAAGAATGTTCGGCAGGATATGGCGCACCAGTATCCGGTGCGGCGGATTGCCGACCGCGCGCGCGGCCTCCACGTAATCTTCGGATTTCACCACCAGCACCTGGCCGCGCGAGAGCCTGATGAAGATCGGGGTCGCCGTGATGCCGATGGCGATCATCGCGTTGCCCAGGCTCGGTCCCAGGAACGCGGCCAGCGCGATGGCGAGGATCAGGAAAGGGCACGCCAGCATGGCATCGGTGATGCGGCTGATGAACGCGTCGAGCACTCCGCCCAGATAGCCCGCGAGCATGCCGAGCGGCACGCCGACACCGAGCGCGATGGATACCGAGATCACGCCCGCCGAGAGCGAGGCGCGCGTTCCCCAGATGACGCGAGAGAGCAGGTCGCGCCCCACTTCGTCGGTGCCGAACCAGTGCGCGCTGCCGGGCGCCTTGCGCACGACCGAGAAACTTGTCTGCAGCGGATCGTAGGGCGCGATCCACGCGGCGCTCAGCGCGAGCACGATGACGCCGGCCACGACGGCGAGGCCGAACACGGCCGTTCCCCGCCGCAACAGCCGGCGCAGCGCGCGCCGCCCGGGGCTGTCGGCTGCGCTCGTCATCCTCTCAAGCGCGGATTGACCAGCACGTAAGCTATATCCGCGAGTAGATTGAGAAGGATGTAGGTGGTGGCCGTGACCAGCACCACGCCCTGCACCACCGCGTAGTCGCGGTTGAACACCGCATCGACGATCAGCTTGCCGAAACCCGGAATCGAAAACACCTGCTCGGTGAGCACTGCGCCCGAGAGCAGCGTGCCGAACTCCAACGCACCGAGCGTAATCACGGGCGTAAGCGCATTGCGCAGCGCGTGCCTGAGGATCACCACGCGCTCGAGCATGCCCTTCGCGCGCGCCGTGCGCACGTAATCCGCGCTCATCGCCTGCAGCATCGCCGCGCGCATGTGGCGCATCAGCACGGCGGCGATTGCGTTTCCAAGCACGAAGGCCGGCATCACGGTGGTGGCGATCGACCGGCCGAAGTCCTCGAACGGGCTGACAAAACCCGATGCCGGCAGCCAGCCGAGTGTTACCGAAAACAGGAAGATCAGGAGTATGCCGAGCCAGAAGTTCGGCGTGGAAAGGCCCCAGAGCGCAAACAGGTTCGCACCCCAGTCCCAGGCGGTGTTCTTCTTTACTGCCGATACGATGCCTGCCGGAATGCCGATCAGGAGCGCGAACACGAACGCCATCGAAGCAAGCTGCAGGGTGACCGGCAGCTTTTCGCGCACCAGATCGGCGACCGGCTGCTTGATGCGCATCGATTCACCCAGGTCGCCGGTCACCACGCCTCTGACCCAATACAGATACTGCATCGGCAGCGGCCGGTCGAGCCGGTATTGCCTGCGGATCTGCTCGATCACCAGCGGGTCCCGTTCTTCCCCCGCCATGACGAGCGCCGGGTCCCCGGGCAGCAGCTGCTGCAGAAGAAAGATGATCACCGACACCAGGAACAGCGTCGGTACGAGTTGCGCCAGGCGGCCCCGCAGAAAACGCAGCATCGACGCTATCCGCGCGCGGTTCGGATCCGCCCTACTTCAGCCGCAGATTGGTCGCCCGGATCAACCCATCGGGCATGACACGAAATCCCTCGAGGCGCGCCGAGTGCGCAAACAGCAGCGTGCGGTGATACAGATACAGCACGCCGCCCTCGGGAAGGATCTTCGCCGCCGCCTCCTCGTAAGCGGCCTTGCGCGCGGCCTGCGTCGTCGCGGTGCGCGCACGGTTCAGCAATTCGTCCACCTTGGGATCGCAGAACCTGCCGTAATTGAGGGGACCGCCGCAACTGGCGAAGGAGTAGATGTTGCCATCGGGATCGGTGCGGCCGCTCCAGGCGAGGAAATAGATGTGGTAGTTCCCCTTCTCGCCTTCGTTCAGCGAGGTCGCGAACTCGGTGACGCGGATCTTCAGGTCGAAACCCGCTTCCGCGCCCATGGACTGCATCACCTCGGCAACCGCGCGGCTCTCGGGATTGTTCGGCACCATGAAATCGAGCGCGATCGGCGTGGCCACGCCCGCTTCCTTGATCAGCGCGCGCGCCCTGGCCACGTCGCGCTTGGGGGTCGGAAATTTCGCCAGATAATAGGGATTGGACGGGCTCACCCACTGGTTGTTGGTCAGGTTCACGCCGTTGAACACCACCTGGTTGATCGCATCGCGGTCCAGCGCGAGTTCGAAGGCTTGGCGCACCTTCGCATTTTTCGCCAGCGGATTGTTCGATTTTTCGCCATTGTTCACGTTGATGGTGATGCCCTGATAGCCCAGTTCGGTGCCGGTGGCGAGCTTCAGCTTCGCGTCCTTCTTCACCTCGCCGATATCGGTCGCGAGCATGCGTTCGATCAGGTCGAGACCGCCCGCCTTCAGGTTGGCAAGCCGAACGGTGGAATCCTGGATGGGCTGATACACGATGCGATCGATGTGCACGCGGCCCTTGTCCCAGTAATCGGCGAAGCGTTCCACCACGATACGGTCCTGCGCCACGCGCTCTACGAACTTGTACGGCCCGGCGCACACGGGCCGGGTGCCGAACTTGTCTCCGGCCGCCTTCGCAGCCTTGGGCGACACCATCATCCCGGCGCGATCGGTCAATTGGGCGATGAGCGGTGCGAATGGCGCCTTCAGATGCAGGCGTATGGTCAAACGGTCCACGGCGTCGACCTTGTCGATCTGCGCGATCTCCACGCGGCGGAACGAGCCCTGCATGCCGAGATGGCGTTCCAGGCTGAACTTCGCTGCTTCGGCGTCGAACGGCTCGCCATCGTGAAACTTGACACCGCTGCGCAGCTTGACCGTCACCGTCTTTCCGTCGGCCGAGGTCTCATGGCCGAGGGCGAGCTGCGGGACGATCGCGAGCTTTTCGTCGATGTCGAACAGCTTGTCGCACAGCGAGGCAAACACGATGCGCCCTACGTAGGTGCGCGCCAGCGTCGGGTCGAGGATGTCCGGGTCCTCGGCCAGGCCGATGCGCAGCGTCGAGCTCTGCGCCATTGCGCCGGTTGCGCCGATGAGCGCGGATAGACCAAGTGCCGCACACGCGATGATTCTTTGCATCGTCATTCCCCCTGTCTGAAAATTGATCATGCCACGGATACGGCCGGCGGCGATTCACCTGGCAAAAACGGCCGGGTGAACGCCGCCTGCAGCCGCGCAAGTGCCGCGCGATTGCCCTGCCCGGCCGTTACGGCGGTGTTCCACGCTTCCAGTTCGCGCCATCGATGGCACGCGACCGTTCCACCGTCGGCTTTCGCCTCGGCCAGCGGCGCCTCCTCGCGGCAGCGGGCAATCGCGTGCGCGCAGCGCGGATGGAAATGGCATCCCGAAGGTGGCGCGAGCGGGCTCGGTACGTCGCCCTGCAGAACGATGCGCCGCGACCTCCGGCCGGGCTCCGGCACCGGCACCGAAGACAATAGCGCCTGCGTGTACGGATGTTTCGGCCGCTCGAACACCGCATCGCTCGGCCCGGATTCGACGAAACGCCCGAGATACATCACGCCGACGGACGTGGCGATGTGGTGCACCACCGCAAGGTCGTGCGAGATGATCACGTAGGCAAGCCCCAAGCGCTGCTGGAGATCGGCGAGCAGGTTGAGGATCTGCGCCTGGATCGAAACATCCAGCGCGGACACCGGTTCGTCGCAGACGATCACGCGCGGTTCGGCCGCGAGCGCGCGCGCCACCGCGAGGCGCTGGCGCTGCCCGCCGGAGAACTCGTGCGGATAGCGTTGCGCCGAGTCCGGTTGCAGCCCGACCACGCGCAACAGTTCGGCGACGCGCTCGTGCCGCCTTGCGGGTGCGACGACCTCGTGCAGCATCAACGGTTCGGTGAGCATCTGGCCGACCGTCATGCGCGGGTTGAGCGAGCCGTACGGGTCCTGGAACACGATCTGGATGTGGCGGCGCGCAGCGCGCAGTTCGGCGGGCGCAAGGGCAAGCAGGTCGCGGCCCTCGAGCCGCACGGCGCCCGCGGTCGGCTCGATCAACCGCAGCACCAGGCGCGCCACCGTAGATTTTCCGCAACCCGATTCTCCGACGATTGCATGGGACTCGCCCGCGCCCACCGCAAAGGACACGCCATCCACTGCCTTGACCACGCCTGCGGCGCGCGCGAACAATCCCGAGCCCATGGCGAAGTGCTTCACCAGTCCGGTCGCTTCGAGGATTGCGCTCATGCCGCCCGCTTCTGCGCAAGCTGCTCGAGCGGTGCCTTCCAGCACCGCGAGGCATGGCCCACGCGCACCATCTTCAGCGCCGGCGCCTCGGCGCGGCAGCGCTCGTCGGCAAACGGACAGCGCGCGGCAAAACGGCATCCCGCGGGCATGGCGGTGGCGGCAGGAACCAGCCCGTCGATCGCGGTGAGCCGCGGCTTGCGCACGCCGAGCGAGGGAATCGCGCCGAGCAGCCCCACCGTGTACGGATGCTCGGGCATGGCGAACAAGGCCGCTGCGCCCGCCTCCTCGACCACCTCGCCCGCGTACATCACGAGCACGCGGTTCGCCATCTCGGCGACGATACCGAGGTCGTGCGTGATCAGCATGATCGCCGTCCCGGTCTCCTCACGCAGTTCGCGCATCAGTGCAAGGACCTGCGCCTGGATCGTCACGTCGAGCGCAGTAGTGGGCTCATCCGCAATCAGCAGCGCGGGTGCGCACAGCAGTGCCATGGCGATCATCACGCGCTGTCGCATGCCGCCCGAGAGCCGGTGCGCGTAATCGTCGATGCGGCGTTCGGCAGCGGGAATCTGCACCCGCCTGAGCATCGCGATCGCCGCGTCCCGCGCATCGCGTTGGCTCGCGCCGCGATGCCGCACCAGCACCTCGCAGAGCTGGGAGCCGATCGTGAAGGCCGGATTCAGCGCCGTCATCGGCTCCTGGAACACCATCGCCAGCCGGTCGCCGCGAATCGCCGACAGCTCCATCGCGTCGAGGCCGAGCAGGTCCCGACCTTCGAACAGCACGCGTCCGGCGGTTTCACCCGGAGGACGCGGAATGAGACCCATGATCGAGAGCGCAGTGACACTCTTGCCGCAACCCGACTCTCCCACGATGCACAGCGTTTCCCTCGCGGCGAGCGAGAACGAGACGCCATCCACGGCGCGCGCGAGGCCCTGGTCCGTGGCAAAGCTGACGCGCAGGTCCTCGACCGAAAGGAGTGCACTCAATCCGCGTCCTTCGCAGTGGCGCGCGCAATGCCTGCCTCGATGACCGCGCGGTCGAATACACCGGCGGGCGAGGCTTGCGTGGCGAAATACCGGGCGAAGTGCACGAAGCGCTCGCGGCTCACCGCTTCCAGCCGCTCGAGTTCGGCGAGCGGATCGGCATGATCGTCAACGCGCAGGTCGAGCGCCGGATATTCCTCGCTGGTGTAGACGATGAGCGCGGCCGACTGCTTGCCGCGCTTGTCGCCGCCCGCGGCCTCGCCGGCTTTCATCGCGGCGATCAGGCGGCGCGCGAAGGGAAGACCCGGATTCGCTTCGTATGCCGTTGCGGTGTCGGCAATCACGCCCGGCCCGGCGAGCATGTTGCCCGCGACCGAAAAACCGCCGTGCACGCAATGCCCACACCAGGGAACGCATTGCTCTCCCGTATACGCCGCAATGCGTCCGGCCGCGTCCTGTACATGCAACTGCCGCGTGGCCCGCCCATCATCCGGCCCCGTGAGCACATCCACGACCGTCTGCGCCGGAACGCCCTCCCGCAGCAGGCGCAGTCCGCGCGGGCCGTAGGTCGGGTTGATCAGGGCCTGCGTGGCAAGCGCCCCCAGGCCGCCCGCGCCGTGGATGCAAAGCGCGCCGACAGCAAAGAAACGCGTCGCCACGACCACGCCGAAGGCGCCGCTCTCCGGATCACGCGCGACAATGGACCAGGTCATTCGTTATCATATCCTGCGTCCCTTCGTCACCGACCGCACGGTCCGCCAGCGGCCGGTTCTGCATGCCATGCGCGCCGAGCGGCGCCTCCAAGTCGGGCAGACGAACTCCGCCAAGTGAATCGCGCAAGCAATCGCTGCATTCAAACCCTCCCTCGCTCGCGCACAGTCTAGCGCCTGGCCCCGCCGTTCTGTAACCTGAGTCACGTCGATACAAGGGAGGTCGATCATGTCACGTCGCGACATCGTGGCGGCCAGTCGCCGCCGCTTCATGCAGTTCCTTGCCGGCAGCCCTCTGTTGGCCTTGCCGGGCGTCGCCGGATTCGCCGCAGACGGGCCGAAACCGCGTTCGAAGCTTCCAGATCCGCTCACCTGGGCGCCCCTGGACCCGGACCAACTGATCGCCTCGCCGAAGGACGCGATCAATGTGTTCGATTTCGAACCGGTCTGCCGCAAGAACACGCCGCCCGCGCATTTCGGCTACATGGCCTCGGGGATCGACGACGAGGTTACGCTGCGCGCGAACCGCGAGGGGTTCCTGAAATTCCAGCTGCGGCCGCGCCGCCTCAACGACGTTTCGAAGGTGGACATGAGCGTGGATCTCCTGGGCACCAAGTTCGACACGCCGATCGTGGTCGCGCCCACCGGCGGGAACCTGTTCATACATCCCGAGGGCGAAGTCGCCGTCGCGCGCGCCGCGCGGCCGGGCAACCATGCCCAGATACTTTCCGCCTCGGCCAACTACACGGTGGAAGAAGTGACTGCGGCGCGCGGTGCGCCAATCTGGTTTCAGCTCTACGTCTCGCCGGACTGGAATGTCGGCATGGCACTGGCGAAGCGCGCGCGAACAGCCGGCTGCCCGGTCATCGCGGTGACTGTTGACCGCGTGGGCGGCCGCAATCAGGAGACGATGTTCCGGCTGCGGCGCGAAGACGCGCGCGACTGCATCGAGTGCCACAAGCCGGGCATCACCCAACGCGCATTGCGCCGGCGCAACTACGAGGGGATCGATCTGTCGAACCTGAAGAGCTGGGAGTCGTCCAACCTGACCTGGGACTTCCTCAAGCGGCTGCGCGACAGCACGAAGATGAAGATCCTGGTCAAGGGAATCGTCACGCACGAGGATGCAAAGCTGTGCATCGAGCACGGCATGGACGGGCTGATCGTGTCCAACCATGGCGCCAGGGGCGAGGACAACGGCCGCTCCACGATCGACGCGTTGCCGGAAATCGTCGAGGCGGTCGGCGGCCGGATTCCGGTGCTCGTCGACAGCGGATTCCGCCGCGGCACCGACATCGTCAAGGCGCTTGCGATCGGCGCGAGCGCGGTGTGCGTCGGGCGGCCATACCTGTGGGGCCTGGGCGCGTTCGGGCAACCTGGCGTGGAGCGAGTGCTGGAACTTCTGCGGATCGAATTGCGGGCCGCGATGCAACAGTGCGGCGTCAAGTCGATCCGGGAGATCACGCCGGCATTCGTGCGCCGGGCCACATGAATTTACCGAAGTTCATTCCACCCTTCATGGTCCGATTCACGAGTCAGTTTGATCCGGCCGGAGCGCGGCAATCAGAGTATTGAAAGGCAGCAGCACGCAGCCGTAGCGACTGCGGTGCCCGTGCACCGGCGCGAACGCGGCGAGTTCTGGCCAACCATCGGGCGGCGGTCCGGTATGCTCGAGCATCTCGGTCAGCTGCGCGGCGACACGCGCGATCTCCCCGGCACTCGCGCCGGTTGCACGCAGGCCGATCGCCCCAGCCGCCGCGCGGCACAACAGGCAACCCTTGACCGCATGCGCAATCGCCGCGATGCGTCCGGCCGAGAGCTTCACCTCGATCTCCACTCGGTCGCCGCACAGCGGGTTGTCGAGCAGCGCGCGCGCATCGGGCGCGTCGAGACGCCCCTGTCCCTCGCCCGCCGCGGCGAGCGCCTTGATCGCCTGCTCGTAGAGCTCCTGCACGCTCACCGCAGGATCCGAGCCCATGTCTACTCGCCCCGGTAGCGCACCTGGATCACCTCGGCGAGTATCGACACCGCGATTTCGCGCGGCGCGCGTCCGCCGAGATCGAGCCCGACCGGCGCGTGTATGCGCACGGCCTTGTCGCCGAGGCCCGCGTCGGTGAGCCGGGCGACGCGCTTGGCGTGGGTGCGCGTGCTGCCCAGAGCGCCGATGTAGAAAGCCGGGCTCGCAAGCGCGGCAATGAGCGCGGGATCGTCGAGCTTCGGATCGTGGGTGAGCGTCACCACTGCGCTCGTCGCGTCGAGCTTCAACTGCTCGAGCGCCTCGTCGGGCCAGGCCTCGACCAACTTCACGCCCGGGAAGCGCTCGGCGCTCGCGAAGGCGCGGCGCGGGTCGATCACCGTCACCTCGAATCCGGCAAGCGCCGCCATCGGCGCGAGGAACTGGCTGATGTGCGCCGCGCCGACCACAATAAGGCGCGGCGCGCGTGCGTACGAACGTACGAAGAGTTCTTGCGAGCCGGCGAGCATGCCGCTCTTGTCGGCCACGAGCATGCGCCGCACCGCTGCGCGCTCGGCTTCGGAAACTTCGAGGGCCCCTTGCCAACCCTCGCCATCGAACAGGCTCTGCTCGCCGTCGCGCAGCCGCGTGATCAATGCGACCGAGACGCCTGCGGCCGTGGCGGCCTGCAGCCGTTCATAGAGCGCCCACTTCATTCCAGGCGCTCCACGAATACGCGCACCCGCCCGCCGCAGGCGAGCCCCACTTCCCAGGCCTGCTCGTCCGAGACGCCGAATTCGAGCGTACGCAGCTTGCCGTCGGCAATCACGGCGAGCGCCTCGGTCACCACGGCGCCTTCTATGCAGCCGCCGGAAACCGAACCGACGAACTCGCCACCGTCATTGACCGCAAGGTGGCTGCCCTCGGGGCGCGGCGAGGATCCCCAAGTCTGCACCACCGTCGCAATCGCCACGCCCCGGCCGCTTTCCTTCCAGCGTCGGATGCAAGGGAAGATCTCCTCGGCGTCTGTGGTCATCGGTCGGCTCCCTGGGTTTGCGTTGCGTGCGTGTTCAGTCTAGCGCAGTTGCGCGGCGCCGCGGCAGATCGCCCGGCCTCGCGAACGAGCTCACAAGGAAACTCCTGCGCAGAAACCCGCTGGAGCGTCTCTCCCAGTGAGTAGAATCGACCTGTTGCCGTAGCTGCGAATCGCACAGGAGGTCCGCATGGAAGAACAACTTCGCGTCGCCGCACTGGAGTACCACCGCCTTCCGACGCCGGGCAAGATCTCGGTCACGCCGACCAAGGGTCTCATCAACCAGCGTGACCTCGCGCTCGCCTACTCGCCGGGGGTTGCCGCCGCGTGCGACGCCATCGCGGCCGATCCGAACCAGGCCCGTTCACTCACGTCCCGCGCCAATCTCATCGCCGTCATCACCAACGGCACGGCGGTGCTGGGCCTGGGCAACATCGGACCGCTGGCCGGCAAACCGGTCATGGAAGGCAAGGCCTGCCTGTTCAAGAAATTCAGCGGCATCGACGTGTTCGACATCGAGATCGCCGAGACCGACCCGGAAGAGCTGGTGAAGACGATCGCGCGGCTGGAGCCGACCTTCGGCGGCATCAATCTCGAGGACATCAAGGCACCCGATTGCTTCTACGTCGAGCGCAAACTGCGGGAGCGAATGAAGATCCCGGTATTCCACGACGACCAGCACGGCACCGCGATCGTGGCCTCGGCTGCGATCCTCAACGCGATGAAGGTCGTGGACAAGGACCTCGCGAACGTCAAGCTCGTTTGCTCGGGGGCGGGTGCCGCCGCGATCGCCTGCCTCGACCTGCTGGTCGGCCTGGGTTTGAAGCGCGAAAACGTCTTGGTGTGCGACAGCAAGGGCGTGATCTACGCCGGCCGCGAGTCGCCGATGGAGGAAAACAAGGCGCGCTACGCCCGCGACACCGCGGCGCGAAACTTGACCGACGCCATCGCCGGCGCGGACATCTTCCTGGGGCTTTCCGGACCGAAGGCGCTGACGCAGGACATGGTCAAGGCCATGGCCCGGGATCCGCTGATCCTGGCGCTCGCCAATCCCGAGCCGGAGATCCTGCCGGAGCTCGCAAGCGCGGTGCGGCCCGATGCCATCATCGCCACAGGCCGGTCGGACTACCCGAATCAGGTGAACAATGTCCTGTGCTTCCCGTTCATCTTCCGTGGGGCGCTCGACGTCGGCGCAACCACGATCACGGAGCAGATGAAGCTCGCCTGCGTGCGCGCCATCGCCGAGCTCGCGCACGCCGAGCAGTCCGACATCGTCGCCCAGGCCTACGCCGGCGAGAACCTGAGCTTCGGCCGCGAGTACCTGATCCCCAAGCCCTTCGATCCGCGCCTCGTCGTGAACGTGCCGGCCGCGGTCGCCAGGGCCGCGATGGAAAGCGGCGTCGCCACCCGTCCGATCGCCGATTTCGACGCCTATCGCGAACGCCTGTCGCAGTTCATCTACCACACGGGTTTCATCATGAAACCGGTGTTCGCCGGGGCCAAACGGGCACCGAAGCGCGTTGCCTACGCAGAAGGCGAAGAGGAGCGCGTGCTACGCGCGGTACAGGTCGTCGTGGACGAGGCGATGGCGAAGCCCATCCTGATCGGCCGTCCGGAGGTCATCGCGGCGCGCATCGAGAAGTTCGGATTGCGTCTCGCGGCGGGCAAGGACTTCGAGCTCGTCAACGTCAACAGCGACCCGCGTTACCGGGCCTACTGGCAAACCTACTACCAGCTCATGGGACGCAAGGGTATCTCGCCGGAAGACGCGAAAGAGGCGGTGCTGCGCAAGCCCTCCCTCATCGGCACGCTGCTGCTGCGCATGGGCGAGTGCGACGCGCTGCTGTGCGGCACGGTGGGCAAGTACCAGGCACACCTGCGTCATGTCGCCGACGTCATCGGCCGCAGACCCGATGCCCCGGTATTCGCCGCGATGAACGGGCTGCTGCTGCCTCATCGCACGCTGTTCATCTGCGACACCTACGTGAACCGCAATCCGTCTGCCGACGAACTGGTCGAGATCGCGCGGCTTGCGGCCGACGAGGTCCGGCGCTTCGGGCTCGCGCCCAAGGTGGCGCTGGTGTCGCACTCCAATTTCGGCAGCGACGATTCGAAGTCGGCACGCAAGATGCGCGAGGCGCGCCGGTTGCTGGCGGAGCGCGTGCCGGGACTGGAAGTGGACGGGGAAATGCACGGTGACGCTGCGCTGTCGGAAGCCATACGCAGCCGGGTCCATCCGGATTCGAGCTTGAAAGGCGAGGCCAACCTGCTGATCATGCCAAACCTCGATGCCGCGAACATTTCCTTCAATCTGCTGAAGATCACCGGCGGCGAGGGCGTGACCATCGGTCCGATCCTGCTGGGCGCGCGCAAACCCGTGCTGATCGCGACGCCGTCGGCTACGGTGCGCCGACTGGTCAACCTGACGGCGCTTGCGGTAGTGGACGCTGCGGGGGGCGGTGGCTGATACGAGGTATATACTTCGCACATATACTTCCAGGCAGTGACGATGAAGACAGCCAAACTGTTTCAAAACGGGCAAAGTCAGGCGGTCCGGCTCCCAAAGGAGTTTCGCTTTGAAGGCGACGCGGTATTCATCAAGAAATCCGGCAGCGCCGTGGTCCTGATTCCGCTCGTCAATTCCTGGGATTCTCTGCTTGGCAGCCTGGACAAGTTCACCAAGGACTATATGGCCGACAGAGGCCAACCGGCGCAGCAAAAGCGGGAGGCGGTATTTGAATGAAGGTGATGCTCGATACCAATACGTGCATTGCCGTCATCAAGCGCAAACCGCCGCAGGTGTTGAGGCGCTTAAACGACTACAAGGTCGGTGAAATCGGCATCTCCTGGGTCACGCTTGCCGAGCTGGAATTCGGAGTCGCCAAGAGCCAGCATCACGAAAAGAACAAGTCGGCGCTCGACGAGTTCGTCCTGCCGCTGGAGATCGCGAAGCTCGATCGTGAAGCGGCCAGGGTTTACGGACAGATTCGGGCTGCGTTGGAAAAGAAAGGCACGCCGATCGGCGCGCTGGACATGATGATCGGAGCGCATGCCCTGAGCCTTGGCGTCACGCTCGCAACCGGCAACCTGCGGGAGTTTTCCCGCATCAAGGGATTGACGGTGGTCGACTGGCTGGCGAGCGACCGCTGATCGCGCGATGACGGAGAGCCTCAGGAAACTCGACGCCGACCAGATCGGCATGCCGGTATTCGCCATTCCGCCGGCGCGGCACGACGGGCCGTTCGCGCTTTCGAGCCACGCCCGCGCGCGCGAGGCCTTGCGCTTCGGCCTCACGATCCGCGATCCCGATTTCAACGTTTTCGTCGTCGGCGAGGACCGGTCGGGGCGCATGCGTTCGACGCTGGAGTTCGTGGCGCAAGCCATGTCGACGCGCCCGCCGCCGAGCGACTGGATCTATCTCAACAACTTCAAACAGTCGGATCGGCCGCGGCCCTATCGCCTGCCGGCTGGCGTCGGGCGCCGCTTCCGCGACGCAATGGCCAGACTCGTGCGCGATGTGCGGGAAGCGCTGTCGCGCGGATTTTCGAGCGAAGGCTATCGCAACTTCGTCGAGGGCGAAGGAGGGAAGCTTCGTGCCGAGTCGGCAAGGCGATTCACCGCGATCGAGGTTTCGGCGCGCGCCCATGGACTGCAACTGGTGCAAATGCCCGACGGAGCGGTTGCGTTGACGCAGTCGAAAGCATCCGGCGAGATGGCATCGACCGCGGACACCGAGGCAGCCGCCGAGTCGATCGGCCATCTGCTCAGCCATTTCAATGCCTGGATGGCCGAGGCGCGGCAGGGGCTCGCCACGCGCATCGCCGACGTGGCGCGTCAGATGATCGATCAGTCGGTGGGTTCGTCGGTGGACAAGTTCTCCGGGGAGTTCGCAGCCATTGCCGGCATCGGACGATGGCTCACGGAGCTGCGCTTCGACATGATCGAACGCCTGGCTGCCGTGCATGCCGGTCCGGAGAGCGCCGCCGGCGAGGCAATGATCGCGCTCGAGCGCCGCTACACGGTCAATCTGTTCGTCGATCGCAGCGATCAGTCGCATCCGCCGGTAGTTCTCGAGCCCAACCCCAGCTACGAGAACCTGTTCGGCCGCATCGAATATCAGCAGGTGCAGGGCACGCTATTCACCGAGGTCGGCCTGTTGCGCGCCGGATCGCTGCACCGGGCCAATGGCGGCGTGCTGATCCTGCGTGCGGAGGCCATCGCGGCCGACCCCGCGGTCTGGGAATTCCTCAAGGCCGCGATCCGCGACCGCGAAATCCGCATCGAGGAGCTGCACCGCGCGGGCACCATCCCGCGCGCCGGAGCCCCCGAGCCGAAAGCGGTCCCGCTCGAGCTCAGGGTGATCCTGGTCGGCCCGCCGCGGCGCTACCAGGCATTCTTCGCCATCGACCCGGATTTCCAGACGTATTTCAAGGTGAAGGCGGAGATCGATTCGGACATCGACGCGTCCCCCGAGAACATCGCGGGCTATGCCGGATTGTTGAGCGACATTGCCGAAGCCCAGAGCGGCAAGACCTGCGACGAAGCCGCCGTCAAGCGCCTGCTGGGCGCGGCATCGCGCTGGGCCGGTCAACGCGACAAGCTCACTGCGCGCTTCGAGTTTCTGGAGGACCTGATCGCGGAAGCCGCGACCACCGAGGCTGCGTGCGAGCAGTGCATCACTGCCGAGGCGATCGACGCGGCCGTGCGCGGCCGCCGCTATCGTCGCGCGCACGCCGAGGATCGCAACCACGAAGCGATCCGCCGCGGCGTCATCATGATCGCAACGCAAGGCCGCGCGCTGTCGCAGGTAAATGCGCTGGCCGTGCGGGATACCGGCGACCACGCTTTTGGGCTGCCGGCGAGGGTGACCGCGCGCGCGAGCGTCGGCCGGCGCGGCATCGTGAACATCGAGCGCGATGTGTCGCTCGGCGGGCCGATCCAGCAGAAAGGCGCTTTCATCATTCAGGGCTGGCTTGCCGGCACGTTCGCGCGCGCGAACCCCTTGTCGGCGACGATTTCGCTCACCTTCGAACAGACCTATGGCGGCGTCGAGGGCGACAGCGCTTCGATGGCAGAGCTGATCGCGATCCTGTCCGATCTATCGGGGGTGCCCGTGCGGCAAGACCTGGCGATCACCGGCGCGGTTAACCAGCTCGGCCTCTCGCAGGCAATTGGCGGCGTACATCACAAGATCGAAGGCTTTTTCCGCACCTGCCGCGAAGCGGGCCCGCTCACGGGCACGCAAGGGGTGATCGTGCCTCGCGCCAACGAGCCCAATCTCGTCTTGAGCCGCACGGTGAGTGAAGCGGTGCGCACCGGCCAGTTTCACGTCTGGAGCGTGGCGCATGTCGAGGATGCCATTGCGCTGATGCTCGACGCGCCGGTGGGCATTCCCGATGCGCGGGGCGACTATCCTCATGAGAGTGTCTTCGGCCGCGTCGCGGCGACGCTTGCGCGATTTGAGCGCGCGCTCGATCGCGTCGGAGCGCGCGACGACCCGGTATGATCTTTCGCGTTTCGCGTTCAGAAACTTCGCGCGAAGTGGGAGCTCATGGCTGCTGCGGCCAGCGGTACGCTGACGGCTCCGCGATCCGAGAACGACACTGCTGGGCGCCAAACTACCGATCTGCCGACAGTACGCAGGCCCGGAAATGTCTGTCACCAGGGAACGAGCGCAGCCGTTGCTGAACCTTGCCAATCACGTTGTGCCAATCCCCAATTCCTGACTGCCTGAAAATTCGTGCGGTCGGATACCAGGGACTGTCGTCGCGGTCGACCAACCAGCGCCAACAGCCATTGAATCGACTCAATATCCACACGGGCTTACCGATCGCGCCCGCCAAATGGACCATCGACGTATCGCAAGAAATCACAAGGTCCATGCAAGCGGTAAAAGCGGCCGTGTCCGAGAAATCGTCCAGTTCGCACGTGAAGTCCATCACTTCCGGACCTGACCAGCCTTGCGCCTTCAATTCCGAGAGTTCCTTTTCTGGTGGCCCCATTTGAATGCTGTAGAAACGCATGCCCTCGATCGTTCCAAAAGACTCGAAAGCAGCAAGCGGAATTGAACGGAGCCGGTCCAGCACATTGGCGTTACGCTGCTCTTTTCGGGGACTCCCGGCCCATACGAGGCCGATCCGCAACCCATCGAATCCGGACAGTCGTTCCTCCCAGGCTCTCACGGCGACTTTTTCAGGATGCAGATAGGGTATGTCTGCAGGGATGCTCTCCAGGTTGGTCTTAAAGACAAGCGGCAGGCTCATTAGCGGACAGTGGAAGTCGAATTCCGGCAACGACTCCCCGATCGCCACGATCTGACTGACACCCTTCAAGGTTGCCAGCAACGACTTCAGCGAGGATGGCACTTCGATCAACACTTTTGCGCCCAGCGCAGAAACGAGTGGGGCATAGCGACAAAACTGAAGCGTGTCGCCCAAGCCCTGCTCAGCATGCAGGAGGATGGTCTTACCCGTGATGTCTTCCTTGCCGAGCCAAAGGGGTCGCAAGAATTCGCGCTTCGCAGAGAGCGAACCCGATTTCCATCTCCACTCGTATTTCTCCCAGCCGCGCTCGAAATCGCCGATCAGAAGCCGGCACAAACTTTCGTTCCAATGTGCGTCGGCGTACTCGGGCTTGATCGTCTGCGCCTTGTCGTAACTGTCCAGTGCCTCGTCGTAGCGCTTGAGGTCGTGCAGGGCGGCGCCACGGTGGCATAACGCCTCGGTATAGTCGGGCTTCACCGCCAGTGCCTTATCGTAACTGGCCAGCGCCTCTTCGCAGCGCTTGAGGTCGTGCAGGACATTGCCGCGGTTGGACAACGCGTCGGCATAGTTGGGCTTGATCGCGAGCGCCTGGTCATAACTGGCCAGTGCCTCTTCGTAGCGCGTGAGGTCGTGCAGGACATTGCCGCGGTTGGATAATGCCTCGGCATAGTCGAGCTTGATCGTGAGCGCCTGGTCGTAGCTGGCCAGTGCCTCTTCGTAGCGCTTGAGTTCGCGCAGGACCGCGCCGCGGTTGTTCAACGCCTCGGCATAGTCGGGCTTGATCGTCAGCGCCCTGTCGATCAATTGAACGGCAATCTCATTCTTTCCGCCCTGATGGGCAATTACTCCGAGTAGATGTAGCACCCCTGGATTGATCGGATCATCCTGCAAGACTCGCCGGTAGATGCGCTCCGCCTCCGCTAAGCGCCCTGCTTGATGGTGTGCCAGGGCCAGTTGCATCGCTTCTCGGATAGCGACAGTTTTCTGCTCAGATCCCATCGCTTGGCGGTTCAAACGGTATTGGCAGTCGGAATACCATGCGTCACGATTCCCGTTGCAGTGACACGGCGGGCTACGAACACGCGGATAATCCTACGCGTTCGGGAAGCGACTATCCAGCGTGGAGACTGGGCCGGCTGCTCCATCGGGAAATTCGCCCCGCCGCCTTATCGCGACACCGGTTTCGCCTGCCAGATCTGCTGAGCGTATTGCAGGACCGTTCGATCGCTTGAAAATTTCCCCATGTTGGCCACGTTGAGGATGACTTTGCGCAGCCATTGCTGCTGGTCACGGTAGACCGCTTCGACCTCTCGCTGACGGGCAACGTATGACTCATAGTCCGCCAGCAGCAGATAGTGGTCGCCGTGCGTGAGCAGATTGTCCACGATCGGCTTGAACCGGTCGGGTTCCTCAGGCGAAAAATAGCCGGTAGCAATCATGTCGATGGCCCGGCGCAATTCGCCGTTCGCACGATAGTGGTCCGCCGGCCTGTAGCCGCTCGCGCGCAGCCTGGCGGCGCCGTCGGTGGTAAGGCCGAAGATGAAAATGTTGTCCTCGCCGACCTCGTTCCTGATTTCAATATTTGCGCCGTCCAGCGTGCCTATCATCAGCGCCCCATTCAATGCCAGCTTCATGTTGCCGGTGCCCGAAGCCTCGGTGCCTGCCGGGGAAATCTGCTCCGACAGATCAGCCGCCGGAATGATGCTTTCGGCAAGGGAAACGCCGTAGTTGGGCACGAATGCCAGCTTCAGCCGCCCCCGAATGCGAACGTCGTTATTGACGATTTCGGCCACGTCGTTGATCAGCTTGATGATCAGCTTGGCCATCGCATAGCCCGGCGCCGCCTTCCCGCCGAAGATCACGGTGCGCGGCACCGTGTCCGTGTGCGGGGAAGCGCAAATGCGCTCGTACAGGGTGACAACGTGCAGCACGTTGAGCAGCTGGCGCTTGTATTCGTGGATGCGCTTGATCTGCACGTCGAACAGCGAATCGACGCCGATCTCCATGCCGAGGCTTTGCTTCAGTTCAGCCGCGAACCTTTGCTTGTTGGCGCGTTTTACCACCGCGAATTCCTCGCGGAACTGCGCGTCCTCGGCGAGCGGAATCAGGCGCCGCAACTGGTCGAGATCCTTGAGCCAGCCGCCGCCGATGCGGGAGGTGATCAAAGCCGATAGCAGCGGATTGGCCTGGTTCAACCAGCGGCGCGGCGTGATGCCGTTGGTCATATTGATGATCTTGCCCGGGTAGTAGCGGTCGAAATCGGCAAAGATGGTCTGCTTCATGAGCTCGGTATGGATTTGCGCCACGCCGTTGACCTTGTGGCTGCCCACGATGGCGAGATGCGCCATGCGCACCCGCCTGCCGTCTTCTTCGCCGATGATCGACATGCGTCGGCGCAGTTCGTTCTCGCCGGGAAAGCTGTGCATTACCCCTTTGAGGAAGCGGTGGTTGATTTCGTAGATGATCTGCAGGTGACGCGGCAGTATCTGCTCGAACATCGCGACCGGCCAGGTTTCGAGCGCTTCCGACATCAGCGTATGGTTGGTGTAGGAGAAGGTGCGCGTCGTGATTTCCCATGCCCTGTCCCAATCCAGATGGTTGACGTCCACCAGTATGCGCATCAACTCAGGGATGGCGATCGAGGGATGCGTATCGTTGAGCTGGATTGCGACCTTGTCCGGCAGCGCGTCGAAGTCCTTGTGAAACTTGCTGAAGCGGTACAGGATGTCCTGCAGCGATGCGCAGACGAAAAAGTATTGCTGCTTGAGGCGCAGTTCGCGGCCCATGGTCGTGGAGTCGTCCGGGTAGAGCACTTTGGACAGGTTCTCCGACTCGTTCTTGTCCTCCACCGCCTTGATGTAATTGCCTTCGTTGAAATATTTCAGCTCGAAGTCGCGCGAGGCCTTGGCCGCCCACAGGCGCATGTTGTTTACCGTGGGGGTGGCATAACCGGGGATCGGAGTGTCGTAGGCCATTGCCATGACGTCCTCGGTGTCCACCCAATGGTTGCGCTGCACGCCCTGCTCATCGGCGAACTGCACCACGCGGCCGCCGAACTTGACCTGGTAGAGCACCTCCGGGCGCGGAAATTCCCAGGGATTGCCATAGCGCAACCAGTTGTCGGGATGCTCCACCTGCCGGCCTGCCTCCATGCGCTGGGAGAACATGCCGTACTCATAGCGAATGCCATAGCCATAGCCGGGCAGATTCAGCGTCGCCATCGAATCCAGAAAGCAGGCTGCGAGGCGCCCCAGGCCGCCGTTGCCCAGGGCCGCATCGGTCTCCATTTCGCGCACCTGCCGCAAATCGACGCCGTACTGCTGCAAAGCCTGGCTGCACTCCTTGTCGAACGAGAGATTGAGCAGGCTGTTCATCAGGGCGCGCCCCATCAGGAATTCCATCGACAGGTAATACACCCGCTTCGCGTCAGCGGCGTAATAGCTGCGCATGGTCTCCATCCAGCGCTCGGTGAGGCGGTCGCGTGTCATGAAGGCCGTGGCGTAAAACCAGTCGCGCGTGGTCGCCATGATGTCGTCCTTGCCCACCGTTAACACCATCCGGTTGGCAATGGACTCTTGCACCGAATCCACGTCGACGCCGGCAAGCTGCCCGTTGAGACGGGATTGCAGCGGCTGCTGTTTCACGATTACCCTCCAGATGAAGCGCCGCTCGGAATTCAGCCGGGCGCGGCAACGACTCGGTTCCTGCCGGCGCCTTTGGCTTCATACAGGGCATGGTCCGCGCTACGCAACAATGTCGTCGCGTCAGTTCCGTGGTCCGGGAAGATCGATACGCCGAGCGATATGGAAACCGGCCCGACCCGCCTGCCCGCGTGCTCGAAATCAATTTTCGACACCGCTGCCCGAAGCGCTTCCGCGCGCGACATGCTGATCTCCAGGTTTGCGCCCGGCAGGATGATTGCGAATTCCTCGCCACCGAACCGGCACACAATGTCCCCGCCTCGAACATTCTTCACGAGGATCTCGGCGACGCTGATCAGCACCTTGTCCCCGCCTTCATGCCCGAAGGTATCGTTGATCCGCTTGAAATGATCAATGTCGGCCATGATCGCACCGATGGATTTTCCCTCCCGCGTTGCCCTGGTCAACTCGCGTGCCAGGCTCTCCTCCAGATATCGCCGGTTGAATAACGATGTCAAAGGGTCACGCACGGTTTGATCGCGCAACAGGTTCAACACGCGTTCAAGTTCTGCTGCCGACTCATCCACCGCGCGGGCGACATGGCTCAGCTCGTCGACTCCGTAGGTCAACCCGGTACGGGCCGAGGTTTCCCCGTCCCTGAGCTTGTTCACCGTAGCAACCAGCACCTGCACCTTCTTGATCAGCAGCGCATCGACGCCAAACCATGCCAGCACCATCACGAACAGGACGACTACCAGCATCGTCGCGATATTGGCAAAAAGATGCCGATTCACCTCTTCCGCGATCGCCCCGATCGGAAAGCCGATCGCGACATGAATGACGTCGGTCTCACCTTTCCCCGTACGCGCAAATCCGAACATCCGGGTTACGCCGTCCAAGCCTTGTTGCGACTCGACGATCCCGCTGCCCTGGGCATGCATTGCGCGCATCAGCGGTCCGTCGGGCAAGCGCTCGCCAATCCTGGCCTTCGCACCCGGTTTGTGCACGATCACCGTTTCACTTCGGTCGGTGATAATCAGTTCTCCGTGTTCGGGCAAGGGGATCGAGGATGCAGCCAGCGCAAACTGATCGGTCGAAACCTGCGCCGTGACAACCATGACGACGCTGCCACGATCGTCCAGGACCGGGTATCTGGTCATCACGCTCAGCAACCCGGTGGTGCGGCTGCGGACGAGGTCACCGACGACGAATCGGCGGGACGACACGGCATCCTGAAAGTCCTTCCGATCGGCAACGTTGACTGCTGCCGGCAATACCGTTCCGCTGCAAACGACGTCGCCCGTCATATCGGCGACGTGAAAGTTCGAATAGGACGCCTTGAAGTGCTGCCAGAACTGCTGAATCATCGGCGTGCATCGCGCCCAATCTCTGTCGCGGACGATCGGATTGTTGGCGAGCGTTTCGAGCAATTGGCGCGTTTGCGAGATGACCTGGTTCTGGTTTTCGGCCGCCATCGCCGCCACGTGCAGGGTTTGATCCCGCACGTTCGCCTGCAGCAATTGATATCTGTCAACAGTGCTGTAGATCAACAGTGCCGTGTAGGGAACGATGACGAGGAGCAGCAGGGCATTGAGCCGCGCGCGCGTGCTCAACGCATCGAAAAGGAACCAGAATCGCGCCATGATCGACAATGCTTCCCCGTGGACGGTTTTGATCTATCCGGGACGGGCTGGTTTCTTGCGCCTGCGCCCCACGGAACTGGTTTTGTGCAAGTATCCCGTCCGCGCAAGACCGTCCCGTTCGAGGGGTTCGCGCAAGGATTATCCCACGCGGCGATTACGATGCAACAGAACAACCAAACCGAGGTACTGATCGCCGGCGCCGGCATCGCCGGAGCGTCGGCGGCGTACTTCCTTTCTCCGCATTGCCGGGTGACGATCCTCGAGCGTGAGGACCAGCCCGGTTATCACACCACCGGGCGCTCGGCGGCGCTGTTCGCGGAGTCCTACGGCAACGCCACCGTGCGGGCGCTCACGCGCGCGAGCCGCGCATTTCTCGAATCGCCGCCCGCGGGATTCGCCACTAACCCGATCCTCTCCCCCCGCGGGCACCTCGTTTTCGGCCGCGCCGATCAAGGTGCGGCGCTCGATGCCATCGCCGAGGATTTCGCCGCGACCGGTGCGCGGGTGCAGGCGCTCTCCGGCAGCCGCGTGCGCGAACTGGTTCCGGCGTTGCGCGAAGAACACGCTCACCGCGGCGTGCTCGACGAATCCGCGCAGGACATCGACGTGCACGCACTGCACCACGGGTTCCTGCGCGGCGCACGCGCGAACGGTGCACGCCTGGTCACCAGCGCGGAGATTCGCGCGGCGCAATTCTCGAACGGGCGATGGCGCATCGAAACCAGCGCGGGCGAATTCGACGCAGCGCTCCTCGTGAATGCCGCGGGCGCCTGGGTGGACGAGCTTGCGCGCGCATGCGGTGCCGCCCCCATCGGCATCGAGCCCCTGCGCCGCACGGCGATTGTGTTCGAATGCGGAAGATTTTCAGGCGGTTCCGCAAGCACTTCGCATTGGCCGTTGGCGATCGACGCGACCGAAACGCTCTATTTCCGCCCGGAGGCGGGACGCTTCCTCGCCTCGCCCGCGGACGAAACACCCTCCCCGCCCTGCGACGCGCAGCCCGACGAGTTCGACGTCGCGACACTCGTCGAGCGCCTGCAGGCGGCCACGCACTTCGATATCAGGCGCATCACTTCGAAGTGGGCTGGACTGCGCAGCTTCGTTGCAGACAGGACATTGGTTGCCGGCTTCGACGTAAGGCAAGCCGCATTCTTCTGGCTCGCCGGCCAGGGCGGCTACGGGATTCAGACCTCCCCGGCGATGGGAATGGCCGCCGCTGCTCTGGTGCTCAGACGAGAGATGCCGGCAGCGCTGCGCGACGAGGGCGTTTCCCTCGCCGCGCTCGATCCGCGCCGCCTGGTCTGAATCGCTCGCGCTCAACGCCGCACGCGGTGCAACGCTTGCGCCGCGCGCACACCGGCGTCGTGCGCTTCTTCGAACAGCGACAAGCCGCCAAGGTCCGATTGGGCAAAGGCCAGAGGCCGGTCCAATCGGGCCAGCAGCGCACTCAGCGGGCGCCCGAGAAATCCCGGCACCGGGCGCGGCATGGCATGCGCCCAGCGCCAGATATCGATGCGTTTGAGCAAACCCGGCAGTGCCGGATGCGGCCGCGCGAGTTCACCGACGATTTCGTCGGCCCAGGATTTCCAAGGAGCATGGCCTCGCCTACACGCATTTCCGCAGCCTGGCCGAACACCCGCGCGTGCGCGAACTGATCCAGTCCGAGGTGGACACGGTGAATTCGCGCATGCCGCAGGTGCAGCAGGTGCGAAAGTTCCACCTGCTCGTGAAGGAACTCGACCACGACGACGGCGAGGTCACGGCCACCATGAAGATCAAGAGGAAGAGCATCGCCGGCAAGTACGCGGAGGCGATCGAGGCGATGTACGGCGCACGGGCCTCGGTTTAGCGCTACCTGCTTGGAAGCCGTCTCGAATTGAACCGCGTGATCGCTACCGCCACGCGCGATTTGGACTCGGCATCAGCCGATGGCCAGCTTGACCGGCTTGCCAACGCGGCTGAGCATTTCGACCAGCGTGTCGATTGTGAACTTGGCCGTTTTCTTGTTGACCACGTCGGAGACGCGGGGCCGCGAGACCATCAGGATCGTGGCTGCCTCGGCCTGCTTCAAGTGATGCTCGGCAATCCAGGTGGACAACTCGTCCATCAACTGCTGCTTCAACAGCCGTGTATTGTTGATCTGCATACGAGAGGCTGCTTGCAAACGCTTGGCTTCAGCAGGTGCGAAGCCAAGTTCCAAGAAGAGGTTCGCTCCCGGCTTCGTCACATGGCGGATTTCAGTGTCGATCGTCATTTCCGCGCTTTTCTCGCGTTGACCACGGCGCGATAGCGCGCCTCGGCAATGCCCTTGTCTTGCTTGCTGGTCGCCTGCGTCTTCTTCTGGAAGCAGTGCAGGACATACACCGCTTCCTCGAACTTGGCGACGTACATCACCCGGTAGATGCCGCTGGTTTCCCGAATGCGGATTTCCCTGGTGCCGGCTCCGACATCATCGAATGGCTTCCAGTCGTCCGGATCCAAACCACCTTGCACCTTGCCCAACTGAAGGCCTGTTGAATGTCCTATCCTTCTTTGTTCAGGCCTCTGCCACTTCCGCAAACAACTGCGCTGCCGTCAACTCCAGCGCCACGCAGGCCAGCACGACCGCCTCGCCACGGGCAAAGGGGTGCAACACCCACAACCCGTCGGCACCTTTGCGATAACAATCGGTGGCACGGGTGTCCAGATCGATGAGCACGTATTCCTGCAGGCTTGCGAGGCTGCGATAGTGGCCAAACTTCAGCCCGCGGTCGTAGGCTGCTGTGGCCGGCGAGAGCACTTCCGCAATCAGCTTGGGTTCAGTTTTGACCATCGCGCTGCCATGGTCCTGCGCGCTGCACGTCACCAGCACGTCGGGGTAAAAGTAGCTGTTGGCGGCGGCAACGTGCAAACGCATATCACTCATGTAGGTGCGGCACGCGCTGCCACTGAGGTGCTGGCGCAGGGCAAAAGCCATATTCATCGCCGCCGTCACATGCCGGTCTTCAGCACCTGCCATGGCAAACACCTCGCCGTCGAGAAACTCATGGCGCTCAGGCTGCAAGGCTTCCCAAGCCAGGTAATCAACGGCGGTAAAAGCGGTGGGCTGTGCTGCGCGTCCCATGGCCCAGTCCTTTTCAGTACATCGGTGGCCCATTATGAAGGCCGGAACAGTTGATGCGCAAATGCACTTGCTGACCGGTACCAGCGGTCAATTGAGGAACCTTCGTTCAATACAGGCAGAGCGCTCATTGACGGGGTGTTCGAGCCCGCGCTCGAGACGGACAACGAGGAGGGCGTGGTGTTTCATGCGGTGGCCAGGCTTGATACGCGCGCCATTGCCGGCGTACAAGCACGAGTGAGGCAGCGGATTGTGCGCGCCTTCGCGCGCCGCGGCCTGATCGAGACGGATGACGCCGACAAGATGGGCGGCTGGGATCACGGCGGCGGGTTTTCCGTCGATGCCTCGGTGCGCATCGACGCGCCCGGCGATCTGGTACTGACGCCGCTGGAGCTGATCGAGCGGATCGCCGCCCTGGCGCCACTGCCGCGTGCGCATCGACATCGCTACTACGGCGTGCTGGCCCCCAATGCGTCGTACGCGCTGCGGTGACCGCCCTCACGCCAGTGGCGGTACGCCCTTCCCACCCACGACGAACGCCGCAGAGACCGAGAAACCCCGCCACCGCGCCGCGGCACGCTATCTGTGGGCGATGCCGCTGGCGCGCATCTACGAAGCTTTCCCGCTGGCCTGCCCCATCTGTCACACCAAGATGAGAATCATCGCCTTCATCAACGATGCCGGCACCGTGCGCAAAATTCTCGACCACATCGGCGAATCCACCCAGCCGCCGCGAATCGCCCCCGCGCGTGGGCCACCGTTGTGGGAGGCGGCAGCGGCTGCGCAACAGGCGCGCAACGATCCTCAGTGGGATTCGTCCGCTCAGAGCGTACCGGAGATCGAGTTCGACCCATGCTCGCGCGAAATCGGCGATTGACTGCGGCACCCAGCGTCGGCTGGGCTCATGAAAGACTCATTGGATGTCCTATCCTTCACCGAACTCTCTCGAAACCGATCTCAAGCTTCGCTCCGAGCGAACCGCCTGAACCAACTGGCGGCGGCGGCTTTCAAGCAAACTCTTTTGGGCATGACTTTCTACCTATTCAAATCCAAGAAACGCTATACCAAGTCGGTCGGTGTTGGAAGAGTGCATGTCTTTCGGCACACCACAGGCCAACGGCGCCGCGCGCGCGGGAGACGCTAATTCCCGAAATCATTCCCGTTGATGCAATACCCATACAGGATGTTTTGATTGCGTAGAGTCATACCTTGGTGATACCATGACTTCATGAAAGTCGCTATTTCCCTCCCCGACCCGGTCTTCCGCGCCGCCGAAATACTCGCGTCGAGTCTGCGCAAGTCGCGCAGCCAGCTTTACGCCGAAGCTCTCGCAAGTTATGTCGGCGCGCATTCGGCGCATAACGTGACGCAGCGGCTCAACGAGGTGTATGCGAAAGAACCTTCCAAACTCGACCCCGCCTGGCTGAAGGCGCAAACGCGCAGCCTGAAACGTGAAGCGTGGTGAGGTCTGGTGGGCGGATTTGCCGGAGCCGGTTGGCTCCGGCCCCGGGATGCGCCGTCCGGTGGTTGTCGTGCAGTCGAATCCATTCAACGACAGCCGCGTCGCCACCGTCATCGTCGCAGTCATTACGTCGAATTTGAGCCTTGCCGATGCGCCCGGCAACGTGCGCATTTCAAAATCCGAATCCGGACTCTCCAAACCGTCGGTCGTCAATGTGTCGCAAGTGCTGACTGTGGATCGTGAACTCTTGACGCACCGTGTGAAGACCCTGCCGGGCAAGATTGTTTCCCGGATAGACGAGGGGTTACGACTGGCTCTGGCGCTTTGACGTGATTCCTTGGCCGCAGGGACGGGTGGGCGCACTGTCGCCACGCGGCTACAATCTGTCAAGCGCGCGAAGCCGGTTCCTAAGATGCCCAACGTCTGTGCTCAGGCGACGGCCTGCACGGTCGACGCAAAGCACGCTGCCGGTAGCCCGTTGCCTGCAGCGCACGGTTATGCTTCAACACGAATCAGCTGCCCAGGTCGGACGGTCGCGATCGCGGTCAACCCAGCCGGAACAAG
>JACPYS010000021.1 GCA_016195915.1 Betaproteobacteria bacterium | reverse complement strand
AACGCACTCGCTCCAGATAGGTGCCGCAGGCCCGCTCGTCGGGAAACATCTGCTGGAAGTCAAGCAAGGTTGTCGGAAAGCGCTTCGCCACGCCCGAACACTACCGGTAGGGGTCTTGGGCGTCAACCGGATAGGCATGGTACAAAGAAGGTCGCCTACCATCAGTGCTGTGATCAATGTCACGTAACGAGGCGTCTCTTAGCTTGGGAGGTGTTTGATGCTTTCCGGAATAGTCAGTCCAGCTGGCATTTCTGTGGTCTTTGCACATATTGCGGTCGCCCACGGACTTACGATCGACACGGTCCTCAATTCAACGCATTGTTGTCCATTGATCCTACGGGCAGATGGATGCCATTCTATACCGCGCCCCGCAGAGAGGGCGACCCAATCCCGATGCGCGTCTGGCTGACCAACTAGGCGGCCCAGATCGTCGAACGACAGATGCACTCGGAGGTAGTCTCGAAACGGCGGCAGGGCGCGGCCAAAGGGTCGGATCTCGACGACTTCGCGATCGGCGAACCACTGATGCCACGCCAACTCCTTGGCGTGCATGACCCCGTAGTCGTTGCCATCCGTTCCGCCAACGATGTTGGTTAGCCCAGGATAGGCATCGATGAGCGCAGCCTCCACCTCGAAGGCCGTTCCCTCGTCCATTCCGTGGCGATGAACTACGTGAGCGACCTCGAAGCCGGCAAGACGTTTCTGGCGGATTCGCACGAGCTTGTTGTCGATCTCGTCGCCTTCTAGGTTCTGCTCGGCGCGGATGTGAGAGAAGACGCGGTTGCCCTGGCCCTTCCCGACATAGAAAGCCTCACCGTTTCTTGGATCGATGAGCCTGTACACGTAGGTCTTGAGTTTGCTCGCCACACCCGCCGGGAACGCCTCGATCTCTGGCTCTCTCACGGTCTACGTTCCTCTTTGTCGAATTGCGGGAACTTCTCTTTCAGCCGTTCGACAGTGGAGCGCCACTTGGGCGTGGTGGGTTTGCAGACGGTGTTCTGATTGCCGAACAGACCAATCTCTTGGACGGCTTTTTCAAGCGGCACCGTTTGAAGCCAATGGACGGGCACAAAGTATTCGCAGCGCTCAGGGTCGTCAACAAATTCGCGGTGATATGTGCCGCGTTTGGCGGCATCGAGCACTGAGCATTCACCTCCGGGTGTATTCACCTTGAACATCGAAGCTGGCTGCGAGCGACCAGTCACGCGTCCCACGCCGACGAAGCCAGTGCCAGGTACCTTAACCCACACACGATCGCCCGGATTCAAGAGCTGCAACGTCCTACTAGCCCACGCACCACCGCCACCGCAGATGAAGCCAAAGTCCACAGCATCGGCCCAGGACCGACTCTCAATGTGGCCGTAAGAGCAATAGAACTCTCCATTCCATGGCTCGGTTGGACCGTCGGGTGTCGTGGTGGCGCTAACTTGAGTACGCACGGGGTCAAGAAGCCAAGCGCGACTGAGTAGTTGCTCAGCGCAGTTGGTGAAGACCTGAAAACAGAGCACATTGATCGGGATGTCCCGTTCGCTTAAGTAAGCTACGATGCGTTCTGTGCTGTCGTCAAGCAATCCGGCCACGACGATGATCTGATGGCTTTGATTGAGCTCGTCTTCATCAAGCGCCTGTCCGAAGCGCTGATGGAAATCCTCTGCCAGACTTTTGCCCGAAGCGAAGCGGCCGTAGATAGCTGCAATGTCTTCGGCTCGAAGTTTCTCAACCCACGAGGCGTAATCTAGCGCCTGTGCCACCACCTCGCGTGGCGTGCGGTCTCGCTTGAGTTCAATGAGCACAAGCGAGGCATCTGGCGCAATGGCCAAGAGATCGATGCGTCCGCCTAAGCCGGTGTCCACCTGCCTTCCGATGAGCATCCACTCGTCGGAGAGCATACGGGGCGCTGCGACGATCATATCTTCAAGCAATTGCTCCTTGGCGAGCGAGGACTCAGCTAACGGCTGGGGCTGTGTGCCGACTTTCCAGAGAGCCGTTCGGATTGGCATTGCTGGTTTCCTTAACAAAACATGCATCCCCAAGCGTACCGATTTGCCCCTTCGCGGCAACGCCGGAACCTGCAAATTCGACAGCAGCATAGCCCGGTTTTGCATTCGGGTCGATTCGGCGATCGAATAGGCCCGCACGCCGAACAGCGCGAACAAAACATTCGGCAAGCGCTGAGCGACATGACACCGCGAAGCGCGAACGCTCGCGTTGGTTCCAGCGTGAATTACCGGTGCCTAAAGCTCCCCGGCACCGCGTCGATCGAAGTTCAAGTCGGTCATGGGACGTACGCGGAAGTACAGCCGGTAGAGCGCAACGCTCGCCACCATCCCCCAGACCATGCCGCTGAACATGCCGCCGAGCATCGAGGCCGGACTGCGCGCGCCGGACTGCGACGCCAGATATTCGAACAGGAGCACCCCGGCCGACATCCCTACAGTCATCCACACCGAGCACGCGACGTTCTGGACCACGCGCGCGCAGTATTGCCTGCGGCAGGTTGGCCGAACCGCGCGCAGAAGAGGGATCGCCGCAAAGCCGCCGACCCACATGCCGACATGCATCCAGGGCAGCGCCGCCCAGTGCAACTGCACCATGGACCAGAGATTGCGATCCGTCTGGGCGCACAGACTGGCCAGCGCACCGAGCTCCATGAAATGTGAATCGACGATCAGGCCGAGCAACATGCCAACGGCTCCGAGCAGCAGCATGGTCTGCGGCGCGGTCAGGCCGATCTGCGGCGGACGCAACCAACCCAGTGCCGCCGCACCCAGCAGTACTGCGCCACCCGTGGACAACATCTGCAGGGAATCCACCGGTTGCGTATAGCCGAGGGACTGGCAGCTCCAGGCCAATACCAGCAGGACAACCGTGGTGTAACGGCCCGCGACCTGCAGTATTGCGGACGTTTTCATTTCGGATTCATCGCAATGCCTCGATGACCTGCGGCAATACGCGCTCGATGCCCGCCAGATCGGCGCCGGGCGCGAGCAGATCGAGGTGCGGCATGGCCGCAAGCATGCCGCGGCTCTCCGGGCTGAAACCGGGCTGGTTCAACAGCGGGTTGAGCCAGACCATCCTGCGCGAGCGGCGTCGCAGCGCGGCGAGCGCCTGTGAGAGAACCTCGGGCTCACCGGTATCGTATCCGTCGCTGACGATGATCACGCCGGTGCGCGAATGCACCAGGCGCGCACCGTGGTCGCGGTTGAAATCCCACAGGCATTCGCCGATGCGCGTTCCCCCGCCCCATCCGGCGGCGAGAAGGTGCAGGCGCTCCTGCGACCGCCACGGGTCCGGGTCGCGCAGCGCCTCCGCCACGCCGGTAATACGGGTGTGGAAGATGAAGCAATGCACGTCGGCCAGCTCGCCGCACAGCGCGCGGGCAAGGCGCAGGTAGAAAAAACTGTACAGGCTCATCGAACGGCTCACGTCGAGGAGCAACAGCAGGCGCGGGCGCACACGGCGGCGTTCTCTCCAGGCGAGCCGCAACGGGGTGCCGCCGCTGGCCACGCTCCGCCGTATGGTGCCCTGCAAGTCGAGCCGGCGGCCATGATGAAAGCGCATTTCACGGCGCAGATGAAGGTGCTTCAGGCGCCGGGCGAAACGGCGCATCAGCGCCTCGACTTCGCGCGCATGTTCTGCTTGGTTCAACTGGCGGAAATCCGTGGACGCGAGAGATTCCTCGCGGCTCGCGCCGTGTCTGGCCGCTCCGGAGTCGGTGTCGCCGGCCACGCCGTGGCCTGCACCCGAAACTGGCTCGTTTTCGCTCCTCTCGCCTGTCTCGCCGCGCGGCTCGTGCGCCCCGGCCGCGACAACGTTGCTGTCGACGAAGATCTTCTTGTTTGGCGGCAGGAAGTAGGCGTCAAACAGGGCATCGAAGCGCCGCCATTCATCACCACGGCCGCACAGCAACGCCTTGAGGCTCCAGCGCAGGATCTGCGAATCGAGAACGCCGGTCCGCACGGTCGTTTCGAGCACGCTGACGCAATCTGCGCCGCCCACGCCGTAGCCGTTGGCGCGCAGAAATCCGGCGAAGCCTGTGAGACGCCCTCGCAGGGTTGCGCCCGCGTCAATCGTCGATGAAGCCTTGACGATTAACATGCGGCAGCAATGCGGCCGACGACCTCCCGGGTAAAACCGGCGCGGTCCTCGCGGGTTTTGATGAGCGCACTCAAGGTTTCGAGGATGCGTTCCGCCCCGTCATCGTCGATCACGGAGATTCCCATGCGCAGCAGCGCCGCCGTCCAGTCGAGTGTCTCCGCGATGCCCGGCTTCTTGCGCAGTTCCATGCGGCGCACGCTCTGCACGAACTCGACCACCTGGCGGGCGAGCTGTCCCGCCGCCTGCGGCGCCTTGATTTCGACAATCGCCAATTCCTTCGCGAAGGCGGGATAGTCGATGTACTGGTACAGGCAGCGACGGCGCAGCGCATCCGAAAGTTCGCGCGTGCCGTTGGAGGTGATCACGACCAGCGGCCGCGTCACGGCGCGCACGGTACCGAGTTCCGGGATCGACATCTGGAAGTCCGACAGCAGTTCGAGCAGATACGCCTCGAAGGCTTCGTCCGCGCGGTCGACTTCGTCGATCAGCAGCACCGGCGGCTCGGCACAACTGATCGCCTCGAGCAACGGGCGCTTAAGGAGATAGCGCTCCGAGAAGATGTCCTGCTCTTTGACGGCGGCCGGGCGCTCGTCGTGCTCGAGCAGCTTGATCGCGAGCAACTGCCGCTGGTAGTTCCATTCGTACATCGCGGCGTGCACGTCAAGGCCTTCGTAGCACTGCAGGCGGATGAGCCTCGCGCCGCGCACCGTGGCGAGCGCCTTGGCGATTTCGGTCTTTCCGACGCCGGCATCGCCCTCCAACAGCAGCGGCCGGCCAAGGTCGAGCATCAGCAGAAGCGCAGCCGCGAGCGCAGGCTCCGCGATATAACCAGCACCCTCCAGTTGGAGGCGCAGGCCGACGACCTCATTCATGCGATGCGCGGTCGGATTCACGCTGCCTTCCTGGACAAAAGCGAGCGCAGCCACGCTTTGAAGACGGTCCACGCGAGCGCGAGGCCGTTCAGTTCTCCGGCTGCGGGCGCCGCTCGTTGCGCCTGGAGTGCGCTTACATGGGCCGCGAAGTTGTCGGCGAACTGCTTGAGTATTGTGTCGGCGACCGTATTCATCATGCGTCCGCCGAAGGCAGCCGCCTTGCCGCTCATCGACACCTCGCTCGCGCCCACCAGAGCGCAGAGGCCTCCGTCGGCGGCCTCGATGCGGGCAGTCAGGTTCAAGGAAGCGCCGGAACTCCCGGTGCTGTCGGTACCCTTGCCCAGCAGGCGCAGCGTCCGGGCGGCCGAGTCGACTTCCTTCGTCTCGACCTCGCCCCTGAAGGACATCGTCGCCGGACCCACCTTGACCGTCACCGTTCCCTTGTAGCGGCCCGCGTCGAGGCGCTCGGTGATCTTCGCCCCGGGCATGCACCCGGCGACCGCTTCAAGGTTCTGCAGGAATTCCCAGGCGACTTCCGCCGAGCACGGCATCGGATACGTTTTGTCGATCTGGACCTTCATGCAGACTATCCGATTCGATCCTCTACCGTTTGTCGATTCCGAGCGCCTTGCACTGCTGCCACACGCGGAAGGCGGTGTGCGGCATGTCCATGTGCGTCACTCCCAAATGCGCAAACGCATCCACGACCGCGTTGGAGAAGCACGGAATGCCGCCGACGTGGGGCGATTCCGCCACGCCCTTGGCGCCGATCGGATGGTGCGGCGAAGGCGTGACCGTGTGATCGGTTTCCCAATGCGGCGTTTCCATGCTCGTTGGCAGGAAGTAATCCATCAGGCTGTTGCCCAGATGGTTGCCGTTCTCGTCGAACGGGATGGCCTGGCCGAAGGCGACCGCAAAGGCTTCCGTAAGACCGCCATGGATCTGGCCTTCGATGATCATCGGGTTGATGCGCGTGCCGCAATCGTCCAGAGCGTAGAAACGACGGACCTTGGTCTCACCCGTGAAACGGTCGATGTCGACGACGCATACATAGGCGCCAAAAGGGAACGTCATGTTGGGCGGATCGTAGTATTCCGTCGCATCCAGCCCCTTCTCCATGCCATCGGGCAGGTTGCTGGTGTGCGCGGCCATGGCGATCTCTTTCATGGTCTTGGACTGCGCCGGGTTGCCCTTCACCTTGTATCGATCGATCTCCCATTCCAGATCGCCTTCGCCCACCTCCAGAAGGTGAGCCGCAATCTTCTGTGCCTTCACCCGGATTTTGCGGGCAGCCATTGCAGCGGCAGCGCCGCCGACCGGGGTCGAACGCGATCCCCAGGTGCCCGCTCCGTAGGGGGCCTTGTCCGTATCGCCTTCCTCGATCTGGATCTCCTACGAAGACAAGCCGAGCTCGGTGGCGATGATCTGGGCGTAGGTCGTCGCGTGGCCCTGGCCCTGGCTCATCGTGCCCAGTCGTGCAATCGCGCTCCCGGTAGGATTGACGCGGATGTCGCAACTGTCGAATAGTCCGATGCCGAGGATGTCGCAGACCTTGGTGGGTCCGGCGCCCACGATCTCGGTGAAGGTGCAGACGCCGATTCCCATCAGCTCGCCCTTGGTCCGCTTTTCAGCCTGTTCCCTGCGCAGGCCTTCGTAATCCACCGCCTTCAACACTTTTTCCAGCGCGGCGTGGTAATTGCCGCTGTCGATCGTCCATCCCAGGCTCGTGTTGTACGGAAACTTGTCCGCCTTGACGAAGTTGCGCCGGCGGATCTCGGCCTTGTCGATGCCGAGCTTCTGCGCCAGCACATCGATCATGCGCTCGATCAGGTACACCGCCTCGGTGACCCGCAGCGAACAGCGATAGGCCACGCCGCCGGGTGCCTTGTTGGTATACACCGCATCGACCCGGCAATAGGCCTTGGGAATGTCATACGACCCCGTGCAGATGCTGAACAGTCCGGCCGGCAGCTTGGTGGCCGATACGTGGGAATTGAACGCGCCGTGATCGGCCAGTGCCGTAAATCTCAATGCCTTGATGCGACCGTCCTTGTCGGCCGCCAGTTCGCCGACGCCGTGATAGTCGCGCGCAAATCCGGTGGTGGAGATATTGTCGATGCGGGACTCGATCCACTTGATTGGCACCCCCGTCACGATCGACGCCACGATGGCGACGACATAGCCCGGATAGATCGGGACCTTGTTGCCGAATCCTCCGCCGATGTCTCCGCCGATGATGCGGATCTTGCTTTCGGGAATGCCGGAAAGCATCGCTACCACCGTGCGCACCAGGTGCGGTGCCTGTGACGTGATGTAGACCGTCAACTGGCCCGTGACCTTGTCGAACGAGGCGACGCAACCGCAGGTCTCCAGGGGACAGGGGTGAACGCGCGGGTTCAAGACCTCTTCCCTGACGCTCACCGCGGCGCTGGCAAAGACCGCGTCCGTACCCTCCTTGTCGCCCGCTTCCCAGGTGAAGATGTGATTCGGGTGCGTGCGCTTGCCGTGACCGACCTCGTCCTTGCCCGCGATGTCTTCGCGAATGACCGGTGCCCCGGGAGCCATGGACTTGTGCGGATCGACGATCGCGGGCAATTCCTCGTAATCGACTTCCACCCTGTCCGCTCCGTCCGCGGCGCTATAACGGTCGCTTGCGATCACCATCGCGACCTCCTGCATCTGGAAACAGACTTTCTTGTCCGCCAGCACCGCCTGAACGTCGCCGCCGAGCGTCGGCATCCAGTCCAGTTTCACCGGCTTGAGGTCTTCGGCAACCAGCACCGCCACGACGCCCGGCACGGCCAGGGCCTTGGTCTTGTCGATCGACTTGATGCGGGCATGGGCGTAGGGGCTGCGCACCATCGCCCCGAACAGCATGCCCGGCAGTTTGATGTCATCGACGTAGCTTCCCTTGCCGCGGATGAAGCGGGCGTCCTCCTTGCGCAGCCTGGATGCGCCCAGTCCCTGAAGCTTGGTCTCGCGCTCGAGCGTGTCGGTTGAAGCAGCCATGGCGAAATCTCCGGATATGTGGATATAAGGTCAGCTGCTCGTCGCGGACATTTTCTTCGCCGCGTACTGCACCGCCTTGACGATGTTCTGGTAGCCCGTGCAGCGGCACAGATTGCCCGCCATCCAGTAACGAATCTCCTCTTCCGAGGGGCTGGGGTTTTCCTTGAGCAGCCGGTAGGCGCGCGTGATCATGCCGGGCGTGCAGTAGCCGCACTGCAGCCCGTGTTCCTGCGTAAAACCCTCCTGCAGCGCATGCAGGGCGCCGCCCTGCTCGAAGCCTTCGATGGTGAGCATCTCCGCGTCCTGGCATTGCACCGTGAGCACCGTGCAGGACTTGACCGACATGCCATCGAGATCGACCGTGCACGCGCCGCAGTGCGAGGTCTCGCAACCGATGTGCGGACCGGTATGCTGGAGCCGCTCGCGCAGCGTATGGATGAGCAGCTCGCGCGGCTCGACCACCACATCGACTTCCTTGCCGTTCAGCTTGAACGACACAGTCTGCTTTTTCGCCATGTCCATGTTCTCCAGGCCGAATTGTCGCGTTATGCAGTGGCGGTGGCGCGCGAGCGCGCCATGCGCAGCGCGCGGTGGGTCATCTCGCCCGTCATCGCCGTCTTGTATTCGACGTCGCCGCGCTGGTCCGCCGCAGGCTCGCAGATCGACATGGCCAGCCGCGCCGCCTCCGCGATCGCGGCGTCGTTCAGCGTCTTGCCGCGCAGGGAGTCCTCGGCCTGGCGTGCCTTCAGCGCCGTGGCGCCGGCGTTGGTGAGCCCGATCGAGACCTCCTGGACGGTCTCGCCCTTCATCCTGAGCAGCACCGCCGCCGCCGCGGTAGCGAAGTCACCGGTCTTGCGCTTCAGTTTGGCGTAGCACCACCCCGTTCCGGCAGCCGGAACCGGAATGCGGATCTCGGTGAGGATTTCGCCCGGCTTGAGTGCGGTGCTGTAAGTGCCGAGAAAGAAACCGTCCGCCGCCACCACGCGTTCGCCGCCGCTCCCCTTGAGCACGAACGAAGCGCCGAGCGCGAGCATCAGCGCGGGATGATCGTTGGCGGGGTCGCCATGAGAAATGTCGCCGCCGATGGTGCCCTTGTATCGGACCTGCGGATCGCCGATCAGACGGGCCCCCTCGACGAGGAGCGGACATTTCTGCTGTACGATCGCCGACCAGATCAACTCGTTCTCGGTGGTCATCGCGCCGAGATGGATCGCGTCACCCACCTCGCGGATGCCCTTGAGCCCGGACACCCGGCCCAGATCGACCAGATGCGCCGGTTCTGCGAAGCGCATCTTCATCATCGGCAGCAGGCTGTGTCCGCCGGCGAGCAGTTTGGCTTCGTCTCCGTACTGTTCGAGCAATGCGATCGCATCCGGCAACGATCGCGGCGCGTGATATTCAAATCCGCGGGGAATCATGGTTCGCTCCTCCCAGAGTCATGATCGGTTGCGGATACTGGACTAACGCACCGCAACAAAGCAAATGATGATTGCGGCGATTATCCGATCGCCCACTTGCGTAACACGGGATTGGCTGCCGCCAACTCGCCGGCGCAATGCGTGCCGCCAACGCCTCTAGGCAACGGCCCCCAGCGACGGCAATTCCAGCCGCCAACCGGTGCGTTGCGCAAGCGCCTGCACATCCTCCACCGTGTCCAGGTCGGTGATGAAACGGCTATTGGAGGTATGGTGCACGTGCACAAGTTCGGGCTGGCGATCGATCAGGTGGCGGCAACCCAGGTTCACGCCGCTGGCGAGAATCTGCGCATGCGCCACCTCGTCGAGCAGGATGGGGTTACCCCGTTGGCCTCCCACAACCGGCACGACGACATGGCCCGACGGGCGCCTCTTGAACGCTCCGATCAGCTCGGTCAAATCGCCCGCCGCGATCAAGGGCTGATCAGCGGGTACGATGAATATCGCGTCGAAGGCGCCGTTGAGCGCGGCCAGCCCGACGCGTACCGAGCCTTCCTGGCCTTCGGCATGCGCAGCGTTGTGCGCCAGCGTCACCGAAAAGCTCCGCACCTGCTCCTCGACCGCGCTGCGCGCATGGCCTGTCACCACGACCACCTCGTCGACACCGGCACCGCTCAGGGCGACCAGTTGCCGGCTGATCAGCGGCACCCCCTGAAGCCGTATCAGCGGCTTGGAAACGCCACCCATGCGCCGGCCCTCACCGGCGGCAAGCAGCACCGCGCCGATGCGCAACCTCGGGTACAGTCCGCCGCCTTGCTTGAGCAAGCATCCCATGATCGTGGTCCCGTTCGTCCGTTTCGTGAGCAAGAGCGCGCTGCTACCGGTGAATCGGGTACGCGCGGCAGGCTCGGCGGATTATAGGCCGAGTTGAATCGCGCGACGGGGATGCTGGTTCTGCGGGTCTCGTGGCTCTTCCGGCCGCTTGCCGGATGTGGGCGCATCTGCGATATCAATGATATCGTCGGTTCTGCGCACCTACGCCGAGGGACAGACAGCGTCCCGCATCCGGAGAGCGCCATCGACAAACAGATTGCTGCGACCGCCCTCACCCACGGACTCACGCTGGTCACGCGCAATTAGGCGCACTTCTCCGGTCTGGGCGTGACGCTCGTCAATCCGTTTATCTAGAGCGACCGAACCAACGCGCGCGCAACGCCTCTGCACGGCCCCCATGATGGACTGGACCGACTTCATAGGGGAAAGCGCCGCCTTGGTACACCGTGGGGCACCCCGACCTCGAACATGCAAGCGGCGCGATGGCGCGGACATCGGTAAGTAGGAACGGCTAGCTCCGCGCGCCCCGGGGAGCGATTGACATCGAGCAGTGCCATATCTATCCACAACGCGTATTACAGCCCGAGCATCGACGCTTGCGCATTGAGTGAGCCATGCGGACAATTGCACGTGCTTGTCGAGTAAGGTCTGGCGACAACTCGGAGCGCGGGGCGCGGCACGTATCGACCTTAGCGGAACTTCTACGAGACCGTGGCGGAGGTGGGACGTTGAGCGCATAAATGTGAATTTCGCACATTGTCCGAGTGAACGACTGCGCAGCCAACGCGCCCTCTCGGGTCTAGCCTCCGTGCTGAACTTAGAGTTGTCCAGGCAGAGGAGGAACCGTACGCGCGCCTGATCGCGATGAACTGGGCCTGCGCGCTTTTTGACTGTATCGATTCGCCAAGCGATAATATTAGGTTCGCGAGATGACATGCCGTCGTGTAATCCCCTGGGAACCATGACAAGTCGGACCGAAGAATAAGCATACGTTGCGCGTCGGCGCGTACAAGAGGGAGGCGACATGCGACCTGAGCTGATTGTCAAAACCCGCAGTCTCGTGGGATCGAGCGACCTCACGCTGTTCGCACCGATCAAGCCAGGACTGGTCCCGTCGCTGGAATCCGTGACCTATAAGACGCGCGTCAAGCGGCTGCTTACCCTGCTGAACACGGGACGATCCTCCTCCCATGAATATTCCCTGCTGCGCCCATTCTCGGACGCGGTAGAGCGGGTCGGAAGGATCCACTCGGTGCGCGTTGCGGTTGTCGAGGCCAAGGACGCAGTGCTGCCGCCGGACGTCGAGCCCGTGGACAAGATTCTGCTGGCGGTGACCTTCGACGGACCCTGGGAGAGCTACATCCGCGTCCTCTGGCAGAAAGTCGGCGCGCTGCTCGACGTGATCTTCTGCAACACCGATAAATACGTCAGCGCCTACGACCACAGCTTCGAGCAATGGCTCGAATGGGCGCACCGCGTACAGATCGAGACGTCGTTTTTCTATGCCATGCCGGCCATCACGGTGGACGACGTCCGTTACCTGAAAAGCGACGAATCGCTCCACCGCGAGCATCCGGCCGAGCTCGTGACGGATATCGAATCGACGAAGCGCTCCATGCAACGCGTGGAAAGCGTGGCGTGGGACGTCACTGTCAAGGGACACATCAAGGTTCGTCCGGAAACCGTAAAGCTCGGCCTGCAGTCACTCGCAGCCCTGTATCGACTGACCGATCTCTACCTGCCCGCATCCGAAGACGGCAAGTATCTGCATCGTGCTGCACGCGAATTGCTGCTGGAATTCGTCCAGCTCCTCGAGAATACGGATTTGCTCGAGATACCGATGTCCTTCGTGCAGGAACGGTTCGAGAAGCAGCTTTCCTGGCTTCAGAAGGCAAAAAACGCACCGCCGCCGCATGGATACGATCCGCCTCCGCTGCCAACTTCAGAAGAAGGCCCGCCCGCTTACGTCGGCAACGACGTGCAAGGAGGAATTATCGACGGCTACAAGGGCATCACCCACGGTTGCTTGTTGCTCGTCGCATTCGACACGACTTTGCATGCGTCGAATTTCCTCTCCGGATTCATCCGGGAGATCACGCGCAGCGACGCCCTGACCCAGCCTGGTGAATTGGTCCGCAATATTGCTTTGACCTACGAAGGGTTGCGCGTTTTCGGTTTGTCCGAAACGCAGCTTTCCTATTTCCCGCAGGAGTTCCGCGAAGGCATGGAAGCCCGCGCCAGCATTCTGGGCGACTTCCGCATCAATCATCCTCGGCGCTGGCGACTGCCGGCGCGCAACTGGCCGAACGCCGCGGCTGACGAGCCCGAGCGCATCGAATTATCTGCCGTGCACGCAGTGGTGCAGTTGCGCGTAGGAACGACGAACGAGGTGCAGCTTGGAATCGAAGAGCTGAACGACCCGAAACACCCACTGTACGACGAGGTGAAGCGTCTCTTTACGGGCGGCAGCGGCGTGCGCCTGCTTGCCGTGCAAGCGATGCGTCGCTACCCCAACGATCTCGACCAATCGGTCGAGCACTTCGGATTTGTGGACGGCCTGTCCCAGCCAGTGATCGATCCGAGGCTCGCCGGGCACGTCTATCGCAACCAGGTGCATCTGGGCGAATTGCTCCTCGGGTATCCTAACGAAGCGGATACCGCGCCGACGGAACCGAAGTGCATGGAGTGGTTGCGCAACGGATCCTTCCTCGTCGTGCGCAAACTGGGGCAGGACGTGGAGGCGCTCGAGGAAGCCGTCGGCAGCGCGACGCCGCCCGGCATGACCCGCGAAGCGGTCCTCGCCAAAATGATGGGACGCGAGCTCGATGGCACGCCGCTGGAGCTGAGCGCCGACAAGAAAAACGATTTCAACTATCGGTTCGACACCGACGGCGCCCGTTGTCCGTTCCAGGCCCACATTCGCAGGGCCAATCCGCGCAGCCGCCCTCCCGAAGACGTGCCCGAACCGCCGGGGCGGCGTACGCCGCGCCTCATGCGACGCGGCATGTCCTATGGTCCTCGCTACACTAAGGGGGAAAACCTCGACAACGTAGCGCGCGCGATCAATTCGAAGGAGCGCGGGCTGGTCTTCATGGCCTATAACGCAAGCATTGCCGAGCAATTCGAGATCGTGCAGCGCTGGCTGAATGGCGGCAACAGCACGGGAGTGTTCTCAGGCCAGAGCGATCCGTTTGTAGGGGTGGCGGAGAACGGTCAACCGAGGATTTTCCGCTTCCTGAATGAAAACCAAGTAGTGCGCATGTCGATGGACGGCTGGAACGGGATTCTGGAGGCGCCCAAGCCGATCGTGCGGCTTGAATGGGGCGCTTACCTCTTCACGCCTTCCATAAGTGCGCTCGTCAAGCTGCAGGAAACTGCCGCACACGCGGGTTCCGCACCCCGCCCCGTATGGTCGGCGGCCGAAGGAGATGAGCATATCAAAGCCCTGGAAGCCCTGAAGGACGACGCCGCGGAGGTTGCATGGAAGAGCGCGCTCGAGGATCCGGAATCGCAGCGCACTTTCGTAAGCGCCTCGATCTGGGCGGCAATCCGTGAAACTCGCTGCGGTGTTCTGCGCATACCCTACGGCGTCATCGTCGCGGACCCCGACCTTGCGATGGAGGTCCTCAAGGACGATCACAACTTTTCGGTTCAAAGCGTAGACGATAGCGACAGCTACCTCAAGCGAATGGAAGGGTCTATCGGCGGGATCTACCTCGGGCTCGACGCGAGCAACCCGGAGTACGCCAAGCAATCGACGGAGCCCAATATCGCGATCCACGCCATCGATGAGGAGGACGCGTTCAAGACTGCGCGCGACGCAACCGCTCGCGCGCTAGACCAATTCATTAAGGACGCGCAGGAACAGGCGCGAGCGGCTGAGAACCCTCGGTGGGAACTCACCTTGGACCTGAAAGAGGTGCTGGACAAGGTACTGGCGCACCTTTGCGACTGCTGGTTTGGAGTCCTGGAGACCGAAGACCCAAAACACGAGACGCGCTTCAAGCGCGGTGGCACGCATTGGGACTGGAACCCGGACAAACCGCAGTACTACCCGGGGAACTTCACCGCGCCATCGCGGTACATCTTTCAGCCGAAGCCAGGTCTTTCGGTGAAAAAGATTGGCCAGGATTACGGAGCGGCGTTGCGGAAAGCGATGTCCCTCTGGATCGCCGATCTCCGCAACGCCGGCAACCGCCCGACCGCGCCCGGCGGCGGTCCGGCGCCGATCGGTGAGGCGATTTTTAAACTCATCAAGACCCCCGCCGACGTGGACCTCGCCGCGCGCACGTTTGTGGGCGTAATGATGGGATTCTTGCCGCCAGCTGATGGAAACCTGCGCCTGACCCTGAACGAGTGGCTTCGCGACGGCACCTTCTGGGCGCTGCGTGCCAAGTTGCCTGGCCGCAGCATCGCGACCTATGCCGACGCGATGTCCCTGATCGGCAAATCGCTGTGCCAGGCCATGCAACTGCGCCCATCGCCCGAGCTGGTGTGGCGGACGGTCGCTCGGCATCACACGCTTCGGCAGGGCACCACGCACGAAGTGGTGCTCAAGCCAGGCGAGACGGTCATCGTGTCGATCGTCTCAGCCACCCAGCAATGCCTTGCGCAAGATAAATCTGACCTGTTCCCCATATTCGGCGGCGCCCGCAGCGGCAAACATCCCACCCACGCGTGCCCCGGCTACAAGGCCGCGATGGGCGTAATCGTAGGCGTGCTCGCCGGGCTGCTGGAGGTGAAGGAGGCGGTGCGCCCGAGCATTGGTCCTGTCGCCCTGGTACTCGAGGGTCCAACTCCTCCGCTGCAAGAGCCTACACCACAGGCGCGCATGGAGATTTCGCTGCGTCGCAAGCGCATCTCCCGCCAATTGCGCAAGCCCGCACCACGCCCTGGCGTCATCACGCGAACCCTCAACAGGGTGCTCGGACGCAGCACAACGATGGAGCTGCTCGCCTGGGGCGATTCGTGGCTCCACTACAACGAAAGTTCAGGAGACACGACCAACATCGCAAACTATCTGCGCGGCCTGCAATACAAGTTCACCATACCTCCATTCGGTAACGACGGCTTGTGGCTCGAAAAGATGGCTGAGGAGAATAATCTCAAAGACTTCACGAACACGCTGGACCAAATGCTGGCGGTCAACAATGCGCCCAGAGCCATTTTGCTGTCAGGCGGCGGAAACGACGTCGTCAAGAAAAACCTGCTGCCGCTGCTGGTGCCAGCTTCCGCGAATACCGACCCAATAATCGAGTCGGCGATCAAGGCGCAAATTGACAAGAAGCTGGGCGCCTATTACGTCGCAATCCTCACTGCAATAACAAAAGTATGCGGCGACTATAAGGTTCATGTCCCGGTGCTACTGCACCCCTATGATCACCCGATTCCAGACGGTCGGTTGGTCGACTGGTATTCGGGGAGCATGTGGTCATGGCTCTATCCATACATCACCACCGACAAGAAATACGACCTGGACGCCGGAATCAAAATCATGCGACGCATCATCGATCGATTTCACACAATGCAGACAGATCTCATAAAACAGTTTCCGGATGTCATCGTCGTCAACACTCCCGGCACCTTGGATCCATATCTTTCCAACTACAAGGACTACTGGGAGAACGAGCTGCACCCTCGCTCGGTGGGCTTCGCACAGATTGGCAAGAAATTCGCGAACATCCTGAACGGCCTGTAGGCCTTACAGCGTCTCGCGCACGCGCTGCGCCTGCTGCAGATGCCAGTGCATCTCCATCGCCTCGAACGCTTTGGATGCCGCTTCAAGCGGTGCGTGCGCTTCGGCTTTTCGTCCGCGTTCGATCTCGATCTGCGCCTGGCAGAGTTGAGTAACCGCGCGTTCGTGCGGTGAGCCGCGCGCCTCGGCCGAGCGCAGCGCCTGCGCGAGGTAGTGCGCGGCGCGCTCGAAGTCATGGGACTTGGCCGCGGCGCGCGCGAGCGCGCGGCAGCCCATGGCCTCGCCGATGCGGTCGCGCTGCCGCGCGCGCATGAACAGCCGCGCGGCGTGGCGGCGCGCCTCGTCGATGCGGCCGAGTTCCACCGCGCCGTCGATGAGCCAGCCGTAATTGAGCGAGGTGAGGAAGGCGCCGTTGCGATCCTCGATCCAGGAGGTCGCGTCGCGCACGAGTTGCAGGGACTCGGGGCGCCTGGCGAGGATCCAGCTCGAGTAGCCCGCGAGCGCGCGGTTCATCGCCAGCAGCTGGCGGCTGCGCACCTGCTCGGCAATGCGCGCGCCCTCGTCGGCCACGCGCAGCGCATCCTCCCAGCGCCCCTGCCACATGTATACCGCGGCGATCCAGCCGCGCACCGAGCTCGCCACTTGGTGCGGCGAGCCGCCGAGCAGCGAGAGCGCCTCCTGGAAGCAGCTTTCGGCCTGCGCGAACTGGCCGCGGTCGCCGAGCAGGCAGCCCTTGCACGCCAGCGCATACGCCGATCCCACGGCCACGCGGCTGCCCGGCTTGCTCTGCTTGCGCTTGCTGTCGATCGCCGTGTCGAGCAGGCCAAGCGCCCGATCATACTCACAGGCGGAAGTCAGCACCTGGCCGAGAGTGGCGCGCACCTGCGCCGCCAGCCGCTCGTCGCCGATGCGGGTCGAAAGATCGAGCGATGCCTCGCAATGCACAGTAGCTTCGCGCGCCTGACCCTTGGCGTAGCAGATGTAACCCAGCCAATATTCGGCGCGTGCGATCGTCTCGAGGTCACCGCTCTGCCGTGCCAACGCGACGCCACGCTCGAAACGCGCGACGCCATCGGCGAGCCCGAGCGGGTCGAAAACGCAGGCCATGCCCAGCTTTTGCGCCACTGCGCACCAGCGCAGCTGCTGCTCGCGCGTCAGGGGACCGAGCCGGTCAAGCGCGTCCAGGGCGGCTGAGTATTGCGTGCGTGCGCGATCCAGAGCCGACGCCGCCAGCGCCTTGTCGCCGGCCAGCTCCGCGAAACGGGCCGCATCCGCCGGTGCGTCGGCAGCCGCGTAGTGGTAGGCGAGCGCTTCGTACCCATCCTCGGGGGCAGCCTGCGCCGCGTGCTCGCCCAGCGCCGTCGCCACCGCGAGGTGCATGGCCTTGCGCTGGTGCAAACCGACTTCGTCGTACACCACGTCACGCGTGATACCGTGCTTGAAGCGCATCGTCCCAGTCTGCTCCGACGGAAACAGGAAATCCTGCTCGGCCAGTGCGCGCACGAGCGGGTCGTCGTCGCCATGGCCGGTAATCCGCTTCAGCAGCCAGGCCGGAACCACGTTGCCGATCACCGCCGCGGCGCGCACGATCTCGGCCTGGGCCGGCGGAAGTCTCGCCACGCGCGATTCGATCAGTGCGTTGAGCCACGCGGCGCCGCCTAGCCGGTCTTCCAGCGGCCTCCGGTCCCCGCCGACCGCCGCGGAATGGCATAACTCCTCGATGAACAGCGGGTTGCCGCCGGCGTAGCGGTGAATCTCGCCGACGATGAACGGATCCACACCCGGCAGCAGATGCTCGATGCTCGGCGCGGCTTCCTCCCGTCCAAGCGGGGTGAGCTCGATCGTCGTGACCGCCTCCCCCGTCAGCACGTCACTGCCCATGCCACGCGAGGCGGTCAATACGAAGACCGGGCGGTGCAATTCGCGGATCGCGTCAAGCACTTGCTGGCTGGCGTCGTCGGCCCATTGCGCATCGTCGACGATCAGCATCAGTGGCCGATCCTCCGCAAGCGCATCAAACAGGCTGCACAGAGCCGCGACCGCGCCTCCCGTAGTCGATCCACGGGCCTCCGTGCCCGATGGCAGCAGGGAAATTGCCTGCATCAGCGAGGCGCGCGCAGCTTCACTGACTCCACGAATGGCCGCGAGGGAGTGCTCGGCCGTCGAACCAGCCTCCAATACCGTCATGGCAGGATTGAGACCGCAGATCGTTCGCAGCATTTGCAGAAATGGCTGCAGCGGTTCGGCGCCGAGAAAACTTTCGCAGTAGCCCTGCAGGATGGTGAACGGCGCGGCGCTCGCGTCGTGCACCAGTTCTTCGATCAAGCGCGTCTTACCGAGCCCTGGGCCGCCCGAGATGATCACCCTTTGCGGCAATCCGGCGGCGGCCGCGCGAAGGTGGTCTCGCAGCGAGCGCAGTTCCGCATCCCGACCGACGAAAGGAGTGAGCCCGCGCATCGACCTCGCCTGGAAGCGGCTTTGTACCGGAGCTCGCCCGAACACGCGGTAAACTGGCAATGGCAATGTCCGACCCTTCAGCGTCACGGGACACCGCTCACTGATGGCAAAGAAATGGGCGTCAGGTCCCAAGGTTTCTTCACTGACGATGATTTGGCCGCGTTCGGCAAGGTCCGATAGCCGCGCGGCGGTGTTCGAAACGTCGCCCCCGAGGGCGAACCGGCCTCGCTCGAGGTCGCCCTGGGCGAGATAGACCAGTCCTCCGTGAATTCCGGAATGCAGGGCGAGCGACCCGGATGAGGGAGCCAGACCTTGCACGGCGAGCCGGCTCACCGCGGCATGCAACTCCAGAGCTGCTTCGGTCGCGCGGCGGCCATCGTCTTCCCCCGCCTCCGGATAGCCAAAAATCGCCAGAACGCCGTCACCCTGAATACTCGCAATCTGCCCGCCGTGCCTCGGAATGATCTCGTGGTACTCATTGCGCAGCGCCTTCAGCAGTTCGGCGTAGTGCTCGGGTTCCATCATCCCGGCCATCCGGGTCGAATCCGACAGATCCGAGAACAGAATCGTCAGATACCTGCGGCGCCCCAACGCGTCGTCGCCAACGGGATCGCGACCGGCTGAAGTCATGGATGGATTCGGTGGTTCAGTAGGGGCGAGATCGGGTGCGAACAGCGTCAGGCCATGGAACCGTGAACAACGCAATTCTGCGACAAATCCAGTCGTTCGGGCGACTTATCTGTCGAGCCGCGCGCCGCCGACCGGACAGGCGCTCAAGACCTCAAGGCATCCCGCCACCGCTTCGATTGAAGCTCAAGTCGTCCATCGGACGTGCGCGGAAGTACATCCGATAGAGCGCGACGCTTGCCACCATCCCCCGGACCATGCCGCTGAAATCGATTCCGAGCATGCGATGTATATGCCGCGAGCCGGGCGCACTCGCGTCCGTCGGCATGCCGTGCGCAATTTCCTTCGCGTCGAACCCCGCCTCAGAGATGCTCCTCGGTGCGCAGAGAAAGTTCCACCATGCGCTCGAGCAACTGCTCCGCGGGCAGGCCGACGAAGTTTCGCAACACGAGTTCCTTTGCGTAAAGGCGCACCAGGTAGCGCAGTTTCTGCGACTTGCTGCGCGAGGCATGCACGAAATCGCGGTGCCCGTTATTGATCACGATGACGTTGCGCGTCGCATCGAACCTCGAGCGCCGGGACTCGCCGGGTGTGCGCTCGAACGTGTACCCCGGCAGGCCCTGTGACGGGACCGCGGTCGCAACCATCTGCGCGAGCAGTTCGTGCGTGACCGTGATCAGCGCCTCCGCCTCGCAGAGGACATCGCGTTGATTGACCGATACCTTGAGCCGGGTAAGTCCCGGTTCGTCGGGCGCGACGAAGGTCACCGCCTGATGGGTTGACCCCTCCAGCGCGCCGGCGCCTTCCACGATTTGCCAGTGCAGTTCCAGATCCTGCTCCACCCGGCGCCTCGAGCGATCGCGCGGCAGCGCTTTGAACTCCCTTCGGCCGCCGACGCGCACGATACTCGACGCAGGCGTCACCGTCACGCTGAACAGCGGACCGGCGAATTCGAAGAACTGTCGCTGCCGATCCTCGCCCGCCTCGGGTTCGGCCACACCCTCAAATGCGTCTGCGCCGTCAACCGGCGGTGCCCCGCCGCCCTGGTCGGCCGCGCCCCCCGCGCTCGGGCGCATCGCCCGGGCGTGAATGTCGAACCAGTCATACTCCTCGGCGGGCAGCGCAAGCAATGCCTCCCGGAACGCGCGCTGGATCGCGCGCAGCAGTTCCCTGCTCGCCTGCTCGTCCTCGGCGCGTCGCTGGTCTTCGATGACCTCGATCAGCTTGTGCTCGAGCGGTTGCAATCCCTCGCATAGCGCCGCATAGGCCGCATCCTGCACCAGACCCGTACGCGTAGCCGGCGTGAGGTTGACGAACGGCGCGTCGATATGGCCCTGCAGATAGCGCATGGCCCAAGGCGGATGAGCGAAGGCCTCCAGCGACGCGAGATCCTCGATCACGCGCGTGCCGTGCCGGAACAACGCAACGCGGTTCGAATCGGACGGCTCGTTCAGGTAGATTTCCGCGTACACATCGCCGAGCGCGGTGCGCACGACCGGCAGTCGATGCAGCAGGCGACCTTCGTAGTGACGCGGTTCGACGGCGTACTGCTTGCGGGCGAGCTTGTCGATTACGCTGATGCGCACACCGGACTGGCCGATGCGATCGCGCAATTCCGCGGCGAGATACCATTGGATCTTCTCCCCCGAGAGAGCGCGAATGCCTTCGAGCAGCGGCGCGATCCTCACTTCCGTGCCGCCGTCGGAAAACAGCGCTCGCTTGGGCGTCACCTCGTAGCCCGGATCACCCTTGCGCATTACCATCTGCCAGGCGCGCTGGTCGGCGCCCGTGGAGGTCATCGTCAGATCATCGCCCACCGTCCAGAAGCTCAGCAACCCGATACCGAATTCACCCTGCAGTCCGGTTGATCCTTCGGCCTTGAGACGGCGCTTGACGGAATCGCAGATATGGGTCGCGACGTAGCGGAAGTCCGGCCGGCCGTCGTCGCCGCGCGGCACGCCGTCGCCGTCGTCGCGGATCGCGAGAAAATGGCGGCCGTGTTCGCGACCACGGGTGATGGTAACGTTACGCGCGTTCGCATCGATGCTGTTCTCGACCAGTTCGGCGATCGCCTTGAGCGGATTGCTCTGCGAAAGTGCGATGATGGTGATCGCATTCCAGTCGTCGCCGATTCTGAGCCTGCCGCGCGCAGCGGGCTGTCTTCCCGACTTCGATTTTCGCTCCAAATCCGTCATGCCTGTGTTGCCCTCATCCATGGCCGGCTGCATCCGGTGAGCCCGCGTGCCTCGCAGAATTGCACGTTTCCATGCTGGAATGGGCCGACATCGTAGGCCAAACCGCTGCCGTGGTACTCCGCGGAGCACCCGAGTGTCCCGTCCGCCCTGTTCCTCGGCCGGCTGCCGGCCAGGCGGCGCATCGGCGCTATCATCCGCTCCGTACGCTCGCACCGAGAGATAAATATCATGGCTGATCTGAAGCGGATCGGAGCGACCGCATTGGCGCATGGCCTCACGCTGGTTACGCGCGATGCCGCGCACTTCACCGGTCTGGGTCAGGCCCTCGTCAAACCGTTCAAGTAGCGTGACCAAACCAACGAGCGCTCACCGCCTGTGCACGGCCCCCATGATGGACTGGACCGACCGGCACTGCCGCTACTTCCTGCGCCAGGTGGCGCCTCGTGCGCGGCTCTACACCGAGATGATCACGACCGGGGCGCTGCTGCATGGCGATGTGGCGCGACATCTGGACTTCGATCCGGCCGAACATCCGGTCGCAGCGCAACTCGGAGGCAGTGAGCCGGCGGAGCTGGCGCAATGCGTTCGCCTCGCGGCGCAATGGGGTTACGATGAGATAAACCTCAACATCGGCTGCCCGAGCGAGCGCGTGCAGCACGGCGCGTTCGGCGCCTGCCTGATGGCCGAACCGCGGCTGGTCGCAGATTGCGTGCGTGCGATGCGCGAGACGTCGCACCTGCCCGTCACGGTGAAGCACCGCGTCGGAATCGACAAGATCGAATCCTACGATTTCATGCGGGACTTCGTCGCCACGGTTGCCGAAGCAGGTTGCACGACCTTTATCGTGCACGCGCGTAACGCGTGGCTGAAAGGCCTCTCGCCGAAAGAGAACCGCGAGGTGCCGCCGCTCAACTACGAATTCGTGTACCGCCTCAAGCGCGAATTTCCACATCTCGAAATCGTGATGAACGGCGGCATTGCGACCTGGCCGGAAATCGAAGCTCATCTCGCACAGCTCGATGGAGTAATGCTCGGACGCGCCGCATACCATAACCCCTGGTTGCTCGCGCGCGACGGCGGACAATCACAACGCGCAACCGTAGTTCAGGCGATGCACGCCTACGCCCGGCGCGAATGCGCGCGCGGCACGGCGCTGCGCCACATCACGCGCCACATGCTCGGCCTCTACCACGGCCATCATGGCGCCCGACGCTGGCGGCAGATGCTTTCGGACGCCGTGCGCCTCGCCACAAACGACCCCGATTTGCTGCTCTCGGCGCTCGATACAGTGGAATCCGCTCGTCCATTCCCGGCAGCTGCGTAGCTCCGCGTACTCGCAATTCAGGAGGTTCGCGCGAGTTCTCGCACAAAACGCGCGACTGCCGAGATCACCGCCTCAGACTGGTCGCGCTGCGGCGAATGGCCGCAGCGAGCCAGTTTCAACAGCTCGCACGGCCCCTTCACCTGTCGCGCAATCGCGTCGAGTTGCGCCATGCTGCCGTATTCGTCGTCCTCGCCCTGGATGGCAAGCACCGGGCAGCGAATACCCGGCAGGTACTGCTCGATGTTCCAGCGGCGGAACTCAGGATCGAGCCAGACGTCGTTCCACAGGAAAAAGGTCTTCTTCGGGTCGCGGTGATACTTGCCCAGGCGCTGAGGCAGGTCGGTGTTCTGAAACGCCTCGCGCGCAGCGACGATGCTCGAGACGCAGATGTCCTCCACGAACACATGGGGCGCCATGGCAACCACTCCGCGTACGGGGTGTCCCGCCCCCGCGTGGATCAGCGCAATCGAGGCGCCGTCGGAATGTCCAACGAGCACCGCATCGGGAATGCGGAACGCAGTCAGCACTTCAGGAAGCGATTTCAGCGCCTCGTCATGCATGAAACTCACCGGCACGCGCTCTTCGGCCAGCACGTCGGACTGGCCGTAGCCGTAGCGCGCGTAGACCAGTACCGCGCACCCGGTCACTTGGGCAACGCGGTGCGGAAAATCGCGCCATTGGCCAATCGAACCGAGTCCTTCATGCAACAGGACGAGCGTCGGCCCGCTTCCTTCGAGCATCTCGTATTCAAGCCTATGTCCGGCAGCCGTGATGAAAGGCATGAATTGAGATTAGCATGCGGCAAATGCGGTCCACCGCCTATTTCATTCTGCTGGCGACCCTGCTCCTGTGGTCGGGCAACTGGATCGTGGCGCGCGCGGTGCGCGAGGACGTCGCGCCCGGCGTCGCGACCGCGGGGCGGCTGGTGATCGTAATCGGATTGCTGGCGCCGTTCTGCTGGCGCGAGCTGCGCGCAGGACTGCTCGCGTGCGACAGGCGCGACTGGAAGATCCTGATCGCACTTGGCTTCACAGGCGGCGGTCTGCATCTCGCTCTGCAGTGGCTCGGGCTGCACTACACCACCGCCACCAGCGCCGTGCTCTACCTCTCGACCGCTCCGATATTCATCATGCTGCTCGCTCGACCGTTGCTCAAGGAAGCGATCGGTGCGCTGCAGTGGACGGGCGTTGCAATCTCCTTCCTCGGCGTCTTGCTGATCGGTTCGCAGGGACAACTCGTGACGCCTACGTTCAACGTCGGCGACATGATGGCGCTGGCCTCGATGGCGATGTGGAGCTCGTACACCGTAGTGCTGCGCATGCGGCGCGATACGCTCGCCACGCCACCGTATCTTGTCGCGCTGTGCATGCTGGGCTTGCTCTTCGTGCTTCCGTGGGTTGCCTTCGAGCTGATGCACGGAGCGAAAACCTCCCTGGGATTCGCAGGCTCCCTCGCGATCCTCTATTCTGCAATCGGATCACTGCTGCTCGCCTATGCCGGCTGGAGCTATGTCGTGTCGCGCCTCGGCGCCGCGCGCGCCGGCGCCACCATGCACCTGATGCCCGCGATCGCGGTCGGACTGGCCGCGCTGTTCCTGGGTGAGTATCCGCGTTGGTACCACTTTGCCGGCATCGCGCTGATCCTCGCCGGCGTGGGGCTTTCCACTTTCAGAGCTTCATCGGCCGCCAGTAGCCTGTGAGTTCGAGGTAACCGCGCCCCGCTTCGCTACCCGTCGCTTCGTCGATCAGCCGCACCGCACCTTCCCAGTAGATCGTCCCAGTGCTCGCGCGCGAATCGAGTTCCTGGTCGTCGATCAGCGGCTCGACGCGAAACACCATTCCGCCGCCCCGCACGCGCAACGCGACGGGATATTCGGTGCCTGTGCGTGGCGAGCGCCAGCGGCGCAGCGGCTCGATCGTGATTTCCTCCGGCCCGAAGGTCTTGCGCGATCCGTCGGGATCCGCCAGCGTACCGCCCGCGTAGTGAGCGCTGCCGTCCTTGCCGCGCACGCGGAAGACCATAAGCGCGCCGCCGCCTGCGAGGTTGATGCCGATCCAGTCCCATCCTGCGGCTTCCGGAGCGAGATAACTGCTCGACCATTCGTGATCGAGCCACGCGGTGCCCGTCACCGCCTGTCCGTTCATTTTCCCCTGAACGGAAAGATTGGGGCGACTGTAGTAGTAGCTCGCCTCGCCCGGACGTCTGCCCTTTCGGCTTAGCCCGGCTTCGCCCTGCAGCAACGGCGGATTCGCGGCGGTGAGGTTCAGCTCGAGCGTAAACTCGCGCGCTGGAATGCGCGCTGCGTAAGTGTTCCCCTCGAGCGAGAGCCTCCACTCGTCCACCCAGACTTCAGTCGTGGCCTCGGCGGCGCCGGCCAACCCCAGCGCCGGCCGCGCCGCGCGCTGGTCGTGCGACAGACGCCCTCGGCGGCTCTCGGTGATCGCCGCGTGCGCGAGAATGATCTGGCGCGGCGTGAATGCGCTCGGATTGTCCGTGACGATGTCAGGCCGCGTGCGAAAAAATGTGACCTGGAATCCGAGCACGTCGCCGGCAGCGGTGTTCAACCATCCAGTCGCGTACCACCACTCATTGCGAAATTCGGGATGCGCGCCGTGGTCGCGGGGGAAAGTGATGGCGTGTCCGGGAGTAACCTCCGGATAGCGAACCTGCGCGCCTGCGGGGAAGGACAACCAGAACGCAAGCGCGCCAGACGCTATGAAGCTGGGCGCTGAAGCGAGGAACTTACCCTGTCCCAAGGCCGAACCCGTCAAGCCTTTTGATTGTCAGCCATCACGGCCGGGTGGAGACGCCACCGTCGCACACTACGCGACGATTCGAAACTCGGTGGCCTTCGCTATCGGGCGCACCTGATTCCGCTCCCGTTTCATCTCGACGATGCCATAATTCGACATGGTATTAAGCGTCCGAGACAGGTTGCCCGGCTTGCGGCCGGTAGCCGCAGCCAATGAAGAGATAGACTGAGGATTGGTATCCTTGATGATCTTCAGCAAGGCACGATTTTCGTCGCTCAGGACTTCGGCAAGCGAACGCATCGACGTAAACCAGATTTTCGGTTCATTTGGCCTAGGCTTGTACTCTCCGCGAGCGATCGACAAGATTCGCTCCCGAATCTTGTGCTGCGGCATGATGCCAATCACGGTGGCTCTCATTTCTGCTTTACCTCCTCGTGGAGGTCGATAAGCGATTCGATTCCAGGATCTTCACGCATCGCGTATTATATCATCTGTTGATACATAACCGGCCGCAAACAGTGACTGACTGACCGAGCGACGAAATTGGAGGGTGGATCCTCTGGTCGATCAGGCGAGCATGGTGGATGAACTCGACGTAAGCAAATGGCACTGCAACCAGTTTGCTCGACGAGCATAATGTGCGAATTGGAAGAAACAGGAGATCAAGGCGGCCATGACAATTTCCCTCTATGACATCAGTGTCGCAAATTACGTGCAATCGCTTGGTGCGGTCAGTGGCTATCTGGACCGGGGCCTCGTGCATTTCCGGGAGAACAATATTGACCCGGAGCAGATCGTGGAGACGCGACTCTACCCCGACATGCTGCCTTTCCGTTTCCAGATCCAATCGGTCGCGCACCACTCTGTTGGTGCGATTGAGGGAGTCAAGAACGGCATTTTTCGGCCACCAAGCAATCTTCCGAACCATGACTACGCTGGCCTGCAGGCGCTGATGGCCGGCGCACGTGAGAGCCTGGAAAAGATAACGCCGGAAACCATCAACGCGCTCGAAGGCACCGACGTAACATTCGAGATCCGCAATACCAAATTGCCGTTCACGGCGGAAGGGTTCTTGCTGTCCTTTTCCCTGCCAAATTTTTATTTCCATACCACGACCGCTTACGACATCTTGCGGTCCAAGGGTGTCCCAGTGGGCAAGCGCGACTACTTGGGGACGTTACGCAAGAAGGCTTGACCTCCGGTCATTGTCCGCGCCCGGTTCATTGCGGCCCCGGAATTGGCGCGGAGGGCGCAGATCGTTCGGCGACGATGCGGCGCTCCGCGAGCGAATTGATCTCCTGCGCGCGCAGGCCTATTTCGGTGAGGATCTCGCGCGTGTGCTCCCCCAGCCGCGGCGCTGGAGTTCGCGTTACCTTGGGATGCCCGTCGATCTGCAGCGGCGTGTCTACGGTGGGCACGCGGCCGAGCACGGGATCGTCGATCTCTACGAACACTCCGTTGGCCGCCATCTGCTTGTCCGCGATCACGTCGTCGACAGTTGCGACCACCGAGTAAGGCACGTCGGCCTCCTCGAGCTTGCGCTGCCAGTATTGCATCGGTTGGCTGGCGAAAATCCGATCACAAAGCTCGATGAGTTCGCGCATGCGCCCCTCCTTAAGGCGCTCTTCGAGCGTCGCGTAGCGCGGGTCGCTGGCGAGCCCGGGCTGACCGATGGCGCGGCAGACCTTCGGCCAGTCGCGCCGCGTATCCACGACGGCCATCTTGAACAGACGCCGGTCGCCTGCGCGGTAGTAGACGCCGGTAAAGCTGCGCGCGTTCTCGCGCGGCCGGCGCTCGAGGAACTGCGCGCCAAGCAGCTTCGCCTGGATCATCACCGAGTTCGACCAGGCGCCGCTCGCGAGCAGCGAAACCGAGACGCGCGTGCCCCGGCCACTGCGCTCGCGCGCGAACAGCGCGAGCAGCACTGCGGACAGCAGCGCCATGCCGGTCGGATGGTCCCCCGCGCCGTAGCCCAGCGAACCCAGCCAGCCGTCGGTCGGAAACAGGCTTGCCTCCATACCCGAGCGCGACCAGTAGCAGACCGAGTCGAAGCCCGGCTTGTCGATCTCATCGCCCGCATCGCCGAAACCGGTGCCGTGCGCGTAGACCAGGCGCGGATTGATCGCCCGCAACTCTTGCCAACCCAGACCGAGGCCCTCGAGCGACTTCGGGCGGTGGTTGGTGAGGAAAATATCGGCGTCCTCGACAAGGCGGCGCAGGATACCGCTTGCCTCGGGTGCCTTCAGGTCGATCGACAGGCTGCGCTTGCCGCGGTTGTCCGGCAGGAAGCAGTACTCGTAGTCGTGCACCGGCATGCCCGGAATATGGTGACCGCGCCGGTTCAGGTCGCCCTCGATCGGCTCGAGCTTGATCACCTGGGCGCCGTAGTCGGCGAGCGCCGCGCCCACCGACGGCACCATGATCATCGAGGCCGCCTCGAGCACACGGATTCCTGAAAGCAGTCCTGCTTCCAGTGGCGACAGGGCCATACGATATTCCTCCGCTGAGACCCGCAAGGTAACGCATCCCCGCCGCCGATTGCGGACATTCGCGTCTGAATGACCGGAAGAGGCGCGGCTGCCGCCCTTCGACAACCGCAGTGAGCCCGAGGCCGCGCGAGATTCCATCCTTCCGACACGACACCTGCCAAAGTTCGCGCAAACGAGTCGCGATCGGCGCGCGGCGCAGGATGCGCACGCCGCGGAACCTATCGTGCCGCGCCTTGCCTGCGACCACGCCTCTTGACTGCGTAGCGAGCACCTCTCTGCTGCACCGTCATCCGAAACGGAGAACGGATCGTCAACGTACCGTCGATGACCTGTTCGCGCTGCAGGTCCTCCGAATACAGAACCTTCGCACCGGCACCGAGCGCAGCGGCCAGGATCTGGCTGTCGTGGAACGAATATTGATACCGCTCCATGATACGCAAGGCGTCGCCCACGACCGAGGGCGTCACCATCATGACTTCGCAGCTTGCCGCAATGCCTGCAACGCGTTTGCGTGTTTCCGACGGCGAAAATCCCATCCGGCGCGTCAGGACGTTCGCAAGCTCGGACAATACTTGTGTACTTATCAACGCGTCACCGGATTCCGCAAGCGATCGCGCGATCCCGCGTCTGCGAGGATCGTCTTCCGCGAATGCGTAAACGAGGACGTTCGTGTCGAGGAAGTACGCCGTCATATCCATTCAACGCCGGGTATTCGCATCCTCGCGATCGAAGCGAAAGCCGCTCAGATCGACGAGCTTGTCTCCCCAGTCGATCCCGCCCTTGCGCCGGGTGAGGCGCTGGTACTCCTCCTCGGATACCAGCCGTGCAACCGCCTGGCCTCGGCGCGTGACGGTAACCACTCCGCCTCGCTCCGCGGTCTGCACAAGCTCAGAGAAGTGGTCCTTGGCTTGGGCGATCGAAATCCGCTTTTCCATGAGAAATCTCCAATACGGCCATCTATATGGCCATTTTAGCATTACCAATCTTCCCTTACCGCGCGCACCGGACCCATGCCCATCGCTTCACGCCCGGAAAGAACCGCAGTGATCACCGCCAGCACTACCAGCACGGCAGTAAGTGAGGCGAGCAACGCATAAGGCGGATGCAGCTCCATCCCCCAGTTGAACGACTGTCGGTTGACCACGTGGATGAGAATCAGGCTGATCACCCACCCCACCGCGAGCCCGGCCACCGCGCCGAACGCTGCAAGCAGCCCTCCCTCTGCGGCCAGCATCGCGCCGATGCGCGCGCGCGTCATGCCGATGTGGCGCAGCATGCCGAATTCCCTCCGTCGCGCGAGCACGATGGCGCCGAGGCTGGACGAAAGTCCGAACAGACCCACCACGACCGCCACCGCCTCGAGCAGGTAGGTCACGGCGAAACTGCGGTCGAACACGGCGAGCGAAATTCGGCGGATTTCCCCGGGTTCGGCCATCTCGAGGTTCGCGCCGCCAGGCAGTGCGCGCAATGCGCTTGCGACATCGGCGGGAGCCGCTCCGGGCGCGAGCCACAGCGCGGCGTCGTTCGACCGCCGGTCACCGGTCAGCGCGACGTAGACCTTGCGGTCGATCACGATCGCGCCGTGCTGGCGTGCGTAATCGCGCCAGATGCCCGCCACCAGGAAGGAAAAGTTTTTCCCTTCCAGCGGGAGCTCGATGCGGCTTCCCGGGACGACACCGTAGATCTCTGCGACCGCCTCGCTGACCCAGGCATCCGGAGGATCGCCGGGGCGGCGTGGATGCCGTGGCCCCACGAGCGGAACCCATTTTTCCGCGCCGACCTCGGTATCGCGCGCGAGCAGCGCGATCGCCGGTCGCGCCGGGTCGAGCGTCACTCGTCCCGCGCGTGCAAATTCCGCGCGGCTCAGCAAGGTCAGCGCCTTCACGCGCGCTTCAAAATCGGAATCGAGAAACGCCGTGTCGCCCTGATGGCTGGTGCGCAGATAGAAATCGGCGGGAAGCACGACGCGAAGCCAGTCGTCTACGGACTCGCGAAACGACGCGACCATGATTGCCATCGCGACCATGAGAGAAAAACTCGCAACGATCGCCGCAAGGCTCACCACCGCCTGCCCCGGCGATCCGCGCAACTGGCTCAACGCAAGCGTGATCGGAACAAAGGCGGGCATCGCCTGCGACACGCCAAGGCGCGCGAAAGCCCACGTCGAAACGCGCGGCAACAGGAGAATGCTGCCGACCAGGATGGCGGCAATTGAGATGTAGCCGAACACCGGGATGCCATCCACCGGTCCCGGCCGCGTCATCGCCGCGCCGAGGACAAGCAGTCCGCAGCCCGGCCAGATCGGCATCAGCCTTTCGAACATGCGCTGTTCGTCACCCGCCTTGAGCGCGCGCGCCGGCTCTGCCCGTGCCGCATCGAGCGCCGGCAACAGCGCGCCGGCAAGCGACACCGCGATGCCGGTGGCGAAAAAAGCAATCGCCGCCCGAGACGGGACCACGATTTCCGGCGCGAGCCCGCGGAACATTCCCGCCCCCAGATCTGCACCCGCGGCATGCACCGCCACGCGTGCGAGCAGATACCCGAGGCACAGCCCAAGCGCGCTCCCGATCACGCCGAGGGCTGCGGCCTCCGTCAGGACCAGCCCGGCAAGCTGCCCGCGCCGCAAACCGAGCACGCGCAGGAGACCGTGTTCGCCGCGGCGGCGCGCCACCTCCAGCGCCTGCGCCGAGAACACGAGAAATCCACCCGTGAACAGTGCAACCAGGGCGAGCACATTGAGGTTCACCCGATAGGAACGAGACAGTTTTGCGCCCTGTTCCTCGATCGTTTCGACGCTCGCCACGTGCACTCCGGCGGGAAGCAGCGCGGCGACGCGTCCGGGCATCGCCTCCCTATCCGCGCCGGATTGCAGGCGCAAATCGATGCGGTTGAGGTTTCCAAGGCGGTTCAGACGCCATTGCGCGGTGGCGAGATCGGCGAGCACCGCTCTGCCGCGCAGGCTACCTTCGGGCAACACGCCCGCGACGTCGAATTCGACCGCTTTCATACCGGCCACCAGTCTCAGTTTCGACCCTTTATCGAGGCCGAGTGCTCGCGCCGCACCGGCGGAGAGCATCACCGCATCGGGGCGCAGCAGCGCGAAGATGCGTCGGGGATCTTCGCCGAACAGCGCCGGCTGGACCTGAGCCGCCCGCAATGGGTCGAGCGCGATCAGCTTGAGCGTGCTTTCGCTGCCCGCGAGCCCGGCATCGATCTCGAGCACCGGGCTGGCGACGGCCACGCCCGGAAGTCTCGCCAACGTCGCGTAGAGCCCCTCGTCGAAGCCGCTGCGCCCGCCGCGCACCTCCAGGTCCGCTTCGCCCGCGAGGGCGCGCACCGCCGCTCCGAATTCTTCGAGCGCGGCGTGATTGATCAGGTGCACCGTGAAGCCGAGCGCGACGCCGAGAGCGATTCCCGCGAGCGAGAGCAAGACGCGGCCTCGCCGGTGTGAGAACCGTGCATTGAGCAGGGCAAACAGCCGCAGCATGGATTCGAGCCTATCGCAGCGTGGAACCGCGTTGACACAGGATACCGGGTTGGACATGATTCCAGAATGCCACGCATAACTGCTTCCCCTGCCCTCGCGCGCCTGCGCATCCTCGACCTGACGCGCGTGCGCGCCGGTCCGACCTGTGTACGCCAATTCGCCGATTTCGGCGCCGACGTGATCAAGATCGAGAACACCGAACTCGAGGACATGGGCGGCGCGCGCGACGGCCCCGATTTCCAGAATCTGCACCGCAACAAGCGTTCGATGACGCTCAACCTCAAGGCCGAAAAGGGCAAGGAGGTGTTCATGCGCCTGGTGAAGACGGCTGACGTGGTAGTCGAGAATTACCGTCCGGACGTGAAATTCCGCCTCGGCATCGATTACGAGTCGCTCAGAAAGGTCAACCCGCGCGTCATCCTCGCGAGCATCTCCGGCTTCGGGCAGGACGGCCCCTACCGCGAGCTCCCGGGGTTCGATCAGATCGCGCAAGGACTGTCGGGCATCATGTCAGTGACAGGCGTCCCCGGAAAGGGCCCGATGCGTGTCGGCGCCGCGGTCGCGGACGTCTCCGCCGGCCTGCTCGCCGCGCTAGGCATCATGACGGCATTGCTCGAGCGCGAGCATTCGGGCGAAGGCCAGTGGGTGCAGTCGAACCTGCTGCAGGCGGGCATCACGCTGCTCGATTTCCAGGCGGCGCGCTACACCGTCGCGGGCGAAGTGCCGGAACAGGTGGGCAACGACCACCCGACCAGCATGCCGACCTCGGCCTACACGACCGCAGACGGCTACATGAACGTCGCCGCGGCGGGAAAGGTGATCTGGAAGCGGCTGTGCGAAGCGATCGAACGCAACGACCTGTTCGACCACCCGGACTACCGCGACGCGAACGGACGCTCGAAGTACCGCGCCGCCCTGAACGCGGAAATGAACAAGGCCCTGGCGGCGAAACCCACGGCAGAGTGGGTGGAGATCCTCAACAAGGCCGGCGTGCCCTGCGGTGCGATCAATGCGATGGACAAGGTGTTTGCCGATCCGCAGGTGCGGCACCTGAAGGCTGCCGCCGAGGTGAGCCATCCGAAACTCGGCAAGCTGAAACTGATCAATCAGCCGGTCACGCTCTCGCGCACCCCGGCGAGCCTCGCCGCAGCAACGCCCGAGCGGGGCGAACACTCCGAGGAAGTGCTCGGCGAACTGGGCTACGACAGCACCGCGATCGAGCGCTTGAGAAGCGAAAAAATCATCTAGAGCGCAGGAGAACCCAGGTTCCCCCGCACCCCTTCCGAGGAATCTCCATGGCCGAACTCATCACCCGCCGCGAAGGCGCGGTTGGTACGATCCTTTTCTCCAATCCGCAGAAGTTGAACGCGGTGACCTACGACATGTGGAGCGCGCTGCCCGCCGCGCTCGCCGCGCTCGACGGGGATGCCGAAGTGCGTGTCATCGTCATCACCGGCGACGGCGACAAATCGTTCATTTCCGGCGCCGATATATCACAGTTCGAGAAGCTGCGCGGTACCGCCGACGCACAGGCGGAATACAACCAGGCGGTCGAGCGCGCCTACCTCGCGCCGATGCAGTGCTCCAAGTCGGTGATTGCAAGAATCCGCGGCATCTGCATCGGCGGCGGGTTGGGGCTCGCGGCGGCCTGTGACGTGCGCATTGCGGCAGACGATGCAGTCTTCCGCATGCCGGCGGCGCGCCTCGGGCTTGGCTACGGTGCCACCGGCATCCGCCGTTTCATGAACGTCATCGGCCCAGCCAATACCGGCGACATCTTCTTCTCCGCGCGCAAGTTCAACGCAGCACAGGCGTTGCAGATGGGGTTCCTGAGCCAGGTATTCCCGGTGGCCGAATTCGAGCGGGAAGCAACGGCTTACTGCAGGATGGTCTCCGAGAACGCGCCTCTTACGCTCGCGGCCGCGAAGTTTTCGATCCAGCAGTGGCTCAAGGATCCGGCGGATCGCGACCTGGCGAGCGCAGCGAAGATGGTCGCGGCATGTTTCACCAGTGCCGATCACAAGGAAGGCCGCAGCGCGTTCATGGAAAAACGCACGCCGAGGTTCAACGGCAATTGAGATGAGCAAGGATCGCGCGTGGAGCAGCCGGCGCGCTACGGCCGTTTTCCGGCGACAAACTCCCTGAGCGATTCGAGCAGCGTTTCTTTCTTGTAGTCGCGGAACTCGCCCGCATCGAAGAATATCCCGAAACAGCCCGGACAACTTTCGTAATGGATATGCGGTTGCCGGTTGTCCACCATCCGAATCATCGGCGTGTTCGCGCAGACCGGGCAGTTGATGCGTCGTTCCGCGTCCCAGAACCGTCCCTCCTTCGCGTCACCGGTGTCGATCGTCTCCGACCCGCGGACGGACCTGAGTTGTTCGGCCTCCATCAAATCGAACCATAACCCACCACAGCCCGTGCATCGATCGACTTCGATGGAACTGAAAACGACTTTCGCCATTTCCGCATCGCATTTTGGGCATTGCATGAGCCGCTCTCCATCCCGGTGCAATAGGGGTTCTTGTAACATAGTCCACTCACGGGCAGATTGACCAAGAGCAACCGGGAGGCGAAGCGATGGCCGGCGTGATGATCATCACCGGCGGGAGCCGCGGAATCGGTGCCGCCACGGCGCGGCTCGCCGCGAAAACGGGCTACGACGTGTGCATCAATTTCGTGCGTGACGCCGCCGCGGCGGAACGAATCGCTGCCGAGGTGCGCGAAGCGGGACGGCGAGCTCATTGCGTGCAGGCGGATGTCGGTATCGAATCCGACATCGAACGCCTGTTCGAGGTTACGGACCGCGAACTGGGCCGCGTGTCGGTGTTGGTGAACAACGCTGCCGCGGTCGGCCCGGGCAGGCGCCGCGTCGAAACGATGGGGGCAGAAGCGGTGAACGCGCTGCTCGCTACGAACGTGACCGGTCCAATCGTATGTGCCCGCGAGGCGATCCGCCGCATGTCCACGAAACACGGCGGCCCGGGCGGTGCGATCGTCAACGTGTCGTCGGCGTCCTCGCGCATCGGCGCGCCCAACCTCTGGATCGACTATGCGGCGTCCAAGGGTGCAATCGATACGTTTACCATCGGACTGGCGCAGGAGGTGGCGCAGGAAGGGATCCGGGTCAATGCCGTGCGACCCGGCCTGATCGACACCGACATCCACCTGGCGAGCGGCATTCCCGATCGACTTGCGCGCTCGGAGAAGCTGATCCCGATGAGGCGCCCCGGCACTGCGCAGGAAGTGGCCGAAGCGATCCTGTGGCTCGCCTCGCCCGCAGCGTCCTATGTCAGTGGTGCGATCCTCGACGTGGCCGGTGGCCGCTAGGGAGCAGGGGAACCCAGGTTCCCCCGCACCCCGTGCGAGAGAGCAGGGGAACCCAGGTTCCCCCGCACCCCTTCCTCCGGATTTACCAGAAGCCCGGCAGCCAGGTCGCGAGCGCCGGGAAATACATCACGATGAGCGCGTAGACGACGCCGACCATGAAGAATCCGGGTACGGCGCGGAAGGCCTGCTGCGGCGGCGTATTCACGATCGCCGCCGCCGTATATAGACCGACGCATACGGGCGGGGTAATCAGACCGATACCGATCAGGCCGGTGACGAAAACATAGAAGTGCAGCAGGTCGATCTTGAGCGCCTGGCAGATGGGATAGAAGATCGGCATCGTGAGATAAAATATCGGCACCGCCTCGACGAAGGTGCCGAGAATGATGATCGCTATTCCAGCGAGGATCATGAAGGTCATCGGGCCGACGTTGAAGCTGATGACGAATTCCACAATCGCCTGCGGCGTCTTCGTATAGGTCATGATGATGGAGAAGTACACCGCCATTGCGATGATCGCGAAGATCACTGCGGTGGTCTCGGCAGTCGCGCGCGTCGCCTGCCAGAAACCCTTCCAGCTGAGTTCCCGGTAAACGAACACCCCGAGCGCGACCGAGTAGACACTCGCCAGTGAGGCCGACTCGGACGGGGTGAGCAGCCCGCCGTAAAGACCTCCGAGAATCAGCACCGGAAGCAGCAACGCGGGTATCGCGTACGCGAACGCGAGAAGACGGTGCTTCCAGGGCTCGGGCGGCGGCCGCTCCATCGCGCGGCAGGTCCACATCACGTAGACCAGCAGCAGCGCGCCGAGCACCAGGCCCGGGAACACGCCCGCGGCAAAGGCTTTCGACACCGGGACGTGCGTGATGGAACTGTAGATGATCGCCGTGTTGGACGGCGGAATCAGCGCATCCATGACAGCCGCAGTCGCGGCAAGCACGATGACGAAGGGCTTCGGGTAGCCCTTGTCGATCATGGGCTTCATCAGCACGCCGCCGATCGCCACGATGGACGCGAGGATCGAGCCGGAAATCGCGCTGAACACCGCGATCGACAGGATCATCGCGATGCCGAGTCCGCCGGGCAGGTGCCCCACAGAGGACACGCCGAGATCGACCAGCCGGCGCGCCGATCCGCCGTAGTACATGATGTTGCCGGCAAACACGAAGATCGGGATCGCCACCAGCACCTGCTTCGTGACCGCGTCGAAGGACACCTGCATCAGCGTGTGCGCGGGCAGGTTCAGCCCCCACACTGCGATGCCCGCGGAACTGATGCCGAACACGAAGAACAGCGGCACCGACAACGCCATCAGCACTGCCGCGAGCAGCACGAAGCCCAGGATCATCGGGCTATGCCCCCGCCGGCCCGATTTCCCGGGCCGGATCCCGCCGGCCCGCCGCTTCCTGCAACAGCGCCTCGAGGCAGAAGTTGGCCGCGAGCGAAAAACCGACCGGATAGGATACGTACAGCGTCCAGAGCGGGAACTCGAACTCGGTGGTGGACATCTGTCCGAGTTGCCTGAAGAACAGCACCGTCTTGGCCCCGAACAGCCCGAACGCCAGAGCGGAAACCAGGCACACCGCGAGCACCAGTAGCCGCAGAACGGTCCGCGACCTGCCCTTCAGGTAGTGCGGAACCACGTCCACCGCGATGTGACCGTCATACCGCAGGAGGACCCCGAGCAGCGGGAACACCACCCAGGGTACCAGTTGCGGCGGCGTTTCCGCGATCCAGGTATAGCCCTCGCCGGTGCCGTAACGCACGACCGTGGCGACGAACGGCAGCGCGACGATCACCAGAATGATGAGCCCGGTGAACCCGACGATGAGCCACTCGAGCGCATCGTTAAACCTCTTGTACCCGTCGAGGAACCTCAATGGGCCCGCCTTGCGGTGCCGATCACTTGCGGCCGACGAAGCGTTTCGCCGCGGCGTAGATCTCCGGCGACATCATCTTGGCCAGTTCCGGCTCGGTCTTGTCGCGATCCAGCGCCTTGAGTTCCTCCAGCGCCTTGCCCTGAAGCACGAACACCTTGCCGCCGCGTTTCTCGAGTTCCTTGAGCGTGTCGGCATTGCCCTTGTAGGTCTGCTCGGTCGCCTCCTTGCTGATTTCCCGTCCGACCGAAAGCAACAGTTCCTGCATGTCCTTGGGCAAGCCGGCAAACCATTTTCCGTTCGCCATCAGCTCGGCGTCGGCGTAGACCGCATAGGGCATCTGGGCGAACTTGAGGTATTCCCACCACGAGTAGGACTTGATCGCTGTCGGCACCGTCGCGACCGTGTCGATCATGCCGCCCTGCAGCGCCGAATAGATTTCCTCGGTGGACAGCGATACCACGCTCATGCCGCGCGCGGTGAGTCCCGGGCGCTCGCTCGCCGCGAGCGCACGCGCCTTGAGGCCGCGCATCGCGCCGAGCGAGGAGATATCCTTGGTGCTGAAGGTCACGTAGGGCCCCACCGGCACGTAGGCAATGTGAACCAGACCGGTCTTCCGCAGCACGCGCTCGCGCATCGCCTTGCCCTCGGGCGACTCGGCGAGGAATCTGCGCTGATGCTCGATCGATTCCCAGAAGTTCGGCAGCTGGAACACGTTCCAGTCCTTTTCCACCGACGCCAGCTGGTTGTGCGAAACCACGCCGCCCATCTCGACCGATCCCGCCGACAGCGCGCTGATGATCTGGCGGATGGTATAGAGCTGGCCTGACGGAAACACATCGATCTTGAGCTTGCCGCCCGAGCGCTTCGTGACCTCGTCGGCGAGTTTCTTCGAGGGAATCGCGCTCTCGTGGGTCGGCCCCCAGTGATACGACAGGCGCGCGGTGGTCTGCGCCTGAGCCTGCGATGCCACAAGGGCAAAGGTGATAGTGAGCGCCGCTGCGAGCGCCTTGACCGGTTGCATGAATTTTCCCTTCTCGAAGAGCCCGCGGCGAGTGTAGGGAGTGCCGCAGCGGCTTGTCAACCGGCGTACGCCCGAGCGCCCGCTTTCGGGAGACATTCTTCTTGTCAACAATCGGAAAGCCCGTAACATGGAGAGTCAAACACCATGAAACTGCTCGAACATCTCGCCAAGGATTGGCTGCGCGCACGCGGCCTGCCGGTGCCGGAGGGCCGCGCCGCCGGCACCGCGGAAGATGCTGCGGCAATCGCACGCTCGCTGGGCGGGCGCGTTGCGGTCAAGGCGCTGGTCGCCGCCGGGCGGCGCGGCAAGGCCGGGGCGGTGCGAATCGCAGGCGACGAGAACGCCGCGCGTGCGGCGGCGGTGGAGATCATCGGCATCGAAGTCGCCGGGCAACGCGTGACGCAGGTCTACGTCGAATCGGCGGTGGATATCGCCTCCGAGTTCTATCTCAGTTTCGGTTTCGGCAGGCTCGTCCCGCAGATCGTCGTCTCGCGCCACGGCGGGATCGACATCGAAGCGATTGCCGAGCGCGATCCGTCGGCGATCATCAGGGCCGACATCGATCCGCTGCGCGGCCTCACGAACTGGCAGGCGGCCGTCCTCTGGGACCGCGCGGGAATCGAAAGCTGCCTCATTCCGGCGGTTGCGACCCTGACGGCGAAGCTGTACGACGCGTTTCGCGCGGCCGATGCACTGATGCTCGAAGTCAATCCGCTTGCGCTCACGCGCGACGACGCGCTCTCGGTGGTCGGAACGATGATGGAGATCGACCGCAACGCCCTGTTCCGCCACGCCGAATGGCAGGACCTCGGATTGGACGATGCCGGTCCGGGTGGCCGCGCGCTCAACGCGCGCGAGCGCTCCGTCGTCGCGGCCGACCGGAAATTCGCCGGCGGCGCAATCCGCTACACGGAACTCGACGGCGACATCGCGCTGTTCGTCTCCGGCGGAGGCGCCGGACTGCTGCAGCACGACCTGCTACTGGCTGCGGGCGGGCGCCCCGCAAATCACTCCGACCTCAGCCCGACCTCGACGACCGACAAACCGGCGGCGCTGTTCGACGCGATGTTCGCCAATCCGAATGCCAGAGGCCTGCTCGTCGGATTCAACTTCCTGCAACTTGCGCCCTGCGACCTCATGATCGAGGCGCTTCTCATTTCGATCCGGCGCAATGGCATCGATCCGTTGCGATTTCCGATCGTAGTGCGCCTGTTCGGTCCGCGCGAGGACGAGGCGCGCAGGCTCGCATCGGGCATGCCCGGCATCCGGTACTTGCCTCATGGCGCGAGTCTGGCCGAAGCAGTGCGCGAGATCGTGGCCGCGGTGAACACTGTGCGCGAGGGCGCCGGCTGATGAGCATCCTTATCGGCTCGGAGACGCGTGTCCTGGTGCAGGGTGCGACCGGCGCGCAGGCACGCTTCGACATCCGCTATTGCCTCGATTACGGCACGGTCATCGTCGCAGGGGTCACTCCGGGGCGCGGTGGCGAGTCGGTCGAAGGCGTGTCCGTTTTCAATACGGTCGCCGCTGCCGTGGCGGCGACGGGCGCCAACGCCTCCGCCGTCTACGTGCCGGCCCGCGGCGTGAAAGACGCAGTACACGAAGCCGTCGAGGCGGGTATCGGCGTGCTTGCGTGTTTCGCGGAAAACGTCCCGCGTCACGATGCCGCCAGCGCCGTGGCGGTGGCACGTGCCGCGGGCGTGCGCATGGCGGGATTCAATACCAACGGCATGATTTCTCCGGGCCGCTGCAAGCTCGGTGGCATCGGCGGCGACCGCGCCGCGCAGGTCTACGCGCCCGGGCGCATCGGCGTGTGCTCGCGCTCGGGCGGAATGTCGGCGGAGATTTGCTGGACGCTCTCGCGCGCCGGCCTGGGCGCTTCCACCTGCATCTCGATGGGAGGCGATCCGATCGTCGGCATGCGCATGGCCGAAGTGCTGAGACTGTTCGAGGCCGACCCGGAGACCGACGCCTGCGTGATCTTCGGCGAGCCGGGAGGCAGCCACGAAATCGAAGTAGCCGAGGCGCTGCGCGCGGGCGAAATCGCGAAGCCCGTGGTAGCGCTGATCGCCGGGCAGTTTCAGGAGAACTATCCCGCCGGCGTAAGCTTCGGCCACTTTTCCGCCATGATCCGCGGCGACAACGACAGCGCAAGCGCCAAACGCAGGATTCTCTCCGCCGCAGGCGCTCGCGTCGCTGCTTCGCTGGAAGAAATTCCCGGCCTGCTGCGTCGCGGCTAACGCGAGAACGCGGCGAGCGGAATCCGCGCACTGCCGGCCACGATGCGCACGCCATCTGCGTTTTCGCACCACAGTTCGTAGGCCCCGAATTCGTCCACGCGCGCCGCGATGCGCTTTGCGCGCACGACAAGGCGGTCGCCGGGCCGGGCGGGCGCGCGAAAACGCACGTCGAGCGCCCCGCTACACCGCCATGCGGTGGCGTCGTGCAACGCGTTGCCGATGAATTCCGCCATCACCGCAAGCACCAGCATGCCCTGTGCGATGGTTCCGCCGAGCGGCGTCGCAGCCGCGGGATCTACGTGGATGGGATCGTTCGCGCCGGCGGCCGCGGCGTAGGCATCGATCTGCGCCTGCGTGATCGTCCACGAGAACGGCCCGAGCATCTCGGGCACGGATCCTTCGACGGCGGTCATGCCGGCCACAAAATCGTCATCTCGCCGCGCGCGAGCGGCACGCCTTCGAGGTCCTCGACCACCGACTCGAACACCACATAGGGTCGGCCTTTTGCGCGGTAAGTCTCTTTCGCCGTGGTCCGCACGCGTACTCGGGTGCCAGGCCGCACCGCCTCCAGTCCAGACCACGTCTGGCGCGCGTGGATAGCGCCCGGCGGTACGCGCCAGTCCGAGAACGACACTCTCGGTACAGTCCAGCTCGCCGCCATCAGGAAAGGGATGCCCGCAGGGTCCGGCGCGATCCCGGTACCTTCCGCCAGCGCGCTCGCGTACGCCGCCGCCTCGGCGCGGCTCACGTCGAATTCGCGCTCCGCGTAAACCTCCCCCGGTACGATGCGCTCGAAGCTCAGTTCCGGAAGGGGTTCAGCGCTCATACAACGCCATCGCGCCGCAGCGCCGCGAACGCCGCATCGGAAATGCCGAGTTCGTGCAGCACGGCCTCGGTGTCCGCGCCGAGCGCCGGCGGCCGTCGCTGCGGACCGATCGCAGCGCCATCCACGTTGAAACCTGCGCCGGTGACGCCGAGGCGCTGGTTCTGCCCGCCGCCCGCGAGCCACTGTACGACACCGCGCGCCTGGACGTGCGGGTCGTCGATGATCTCCGGGATGCTGCGGGGCCGCGCGGCCGGCACCCCCGCCGCCTCGAGGATCTCCTCCCACTCCGACGCAGTGCGTTTGGCGATCGCATCACCCATCTCCGCGCGCAACTCAGCGCGGTTGCCCTGGCGCCCGGCAGGCGTCGAAAAGCGGGGATCGCGGATCAGGTCCGCGCGACCGATGGCCCGCGCAAGCGGTTCGAAGTGCGACTCCGCGTTCGCTGCGATGAGGATCGGGCCGTCGGACGCAGAGAAAGCACCGGCAGTCGTGATCCCGCTCGGTGCATCGTTGCCGATCCGCACCGGTTGCGTACCCGCGTTGACGTATTGCACGACATGCGACGTGAACAGATTCAGCATGGTATCGAGCATCGAGACGTCGATACGGCATCCCCGCCCGGTGCGCCGTACCTCGTGCAGCGCCGAAACCACCGCGAGCGCGGCGTTGACGCCGCTCGCGTAATCGATGAACGGCGCGCCGAGCTTGAGCGGCTCGCCGTCGGGCAGCCCGTTGATGCTCATCAACCCGGACATCGCCTGGATCACGTGGTCGTACGCCGGACGATGGCTGAGCGGCCCCTCCTGCCCGAATCCGGAGAGCGAGCAATACACGATTGCCGGATTCGCCTGTTGCACCGCCTGCCAGCCGAGGCCGAGCCGCTCGATCACCCCGGGGCGCATGTTCTCGAGGAACACCTGCGCGCCCGCCGCCAGCCGCCGCACGATGTCCACGCCGCGAGGGTCCTTGAGGTTCACCGTCACCGAGCGCTTGCCGGCATTCTGCGCCAGGTAGGCCAGGCCCATGCCTTGCGCGTTGAGCGCGGGGTCGCTCCCCATCCCGCGCGTCCAGTCGCCGTGACCTGGAGGCTCGACCTTCACCACTTCCGCGCCCATCAGCGCGAGGAGATAGCTGCAGTACGGTCCCGCGAGCAGATGGCCCAGGTCGAGGATTCGTATGCCGCTCAATGGAGTGAACATGGCGTCTCGCAGAATGGCTTGTCAATCGAAGCAGGGGCCGACAAACTCGGCGCACTCAGGAGGGTACCGTGAAATACGAATCCATCGACGCACTGTACATGTCCGCCTACCCGGCGTTCGCGCTGCTCGCGGCGATCCAGCTGGATCTGTTCTCGGCCCTTGCCCAGGGAGCCGCGGGCGCGGAACAGATCGCCGCTCGCCTCGAGGTCGCGCCGGGGCGCCTCGCGGTCCTGCTGCAAGCCCTCGTCGTCGCGGGCGTGGTGGAGAAATCCGGCGAGCGTTACTCGAATGGCGCGGAAGCGCATCGCATGCTGGTGAAAGGGCGGCCCGATTTCCTCGAGGGAATCGGCGAACTCTACCTCGATCGTTACCGGGCCGCCCTCGGGGCAGCACAATCGATCCGCGACGATCGCCCCAGCGCGAAGAAGGACTTCGCGTCGATGAAACCCCCAGAAGCGGCCGCATATTATGCCGGCATGTTCAAGCGCGCGGTCGACGTCGGTGTCGAGCTCGCCCGCCGCTTCGACTTCGCCGGTTGCCGCAGCGTGCTCGATGCGGGTGGAGGCTCGGGAGGCCTGGCGGCCGGTCTGTGCCGTGTGCTGCCCGAACTGCACGTCACCGTCGCCGACCTGCCCCCGGTGCTGCCCATTGCGCGAGCCCGAATCGCGGAATCGGGACTCGCCGATCGCGTGCACGTGCTCGAAGCCGATGTCCTGGCGGCGCCGCCGCCCGGTGTCTACGATGCCGCCGTGGTTCGTTCCCTGTTGCAGGTGATGTCGGCGCCGGACGCCGGACGCGCTCTCGCCAATATCGTGGCCGCCGTGAAACCGGGAGGGCCCGTGTACGTACTTGGACGCGTGCTCGATGATTCGGGCCTGTCTCCCGAGGAGTGCGTGTTTTACAACGTGGTGTTCATCAGCCTCTACCAGGATGGCCGTGCATACACCGAGCGGCAGTACCGGGAATGGTTTCGCGGCGCCGGTATTGGCGGAGTGCGGCGCATCCCCCTCGCCGGGGGGCACAGCATCTTGTGGGGCCGCAAGGAGGGATGAGCCTCGCATCGTGCGGGCGCCTCAGACGGAAACGAACCCGAACGCCTTCGTGCGATCGACGATCCGTCCGGCGGAGGGCGCGCAGAAATGCGCCGGCATCACCAGGTTGCCGGTATCGGCGTGCTGCTCGACGAAACGGCGGCGCGAAACGCCCGACATTGCCTCGAGCCAGACGCCGTCCTCGAGCTGGTAGTCGTCGTCGACCAGCAGCGCGCGTTCGGCACGCACAATGGGCTGCACGCTGTCGACGAACGCGCTCGCGTGCATGCGCTTGTCGCCGCGCGCGTGCAGGGCATCCATGTGCTCGTACTCCCGCCGGGCCATGACGTAGCGCGCGTTGGGAAACGTCGGTACCCAGCGTCCGTCGGCGAGCCGGGTGTTCCAGCCGACATGGTCCCAGTGAAGGTGGGTGCACATCACGAAGTCCACTTCCTCGGGCCGCGCGCCGGCCGCGGCGAGCGTAGCAAGAAAATCGCCCTTGCGCTGATGGCCGACGGGGCGCAGCGGCCGCTCCTTGTCGTTGCCGAGGCAGGTGTCGACGACGACGGTGTGGCGAGCGGTGCGCAGCACGAATGCGTGGAAGCTGAGAATCATCTGGCCGCTCGCCGGATCCATCACCGGACCGATCCAGTCGCGGCTCTCCTCCAGCACCGCGGGGTCCCAGTCGGGAAAGAAGTCCTCCGGTCGCACAAAGGGGCCTTCGTGCTCGACCGCACGGCCGATGCGGAACTCGCCGAGGCTGATCATGCGGCGCGCGCCATCCGCCGGCGGCCGGACCGCTCGGACCGGTCCAGTTCGTCCAGGTAGTACAAGTGCTCCTCCTCGATGGTGTGGCGAAGCGACGCCTCGTAATGCTTCGCGATCCACTGTCTCTTCGCCTCGATGTCCGCGCGCATCGCCTCCGGCGACGGAAGCGTCGCATCGCCGCGCTCGATCGCGCAGATCCAGCGCGATTGACGCTCGAATACCAGGTTGAGCGCGGTGGTGGTATTGAACACCCCGACGAAATACAACCCGTCCCAGCCCGGCGCGCAGATCCGCTTGTAGAGGTCGACCGAATTGTCCTTCACCTGCAGCACCTCCGGCGCAACGAACGGAAGGTCGATTTCATAGCCGGTGCAGGCGATCACGGTATCGAACTCGTCGCTCGTCCCGTCGCTGAAGAAGATGCGCCTGCCGTCAATGCGCTCGATGCCCTGTTTGACGACGATGCGCCGGTACGCGATGTGCTGCACCACCACCGCGCTCGTCGTCGGATGGGCGCGGCGGGTGAGCGGCTTGAAACCAAGCTCTGTCATCCGGCCGTGGACCAGGAGCACGAGGAACGCGATGATCCAGCGTCGCAACGCGTCCGGATTCCATTTGCGGTACAGCTTCATCGTGATGTCGGTGATGGCGCGGCCGAAGATCAGCTTCGGCCCGATCATCACGCCGGAGCGCGCCACCATCACCGTGCGCGGCGAGGTGACGCAGACATCGCTCGCAATGTCGCAGGCGCTGTTTCCCACGCCGATCACGCAGATGCGCTTGCCGACGAAAGCCTCGGGCTCCCGGTAGTAGTGCGAGTGCAGGTATTCCCCCTTGAACCCTTCCCGGAACTGCGGCACGTGCAGCGGCTTGGAGAGATGCCCGGTAGCGACCACCACGCGGTCGAACTCCTCCACGGTGCCATCGGCCAGCCTGATCTGCCAGCGCGGCGCGCCGCGGCTGGTCCCTGCGGCCGGCCGCAGGTCGAGCACGCGCGAGCTGAAGCGGATGCGCCGCTTGAGGTCGAACTCTTCTGCGTAGTCAATCAGGTAGCGGTGCATGTCCCGGTGGTCCGGGAACATCTGCACGCTGTCGTCGAACTTGAAGTCGCTGAAGTTCGTCAGGTCGCGTGCGGTGTTGATATGCAGCGTGCGGTAGGCGGAGGACAGGCCGTTGTCGTTCTGGTAGCACCACAGCCCCCCGATCTGCGTTCCGATCTCGAAAATCGTGACGTCCTCGAACCCGTCCTGCACGAGGTACTTCGCGCAACACAGGCCGGCGGCCCCGGCGCCGATGACGGCAATGCGCCGGGTCGCAGCGTCGGGGCGCCGCATCAGCACGCCGGCTCTTTCTCCGGGATCGTCTTCCACTGCGTCTGGTCAGCGGGGACCGCCTGCTTCAGCACCTTGGCGCGCAGCAGCATGTCGTTCCAGGTCTTGAATTGCGATGCCGGCATCGTCGGCGTAAATGTCGCGACGTTCTCCCTGATCATGTCGGAGAACTGCTTCTCAGAGAGTTCCCCCACGGGCAGGCGCGCCTTCGCGATCGTAAGCAACTCGTTGAAGTTCTCCGGTTTGCGCAGCCAGCAATGCGCCTTGATCGTCGCATCGACGATCGCCGCTACCGCCTTGGGCTTCGACTGCGCCGTCTTCCTCAACGTCACGATCGCGTTGTAATGGATGCCCTTGAAGTCGCCCGGGCCTTCGCCCTTGCGCAGGTCCATGATCGTTGTGCCGTAGCCGAGTGCCTCGGCCACCGTCGGCGCCGGGGCAATCGTCATGTAAACGTCGATCCGCCCCGCCTTGAGCGCCGGCAGGCCGGTGGGCGGCCCGCCAACCCCGATCCAGGCCATGTCCTTGTCGACATCGAGCCCGGCGTCGCCTGCCATCACGCGCATGAACACCTCGCCGTCGGAGCCGCGACCGTACACGCCCCAGTTGAGGCCTTTCAGGTCGCGGATGACGTCCGGGTATTTGCCCTTGTTCGGAACCTTAAGATCCTTCTTGGCGATCAGGACCCAGGGCATCGTCACGTTGCCGACGATGAAGACCTGGTCCATGCCCTGCTCGCGGGCGAGTCCAACGTTGCTCGGCGGCTGATGGCCGAAGTCGATGGCGCCGCTGCCCATTTGCGAGCTCATGAGCGGCCCGTTGGATACCGCGATCAGTGTGGGATTGAGGCCCGCCTGCTTGTAAAAGCCCTTTGCGTCGGCGACATACAACGGCAGATGGAAGGTGGCCCCCGGGTAGTAGCCGATCTTCACCTCCATCTCGTCCGCCGCCCGCGCAGTGCCCGCAATGCTGCCGGCCGCAATGGCGCCCGCAACGCAGTACGCCGAAAGCGCCCTTTGAATCGCATTTCCCTGTTTCATGGTTTCCTCCTGTTGAACAAGTTGCCGGGACCTGTTCAGCCCCGGGCCGATTGCAGCGATTCCGTCCAGCTTCCCAGCAGTGCCGCCTCGATACGGTCGGCGATCATGGTCAGGGCGACCGCGCAGACCGCCATCACCAGCAGAATCGCTAGCACCGCCTCCATGCGCAGCAGGCCGGAGTAGTACATGATCAGCTGGCCGAGTCCCACCTTGGAAGCCAGCATCTCGCTCGTGACCACGCCCAGGAAGCAGTAGATCAATGCGAGCTTCAATCCTGCGAACACGGTCGGTATCGCCCAGGGAAGCGTGATCTTCGTGAACTGCTGCCAGGGCGAGCAGCCGAGCGAGCGGCTGAGCCGGATCAGGGTCGGGTCGACGTTGCGCATGCCCGCGTAGGTGCTCATCAGCACGATGAAGAATCCCAGGCTGAATGCCAGTACCACCTTCGAGGTGGTCTCGATGCCGAACCAGAGGATGAAGATCGGCGCAAGGGCGATGCGGGGCATGCTGTTGAGCGCAGTAAGAAAGGGATCGACCAGGCGCTTGACGCGGGGAAGTTCGACCAGGGCGAGGCCCGACAGGACCCCGGCGACACCCGACAGCACAAACGCGATCAGCATCGCGCGCAACGTGTCGGCTGCATTGGGAACAATCTCTTTCCGGAAATTCGCGAATAGGAAACGGACGATTTCTGGGGGCGTACTGACGAAGAACTTGTCGGCCAGTCCGAACCGGACCGCGGCCCACCAGACTCCCGCGAAAGCAAGCAAGATCAGCACGCGCCCGGCATAGAGCCAGGCCAGTTCGCGGATCAGCGCTCCACGCGTTTTGTTCTCATCGGTCATATGGCCATCTCCGCAGCGAGGTCACCCCAGATGCGCTGGTAGTAGTCGTGATAGCGCGGGTCGTTCTGCAATGCGCTGATGCTCCGCGGCCGAGGTAGGTCCACCGCGATCTCCGACTTGATCCGGCCGGGCCGTGTCGTACACACGAGGATTCTGTCCGCAAGCACGATCGCCTCGGCGAGATCGTGCGTGATGAACAGGACCGTGCGCTTGTTGCTTTCCCAGAGCCGCAGCAGCCCCTGCTCCAGCGCGAGCTTGGTGTGGGCGTCGAGCGCACCGAACGGCTCGTCCATCAGCAGTATCGGACTGGGCATCAGGAAGGTGCGCGCGAGCGCCACGCGCTGGCGCATCCCGTGGGACAGCTGGCGCGGATACGCGGTTTCGAAACCGGCCAGGCCCACCATTGCGAGCAGTCCGTGCGCCTGCTCGAGCACCCCCGGTTTCGGTTTGCGCGTTCCCGTGTGTATCTCCACGCCGAATAGCACGTTGTCGATCACCCGGCGCCATGGCAGCAAGGCGTCCTGCGCGAACATGTAGGCGATATCCTGCCGGCCCGCTCGCGGCACCGCCTCGCCGATCGTCACCTTTCCCGACTGCCTCGCGATCAGCCCGGCGATGAGGTTCAGGATGGTGGTCTTGCCGCAGCCGCTCGGCCCCACGATCACGACGAATTCGCCAGGCGCTACGCGCAGGCTCATGTCTTCGACGGCCAGCAATCCGGTCGCGAAGCGATGAGAGACGCGCTCGACATTGATCTCGTTGCGGTACAAGGCTGTTTCCTCCACTTACCGCGTCACGGTATCACGCGCTCCGCGCGAAAGCGTTCGATGTGCTCGAGAAACATGTCTTCGGTGTCGATGCATTCCTGGAATCCGAAGCGGCGCGATTTCATGGGCGAGGAAATATGGTCCCATCCCTGACAGAACGTGCTATCGCCGTAACTCCAATTCACGATCTCAGCCAGAGCGAGCGGCCGAAGCCCGTGCCGCTCGACGAGTGAACGCCACAGCGGCTCCTTGTCGGCCATCAGTCTGGCCAGGGAAATGGGCTGCACGCCGCCGTTTTCCATCCCGAAGTAGCGCGCCAGCTTTTCCCACAGGTTGCGCCAGCGGAACAGATCGCCGTTGACGATGTTGAAGTTCTGGTTGGCGCATGCCGGCTCGGTCGATGCCCACGCCATCGCCTTCGCGAGGATGCGCACGTCGGTCGCCTGGCACACGGCGTCGAAACAGGCCTGCGTTCCGGGAAATCGCAATGGCAGTCCGAGCGCCTTGGAGATCGTCGCGTACACGGCAATCACCGCGATGATGTTATGCGGATAGCCGAGCGAGTAGCCGCAGACGATGTGCGGACGGACGGTGGACCAGTTCCAGCGCCTGCCCTCCCGCATCGCAGAAACGAGGCCAAGCTGGTCGAAGTAGAAATTCGGCGGGAAGTGGCGCGGATGATCCTCTTTCGCCGGTGTCGTGTAGGGCCCGAGGTGGGAGCCGTACCATTTGGTGCCGTGCACAAGGCATACATGCTCGAATCCGGGCGCCGTTTCCTGCAGCGGTCCCATCAGATTGGCGAGCATGCGCAGGTTGATTTCGGCCTCGGCAGCGGCATCGGGATGGGGTGCACGCGCCGCGTAGTACAGGTGGGTGATGCCAGGCTCGGAAACGATGAATTCCCGGCATCCGGCAGCATCGGTGAGATCGACGCCAGCAAGCCGGAAGCGCTTCGGCTGTTTGGGCAGGCTGCGAGCAATGCCCACCACCTCCCAATCGCCCAGCGACCGCAGATGTTCAGCGATGTTGCTCCCGACGATGCCAAGCGCGCCTGCGACGAGCGCTTTTTTGCGCTGCATCTCCCCCTCCTCCGGCGTTCCACCGCAGAAACCCCATCCTGCGTTTTTGTATTATTGTTAACATAACAGATGTCACGTTGCGATTGCTACTCAATACGGCACGGCAGCGGAAACCGTTCGGTGATGAATCCACTCTATGGTTTCACACTGTGAACGTGGAGGTGCACCTCGTTGGGATGCCGAAGGGATGCCTGGCGATCCACCGCTTCTTCGCCTCAATGTCCGTGCAAGCGCGCTGGATGCTTGAGGCGCGGGCGTTCGCGGCGGTACTTGATGATCTGCCAGCCGATGCCGGCGGCGACGAAGATCACGGCCAGCCACAGATAGATCGTGCCGGCGCGCGCGACGTGCGCCATGCCGGCCGCCCCCGCCACCGCGAATAACAACCTCTCCGCCTGACCCAGGAGGCGCAACAGGTAGCCCTGGGTGGCGGCCGCGACGAAAACGCATATTGCGGTAACCTCGAGAAGCAGCAAGGCCATGGCCACCAAGCCGGGCATGTTGCGCGCCAGCAGCGCCGGTTCGTATACGAACAGGAACGGCAGCAGGTACAGCATCGCCGAAAGCACCGTGGCCTCCCACGCGGTGCGGAAGTAGTTGCTCCCTGCAATGGCGCTTGCGGCAAGTGCGGCGGCGGCGACCGGCGGCGTGATCGCCGACAGGCATGCGTAGTAAAGAATGAAAAAGTGCGAGGTATACGGGTCCAGGCCATTGGAGATGACGATCGGCCCGGCAATCGCCGCGGTAAGCACATAGGCGCCCACCGTCGGAATGCCGCAGCCCAGGATCAGGCACATGACCGCGGTGGCCACCAGAGCCAGAAACAGTGAATTGCCGGCGATGGCTTCGACTGCCCACCCGATCGGCACCGCTGCTCCGGTGGCGGTTACCGATTCTGAAATCACGCCCACGGTGCCCATCACTGCGGCAATCCCCGCGCCCTGCAGCGCGCCGCTCTTCAGTCCAGCGACCAGCTTGCGCCGGAATTCATGCAGTTCGGCGGCCAGGGAAGGAACGCCATCGGGATAAAGGCGCCCGCGCCAGACCTCCGGCAGGTAACGTCCGACGAAAATCATCGCCAGGCGGATGGCGATCAACGTCAGAATCGCGTAGAAGGCGGCGTACGCGACCGATCGCAGACTCGCCAGCAGGATGGTCATGACCACCAGCGGGATCACGAACAGTGGCAGGTAGTAATTGAGCTGCACCAGGTCGAGCGGCTCACTGCGGCGCGCGATGCCAAGGCGGCGCGACAGGAAATATACCGCCGCGAACACCGACACATAGAAGAACACCGAAGGGATGACCGCGGTCACCGCAATCTGGAAGTACGGCACGGCGAGCAACGCCGCCATGATGAACGCGACCGAACCCATCACCGGCGGCACCAGCTGGCCACCGGTCGATGCGGTCGCTTCGATCGCCGCCGCCGTGGACGCTGGATAGCCGTCGCGCTTCATGAACGGAATGGTGTAACTGCCGCAGATGGCGACATTCGAGACGGCAGCCCCGGTGATCATGCCCATCAGGCCGCTGCTGACCACGGTGGTGAGTCCCGATCCTCCCGGGAGTTTGCGGCTGATCGCCTTGCCGATCTCCGTGAACGGACGATTGCCGTCGAGTGCCTCCAACAAGCCCCCGAAAACCATGAACAGGAAGATGTCGTTAGCCGAGATCGCCATGAACTGGCCGAAGATCCCGCTGTACAGTCCGATCGAAAGGTTCGATATCACCGTGGATATGGGGATGTACGGCGCGCCCCAGGAAGCGGGCAAATGGTGGCCCAACACGTAGTAGGCAAGCGTGATGAGCGCCAGCAGCGGCAGGACGACGCCCCATTGCAGCCGTGTCGCCTCGAACACCAGCAGCAAAAATATCGCACCGACAACCACGTCAAAGGGCGGCGGAAACCCCTGTGCGTTGATCAGCGTGTGGTAGCGAAATGCTACGTATAGCATTGCCAGCAGCGCGAGCGCAGCAAGGACAACCCCGTGCAGCATTCCGGATCGACGGCGCGTCGTTTCGGCAACCACCAGACCAATCAGGATCAACGAGACGCCGAGGTGAACGTTCTGGACGAGCACGGAAGGCAGAAACGCGTATTGCGTCACAACCATGTGAAACACGCACAGTGCGACGCCGAGCGACGACGCCAGACGGCCGACGGCGCTGCTCGCCCCGTTCACCAGATATCCGGGCGTGCTATTTCAAGAGCCCGGCTTCCCTGTAGGCTCGAATCGCTCCCGGGTGCAAGTTGTCAATCCCGAACGGCAGGAATTCGCGCGTGAAAATCGAGGCGATTCCGCCCACCTGGTTGACCTCGTCGAGGTGCCGGATCACCAGGCGCACGTACTCGTACGCGCTTTCTTCGGGAAAATTCCTGTGCACGGCGACGTAATCGGGATTGACGAATGACGACATTTCCTGCGTCTGCAGCGGCAATGTCCCGTTCGGGATATTGACGATCTTGTAGGGTACGCCGCGTTCGTTGCGCGTCTTTTCCAGTGTAGCGCGGTCGATGAGGACATAGCGGAACGGCTTGCCGGATGCCTGCAGAGTGACAATTCCCTGCGTCGGGCCGATCTTGTTCGCCGCGCCGTTCATCCACAGGTTTGCGAGACCGACATCAATGGTGTCGTCCAAGAGGCCGTTAGTGATGTCGGCGAATGACAGGTGCTGCAGGACGACCTTGTCGTAGACGCCCGCGGCCTTGAGCGTTTCTTCCATCATCAGACTCGCAGTGCCCGCTTTAGGACCGAGCGCCACGCGTCGTCCCGCCAGATCCTTGACCGTCTTGACGTCCGGCGCCTTGGTCAGCAAAAACCAGACCGGCCAGGTCGCGTTCATCAGCCCGCGGAGTTCGAGATCGCCCATCCCGTTCTCAAAGGGCGGCTGCTTCTTGGAGGCGAGCCACGGGCTCACCGGGTCCATGTTGAAGACCAGCGTATTCCAGGTCGCCGAAGCATCGATCGCGGTTCTCAGATTGTAGATGTACCCCTGGGTCGGCTGGGAGCGCTGGCGCAGCCAAGCCGACTGCTTGGCGAGGATCCGGTCGATTGAGAGCCCCCACTCGAACTCGCCGATGCCCGCTGGAGCCGTCAGGTGCGTGAGCAGCACCTGTGGGCGCTGCGGCACCTGCGCATGCACCTGCATCGATAAGCCTGCCAAGGCGATCAGCGCGAGCAGTTGCGTGAGCCTTGCCGTAAATCCTGGAATCATGATGCCTCCCCGAATGGCGCCTGCAGCTTGCGCGAGTTTTCGTCTTAGGGTTGAAATTAGGCCGATCCGGTGACCAATATCAATCGCGAGACTGGACTCGTCTTGTATGATTGTCAACACGGCAGATGCTATAGTGCGATTGTCAATCAGTGCACCACCGCCCCTGAAAAAATCCGCGATGCATCCGCTTGACGGTTTCACACTGCGAATGTCCGACTTCCACTGGGTCGGGCGCGGGCTCTCCAGACCGGAGTGCATCGTCGCCGAGCGCGACGGAACGCTCTGGGTCTCCGATAACCGCGCGGCGCTTACACGCATCGATCCGGACGGCCGCCAGACCCAGGTCGGCTCGATGCGGGGCGCGCCAAACGGTTTCGCGCTCGACGCTGACGGCAGCTTCCTCGTCGCCAACATCGAGGATTGCCGCCTGTACCGGCAGCATCGTGACGGCCGGCACGAGATCGCGCTCGATACCTGGGAAGGCAAGTCGCTCGGCTCGGCAAATTTCGCCTATCGAGACGATGCCGGCCGCATGTGGGCGACGATCTCCACCCGTACCGTGCCGCGCTCTACTGCAGTGCACCAGCCGATCCCTGACGGCTATGTACTTTGCCGGATCGATGGAACTTGGCGTCTCGCGGCGAGCGGGTTCTGCTTCACCAATGAGGTGCGCATCTTCGACGGGCACCTTTACGTCGCCGAAACCGCACTGGGACGCGTGGTCCGGCTGAAGATGGATGGCGACATCCCCGGCAAGAAGACCGAGCCGTACGGCCCGAACCCGCTTTTCCGAGGCGCGAAGATCGACGGCATCACCTTCGACTCCGCGGGCAACCTCTGGGTCACGGAAATCACGCGCCATGCGCTCGTCGTGATTTCGCCGGATGGACAGGCGCATACCGTGTTCGACGATCCCGAGGGAAAGACGTTGCTCTTGCCAACGAGCATCACCTTCGCAGGGTCCGACCTCCGAACGGCACTTGTGGGCTCCCTTAAGCTGGACCGGCTGGCTGCATTCACTGCGCCGTTTCCCGGCCAGCCGCTCGCCCACTGGAGGGGCTAAAGCTGGTAGATGCGCTCGGCAGTCTTGCAAAGAAGAAGATTCTTTTCGTCTGAAGAAAAGCCAGCCGTAATCTCCCGGTAGGCATCCCACAGGCGGTCGTAGCTCGCCATCAGGCGGTCGACCGGGAAATTCGACGCGAACATGCAGCGCTGCGGCCCGAACCACTCGATCGGCTTGAGCACGTACGGCCGGATCGATTCTACGGTCCATCGGTTATCGACCATCCCGTAGCCGCAAAGCTTTACCGCGATGTTGGAGCAGCCGGCGAGCTGCTGCATGCCACGGCGCCATCCCTCGATCCCGGCCGCGTCGCGCTCGGCCGGCATGCCGGCGTGGTCGAGAATGAACTGCATATCCGGATAGCGCCGCGCCAGCGCGGCCAGCGCCGGCATCTGCTGGTAGTACACCTGCGCGTCAAAGGTCCAACCGTAGCGCTTCAGCAGGCCGAGGTTCTTCTGCCAGGTTTCATCGGCAAGGTAGTCCTTCGGCGCCCGGTTGAGTTTCGGATCGGGATGGCGATTCAGGACCTGCCGCATTCCGCGCACCCGGGAATGCTTCGAATGCTGTTCCAGCAATGATTCAACCTCGGGTGAAGAAAAATCGGCGAATCCCACGATCCCGTGCGGAAAGCCGCGCGAACCCGACTCGGCCGCGATTTCCTCCAGCCAGGCTGTCTCGCCGACCGGGTTGGAGGGATCGAAGTTTGCCTGCACATGCACCGACTTCGCGAGGCCCTGGCGGGCGCCGTCGGCAAGCAAGTCGGCGACAAGGTAGTTCTTGTGCAGCAGCGTGGTGTCGCCCCAGCCGCGATCGTGTGTCTCCCCCCGGAGCCACGGGTAGAGGTTGCGCCCGTGGTCCCAGAGATGGTGATGCGAGTCGACGATGCTCAACGTCAGAGCGCCTTGGCCGCCTTGAGGTCTGCGATGAGCGCCTTCTGGCCCTGCTCCTCGAGGATGCGCAGCGCGAGCTTCGGCTCGTAGGTGCCCTTGACCGCGACCCACGCGTCCTTCGCCCCCTTGTGCCATTGCGCGAGCTCCGCCGGGGACGGGCTGTAGCTCTTCACCTTGCCCTTCATCGCCTGCGAGGCGGTAATCACCCATTCGACGTCGAGCGCGTACATGTCGTTCGCCAGGTCCGCTCCTACTTTCGCGAGCGCGTCCTTGGCGAACTGCGGCAGCTTCTGGTAGCGCGCAAGGTCCATCATGATCGGGTGCGCGCTATAGGCGCCGTTCACCTCGGTCACGAACTTCACCACCTCGAAGAACTTGCCGGCCGAAGTAAACGCGTCCTGCAGGTACATGCCCTGCACCACGCCCGACTGCAGGCCTTCGTAGAGTTGCGCCCAGTCATACGGAACCGCCACCGCGCCCCAGGCCTTCACCAGGTTGAACTCGGTCGGGCTCTTGGTGACGCGGATTTTGAGGCCCTTCAGGTCGCCCGGAACGCGCGCCTCGCGCTGCGTGTTGACGATGTTGCGGAACCCCCCCACCGGCACCAGCGCGATAACGTGGACCTTCATCTCCTTCTCGGCGCGTTGCGCGAGCTCCTTTGCGAGCCACTCGTTGGTGATCTTGTTCGCGGTCGCGGCATCCTTGAAGAGGTACGGCAGGTTGATGATGTCGTAGGTGGTGCCGAACGCACCGATGTTGCCGCTCGAAACCGTGGCGATGTCGATCTGGCCGAGTTTCATCTGCTCGACGCAGGTGTGCTCGCTGCACAGGGCGCCGCCGCCGTGGACTGCGACCTCGATGCGATTGCCCGAGTATTTCTCCAGATTGGGCTTGAGGATGGTGCTCAGGCCCTTGCCGAGCGACCAGGCCGGCGCGGCCGCGCTGCCGACGGAAAGCTTGAGTTTCTCCTGCGCCCAGGCGCCCTGCGCGGCGAGCGCCGCACCCGCGACCAAAACTGCGGCGATGCTGATGATTGTGCGTCGTTTCATGTCCACTCTCCTCTGGTATTGACCTCAGATTTCGCCCACTCCATCGCGGCGCCCGAGCCGCTCGCCGCGGCGCAGCGCCTTGAAATCCTCCGCCAGGACCCGCAGGCCCGCGAGCATGACCAGCGCCCCCGACACCGGCAGGACAATCATCAGCCAGCGCTTCGGCGCGTTGCCGAGCTCCCAGTAGGCGCCCGGGATACGGTCTGCGACCTGGTAGCCGTACACGACCATCATAAGCCCGACCGCAACGAAAAGAAGGTTCCACAGCGTTTCCAGGATGCCCGCCGCACGCGCCGGAACGTAGTCGTAGATCATCTGCATGGCGAAGCTCTCGCGCTCCCGGATCGACAGCGCGAACGCGAGCATGACCAGCCATACGTTGGCGATCAACGTAAGGGTGTCGCCCCAGAACGGAGGGTCGTTCATGACGGCGCGCATGAACACGGTGTACAGCGTAAAAGCAACCATGGCGGCGAGCATCACGGCACATGCCAAGGTAATGGCTTTGCCGAGAAGGAAATCGAGAGCGCGCGCGAACATCGTCCCTCAACCCAGGCCGAGCGCGCGCGGCAGCGCGAGCGTCAGCGCCGGCACGGCGAACATGAGGAACAGCACCGCCACCTCGATCAGCATGTAGGGCACCATCTCCACGGCGACGCGCTCGAGCCTCGCCCGCGCGATGTAGGAAGCGAGAAAGTAGCAGGCGCCGACCGGCGGCGTCACCATGCCGAGCAGGAACCCCACCACGACCACCAGCGCCGCCTGCACCGGCGCAAAGCCGGCCGCCGCGCTCGCCGCGACGAACATCGGGCCGAAGATGATGATGTTCGCCGGGGCGTCGAGGAACGTGCCGATCAGGAGGATGAGGCCGATCAGCACCAGGACGAAGAGCACCGGGTTGCCCGCGAAGCCCGCCAGCCACTGCTCCAGCGCGGCGATGGTCCCGAATTTCGCCAACAGCCAGGCGAATGGGCCGGAAGCCGCGATGATGATGAACACCGATGCCGAGAGCCGCACCGAGCGCTTGAACGCTTCGGCGATGTCCTTGAGCGTGAGGCTGCGGTAGAGCACGCCGCCGACGATGAAAGCGGCGGCCGCGGTCATTGCCCCCGATTCGACCGAGCTGAACCAGCCGCCGAGGATGCCGCCAAGCAGGACCACGGGAATCACCAGCGCGCCCAGCGACCGCCACAGCGCGCGCCCGAGCCGCGCCAAGCTGAACGCCTCGTCGCTGCGCTCGTAGCCGCGGCGGACGGCGATCCAGTAGGTAACCCCGATCATCATCAGGCCGATGAGCACCCCGGGAAGGATACCGCCCGCGAACAGCGCGCCGACCGACAGGTTGGCCGCGCTCGCGAGGATGATCATCGCGATGGAGGGCGGAATGATGCCGCCGATCGTCGAGGCCACGGCGGTCACCGCGGCGGAGAACTCCGGCGTATAGCCCGCGCGCTTCATCGCTGGGATGAGCACCGTGCCGACCGTTGCGGTGTCGGCGACCGCGGAGCCGTTCATGCCGGCGAAGAACATGCTTGACACGATGTTCATCTGCGCGAGCCCGCCTCGCAGCCGACCGACGATGGCGCGCGAAAGATCCAGGATGCGCCCGGTGACGGCGGAGCTGTTCATGAGCTCGCCGGTCAGGATGAAAAACGGAATCGCCACCAACGGCAATTTCGCCACCGCCTCGAACATCTGGTACGGCACGGTGAGCAGCGGCGCCGCGCCGGTGGCGAGCATGTAGCCCGCCGGCAGGAGGATCATCGCCAGCGCGATCGGCATCCCGATCAGGATCAGAAGGATCAGCCCGAAGCAAAGGAGCAGGCTGTCCACTGCGGACTATTTCCGCATCGTCCGCGCGCGCAAGCCGAGCTGCTCGGGAAGAGCGCGCCACGCATCCTCGATCCAGTGGCACAACACGCGTCGCGTGTCGCGCGGATCGATGATGTCGGGTACACGAAACTTCTCCGCAGTCAGGAACGGCGAGGCGAGGTGCTCGTATTGCGTCTCGAGCTCCGCCAGGCGCACTGCGCGCTCCTCTTCGGGCAGCGCGTCGAGCTCCCGCCGGTACGCTGCCGCGATGCCCCCTTCAAACGGGATCGAGCCCCAGCTCGCCGAAGGCCACGCGTAGTGCAGGTTGATGCCCTGCAACCGACCATACGCGCTGCCGGCCAGGCCGAACAGGCGCCGGATGACGATCGCGCACCATGGAACCCGGCTCTGCTCGATCGCGGAGACGACGCGGATCGAGCCGCGCACGTTGCCCGCCTTCTCTGCCTCGATTCCCACCACGGTACCGGGCTGGTCGACGAAGTTCACCACCGGCAGATGGAAGGTGTCGGCCAAGTCGATGAACGACTCCATCTTTTCCGCCGCGGGCCGGTTGAGGCCGCCACCCATGTGGTAGGGATCGTTGGTGATCACCGCGACCGGGTAGCCGTTCAGGCGCGCTAGACACGTCACCACGGACCGGCCGTAATTCGGCGCGATCTCGAACACCGAACCCTTGTCGAGAACCAACTCCAGGATCTTGCGCGACTTGTACACGCGGCGCTTTTCGCGCGGAATGATCGACAGGAGTTCTTCCTCGCGGCGTTCCGGATCGTCACCGGAATCCGTGCGCGGCGGCAATTCGAACACGCTGTTCGGCATGTACGACAGGAACCGCCTTACCTGCTCGAACGCGTGCTCCTCGCTTTCGGCCTCGTTGTCGATCACGCCCGAAACGCGCGTGTGCATCTGCGACCCGCCAAGCGCTTCCTTGTCGATTTCGTTGCCCATGCCGGCGCGCCCGACCACCGGAGGCCCACCCGCGAACACCTGGCTGGTGCCTTTCACCATCACGGAGAAATGCGCGCAGCCCGCCTTCAGAGCGCCGAGGCCCGCGCAAGGTCCGAGCGCAATTGCAGCGACGGGGATGTAGCCCATCAGGCCGACCATGGGCCAGGTCGGGTAGCCGGGAATCTTGGTGCCGCCTTGCTGCTCGACCAAACGCACGCTGCCGCCGGCGCTTTCCACCAGCCGCACGAGCGGGATGCGATGCTCGAGCGCGTAGTTCTCCGCGTAGATCCACTTCTCCGATACCGTGGCCTCCGACGAGCCGCCGCGGATGGTGTAGTCATCGACGTCGAGCGAAACCTTGCGCCCGCCGATGCGGCCCGTGCCGATGATGGCGTTCGAGGGCCGCACGCGCACCAGCCTGCCCTGCTTGTCGTATTCGCCCTTGCCCGCGAGCGCGCCGATCTCGAACCAGGAACCCGGCTCGACCAGTCGGTCGATACGCTCGCGCGCCGTGAGGCGCCCCCCCTCGTGCTGGCGCCGCACGCCCTCCTCGCCGCCCATCTCGCGGGCAAACGCCTTCCTGCGCTCGATCTCGTCGACTTCGGGTTTCCAGCTCATCGCGTCTCGCTTTCGTGCGTGGCCCAGGATGGCAAAACAGTTTAACATCGCCTCTTGTATTATTGTCGACAATCAACGGGACACGCATGGCATTTGAAAAACACATCGAGGAACACGAGCGGCGCAAGGCGAAAGCGCTCGCCATGGGAGGCCCGGAGCGCCTCGCCCGGCAGGTCGAGCGGAAGTCGCTTAACGCGCGCCAGCGCATCGACTATCTGTTCGATCCGGGCAGTTTCATCGAGATCGGGATGTTCGCGCGCAGCGAGCGGCGCGAAGACTGGGACAAGACGCCGGGGGACGGCAAGGTCTGCGGCTACGGGCGCGTGCAGGGTCGAGAGGCCGCAGTGGTGTCGCACGACATTACGGTCAAGAGCGCGTCGTCCAGCCCGGTCAACGTGCGCAAGATGACGCACATGCGCAAGACCGCCGTCGCCAACGGCATGCCGCTGGTGCTATTCAACGAATCCTCGGGCGCGCGCATCCCCGACACGATGGGTGCGATCGGCACCGGCATCCTCGGCCAGGACCCGACCCAGTTCGTGCGCATGCGCGAGATTCCCTATGTCTCCGCTGTGCTCGGACCGGCCTTCGGGACCGCCTGCTGGTTCACGCAGCTTTCGGACTTCGTGGTGATGCGCAAGGACGCGCAACTCGCCATTTCCAGTCCGCGCGTGACCGAGATCGCGATCCGGCAGAAGATCGACCCGCAGGAGCTCGCCGGATGGCGCATGCAATCCGAAGTCACCGGCAAGGTCGACTTCGGCGTCGACAGCGACGAGGAGGCGATCGACCTGGTGAAGAAGTTCCTCGCCTACCTCCCCGGCCATCACAACGAATTGCCCCCGAAGGCGGCGGTTCCGTCAGGCGCCGATGAACCTTCACGCGGCCTGCTCGATCTGGTCCCGGAAGACCGCGCGAAGGTCTACGACATGCGCAAGGTGGCCGCGGCCATCTGCGATCCGGGCAGCGTGCTGCCGTTGAAAGACCGCTACGCAAAGACCGCGTTTACCGCTCTCGCCAGAATCAACGGCCAGAGCGTCGGCATACTTGCTTCCAATCCGATGTTCAAGGCCGGGGCGATGGACCCCGATTCCTGCGACAAGGCGACGACGTTCCTGGTGTTGTGCGATTCGTTCAACATCCCGATCGTGATCCTCGTCGACACGCCGGGTTTTCTCATCGGTGTGGAGGGCGAGCGGCGCAAGGCGCCCGGCAAGGTCATCAACATGATGTCGGCGCTGCAGATGTGCACGGTGCCGAAATTCTCCATCGTGATGAGGAAGAGCTACGGCCAGGCCTACCTGAACATGGGCGGCACGCGCAATTCCGACGAGATGCTCGCCTGGTACAGCGCGGACGTCGGCTTCATGGATCCGAACGTGGGCGTCAACGTCGTCTACGGCGTCAAGCGCGAGGACGACCCCGCGCGTTTCGAACAACTGGTGCAGGAGATCCAGCGGGACAGCTCGGCCTACGACCTCGCCGGGATCTTCTCCGCCGTCGCCGTGATCGACCCGCGCGAGTCGCGCCAGTGGCTCGCGCGCCTGCTCGAGGTGCACCAGCGGCGGACCGCGAAGGGCATCGGCCGGCACCTGCTCGGCGGCTGGCCGACGACGTTCTAGCGATACCGCATACCGCATACAATCCCAGGGGAGAATCCAGTGGCAATAGAGAAGGTCAAAGCCGATATCACCGGCACGGTGTGGAAGATCGTGACCCAGCCGGGCCAGCAGCTCGTGGAAGAACAGTCCATCATGATCATGGAATCGATGAAGATGGAGATTCCTGTGACCGCCCCGGTCGCGGGCACTCTCAGGGAGATCCTGGTGAAGGAAGGCCAGGAGGTTGCGGAGGGTCAGCACGTGGCGAGCATCGAAAGCTGAGCGCATGCCCGCCGCCAAGGCACCGCCGCGCCCGGTGCGCGGCACCGAATCGGAGACGGTCTACGCCTGGTCTCCGAGCCCCGCGGCGCAAACGCTGTCGCTGCCCGAGCAGATCGCCGAGCGCATCGGCAATACCATCATCCGCGGCGGATACGAGCCCGGCGCGCGTATCCAGGAACAGGAGGTGGCGGACCAGTTCCACGTCAGCCGCGGCCCGGTGCGCGAAGCGCTGCGCATCCTGGAGCGAGACGGCCTGGTGCAGATCCACGCACGCCGCGGCGCACAGGTGACGCAACTCAACGTCGGCGAGGTGAACGATCTGTTCGAATTGCGCATCTCGCTGCTGGGTCTCGCCGCGCGGCTTGCCGCCGAGCGCCGCGACCCGGATTTCATGGCGCGGATGCGTGCCAGCGTTGAAACGCTGTCGAAGATCGCGAAAAGCGGGGACGCGGACGCCTACACCAATGCGGTGTACCGCCACAACCTGCTGCTCGCCGATGGCAGCGGCAACCGCTTCCTGCGTAATATGGTGTTCTCCCTCGCCCACCAGACGTTGCGCTATTCCCGGCTGGGCCTTTCGACGCCGAAGCGGCATGCCCAGTCGGCGCGCAACTGGCGCACGCTGCTCGCCGCGGTGCAGGGCAACGAGCCCAAACGCGCGCAGGAAGCGGCCGAGAAACTGGTGCGCGACTCGCGCGACACGGCCGTGAAAATGCTGCGCAAGGAAAGTGTGGACTGAAGGGATGCCTGCGAACGACTGCCGGGGAGTTGGCGTCATCGACACCACGCTGCGCGACGCCCATCAGTGCCTGTGGGCAACGCGCATGACCACCGCGATGATGCTGCCGGTGGCCGGGCGCATGGACCGCTGCGGTTTCGCGCAGATCGACCTCGCGGGCACGATCCAGTTCGACGTCTGCGTGCGTTTCCTCAGGGAAGATCCGTGGCAGCGCGTGCGCCTGATGCGCGAGCGCGTGGTAAACACGCCGCTGCGCTCGCTGGTGCGTTCGAAGAATCTGGTCAGCTTCGACATCCTGCCCGACGACATCATCGAGCTGTGGGTGGAGCGGCTGGTGGCCAACGGCTTTCGCGTGGTGGGTGCTTTCGACGGGCTGAACGACCTCGACAACATGCTCGCCAGCATCCGCGTCGCCAAGAAACTCGGCGTTTACGCGTTCGGCGCGCTCTCCTACAGCCTCAGCCCGGTGCACACGGACGAGCTTTACGTACGCACTGCCCGTGCTTTGATCAAGCGCGGCAAAGTCGACGCGATCATGCTGAAAGACGCGGGCGGCCTGCTGACTGTCGATCGCATCCGCACGCTGGTGCCCAAGCTCAAGCGGGCGATCGGAAACATTCCTCTCGAGCTGCATAGCCACTGCCTCACCGGAGTCGCTCCGCTCGTGTACCTCGAAGGCATCCGCGCAGGGGCCGACCAGATCCACTCCTCGATCGCACCCCTCGCCAACGGGGCGGCCCAGCCCTCGACGCAATCGATGGCGAGGAATCTGCGCGCACAGGGGCACGAGGTAAACATCGACGATGCGCTGATCGAGGAAGTCGGGGAGCATTTCCGCCGCGTCGCCGAACAGGAAAACAAGCCGCTCGGTCAGCTGCTCGAATACGACGCCTTTCACTACGAGCACCAGGTCCCGGGCGGCATGATGAGCAATTTCAAGTCGCAACTGGCCGAAGCGGGCCTGGCGCACAAGTTCCAGCCGCTGCTCGAGGAGTGCGCACGCGTGCGCAAGGAATTGGGCTACCCGATCATGATCACGCCGTTTTCGCAACTCGTCGGCACGCAGGCGGTGTTCAACGTGGTGCACGGCGAGCGCTACCGGTTCGTGCCGGACGAGGTCAAGAAGTACGCGCTCGGATACTATGGGAAACTGCTCGCGCCGGTTGCGCCGGATGTGCTCGACCGGATCATCGAAAACGGCTCCAACCGCATACCGCGCAAGCCGGAGCCTCTGGCGCCGGCGGTCAAGCGCTTGCGCGAGCAATACCCCTCGGCAAGCGACGACGAGCGCATCCTGCGCTACATGTTCGCCGGTCCGCAGGTCGACGACATGCTCGCTGCCGGCGCGATGAAGACCTCATACAGGTTCGAAAATCCGCTGGTGCGCCTGGTGCGTGAATTGGCGAAACGCCCGCGCATCGCCCGGGTGCGAATGTCCGGGGCGGGAATCTAGCCGTGGACCTGAGCAGACTGTTCAACCCGGCGTCCATCGCCGTCATCGGTGCCTCGCAGGACGAGCGCACGATCAGCGGACAACCGATCAAGTATCTGCGCAAGCACGCCTTCCAAGGCAGGGTCTACGCGGTCAATCCGAAATACACGGAGGTCGGCGGTTACCCCTGTTTTGCCGATATCGCAAGCCTGCCGGAAACGCCCGACCTCGCCATGATGGCGGTTGCCGCAGCACGCGTGCCCGCGATGATCGAAGCCTGCGGCAGAAAGGGAATCCGATTCGTGATTCTGTTTACCGCGGGATTCGCCGAAGTCGGCGGCGAAGGCATCCGGCTGCAGGACGAACTCGCGGCGACGGCCCGCCGCTATGACATCGGCATCGTCGGCCCGAATTGCCAAGGCATCATCAGCACGGCCAACGACGTCTACGCCGGTTTCGGCGGTCCCTACGAATTCCGCTACAAGGCCGGTCCTCTTTCGCTCGTGTCGCAATCCGGGGGATTCGGTTTCGCCGTTGCCAACATGGCCGAGGATGCCGGCGTGGGATTGCGCCATATCGTCTCCTCGGGCAACGAAGCGGTGCTCGGCGTGCTGGATTTCATCGACTATTTCATCGACGACCCGGATTCCGAGGTACTCGCAGCGTACGTCGAGGGTTTGAAGGACGCGCGACGCCTGCTGGAGGTCGGACGGCGCGCACTGCACCGGCGCAAGCCGATTCTGGTTTGGAAGGTCGGAAATTCGGAGGCTGGTGCGAATGCCGCGGCGTCCCACACGGCCAACCTCGGCGGTTCGGCCGCCCTCTATGAGGCTGTGTTCAAGCAGGCAGGCATAGTGCGAGTCCACGATTCCCTCGAACTCGCGGACTACGCCAAGGCATTCCAGGGAGGCAAACTGCCGAAAGGCCGCCGCATGGCGGCGATCACGGTTTCGGGCGGCGCAGGGGTCCTGGTCGCTGACGAGCTGATTGCCCAGGGCTGTGAGGTTCAGCCGCTGTCGCCGGAGACGACAGCGAAGCTGCGGGACGTGGTCCCGACCTTCGTGAAACTGAGCAACCCGATCGACGTGACCGCGGGCCTGTTCGACCGCGAGGACATGCTCGAGAAGGCGCTGGCAGCCCTGCTGGATGACCCCGCCATCGACGGGCTCGCGATTCTCGTGGCTTCGATCACCGGGAAGCTCGCCGAGCGCGTCGCGCGGCAGATTGCCGAGGCGCACGCGCGCCAGGACAAGCCGATCGTCGTCTGGTCGAGCACGCGCCGTTCGGTTGCCGAAGAGGCCTATGCGATCTACGAGGCTGCGCGCATTCCGCTCTACCCTTCGCCTGTGCGGGCAGGACAGTCGCTTGCCATGCTCTCGAAGTACGCTGCCGCCGTAGAGCGCGTAGAGGGCTTGGCTGAAGCCCCACCGCTGGTGATCTCGCGTCCGGACGTCAGGGCGCGCCTGTCCGGACGGACCCAGGATCTCTCGGAGTTCGAGGCGACCGAGGTTCTTGCGGCCTATGGAATTCCGGTCACACGCCAGCGCCTGGCGAGGACTGCCGAAGAGGCCGCCGCCCATGCGAGCGAACTCGGTTTTCCCGTCGCGCTGAAAATCCAGTCGCCTGACATTGCGCACAAGACCGAGGCAGGCGGCGTGAGGCTGAGTCTCAACGACCGCGCAGCGGTTGCGATGGCATTTGCGGAGATCGTGGCGAATGCCGGGCGCAACGCGCCCGCGGCGCAGATCGACGGCGTGCTGGTACAGGAGATGCTCGCCGGCGGCACCGAGGTCATCCTGGGCGTCACCAACGATTCCCAGTTCGGGCCGGCGGTGATGTTCGGACTCGGCGGAATATTCACCGAAGTGCTGAAAGACGTGACCTTTCGTATAGCGCCGGTGGCGCGCCCCGAAGTGGAGCGCATGATCCGTGAGATCCGCGCCTTCGCGTTGCTCGGCGGCGCTCGCGGGCGGCCGCGCGCGGACCTTCGCGCGCTTGCGGATGCGATCGAACGTCTGTCCGCACTGGCAATGGACTTGCGCGACGTGGTCGGAGAAATCGACATCAATCCGCTCATCGTGTTTGCCGATGGCGGCGGCGTGCGGGCCGTCGATGCGCTGATCAAACCCCGTCGTTAGCGTTCCGTACCAGAAATTCATTAAATGAATTTTGTCCTTTTCGCCGGCCAAGTACTTGTAGTCGACGCCGACGCGTGTGCCACGCTGGACAACGGCACATCACGAGCGTTCGAGAAACCGAAAAGCGGGCGGTTCGCGGTGAAGGTGATCAACCACCTCGGGGACGGAGTGATGAAGGTATTTCGAGTGGCGTAGTATCGGATCTGGCATGAATAACCGTCTCCTCAACCTCGAATCCCCCCCCATTGTCGAGGCCGTTCTCGATATTGAATGCGACATGTCACATACGCTGGCGTTGGACGAGCTGGAAGCTTCCGCCCGTGATGCATTCCTCGGTAAATATCCCAAATTCCGGACTCAAATTATTCAGGCTTTGCAAGTTGAGGCAGGGTCGAATCGCGAGCCGAGTGTGACGGCAAGACAAGGTATCCACGCGCTCCATTTTTTGCATGAAGACGAGAAGCAGCTTGTGCAAGTGCGGCCACAAGGCTTTTCTTTCAATCGATTGGCCCCATATGCGGGTTTGGACGGGTATTTGCCGGAGATGGAGCGCACTTGGCGTTTATTTGCCGGTGTGGCCAAGCCGGCGCAAATTCGGATTATTCGATTGAGGTATATCAATCGAATTTTGTTGCCCATGGCAGGCGGTCGGGTCGATCTCGACCAATATTTGAGATTTGGCCCAAAACTTCCGGATGAAGACAGATTGACGCTGGTGGGATTCCTCAACCAGCATTCGGCAGTGGAGGTGGGTACTGGACATCAGGTCAATATGATCATGACGGCGCAGGTGCAGGAAAATGATAAGCTTCCCGTAATTCTCGACATAGAAGCCATTAACGTTGGAAATGCGGAGCCGGATGATTGGGCCTGGATTCATTCGAAAATCCAGTCATTGCGGCGTTTGAAAAACCACGTTTTTGAGAATTCCCTTACCGATCAATGTTTGGCCCTGTTTCAACGCTAGGTGTCCTTCTCGGGTTCGCGCCGCTGTACTCGTTCGCGCGTTCCGGCAGCGCCATTTCGGCCGAGGCTCACGCGGTGCAAAAAGCTGTCACGAGGGTCATGGACTCGGTGGAACGATCACGCGCCTTGTTTGGCGACAAAGCGAATGCAATTTCCCAGCTGTGCTCTCTCGCAAACGAATGTGGCGCGCCCGATTGGGATCGCAATGGCGCGTTGCCGCTGGAGCATTTGGCTGTGTTCAAGGCTGTGGCATTCGTTCGGGTATTGCCGAAGGAAGTGCCGTTGCCTGAGTTCGCGCCCGATCCTGACGGTTCTATTTCTTTGGATTGGATTGCTTCCCGAAATCGTCATTTTTCGTTGAGTGTGGGGACGAGCGATCGCTTGCCGTATGCCTGGTTGGACGGTACCGACAAGGGCCATGCCGTGGCGCGCTTTGACGGCGAGATCATTCCGTCAAGAATCCTGGAAGGCATCAAGGCAATTTCAAGTGGCGGAAGCGCTCTGCTCCGGTCTCGCTGAGATTGTTGATGGCGAGGAGCATCTCGCCAGATTTCTGACCTCGTCCAGTCAATTCAATTCGATGGGAGCCAAACCATCGGCGTTTTTGCCGAACCCACGAAGTGGAGAGACGTCGGTGTTCCGCCATGGGAGCCAACCGAGTGAGTCATTGTGGCGGATCGGTGCCGAGCATGCAGCGGGAGTCCGAACTCTGCATGGAGCGGCAATTGTCAAGGCTAGACACATCCGCTCAGCACAATTGGACGTTGTTGCGAAAGAGCCACCGCCGCGACATGCAAATATTGTCGGCTGGCCTTGGTCCCAAACCGATCCGGAAATGGCTAAGGCGGAACAAAGGGAGCGAGCTTTGCTGATCGTTCAGCATGCTGAAGTAGTTCGGCCGTGACCTCGGGATCGAATGCTGGCCCTGGCGGACAGTGGATGACGTACCCTCAACGCCGAGGTCACGCTGAATTTGTCGTACCTGAGCGACGCAGGAGCGTAGAGCCCGTCGGGCACGTCCGGATCAATGATCACCTTTTCTTCGTCGCGCCCGCCTAAGCGGGAATCCAGTGCGGCGAAACACCAAGTTAAACCATGCGTTCGCGACCGGCCCAGAACCGGGCACGGATATCCCGCTTCAGCACCTTGCCGACGCTCGAGCGCGGCAGCTCGTCCCAGAATTCGATCGATTTCGGCGCCTTGACGCCGCCCAGCCTTTCGCGGCAGAGCGCCATCAATTCCGCCTCACTCGCGCGCATGCCCGGTTTCAGTTCGATCACCGCCTTGACCGCCTCGCCCCAATCATCGTCCGGAACTCCGATCACCGCGCAGTCCTGCACCGCTGCGTGTGACCACAGGACCTGTTCGATCTCGCTCGGATAGACGTTGAAGCCGCCCGAGATGATCATGTCGCGCTTGCGATCGACGATGTAGAGATAGCCGTCCTCGTCGAGGAAGCCGATATCGCCGGTATGGTGCCAGCCGTACTTTCCCGCCTCGTCGCTCGCCGCGGGATTCTTGTAATAGCCGGCCATGACCAGATCGCCGCGCACGACGACTTCACCGCGTTCGCCCGGTGCGAGCAGCCTGCCCTCGTCGTCCATGACGGCCACATCCGTATGCGCGGTGCGGCGCCCGGCCGACGCGAGGCGCCGCACCGTACGGGGATCGTCGCCCACGAGGTGCTCCTCGCGGGAGAGAAACGTGCAGACCATCGGCGCCTCGGCCTTGCCGAAGCACTGCGCCATGACCGGACCGAAAACCTCGAGGGCCTCGCGCAATTTCTCCACGGACATCGGCGCTGCCGCATAGACGAAGTACTCGAGCGAGGACAGGTCACGCTGGCGCACGTCGGAATGCGCCAGCAACCGGTAAATCACGGTGGGCGGGAGGAACAGGTAAGTCACGCGATCACGCTCGATTGCATCGAGAATGCGCTGCGGGTCCGCGCGATCGAACAGGATATGGCGCGCGCCGTGCGCCATGAGCGGGTACGCGATCGCGCCCGCCGCGTGGGTGAACGGCGCAACGACGAGGTGCACGGGCGGCTTGCGCGGCGGCATGCATTCTTCGATCGTGCGATACATGGTTTCGAGCACGCGATGCGTCTGCAGCACGCCCTTGGGACGGCCCGTGGTTCCGCCAGTAGACTTGATGATCGCAACCTCGTCGGACCCGCGGCGCACCGCCACCGGTGCGGCCGGATAAGCTGCGCTCCATTGCTCGAGCGACGCGGCGCCCGGAAGGTCGCGGTCGAGGCATACGATCTGGCGCAGTGGCGGCGCGAGCTCGCGCAGCCGCGTAACATGCGCGGCGAAGCAAGAGTGCACGAACAACAGCTCGCATTCCGCGAAATCGAGGAACCAGGCGTTGTCCTCGACCGCGTCGCGCGCGTTGAGCGGCACATACACCGCACCCGAACGGAAAATACCGAGAGCGGCGACGAGCGCCGGAACGCAATTCGGCGAGTACAGGCCGATCTTCGCGCGCTCGCCTGCGGTGGCGAGAATCGCGTGCGCGATGCGTCGGGTCATCGCCAGCACCTCGCGGTAACTGAGCTGGCGCCCCCCATCCACGATGCAGGTCAGGTCCGAAAAGCGCTTCGCGCCCGCGTCGAACCAGTCGATGATCATCCCGGGCGCGCGGAAAGATCCAGCCGCATACCTGCCTGGCTGACATGGACTCTCGCAACACGTAGGCGCCCCGCTTCGCGCACGAGTTCCACCAGCGGGTGCTCGAGGCTGAATTCGTGCGCCTTGGGCTGCCGAGCGAGCATCGCGTCGACCTGCTCGTCCGGAAACAGGAAGCGCAACACCAATTCGTCGTCGCTCAGGTTCGGATATCTCGCGCGCAGCGCCGGCACCGCGGGTTCGAGCGGCGGCGGCTCGGGCGCGATATAGCGCGATCCGTTGGCGACGATCCGGTCCAGAACGTCCGGCACGACCGGGAACGGGAGGCGGCCGAAATAGCCCAGTGCGTATTTCTTCACCTCATCGGGCACGACGCGATAGCGCTCTCCCTGCAGAACGTTCATCGTCGCCTGGGCGCCTACGAACTGCGCAAACGGCGTCACGATGATCGGCCAGCCCAGGTCCTCGCGCACGCGGGCGCATTCCTCGAGGACCTCGGCAAGCCGGTGCCCGGCCCCCACGTCGCGCAATTGCGATTCGAGGTTCGACAGGACGCCGCCGGCCGTCTGGTGGCGGTAGTGGAACAGATCGTATTCGGCGGGCACGCCCAGGGGTTTGCCTTCGCGTGCCGCAACGCGCGAGAAGTGCTGGCCGATCTCCTCGACCAGCGGGAGGTCGATGTCGCAAGCGAACCCCATCGAGCGCAGGTTGCGCACGATGGTCTGCGTTGCCGGAGGTGCGTTTCCGTTGGCAAGAGGCGCGATCGATGTGACCAAGACATCGGCCCCGGCCTTCGCCGCCTCCAGCGTCGCAAGCGGGCCCAAGCCCGTCAGGCAATGCGTGTGGAACTCGAGCGTGGTATCGCCGATCGCCCGGCGGATCGCCGGCACCAGCGTGCGCACGCGATCCGGTGTAATCAGTCCGCTGGGGTCCTCGATGACGATTGCGTCGGCATCGAACTCACCGAGGATCTCCTTTGCCTTGCGGGCGTAGTACGCATCCGTGTAACCGGATGCCAGCGTATAGATCAGCCAGACCGTCACGTACGCGCCATGGCGCTTGGCGACGCGCAGGCTGCAGAGGATGTTGGACCAGTCGTGGAGTCCGTCGAAGCCGTTGATGCGGCGGATGCCGTTGGCGATCATGCGCTCCACGAACAGCGCGTTGATGTCGTCGGGCAGCGGGTTGAAACTCCGCAGGCATCGGCTGCGCACGAACCCCTGCAGCGGCGTGTCGGGCATGGCACGGCGCATCAGCCGGATGCGCTCGAACGGGTCGTCCTTGAGGAACCGGACCGCGGCATCGAAGTGCACCATGCCCATCAGTTCGACGCCTGCGAAACCGCAGCGATCCAGTTTTCCCGCGATCGGGAGCATGTGGGCCGTCGTCATGCGCGTCGCCCACAGGCACTGGTGCGCATCGCGCAGCGTCGTGTCGAGAATTCCGATGCTGCGCGAGGCCATGCTTATTGCGCAGTCCAGCCGCCATCCACCACGAGGGACGTACCCGTTACGAAACTTGCAGCGTCCGACGCGAGAAACACCGCCGGCCCGATGAGTTCGCGCGCCTCGCCGAATCGGCCCAGCGGCGTGGTGTCCGAAATCCGCCGGCGCACCTCTGCCGGGTGCTGTCGCGTCAGCGGGGTGTCGATGAACCCCGGAGCGATCGCATTGACGCGCACGCCGTAGGGCGCCATCTCGAGCGCCAGCACCTTGGTGAGCTGGACCAGTCCGCCTTTCGCGGCCGCATAGGCCGAGACGTTGGGAACGCCGACGTGTCCCATGATCGACGCGATGTTGATGATCGATCCGCGCCGCCGGTCGCGCATCTGCAGGCCCACCGCACGGCAGAACAGAAACGCGCCTCGTACGTGGACGTGAAGCAGCGAATCGAACTCGGCCTTCGAAAATTCGATCAGCGGCTTGCGGATGTTGTGGCCGGCACCGTTCACGAGCACGTCGATCGGCCCGAGGGCTTGCGTCGCGCGTTTGACGGCCTCGTCCACTTCCTGCTCGTCGCTTGCCTCCGCGGCGAACGCCGCAGCGCGCCGCCCGGTTCCGGAGGCAAGCTCAGCGGCGGCGGACTCGGCGGCCGCAGCGTCGCGGTCTATGATCGCGACATCTGCCCCGAAGCATGCGAATCCCCACGCCATGGCGCGTCCGAGGCCGGAAGCCGCGCCGGTCACCAGCGCGACCCGTCCGCGCAGGTCATGCATTCCCCGCACCTCGTCGGGAATCGGCAACCCGTCCTGTCTCAGCACGCCCATCTCAGTAGGTTGCACGGCCGCCGCTCACGTCAAAGCAGGCGGCCGTCACGAAACTGGCTTCGTCCGAGAGCAGAAATGCGACCACGTTCGCCACCTCCTCCACACGCGCGGGCCTCCCCATGGGAATTCGACTCACCGAATCTTCGATGAAACTCGCCGGCATTTCGCTCTGCATTCCGGTCGCATCGATCAGCGACGGAGACACGCAGTTCACCCGCACCCCGTAAGCCACCAGCTCCTTCGCCCAGGACTTGGTGAAACCTATCACCGCCGCCTTGGACGCCGCGTAGATCGACAGATCCCTGGGCCCGTCCTTGCCCGCCACCGAAGCGATGTTGACGATCGCTCCGGCGCGCCGCTCCATCATGTGCCCCACGACCGACCGCGTGCAGGCGAACACCGCCCTCACATTCAGATCGAAGACGCGTTCGAGCTCCGCGTCCGTGGTCTCCCACAACGGCTTGACCGGCCCGAGAACACCCGCGTTGTTGACGAGGCCGTCGATGCGCGCATAGCGCTCGAGCGCGGCGTGCACCATGCGCTCGAGCGAATCCGCCTCCGTGACGTCGACCTCGAGCGCGAGCGCTCGCCCACCGCGTTCCGCGATCCCCGTTTCTACGCGGCGCGCACCCGCGGCGTCGCGGTCGGCGATCACCACCGTAGCACCGCGTGACGCGAGGTTCTGCGCGATTCCCCGGCCCAGGCTGGCCGCGCCGCCCGTGACGACGACGACGCGGCCGGCAAACGCCGCGTTACTCACTTCACTGCCTGCGCCGCCTTGTTGATGCGCTCGATCATCTTCTGGTCCACGTCCGGCATGGTTTTCCAGATCGACAGACCGGCCTTGCGCCAGGCGTCACGCTCTTGCGCAGAAGGATCGTAGACGGTCACGCCGTTCTTCTTGAGCAGCTCGCGCAACGCCTTCTCGTTCTCGTCTTCGGCCTTGATGGAAAATTCTTCAGCTTCCTTGACGGCCTGCTCGAGGATCGCGCGCTGCTTCGGCGTGCGCTCGTCCCACCATTTGACGCTGACGTCGGTCACGGTCGATACCGGCGCCCAATTGATGGTCGTGACATTCTTCGTCACCTCCCACAGCTTGCCGGCCGGCCACGAGGCAAGCACCGCGTCCAGGCCGTCCACCGTCTTGTTGGCGAGCGCGAGATACGTTTCGCCCCAGGGCACGACGACCGGGTTGGAGCCGAGGGCGCGGTAGAACACCAGGATCACCGGCGACTGGGCGGTGCGGATCTTCGCCTGCTTGATGTCCTCGGGCAGTTTGATCTGCTTGGCGCCGCCGACCACGCGATGGCCGCCCGACTCGAGGATCATCATCGGATGGAGGCGGTCCTTCTCGGCCATCTTCTTGAGTTCCTTGCCGATCCCGCCGCGGATCACGACTTCGCGGAACTGCTTCTTGTCGAGCAGGAACGGCGTCTCCACCACCTGCCAGACCTTGGTAAACGGCCCGTGGTTGGAAGCGCTCGCCATGCCCATCTCCGCGGTGCCGTCGAGCACCGCCTGGATCGACTTGTCCTCCGTGTAAAGCTTTCCCGCGTGATACACCTGGATGGTGATCTTCCCCCCGGACAGCTCGCCTGCGCGTTTGGCGAAGAAATCCATCGCCTGCCCCGCCGTCTGGTCCTGCGGATACGAGTTGGTTGCGCGCATCTTCAGCGCCGGCAGATCGTCCTGCGCCACAACCGGCGCCGCCGCCAGCGTGCCGGCCACGAGACCCGAGAAAGCGGCCAGTTTCCACTTGCACATCGTTGCATCAGACATCGACTCCTCCTTTGGAAAACAACGGTTGGTTCGATTCACTTGCCTTGACCCATCAGCAAGTCCGGCATCCACAGAATGATCTGCGGAAAATAAATGAACAGCACCAGTCCGACGAGGATGCAGAAGATGAACGGCGCCGCCTCGCGCGTGAACGCCTCGATACTCACGCCGGCCATCTTGCACATCAGGAACATGGTAAGGCCGAACGGCGGCGTCACCAGGCCGGTCGCCAGCGCGACGGTGGCAATGACGCCGAAGTAGACCGGATCGATGCCGACCGCCTCGACCAGCGGCATCAGCACGGGCACCGACAGGATGAGGATTGCCAGGACTTCCATGAAGCAACCGAGGATCAACAGTACCGTGGTGATCATGAGCATCATGGTCTTCGGATCGGTGGTGATCGTCTTCAGCCCGGCCACAATCAGGTCGCCGGCGTTCTCGGAGATCAGGATCCAGCCGAAGATCGCCGAAATTCCGACGACGAACATCACCGTGCCCGACACCACTCCGGTCTCGACCATCGCACGGTAAAAACCCCGCCACGTGAGCTTGCGGTTGATGACCCCGATCACGATCACGTAGACCGCGGCAATGCCGGCCGACTCGGTCGGAGTGAATACGCCGGACAGAATACCGCCGACGATGATTACGGGCAGGCCGAGGCTCGGAAGGGCAGCGAGAAAGCTGCGCACCATCTCCATCGCATCGAACCGGCCCTCGACGGGATAGTTGCGGCGGCGCGACACGGTGTAGCACACCACCCCGAACACCAGGCCCAGGATCAGGCCGGGAAGCACGCCGCCAAGGAACATCCGGCCGATCGAGATGCTGGTGAGCCCGCCGATGACCACCATGATGATCGACGGGGGAATGATGGGTCCGATGCACGAGGCGCAGGCCGTCACCGCTGCGGAGAACGCGCCACCATAACCAGCGCGCTTCATCACGGGGATCAGCGCGCTGCCGGTCGCCGCGGCATCGGCGAGACCCGAGCCCGATATCCCCGCCATGATGACGTTGGTCAAAACGTTGACCTGCGCCAGTCCCCCGCGGATCCACCCCACCAGGCTCTGGGAGAACCGCACCAGCCGGTGCGTGACATCGGTCTCGCCCATGAGCGAACCGGTCAGAATGAACATCGGGATTGCGAGCAGCAGAAAGGTGTCGATGCCCCCGACCACCTGCTGGGGGATGATCGTCAACGGCACCCCTGCAACGAACGCGGCGTACAGGAGCGAACAGAAACCGATCGCCAGCACGATCGGCATCCCGGTGAAGAACAGTAGCACCATGAGTCCAAGAACCACCCAGTTCATTGGTTCGTCCTCATCGCGCCCTCACACGTCGAGCACCGGCGGAACGTGCGCCGCGGCCGGGGCATCGTCACCTCCGGACCACACCTCGATGGAATGCAGCACGAGGCTTGCGAACATGATGACGGACCCGACCGGCAATGCGAGGTAGACCCATCCGCGCGACACCTGGGTCGATACATAGGTGGTCTTCATGTTGGCCGACATGTACTGCGCGCCCTGGTAGGCCAGTGCGACGAGGAACACCATACCGAGGAGATTGGTGATGACCAGCACCCAAATCCGCGTCGCACCGCGAAACCGGTCCGACAGCACCGTGATCGCGTAGTGTTCATTGCGCTCCATCGCGATTGCCGCGCCGAGCATTACGGTCCAGACCAGCACCATTCGCGCGACCTCCTCGGTCCAGGGCAATGCCGCCTGCATCACGTAGCGCGTGAAGACCTGCAACGCGATCAGGACGAGCAGCGCAAGCACCAGCACGAACAGGACCGCCTCCATCCCGGTGAAAAATTTCACACGCCATTTCTTCAGCGCGGGCAACACCCGGTTATCGGTCATGTCTTATCGGATTCAATCAGGATGAGAATCTGGCGGTACTCCACGAGCGCAGCATTCTCCGCGAGAATCTGCGCGATCCGGCCATCGACCCCCGCCGTGATCGAGTTGAATAGCTTCATCACCTCGATGAGACAGATCGTATCGCTTGCCTTGACCCGCTGCCCCAGCTCGACGAAGGGCTTTTCGCCCGGCGACGGCGCCCGGTAGAACGTTCCGAGCATCGGCGCGCGAATCGCGACCATTCCCTCGGGCACGGCCGGTTCGGCATGCGCGCGCGGGGCCGCTGCAACTCCGGGAGGCGCGGAAGCCGTGGCTGGCGGAACCGCACTCGCCGCAGGCGCCGGTGCTTCATGCATCGCACCGCCGCCAGCGGGAGCGCCGTGACGGCGCACATGCAGGCGAAAATCGCCATAGGCCAGCTCGATCTCTTCGAGATGTTCCGCTTCATCGATGATCTTCAGGATGTTCTGGACGTCGTTGTGGGTAAGATCCACTTTTCGCCCCCTCCTCACTGGCGACAATAAGAATAAACGATAGTCGACAAGACGTCTGCGACAATCAAGCGGACCGCGCCGCCAGGTAGGCCTCGAAGAACGCGACGCCGGCCAGCGCGTCGGCGGCGTTCGTCATCTCGTCGTAGACCGGAATGCCCTGTCTCACGGCATTGTTTCTGAAATCACGCCTGCGCCGTTCCGAGGCTTCGGCGCCGTCGGAACGCAGCACCAGCGCGAAGTGCGCCTGTCCGGGATGCTTCGCGCGCACGCGCATCGCCGCATCGACCAGGTTGCCGAGCACATCCACGCGCTGGTCCGCCGAGCCGATGAACACCGGCAGATTGATGTGCATCACGACGGCGTCCGGCTCGCCGTGCTGCAATGCGATATCCAGGATGCGCTCGGCGATGCGTCCCTCGTCGTGCCGCAGCGTGTAGGCTGGCGCGTCGATCGGATTGACGATCGACGTCCCCGGTGGAAGCCCGAGCGCGGCGAGCGCATCGATCGCCGGGGACGGCATCGGTGCCACCTCGAGTCCGCGACGGCCGAACGCATCTGCTGCGAGTACGCTGGTACCGCCGCCGTTGCCGAACAGCACGCAGCGGCGCGTCGGGCGGCGGCGGTGCGGCACGAGCGTCTGGAACGCGAGCAGCACGTCGAGGAATTCGTCCAGGCTGCACACGATCGCGACGCCTGTCTGGCGCGCGAGGCCGCGCCAGATTTCTGCACCTGAGGCAAGCGAACCCGTATGCGAAGCGGCTGCGAGCCGGCCCTGGCGGGTCTGCCCGCCGAGGAGGACCACCACGGGTTTCGCGCCGCGCGCTTCGCGCAGAACACGAAAGAATGCGCGGCCATCCTTGATGTCCTCAGCGTAGATCCCGATCACCCGCGTGTCCGGATCGGCGAGGAAATATTCGACCAGTTCCGCAGGCCCGACGTCGACGCTGTTGCCGAGTGTCACCAGCCCGCTGTAGCGCAGGCCCCGGCGCTCGCCGCGAAGGATGATGTCCACTCCCAGTCCGCCGCTTTGCGTGATCACGCCGACGCTGCCGGCTTCGCCCGTCGCTCCGCCGATGAACGACATGCGCCCGCGCGGCGAATACACGCCCAGACAATTCGGCCCGATCACCCGCACGCCGGCCCCGCGCGCTGCTTCCGCCAGCCGCGTTTCGAGCGCGCGTCCCTGCGCGACCTCGCCGAAGCCGCTCGACATGACCTGAGCGAAGCGTACCCTCCCGGCGGCCGAGGCAATCACGTCCGGAACGCGCTGCGCCGCGACCGCGATGTAGGCGAAGTCGACGGTCTCGCCCACTTCCGCGAAGGAGCGCGCGACGGGCAGCCCCTCGATCGTTGCCGCGCTGGGATGAATCGGCACCAGACGACCGTCAAACCCCATCGCGCGGCTGTGGCGGATGAACTCGTTACCCGGAGTGACGCCGCTCGCCGAGGCACCCACGATCGCCAGCACGCGCGGGCGGAAGATCGGGCCATAGCGTGCGTAGGCATCACTCACCGGCCGTCTTCCTCTCCGCAAGCACGATGCGCGCGTCGCAGGCAAGCGCACTGCCCTCCGAGACGATGAGCGGATTGATGTCGAGTTCGGCGATCTCTCCTTCCAGTTCCACCAGCAATCCACCCTCCCCGCCCACCGCCAGCAGCGCCGCGACGATGCGAGCTTCGTCGACCGGCTTGCGGCCGCGAGCGCCTCGCAGCAACGGCGCGCCACGCAATTCATCGATCATCTCCCTTGCGTCGATCCGATCGATCGGGCAGACGCGAAACGCCGTGTCGCCGAAAATCTCCACGAACACCCCGCCCAGCCCCAGCATGACCACCGGGCCGAAACGCGCGTCGATCACGCCGCCGATCACCAGTTCCACACCCGCAGGGGACATTTCCTCGACCAGCACGCCGTCGAGCCTGAGCTCGAGCGCGCGTGCAAGCGCTTCCATTTCGCGGACCGCCGCCGTAGCGGACGCGGCATCGGCAAGCCCCAGGCGAACGCCGCCGACATCGCTCTTGTGCGACGCGTCCGGACTGATCATCTTCGCCGCCAGGGGCCCGGAGAGTCCGTCGAGCTCCGGCCTGGCGCCCGGCGCGACGATCACGCCGCGCGGCACGGAAAGGCCGTAAGCAGCGAGCACGCGTTTCGCGCCCGGCTCGTCCAGCACCGTTCGTCCTGCACGACGCGCGTTGAAGAAGATATCCGAAGTCATCCGTCAGTTTCCCGCACGAAGGGTGATATCGACGCCCCGGTCTTGCAGGCGCACGTAGTGCCACGATTTTCTTCGCACCAACTCCCTCAGCAGGCGCTCGAGCGGCTGTTCGAATCCGTAAATCGTGCGTATGGGACCCGCCGCGCGCATCTCGTCCACCTGATTGCCGGCGAAGCAGAACCGCAGCAGCCGCTCCTCGTCGCTTGCGCCGGGATATTTCCTGCGTAGCGCGTCGACCGCCGGCCCGGGCGCCGCCGGCTTCATCGCGATACGCGCGGACCCGTTCGAGACGACCCGGTCGAGCACCTCGGGATCCACCGCCGCGAGCGGCTTGCCGTAGTAGCCGAGCACGTACTTCTTGACCTCGTCGGGCACCACCTTGTAGCGCTCGCCGTTCACCACGTTGAACACCGCCTGCGTGCCGACCAGCTGGGAAAATGGCGTCACCATGATCGGCCAGGCGAGTTCGCGCCGGATGCGCGCACATTCCGCGAGCACTTCGTCAAAGCGATCCTGCAGCCCCGCCGTTTCGAGCTGGTACTTGAGGTTGGTGAGCATCCCCCCGGGGAGCTGGTGCTCGTAGTGAAATGCGTCGTAGGCCATGGGCACGCCGAGTGGCTTGCCCTCCTGCTCGGCCACCCGGCGAAAATGCTCGCCGACCTCTTCGATCGCCTCCATGTCGAGCGCCGCGTCGAAACCAAGCGCACGCAGGTTTGCGACCATGGTCTGCGTCGCCGGTTGCGCCGGACCGTTGGCGAGCGGTGCGATCGACGTATCGACGAGGTCGACGCCGAGTTTCACGCCCTCGTGATAGACGGCCGGCGCGAGCCCGGTGAGGCAGTGGCTGTGCAACTCGATCGGCGTGTCGCCCACCGCCGCGCGAATTGCGGGAATCAGCGTGCGCACCCGGTCGATGCCGAGGAGCCCGCCGGAATCCTTGATCATGATCCAGTCCACGCCCGCGCGCCGGACGAGTTCCTTCGCCTTCGCGGCGAAGAATGCGTCCGTGTGCACCGGGCTCTCGCAGAATACCAGCCCGCCACAGGTCTTCACGCCCAGGCGCCTGGCGAGCTGGAGGTTCGGCACGATGTTGTCCAGGTCGGCAAGCGCGTCGAAGGCACACACGATGCCGATGCCGTTAGCCGCGAGGCGCTCGACCCAGAGCGCATTCACGTCCTCCGGCAGCACGTCGAATCCGAGCAGGCTGTTCGAGCGCAACCAGGATTTGAGCGGTACATCGGTGATGCGCTCGCGCACCAGCCGGATGCGCTCCCAGTGGTCCTCCTTGAGGTAGCGCACGCAGACGTCGAAGTGGATCAGCCCCATGAAGTCGACGCAGGCATAGCCGATGCGATTGAGCCGCTCGCACACCGGCAGCATCATCGCGGTGGTCATGCGCGTGGCCCACAGGCTCTGGTGCGCGTCGCGCAGCGTCGTGTCGACGAAGCGCACGCTGCGGCGCGAAGGCTTGTTCGGATCAGGCGCCGCCAAGGAATTTCTCCTCCACCCAGCGCGTCGTCACGCGCCCTGCGCGGAAATCGTCGTGCGCGAGCACGCGGCGGTGAAACGGGATCGTCGTGTGCACCCCGTCGACCACGAAGCGGCCGAGCGCCTCGCGCATGCGTTCGATGGCGGCGGTACGGTCCGGGCCGCGCACGATCAGTTTTGCGAGCAGCGAGTCGTAGAACGGCGGAACCTCGTAGCCGGGAAAGCAGTGCGTATCGACGCGCACATTCTCCCCCTCGGGTGGCGCCCAGGCGAGCAGGCACCCGGGCGAGGGCGCAAAATCGCGATCGGCATCCTCGGCATTGATGCGGCACTCGATCGCGTGGCCCTCCATGCACACTGCATCCTGGCCGAAAGAGATCGGTTCGCCCGCGGCGATGCGAATCTGCTCCGACACCAGGTCGCGCCCGGTGACCATCTCCGTCACCGGATGCTCGACCTGGATGCGCGTGTTCATCTCGAGAAAGTAGTAACGCCGCCCGGCTTCGTCGAACACGAATTCGACGGTTCCCGCGCCCTGGTATTTCACTCGCCGGGCCAGCGTGACCGCCGCCTCGCCGAGCTCGGCGCGCATGGTCGCGTCGATCGCCGGCGAGGGCGCCTCCTCGATGAGCTTCTGGTGCCGCCTCTGCGTAGAGCATTCACGCTCGCCCAGGTGCACCACGTTGCCGTGCGCGTCGCCGAGCACCTGGATCTCTACGTGACGCGCGAGTTCGATGAACTTCTCCAGGTACAAGGTCGGGTCGCCGAACGCCGCCAGCGCCTCCGCCGCCGCCGCTTCGATCGCCGCACCCATCGCGGACTCCGCGCGCACGATGCGCATGCCCCGTCCGCCGCCCCCGGCGCTCGCCTTGAGAAGCACGGGATAGCCGATCAAGCGCGCGGCGCGCCGCGCATCGTCCGGCGTGGCGATGCCGTCCGACCCCGGGACACGCGGAACGCCCGCCTGCGCGGCCAGACGCAGCGCCGTGATCTTGTCCCCCATCGATTCGATCGCCTCGGGTGACGGCCCGATGAACACGAGCCCCACCTCGGCACACAGACGCGAGAAGGCCGCACGTTCCGAAAGGAATCCATAACCAGGGTGTACGGCCTCGCAACCGGTGCCCAACGCCGCGGCCACCAGGATTTCGGGACGCAGGTAGCTCTCCGAAGCGCGGGCCGGCCCGATACACACGACGCGCGTCGCCATCCGCGCAGCCAGGCTGTCGCGGTCGGCTTCCGACACCGCGACCACCGACTCGATGCCGAGCTTGTCGCAGGCGCGCACCACGCGCACGGCGATCTCGCCGCGATTGGCGATGAAGACGCGCTGAAATGATATTGTCGCATGCACGCCGGGACCTACTTCTGCTCGGGCTCGATCAGGATCAGCACCTGGTTGTATTCGACCAACGCGGCGTTGTCCGCGAGGATCTGCGCAATCGTGCCATCGACACCGGCGTTGATCGAGTTGAACAGCTTCATCACCTCGATCAGGCAAACCGTCTCGCCAGCCTTGACCTTCTGGCCGACCTCGACGAAGGGTTTTTCCCCGGGTGACGGCGCACGGTAGAAAGTGCCGAGCATCGGCGCACGGATCGCGACCATTCCCCCGGGGACCGGTGCCGCGGCAGTCTTCGCCTGCGCCGCGCGCGCCGCAGCCTGCGCCGGACCGGGCACCGGCGCGGCAGACGCCATCGCCCGCTCCACCGCGCCGTGGCGGCGAACATGCAGCCGGAAGTCGCCATGAACGAGCTCGAGCTCCTCCAGATGCGCGGCGTCGTCGATGATTTTCAGGATCTGCCGTACGTCGTCGTGTGTGAGTTCCATTAGAAACACCTTATCATTCTGGAACGGCAATTTGTAAGATTGTAGACTTTAAGACAAGCTCCCGGACGGACCAAGCGCAAAATGAAACGCATCCTGGTCGCCAATCGCGGCGAGATCGCCTGCCGCATCCTGCGCAGCTGCCGCCGCCTCGGCATCGAGACCGTGGCGGTGCACTCCGAGGCCGATGCAGCCGCGCTGCACGTGACGCTCGCGGATCGGGCGGTGGCGATCGGCGGCTCGCCGCCGGCGCAGAGCTATCTCCTCGCGGGCAACATCATCGCCGCGGCCGCTTCCTCGGGCGCCGATGCGATTCACCCGGGCTACGGCTTCCTTTCGGAAAACGAGGACTTCGCGCGCGCAGTTCAGGCCGCCGGCCTCGCCTGGATCGGCCCGGATGCGAAGACCATCGAGGACATGGGCGACAAGGAGCGGGCGCGCCTGCTCGCCAGGTCCGCCGGAGTGCCGGTGCTCCCAGGCAGCGCGCGCTTTTCTCCCGGCGATCTTGCCGGACTCGAGGAAGCCGGGAACGAGGTCGGTTTCCCTCTGCTGGTGAAAGCCTCCGCCGGGGGCGGCGGCATCGGCATGCGGCGCGTCGACCGGGCCGAGGATCTGGCGCCGGCGGTCGAGACCACGCAGGCCATGGCCGCGCGCGCCTTCGGCGACGGCACGATCTACCTGGAGCGCTACATTGCCGAGGCGCGCCACGTCGAGGTGCAGGTGTTCGGATTCGGCGACGGGCACGCGGTCCATCTCCACGAGCGTGACTGCTCGATCCAGCGCCGGTTCCAGAAGATCGTCGAGGAAAGCCCCGCGCCCGGACTGCCTGCAGCGACCCGCGCAGCGATGTGCGAAGCTGCGGTCGCGCTGTGCAAGCAGGAGCGTTACCGCGGCGCGGGCACCATCGAGTATGTGCTCGACACGCAGACGCAGCAGTTCTATTTTCTCGAAATGAACACGCGCATCCAGGTGGAGCACCCGGTGACCGAGATGGTCACGGGGCTGGACCTGGTGGAACTCCAGGTGCGCCTGGCAGGCGGCGGAAAACTGGCCGTACGCTCGCAAGGCGACATCAATGTTTCGGGACACGCGATCGAATGCCGCCTCTACGCCGAGCGGCCTGCAAAGGGATTCCTGCCTTCGCCGGGCGTGCTGACGAGGTTCGATGTCCCGCAGGCCGGGCCGCAGGTGCGCATCGACACCGGAGTGCGCGCCGGCGATCGCATCACGCATTTCTACGATCCGATGATCGCCAAGCTCATCGTGCACGGCGCGGACCGCGGCGATGCAATCGAGCGCATGCTCGGCGCGCTGGCGTCGATGTCGGTCGAGGGAGTGGAAACCAACCTCGCGTTCCTGCGCTGCGTGATCGGGCATGCCGCGTTTCGCGCCGGCAACGTGAGCACGGGTTTCATCGAACGGCACAAGGCCGACCTGCTCGGGTAGTCTGACTTTCACTGTTTGTCCGCCGGATTGCCCCTCCGCCGCCTCGATGACGCCTGCCGCATGACAGCATATGTGCTATCATTGAAGCTCACAGTTATTTCGCCGGAGCGCTGTGCGAACGATCGTCGTCGATACGGATGTGTTCGTGGCCGCCTTGCTTGGTCCCGGCGGATCGAGCCGGGAGGTCGTCCGCCGATGCCTGAACAAACAGTATTTGCCGGCCATGGGGTCGGCGCTGCTAAGCGAGTACGAGGCGGTGATGGCGCGTGAACGGTTATTCGCGAAATGCCCATTGAACGCGGTAGATCGGGCCGCTGTGCTCGATGCCTTCATGAAGGTGTGCTGCTGGACACGCATCTATTTCTCATGGCGCCCCAATCTGCGCGACGAGTCCGACAACCACCTGATCGAACTGGCGGTGGCGGCAGGCGCCGAGCTTATTTGTACCAGGAATGTTCGCGATTTCGCGAAGTCCGAACTCCGCTTCACTCACCTGCGAGTGCTGCGGCCGGAGGCCTTGATTCGGGAGTAAACGATGGCTACGCTGACCATTAGAATGCCGGATGACACGCATACGCGGCTGAAACAGCTCGCGCGAACCCGCAAAGTGAGCGTCAACAAGTTGATGGAGGAATTCTCCATCGTGGCGCTTAGCGAGTTCGACGCCGAGACGCGTTTTCGCGCGCGCGCTGCCCGCGGCAATATCGCGGCCGCCCTGAAGCTGCTCGACAAGCTGGATCGCGCGGCGGCACGCAACACGAGATAGTCATGCTCGTCATCGAAACTCTCCTACTCAGTTCATCATTGTCCGATTGAGCGCAGCCAGGGCAATGCAGCCGCAGACGCCGAACGCGACGACGAAACGCAGGTTGCGGCCGAACGCCAGCCGGCGCACCGGAACGTCGAAACAGGTGGCTGAAGAGGCGACCGGCAGCGTCCAGATCGCCAGCAGCGAACTGAGCGTCCAGCCGAACACGACGATATAGGCCACCACCAGATCGGCAATGCCGCGATGGACTTCGGCCAGCACGGGCAGCAGCAACGTCGCCGAGATCATCGGGTGAACGCCGGCGAAACCCGCGCCGGCGATCAGCGCCACCTCCGCGAGGATCAGCACAGGGGGCACTGCCGCGAATCCAATGAGCAGTTGCGATAGCGCCGTTCCGGCCCCGCTCCCGGCGATCACCGCCCCCAGGCACATGGCCACCGAAATGATGATCACCTCGTCCGAGAGGCGCGCGAGCGTAGCGGGCACGCGGCCGAGCGCGCGCTGCGTCGCCGGCCAGCCAAGCGTGGCGAGGTAGCCTGCGCACAGGCCTGGCACCACCAGCACGATCGCCTCAAGGTTTCTCAGCCCGCTTGCGAGACTCAGGGCGATCACGAGCGCGACGAGCACCGCCGAGGGAACCGCAAACACCGCGCTGCCCCCGAGAGCCACCACGATTGCCGCCGCATCGAGTTGGCGGTAGAAGAACAGTTTCGAGAGGACCAAGCCCAGCGCGGCAAACGCGAGTCCGAGCACGACCAGTTGCCACGCGGGCACGCTGGGCACCAACTGGCTCGCGATCGCGCTCGAGACGAAGAACGGCGACCAGCAGATGGCGAGACCGAGTCCGCGCGTCGCGCTCTCGGCGAAGCGCACGCGGCGCGCCTCGGCCAACTCCGCCGGCAGCGCCGAGCGCGCGATCACGTAGCCGCCGATCATGAGAAACGAGCCGAGCAGGTGCGCAACCGCCTGCACCCACAGTTCGCGCTGGCCCTCGCTCCAGGCATCGATGCGCGCGCGTGTCGCCGCGAGCAGAGGGCTCTCATCGGCCGTGGCGCGCAGCAGCATGATGGTCGGGATGAAGGCGCCGAAAATGATCCCCGATTCCAGGCCGCGGCGCACCGCCGCCCAGTCGCCGGTATCCAGGATGTCCCAGCCGGCGACCGCAGCGGTGACGAGGCACAACAGCTGGATGTGCACGCTCGCGCGCGGCACGGCGCACGCGAGGAAGCCAGCCAGGCAGGCGACGGCGAGTGTGCGCAGCAGCGGCAGCGCGAGCAGCAGGTGCAGCACCACGAGCAGCCAGACCGCAGCGAGAAGTACCCCCGAGAGGCGCTGCAGGTACGTGAGCGAATCGGAACGGACGACGGCGGGCCCCCTCGCAGGATTGTCGGCGTTATGGCACCGAGGGCGCCAGCACCGTCACGTTCCGGGCGGGCAAGGCCGCTGCATTGCGCCCCGCAATCCCCCCGGTCACCATGCATTCGGCGATGTTCCCGCCGGAGAGGTAAAGGTGCCCGAACGCGCTGCCAAGTTCCCCCGCGCTGTAGAGCCGCGGAATCGGTGCGTCGTAGGCGTCGATCACGCGGCACTGCGCGTCGCGCACCGGGCCGCCCTGCGTGTTCGAAATCACGGCCCATACCGGAGCGCCGAAAAAAGGCGGCGTACGGATCGGCGCCATGCCATCCGGTGGCCGACCGAAGTCGGCGTCGACGCCCCGGTCGCAAAGCGCGTTCCAGCGCGCGACGCCCGCCTCGAGCGCCTCCGGCTCCAGGCCAAGTGCGAGCGCGAGTTCCCGCAGGCTGCTGCCGCGCTTCAGGATGCCGAGCTCGACCTCCTTGAGGTTGTCGTCGCTCCATGCGTAACCGACGCCGGGATCGTTCGAGGTCGGCTTGCCGAGCGGATACATCCTGCGGCCTTCGTCGTCGCAGATGAGGTATGCCGGATTGCGCGGGAACGACTGCGTCACGGGATCGAAATGCTGCAGCGGTCGCACGGCGGTGTCCTGCGTGTAGGGCTGGTGCTCGGACATGAAGCGGCGTCCGCTGCGATCGAGCAGAATCCACGGCATCTTCAGCCGCACCTCGTGCTGCTCGCCGGGAAACCAGTCCGGCAGGCGCTTTACGCGAATCGCGTACGGATAATCGGGATCGACGTGACGGAATCCATAGGCGCCGTGCACATGCCAAATGTGCCAGAGCTTGGCGCCCAGGTCCTGGGCCATGCGGATGCCATCGCCGGTGTTGCAGCGCGCGGCCGCGTTCAGCATGGGTTGCCCTTCGAGGAACTGCGATTTCATCTCGGCGTTTGCCTCGAAACCGCCGCAGGCGAGCACCACGCCCCGGCGCGCGGCGATGCGGCGCGTCGTCGCTCCGGTGGAGACGGCCACACCGCAAACCTCCCGTCGCGCCGGAGCCGCGATCAAGCGCGTCACTGCGCTCGCAAGCCGCAGCTCTACGCCGGCCCGCAGGACGTGGTCGTGCACGACCTTGAACAGCATCGGCCCACCGGGCCCGCCATTCGCCCAGGGGTAGGCCTGCTTCACGTCGACTCCGGGGACATCGACGACGGCGGTGTGATAGAAAGTTTCGGTGCCGGGGAACGGATAGTTGCCGCGATTGCGTTTTTTCACGCTGGCGCCGTCGCCCAGCACGTCCTGCTCGATGCTCGAGCGCACCACGGCTCCGTTGATCCTGGCCAGATCGCGCACCTGTGCTTCGATGCTGCACATGCCGCGCGCCAGCGCCTCGAGCACATCGTCCGGCGTGCGGCCGGCATTGCTCGCCCTGAGGTAGGCGTAGGCATCGCCGAAGTCGAGCGCGCTGCGCACCGCGCCGTACGAGCAGATCGACAGGCCGCCCGGAACCTCGGACTTCTCCAGCAGCAGGGTACGCGCTCCGGACTGCGCGGCGGCGAGCGCTGCCATTCCCCCGGCAAGCCCGAACCCGGCGACGACGACGTCGAAACTTTCGTCGAAGTGCATCAGTCGGGAAACGCGATTCCGAGCCGTTCGCCCAACGCGGACAATTCCTCGATGATGCCGCCGGCGATCTCGATTCCGGACTCGCGGCCCTCGCGCTCGAGCCGTGCGCTGCGGCTGCCGGGCAGCCTTGCCTTGTCGCCTCCGGCTTCGAGATAGGCACCAGTCCATTGCGCCATGTACGCGTTGAACAGGCCTTGTTCGACAAATGCGCCCGGCCTGACCAGCCAGAAGAAACCGCCCTGCCTGCCCGTCGCTCCGAACTCGGGACGCACGTTATGGCCTGGCTCGAGTGACGCAGCCGTCGCGGCCATCGCTCCCGCGAGACACTCCACCATCATCGAGATGCCGATTCCCTTGTGGCCGCCCATCGGCAGCAGCGCCCCTTTCAATGCGCGCTTTGCGTCAGTGCTCGGCGCGCCGTTCTCATCCACGGCCCAGCCGGCTGGAATCGGTTTGCCTTCGCGCGCAGCGAGGAGAATGTGGCCGCGCGCCGCCACGCTGCAGGCGATATCGAAAACGATGGGTGATTCACCGAGCAAGGGGCAGCCGAATGCGATCGGATTGTGGCCGATTGCGGCGCGTGAAAAACCTTCCATCGAAAGCATCGGCGTCGTGCGCTGACCGAGCACGCAGAAGGCTCCGGCCTCCGCCGCAAGCAGCGCGTGGATGCCGAGCGCACCGAGATGTCCGCTTTCACGCACGACGACCAGTACCGAGGCGGCAGTCTTCAGCGCATTCAGGCCGAGTTCTACCGCGCGCGGCCCGGCGATCTGGCCCATCGCTCCGTCGGCCTCGAGCACGATGCCGCCCGGAAACGATCGATGGCTCATCACCGCCCGCGGATTGAAATTCCCCGCGCGAAGCCGGTCCACATAGGACGCAACGCGCGTCATGCCGTGCGTGCGGTAGCCGCGCAACTCGCTTCGCACCAGTACCGAGGCAGCCAGGGCCGCCTGCGCATCGGGCACGTCGCACGTCACGAACACCTGCCCGGTCCAGCGCTCGAGCACTTCAGGGGTGTAGCGCATCGCCAATCGCTCAATCCGCCTTGATGTTGAGTTTCTTGAAGATCTTCGCAAAAGCCGCGGATTCGATGCGATTCGCCTCGCCGAACGGCCCGGAAGGCTGGGCAGCAATATCGGCACCGGACTCGGTCAGCTTCCTCACCACGTCCGGATCACGGAACGAAGCGATGACCTCGGCCTCGAGTTTCGCAGCAATCTCCCGCGGCACGCCCGCGGGCAGCATCAGCCCGTACCACGTAGGATAGCCTTCGAGTTCCGCTATGCGGGTCACCTCCTTGACGGTAGGTGCGTCCGGAAAGACCCCGGCGCGAGTGCCGCTCCACACTGCCAGCAGGCGAAGCTTGCCGCCCCGGATGTTGCCGATGGTCGACGGTATGCCGGGAGCGCCTACGGTGATCTGACCACCCATCGTGTCCGCCATGATCGGGGCGGCGCCCTTGTACGGAATGTGAGTGATATCGAGTGCGAGCTTCTCCTTGAGCAACTCGAGCTCCACGTGCATGCCCGATCCGTTGCCCGGTGTCCCCCAGCTCACCTTGCCGGGATTGGCACGCGCAAATTCGAGCAGATCGTTCATCGTCCTGAACGGTGAATTGGCAGCCACCAGTACCGTGGTCGGTACATTGACGCCTTTGACGAGCGGCGCCAGGTCCTTGAACGGATCGTAAGGATGCGCAGAGAGGTGCGGCGCCTGGGTAATCGCCGCATTCGATCCGACGAGCACCGTGTAGCCATCGGGCGTCGCCTTGGCGACAACCCCGGTGCCCACGGCGCCGCCGGCACCGGCGCGATTTTCCACCACCACCGGCTGTCCGATGCGCGCGGAAAGCGCATTGGCCACGAGTCGCCCCATCAGGTCCACACCCCCGCCCGGCGGATACGAAACGACAAAGCGGATCGGACGCGAGGGGTAATCCTGTGCAAACGCCGCGCAGGAAACGATCGCAAGCAGGACGGCCAGAATCTGTCGTTGCATGTCGGTATGCCTCCCCTCGATTGCTCAGCGCACGATGATCAGGTTTTCGGAAAACGGGGCAGCGCACACGCGCTGGTAGAAAAGCGGCCGTTCACGCAGCGTAAATCCGCGCATCTCCATCACGAACCCCGGCCTGTCCTGTTCCAGGCCGAGTTGCCGCGCGATCGAATCGGGCAGGCGCTCGAATCGGATCGACTGGTCCACGCGCAGCGTCGGCAGCGACAACTGCTGGCCGAGCAGCACGCGCAGGTTCTTCTCCAGGGAACGACGGCCCACTGCGTTCAGGCGCGCAAACTCCGCCTCGCGCAGCCAGAACTCGCTGTACAGGTCCACCTGCCCCCCGACGCTCATGTTGCGTTCGATCCGCACATAGCGGCTCGCGGGGCCGAGGAATTCCGACCACGCGCCCTTGCGTTTGAGCCGCCTGATCGATTTCACGTGGATGTAATGCGGCAGGTCATGCCCGTCGGCATCGCGAAACCGCAGGTAATTGACGTCGGCCGGGCCGACGCGCGATCCCGACACGAAGGTGCCGCGGCCGTGCTCGCGCGATATCAGCCCGGAATGCGCGAGGCGCGCGAGCGCCTTCTGCACGGTGCCGACGCTGACGCGGTAACGCGCTGCGAGCTGCTCTTCCGAGGGCAGTCGGTCGCCCTCGCGCAGCGCGCCGGACTCGATCCGCCCCACGATCGATTCGTACACGCGCGCGAACTTGGTCACGGCGCGAAACGCGCTAGATCGTCGGCGCGAAGCGGCTGATGGCGGTCTCGCGCACGTCGAGCACCTCGCTCGAGGTGCGCGTGCCGGAGGCGACTTCGATCGCATAGTCGTACAGGCGATTCCCCACCACCGCGACCTTGACCCCTTTCTCGAGGATCTCCGAAGCATCGAAATCGATGTTGTCGGACATGGTGCGAAGCGTGTTCACGTTGCCGCTCACCTTCACTGTGGGCGATACCATGTTGCCGATCGGATTTCCCACGCCGGTGCCGAAGAAAATGAGCTGGCAGCCCGCTGACGCCAATGCAGCCAGGTTTTCGACCGCCGGCGCTGGTGCGTCCATGAAGTGCAGACCCTTGCGCGAGGGCGCCTCGCCGTAGGTGAGGACGCCGGAGAGCGGCCGGGTGCCGGCTTTCGCCATGGCGCCGAGGGCTTTCTCCTCGATGGTGGTCAGTCCGCCGCGCATGTTGTCCGCCGTGGGGTTGGTGCCGCGGATGTCCATGCCGCGCTCCATCGCCTCCCGCTCCAGGCGCAGCACCGCATCCACGAACGCCTTTTTCACCGTCTCATCTACCGCGCGCGCGGCGAACAGGTGCTCGGCACCGAGGAACTCCGAGGTTTCCGAGATGATCACCGAACCGCCATCGTCCACCAGCCGGTCGGCCATCTGCCCGATTACGGGGTTGCAGGTCAGCCCCGACGTGGTGTCCGAACCGCCGCATTCCACGCCGACCAGCAAGGCCGAGGTCGGGCACGGCTTGCGCCGCGCATAGGAAGCGCGCACGACGAGTTTCATCGCGCGCCGCGTGCCTTCGGCGACGGCGTTGATGGTGCCGTGCGGCTGCAGGTTGATGGACTCGATCGGCTTGCCGCTCGGCCGGATGCGGCGCGCCACCTCCTCGGTGGTCTGCTCCTCCAGGCCGATCAGCAGCACGCCGGCGATATTCGGATTGCGCCCCATGCCGGCGAGCGTATTGAACGCGATTTCGAGGTCCCGTCCGTACTGCCCGCGCACGAACAGCGTGGTCACCGCGATCGTTCCGTCGACCGCATGGCAGATCGCGCGCGTCACCGGATTGCAGTTGTCCATGATCGAGATGACGGCGATCCAGTTGCGCACGCCGACCGCGCCGTTCTCGCGCGCATAGCCCATGAAGGTATTGGCCATGCATCACCTCTTGATCTGGTCGCCGCGGCCGCGCGCGGACTCGACGTTGTGGGCATGCACGTGCTCGCCGACCTCGAGCGCCCGGGTGGCTTTGCCGATCACCTGGCCGTACTTGAGCACTTCCGCGCCTGCGCAAGCGCTGCGGATGCACAGCTTGTGCCCGAACGGCACGTCCTGCCGCAGCTTGACCTCGCCGCTCGCTTCGCCCTGCAACACGCAGCCATCGCCCGCGCGGCCGGTATCGATGAGGGTGGCGACGTTGTCGGCGCGGTTCAGCACAATCGCACGTGGCATGTCCATCTCCTCTATAAGAGTGCCGAGACGATAACCTTGCGCGCCGCGCAACGTCAACGTTGCAGCGCATCAATTCTCGCATCTAATCCTATATAGGACTTGTTGACATATGCAGGGGCCGGGAATTACAGTCCCGCCCACCCACGGAGGTACCACCCATGGTCCGCCTGATCGCATTCTGCGCGCTGCTGTGCGCGCTTTCCGCCCACGCCCAGGCCTGGAAGCCGGCTCGCCCGATCGAGATCGTCAACCCGGCCGCGCCCGGCGGGTCGGTGGACCTGATGTGCCGCAGCCTGAAGAAGTTCCTCGAGGACAACAAGCTGGTCGAGGTTCCGGTCAACGTGCTCTACAAGACCGGTGCGAACGGCGCGATCGCGCTCGACTACGTCAGCCAGCAGCCCGCCTCCGGCGAAACCGTGTTCGCGATCGCTCACACTTTCCTGACGATCCGGTTGACCGGTGAGTCCAGGCTCGACTGGCGCGACCTCACGTCGCTCGGCATCCTGTTCAAGGAGTACCACGTCACCGCGGTGCGCGCTGATTCGCCCGTCAAGAACGGCGCGGATCTGATCGAGCGCATGCGCAGGGACCCGGCCTCGCTCAGCTACGGATTTTTCGGCAACCGGGGCAACCACCTGCATCTGGCGGCGGCGATTCCGTTCCGGGCGGCCGGCGTGGACATTCGCAAGATGACCACGGTTCCCTACCGCTCGGGTCCCGAGGCGATCTCGGCCGTGCTGGGCGGGCACCTCGACGTGGCGCTGGTCTCCGCCGTCAACCCGGCGTCGAACGTCCAGGCCGGCAAGCTGCGCGTGCTGACGCAGACCACGCCGCAACGCGCGAGCGGGTATCTGAAGGACGTGCCGACCTGGAGGGAACTCGGGATCGATGTGGACTACGCGACCGCCCAAGGCCTTACGGGCCCCAAGGGCATGCGTCCCGAAGCCGTCGCGTTCTGGGAGGGCGTGCTCGCGCGCATGGCGAAGGACCCGGAATGGCAGAAGCTCCTCGAGCGCAGCATCTGGTCAGGCGCCTACATGAATGCGGCTGAAATGAACCGCTACTACCAGGACGAGTTCGGCAAGTTGAAGGGCGTGCTCGAGGAACTCGGCCTGACCAAACAGTAACGCGTGCATGTCCCGACCCCTCGTATTGCTCGCAGAACCGATGTATCACGCCGCGGGCGAAGAGTTGCTGCGCGCGCACTGCGAAGTTCGCGTGCTGCACTCGCCGGACGCCGCCTCGATCGCGGCCGCCGCTGCCGGGGCGCATGCGCTCATCGCACGCTACCCGCATCGCGTGGACGATGCGCTGTTCGACGCCGCACCCGGCCTGGTGATCGTAGCCTGCTCGGGGCGCGGCACCGACGCGATCGATATCCCCGCGGCGACCCGCCACGGCGTGGCGGTGGTGAACAATCCGGGATTCGGCATGCGTCCGGTGTCCGAAGCCGCGATAGCGCTCATGCTCACGCTCGCGAGACGCGTGTTCCCGATGGATGCCTGGATGCGCCGCGGCGAAGGCTGGCAGCACCGCAGCAATTTTGCCGATTTCATGGAACTCGAGGGCAAGACGCTCGGCATCGTGGGCCTGGGACAGATCGGCACCGAGACTGCGCGCAAGGCGATCGCGGCGTTTCACATGCAGGTGCTCGCCTACGACCCTTACGTACCCGCGTCGAAAGCCGAGGCGCTCGGCGCGCGGCTGGTGGCGTCGCTCGATGAACTGCTGGCGGCCTCGGACATCGTATCGATGCACCCCGAGTTGAACCCCGGGTCGCTCGGCATGATCGGCGAAGCGCAAATGCGGCGCATGAAACGCACTGCATATCTCGTCAACACCTCGCGCGGAAAGGTCGTCCGGCAGGCAGCGCTGGTAAAGGCGCTCAGCGAAGGCTGGATCGCGGGCGCCGCGCTCGATGTCTACGAGGACGAACCGCTGGGTCCGGACAATCCGCTCTACGAGCTGAAGAACGTCGTCCTGATGCCGCACGTGGCCGGGCTGACCATCGAGGCCGTCGAGGGCATGTCGCGCTCGGCTGCCGGCCAGGTGCTGCAGGCACTCGCGGGCAAGCGCCCGGCGCACATCCTCAACCCGGAGTCCTGGCCGCAGGCCTCGGCTCGCGCGCAAGCCGCCGCGCTTACGCTCAATCTCCGAAGGAGCACCGAATGAATACGGCCTCCCATCTGGAAAAGATCTCGAAGCTCGAAGCGCTGCGCGCGCGGCTCGACCCGCTCGAGGACTTCGAGCTGTGGTTCTGGGCGGCGATGACCGCGGGCACGCATGCGGTGAACTCCGTCCTGCACCACGCGCGCATCACACGCGACGACGACGTCTTCCCGACGCAGCCGGGCGTGTACCTCGTGCCGCAGCCTGACGGCGCCGTGCGCGCGGCGTTCCATCCGCTCGGGGACATCCTGCACGTCGGACGGCCCAAGGTGGAAGGACCGATTCCCGAGGACGTGGCAAACATGATGCACGAGATGGAGATCATCGAGCACCACCGCGACCCCTGCGTGCGGGGCGAGCGCGAACCGACGCAAGCCATCGCGGTCGAATGCGACGGCGCACTGCGCCGCTGCCTCGCGTTGCTCGCCAGGCGCATCCCGGAGCAGACCCGATGAAGCCCGAAGAACACCGCGCCAAGGCCGGGCGCATCGAGCGCTCGCTCGCGAAATGCGGCCCCGCCGACTACGAGATGAAGATCGAAGCAGCGATGCTCGCGGGTACGCACTGGCTCAATCTCGCGCTGCACCGGCGGGGAGTGACGCCGCCGCAGACCGACATCCTGCACACCTACATGCTCACGGTAAACGAGTTGCGCAAGTACCGCGTCGCCGACGAACGACTCGTCGATGCGCTGTCCGAGATCGAGGACATCCGTCCAGGTTACGTGCGGGGCAACCTCCCCGGCGGCGAGAAGGCCGCCGAACGCGCGCTTGAGCTGCTTGCACAACTTCGGCGCGGCGCAGGCGGGTAGGTCCGTCGGATCAGCGCGTCAGCGCAAGGCGCCGCTAGCGCGGGCCGCGGCGCGGTCGGCCTCGTATTGAAACTGCGGCGTCTCGTCCCGTGGTTGCCGCGTGTCCCCGCCTCGGCTGCGCGCAGCCTCCTGAATCCACTCGCCGGTTTCGTCCCAGCGATTTGGCAGGAGGCGGATTTCGGCAGACTGCCGGATGGTCTCGAAGCCTCGCAGCGCGCCGCGGACGACTTCGAGTTGATCGGCCGGATCGAACGGTTTGCCCGCACTGTGGCCCAGGGGATAGTCGACGAACACCGCGCGCGGCGGCCGGCCGCTCTCGAGGATGTCGAAGGCGCTGCCGAGGCACAGGGTCGGAATGCCGCTGGCTTCGAGGTGACGCGCAACCAGACACACGGTCTGGTGGCACACTGGTCACATCGGAACCAGCAGCGCCGCGTCGATGTTCTGTGCCTTGAAGGACGCGAGCACCGCCGGCAGCATTTCCTCGCGTACGCGGCGTTGTGAATAGACGGCGCCCATGCATGAGAACACGTCTTCAGCGAGCGCCCCGATGAATCCTTCGTCTGCCAGTGTTCGCAGCGTGCGCAGCGGGAAGATGCACGCCGGGTCCCGCCTGGGATCGACGAGGTAATTTTCGGTAAGGTGCGAAAAGCGCAGGTCCTCATCCGGCGTCCCGGCCGGAATCTGCCGGATCGAGGTGTCGTCCTTGTAGTGGTACGCGACCTGCCCCAGCGCATACGCGCCCGAAGTCGAAAGCATGCCGACGCGCGCGGCCGCAAGCGGCTTCGACAACGGCTGCCATGGCGGGGCATCCTCGGCACGGAACCAGCGATAAGGCGCATAGCCAAGGCTCTTGTAACGCTCGGTGATTGCCTGCATGTATCCAACGGTCATTGGTGTCTCCAACCCGCCTGGTAGCGGCGAAAGTTCATCGGACGAGAAATGGATTAACGACTTTCAGGCCATCCAGAATCAGTCCGTGATGCATGTCCTCCGAGTAAAGCGTGCTCGCGTGGCCTTCGATGGCCGCTTGCACGACCAGGGCATCCCAGAACGAAAGCTGGCTGCCGCGGCTGCGGTGAATCGCCGAGAGAATGAGCTTGCCGTCGATGTTCACCATCGGCAGCTCCGCAAAGTTTTCCACCACCTCCGCGGCCGCTGCAACATCCAGCGGCCGCGCCAGCTTGCGCGTGACCGTGACGTAGAATTCCTGCAGCACCTGGGTGCTGAGAAGAATGTCGCCGGCGCCTGAGTGCGCCTGGAACAGGGCGCGCGCCCTCTTGCGCTTGTCCGGGGAATCGGCGTCGAACAGGTACACCAGAACATTGGTGTCGAAGAAGTACTTCATCGTTGATGCAGATCGTCACGCGTCCACCTGGCCTTGCCCCGGCCGGCGCGCGCTTTCCTCGACAATTCCAGCACGCGCTCCGCGGCTTTGGCCTGCGCAGGTTGTACGCCGGTGAATTGTCTCAGATAGTCGCGCAGCAACGCGTTTACCGACGTGCCTTGCTCCAGCGCGCGGCGCCGCGCACTCCTCAGGACTTCTTCGGGCACCGTGATGGTCAGGTTGGCCATCGTCATTACTCCCGTTCCGTGTTACACGGGTTAAGTGTAGCACGGGTTGGAGTGGCAGCCAGCTACTCGCGGCCGGCGCCTTTCATTACTTCGTTCACCATCGCCTCGCCCCGCGCGTCAAGCGCGAGGTTGCGCAGGAACATCGCCGTCGCGCGCGCATCGTTGCCGCTCGAAGCCGCGGCGTTGTGCGGCGACAGCACCACGTTCGGCAAGTCCCACAGCGGCGATTGCGCAGGCAGCGGCTCCTGCTCGAACACGTCGAGATAGGCGCCTCCGAGATGCCCGCCCACGAGGGCCGCGATCAGTGCCTGCTCGTCGATGAGTTCTCCGCGCGCCACATTCACGATGCGCGCGCCCTTCGGCAGCAGCGCAAGCCGCGCGGCACCGAACATCCGCCGCGTCTGGTCGGTCAGCGGGCACGCCAGCGCGAGCCAATGCGCGCGCGGCAGCAGCCAATCGAGCGCGGCGGGCGGGTGCATTTCATCGACCGGATCGTCCGGCCGCCGGCTGCTGCGGCGCACACCGATCACGCGCATGCCAAGCGCCTGCGCGATGCGCGCCATGGTCTTGCCGATCTCGCCGAGGCCCACCAGCAGCAGCGTCTGGCCGCTCAGGTCCTCTGGCACGCTCCCGCCGCGCACCGGCTCCCAGGCATGCCGGCGTTGCGCCGCCATCCAACCCGGGAAGCCGCGCGCCAGCATCAGCATGCCGGCGGCTGCCGTAACTCCTACCGGACCCGCATTGGCGCCGGAAGACGTGGTGACGCGCACGCCGCGTCCGAGCATCTGCGCGAACACGGGATGGTCGACGCCCGCATTGAAGGCGTGCAGCCAGCGCAGGCGCTGCGCCTTGTAACAGGCCGAGAAGAACTGGCGCCCGAAATCCGGGACCACGTCCTCGGAGAAATAGGCGATTTCGATGCGCTTGCACTCGTCCGCATCCAGCCGCTGTTTCGGTTCCGCGGGCAGTACGATCGGCTCGAGCGTCACGCCGTGCCCGGCAGCGCTCTCGACGAGTGCCCGGCCCGATGCCTGGTGGAAGCGGTGTGAGAGCAGCACTGTGGTCATGTGCAAGGCGGGGTCAGGTCTTGCATTGAGGTAAATGCGAGTACAAGACCTGAACCCGTTGTCTCCTGACATGGCGGTCATCGCGGTTCAGCTTGAGCGTGTCCCAGTTACCCATCGCCAGCTCCGGGGGGATCAATGGGGGGACGTTGGGACGGCTCGCTCAAGCGGCTGAGGGACTGCAACGCCAAAACCCTGCGCAAGGCCGATGCCTGCTTCGATCAGCTTCGCGAGGACCCGCTCGTTCTCAACGCATTCGGCGATCGGCGCAATGTGGTGGATTCGGCAGAAATGCCGGATCGCCGCGAGCTTCTCCAGTGCCTTCGGATTGTCGAGAATCTTGCGCACGATGATGCCATCGATCTTGGCAAAATCCGGCTGCAGCGAGAGCAAGGGTCCGTAGGACACCGAGCGCGCGCCAAATCCGTCAATCAGAATCCCGCAGCCGATGCGCCGCGCTATTTCCGAAAATCGGGCTGCAGCCCCGATCTTCCTCAACATGTCCCTCTCGTAGATTTCGAAACATAGCGCGTTAGGATCTACGTCGCGCCGCACCAGTTCCTCCGCCACAAAGGGGAGAAATTCCCCGTCGTCGAGCGTCTGGCCGGATATGTTCACGCTGAGGCAGGAGTACCCGTCGATGCCGCGCCGTGCCAGATGCGCTAGCGCGCGACGCACAACCCACCGGTCCAGCGCAGGCATCATCCTGAAATGCTCGAATACCGGCAGGAATTCGCCGGGGTGCAACAGTCTGTCTTCTTCTTCCCGCATCCGCACCAGCACCTCAGCCATGAAATTTCGCTCTCCCGTCGAGAGCATCGCGATCGATTGGGTGAGCAGTTCCAGTTCATTGCGCTCGAGCGCTGCATGCATGCGCGCCTCGGGTGCCGGCCACCCGGTCATCTCGAACGACGGCGGCTGGGCGATTCCCGCTGAGGGCGGGGAAGATACCGAGGGGTCCTGGTTCATTTTCGTCCTGGTTCGGAATCGCATGGCGCGTTTCACGTAACCGATTCGGCCAGGCATCGACGACGATCGGATCGAATGCCATTCCGCGCCCGCGGCAGATGAATTTACGCTCATCACCCCGGCGGCGCAGTTCACTTACAGAAATTGACAGTTGCGCCGCCTCTTCCGGAAGGGGGTGCCGGAATGTTCTGGTTCATATTCGTCCTAATTCGGAATGGTGTAGTCCTTCTCGCGGAACAGACACAGGCAGGCATCGACAACCTTCAGATCGTAGGCCGTGCCGCGCCCGCGTTCGATCTCGGCCAAGGCCTTGTCGATGCCGAGCCCCGGGCGGTAGGGCCGGTGCGAAGACATGGCTTCGACCACGTCCGCCACGGCCATGATGCGCGCTTCGTACAAAATTTCCTCCCCTTTGAGCCCCTGCGGGTAGCCGCTGCCGTCCACCCGCTCGTGGTGCTGCAGCGCGACCTGCGCCACCGGCCAGGGGAAGTCCACGTCCTTCAGCACATCGAAGCCCGCTTGGGGATGGCCCTTGATCAGCGCGTACTCGACTGCGCTGATCTTGCCCGGCTTGGAGAGAATCTCCGATGGAATGGTCATCTTGCCAACGTCGTGCAGATAGCCCGCGACCCGCAGCCCCTCCAGCCTGCCCGCCTCCAGCCCGAGTTCGGCACCAACAGCGGTGGCCACGGCGGCCACCCGCCGCTCATGCCCGGCAGTGTAAGGATCGCGCATTTCGCTTATCGTGGTCGCCACCTCCACCGTACGCATGAACGCGCCTTCGAGCTGGACGACGTAACGCTTGATCTGATCCTCAGCACGTTTCTTCTCGGAAATGTCCTGCATCAGCCCGATGATCGCGGGAAGGCCGTGGTAGCTCGCGCCGGCTCCGTGCGCGCCCACTTGGATCACCATACCATCCTTGCGCACGGCGGCGAAACTGTAGTCCGCGCTTCTCGCATCTCCTTCCAGTTTCCGGCGCATGCGTTCCGCGACCAGGTCACGATCGATTTCGGCGACAAGAGACAACGCCGGGCGGCCGATCAGCTCTTCGGCCGTTCCGTAGCCGAAGATCTCCGCAAAGCGCCGATTCACGTAGGCAAGTTTGCCGTCCTGCACGATATAGATGCCGGCGATGGCCTGCTCGACGAGCCCACGGAATTGCTCCTCAGCCGCCTTGAGCGCGTTTTCCGCCCGCTTGCGCTCGGTGATATCGCGCATCGTGGCGACGATGCTCTTGGGCTGCCCGCTGGCGTCGAGCAGGAGCTTTGCGGAGATGGACGCCGGGATCAGCGACCCGTCGCGGTTCCTGAAAGTGGATTCGAAGTCCTCGACCTCGCCCTTTGCCTTGAGAACGAGCAGCAGCGCTTCCCATTCCTTCGGATCGGAATAGAAGTCGACTGCCCGCGTACCCAGAAAGTCGTCCCGCGTGTATTGGTTTCGCGACAGCCTTTCGATTTGCGGACTGATCTCCAAAATAGTCCCGTCGAGGTCCGACTCAACGTACGTATCCTGCAGACTTTCGAAAATCCTCCGGTATCTTTGCTCGCTCTTGCGCAGCTTGTGCTCGGCCCTCTTGCGCTCGGTGATGTCGGTGCCGACGCCCCGGTAGCCGAGGAACGCGCCCGAGGCGTCGAACACCGGATCGCCGCTCAGCGAGATATGGCGCTCGGTTCCGTCGGCGCGCGTGCGCGAGATCTCGAAATTGCGAAACGGCTGGTGCGCGTCGAGTGCCGCGCGGTGCGCCTCCCAGCCTTCCTCGCTCGGGGCGAGATAAGGGACTTCCCAGCGCCGCTTGCCGATCTGCGCATCCGTGTAGAACTTGTATGCGCTCTTCCCTTTGCCAGTCGTATCCCGCGATGCGAGGCGGTGCTCGGCGTCGGTTTCCCAATAGAAGTCCGAAGACAATTTGGTCAGGCTGCGAAAGCGCGCCTCGCTCTCGCGCAGTTGATGGACGGCCAGCGCGCGCGCTGCCTCGCGCTCCATGTTGTCGAGCGCAAAAGAAACGTCCACCGCCATTTCTTGCAGCGTGGCACTCAGTTCCCCGGTAAAGAAACCACGCGCGCCCGAGTAGAAACTCATCGCGCCAACCACGTCGCCGTGCATGCGGATCGGATACACCGCATAAGAGCGTACCCCCGCACGGTGCGCTGCGTCGTGCCAAGGTGCCGTTTGCGGGGACACAAGAAAGTCATTGGTTACGAAATGCTGGCCGGTACGGATCGCCGTTCCACTCGATCCGCTCCCGAAAGGGTCGGCTTCGTCGATGGAAATCCGCAAATGATCCACATAGCCGGAATCCGCGCCGAACTTCGCCACCGGCTTCAACCGAAGATCGTTCCTGTCGATCAACCCGATCCAGGCGAAGAGGAAGTGACCGTGCTCGACCGCAATGCGGCATATGGCCGCGAACAGTTCTTCGCGGCTGGCGAGACGGACGATTGCCTGGTTGGTCTGCGACAGTGTGTTGTAGAGATCCTTCTGGCGCGCAAGCGCGATTTCGACCCGCTCGCGCTCCGCGATGTCACGGATGAACGCGGCGAACATTCTCCCTTCCGACGCCTCCCAGGTCGACAGGGAAAGCTCGAGTGGGAATTCGCTTCCCGACTTGGTCAATCCGTGCAACTGGACCGTTTTGCCGAGCACGTGCCGCTCGCCTCCGGCCTGAACGCGCCTTACCCCCTCAAGATGCCGCGCGCGATACCGTTCCGGAATTACCAGCGTGAGAGGTCGACCAACGGCCTCCGAGTCCTCGTAGCCGAACAAGCGCTCTGCTGCGGGGTTCCACCCGACGATCGTGGAATGATCGTCGGCGACGATGATCGCGTCGCTGGCAGTCTCGGTCAGAGCTTGCGAGCGCGTCACGCTTTCCTGCAGCCGCGCAAGAGCAGCTTCCAGTTCCGCAGTGCGTTCCGCGACGCGCTGCTCCAGAGCCTCGTTTGCCGCGCGCAATCCGGTTTCCAGGCGCTTGCGCTCGATCGCGAAGCGAAGTGTGCGCGCGATCAGCGCACCGTTCGCTTTCCCTTTGACGAGGTAATCCTCCGCACCATGCCGGATTGCCCGGCGCCCGAGTTCCTCGTCGTCCTCTCCCGTGAGTACCACCAGCGGCAGCCCGGGTGCGCGCGCGAGGATCGCCAGAGCGGCGTCGAGCCCCACGCTGTCAGGCAGGCCGAGATCGCTCAGCACAACGTCGAAGTGTTCCGCATGGATCTGCGCCAATGCGTCGGCGAGCCGCTCGACGTGAATGATTTCGAACTCGCCCGGGACGTGCCCGGTGAGCGCAAGCTCGACAAGCTCGGCATCATCCGGGTTGTCCTCGAGCAGCAGCAGACGCAGTGGCATGGCGCTCAATGTCCTGGTTCTTCGGCAAGATTACCGCTTCGACCGGGAATTTTTCGAACTGGCCCGCGATCTCCATCGCGAGAGTCGAGGTACCACCCCCCGCATTGCGGGCCATGTCGCCGGAAAATATCCTGTCCGGATTGAATTGAAAGACTATGAACCGAATTTCGAAGGCGGTCTGTCAGGAAAACCCTACAATCCAACGTAGCCTCCCGCCTCCCGGGGTCAGGTCTTGCTATCACGCAAGTCATCCGGCCCGGCGTCCACGCGTTCTTCAGGCATGTCCCGACCGCTGCGCATCGAGTATCCCGACGCCCTCTATCACCTGACCTCGCGCGGCAACGCGCGCGGGGAGATTTATCTCGATGACACCGACCGGGAGATCTTTCTCGACATGCTTGCGTCGGTGGTCGAGCGTTTCGGCTGGCGCATCCATGCCTATTGCCTTATGGGAAACCACTACCACCTCCTCGCGGGAACCCCGCAGCCCAATCTCTCGCGCGGCATGCGGTGGCTGAACGGCGTCTATACGCAACGTTTCAACCGTCGCCACGGGCGCGTGGGGCATGTATTTCAGGGCCGGTTCAAGGCGATTCTGGTCGAGCCCGAGAGCTATCTGCTCGAACTCGCGCGTTATGTCGTCCTGAATCCGGTACGGGCGGGGTTGGCGAACTCGCCGGGCCGCTGGCGCTGGTCGTCATACGCTGCCACCGCTGGCGAGCAGCCCTCACCGCGCTGGCTCAGCGTGAACTGGCTCCTTGAGCAATTCGGAAATGGCCAAGCGTCCGCACAAAATCTCTATCGGCAATTCGTCCTCGACGGCTACGATCGAACGTCGCCTTGGCGCGACCTGCGAGGTCAGTTGCTGTTGGGAAACGAGTCATTCGCGCAGACCCTCGCGCCGAGGCTTGTCGCAGCAGCAAACAGGGTGGAAACGTCACGATCGCAGCGGCTGGCGCACCGGCCGGAATTGTCGAGTCTTCTACCAGGTTCAGACGGAAACAACAAAGTGCAGCGCGATGCAGCAATACGTGACGCGCACATCCGCCATGCTTATACGCTCGCGGAAATCGCACGCCATGTAGGCCTTCATTACGCGACGGTGAGCCGAATTGTCAACACGCCGGTGTATCAAGGCAAGACCTGACCCCGTTCCTGCATTCCTGCCCATTCCTGCCTCCGGCTCCCGCCGGCTGCGTTTCATTCCCCGATTCCTGCGTTTCGTCGCAAACCGCTCGCCCGGCGGCGCCGCGGCCCGGAAACTGCACCCGTCACCCGAAAACGAGGGACGGAATCATGAAAGCTTCAACGCTCGCACTCGCCGGCATGCTGCTGCTCAGCACCGCCACCGCCCAGCCTCCAACCGCGTCGGATGCGCAATTCAGCGACGCGACGAAGATCTTTCTGCGTGCCTCCACCGGCGAGACAGCCGAGGTCGACCCTACGATCGCCGCGTTCGAGGCGCTCGCCCGCGCCGAACCGCGCAATCCGGTATACGCTGCCTACCTCGGCAGCGCCCTCAGCCTGAGGGCCCGCGACGCCTGGATGCCCTGGAACAAATTGAAATACACCGAGCAGGGGCTGGACCACATCGACCGCGCTCTGGAGTCGCTCAAGCCGGAGCACGACAAGCTGCTGTTGCGCGGCACTCCGGCCAGCCTCGAGACGCGGTTGGTGGCGGCGCGCACCTTCATCAAGCTGCCTGACGGCATCTTTCACCGCCGCGCGGCGGGAAAGAAGCTGCTCGCCGACCTGATCAAGCATCCGGCCTACGCCGCCTCACCGGCTGCGTTCCAGGCCGCCGTGCGTCTCGCCGCCGACGAAGCCGGTCAATGAGCGCAATCGCCTCACCGGCCGTCGTGGTGCGCTTGAGCGGCGTGAGGAAGAGTTACCGCGTCGGCGAGACCAGCGTGCAGGCACTGCGCGGCGTCAGCATCGATGTGCATGCGGGCGAACTGGTTGCGCTCACCGGCCCCTCGGGCAGCGGCAAGAGCACGCTGCTCAACCTCTGCGGCCTGATCGATACGCCCGACGCGGGCGAGCGCGAGCTGGCGGAAACGAACATCGCCGGTCGCACCGAAGCCGAGCTGACGCGGCTGCGCCGCGAAAAGGTGGGCTTCGTATTTCAGGGATTCAACCTGGTGCCGGTGATGACGGTATTCGACAACGTGGAATACCCGTTGCTGCTGCTCGGCGCACCGGCGGCCGAGCGCAGCGCGCGCGTGACGGCGATGCTCGGCCGCGTCGGCCTGGGCGGGTTTGAACACCGTCTGCCCGACGCGCTTTCCGGCGGCCAGCGGCAACGCGTCGCCATCGCCCGCGCGCTGGTCAAGTCGCCCGCGCTGGTGATCGCCGACGAACCGACCGGCAACCTGGATTCGGCGACGGCGATGCAGATCGTCGACCTGCTGCGCGAACTCGCGCACGAGCACCGCGCCGCGGTGGTGGTGGCGACCCACGACGAGCGCATGACCAGCCATTGCGACCGCGTGCTGCGGCTGATCGATGGAGAGATGCAATGAAATGGCTGTTGTTCGCCTGCAAGAACGTGCTGCGCAACCGCCGGCGTTCGCTGATGGCCCTCACCATCACCGCGGTCGGCACCGCCGCCGCGCTGGTGGGCGGAGGCTTCGCGCTGTTCACCTACGACGCATTGCGCGAGGTCTCCGCCCGCGAAACCGGGCATGTCGTCGTCGCCGCGCGCAACTTCTTCGGCGGCGACGAAGACGTGCCGATGCAAAACGGCCTGGCCGATGCCCCGGCGCTCGCCGCACGGCTGCGCGCGCTGCCCGGGGTGCGCGCGGTGCTGCCGCGGGTACAGTTCTCCGGCCTCATCTCCAACGGCGACAAGTCCACGGTATTCATCGGCAGCGGCGTGGTGCCCGAGATCGACTTCCGCATGCGCGGCATGCAGACGGGATTCGTCGACGGCGAGCCCTTCGCGGCCGGCGCCGACGTGCCTGAAGTGGCGATCGGCAAGGAGCTGGCGAAGATCATGAAAGCCAGGGTCGGCACCTCGCTCACGCTGCTCGCCACCACCACCGAGGGCAACCTGAACGCGGTGGACGTGATCGTGCGCGGCATCATCAGCGTCGGCGTGCCCGATATCGACAAGCGCCTGGTGCTCGCCGACGTGGCCGCGGTGCAGAAGCTGCTGCTCACCGACAGGGTCAGCACGCTCTCGGTGTATCTCAGGGAAACTGCGGACACCGACGCCATCGCGGCGCGCATCGGCGCGGAGCTGCCGCAACTCGAGCGGCGGACGTGGCTCGAGCTGGCCGTGTTCTACCAGTCGGTGAGGGCCCTGTACAACCGCATCTTCGGCATGCTTGGCCTGATCATGCTCATCATCGTGCTGTTCGCCATGTCCAACACGCTCAGCATGGCGGTGGCGGAGCGCACGCGCGAGATCGGCACGCTGCGCGCGATCGGCACGCAGCCGGGCGAAATCGTCCGCAACTTCGTGTTCGAGGGCGTCGCCATCGGCGCAGCCGGCGCGCTCACCGGCTTTGCGATTGCCGGCGCGGTGACCGTGCTGCTCGTCTTCGCCGGTCTCGAGATGCCGCCGCCCCCGGGGCGCTCCAACGGCTATCCGCTGCTGATCAATTTTTCCGCATGGCTGTATGCGTTCACCGGCCTCGCCGTGCTCGCCGTATCCACGCTTGCCGCGTACCTGGCGAGCGCCAAGGCCGCGCGCAGACCGATCACGGAGGCCCTCGCCCATGTTTAAGCGATTGCTGTTCGCCGCAATCTCAGTGCTCGCATTGCCGGTCTGCGCCGCGGACGTGAAGTCCCTGCTCAAGGAAGCCGATGCCTTCCGCCTCGCTACCGAGTCCGCGCGCGTCGAAACCGAGGTGCGGGTAATGAAGGCGGGCAAGCTCGACAAGACGCGACTGTACGCGGTGTACGTGAAACCCGGCCGCCGCTCGCTGGTGGTGTTCCGCTCGCCGGCCGAGCGCGGCCAGAAGATGCTGATGCTGGGCGACGACTTCTGGCTGGTGATCCCGCCCAGCCAGCGCCCGTTGCGCATTACGCCGATGCAGAAGCTGCTCGGCGACGCGTCCACCTGCGACATCGCGAGCCTCACCTGGGCCGAGGACTACGACGGCAGGGTCGACGGCGAGCAGCTGATCGGCGGCGTGCCCTGCCTCAAGCTCGACGTCACCGGGCAGCGCAAAGGCGTTTCCTATCCGCGCATCGTGCTCTACCTCGCGAAGAGCGACCGCCGTCCGGTGCACGCCGAGCTCTACGTCGCCTCCGACAAGCTCGCCAAGGAAGCCGACTTCAGGATCGCAGACGTCGACGGCCGCAAGCTGGTGAGCGCGATGGTCCTCACCGATCGGCTGCAACGCGAGCGCGTCACCGAGGTGCACTACCTCTCGCGCAGCGCGAGATCGCTGGGCGACGAGTACTACAACCCCGCGTTCCTGATCCGCGCGGACATCGACCAGTAAGGAACGTGGGTTGAAACGCGGCATCGTACTGGCCTGGCTGGTCGGATCGGCGGCCGTCCACGCGATCGCTGAGGATGGCGCCGTGGATCTCGCCTACAAGACGCGCTATGTCGGCGAAGCGCACGGCCTGCGCAATGCGAGCGTGTTCGCGCCGGGCCTGGCGCTCACCAGCTTTGGCCGCGATCGCGGCCGCTTCGAAGGCGAAGCGCGTGGCCGCGCAGGCCCCGTTTCCCTGCTGCTCACCGGCACCGTCTCCGGCCAGCAGGGACAACGCACGCTGAGCAAGCTGCTCGCCAACGAGGCCTACGTCGATTTCGGTTCGGGCGAAAACCGTTTTACGGCCGGCAAGAAGATACTGTCCGGCGATGTCGGCTACGCCTTCCGGCCGATCGACGTGCTGCAGCGGGAAGTGCGGCTGCAGGCACTGCCGCCGACGCTCGAAGGCATCCCATCGCTGATCTGGGAGCGATTTACGGCGGATGCTGCGTGGTCCATGGTCTGGGCCAACCCGGGATATCGCCGCCGCAGCGATCCACGCGACGATGGCTCGCTCGCGCTGCGCGCCTACCGGCGCTGGCATGGCGCCGATCTGCACGGCATCGCACGAACATCATCGCGCTATGGGACGGAATTGGGGGGTGCAATCTCAGCAGTGCCGCACGAAAGCCTCGAGTTGCACGCTTCGTTCCTCAGCCAACACCGCGGCGAGCGGCTCGCGCCGCTCGCCGACCCGGCTTCGATTACCCAGTTGCTGTCACCCGATCTGGCGCTGCGCAGTGTCACGATCGACTCGCCGCGCAAACTGATGGGCGGCTTGACCTGGACGGTCGAGAGCGGCTGGTCGCTGCTCGCAGAAAGCTGGTGGGACGGCACGGCCCCGACGGCGGGCGACTGGAGCACGCTTGCGCAACAGGCGGCGCGGCGAAGCAGCCTGCTCGGATTTCCGGGCGTACCGGTTGCCGCCGTGAACGGTTCGATCGCCGCTTCGACCGCTTTGTTCGCAGCGCCCACCCGCACGCGGCGCGGGCAACTTGCGCGCCTCGCCTGGACCGACCCCGCGGCAAGCGGCTGGTCGGGATCGTTCGACCTGTTGCGCACGCCGGAGGACGGAGGATGGGTGGCGACCGCCGCGGCCGCGTGGGAATCCGACCGCCTTCGGTTCGATGCGGGCCTGCGCAGGTTCGGCGGCAAGGCCGAGTCTTCCTACCGGCTGATGCCCGAGCGGCGGGTGCTGTTCGCAGGCGCGAGTTACGCGTTCTGACGTTATTCTCGCGCCTGCGATGCTGCCTTCCGACCGACTTGCTGCCTGCCGTTCATTGCCGAGGAACGGCCTGTACGCCCTGATCTTCAATACGGCCATTGCGGCATTGCTGGCGGCGATCGGCTTCGGCGGGGATTTCCTTGTAAATCTGGTGTATAGCCAGTGCATCGGACTGCCCGCCTGGTTCCTCATCGAAGCTGCGCGTAACCTGCTGTGGCCGAATCAACGGCCGCAGCCCCTGACGTTCATACCGCTGGTGATCGCGTCGCTCGCGATCGCGACCTATGGCGGCACCTGGATCGGGGCACGGCTCCTCGGCCATCCCTGGAACCTTCAGACGCCTCTCGCCTCGCTGCTGATTTCTGCCACCGCGGGGTTCATCGCGGTGTTGTATTTCTGGGAGCGCGGCCACTCGGAGATGGTCGAGCGCCAGGCTGCAGAGGCGCGCCTGAAACTGCTGCAGGCGCAGATCGAGCCGCATTTCCTGTTCAATACGCTCGCCAACCTCGATGCATTGATCGGCGCGGACCCGGCGCGCGCGCGCACGATGCTCGGTCACCTGAACGACTACCTGCGCGCGACACTCGCCTCCGCGCGCAAGGAGCGCAACACCCTCGGCGACGAGTTCGCGCTGCTCGCCGGCTATCTGGAAGTGATCGGGGTGCGCATGGGCCCGCGCCTCGCTTTCTCGCTCGACCTGCCCGAGTCCCTCGAGCGTTGCGAGGTTCCTCCGATGCTGCTGCAGCCGCTGGTGGAGAATGCGATCCGGCACGGACTGGAGCCGAAGATCGACGGCGGACGCATCGAAGTGCGGGCACGCGGCGATGACGGCAGGCTGGTGATCACCATCACCGATACGGGTATCGGCCTCGGCAACAGCCGGTCTCAGGGCACCGGACTGGGGATCGCGCATGTGCGCGAGCGAATCGCCGCGGCCTACGGCGTGAGCGCTACGCTCGAAGTCCGCCCCGGCGGGTCGGGCGGCGCCGAACTCGTGCTCGGCATTCCACAGGAACGAAAATGATCTTCGAAATCCTCAGACGCACGCCGGCTTGGGTGTTTCCGCTGTTCTTCCTGCTCCTCTACCTGGGCTACGCGCAGAGCCGCACGCGTTCGGTCACGCCGGCGCGGCTTGCCATCCTCCCGGTGGCGATGCCGGTCCTGTCGCTCGCCGGTTTGTTGTCGGTGTTCGGCGCCAGCGCGGTTGCACTCGCGTGCTGGTCCGCAGCGCCCCTGGCTGCCGCCTGGTCGGTGGCGGCTGCCGGAATCCCCAGGGGCGTCCTGATCGCACCCGCAACGGGTGCGTTCATCGTGCCCGGAAGCTGGTGGCCTCTGTCGCTCATCATGGTGATCTTCTTCACGCGCTATGCGGTCGCGGTGGCTCTCGCGCGCGATGCGTCGCTGTCGGGCCTTGCCCTGTTCGCCATGCTCGTCAGTACCGCCTACGGCCTGTCCAGCGGCTACTTTGTCGGAAGAGCCGTGCATATCTGGCGCGGCGCAAGGCCCGCCGGGGCCGCCGCATGAATCCCCGCGCCGTCATCGCCGAAGACGAGCCGCTGCTGGCCGAGAACCTGCGCTCGTTGCTCGGGGAATGCTGGCCGGAACTGAACATCGCCGCGCTCGCGCCGAACGGTCTCGAAGCGCTCGCGGCGATCGAGCGCGAGCAGCCCGAGGTCGCGTTCCTCGATATCCGGATGCCGGGGTTGAGCGGGCTGGAAGTGGCTGCCGAAGCGCTGGACCGGCTCGGCGACGGCGCGCCCGCGTTCGTGTTCGTCACCGCGCACGACGAATTCGCGCTCAAGGCCTTCGATCTCGCGGCGGCCGATTACGTGCTGAAGCCCGTGGCGAAAGACCGCCTGGCCCGTGCCGTCGCGCGCCTGCGCCAGCGGCTCGAGCAACCTGATCGCGGGCGGATCGCGGAGCAGTTGCGCGCCCTGCTCGGCGCGGCCACGCCGCCCGGCGAAACGCTGCGGCAGATACGCGCCTCGGTGGGCGACGCCGTGCGCCTGATTGCGCTCGACGAGGTGTGCTATTTCCAGGCGAGCGACAAGTACACGACGGTGATGCTGCGCGAGGGCGAGGCGTTGATCCGCACGCCGCTCAAGGAACTCTCGGAGCGCCTGCCGCGCGAGCAGTTCCAGATGGTCCACCGCTCGACGATCGTGAATCTCGCGGAAGTTGCAGCGGCGGTCAGGGACGAATCCGGAAAACTCTCCCTCAGGATGCGCCACCGCAAGGAAACGCTGCCGGTGTCGCGGGTCTACGCAGAGCTGTTCAAGGCGATGTAAGCCGCTCGAGCGCCTGTTTCACCCAGGCGACGTGCTCCTGCTCTTCCTTGCCCATCTCGGCGGCCAGTTCGATGAGCGCCGGATCCACGGCGGTGTTGAAGACGTGGTCGAAGAACTGCTTGGCCCGCTCCTCGGCCGCAAGCGCGATGCGCAAGGCGTCCACCGGAGAAAGCTGCCTCGACACCAGCCCGCGCGCCACCGTCTCCGGCGCGCCGAGCGACAGCCATGCGTACTCGCCGGAGGACAGGCGCGGCAGCTTCATGCCCTCGGTCTGCTGCGCGAGGCGCCGCGCGTGCGACGCTTCGTGGGCCGCCAGTTCGTTGAACAGCCGGGCAACCGATTCGTTGCCGAAATCGGTCATCCAGCCGGCAAATTCGCGGTAGCGCTCTGCCGCCTCGTACTCCATCGCGAGCGCATGGGCATACAACTCGGCAACGCTGCCGATCGAGCGCCGGGCGGTCACGGGACGGAAACGCAGCCTTGCATGCCGCGATTCCACCCGTTAGACGGCCCCGGGGTCTTGATCCGGATCAAGCCCTGAGCTCAGGGCGGGCCCTTGTTCCCTCGTAGACCAGGTTCCAGTCGACCGCCGGATCGGGTTCGATCTCGAGCTGGTGCTCGATCTCCTCGATATGCTGGCACTCCTCGGCCAGCATCTCCGAGGCGAGCTCGCGCACCGCCTGGTCCTCGGCCTCGGATGCCACGGTATCGAAGAAACGCTGCGCACGCCGCTCGGCGGCGAGTGCGAACGCCAGCGCATCGCGCGTGTTCTGCGGCATCAGCGGAAACGCCTGCTCGATCGTATCGGGCAGCGACGTGAACAGCCACGCGTACTGCCATGGCGAGAGTTCCGGCAACGGCATGCCGTCCGTTTCCTGCTCGAGGCGCCGCAAGTGCTTCGCCTCTTCCTCCTGCAGGTGGTCGAACAGCACGGCGACGTGGTCGATACCGAGATCGTGCATCCACTGGGCGAACTCGCGGTAACGCACCGCGGCCTCGCGCTCCACGGCAAGAGCATGCGCGTAGAGTTCAGGGACGCTGTTCATGGCTGGGCGCATGGCGTATCCCTCTTGGTTAGCAGAATTAATTCTGAGCGAGTTTGCCCCGGCTGGATAACAGTTTTTTCTGATCTCGATCCTAAAATTTGTTGATTGCGCACTGCCGCGTTGAACGCGCACATAGCGATGAATCGAGGGGCGACAATCAATCTGGCGTAAAATCTCACGTTTAAAGAACCGGTTGCAAATCGTTACGTGTCTGCGCCCTCCGCCAAACCGGTGAAGAACGAGGCCTCCACCTCGAACTTCATCCGCCAGATCATCGAAGCGGGCCTCGCGTCGAAAAAGCACGCGAAAATCCGCACGCGTTTCCCGCCGGAGCCCAACGGCTACCTCCATTTCGGCCACGCGAAGTCCATCTGCCTGAACTTCGGCCTCCCGCAGACCTACGGCGGGGCCTGCAACCTGCGCTTCGACGACACCAACCCGGAGAAGGAGGAGCAGGAGTACGTCGATTCCATCATCGAAGCGGTGCAGTGGCTCGGGTTCCACTGGGGCTCCAACCTGCATTTCGCCAGCGATTATTTCGACTTCATGTACAAGTGCGCCGAGTACCTGATCAAATCCGGCCACGCGTACGTGGACAGCCAGAGCGCCGGCGAAATGCGCGCGACCCGCGGCAGCCTGACGGCGGGCGGTGGCGACTCTCCCTATCGAAACCGCACGACGGAGGAAAGCCTGCGGCTGTTCCGGGAAATGCGCGACGGCGAGCATGCTGACGGCGCGCACGTGCTGCGCGCGAAAATCGACATGGCCTCGCCCAACATCAACATGCGCGATCCCGCCATCTACCGCATCAAGCGCGCGACGCACCATCGGACCGCGGACAAGTGGTGCATCTATCCGATGTACACCTACGCCCATCCGATCGAGGACGCGGTGGAGAGAATCACCCACTCGATCTGCACCCTGGAATTCGAGGACCAGCGGCCGTTCTACGACTGGCTGCTGGAGCGACTGGCCGAAGGCGGACTGGTGGAGCGGCCGTTGCCGCAACAAATCGAGTTCGCGCGGCTCAATCTGACTTACGTCGTGTTGTCGAAGAGGAAACTCATCCAACTGGTCGAGGAAGGCCACGTGGACGGCTGGGACGATCCGCGCATGCCGACCTTGGCCGGTGCGCGGCGGCGCGGGTATACGCCGGAGGGATTTCGGCGCTTCGCCGAGCGCGTCGGTGTCGCCAAGTCGAACTCGGTGATCGATTTCAGCGTGCTGGAAGACTGCATGCGCGAGCACTTGAACGAGATCGCACCACGCAGGATGGCGGTGCTCGATCCGGTCAGGCTGGTGATCGAGAACTACCCGGAAGGGAAGGAAGAGTTGATGGATGTGCCGAACCATCCGCAGAAGCCCGAGTGGGGCAAGCGGCCGGTGCCGTTTTCTCGGGAGTTGTGGATCGAGCGCGAGGACTTCCAGGAGACACCGCAGAAAGGGTACTTCCGGCTTTTTCCCGGTAACGACGTGCGCCTGCGTTACGGATATGTCATCAAGTGCACCGGCTACGACAATGCGACCGACACCGTGCGCTGCACCTACTACGAGGACTCCAAGTCAGGTACGCCGGGTGCGGACAAGTGCAAGGTGAAGGGAAATATTCATTGGGTGAGCACGAAACACGCGTACGCGGCCGAAGTACATCTCTACGACCGGTTGTTCAAGCTCGAGCATCCGGAAGGAATCGAGCACCTGAATCCGGAGTCGAAGAAGGTGATTGCGACGCAGCTGGAGCCGAACTTGAGGGATTCAAAGGAAACGCAGTTTCAGTTTGAACGGCACGGCTACTTCATCCGCGATCACGGCGAGTTCAATCGCACCGTGACGCTGCGGGATTCTTGGGCGAAAAGCTGATCCTCCACGATGGCTGTGACACGCAACACCGTCGACGACGCAAAGTTCAACCGGAAGGCAAAGCTGCCTTATGAACTTCGCGTTGATGATTTCGCGCTGGCGATGCAGGACATCTACGATTTCTTCTATGACGTCAACTCGCACCTTGTAGCCAAGGGATTGGATCGACTCGACGACATGTTGCGTCCCGCAATCATGTCAGGCGTGTTGTCGGACATGTTGACCGCAAGCTTGGCAAAACATTCAAGAGCCCTGGTGGAGAATCAATATTTCAATGGCCATCCTGATTTGATCGTGAAAGGTAGATATCCGAACAATTCGATCAAGGCCGGAGTGGATGGCGTTGAAATCAAGACCACGCGAAAAACCGGTGGTGCGGTTGATACGCACGGTGCCCGAGATCAATGGATGTGTGTATTCGTATATGCGATTGACAACGAGGCCGAACCTTCTTCAAATCGGAAACCGCTGGGCTTCACAGAGGTTTACTTGGGTAAGGTCACCGTCACGGATTTCCGGAAAAATGCACGCGGTGAACTCGGTACCAGGACCGCCACACTGCACGCCGAGGGTATCGCTAAACTACGACAGAGCTGGGTTTATCGGCTTTGAGCCGCATTGAGTTGCAGGCGCGAAAGCGCGGGGATCGCTTTCTGCGCAATCCGGAAATAGGCATCATCTCTTTCGATGCCAACGCTCTGATACCTCACTGCCTCTGCCGCGGCCAGCGTCGAACCAGATCCGGCGAAAGGATCGAGAACGATTCCCCTACCGAGGGGCAAGACGCCTCTTACGAGTTGCCTTAAAAATGCTTGAGGCTTAAGGCTTGGATGCGGCGCAATAGCGCGTTCACAGGGGCGAGTGGGCGATGACTCAATTACGTCTCCGAAGGGTCGCTCCGAAGATATTCGCCTGAAACCACCCGTACCCCACTTGCGGAGATTGTCTTGAGCACGCCCCTCAAGAGGTCTTCGAAACACCAACCATGGCTCCCACATTGAGCGCGGCATGACGCTTACGTCAGCAAACTCCACATGCGCGTCCTTTGGCCGATCGCCCCCTCGCATGGTCATTACCAACCGAGCGATTTCGCCCCTCCGTTCCAGACCTGCCTTCGACAGCGCACCGGATACCAAGTATGAGAGCAGCGGGTTGCTTGCCACCACGACATTCGCGCCGGGCACAATTACCGCAATCAATCTTCGTGCCCACGCATAGAAGAACTGTTCCAGTGCATCCAAATCTGTCTGCCTGAGAACAGTAAAGCGAGGCAGCGGGGAGCGCTTCGCGCCATCAAACGACGGCGGAATTCTCCAGATGCCCCCTCTCCCAGAGCGTAACTTTTTCTGTTCGATCTCCGTATACTCGACAAGTCCGTAGGGAGGATCAGTTACAACGGCGTGAAATGAATTTGCCGGCTGTTGTTCAAGCCATGCCAGGCAATCCGCCTGATATAGGGTTGTGTTCCCGTGCACGAACGACCGATTTGGCGCCGCGGTGCGATCATCTACCGGAAACTCGAGAAGCTCTTTCAGTACATATTGCGCGCGGTTCATTCGTGCGAAAAGCGAAGGCGTATTCAGCTGAAGATAAGAACGAACGGATGAGGCGGGGACATCTCCAATAAGCGATACCACCTCACTCCTGATTTCGGACACCGAAGCTCCGCGCGGTCGTGATTCCAGAACGGAAACGATTGCGTCGCGAACCTCCCCTGGGCGTCTCTTCATCTCGGTATCACTGTGCTGTATAAAAAAACATGCTACACGAACCGACGTCTAGACGTCAACGAAAGTTGTCAGACGCCGTACGGGAGGCCCTGCACGGCGGCGCTTTATTCGACCCGCGCACCCGATGCCCGGATCACAGGCGCCCAGCGCTCGGTATCTTCCTTGATGAACGCCACGAAATCCTTTGGCGTCATGGCCGTCGCTCTCGATCCGCCGGAGGCGTATTTCTCCAACATCTCGGTCGTCGCCATGGCGCGCTGAATCGTGGCCGAGAGCTTGTCCACAATCGCACCCGGCGTGCCGGCAGGAAACGCCACGCCGTGCCACGACATGGCAACGTAGCCCGGCACGGTTTCAGCGATCGCCGGAATCTCGGGCGAGGTGAACCAGCGCTCCGCTGAAGTCACGGCGACAGCGCGTACCTTGCCGCCCCGCGCATGCGGCAACACGGTAGGCATGTTGCCGAAGGTCATGTGCACCTGGCCACCGATCACGTCGGTCAGCGCGGGACCGCCGCCCTTGTAGGGCACATGCAGCATGTCGGTGCCGGTCATCACCTTGAACATCTCGCCGGACAGATGCAGCGAGGTGCCCTGCCCCGAGGAGGCGAAGGCGTATTTGCCCGGTTCCTTCTTCAACAATGCGATCAGCTCCGGAATCGTGCTTACCGGCAGGCTGTTGTTGACCACGAGCAGGTTCGGAAAAGTGCCGGTCATCGACACCGGCGCGAAGTCCCTGATGTGGTCGAAGGGCATCTTCGCGTACAGCGTCGGATTGATTGCGTGCGACGCTACCGTGATCCAGCCAAGGGTATAGCCGTCGGGCGCGCTGCGCGCGAGCTCCGCGACGCCGATGTTGCTGCCGGCGCCGGGCTTGTGCTCGATGAAGAATTGCTGTCCGAAATGGCGGCTCAGCCAGTCGCACAGCAGCCGTCCCTGGAAATCGGTGCTGCCGCCGGGCGTGAACGGAATAATCAGGCGCACCGGTTTGTTCGGCCAGTTCGCCGCCGCGTCCTGGGCGCGCAGCAGCATCGCCGCGCCGGGCGCCAGTGCGAGCCCGGCGCCGAGCTTGAGCAGATCTCGTCGTTTCATGGCCTGAAGCGGGACCCCCTCCTGTCCGCGACGATACGCCCACTCGCGGGCGTTGCGAAGTGGGTCCCGGACATGTTCTTCGCTGGCCTTTCTTGATACCGATTGGACTAACGGCGCATAATTTCCGTTAACCAACAAGGAGGATGTGATGAACAAGAAAACACCGCTTTACCTCGCGCTTGCAGCCGCGCTCGTCATCGCGCAGCCCGCAATTTCCCCTGAAGCGTCCGCCCAGGCGTACGGAACCCCGCGGGTGAGCTCGGATCAGACCGTCGGCGGTTTCGCGTTCCCCGAATCCGTCGCCTACGACCCGAAGGCAAAGGTGTTGTACGTAAGCGAATTCGGCTCCAAACTCGATCCGGTGCTTAAAGACGGGAAGGGCAGGATCAGCAAAGTTTCACTCGCGGGCAAAATCCTCGAACAGCAGTTCCTTCCCGCGGCGGGCGGCGAGCCCCTCAACAAACCCAAGGGCATCTGGGTGAAGGGCGACCGGCTGTGGGTCACGGACATCGACGGCGTGTGGGTGTTCGACCTGAAGACGAAGAAGGGCCGCAAGACTGCCCTGCCCGGCGTCCAGTTCGCCAACGATCCGGCTGTTGCCGGCAACGTGCTCTACGTGAGCGACAACGTGAGCGACCAGTTGTTCAAGGTGGAGCCGGCGGATTTCCTGAATTCAAAGAGCGCGCCCAAGGTGACCTCGGTATTCAAGGGTGCGGGCGTCAGCCCGAACGGTCTCTGGCCGGCGCGCGACGGCATGATGCTGATGGTCGGCTTCCTGGCCCCGGACAAGCCGCGCGGCATTTTCGCGCTCGGTGTGAGCGGGCAGATCAAGGATCTTTCCGGACCCATCGGCCGGCTCGACGGCATCTACGAGATGCAGGACGGGTCGCTGCTCGCCACCGACTGGAATTCCGGATCGCTGTTCCGCTGGAGCGACAAGACCGGGATGCAGAAGCTTGCGACCGGGTTCAAGGGACCTGCTGATTTCTGCGTCGTGCCGCAGGCGGGCGGGCTGACCGTGGTGGTACCCGATCTCGTTCAGAGCCAGTTGCGGTTCATTCAGGTGAGGAACTAGCCTGCCGCGTACCCGCGCTCCTCCAGGTCGACGCGGTCCTCCTCGAGCGCGATCGCAAGGTCGCGCTGCAGCCCGATGCGCAGCAGCGGGGCAAGCAGCCTGAGCAGGCCTCGCACGGGCATGTCGACCGAGGTCCGTACCAGCGTACGGTCCGAGCCCGCCGGTTCGAACGTCTGTGTAATGAGTAGCCCCGCGTTGCTGCCGGAGAGGCTGCGCAGGGTCGAGCTTCCGTCGGCGCACCGCGAGACTTCGATTTCGTCCTCCTGAAGCATGCCGAGGACACGGCGGCGCCCGGTGAACCGGCATCCGCCGTCCTGCGGGCGCACGTTGCTGACTTCGAGGGCGGCATGCACCCGGACGTTCGCATGGCGCGCCATATCGACGAACTGCGACTGCACCACCTCGATTGGACGTACGATGAGTTTCTCAGCTTGAACGACTACGTTCGACATGGGCTTCCTCCAGCCACTGAAGAACAGATTGGCGCCAGCTTCGCCTGCATTGCGCGCCGCTAGAACGCAAAACGCCACGCGTTACCGTCGCGAATTATGCGCCCAGCGGTGGGGGTAGCGAAATGGGTGCCAAGGACCAGCACCGGCCGATTCGCACATCGTTCGAGAAACGCCCGTCGCGTCCGGCGCGCCGCCTCGGGATCGACATCGAAATTGCTCGCCCACCCCGGTTCGGCGCACTGCACCGGGTGGTGCATCAGGTCGCCGGTAATCACGGCCTCCTCGCCGCCCGAGACGATGCGCACGCTGACGTGGCCCGGCGTGTGCCCCGGCGTCGGCTCCAGTTGCACTTCGCCATTGATGCGGTGATCGGTCTCCACGAGATCGGCGAGTCCCGCGTCCAGCACCGGGCGCACTGAATCATTGCGCACCTCGCGATCGGGCCCCGCGGGCTCTGCGGACCAGTGCTCCCACTCCTTGCGTCCGAACAGATAGCGCGCATTCGGGAACGTCGGCACCCAGCGGCCGGCATCGAGCAAGGTGTTCCAGCCGACGTGATCGACGTGCAGATGGGTGCAGAGGACCGTATCCACGCTCTCGCGGGGAAAGCCTGCTTCGGCAAGGTCCTGCAGGAATCGCCCCTGGCGCATGTGCCAGGCCTTCACCTCGCGCGGCTTGTCGTTGCCCACGCAGGTGTCGACGACGATGCTGCGTCCCTCGGACTGAATGACGAAGCAGTGGATCGAGGCGATGACGCGCCCGTCGCCGGTGAGGAAGTGGGGCTTGAGCCAGGCGTGCTGCAACAGCCGCTCGGGCGTCGCGGCCTTGAAAAAGAAGCTGCCGGGCGAGGAACCCTCGATCTCGACGACGCGGGTGATGGTGGCGGCGCCGATCTTCCAGCGGGTGACGGGATAGGTGCTCAGGCGAGGTTCTTTTTGAAGAATGCGATCGTCCGCTGCCACGCCAGTTTAGCCGCGGCTTCGTTATAACGCGGCGTGGAGTTGTTGTGAAATCCGTGCTGCGTGCCGGGATAGATGTGCACCTGATGTGCAACGCCGGCGGCCTTAAGCGCGGATTCGAAGGCGGGCCACATCGCGTTGATCCGCTCGTCGTTCTCCGCATACTGAATCAGCAGCGGCGCCTTGATCTTCGCGACGCCGGCCGTCTCCGCAGCCGCGCCATAGAACGGCACCCCCGCATGCATGTCCGCACCCAGTGCGATCGCCAGGTAATTGGTGGTGCCGCCACCCCAGCAAAAACCCGTCACACCGAGCTTGCCGGTCGAGAGCTTGTGCGACTTGAGAAATCGCGCGCTGTTGAACATATCGGTGCGCAACCTGCCCTGGTCGAGATTGCCCTGCAGCGTGCGGCCGTCGTCGTCGTTGCCCGGGTAACCGCCCACCGGCGACAGGCCGTCGGGTGCGAGCGCCAAAAAACCTTCCACTGCCGCGCGGCGCGCGACGTCCTCGATGTAGGGATTGAGCCCGCGGTTTTCGTGAATCACCAGCACCGACGGGAATGGCCCCTGGCCCGCGGGCTGCACCAGGTAACCGCGCGTTTGCCCGGAGTTGCCTTCGGGCGACGGGTAATTCACATACTGTGCCTTGATGCGCCGGTCGGTAAAGGAAATCGTCTGCGCCTGCGCATAACGCGGCAGCAGCGCCTGCGCCATGGCGAGCGCCGATACCCCTCCGATCGTCAGCGCACTCGCCCGGCTCAGGAACTCGCGCCGGTCGATGCGGCCGTGGCAGTACTCGTCGTAGAGATCGAATACACGCTGGTCGATTTCGATCTGCGTCACGGGCTGCGGCGCCTCGCCGCGTTCAGCGGCCGGACGATCTGCAAACAATTGTTCGGTCATGGTCGGAATCCTCCGTCGGGAGCGGAAGTGTAGCCCGATTCAAACTGAGGCAGGCCGCCCAGGGATTATCATTCGGGCTCCGGTTTCCGGCGCGCATGACGGACAACCAGCAGCCCGAGGCAACCGAATCATGCTCCTGAACATGTCGTTTTATCTGTTGCTCATCGTCGAGGGCTGCATTGGCCCCACGGACGGCGGAAAGGTCTGCATGGGCCAGAACTTCAGCCTCCGCGTTCCGTTTGAAAACCTCGAGCAATGCGAAATCGGCCGCAGGCGGGTCCTCGCGCCCGGCGGATTTCAGAAATACGTCAAGGCCGTGTGCCTCGCGCTGCCCAAGGATCCGACGGATCCTTTCTGAACATGCAATCGCTCACCGCCCTCGGCAGCGCCGTGGGCAGTCTGCTCAAGGAACGCAGGCAAACGCTCGCAGTCGCCGAATCCTCCGCGGGTGGCCTGATCAACGCCGCGCTCGTCGCGGTGCCGGGTGCATCCGCGTATTACATCGGCGGAGGCATCATCTATACCGGTGCGGGCCGCTCTGCATTGTTGGGGCTGAGCGCGCAGGACATGGCGAATATCCGTTCCTCGACGGAAGCCTTTGCCAAGCTGCTTGCGCGACGCGTGCGCGCCAATCTGGGAGCCACCTGGGGTCTGAGTGAAACCGGCGCGAGCGGCCCGGGCGGGAACCGCTATGGCGATGCGCCAGGACATGCCTGCATCGCAGTCTGCGGCCCCGTCGATGCCGTGATCACCGTCGAGACCGGCAGCGCGGACCGGGAAGCCAATATGTGGGAATTCGCGCACCGGGCCGTCGAGTTGCTCGAATCTTGTATTCGCAAGACATGAATGGGGCCGTGAATGGGGTCAGGTCTTGTATTACCGCAAGTTTGCCAATACAAGACCTGACCCCGTGACCGAATTCGGCACCCTCTCGGACCTCGTCCGCCGTTTCGCCGCCAGCCAGCCGCGGCACGCCGCGCTGGTACAGGGCAGCCGCGCGCTCAGCTACGCCGAACTCGACGACGGGATGGACCGCGTCGCGTGCGCACTGCAACGCGAATGCATCGCGCCGCAGGAGGTGATCTCGATCTGCGCCGGCACGTCGATCGAATATGCCGCCGCGTTTCTCGGCGCGCTGCGGGCGGGCGTGGCGGTCGCGCCGCTGGCACCGTCCTGCACCGCTGAAGAGCTTGCAGGCATGGCGGCGGACGCTGGCGCAAGGCTCCTCTTTCTCGACGCCGCGGTAGCGAAGGCGATCGAACCCGTCGCGGGCCGCATCGTGGCGAAACGCATCGCGCTCGACGCGTCACCTGCCGGAGAGCCATTTTCCGCCTGGCTGGCCCCCGCGGGAACGATTCCTGCGCCGGTCGAGATTCGGCCCGAGTGGGCCTTCAACATCATTTATTCCTCCGGCACCACCGGCAGCCCAAAGGGCATCGTGCAGTCGCACGCGATGCGCTGGGGGCACATCGAGCGCGCCGCCGTCTACGAGTACGACACGTCCGCGGTGACGGTCATCGCCACGCCGCTGTACTCCAACACCACGCTGGTGTGTTTCTTCCCCACGCTTGGGCACGGCGGTACTGTGGTGCTGATGACCAAGTTCGATGCCGCAGCGTACCTTGCGTTGGCGGAAAAACACCGCGCAACCCACACCATGCTCGTGCCGGTGCAATACCAGCGCATCATGGCGCTGCGGGGTTTCGACGATTACGACCTGTCCGGTTTTCGGTGCAAGTTCTGCACCAGCGCGCCGTTCGCGGCCGCGCTGAAGGCCGACGTGCTCAAGCGGTGGCAGGGCGGGCTCATCGAGTTCTACGGCATGACCGAAGGAGGCGGCACCTGCATCCTCGCCGCGCACCTGCATCCCGCGAAGCTGCACACCGTTGGCCCGCCCGCGGAGGGGCACGACATCCGGCTGATCGACGACCAGGGGTGTGAAGTGCCTCGCGGCGAGATGGGTGAAGTCGTCGGGCACTCGGCCGGAATAATGAACGGTTACCACAATCAGCCCGAGAAGACGGCGGAAGCCGAGTGGCACGACGCAGACGGCAAGCGTTTCATCCGTACCGGGGACGTCGGGCGTTTCGATGAAGACGGCTTCCTCGTGCTCATGGACCGCAAGAAGGACATGATCATTTCGGGCGGATTCAACGTTTACCCGAGCGATATCGAGAGAGCCATGCGCGAACACCCGGAAGTGATCGAGGTGGCGGTAGTGGGCGTTCCCTCGGAGCAATGGGGCGAGACGCCGGTCGCGTTCGTGGTGCTCAAGCCCGGGTCGGAAACGAGCGCAGATCAGGTGCGCGAGTGGGTGAACGAACGCGTGAACAGGATCCAGCGCCTCGCGGCGGTGGAGTTGATCGAGCAGTTGCCGAGGAGCGCGATCGGGAAGGTGCTGAAGCGGGAGTTGCGGGAGGGCTACAGAAACAAGGTCAGGGCGTGAATGGGGTCACGTGAATGGGGTCAGGTCTTACATTGCGACAATGCACGAAAGTTGGCGATCCTGCCTGATCTCGTCCATTTTCTTTACCTTGGTGCGAATGCGTTGATACAAGACCTGACCCTGTTGTTCCCTTTCAAGCGCGGATCAACACCTTGACAGATTTCGCAGCCGCGGTTCCCTCCGCGAGCGCATGCCTCAGCAACCCGCCGTAACCCGAACGCACCGCACCCGCCGCGAATACTCCCGGCATCGCGGTCTGCAGTCCCGCGTCGGTCAACAGAAACCCGCCCGCATCACGCTCGATCGCTTCCGGTACGAAATCGCATGCCGGTTCCAGGCCGACGTAGGCGAAAAAGCCAGTGCAGGGAAGCTCGCCGGCCGCGTCATACTCCAATCCACGCGCTCGCACCGCCTGAACGGATTTGTCGCCCAGCACTGCATCTACACGCGTGCGCCAATGGATCGAAACGTTCGAATGCCCGGCGATCCGATCCACGAGATGCTGGCGCGCGGTGAACTTCGCGCCGCGATGCAGGAGGTAAACCTGCCGCGCAAATCCCGCAAGCACCAGCGCTTCCTGCAATGCGGAATCACCGCCACCGACAACGACCACATCCTGATTCCTGTAGAGCGGCCCGTCGCAGTCCGCGCAACGCGAGACTCCCTTGCCCTCGAACTCGGATTCGCCCGGAATCCCGAGCCGCCTGAGCCTCGCACCCGAAGCGACGATGAGCGCGCGGGCGCGGTGGCTGCCGGCGTCGCTCTTGACGACCAAGGTATCGCCGTCTCGCGCGATTGACTCAACCGTCGCAGCGATGCTCTTCGCGCCGAGTCTGCTGAGCTCCATCATCAGATCTGCAGCCACCTCACTCCCCGATCCTTGGATTTCGCCATCGAGTTCATTGACATTGGTGATCAGACCGCCGAAGAACAGCGACTCCATCACCGCCGTGGAAATGCCGTTTCGCAGCGCCTGCCGCGCGGCGCTCATTCCGGTGATGCCAGTGCCGATGACCAGAAGATCGTGAGTTTGTGACGTGAGTGTCATGGCTTGTACGGTTGATTGTGCCACGACCCTATGACCTTGGTTTTGACCTAGACTGCCATACGCCCGGGTACGGGTGTACAACGAGAGGCACATGCAGAAAATTCTCGACGGCGTGGTGGTTCTGGATCTGACGCGTTTCTTTTCCGGACCGCAGCGCACACTGTTTCTCGCCGGCATGGGCGCCGAAGTCATCAAGATCGACGATCCCGGGAGCGGCGACCCCACCGCGTTCGCGCCACCGTTCGACGGACCGCAGGGAATATCGTTCGAGCGCCGGTCCGAACGGGACATGGGGCTTGCCTATCTGAAGCGCGCGCGCGGCAAGAAGTCGATCACACTCGACCTGAAATCGGAGCGCGGTCGCGCAATCTTTCTCGCGATGGTGGCCAAAGCGGACGTGGTGGTGGAAAACTTCAGCGCCGGTGTCGCGAGCAGGCTTGGAATCGATTACCCGGCGCTGCGCGCGGCAAATCCGGCGATCATCTACTGCGCGCTCACTGGCTATGGCTTGACAGGACCTTCCAGAGAGGACAAGGCGTACGACCTGATGGTGCAGGCGGCAGTAGGTCTCATGAGCATGACCGGACAACCCGGCGAGGTTCCAGTCAAGACCGCCTCGGCGCTTTCGGATGCAATCGCAGGTGTATTCGCCGCAAACGGCGTGGTGGCGGCGCTGCTGCACCGCGAGCGCTCGGGAGAAGGCCAGGCCATCGATGTGGCGATGGCCGATTGCCTGTTCTCGCTGATTTTCGACGAGCCGATCGACTGCTATGAGCGCCTGAACCTCGCCCCGCGACAGGGCAACAGGATCATGCGCTTTTCACCGTTCAATATATTCCGCACGCGCGACGGCTGGGTGGCCATTGGGACGGCAACGCACGCCGAATGGCTGGTGCTCCTCGACGCGATGGGCCGCACCGATCTCAAGAGCGATCCGGACATGATGCAAGTCGGCTGGCGCATCGTGAACAATGCGGCTGTCGACGAGGTCGTGACGCAGTGGACGATGCAGCGAACCAAGGACGAGGTGGTCGCATCCCTCGCCGGCGCGGGCGTCGCCTGCAGCCCGGTTCGATCGACTGACGAAGTGATGCGCTGGCCGCAATTGCTCGAGCGCGAGATGATCGTCAAGCTGGTGAACCCGTTGACCGGGACCACGGCCGCCGCCTCGGCACCGGGGTTTCCGATCAAGTTCAGCCGGACGCCGGCGAGCTATGACAGCCCTGCGCCGGTGCCGGGCGCGCACAGCGAGGAAATTCTCGCCCGCTTTGCGAATCTCTCTGCGGTGCAAGTGCAGCAACTGAGGAGCGATGGCATCATATGAACAAGGATTACCGGCAATGAGCGAGACATGAACAGCACCTCGGGGTTGGCAAGCGCAGTGCTCGAAGTCGAGGACGCCTTCGAGGCCAATGAACTGTTTCAGCGCAACGGGTGGACGGACGGCCTGCCTGTCGTACCGCCGACCGAAGCGGGCGTGGCGCGTTTCCTCGCAGCGGCCGCGCTCAATGCACGCGATATCATCGGCGTGGAACCGGTGCGCCGGCGCCGCATCACGGCGGAAAAACTTTCGATCGCCGCGCTGATGGCCGGCTGCCTGCCGGAGTACATGCCGGTCGTGGTCGCGATCATCAAGTCGCTGTGCCAGCCTCAGTACGGGCTGCACGGCAGCACAGCCAGCACCGGCGGCAGCGCTCCGTTCATCGTGGTGAACGGACCGGTCCGGCTGAGCCTCGGCATGAACACCACGCACAATGCGCTCGCCAATGCGAGCCGCGCCAACGCGAGCATCGGCCGCAGCGTGCGCCTGTTTCTCATCAATGTGCTGGGCGGCGTTCCGGGGCAACTGGACCGCTCTACGCTGGGGCATCCCGGCAAGTTCACGTTCTGCGTAGCCGAGGACGAGGAAGACACCCGCTGGCTGCCATTGTCCGTTGAACGCGGGGTAGCGGCGGGGACGTCTGCAGTGACGGTGATGGCGGTCGAATCCCCGCACCAGATCATGAACGAGTGGACGCACGACCCGAAGGAGATCCTCGAGACCTACGCGGCCGCGATCCGGTGCAACATGCTGACCTACTCCATCTGGGAGGGAAATTACGCGATCGTGATTTCCAGGCAGCATCGCGACATCTTCGCCGGGGCGGGATGGAGCAAACAGAATGTGCGCGAGTACGTGTTCGAATCCGCGCGCGTAAAGCGTGGCGACTGGCGCTCGGTCGGCAAGTCGGCGGTCGCGGCTCGCAAGGACGAGCAGCAGGTCTACCGCGCGCTGCGTTCGCCGGAAGACCTGCTCGTCATTGCGGCCGGCGGACCCGCGGGTGGATTCGGTGTCATCGTTCCGCCCTGGTATGGGAAGAAATCGCTTGCCGTGACAACCGCCATCGGCGTTTGAATGCACCCAACAAAGGAGAAGCAGCCCATGACACTCAGAATCCTGGACCCGCGGCTGGCCGCTGAAGGTGAGGCGCTGCGACCCGCCGCCGCGCTTTCGTCGCTGGATGGCGCAGTGCTCGGACTGCTCGACAACGCCAAGATCGGCACCGAGAGGTTCTACGACTTCCTCGAGCAGATCCTGCGCAAGGAATACGGCGTGCGCGAGTTCATCCGCCGGCGAAAGCCTGACGCGTCCCGGCCGGTGCCGCCCCAATTACTCGCGGAGATGAGCGGCGCCGACGCGATCGTCTCCGGCATCGGCGACTGAGGGAGTTGCTCGTCGTGCAGTTTGCACGACTCCATTGAAGCCGAACGGCTGGGCATCCCGTCGGTCGCGGTCATCACCGAGCGCTTCGTGCGCAGCGCCGAGGTGGTAGGCGAGCTGAACGGCTTGCCGGGTTACCCGTTCGTGGTGATCGGCCACCCCGTCGCCAACGACGACGACGCCGCACTTCGCGAGAAGGCGCAAGCCGCGGCGCGGGAGATCGTTCCCCTGCTCACGGCGCGCAATGGGTGAAGCCGCACCGCTACAGCGAGTCCGGGGTCAGGTCTTGCCTTAGCGCAAATGCGTCAATACAAGACCTGACCCCGTTGTTCTTGACCCCGTTGTTCTCGCGCGGCAGCCGCCTCATTCCATCCGGATCACCCCGCACGCGATGCGCGCGCCGGAATTTCCCGTCGGCTGTGTCTTGTAGTCGTCCGCGTCCGCGTGGACGATCAGTCCTCGACCGACGATGCTTGCGCGGCCGGAGGTCACCGTGACGTCGCCTGTTTCGAGTTCCAGTTTTGCACGGCCCGCCTTGTCCGCCGTCAGCGCCAGGAGATCGCCGGCATGGCCGCTGCCGGGCTTGGCGTGGGACTTGCCAAATGGATTGAAGTGGCCCTTGGCACTCATACCGTCGCCCGAACCGCAGTCTCCCGCCTCGTGGATGTGAAAGCCATGCTCGTGCCCGGGTTTGAGCCCCTGCACATTCGCGATGACGCGCACTTTGTCGCCGACCTGCTCGAAGGTGACTTCGCCAATCGTCTTGTTACCCTTGGTCGGTTGCAGTTGTGCCGTCGCCCGCTCGGGCTCGGTCGGAATCGTCGCACAGGCGGCAAGCGCGGCAATCGCCAGCGCGGCATAGACGGGTTTCACAAGTATCCTCCTCGACAATCTCGTTTTACGAAATCTACCCGTTTCCTGCGCCGCGTGAAAGCGCAAGCCGCAACATGCCGGGTGCGAGTTGATCGCGCGGGAAATGCTGCGGTGCGTTCTGCGGGAACTGCTTGACGCTGGCTCGCGGGTTGGGATACGGTCTGCCGCCGGCTCGATCAAACGACGGGCCGGCGGGAGAAATCGGCGATAGACCGAGTCCTTTTCACCTTCCGAGGAGGAGGCATATGAATCACGATGATTCGCAAGGACGTTCAGTGAAAACCGCTGTTGCGGTACTGGTCGCCGCCTTTGCAGCATTCTGTGTGGCCGCCCCGGACGCCTCGCACGCGCAAGACAAGCCGCGCCGGGTGGTGCTGCGATTCGCCGCCGACTTCACGCCGCCACCGCACCCTGCCGGGATGGCCATGGCGTACTTCGCGGAGCGCTTGCCGCAGGTCATTCCCACGAGCGAGGCGCGCATCTACTACGCCGGCGCGCTCTACACGATTCCGGAAGCCTTCGAAGCCATGCGCCAGGGAAACCTGGAAATGGCCTGGATGCAGATGGGTAAGGCGGCCCCGGTCGATCCCTGGATGATGACGGTGGTGGGACCGGGTGTGATGACCACTGTCGGCGCGGTTGAAGGCTTCGAGAAGACCAAGACCTATCAGATGCTAGTCGAGAGGCTGTCGAAAAACCAGGCGATCAAGGTATTCGGCACCGGGCAGATGAGTTTCGGCATGGGCGTCGGCGGCAAGAAACGCTACCTGACGCCCGCCGATTTCAGCGGACGCAAGGTGCGCAGCATGGGCCCGGTGGAAAATCCTTCACTCTCCGCGTGGAAGGCGAACCCGGTGGTCATGGCATTCGGCGAAGTGCCGACGGCGCTGGAATCCGGCGTCATCGACGGCTTGATGACGAGCATCGGCGGCTGGCTGAGCGTGCGCGAGCAGGCGCCCTATTACACCACGGGCGGCGCAGGCGCGTTCACCGGCGACTACTACATGGTCGCGGCGAGCAAACGCTGGTGGGACCGTCTCACACCGGCCACGCAAAAGGCGGTGGAAGGCCTGGTGTTCGAGACCATCAAGGTGCAAAAGGAATACAACTGGTGCGTCGACAAGCTCACCTACGAGAAGTACGGCACCAAGGATCCGTCCAAACCCGGCGTCTACTGGATGAGCCCGCAGGAAGTCACGGCGATGACCAATGCCGTCGGCAATGCCACGAGCGAATACGTGAAGTCCAAGATACCGGCGGACGCGCGACCCTGGGTGGACACGTTCGTGAAGGAAGGGCGCGAACTCGCGAAGCAGAATCCGGCCGGCTCGTCCTGGATCGAGAAGGTCGACTGCTCGAAGCACGCGTCCAAGATCGTCATCAAGTAGCTCGCGGGGACCGGGGCCGGGCGGATGGAGAAGGCTTACGCACTGTGGCGCGCGTTCCAGGACCGGATCCTGGCGCGCGCCGCCGCCCTGGTCCTGCTCGGCTGCACCCTGCTCGCGGTGCTCGAAGTGATCCGGCGCTACGTGTTCGGCGTGTCGTTCGAGTGGCAGCAGGACGCGGTGACGCTTTTCATCCTGTCCGCCGTCTACCTCTACTTCGGCATCTCCCAGCGGCACGGCGCGCACCTCAACGTCAACCTGCTGTTCGGCGTCCTGGCGGTGTTCGGGCCGAGCGGGCTGCGCGCAGTGGAACTGATCAAGGTCCTGGTCACGATCTTTTCGTTCGTGTTCATGGTCGCGGTGGTGTGGTGGGGGTTCCCCGAGATCGAGGACAGCCTGCAGTACGGCAGCCGCAGCGAGAGCCTCGCGTTCCCGATGTGGCCGTTCCTGACCGCCCTGCTGGTCGGGTTCGCGAGCATGGCGGTATCGTTGTTTTTCCAGATTTATCGCGGCGTGCAGAAACTGCGCGGCCTCGATGTGCTGCACGAGCCGGAGGAAGGCGCGCTGCACTGATGCGCTGAACTGAAGCGCGCTTGGGGAAGGGAATCGGATGTGGATCGTCGGGATCGTGGTACTCGTTCTGCTCGTGCTGAGCGTTCCCATCGGCATCGCTCTGAGCGCCTCGGCCGCGGCTTACCTGTTCACCGACCCGCTGCTCGGGCCCGAAGTCATCTTCCGCGCCTTCTTCAACTTCATCAACCGCTACACGTTGATGGCGATCCCGCTGTTCATCTACACCGGGTACCTGATGGAGAAGACCGGACTGATCGCGCAGTTGTTCCGCTTCGCCGACGCGCTCGTCGGCTGGATGCCGGGCGGGTTCGGCATCGCGACGGTGCTCGCCTGCGTGCTGTTCGCCGCGATTTCTGGCTCGAGCGTTGCGATGGCCGCGGCGATGAGCGTGATCGCGGTTCCGGAGATGATCAAGCGCGGCTATCCGCCCTGGGTTGCGGCGGGCCTGGTCGCGACCAGCGGTGGCATTGCGATCCTGATACCGCCGAGCATCCCGCTGATCCTCTATGGCGTCGTGACCGAGACCTCGGTGGTGCGGCTGTTCTTCGCCGGCGTCATTCCGGGCCTGCTGCTCGCCCTTGCGAACATCGTCACGATCATTGCCCTGGCCTACTACCTGAAGCTGCCGCGCGGCAAGTTCGACGCGAGCAAGATCGGGCCTGCGACGCTTGCTGCGTTGCCGGGGTTCGGCATGCCGGTCGTCATTCTCGGCGGGCTCTACGGCGGTTTGTTCACGCCCACCGAAGCCGCGGCCGCAGCGTGCGGCTATGCGCTCATCTACGGAGTGTTGACCGGGCGGCACGAATTTCTCGAGCAGCTTCTGCCCACCACCATGCGCGCCCTCAATCTGACCGCGGTGGTCCTGTTCCTGGTCGGCAGCGTGGGTGTGTTCCAGTTCCTCGCGGCGAACCTGTATTGGCCGCAAACCATCACCAAGGTCATGACCGGATGGGGACTGACGCCGATGGGCTTCATCTGGGCGTTTATCGCGGTCGAGATGATCCTCGGCTGTTTCGTCGATGGCGTGGCGATGATCCTGCTCACGGTGCCGGTGCTGTTCCCGGTCGCCATGGCGCTCAAGATCGATCCGGTCCACCTCGGCATCCTGCTCACGCTCACGGTCGAGATGAGCCTGGTCACACCGCCCGTGGGCCTGAACCTGTTCGCGGTGAGCGGAGTGACGAGGATCCGGGTGTCCGAGGTCGTAAGAGGCTCCGTGCCCTTCTTCATCACGGATGCCCTGGTGCTGTTTGCGGTGGTGTACTTCCCGGGGCTGGCGACGTGGCTGCCGGATCAGCTCGTCGTCAATGTGTTCAAGTGATCGGGGGGCGCACCGCTATCGCTCTAGTCTGAGCCTACAGCCCCAGAAACCTCTTCGCGTTGCCCGAGCGGATCGCGGCGAGCACACCGGCGTCGAAGCCGGCCTTCTCGAGCGTGCCCACGGGATCGAGGTCTCCCATGTTGAACGGGTAGTCGCTGCCGATGCAGATCTGCGAACTGCCGAAGCTCTCGACGACGAAGCGCACGGCCGCGGGGTCGAACACCAGCGCGTCGTAGAAAAAACGCCGCGCGTACGTCGCGGGCGACTCGGCCAGCGATTCCTTCGCCTTGGAAATCTTGTTCCATGCGTGCACCAGCCGCGGCAGCAGAATGGCAAGCCCGCCGCCCGCGTGACTGAAGGCAATGCGCAGCTTCGGATGGCGCGCCGCGATGCCGCCGGTGATCATCGAGGCCGCGGCGAGCGCGATGTCGCCGGGAAAGCACACTGCCTGTTCGGGAAATGCGCCCACGATGCGGTCCTGTCCGGCGGGACGCAGCGCGTGCACAAAGACTGCGGCGCCGGCATCCTCGGCGGCAGCGAAAAACGGCTCGAAGCGCGCGTCGCCGATCGATACGCCGTTGACGTGGCTCGCGATTTCCACGCCGCAAAACTTCAGCTCGCGCAGCATGTACTCGAGTTCGCGAATCGCGCTGTCCACGTCCTGCAGCGGCACTGCGCCCAGCCCGACGAATCGCTCCGGCGCAGCTGCGATCATCGCGGCGATCTGTTCGTTCAGGTAGCGAATCAGCGCGCGGGCATCCTCCAGCGCAAGCCAGTACGACAGCAGTTCCGGCATCGGCGAGAGCGCCTGGCGCGCGACGCGCATCGGACCCATGTTCTCGAGGCGGCGCGCCGCGCTCCAGCTGCCGTCGGCGACCGTGCGATAGACCTTGCCGGAAATCATCACGTGCCGGTGGCAGGCGTGCGCCGGCGCCATCGAGGGCCAGGGAACGTTTGCGCCATTGCCCGCATAGGCCGGGAAATTCTCGGGGACGACGTGGGTGTGAATGTCGATGCTATCGTTCATCATCGATGTCTCGGAAATTCGTGGGTGCGCACGGTCTCAATCGATTCTCGCACCGGAACGGCGCACCACCTCCGCCCACTTGGCGGAATCGCGGCGAATCAGCGCCGCGAATTCCTCCGGTGTGCCGCCGCCGCTTTCGCTGCCGAGTTGCGCGAGCCGCTCCTTCGTCGCCGGGTCCGCGATCGCCGCATTGACCGCGGCATTCAGGCGATCGAGCACCGGGCGCGGCAGGCCGGCGGGTGCGATGATGCCGCTCCACGCGGTCACCTCGTAGCCGGGAACGCCGGCCTCGTTCAACGTCGGCACCTCGGGCAGGCTGCTCGCGCGGCGCGTCCCCGTGACCGCCAGCGCGCGCACGCGCCCGCCCTTGACGTACGAGGCGATCGAGTTAGTGCTCTCGAACATCAGCTGCACCGTGCCGCCAATGAGATCGGTGATCGCGGCGGCGCCACCCTTGTAGGGGATGTGCAGGATATCGGTCCCCGTCATGTACTTGAACAACTCGCCGCTCACGTGCCCCGGCGAGCCGTTGCTCGAAGACGCGTTGGAGAGCTTGCCCGGATTCTTCTTCGCGAAATCGATCAGTTCCGCGACGCTGTGAAAGGGCGACTTCGGAGAAACCGCAAGCAGCATGTATCCGGTCGTGACGATCGCCACCGGCTGGAGGTCGCGCTCGATGTCGTAGGGCAGCTTCGCCACCATGTGGCGTGTGATCGCGAGCGCCCCGACCGGGCCCTGCCCGATCGTATAGCCGTCAGGCGCGCTCTTGGCCACGGCGTCGATGCCGATCGTAAGCGCGCCGCCGGGACGGTTCTCCACCACCACCGCCTGGCCGAGAAACCTGCCAATCCCGGGCGCGACCAGCCTCGAGATGTTGTCGGTGGCGCTGCCGGGCGCCTGCGGCACGATCAGCCGGATCGGCCGCTCGGGGAACTGCGCGCCCGCGGCATTCAGCCACAGCGCGCATGCCGCGATCAGGATCGTCTTCATCTCACCCCAATAGTCTAATCGCGCCGGAGCGTCGAGAGAAAATCCGCATTCACGAATGCACTTACGCCGCCGATCAGCGAGCGGATCTCTTCTCGCGGCGCAGGACCTTGTCGAGTTCGGTTTCCGCCTGGTCGAACTCGCGGATTCGCTTCTCGCTGTACTGTTCAATCGGAAGCGTGACCGCGGGCCGCAGCAGCAGCCCCTGCGGTGTGGTCTCCGCGATGAGTTGATCGTCCGCCTTTAGACCGAGGGCCTGGCGCAGCTTTCGCGGCAGCGTTACAACGCCACGGCTGGTCATCGTAAGGGTCGCTTTCATCTGTCCAGTATATCGGCATTGCAGCGATTCTGTAATTCGCATCCGCGCTCGCAGGCGCGCCCCCGCTGACGATCGGCAGGCGCTCTTCTACTTGCGGCGCAGGAGCTTGTCGAGTTGCGCTTCGGGCCGGTCAAACTCTTTGATTCGACGCCGCGGTATCGTATTGCTGCGGGGTCGTCATCGCGCCGCGGCTCGTTTTCTCGGTGAAGAAGCGGCTAGCGAAACTCGAAGAACCTGACCTCGAGGTCGTGCCGTCAACGCTTCGCCACAGCGCAAGCATCGCGTCGGCGGGCAGCGGCTTGCTGAAGAGATAACCCTGGTACTCGTCGCAGCCGTGCGCGGCGAGGAAACCGCGCTGCTCCTCGGTTTCGACGCCTTCGGCAAGAACCTTCATGCCAAGCTGGTGTCCCAGCGCGATCACCGCCTTGAGGATCGCACCGTCGTTGCGCGCGCCCCCGAGATCGCTCACGAAGGTGCGATCGATCTTGAGGCGGTCGACCTGAAAGCGATTCAGGTAGCCGAGCGAAGAATAACCGGTGCCGAAGTCATCGAGCGAGATTTCGACCCCGAGCCGCTGCAGGTCCTGCAGTGTCGGGATCACTCCTTCGGCATCCTCCATGATGACGCTCTCCGTAATCTCCAGTTCGAGCAGCGGCGCCTCGACCCCCAGGATCCGCCCGCTGGAGAGTTCGACTTTGGGCTGGTAATACAGCCGGAACTGCCCGCGCGCAAGCGCGCGCCGCAGGCGCTCTTCCAGCGCGGCGCGGCGGCGAGCCTTGAGGCTCATCTCCGGCGTATGGAAACAGTACGCGTCACGCCCGGATTGCTTGGCGCGATACAGCGCCACGTCGGCGTTACCGAGGATGGTGTTTGCGGCGGCGCCATCCGGAGGAAAGACGCTGATGCCGATGCTCGCGCTGACGATCAGCTCACTCCTGGCGAGCGATATCGGGGCCTTCAGGGCGAGGCCGATCTTTTCGGCCACCGCACCCGCCGCCTCCGGCGCAGCGAGGTCCGAGAGGATGACGCCGAATTCGTCGCCGCTGAGCCGCGCCACGGTGTCGGAGCCGCGAATCGCCGCCTGGATGCGCCGGCCGATTTCGGCCAGCACCGCGTCCCCGGCGTGGTGGCCAAGCGTGTCGTTCACGAGCTTGAAGCGGTCCAGGTCGATCAGCATTACGCCGGCGTTCCAGCCATTGCGTTGAGCCTGGCTCAAGGCCGATTGCAGCCGGTCGAGGAACAGCACGCGGTTCGGCAACTGCGTGAGCTGGTCATAGTGCGCGAGCTGCAGCAGCTTCTCGTTGGCGTTGCGCTGCTCGCTGATATCCTGCACCACCCACACTGCGCCGCTGTGCGGCGCCGCCGGATCCAGGGCGCTGAGGCGCGACGAAGCGAAAAACCTGCTGCCGTCCTTGCGCAGCAGCTCCTTTTCGGACTGCCAGAATTCGCCGCCCGCGAGACGGGCGTAGATCCTGCGGCCGTGCTCCTCGTAGTCGTCGTCCGGCCGGAAGAACGCCCGGGTGCTCAGGCCGATCACCTCGTCTACGCTGTAGCCCAACGCGCGCGCGAGCTCGGCATTGCTGTGAACGATGCGCCGGTCGCGAAGCAGCGCGATCCCGACCGGGGCGCTTGAGAACACGGCCCGCAGTTCCGAGAGCAGTTCGGCGGTCTTTTCCTCGGCGTCCCTGCGCTCGCTGATATCGGTGATCGAGCCCGAAAAGCGCACCAGCGTGCCGAGCGCATCCCAAGCGCCCTGTCCGATCGCCCGGACCCAGACATAGCCGCCGTCCTTGCGTCGGAAACGGATCTCTACATCGTATGGCGCGCGGCGTTCGAAATGCGCGCGCAGGCCCGACTCGGCGCGCGGCAGGTCCTGCGGATGCACTTGATCGAGCACGCGCAACGGACTTCGAAATCCGCGGCTCGCAATTCGTGGCGCGACAGATCGTAAACAGATTGCGCATGCGCTGTTCGCTGTCGCGCAATGCCTCCTCGGCCCGCTTGCGCTCGGTGATGTCGTTGCCCATCAGCAGCAGGCAGGGTTCGCCGAGAAAATCGATCCGCTCGGCGCTCGACAGGACGTTACGGATCTCGCCCGAGGCGCCGCGCACCTGCGCCTCGAAGCCGTAAACACGCCGATCGGCGCGCAGACGCTCGGCGAACTCATCGCGCTCACGAGCGTCCCAGATTCCCATTTCCACCGACGAGCGGCCAATGAGTTCTTCGCGAGAGCGGCCGACGAGCGCGCAGTAGGCTTCGTTGACTTCGAGCAGGCGGCCGTCGCGCAGCGTCGAGACAACGGTGGCGAGCGGCGCGGCGTGAAAGAATTTCTGGAAGCGGTCATAGGCCTCGCGCACCTGCCGCTCGGCAGTGCGCCGCTCGGTGACGTCGTACAGAGTCGCCAGGATGCAGGGCTCGCCTGCGAACTCTATCCGGTCGGTGTTGAGGACGACATCGCGCGGCTCTCCCGAGCGCAACCGGCGCCTCGCCTCGAAGTCGCGCGCGCGGTCACTGGTGCGCAGGCGCTCGGTCATCACCTCGCGGTCAGCGGGGTCGATCCAAAGGCCCAGCTCGATGGTGGTGCGGCCGAGCAACTCGCCGCGCGAGTAGCCGAATAACGCGCAGTACGCATCGTTCGCGTCCAGCAGCACGCCGGATTCCTCTTTCGTGATGGACATCGCCACCGGCGCCAGGCGAAATACTTTCAGGAACCGTTCGTAGCTTTCATTCGCGTGGCGTTCGGCGACGCGCAGCACTTCATCGGCGTGGGCACGCGCATCGAGCATGTGATTGAATTGCGTGGCGACCTCGACGATTTCCGACGTGCCGACAACCGGCGCGCGCGCGGCGAGGTTACCGGCGGCGAGTTCTCTCGCGGTCTTGGCGAGAGCGGTTATCGGATTGCGGATCTCGCGGCTCCAACGCACTGCAAGCCAGAGCGCAGCGGTCAGGAGGGCGATTGCCGCCAGCGCGCTGGTGGCGACGCGCGCCTTGACTCCAGCGTAGACCTCGCTCGCCGGAAGGCTCGCCACCGCGATCCAGTCGGTGCCGGGAACCGGGGCGAATCCCTGGATGCGCGGTATGCCGTCGAGGCCGATTACGTCGGCCGTACCGCTCCTCTCGCGCAACGCCGCCCGCTCGGCACCCACCCGGGTTCCGACGAAACGTTCCGCTTCGAGCGAGCGCGCCAGCACCAGGCCGTCGGCTGCAACGAGGCCGAGGACGGCCTTGGCCGGCAGCCCCTCGACGCTCGGCAGGACAGGGAGATTCTGAAGGTCCACGGGCAGGACCACGGCTCCGACAACGCCGCCCTGCGCATCGACCAGCGGCAGGCCAACCGGCACGACCCATCTGCCGGTTACGACCCCGGGCGCGGCCTTACCCACGGTCAACTGGTCCGGCCCGCGCATCAGTTCAAGAAACCTGGCCGGATCTCCACGCGCGGGCAGTGTGGGCGGCACCGCGCTGCAGATGACCCGGCCATCGATCGCCATCGTGACGACGTTTGCGAAGCGTGGCGCCAGCCCGAGAAAGTCCTTCAGGATCGGATCGCAGCGCGCGGCATCCAACGCCCTCACGGCCGGGCGCGCGGCAAGGCCGTTCGCGATATTGAACGCCTGTCCGAGAAACCTGGCCGTATCGGACGCTGTCACCTGCGCAAGATGGAACACCTGCAGGCGCGCGCGTTGCGAATCCGCTTGCGCGGCGGCGTAAAGATTCCACGCTTCCAGGGTGACCAGAGGCAGGGCCGCCGCCACAACCAGGCGCAGCAGATGGGCACGGATCGATGCACGGCGGGGCATCGTGGATTGAGCCCGGACGGATACGATCGCCGCATTATGCGCCGGCAAAGCCCTCCGCCCGCGGCGCTATAATTTGTTCATGGCGAACGATCCAGACAACAAACCGGCCGTACTGATCGTCGAAGACGACGATCAGGTCGCGTACCTGATGCAGTACATCCTCGAGCAGGACGGATGGGTGGTGCATCGCGCGGCGGACGGAAAGAACGCGCGGGAGCTGATCGCGCGGCTCCCGCCACCCGCGCTCGTCACGCTGGATATCGCCCTTCCCGACACCACCGGCGTGGAACTGATCCTGAACATAAAGGACACCCCGGGCTGGGAGCGGGTGCCGATCGTGATGGTGACGGCGAAGCCCAAGGACAAGGACGTCAACTGGGCGATCAAGACCGGTGCCAAGGCCTACATCGTGAAGCCGTTCAAGCCGGAGGCGTTGCGCGACTGCGTGCGGCGCCTCGCGCGCAAACCGGCCGCGGGCTGAACCAAGCGGACCTTCAGGCGCGCGGCAGATCCACCCAGAACGTGCTGCCCTTGCCCGGTTCGCTGTCGCGGCCGATTCGTCCGCTCATCTTTTCCACCAGCGCCTTGCTGATCGCAAGCCCCAGCCCGGAGCCGCGATGGGTACGCTCGGCCTGTTCGAACTTGCCGAACAGCCGCAAGCGGAACTCGGGCGCGATGCCGGGTCTATGGTCCGAGATTGAAATTCGCGCCAAGCTGCCGTCGTCTGCCGCCGCGACGAGCACATCGCCGCCGCGCGGCGAATGCTTGGCCGCATTGGACAGCAGGTTCGCCAGCACCTGCATCAGGCGCTCGGGATCCGCGCGGATCACCGCCGCGGACCCGTCGCCATCAAGCACCAGGCGCACGCCGTAACGTTCGGCGTATGCGGCGTTCAGCTCGATCGCGCGCCGCAGCAGCGCGCCGAGCTCGACCGGCTCGATGCGGACCTCCATCCGCCCGGCTTCGATGCGCTCGATGTCGAGAATGTCGTTCACCAGAGCCGCGAGCCGCTCGCCGTTGCCGTAGGCGATTTCGACGAAGTTGCGCGCCACGGAAGGCAGCTCGCCCGCGCTGCCCTCGCGCATGAGCGCGAGCGAGGCAAGGATGCTGGTGAGGGGCGTGCGTAGCTCATGGCTCACGCTCGCGATGAATTCGTAATGGGCCAACTCATCGACGATCTGCTCGCCTGGTCGCGGCTGGAGCGCGACAGCGTGCGCTCCGCTCCCGTGGACGTGCGCGCGCTGATCGAGCCGCTGGTCGCCGAGCGCGCCGACGAAGTGCAGGCACGCGGCATCGCGGTAAACGTCGCAATACCGTTTGCCTCGCTGAACGCAGACCCGCACGGGCTCGCAACGGCCTTGCGCAACCTGCTCGAGAACGCGATCAAGTTCACGCGCGAAACGGCGCGGCCGGTGATCGAAATCAGCGGGCGCGACGGCGTCCGGTCCTGCCTCCTGTGGGTGCGCGATAACGGTACCGGCTTCGACATGCAGTACCGCGAGCGGATCTTCGAGATTTTTCAGCGACTGCACCGCGCCGAGGACTACGCCGGCTCCGGCGTCGGTCTGGCGATCGTACGCAAGGTGATCGAGCGCATCGGCGGGCGCGTATGGGCCGAGAGTACACCGGGAGAGGGTGCAACGTTTTTTCTGGAGGTGCCGAAATGAGCACGCTGCGGCCGGTGTTGCTGGTGGATGACAACGCAATGGACGTGGACCTCACCTTGCAGGCCCTCAAGCGCGGCAAGCTCGTCAATCCCGTCGAGGTGGCGCGCGATGGCGCGGAGGTTCTCGCCCGGGTTCCGCTCTGGGAGACGGGCGAGCGCACACCGGTCGTCATCCTGCTCGACATCAACATGCCGAAGGTCAACGGCCTGGAGGTGGTGCGTCACCTCAAGTCCCGCGAAGTGTTGCGCGTCATCCCCGTGGTGATGCTCACTACGTCGTCCCTTGGAAGCGACATGCACGCGGCATACCGGCATGGCGCCAACTCCTACGTCGTCAAACCGATGAATTTCGAGAGTTTCACGCAGATCATCGCGCAGCTCGGGGTTTACTGGACGTCACTGAATCGGTTGCCCGAGTAGAAGCCGAACCTGGTTCGGCGCTGCCCCGGCCGTCGTGCGGTCCATTCAGCCTCCGCGCGGGCGCCCGACGCGCTTTCGCGCGGCCTCGCACTCACACGGGTTCCAGGCGATACAATCGCCGTGTGCAGCCTGCCGCCGGCAACATGATCGATAGCCACTACCGCATCGACGGCGAGGACGGGCCATGGGTCACGTTCGTCACCGGAATCGCTAACGATCTTTCGATGTGGGACGGGCAGGTCCCGGCGCTCGAGCGCGATTTCCGCGTGCTGCGTTGCGATCTGCGCGGCCAGGGCGGGAGTCCCGCCACCGAAGCGCCGTACACCATCGACCTCCTGGTGCAGGACCTGATCGCGCTATGGGACCGGCTCGGCATCGCATCGAGCCACCTGGCCGGACTCGGTCTGGGCGGCGCGATCGCACAGGCCGCCGCGATCGAGCATCCAGAGCGCGTCGGCCGGCTCGCGCCCTGCTGCTGCCGCGCGCAGATTGTCCCCGAATTCGCCGCAATGTGGCCTGAACTGATCGCGACGGTGAAAGCAAACGGCCTCGAACCGATCGTCGAGCCGACCGTGCAGCGCTGGTTCTCGGATGAATTCAAGACAAAGAACCCCGGCGTGCTCGACGCTGTGCGCCGGATGATCCGCGGCACCAGCGTGCAGGGCTACCTCGGCTGCGCAGGCGCGTTCATGGGTCTCGCGCTCGAGGACCGCCTGCATCGCATCAAGGCGCGCACGCTCTATGTCAGCGGGGCGCAAGACCAGCGCGGCGGCCCGCCCGCACTCATGGCCGGGCTCGCGGCGAAAGTGCCGGGCGCGAGGCACGTCTCCGTGCCGGACGCAGCGCACATCGCCAATATTGAGAACTCTGCGGGCTTCAACCGCGTGCTTGCCGATTTCCTCAGGGAGAAATAGGTGCGAATTTTCACCATTGGGCTGGTACTCTGGGCGGGTTTCGCAGTCGCCCAGACTTATCCGGCCAAACCGGTTCGATGGATCGTACCGACCGGCCCGGGAAGCGCGGTGGACGTGAACGCACGGCGCGTGGCGCCAAGGCTCTCGGAAGCTCTCGGCCAGCCGGTGATCGTAGACAACCGCCCCGGCGCGAACAGCATGATCGGCGCGCGCGAAGCAGCCCGCGCGGCACCGGACGGCTACACGCTGTTTCAGGCCGTGGTGAACAACGCGCTCAACGATCTGCTCACGCCCGACCCGTGCTGCATCCTGAACGACAAGCTGATCGCCGTAACGCGCCTGTACACCACGCCCCTGGTGATGGTGGTGCATCCTTCCGTGGCGGCAAACAACCTGAGGGAGTATGTCGCGCTCGCGAGGGCGCAGCCTCAAATGCTGACCTACGCTTCCGGCGGGAACGGCGCGATCACGCAGATGGTCGGTGAACTCCTCAAGGTGACGGCCGGCATCCAGTTGCGCGAAATACCGTACAAGGCGATCGGCGCCGAGGTGCCCGACCTTATTGGCGGCCATGTCCTTACGGCCTTTCTGTCCCCGGTCGTGATCCGCGACCACGTCCGCTCGGGCAAGCTGCGCGGCATCGCTGTGGCGGCGCGCGAGCGACTTGCGATCCTGCCGGACGTACCCACCACTGCCGAAGCCGGCTTTCCCGGTGTAGAGGGCAGCGGCTGGAACGGGATCTTCGTCCCCGCCGGCACACCGCCCGCGATTGTGGTGCGTTTGCAGCATGAGATTGCGAAGGTACTCGTCTCGAAAGAAGTTCTGGACGATGCGCTCACGCTCGGCACGCAGGCGGGCGGTGAAAAACCGGAAGAATTTGCGGCCTTCGTGCGCGCCGAACTCCAGAAATGGGGCAAGCTCGTGAAGGACGCGGGAATCAAGATCCAATAACCAGGAGACGGAAATGATCGATCTTTACGCGGCGGGTACTTCCAACGGCATGCGCGCGCGCATCGCGCTCGAGGAATGTGGCCTCGCCTACACGCTGCACCCGGTGAACCTGCAGAAGGGTGAACAGAAGACCGCCGAATTCCTCGCCATGAACCCGAACGGGCAGATCCCGGTGATGGTGGATAACGACGGCCCCGGCGGGAAGAAGGTCACGCTCTCGCAATCCACCGCGATCCTGCTCTATTGCGCGGAGAAGTCCGGCAAGTTCATGCCGAACGACCCGGCGGCCCGGCCGGCGATGCTGCAGGCGCTGATGAACGCATCCACGGACATTACGCCCGTGTTCGGTGCCCTGTTCGCGGTGCTCCAGTCGAAGGAGCCGCACGCGCCCACGGCACAGATCTTCAAGGACCGTCTGAGAGGATTCTTCAAGGTCTGGGATGATCGCTTCGCGAAGCAGAAGTGCTGCGCGGGCGACGACGTGAGCGTCGCCGATTTTTCCCTCTACGCGGGCTACGCGCGCATCAAGGGCGCCGCGGCGGACCTGGTCGACGGTTTGCCAAACCTGGCGCGCTGGGGCGAAATGATGACTGCGCGACCGGCGATCCAGCGCGCCTTGAAGTTCTGAGGGCAGCTGCACGGCTCGGAGATCACGGACCACTCATTGGCGTGGCAGACCCGGGCGCAGCAGCATCGGGCCGTGAAGCACGAGATAGATCAGAAAGGCCGCAGCCCACAACAGCACCGAGCCTGCAAGCGCCCACTCGACCGGGCGATGCACCGAGTACGCGAGCCGAAGCGGCGATGCCGCAAACACCATCAGGAACGCGACCTGTATGGCAGCCGCGGCCTTCAGGGGCCGGCCCGTAGGGCGCATCGCAACGCGCGTCATCAGGCCGATTTTCAGCTTGCCGTCGGCGCCGATCGTGAACGCATGGATCCACGCCTCGCGCGGCACTGTAGAAGTGGTCTCGGCGAGCGCGCGCAGCAGCAGCGCCGCGATCAGCCACGCATAGCCGAGGTGCATGCACCACAGCGGCGGCTCGCTCGCCGTGCGCCATCCTCGCCAGCGTGCGAAGCGCCAGCCATGCACCGAGGCCGGGGCGAGCGCCGTAGCGAGCGTCCAGCCCGGTGAGGCGCCGAGCAGGTCGGCGCAGGCGAAGACGACCATTGACAGCGCCGTGGCGAACTCGAGTGGCGGCAGAATCGCCGCCGCGTGCTCGCCGCGCGCGTGCAGCCACCTGCGCGTGAAAGCCGGGATGAACAAGCCGCCGTAGAGTGCGAACAGGAACGCGAGCGTCATCCCGGCCGCCTTCAGGCGGTGCATCTCTTCCCAACGCTCTTGACCGACCACCGGCTCCTCCCCGCCCACCCCGGGCGAGGACACACTAACCGGCGCGCCGATTCTCTCCTGCACTTTCCACCTCCACCGTTTAGGGGTGGGGAGATTTCAATTGTCCTAAGTGGGGCGTTTCGGATTGACCGTAACACGGTGCGCGTGTTCTCGATCGCGGGCATCGCCACGCCCTCGTTCTGGCTCGGCAGCCTGATGATCCTCGCCATGCTCATCGTGTTCAAGTGGGTGCCGCCGATGGAGTTCACGCCGCTCTGGGTGAACCCGTGGGAGAACCTCGCGCAGCTCATGTGGCCGGCGCTTGCCGTGGGCTACCGCTATTGCGCGGTGGGCACGCGCATGATGCGCTCCGCGATGCTCGAGGTTCTGCGCGAGGACTACATCCGCACCGCGCGCGCCAAGCGGCTGTGGATGCGGCTGATCCTCACGCGCCACGCGCTGAAGAACGCAATCCTGCCGGTGCACACCGTCATCAGAACGGAATTCGCGTTCCTGCTCGGCGGGCTCGTGGTGACCGAGCAGGTATTCAACCTCAACGGGCCGGGCATGCTGTTCGTCGAAGGGATCGCGCACCGCGCTAACGGTCCGCTTGGGTGCCTCGCTCATCGGCGCCATGGTCGGCTCGCTGATCGGGGTGATAAGCGCCTACTTCGGGGGCCGCGTGGACCTTGTCGTGCAGCGCGTGATGGACGTGTTCTTCGCTTTTCCGGTGATCATCCTTGCCCTCGCGGTGGTCGCCATACTCGGCACCGGCGCGGGCAACGTCATTCTCGCCATCGCCACGCCGATGGCGCCGCGCTGCGCGCGCGTCGTGCGCTCGAGCGCCCGCTCGGTGCGCGAGATGCGCTACGTGGACGCCGTGCGTGCCGCCGGTTACGGGCACGGGCGCATCATCCTGCGTCACATACTGCCGAACGTCACGGCGCCGATCCTGATCATGGGAACCGCGTTTCTCGGCGAGGCGATCCTGCTCGAAGCGTCGCTTTCGTTCCTCGGACTTGGGGTACAGGAGCCGACCGCGGCCTGGGACGTGATGCTGCGCGGCGCGGCGGTGGAATTTGCGGAAACCGCTCCGTGGATGGCGATTTTTCCCGGGCTCGCGATCATCCTGACGGTGTTCGGCTTCAACCTGTTCGGCGATTCGCTGCGCGACGCGCTCGATCCGCGGCTGCGTACCCAGTAAGGCAAGCGTCTCGCCCCGGCGCCTGTCGCGCCTCTCTCCTGTAGGAACAACGACGACAGCGCACGGTCGAGTGTCCGACATACCTCGATCGGCCAGTGAAATAGGATGGCGGCGTGCTCGGACTCGGCTTCCCTGACGCCGCGCGAGCACAGACAAGGAGAAGACCATGCTTAGCCGCTCATTGAAAACGAACCTCTGCACGGCAGCGATCGCCACAGTCCTGACCGGCTGCTCGAGCAATCCCACGAAGCAGGAAATCGGCACCGTAACGGGGGCCGTACTTGGTGGCGTCGTCGGAACCGCGCTCACCGGCAATACCGCGGGGACGGTGCTGGGTGCCGGCGCCGGGGCCTACGTGGGGAACCGACTCGGCAAGGACCTGAAATGAGTCCTGCACGCGCACTCGTGCGGCTCGCGGCCGCATTGGCTGCCGCAGCCGGCCTCGCCGGCTGCGAGTCGCTGGCAATTACGTCCTTCGGCGTCGGTGCATCGACCGCCGTGTCGCACACGATCGGCGGCATCACGTACAAGACCTTCACCGCGCCGCAGGCGCGCGTCAAGGCCGCTTCGATCGCCGCACTCGGTCGCATGGGGATCAAGGTCGCAGGCCGCGAAAAATCGCAGGGCAGCGAAGTCCTGCGGGCAAGCGCATCGGACCGCGAGATCGAAATTACGCTGGAGCCGATCAGCGCGAACGCGACACGCATGCGCGTGCTGGCGCGCAACGGCGGACTGTTCTACGACAGCGCGACCGCCACCGAGATTATCCTGCAAACCGAGCGCTCTCTCGGCGACGCGTGACCCTGGAGGAATTTCGACATGACCACACCACGTTCCATGCTGATTGCTGCATTTACCGCCGCGCTGTTCAGTGCGGCAGCTGCGCAGGCCGATCCGGGCACAGACGCCGAAGGCCGACAGCTACCCCCCGTCGGCGAGCGCTACGCCGGATTCGCCGGCTCGCTTGCCAATCTGCAGAGCCTCAAGACCGGCCTGCGACGCGGCTCCGAGATCACACTGACGGACCGCACCGGCAGCGTGACGTTCACGCCGCCAACCAGGCCGATGGGCTACGGGAACGTCGCGCACGCGCTCGATCTCGCCTCGCGCGAGCTTGCGCGAGCAGGAATTACGCGGCCGACACCACAGCAGATCGAGGCGGCGATGATGGGCGGCACCGTCAGCTCGCCGCACGGCAGCATCGCATTTCCGGGTGTGCTGGCGCTGCGCAGCCAAGGCATGGGATGGGGCCGCATCGCTCACACGATCGGTGTTCACCCCAGCCCTCATTCGCATTTTGTGGCGATCCATGCGGCGCCGCACCCGCTCGGCATTCACCACAGCCATGATTCCCACGTTACGGCGATCCATGCGGCGCCGCGGCCGTCAGGCATTACTACTGCCGTCGGCAGTGCGAGCACTGTACACGGCCCTGTATTCAAGCACTAGGACCGGGTGTTGCGGCCGCATGCACCCACGGGCGCGAGTGTGCGGAACCCCTCTCAAGGCGGCCGAGCCTGAACCGAATCGGCGAATTGTGACAGGAGATCAAAGGAGTCGAACGATGGAACCTGCCGAATATCCTCCAGAAGCCGCGACGCTTGTCGACGTGCTGCGCGCCGATCAGGCGCTGATCGGCAAGCTGTTCCAGCAGTACCGTGATGCCGCCAAGGATTCCGAGCTTGAACGGCAGGAGCTGGCGCACACGATTTGCGCAGCAGTCACCTACCACCGCAAGGCGGAACGGGAAATCCTGTATCCCGAAATCCGCCGAGCCAGCGCGATTCTCGCGAGCGCTCTCGAGTACGCGGACCTGGAGGTTTCCCGCTGCATTGCCGACGTCCGCGCCAATTCGGCGAACAACAGGCGGCGCGGCTTGGCGCTTATGCGGCTATACGACCTGTCCCAGCGCGGGATGCAGACGCACGAGTCGATCGTTTTCCCGTTTGTTCAGTGGCGACTGCCTGCCGCGAGCATGCCGCGCCTCGCCACGGAATGCGCCCGCTGCTTGGCCCGACTCCGGCACGCAGAGGGTCGCGCAGCCAATTTGGAGACATTCGCGCCGCACGCTTTGGGCGCGCCATAGGGCAGGGAAGATTCGCGTGGCGCGTCCGCTCAGCCTGGTGCCGCGCAGTCTCGCCGCGCCCTTTGGAGGTCGCAGCGAGCTGCGTGCGGCTGGGGGTTTCGCTCCCGGCACCGACGATGCCTTCGTCAATACCGCGGTGAAGGTCGCGATCCTGCAGCACCCGGGGCTCAGGCACGCGGGAATCCACGTCTCCACCTCGCGCGGAATTGTTCAGCTCAGCGGCTTCGTCGCTTCGCGCAAATCTATGGCAGCCGCGGTCGCAATAGCGCGTGGCGTCAACGGCGTGAGCTCGGTCAGGAACGACATGCTCCCGGGCTGACCGGACGGCGCTCGGCGCACGATCGGGTCGTTGCGCGGAGCTCTCATGCCATTGATGTCAAGCGCGCCGCGCTGCGCCCGCCGGATCTTTTCCCGGATCTCGCAAAGCCGCTGAGCTTCACCCCCGCCTTGCGGGTTTCGACGCCGATGTTCAGCGCGCTGACCTCTCTGTCGGGAACGAGCCCTGCCGTCACTTTCGACGGAACTTGCGCCCGGAGCGGCCGGGGCTATGATCTGCCATTCGCATGCACGCAAGCAGGCGCCGGGGAGAGCGCAAATCGTGAGCGACAAGACCGCAACGCGCATCCTGATCGTCGAAGACAACGAAGACTCTGCCCAAAGCCTGAAAATGCTGCTCGAGGCCCTTGGTTATGCAGCGCACATTGCGCACGATGGCGAAGCCGCGTTGAGTGCGGCCCTCAGCCTGCAACCCGCGGTGATCCTGATGGACATCGGACTGCCCGGGATGAACGGCTACGAGGCTGCGCGGCGCATCCGGCGGCAGTGCGTCAACCCGAACATGCTGATCGTCGCATTGACCGGCTGGGGACATCAGACCGACCGCCGGCGTTCCGCCGAAGCGGGAATCGATCACCACCTCGTCAAGCCACTGGATCTCGCCAAGCTCAGGCAGATCCTCCAACCTGGGCAGCCACACGATCCGCACTAGGCAGCGGCCCGCCTGCGCGCAGCTCGTGGTCGAAAGCCGGCAGGCGGACGACGAATTCGCTGCCGTGGCCGGGCCCCGCACTGAGCGCCTCCACCGATCCGCCGTGCAGTTCCACGAGCGTCTTCACCAGCGTCAGGCCCACGCCGAGCCCGCCCCGCGCTCCCTCGGCACCGTCGGCGAGTTGCACGAACGGTTGGAATATATCCGCCAAACGCTGCGCCGGAATTCCGATGCCCGAGTCGCGCACGCGGATCGAGGCGGCGCCGGCCTCGTCGGCAAGCACAACCGAAATCTTGCCCCGGTCCCCGCTGTACTTGGCTGCGTTGTGCACCAGATTGGCGACCACCTGAACGACGCGCGCGAAGTCGCCGTGATACAGCAGTTGCCGGTGAGGCACCGATACCCGGATTGCGTGGCCGCGCGCCTTGAGCAGCGAGCGATTGGTTTCGATCCCGAGCTGTACTGCCTGCCTGAGGTCGAATTCCTGCCGGCGCAACTCGATCTTGCCGCGCGTGATGCGCGAGATGTCGAGCAAGTCGTCGACCAGACGGGATAGCAGGGCCGATTGCCGGTCGATCACGTCGCGCGCGTAGCAGGCCTTGTCCGAATCGAGACGCTCCAGCTTCATGAGCTCGATCGCATTGCGGATCGCCGACATCGGATTGCGCAACTCGTGCGAAAGCACGGCGAGAAATTCGTCCTTGCGCTCGTCGGCCTCGCGCAGGCGCCGGCTGGTTTCCTCCGCCGCCAGCCGCGCCGCCTGCTCCTGCGCGAACGCGACGCGCTGTTCGGCCTGGTCCCTAACCTGATTCGCCATGAGAAACAGGTCCACGAACACCTTCACCTTCGTGCGCAGGATGTCCGGCACGATCGGCGTAAGGATGTAGTCCACCGCGCCCAGTGAATAACCGCGCGCGGTGTGCATTTCGTCGGCGTAGGCGGTGATGAAGATGATTGGCGTGTGCGCGGTCTTCTTCCGGTTGCGAATCAGCGCGGCGGTCTCCAGGCCGTCCATGGTTGGCATGTTGACGTCCATCAGGATGACCGCGAATTCGCGCTCGAGCATTTCCCTGAGCGCCTCCTCGCCGGAGCGTGCAAGCACCACGTTCTGCGCGAGCGGCTCGAGCAGGCTCCCCAGCACGAGCAGCTTGTCGGCGCGATCGTCGACGACGAGAACGTTGGCGGTGCCGGCCATCAGCGGTACAGCCAGGCGCGCAGCGTACCGAGCAGTTGCTCGGTATCCACCGGCTTGGACAGGTAGTCCCAGGCGCCGGCTTCGATGCAACGCTCGCGGTCTCCCTTCATCGCCTTCGCCGTGACCGCAATGATCGGCAAGTCGCGGCAGGCCGGGATCTTGCGTATCTCGCGCATCGTATCGAGGCCGTCCATCTCCGGCATCATGATGTCCATCAGCACGATATCGACGTCCGGGTCGCGGTCGAGAAGTTTGATCGCATCGCGCCCGTTGTCGGTCGATTTGATCCGCATGTCGAATTCCTCGAGTACCGACGAGAGTGCAAAGATGTTGCGCATGTCGTCGTCGACGATCAGCGCGCGCTTTCCCGAGAGCAGCTTGTTCGACTGGTACATGCCCTGCAGCACCGCGCGGTGCGCCTGCGGCAGCCGCGCGGTTTCGGCGTGCAGTGTGAAGGCGAGTTGATCGATGAACCGCTCCGGGGAGCGTACCAGCCGCACGCGGCCATTCTTGAGCAGGCGGTGCCATTGGCTATCGTCCTCGTGGACGCGATTCGCGTCGTCATAGACGATCATCGGCAGGCGGCCCTCGTTGACCGCGTCGGCAACCGGCGGCGGAAGCGCTACCGGGTCAATGCTCGTGGGGCAGCACACCAGGCAGCCCATTCCGCCTTTGACAAACGCGGCGCTCGCGGCCGCAGCGTCGGTCACATGCGTCATCCGCAGTCCCATGTCGAACGACTTGATCGACCTGACCAGCTTGAAGCCTTTCGGCGCGAGCAGCAGCACGCCCGTGCCCTTGCGCCTGACCACCTCCTTTACCGAGTCGAGCAGATCGCTGATGAGTTCGGTGCTCTGGATCGGTTTGTTGAGGAACGACCAGGCGCCCCCGCGCCACGCGCGCTCGCGTGCTTCCTCGGTAGAAATCACGCACACCGGCACATGCCGGCTCGCGGTGTCGTTCTTGAGCCGTTCAAGCACGCGCCAGCCTTCGATGTCAGGCAGGACGATGTCGAGCGTGATCGCCGACGGCTTATACTCGCGCGCCATGGCGAGCGCGGCGGCGCCAAGCGACGCAACCAGGACCTTGAAGCTCTTCGCGCGCGCCGCCTCCAGCAGCACCCGGGCAAACGGGATATCGTTCTCGACGATCAGCAGGACAAGGTCGCCCGGCCGGATGTTGTCCCGATCGTCGCCGGCCTCGTTGGGCAGCGCCTCGGGCTCGGGTTCGGCGTGGGGCAGCGCGATCGCCGGTACCGCGGCGAGGGCCGGCAGGCGGGCGCTGCCGGCGAGTTCGGCGGGGCGGTCCGCGAAGCGCGGGCCTGCTGCCTCCTCGGGGGATTGCGCCGGGCGCTGGGGCGTATGACTCTGCGGCATGTACAGGGTAAACGTGCTGCCGCGACCAAGCGTGCTGAACAGGCGGATTTCACCGCGCAGCAGGCGCGACAGCTCGCGGCTGATCGCGAGACCTAGGCCGGTTCCGCCATATTTGCGGCTGGTGCTTCCATCGGCCTGCTGGAATGCCTCGAAAATGATCTGCTGCTTCTCGCCGGGAATGCCGATGCCGGTGTCCGACACGGAAAAGGCAAGCACCTGCGGCGCGTGGTTGAGCGCCTCGTTGGTCGCGCTCCATCCGCCGGTGGCGGCCTCGATGGTGAGGGTAACCTGGCCGCGATGGGTGAACTTGAACGCGTTCGACAGCAGGTTCTTGATGATTTGCTGCAGCCGTTTCGCGTCGGTAAACATCGAAGGCGGCAGGTTTTCGTCGAGCCGGATCTGGAAATCGAGCTTGCGCGATTCCGCCACCGGCCGGAAGGTGCGCTCGACGTACCGGTAAAGTTCGTCCACCGGCAGTTCGCCGATGTCGACCGCCACCGTGCCCGATTCTATTTTCGACAGGTCGAGGATGTCGTTGATCAGCATCAGCAGGTCGTTGCCGGACGAATGGATGGTTTTTGCGAAATCGATCTGGCGTACCGAAAGATTGCCTTCGGCGTTGCCGGAAAGCTGGTCCGAGAGGATCAGCAGGCTGTTGAGCGGCGTGCGCAGCTCGTGGGACATGTTGGCGAGGAACTCGGACTTGTATTTCGAGGTGAGCGCGAGCTGCCGGGCCTTTTCCTCGAGCGCCTGCCGCGCCTGCTCGACCTCCTGGTTCTTGCGCTCGACTTCCTGATTCTGGTGCGCGAGCTGGCCCGCCTTGTCCTGCAATTCCTGGTTGGTCTGCTGCAGCTCGTTCTGGCGGCTCTGCAGTTCCTGCGCGAGTGATTGCGACTGCGTGAGAAGGTCTTCGGTCCGCGTGTTGGACTCGATGGTGTTGATCACGATGCCGATACTCTCGGTCAGCTGCTCGAGGAACGCCTGGTGGGTGGAACTGAATCCCTCGAACGAAGCCAGTTCCAGGACGCCCTTCACCTGGCCTTCGAACACGATCGGCAGTACCAGCAGCGAACGGGGCGCCGCATTTCCGAGGCCGGAGCGGATGCGGATATAGTCGCCCGGCGCGTGGTCGAGGAGAATCTTCTGCTTCTCCAGGGCGCACTGGCCGATCAGCCCTTCGCCAAGGCGCAGGCGCATGCCGTGATTGCCGAGTCCTTCTGCGGCGTAGCTCGCCAGCAACGCCAGTTCGTTGGGTTCGCGGCTACTGTCGAGAACGAAGAACATCGCGTGCTGCGCCTTTACCACGGGCGCCAGGTCCGACAGGATCAGCCGGCCGACCGTGTTCAGGTCGCGCTGGCCCTGCAGCATCCGGCTGAACTTGGCAAGGTTGGTCTTGAGCCAGTCCTGTTCCGTGTTCTTCTCGGTGGTGTCCTTCAGGTTCACGATCATCTCGTTGATCGTATCCTTGAGTACCGCCACCTCGCCCTGCGCCTGCACCGCGATCGAGCGGGTCAGGTCGCCCTCGGTCACCGCCGTGGCGACCTCGGCGATCGCTCTCACCTGCGTGGTCAGATTCGCCGCGAGGCCGTTGACGTTCTCGGTCAGCGCCTTCCAGGTGCCGGATGCACCCGGCACCTTCGCCTGTCCGCCCAGCTTTCCTTCGACACCCACTTCGCGCGCGACGCTGGTGACCTGGTCGGCGAACGTCGCGAGCGTGTCCGTCATGCTGTTGATCGTGTCGGCGAGTGCCGCGATTTCTCCCTTGGCCTCCACCGTGAGCTTCTGCTTCAGGTCGCCGGTCGCCACCGCGGTCACCACCTTCGCGATTCCGCGCACCTGCGCGGTCAGGTTGCCGGCCATGAAGTTCACGCTGTCGGTCAGGTCCTTCCAGGTGCCGGACACGCCCTGCACCTGCGCCTGCCCGCCGAGCTTGCCCTCGGTGCCGACCTCGCGCGCGACGCGCGTCACCTCGGCCGCAAACGAGCTGAGCTGATCGACCATCGTGTTGACCGTGTTCTTGACCTCGAGGATCTCGCCGCGCACGTCCACCGTGATCTTCTTCGAAAGGTCGCCTTTCGCCACGGCGGTGGTGACGTCGGCAATGTTGCGCACCTGCGCGGTCAGGTTGCTCGCCATCGAGTTCACGCTGTCGGTCAGGTCCTTCCAGGTGCCTGCCACGCCCTTCACGTCGGCCTGTCCACCCAGTCGCCCCTCGGTTCCCACCTCGCGCGCGACGCGCGTGACCTCGGCAGCGAACGAGCGCAGCTGGTCGACCATCGTATTGATGGTGTCCTTGAGTTCGAGGATTTCGCCTTTCACGTCGACCGTGATCTTCTTCGACAGGTCGCCGGTCGCCACCGAAGTCGTCACCTCGGCAATGTTTCTCACCTGCGAAGTCAGGTTGCTCGCCATGAAGTTCACGCTGTCGGTCAGGTCCTTCCAGGTGCCCGCCACGCCCTGCACCTGCGCCTGCCCGCCCAGCTTTCCTTCCGTTCCCACTTCGCGCGCGACGCGCGTCACCTCGGCGGCGAACGAGCTGAGCTGATCGACCATCGTGTTGATGGTATTTTTCAACTCGAGGATTTCGCCCTTCACGTCGACCGTGATCTTCTTCGAAAGGTCGCCTTTCGCGACCGCGGTGGTGACGTCGGCAATGTTGCGCACCTGCGCGGTCAGATTGCTCGCCATCGAGTTCACGCTGTCGGTCAGGTCCTTCCAGGTGCCCGCCACCCCCTGCACGTCGGCCTGCCCGCCGAGGCGGCCTTCGGTGCCCACTTCGCGCGACACGCGCGTCACTTCGGCCGCGAACGAAGACAGTTGGTCCACCATCGTATTGACGGTGTTCTTGAGTTCCAGGATCTCGCCCTTCACGTCGACCGTGATCTTCTTCGACAGGTCGCCGCTCGCCACCGCGGTAGTCACCTCGGCGATGTTCCTCACCTGCGAGGTGAGGTTGCTCGCCATGAAATTCACGCTGTCGGTCAGGTCCTTCCAGGTGCCCG
>JACPYS010000020.1 GCA_016195915.1 Betaproteobacteria bacterium | reverse complement strand
GCATGGTTCCGCGCTTCGGCTGAGTTATTCCACCACAGCGGTCGAGATGCCGCCAGGTGTGCCGCCGCTCGCCTGCTTCGGATATTACCGGATACTTGTTGAGGCAAACGGTCTTCCACGGCACGACTATGATGTCGCGTCGGGAAATTGGTTCTAGTCGAGGTTTTCGCGCTAACGTGACGCTGCTGCCGACGGGCTACCGGCGCTGCACATTCGCGAATGTCCGTGCTGGCCCGCGGCAGAGCAGAACGTTTGGCGTCCATCCAAATAGGAGTATGAAATGACGCGGGTCCGGGTTGAGAGCTTCACCATCTCGCTTGACGGCTACGGAGCGGGGCCTAGTCAGGACATCGACAATCCACTCGGTGTCGGCGGGACAGATTTGCACCAGTGGGCACTCCCAACGCGCACATTCCAGCGGGCCCTGTTTGGCGCTGACGGCGGCACAACAGGGATCGATGAGGACTTCGCCACACGGGGCTTCAAGAATGTTGGCGCTTGGATTCTCGGAAGGAACATGTTCGGACCGATCCGCGGGGCCTGGCCAGACATGAACTGGAAGGGTTGGTGGGGTGATAACCCGCCCTACCACGTTCCGGTCTACGTCTTGACTCATCACGCGCGCCCGCCCATCCAGATGGAAGGCGACACTACATTCCACTTCGTGACAGGCGGCGTCCACGAAGCGCTGGACCAGGCGCGCAAGGCAGCCAACGGGATGGACGTGCGCATTGGCGGTGGGCCCCACACAATACGGCAGTACCTTCGTGCAGACCTCATTGATGAGCTGCATGTCGCCATCGCGCCGGTCCTGCTAGGTGGGGGAGAGCGGTTGTTCGAGGAGGTTGACGTGCGAGCTTTAGGATACGAATGCGTCCAGTTCGTCGCGTCGGAGAAAGCCACACATGTCGTACTCCGGCGCCAGAGGTGAAATGACGTCTAACAGCGCGAGGTGTTGCCCGTGCCGTACTTCCACCTCGTGTTCACCCTGCCCCACCATCTCAATGGACTCATCGGGCAGTGTCCGCGGGCGCTCTACGAGATGCTCTTCGGTGCGGTCTCGGCGACGCTCACCGAGTTTGCCGCCAACCCGCGCTGGCTGGGCGGCACTGCCGCGTTCACGTTGGCGTTGCATACCTGGAAGCAGGACCTGGGGCGGCACGTGCATGTCCACGCACTGGTGCCCGGCGGGGCGCTCAAGGCCGACGGGAATTGGGTGGCGGCCAAGCGCGGCTTTCTGTTTCCGGTCGCGGCGCTGTCCCAAGTCTACCGAGGGAAATTCCTCGCCGCACTCAAGGCGGCACACCAAGACGGGAAACTGCGCGCTGAGGCACTGCAGGGTGACTCGCGGCTGACGGACGCTGCCTGGGGCACGCTTCTCGCCCGGCTCTATGACCACGATTGGGTGGTCTATGCCAGACACTCGCTGGGCGGGCCTGAGCAGAGCCTCCCCCCGCGAACGCGGGGGTGCTCGAGTATCTGGGCCGCTATACGAATCGAGTGGCGATCTCCAACGAGCGCATCCTGGGCATGGACAGGGACACGGTGAGTTTGCGGGTGCGCGATTCGGCCCACGGCAACCGCAGGCGCACGCTCAGCGTGCCGGCGCACACCTTCATCGAGCGCTTCTTGTTGCATGTGCTGCCCAAGGGCTTCAAGCGTATCCGTCATTACGGTCTGCTCGGCCCGGCCGGCAAGGCGGGGAAACTCGCCCGAGCGCGGGCTGCGCTCTCGCTAAACGCTATTCGTTCGGCGATTCGTGCTCTCTCGCATACACCAGCAAGGGTTACGGGGTACTATTGCTAAGCGAACTGAAATGGGGGTATTCCTGAATGCCAAGAATCATGGGAATCCCCGGACCGTATCGGTTCTTCTTCACCAGCTTCGACTGCAACGAGCCGGCGCACGTGCACGTCGAGCGAGAGAACAGCACCTGTAAGTTTTGGCGCGACCGGGTCGAGCTGGCGCGCGGCCACGGTTTCAGCGCTCGAGAGCTGAATGCCGTTCGTCGGCTGATCACCACCCATCGCACAGCGATTCTGGAGGTTTGGTATGAACACTGCGGCTAGCACAGAACTGAGCATTCAACACGTCCGGGTCACCGAGGACGAGATCATCGCACGCCTTGCAGACGGTCGGGTCATCAGCGTTCCGCTGGCCTGGTCTTGGCGCCTATCTGATGCCACGCCCGAGCAACGAGCGCACTTTCGTCTCATCGGTTCCGGCCAAGGCGTCCATTGGCCTGACGTGGATGAAGACATCAGTGTGGAGGGCATGCTTCACGGCATCCCAGCGCGTCGCCCGAGTTCGACGTTGGCTCCGGAGCGAGGCGGTGCCGTGCGCCGTCAGGAAGCGCCTAACAAGCGCATGCAGCCGACGCGCGTGTCAAGCGTCGCGCCCAGGCCGGGGGGCGCGGCGCGCGCGGCTGATGCTCTACGTTCGGCCATGAAGTCCGACCATAACCTACGCATGGAACCGGGGAGCCGGAATCGCGCGATCGCTCGGGCGGTTCTCGAGGGCCGGACCGTGTCGTCCGTGGCGCGAGAGTGGGGGTTGTCGACTGGTCGATGTCATCAGCTGGTCCACGAAGTTCGTCGGAGGCTCGACCCGGAGCACTATCGCTCTCTCCAGCCGCCGGAGCGATCTCGGGCATGTATGCGGATGCTTCGGCAGTACGTAGACGCTTTTTGGGAGCAAATGGACGATGACCCTGCGCTCACGCTGTGTAGCTCAGTCCGGAGGATTTCCAGTCTCCCTACGATGACTTTGCACGCGCTTCTGAACGAAGGAATCCGGACCGTCGAGGATCTGATGAATTGCAAATCAGAAGAGCTGCTGCGGGTCCCTGTGATCGATCGGGTGGGGTTGCGGAAGATTCAGGACGCACTGCGGCCATCGGAAGCGAATATTCCGTCATCTACTCAAACGCGATAACTTCGACGAGGACGATACGGAATGGCTCTGCACTACGATTTCAGCGTTCCTGTTCCTCGTGGAAAGGTCGCTTGCGTGAGAGAAACGGAGAGAGACCACCCGACCCGGCGCTCCAGCCGCTGAGCTTCCACGTGCGCAGTCCGTGACGAACCGGAAGGTATGAATGGGGACTCGAAGCCAACCGCGTAGGCGCTCGCGCCAAGAGGCGCGTTCGCGTGGAACTGCTGGGCTATTCGAGGCCGAGGGTGAGTACGCGGAGAGTATCGTTCGTACAGCGATGGGCGACGTGAAAGGAGCCGTGGCTGCTTTGACGCGGGCGCTGGAGTACGTTCCCGGATACGCGCCCGCAATCTTCGGCATGGCGACAGTTGAGTACCAGCGCGGTCACCGGGCTGCGGGGCGGCGGCTCTTTCACTCGTTGCTCTCGTGCCCGGCTGACACCGCTGACCTGTGCAACATCCTCGACGACGCTGGCGACTTTCTGATCGCGCAGAGAGCCTACAAGGATGGTCTCGAGTTGTATCGCGCGGCCGCGCTGCAATTCCCTCGCGTCGCCTCCACCAGGGGGTCGGGTGCTGTGCAGGCCACCAAGGTCTTCACGAGGAAGCGATCGAGGCGTCGAGACGGGCATTGGATCTCGAACCGGACAACGCCAAGTTCGTGAGCGACCTCGGCTGGTCGCTGCTGGAGTCGGGGCGGCCCTCCGAGGCTCGGGAGACGCTGTCGCGAGCGGTGGCGATGGATCCGGACGACGAACTGGCGCGGGAGAACTTGCGGTTTTGCGTCATGAAGCTCGCGCGCGTACCGGCGAATTCGGCGACGCCTCTCCGTCTTCCTAAACGGTGAGGACGATCTTGCCGATGTGCTCCCCGGACTCGAGCAGCCGGTGCGCATCGGCGGCCTGCGCAAGCGCGAACGTCTTGTAGACGACCGGCTTGATCCTGCCCGATTCCACCAGCGGCCAGATGCGCTCGCGCAGCGACCGGGCGACCGCGCCCTTGAACTCGACGGGACGCGGGCGCAGTGTCGAGCCGGTGATCTTCAGGCGCCTGCGCATCAATTCGTTGAGGTCGAGTTCCGTTTTCGGGCCGCGCAGGAATGCGATCATCACCAGGCGGCCTTCATCGGCCATGCATTTGAGTTCACGCGGCACGTAGTCGCCCCCGACCATGTCGAGGATCACGTCCACCCCGTTGCCGCCCGTGGCCTTCTTCACCGCTTCGGCGAAGTCCTGCGTGCGGTAGTTGATCGCGATCTCCGCGCCGAGCCTGACGCACGCGGCGCACTTGTCGTCGCTGCCGGCCGTGGCGAATACGCGGTTACCCATCGCCGCCACCATCTGGATCGCCGTGACCCCGATGCCGGATGCCCCGCCCTGCACGAGGAAAGTCTCGCCGGGTTTCAGGCCGCCCCGGTCGAACACGTTGGAATACACGGTGAAACAGGTCTCGGGCAGGGATCCGGCCTCGGTCATCGAAAGACCCCTGGGCACGGGCAGCGCCTGCACTTCGGGCACCACACAGTACTCCGCGTAGCCCCCGCCGTGCGTGAGCGCGCACACCTTGTCGCCGGTCTGCCACAGCTTCGCCGCGCTACCCGCTGCGACGACCGTGCCGGCGATCTCGAGTCCGGGAAGATCCGATGCATCGGGCGGGACCGGATAATGTCCCGTGCGCTGCAGGATGTCGGGCCGGTTCACGCCTGCCGCCGCGACTTGCACGAGAATTTCATGTGCCTTGGGCTGGGGCAGTGTTCGCTCGCAGGGCTTGAGGACCTCGGGTCCGCCAGGTTGCGTAATTTCGACCGCGCGCATCATCGCGGGGAGTGCGTTGGGCATCGGGAATGCTCTGGGAAACGGGGGCACAGCATAGCGCAGTGCAGCACGCACGCAAAGTCAGGCGGGCGTATGATGGTTTATCGTTTCGCACTGTGCGCCGCATGCGCTTTCTGCGCCTCGCCATGCTGTTTGCGCTTGCCGCGGCGCTGCCGGGCTGGGCAGCGCCTGCCGTCAAGCTTGCCGAACTCATCGAGGGGCGGCCGCTTGGCCGGTCGATCGATGTGCTGGAGGACGCCTCGGGCACGCTCGGCATCGAGGACCTGCGCAAGACCCCCGACGAGCTTTTCGCGCGCGGCGCCGCGGACGCGCTCAATTTCGGCTATTCAAACAGCATCTGGTGGCTGCGTTTCAAACTCGCCGGCGATGCCGAGCCGCGCGAGCCGCTACTCGAGATCCGCTTTCCGAGCCTCGATCACGTCGATGTCTACGCCCTGCCACGCGATGCGCGCGGCAGTGATGCGGTCACGCTCAAGCGCGGCGGCGACTCGCTCGTGTGGGCCGCGCGCGACGTGCGCCACCGCAACCATGTGTTCCGGTTGAGCGTGCCGGCGAACGCCGAGCGCACGTTCTATGTGCGTGTCGCGTCGGAAAGCGTGGTGACGGTACCGGCCTGGCTGTGGCAACCGGACGCGTTCGCCGTGAACGAGCGCGACGCGATGATCGTGCTGGGGCTGTTCTACGGGCTGGTGATCGCGCTGTTCCTGTACAACCTGATGCTGTTCCTCGCGCTGCGCGACCGAGTCTACCTGTGGTACGTGCTGTATACCGCCTCATTCGGCATGTTCCTGTTCACCTTCGACGGTCTGGGATTCGAGCATCTCTGGCCGAACAGCGTGTGGTGGGCCAACCACGCGCTCGCGACCGCGCTCTCTCTCACGCTTGCCTTCGGCGTGCAGTTCGCGCGCTCGTTCCTGGTCCTGCCGCGCATCGCGCTCGCGGTGGACCGCTTTTCCCAGGGGGTGGTTGCGCTCGCGGGATTGTTTGCGTTCAGCGCGGCTACCGGGTGGGTGCTGTCGTATGGCGCCATCCTGCGTGCCCTATCGGTCGTTTCCGCGGTGACGGCGACGCTGGTGCTGTACATCTCGGTGCGCGAAGTTCTGCGCGGCGACCGGCCGACGCGCTTCTTCCTGCTCGCCTGGGTGGCGCTGCTGGTGTCCATCGCGGTCGGAGCCTCGCGGAACTTCGCGCTGGTCCCGACCAATTTTTTCACCGTTTACGGACTGCACATCGGCCTTGCCCTGGACGTCGTACTGCTGTCCTTCGGGCTTGCGGATCGCATCGGCATCATCAAGCACGAGAAGCTGGCCGCGCAGGCCGAAGCGCTCGCCACGCACCGGGCCCTGCTCGAGGCGACGCGGGAGAACGAGCGTGAACTCGAGCGGCGCATCGGCGAGCGGACCGCGGAAATCAACCGCGTCAACGAGAAGCTGCGCGAGGAAGCGCTCGAACGCGAGGGGATGGTGGCGCGGCTGCGCGAGCAGGAGGAGCGCATGCGATTCATGGCGCAGCATGACGCGCTCACCGGCCTGCCCAACCGCTACAGCATGCAGGAGCGCCTTTCGCTCGCGCTCGAACTGGCCAAGCGCAACCGCAAGCATGTTGCGGTGATGCTGGTGGACCTCGACGACTTCAAGGCGGTGAACGACACGCGCGGCCATGCGGCCGGCGACCAGGTGCTGATCGCGGTGGCGAACCGGTTGCGCTCGAGCGTGCGCGGATCGGACACCGTGGCACGCATCGGCGGCGACGAATTCGTGGTGCTCGCGGGCGAGCTCGACCGGGCCGACGGCGCAGGCATGATCGCGGAGAAGATCGCCGACATGGTGCAACTTCCGATCGCGGTCCAGGGCGGCGCGCCGTGGAGCATTTCCTGCTCGATCGGCATCAGCGTGTTTCCGCAGGACGCCCAGACCTCGGCGGAGTTGCTGGCGCAGGCCGACCGGGCAATGTACGCGGCAAAGGCCGCGAAGGACCGGCGCATCGCGTATTACGCCGAGGTCTGAACGAGCTGGCGCCGGACCAGCATCGCCGCGGTCAGGTCGGCGAGCGCCGTGCCGACGGCCTTGAACAACGTCAGTTCCTGCACCCGGGTCCGTCCCGGGTGGCGTCCGGCGCACAGGTCTGCCAGCGTGCCCGCGAGCCGATCGGGGCTGAATGCGCCGCTTTTCATCGGCCGCAGCAGTTCGCCCGATTCTTCGAGAGCGGTTTTCGTGTCGATGAAGATCGTCGAGCGGCGGATCGCCTCGTCGTCGGCTTCGCGCGTGCCGGGCGTGAAGCTGCCGATCAGATCGAGATGAGTCCCGGGTCGCAGCCAGGCGCCCGAGACCAGCGGCTCGGTGGCGAGCGTGGCGCAGGTAACGATGTCCGCATCGCGCACCGCCGCTTCGAGGTCCGGCGCCGGCGCGGCATCGAAACCCAGCGTGGCGAGGCGCTCGACCAGCAACCGTGCAGCCGCGGGCGCGACGTCCCATACCGCCACGCGCCGAATCGCGCGCACCTCGCGGTACGCCTCCGGCAACAGGCTGGCAACGCGGCCGGCGCCGACGACCAGCAGCCGCTCGGCATCCGGGCGGGCCAGATACGAAGCCGCAAGCGCCGAGACGGCGGCAGTGCGGCGGGAGGTGATGACGTTGCCGTCGAGCAACGCGATCGGCGTGCCGTGGTCGGCATCGAACAGCAGGTAAACGGAGTACAGACCCGGCAGGCCGGCGCTGGAATTGCCGGGGAAGACGTTGACGATCTTCACTCCCAGCGCATCGTGCGGCTTCCACGCCGGCATCAGCAACAGCGTCGCCTGCGGCCCCGGCGCGAGGTCGATCGCATGGTGATGCCGGGGCGGGACGACGCAACCCGTGACAAACGCGTCGCACAGCGCCGGAATCAGCTTCGCAAAAGGCAGGCTGAGTTCGGTTTGCGCCGCATCGACAATCCTCACGACAGCTGCCGCGCCGCCCAGCGCAAGTCGACGTTGCCGCCCGAGAGGATCACCCCGACGCGCGCGCCTTGCGCAGCGAACTTTCCCTCCAGCACGGCGGCCGCGGCGAGCGCGCCGGTGGGTTCGACCAGGATCTTCATGCGCTCCCACAGAAAGAACATCGTCTTCAGCAGTTCGGCGTCGCTCACCGTCAGCATGTCCGAAACGTAGCGCATCACGAGCGGCAGCGTGACCTTGCCCAGCGAGGGCGTGCGCGCGCCGTCTGCGATGGTGTCGGGATTGCGCACGCTTTGCAGGGTCCGGGTGCGGAAGGTGCGGGTCGCGTCATCGCCGGCCTCGGGCTCGACCCCGATGACGCGGCATTGCGGGGCGAGACCGCTCGCGGCCACCGCGCAGCCCGAAAGCAGCCCACCGCCCCCGCAGGGCGCGAGCAGGATGTCGAGCGGGCCGGTTTCCTCGAGCAATTCCTTCGCGCAGGTGCCCTGGCCTGCCGCGACATGAGGGTGGTCGTAGGGCGGAATCACCGCGAGACCGCGCTCGGCGGCAAGGCATGCGGCGAACGTCTCACGGACCACTGCGTTCGGATCGTAGGTGATCACTTCGGCACCGTAGTCGCGCGTCGCTTCGAGTTTCACGCCCGGCGCGTCCTGCGGCATGACGATCGTTGCGCGAACATCCAGCAGCTTTCCCGCGAGGGCGACGGCCTGTGCGTGATTGCCCGAGGAGTAGGCGAGCACGCCGTTCGCGCGCGCTTCCGGGGTGAGTTGTGAAAGCGCGTTGAATGCTCCGCGGAACTTGAATGCGCCCATCCTCTGCAGGTTTTCGCACTTGAAGAACACGCTCGCTCCGGTGCGTTCATTCACGTTGCGCGAAGTGAGCACCGGCGTACGGTGCGCGTGCCCCGCGATGCGCTCCGCGGCGCGCGCGACATCGTCGTAGCTGACGAGCAGAGGGCCGAAATCGGCGGCGTTCATCCGAAATGCGCCAGCGCGGTGCGCGCGACTTCGTCGCCCCACTCCTGCAAGAAGTGGCCGCCTTCCGCGTGAACGTACGGTTCCGGACAGTTGCGGATGCGCTTGCGCAACGCGCTCATCACCGTCGGGCCGAGCACGGGATCCCTGGCACCGACCGCCATGAACGACTCGCCCTGCCAGGAAGACGACAGCCAGTCGCGCGCTTTTCTCGACAGTGCCGCGCCCGGAGCGTCGGGCGCATCGGGTACCAGTTGGGGAAAGCGCCGCACGCCGGCTTTGTAGCGCGCATCCGGAAACGGCGCCTCGTAGGCCGCCGCTTCACGCGGCGTGAGGTGCTTGCACGAGCGGCCGAGCAGCTTGCCGCAGTCCAGGTTCGGCGTACTCGCGACGTAAGCGCGCCAATCGATGAAACCCTGCGCGAGCGGAGTGTCGCCCGTGCCGATCGCGGTGTTCATCACCAGCAGCCGCGCGATGCGCTCCGGCATTTCCATCGGCAGCGTCAGGCCGAGCAGGCCGCCCCAGTCCTGCACCACCAGCGTAATGCCGCGCAGGTCGAGGCGCTCTGTCAGCGCGAGCAGCATGTTGCGGTGAAACTCGAAGCTGTAGGCGGCGTCCTCCACGATCTTGTCGGAGCGGCCGAATCCGATGAAATCCGGCGCGATCACCCGGTGCCCGGCGGCAGTGAACACGGGCAGCATCCTGCGGTAGAGATAAGCCCAGGTAGGCTCGCCGTGCAGGCAGAGAAACACGTGTCTGGCGTCGGACGGACCTTCGTCGAGGTAATGCACGCGCAACCCGTTCCACTCCAGATAACGGGGCGCCCACGGAAAACCGGGCAGGTCGGCAAAACGCTCGTCCGGTGTTCGCAGGATTTCGCTCATGCGGCGATTGTTTCGGATTCCGGCGTGCGCGGCAAGGGTAAAATCGCCGTTGGGAGGTGCACATGGATTACTCGCAATACGAGGACCTGAAAATCCGCCGGCTCGAGCCCGGCATCCTCGAGATCGTGATGGGGGAGGAGGGCGCGAAGCTCTCTACCGCCACGGAGCGGCTGCACGCCGAACTCGCGTCCATCTGGCTCGACGTGGACCGCGATCCGGAAACGCGCGTCGCGATCCTGCGCGGGGCGGGCCGCGGCTTCTCGGCGGGCGGCGATTTGAATATGGTCGAGCAGGTCACCAGGGATTTCAACGTGCGCGCGCGGGTATGGCGCGAGGCGCGCGACCTGGTCTACAACCTCATCAATTGCTCGAAGATGGTGGTGTCGGCGATGCACGGCCCTGCGGTGGGCGCAGGGCTGGTGGCGGGGCTGCTGTCGGACATATCGATCGCAGCCAGGAACGCGCGCATCATCGACGGCCATACGCGCCTCGGCGTTGCGGCGGGCGACCACGCCGCGATCGTCTGGCCTCTGCTGTGCGGGATGGCGAAGGCCAAGTACTACCTGCTCCTGTGCGAGCAGGTCTCGGGCGAAGAGGCCGAGCGGATCGGGCTGATCTCGATGTGCTGCGAAGAGTCCGAACTTCAGGCGAAGGCGCTGGAGGTCGCAAGGAAACTCAATGCCGGCGCCCAGACGGCGCTGCGCTGGACCAAATACAGCCTCAACAACTGGATGCGGATGGCGGGGCCGTCGTTCGATACCTCGCTCGCGCTTGAGTTCATGGGCTTCACCGGTCCGGAGGTGCTCGAGGGAATCGCTTCACACCGCGAAAAACGCAAACCCAGCTTCCCGCCGCCGCCCGATTTCTAGCCGCTAGCTTCCGCCACCCGCCGGCTTCGCGCTGAAGTCGAGTGCGTCCGGCGCACCTGCCGCGGCTGCGGGTGCGGGCGCGCCGAACAGGCGCTCGAGGTCGCGCTGCAGCGCCGCCATGTCCGGGCTGACGCGCCCCATGTAGGCGAGTACCACGCGCACCGGCAGGTCGGTGAGCGTCGGATTCGGGTGATCGCGAATGTGCGCGACGTTATTCAGCGCGGGAATGACATGGCTGCTGCGCGTGCCGGGATGGGCGCTTTCGATCCCGTTGATGATTGCCGCCTGCGCGCGGGCGATGCCCGAGAGCAGTTCGGCGAGCTGTTGCGCGGAGATGGTCAGCATGGCAGTCCTCCCGTTGGCCGGAAATGCGATGTTCAGTCGATGTTAACATCGCCGCGCGGCCCACGAAAGAAAGCCCGATGCTCAAACGCTCGCTGGTGATGGTTGCGCTGCTCGTCGCCGGTTTCGCCGCGGGAATCGCGCTGCACACCGCCTTCACGCAGGGAGATACCGTGTTTTCCGGCAAGCCGGCTTCGAACCTCGGCGTGCACGACGGCAGGCTCGCGCCGCCCGGGCGCACGCCCAACAACGTCTCCAGCCAGGCGCCGAAGGACGACGCCGAACATTACATTGCGCCGCTCAGGTTCCGCGGCAACGGCGCGGAGGCGCTCGCGGCGCTGCGCAAGGTGCTCGATGCGATGGATCGCACGCGCATCGTTCGCCATGATGGCGAGTATCTCCATGCCGAGTTCCGCAGCAAATTGATGGGCTATGTGGACGACGTCGAGTTTGCCGTCGCGGAGAAGGAAGGCGTGATCCACGTTCGCTCCGCCTCGCGGCTCGGCCGGCGCGACTACGGCGTGAACCGCGCGCGTGTCGAGGCGATACGGCGACGGTTTGAGGCCGCGCAGGGGCCGACGCTCAAGGCCTAGTTTCGCGCATGCCCCGTCTCACCACGCCGCGCGCCATCCTTTTCGACTGGCACGGCACGCTCGCCGATACCTTCGAGGCCATGTATCGCGCGGTGGAGGACATGCTGCCGCTGCTCGGTGAGCTCGGGCTCGTGGAACGAATCGTGCCGCCCGGCAGCGGGCGGGTGCCGGAACACGAGACGCTTATCGAGCAGGTGCGCCGGAGTCGCGGTCTGCCGCAGCAACTCAAGGACGAGCGCCGCATCTCGCGCACCGAGATTTTCGAGATCCTGTTCGGCGGCGACGAGGATGCCAAGCACGTTGCGCACGAGGCCTTTGACCGGTGCTACATGCGCCACTTCGCCGAGGTGCATCCTTTCGAACCCGGCGTGCCCGCAATGCTCGGCAGGCTGCGCTCCGCCGGACTCAGGACCGGCATGCTGACCAACCGCAGGCGGGCACTGTTCGCGCGCGAGCTGGCGCGGGTCGATGGTACCGGCTGGGAAGGGCTGTTCGACGTCGTGGTGTGCGGCGACGACGTCCGCCGGCGCAAGCCGGCGCCGGACATGGTTCAGCGGGCGCTCGACGAACTGCGCATCGTGCCCGGCGCGGATGTCTGGTTCGTGGGCGACAGCACGACAGACACGGTCGCTGCAAAACAGGCGGGCGTGACCGCGATTTACTACAACGGCGCGAAATGGGAACCGGCCTACCTGGTGCGCATTTTTCCGGGCGAGATTCGTCCTGACGCGATTGCCGGAGACTTCGTCGCGCTCGAGGCGCTTGCGCGGCCTGTACGGAGGCGGATTTCCTCCGGAGACAAGTAGACCGTCAGCGCGGGATCGGGGTCAGCGAAATCCTGCGGCCCCCTGCGGCGGGATATCGGGGCCGATCATCGATGCACGAGCTCGCCTTGGGCATCACCGGCAACAATGCTGCGTTCGGCGCGGTCGGCAACCCCTACGACCCGAAACGCATCGCTGGCCGCTACTCCGGCGGCAACGGCGCTGCAATCGCCGCGCGCATGGCGCCCGCAGGCCTGGGTTCGGACACGGCCGTCACGCCGATCGCGCACGCCCGCGACACCGCGGGGCCGATGGCGCGCTCCGTCGCAGACCTTGCTTTGCTCGACACGGTGATCACCGGCGCGAAGGATGCGCTGATTCCGGCGCAGCTCAAGGGCCTGCGCATCGGAGTACCCAAGTCGCTCAATGACGGAGTTGAAACGGAAACTGCGCGTCTGATGGCCGATGCGCTCGCCAAGCTCAAGGCCGCCGGCGTCGAGTTGGTCGAGGCCGACATCCCGGGTCTGATGGATCTGAACAACAAGCTGAGCTTTCCGATCGCGCCCTACGAAGTGACGGTTGACCTGCCGGCCTACGCGAAGAAGTTCGGCATCAAGCTGGATCTGAAGGGCTTTGCGGACACGATCGCCAGCCCGGACGTGAAAGGACTGTTCGGTGCATTGGTCAAGGGCGAGCCGCCGACGATACCGAAGAAGGTCTACGAGGAGGCGATGAAAGTGCATCGCCCGGCGCTGATCAAGACCTACGCGGATTATTTCGCGCAGCAGAAGGTCGCTGCAATGGCGTTTCCGACGGTGCCCCTCCCGGCGGCGCCGATCGGCGACGACCAGGAAACCCTGCTCGAGGGCAAGAAGGTGCCGACCTTTCCGACCTTCATCCGCAATACCGATCCGGGTAGCAACGCCGGAGTTCCGGGGCTGTCGGTGCCGATCGGCATGACCAGGAGCGGGCTGCCGGTCGGATTCGCGCTCGACGGCCCACGAGGGAGCGATCGCAAACTGCTTGCGATCGGCTTGGCACTGGAAAAGCTGTTTGGCCCGATTGCGGCGCCGAAGTAGGGAAATAGCGCTCTGCGGTGGGTAGCAAGGCTCTCGGGCTAGCGCCCGATTTCTGGCGTGCGCGCGTGGTCGAAGCTCCGCGAGTTTTGGAAAGCGGCCGTGAATTCGGGCCTGACCGTGCTCTACTGGAACTTGGGTCAGCGAATCCGGCGTGAGGTTTTGCGGGAGAAGCGGGTGGAGTATGGCGAGCGAATTGTCTCCGCTCTGGAGACACAATTGGAGGGCGAGTTCGGGCGCGGTTTCGGTGAGAAAAACCTGCACCGCATGATCCAGTTCGCCGAGGCGTTCCCGGATCGAGAGATTGTCGTATCACTGCTACGACAATTGGGCTGGACGCACTTTCTTCGTCTCATCCCGATTGACGATCCGCTGAAGCGCGATTTCTACGCCGAGATGTGCCGCATGGAGAATTGGAATACACGGACGGTCCACCAGAAGATTCAATCCATGATCGAGCTCAAGGCCCGCAAATTTCAGCCCGGCGACGGCGCGCAACTCGGCATGTACGTGACCGCGGTTGACCGGCTGCTCTGCCACCCCGACGACAAACCGACCTGGGACTGCTGTTGGTGCGCGAGCAGAACCGCGTGCTGGTCGAGTACGCCCTCGGTGGCAACACCAAACCCATCAGCGTGGCCGAATCGGACACGCGGCTCACCCATGCCCTGCCCGAAGAACTCCAGACCAGCCTGCCAACCGTCGAGCAGATCGAGGCGGAGCTGAGCCGAGACGAGGTCTGCCGATGCAGCGGCTCATCGCGACGATGCCGGAATTTGGACGGGTACTTTTACCGTATTGACGCGCGCATACAGGTCCGCGAGGATACGCTTTGCCTGACAATTTGAAAGGAGTGCGTGATGAGCACACTGAGCGACATTCAATCGGAAATTGCGGCGCTGCCGCCCAATCTGCGGGCCGAGGTGCTGGATTTCGTGCGTTTTGTAAAGCAGCGCCATGGCCTGCCGGCCGCGCCTGTGGACGTTGCCGCCGCACAGGACGCGGGAGATTCCGCCTTCTTTCAGGCGCTGGAGTCGGTGGGGTTCGTCGGCTGTATCGAAACCGATGAGCAGCTTGGCACCACGTACAAGAATCGGCTCGATTTCTCGAGCAAGTACGTGGCCCAACCATGATTCTGGTGGATACGGGCGCATGGCTGGCCTTGGCGGATCGCGGCGATACCTACCACGCGCGCTGCCGTGAAATGTTTCGGCGCAATCGCGAGCCGCTGATGACAACGTATCCAGTGCTGGTGGAGTGCGTGCATCTGATGTTCAGCCGAATCGGGGTAGCGAAAACACTCGGCTGGGTGGAAACCCTGGGGACACAGGGCGTGGGCGTTTTTGTCATGAGAGCCGATCATCTGCCCGGGCTCACTGCCTTGATGCGCCAGTACGCGGATTTGCCGATGGACCTGGCGGATGCATCGCTTGTGCTGCTGGCGGAGGAGAACGGCGAGGGACGCATCGTCAGCACGGATGAGCGCGATTTTCACGCCTACCGTTGGAAAAACCAGCATCCCTTCCGCAACCTGTTGCTTGAGTAAGGTCGAACCGAGCGTCGGACTGCGAACGATGGGCCGACGGAAGGGGGCTTCACAGATGACGAAGGAATCCCGTGTTTCGAAACAGCAACGCGGCCCAGCATCCCGGACCGCCGACCCGAAGAGTCGGCGGGGCGGCCCCGGCCGCCGCATGGAACGGGACGAACCGGGAGACTGGCCCTGACACCGGCGCAGATTCGGGAACTCGACCGGTGCGTCGCAGGCCTCGATGACCCGGTCCGCTACCTCCCGGTGTCGCGGATGGGGCCGCGCTTCGCCTTGTACTACAACGTGAGCGACGACCTCTACGCGATGAATGACCCGAGCGGCGGTACGTTGTTCAAAGCGCTGAACGATCGATCGGATAGCGGTCGCGAAACGGCACGGCGGTTCCTCCCTCAGCCCTTCTTCCTCTCCTCGATTTCCCGCCGGATCCGCTCGATTTCCAACTGCCTGGCCTCCGGCGTGCCCCATTTCGGCTCTTCCGGCGGCTGACGTTGCGGGGTTGCGGCCTGCTCGTTGCGCAGCCGCTCCAGTGCGGCGCGCTGTTCCATCTCACGCTTTTCCCGTTCGCGGGCCAAAGCGTCCTCGCGCGCGAGAGCACGTTCGGCGGCAATCGGAGTCGTGCGCTCGGGCAGTCCCGCCAGGGTCAGGTACTCGGCGATGCGGTCCCCGACGCTCTCCCAGCCATCCTCGTACGCAAACTCGTTGATCAGCGGCAGATTGAGCGCCGCATAGATCGGTGTCCACAGTTCCTCATCGCCCTGCCGGCGGCGCACCAGGAGCTTCGTATTGAACTGATACCAGCCCTGGGAGACGCGCATGAACAGCGCCCGGTTGTAGGCATAGTCGCGTTCGACTTCGTTGCGCGAGAGCACGCTCGACAGATGCTGGCGTTTGTTGCGCTCGGCGCGCACCACATTGGCGGGAAGGTGCTGCCAGGCCTCCAGAACCGCCCGCGTTTCAAATGCGCCATGGGAGCGGCGCTGCGGGTGGGTGAAGCGCGACTTGAACAGCGTCCACAGCGTCTGGAACAGGAAGTATTCCGACAGGTGCCGGTCGATGCGTACCAGCCGCTCGCCGGTATTCACGTCGATGCTCGCCGGGGCGAGCAGTTCGTAGAGCGCGGCAAACGGGCCGGCGGCGAATTTCGGGACGCGGAAGGCTTCGCGCATCGCCCAGTGCAGGGCATTGCAGCCGTAATGGTCCACGGCATCCCGATCCGCGCCGCGCTCGATCAGGACTTCCGTCAGCGGCACGTTGCCTGCCGCCGCTGCCGCCATCAGCGGCGTCTGGTTCATCATGAGGCGGTGCTCGATGCCATGCTGATCGCACTGTCGCAGGATGTCCTTGAAGTGGTGGGCGAAGTAGGGGACATAGGATTTGCGCGCCAGGGTGGGGCGTTGCTGCGCGAAGCTTTTCGCCGCGTCGAACTTCGCCTCCTGCGCGAGCCATGCCGCCAGCATCGGTTCATCGAAACAGGTGGCGTAATCGTAGAGCTGCTGTTTCATCTTGCCGCCCGGTGCCTGTTCGCGGAACACTTTCAGCAGGAGTTGATTGATCTTCGTCTCGCCGAACACCGGCCAGGGGACCGGCGTGTGCTTGAGGATGGTGCGCCGGATCGCGTCCGCCTGCTCCTGTTTGCCCTGCAGTTCGAGCTTGCGCGCTTCCTTCTGCCAGTCTTCAAGGGTCGATTGCTTCGCGTCCACCTTGACTTCGCCGACGGCCATGTCGAGCAGCGCAAACAGCGGATGTGCGGTATCGGATTCGATGACGTACAGGTTCTTGATGGCGCGCGTCAATGCGACGTAGAGGGCGTTGATGAAGAATTTGTAGATCTCCAGCGACTTGTCGCTCTTGTCCTTTGCGCGCCGGTAGTCCAGTGCGTCGATGGCGAGATCGTCCTTGCCGACGCCTTCTACGATGTCGGCGAACTCGGCCCGGTGATCGGAGACAAATCGGTAGAGGACGATGTTCTCGTACTCCAGCCCCTTGGCTTCGTGGATCGAAAACAGCAAAGGCGTTGCAAAGTGTTTTCTTGCCCCGGCCTTGTCCTCGTCGCGCATGACCAGTACGGCGAACTGCGTGGACTGGCGAATCTTCTGGTCCAGCTCGCGTTTGGCGGTGTCCTTGTCCGGCATCAGCGACACCTGCCCGTTTTCGCCTCCGACCGCCTGCACGAGGAAGTTGCTCTCCCGATCGATGGAGCCGAAGCGCCGCTGCTTGATCTTCAGCAGCTGGTTGGCAACGCGCGTCGCTTCCAGCCCGTTGCGGAAATTGGCGGTGAGCACCCGCAGCTCCTGCCGTTCGGCCAGCTTCGGATCGCGCCAGAACAGGCTCTTCACCTGGCTCCAGGAGAAGAAATTGGGGTGCACGATCTGGTTTGAATCGCCGCACAGCAGAAAGTGGGCGGGATCCCTCAGGGTCTTCAGCACCAGCGCGAGCTGAATGGTCGTGATGTCCTGTACTTCGTCGATCACGACAAAGTCGTAACGCGCCGCGGCAAGTGCCTGCCACTCCTTTGCCACCAGGTTCAGATCGTAGAGTTTCACTTCGACCAGCCATGCGCGGTATTTCTCGAACAGGTCATAGAGCCTGTCGCGCTGGTTTTCGGGAAAGATCGACTGACGCACGCCGAGCGCCCGGTAATCGTCCCTGCCCAGGATTCCGCCGGCGCCGGCGGCGATCACGCCTCGGATCTCCTCAAAGGCCTGGTGGCTGTCGAATTCCTTGAACACCTGCTGCATGCGGGAGAACCAGCCAGCGAAGTCGCGCCAATTCGCTTCCCGGCCCGGCGGAACACGGATGGATTCTACGAACTCACGGTAGGAAAGGAACACCGCCTCCTGAGCGCCTCGCTCGAAGCCGTTGGCATAGTAAAGATCGCGGGCGTTCTGGGCGAGGTACGCGGAGTGGGTGACGTAGAGCACCTCGCCGTCCGTTTGCTTGAGCTTTTCCAGGGTCAGCGCGGTCTTGCCGCTGCCGGCGCCGCCCACCACGATCAGGGGCGGCGGCAGACGGAAAACTGCATCCTGCATGTCGTCGAAGGAAATCGGCTTGTCGAGCAGGTGGATGGCGGTGCGCTCCGGATGCAGGTAGCGCAACGGCTGCGCTTCCTTAACGGCGTCCGCCGCGTCGATCTCGGCAATTTTCGATTCATCGATCGCCGCGCCACGCAGGAAGCGCGATTTGTCGTAATCGTGATGGGCGATCACTTCGAGCATCAGCGCGCAGACTTCGTCGCCGTGGCGGACCAGGGAAAACAGCAGCCGGTCGGCGCCATCGAGCTTGGCGCGGTAGAACTTGCCGTGGCTGAGATTGGCGAGTTTCTTGACCTGTGCGGCGCGGAAGTCGCGGCGCGCGATGGCCTCCGCCACCTTGCGATAGCTGGCCGTGACGCGCGAGGTGTCGAGGCCGATGTACTCGAGGACTTTCATCGGGAGCGGGCGAATGGTAGCAAACGGGCGCAGAGCCGTATGAAAAGGCAGCGCGGGCGCTCGGTATGTCGATCAATCGGCGGAACTTGGGGCCTAAGCGACACACTCGATTGTGTGCTGGTGGATGATTACCAGCTTGTGGGATTCAATCAGTGCGGCAGCCTGCGGCCACGTTCGCGCGATAAACCCATGGAATTCCCGTATTTTCATGTTGCCGACGCGAACATGAATGACCCGCGGCGGCGGCTCTGCAAGGATGATGCGGTCGGAGAAGTCCGCATCCTTCGAAACGATGACCATGTCTCTCTCGCCGGCATAGCTCCAGATCTTGCTGTCGGTCCATGTGTCGTCAAGATCGACGACGTGGATGAATGCAGGACCGCGCCAGAGCTCGAATCGACGCGGCAGGTTGGCGTCGATCAGAAACTGCATCGCGCCAGGCATCGGCCGGATCAGGCCACTTTCGCCAAATCGTAGCGGTTGTTCATCAATAGCGCGGCAAATTGCAGGCAGGCCCTGATATCCTCGGGCTCAAGGCTGGGGTACTGCTTGAGGATCTCCTCCGTGGTTTCTCCCGCGCCAAGGAACTCAAGAATGGTCTGCGCAGCAATCCGCTTGCCGCGAATAGTAGGCTTGCCGTTGCAGATGTCAGGATCGATAGTGATGCGTCCGCCGAGAAATATTCCGGGTTCGCCGGTCATGGTTGTTTCCTCCTGCTGCTTGGTTGGAAGATATTACGCCAAATTCCACGATTTCGACTTTCGGGTCGGCGCGCAACCCGTCGATAAACGTCGGTGTGGCGCCTCGGTCCGCAACGCGCGTCAACGCGGCGCCGAGTTCAAGAACGATTGCGTCGGTGGTGACGACTTTGTGACCACCGCCCTTGAGATCGACGCCGCGGCGTTTCGCAACTGCGTGGTACTGATCGCGCGGCGAAAGCAGCGCGACGGCGTACCCAGTATCGAGAAAACGACGGGGTCCGCTCCGCCTAACGACTGGGGCGATAGTGAAGGTCCTCGAACTTGACCGAATAATTCTCTGGAGCATCAATGGTCACCCCCGCGATCGCGTCGATGAAACTGGTTCCAGGCGGCGTTTCCGGCTCCTGGTCGGAATTCATCACGACGATGACCTCCACTCTCGCGCCGGGCTCGAGCTCTTGCACCCGAACGGTGACGGAATGATCGGTACCGACAACGGTCTGGTTTCGAATCGTGCGCGGCATGGAATTTCTCCCAGCTATCGTGTGCAATTATGTACTATTCCATGTCGAGGAATGTCGAGGGAACTCAATGCGCCAATTATTGCTGCGCGTTGCCACCCGACGTCGGCTGACACTGATCCAAGCCGAGGTCGAGCACGCAGAGCGCTACGACGCAAGCGTCACTTGCACGATTGCCCTGGTATCACCACGTCCCTCTGCTGGAGAAGCCCAACGGTCCGGAACCGCTGCTGTACAGATCGAGGAGGAACTCACCTCCGTGATTGGCGGATGCATTGACCCCGAGTTCCGGGTGCGAAGCGGCGGTAATGAAGTCGGGGCTGCCGCGATACGTGGAACGGCGGGTATTCCCCCAACACCCGACCGTCGCGGTCGCAATTCAATCGCGAACAATTGCTCGCAATGACTAACCTTATCGGTTAATCTAATCGCGTTGGAAAAGCGCAAACCACACTACGATCTGGCTGCCGTGAAGACCGCCGTGCAATAGCGTGGCGTGGATGCTTTTACCTCCACAGCCTTGGTTGGCGCTCAAGCAATGGGCCTGGACTCGGCACAGGCCATCAGTTTGGTGTGCGCGATGACACGAGCCGATTTTTACAAGAGCATGACGACTCACGCGGCAAGCCAAGTCTGGCAGGACGTATATCACCCTGTTGCGCCGAATCGCAAAGTGGCTTACGTGAAGGTGACGTTGCGCGTGGATGGTTCTATCGTGATTCAGTTCAAAGAGAAGTGAAATGCCCCGTGAATGCCTAAACTGCGGACAGGGAAGCCTCCGGCATGCCGTCAAGGACGTACCGTACGAATACAAGGGTCATGCGACTGTGGTGCCGAAAGTTGCGGGTTGGCATTGCCCGGATTGCCATGAGGTTGAATTTGGCTCGGGAGAAGGTAAACGGTTCGCCGAAGCCATCAAACGCCTTGCCGCAGAGATCGACACTCGGGAAGCTGCCGAGCTCGCGCGCATCCGCAAGAAGTTGAAGCTTACCCAGCAGGAGGCCGCTCGAATCACGGGTGGCGGTCCGAATGCGTTTTCACGTTACGAGCGAGGCAAGTCTCGTCCGCTACCGGCGGTGACAAATCTATTTCGCCTTCTCGATCGACACCCGGAATTGCTGAACGAATTGCAGAGCTGATTTGTTTGGCTGGGGCAGAGACTCTCCGCGCGAGGTAATCGGCCATGGCAGGGAAAACTGAATTTCATTCGTTCGAGTTTTTTCGCAAGGTTCGCGACCGGCAGGAGGGTGTCCTGGCCGGCAAGTCTCCTGCGGAGATTGTCGCCTTCTTTTCGAAAGCTCAAATCGAGAAGTCCAACCGGGTGCTCCGCCGGGCGCGCCCCAAAGCGGCAGGACGGTGACCCGGTTCGATTGGGGCGGTAGAAAAGCGCCCGCGTTGTGTTTCGCTGGAACGAAATTGCCAAGCTGCGTAAAGGTCGCGAGTCACGCCAGTCGCTCGTCTGAGGGATTTTGAAGAGCCCGTGCATTTCTGCATTGCGGTGAAGCGAACGTCAACGGCTATTGACGAGAATGACCGGAGACGGCCACTATGCATAGATCTCAACTATGCGCAGTTTCGCGGTTTCCGCTGAGGGATCTGCGGGACCCGACCTCAACATAGTTTCGCACGGTGTTCGCAATTCACTATGCGGCGAAAACCCCAGAAAACCCGAAGGAGGAGATTCGCCTTTCATTCAATTCCCGCGCGGCACCCTGCTGTCGATCCCGATCGTACAAGACAAGTATCGACCTGCTCGCCCAGTGCGCGCGAAACTGCTGGTCTCAGCGAAGCTGAAACTATGTCAAGTTGATGACAGTTGATCGCGTCTGCGGATAGAGGGAAGAGCGGCTTGCGCACACCGCCAACTACGCATAGTTGACAACTGTGCATAGGGGTCGCTATGTACAGCTTTACATAGCGGCCAACAGCAGTCGGTTGCGGCCCCGCTACTCTATCACCTCGTCTACGCGCAGCAGCAATTCCTGCGAGATTGTGATGCCGAGCGCCTTGGCAGTCCTACGGTTGATCGCCAGATGGATTCTCGTCGGCTGCTCGATCGGCAATTCAGCCGGCTTGGCGCCCTTGAGTATCTTGTCGACGTAGGTCGCCGCGCTCCGGTAAAACTCCTTGAGGTTCTGGCCGTAGCTCATCAGGCCGCCAGCTTCCACATCGTCCCGGCTATAAAAACTCGACGGTAGCCGATATCGCGCGACAAGTTCCGTGATTCGACGCCGGTGGATAATAAAGAGTGGATCGGCCATAACGGCGACGGCGTTGACGCGTTCCCGCGCCATTGCGGCAAAACCGCGCTCGATCTCCTCCGGCGTGCGGGCCTCTACCGGCAGAAGCATTACGCCAAGCTGTTGCGCCGCAGTCTGAAAGCCCTTCAGACCAGCGGAATTACCTGGGTTGTCCGGATTTACCAGGACAGCGGCGCGCGACAATGCCGGCATCATGATCTTCAGCAGTTCAAGATTCTTTTGGTTTACCTCGGTAGCCATGAGTGACAGCCCCGTCACGTTACCGTCCGGGCGCGCCAGACTCGCTGTAATGCCGGTGCTTACGGGATCGCCACAGGTTGCGCAGACAACGGGAATAGCGCGGCTCGCCCGTTGCAGTGCCTTAGCTGCAACCGTCGAATGGGTCACGATAACTTCGACATTCAGCCGAATAAGTTCGGCGGCCAGTGCCGGGACGCGCTCGACTTTTCCCTCCGCAAAGCGCCATTCGATGACTAGGTTTTTTCCCTCGACATTGCCAAGTTCGCGCATTCCCTGCACGAACGCGTCGAAATACAGATCGGGAATTGACGGGGTCGAGCGAGAGCGCACGGAGAGGATCCCAATCCGGCTAATCCTGCCCTGCTGCGTCATGCCGGTAACCGGCGTTGAACCGAGCGCAACCAGTGCGAGTACCGCGTCACGCCTGTTCATTGATTTCCCCGGGATGTACAAAACAATGCGCAAGAACCTAGACCGGAAAGGCACAAACCCTTGCGACCTTAGTTTGAAACAATCCTACACCTGCGCGTCCGCTTTGGGTCGCTATGTACAGCTTTACATAGCGGCCACTATGCATAGATCTCAACTATGCGCAGTTTCGCGGTTTCCGCTGAGGGATCTGCGGGACCCGACCTCAACATAGTTTCGCACGGTGTTCGCAATTCACTATGCGGCGAAAACCCCAGAAGACCCGAAGGAGGAGATTCGCCTTTCATTCAGTTCCCGCGCGGCGCCCTGCTGTCGATCCCGATCGTACAAGACAAGTATCGACCTGCTCGCCCAGTGCGCGCGAAACTGCTGGTCTCAGCGAAGCTGAAACTATGTCAAGTTGATGACAGTTGATCGCGTCTGCGGAAAGAGGGAAGAGCGGCTTGCGCACACCGCCAACTACGCATAGTTGACAACTGTGCATAGGGGTCGCGAGCCGCCGTCGAGTGCTTTTCGTGAGTATCGCATCAGCTGCCCCAGTTCGCGTAACCCAAAGTCCGTCGCGAAAGCGATGATCACCGATTCCGGCGCCTTGCCGTCGATGCCTCCGGCGACGCCAAGCGCTCAACCGAACTCGACGATCACCGGCTGGTGGTCCGAGGCCTGCGTCTCCGAATCGATCGTAACGTTCTTCAACCGCGGCACGAGATCCTCCGTGACGAACACGAAGTCGCAGCAATAGGGCGTATCGGCGTGCCCGTGCTCATGCACGCAAAAGGTCGGCGGATGAGCAACTCCCGGATGCGCGTGCTGCCACGCATCCACGAATCTCGGCGTGTCGCTTCCGATCGGCTCCTGGAGGCGCGCGTAGGCCGGGTCCGCCGGGCCTCCCGGCAGATTGAAATCGCCGCACAGGATCGCCGGTACCGGGCGCGGGAACCGTTGGAACGGTCCGTCGCGGTACTCCGCCGAAGGCCTGGCGCGCGCATGGCCGCAGGCTTCCGCATGCAGACCACGCAGCCGGCCGATCTGCGCGTCGCGCTGCGTCGCCGAGTAGTACTCGAGGTGGGTAGTAATCACGCGCAGCGCGCCGAGCGGAGAGTCGATCACGGCCTCGAGCGCGACGCGCGGCATGCTCGGGATATCGTCGTCCGCGGGCCACGGCAGGGCGTGCCGGAACACCTGCCGTACTGGAAAGCGCGAGAAGATCATGTTGCCGAAGCGCCGCCGCACGCCGTGTTCGCCCGGCACATCGACCGCAGCGGCGTAGAGGGCTTCGTATTCAGGAAGAACGGCGGACAGCGCAGCCGCCTGGTCTTCACCCACGCTTCCCGCCAGCGCCGGAAAGTTGATCGCTACCTCCTGCAGGCACAGCACATCGAAGTCCGCGAACGTACGCGCGGATTCTACGATGCGGCGCGGATCGACCTTGCCGTCGAGGCCGCGGCACCACTGGATGTTCCACTGGATCAGATTCATTCAACCTCCTTTAACGCGCTTTTCACTTTATCCCCGCGCGCATGAAACTCTGCACGAATTGGCGCTGGAACAGCAGGAACGCGACCAGCAGCGGCCCGGAGGTCATCAGCGTCGCCGCGGTGATGATCGACCAGTCGATGCCCTGGTCGGTGGAGGAAAACACCTGCAGGCCGACGGTGAGCGGGCGCGAGCCCACCGAGTTGGTGATGATCAGCGGCCACAGGAAGTTGTTCCAGTGGTAGCTCACCGACACCAGCGCGTAGGCGATGTACACGGGCCGGGCGAGCGGCACGTACACTTCCCACAGCACCCTGAGCGAGCCGGCGCCTTCCACGCGCGCGGCCTCGTCCAGCTCGCGCGGGATGGTCTTGAAGGTCTGGCGCAATAGGAATATTCCGAACGCCGACGCCATGTACGGCAGCGCGATCGCGGGGATGGTGTCGGTGAGATCGAGCGCCGCCATGGTGCGGTAGTTCTCCACGATCAGCACGTCGGGCATGATCATCAGCTGCACCAGCACCAACGCGAACATCACGTCGCGGCCGAAGAACTCGTAGCTCGCGAAGGCATAGGCAGCGAGCGTCACCAGCACCAGCTGCGTTGCGAGGATCAGGCTCACCAGCAGCACGGTGTTGACGAAGTAGCGCGCGAACGGCGCGGCATCCCAGGCGTTGACGAAATTCTGTAGCGTCAGCGGTGCGAACAGGTGAAAGCGCGTCGCGAACTCGGGCGGGTGGAACGCGGTCCAGAACGCGTACGCGAGCGGCAGCACCCACAGGATCGCGAGCAGCCAGGCGGCAGCGGTTTCCAGCGAACGGATCATTATCGGTAATGAATTCGCCGCTCGAGAAAACCGAACTGCAGGAGCGCGGTGGTGCCGAGGATTGCCAGCAACACCATGGTGAGCGTCGAGGCGTAGGCTGAGTCCCAGAACTTGAAACCGACGTCGTAGATGTAATACAAGAGCAGGCTGCTCGCGTTGTCCGGGCCGCCGCGAGTCATCACCACGATGTGGTCCACCAGGCGAAACGAATTGATCACCGCGTTCACAAGCACGAACAGCGTGGTGGGCATGAGCAGCGGAAAGGTCACGCGGCGAAAGTAGTACCAGCGTCCCGCGCCTTCGATCGCGGCGGCTTCACCGAGCGAAGGCGGGATGGCCTGCAGCGCGGCGAGGTAGAAGATCATGAAGAAACCCGCTTCCTTCCAGATCGTGACTACGATGAGACACGCGAGCACCGTGCTCTTGGTGCCGAGCCAGTTGTGCGAGGGAAGGCCGAGCAGGTCCACGGTGAACTGCTCGAGCAGCCCGTAGGTCGGGGTGTAGAAGAACAGCCAGATGTTGGCCACCGCGATCATCGGCAGCACGGTGGGCGTGAAATAGGCGAGACGCAGGAACCCGCGTCCGGCGATCTTTCCGTTGACCCAGACCGCCATCAGCAAGGCGAGCGCGATTGAAACCGGGATGGTGCCGGCAGCGAACCAGAGGTTGTTGCCGAGCACCTGCCAGAACACCGGGTCCTCGACCATGCCCCGGTAATTGTCCAGGCCGACCCAAAGGGCGGGGCGGCCACCCTTGGGGCTGGAGTAAAAGCTGTGCCAGAGCGTCGCTAGCGCCGGGTAGTGCGTGAACAGCGCAAGCAGCGCCGCGGCCGGCAGCAATAGCAGCCAGCCGTGGATTTGGGCCTGAGCGCTGGCGCGATTCACGTTGCGCTGGCGCGATTCACTTCCTGCGATACGATCGCAGCAGCCGCTCGGCCTCGCGCTGCGATTCCTTCATCGCCGCCTCGGGTGATTTGCCACCGGTGAGCGCGGCCTGCAGGCCGTCATTGAGCGCCTTGGTAACCCGCTGGTTGTCGTGAGTGGAAAGCTCGGCGACCGCGTACTGCAGCTGGTCACGCGCCACCGCGGCGGCCGGAAAGCCCTCGACGTACTTCTTCATCTCGGGCGTGTCCCATGCATCGGGACGCACCGCCACGTAGCCGGTTGCGATGCCCCATTCGGCCGCGCGCTTGGGCGTGGTCACCCACTTCACGAACTTGAGCGCCGCCGCCTGCTGCTGCGGCGTGGATTTCTTGAACAGGTAGAAGTTGCCCCCGCCCGTCGGCGTGCCGCGGCGCTTGCCGGCAGGCAGCATCGCGACGCCGAAATCGAACTTGGCGTTGGCCTTCACGTTGGTGAGGTTGCCGGTGGTGGTCCACATCATCGCGATCTTGCGTTCGAAAAAGTCCTTCGGCGTGGTGCCCCATTCGATGATGCCGGGCGGCATGACCTTGTGCTTGCCCGACAGGTCCACCCAGAACTGCAGCGCCTCGATCACCGCGGGGTTGTCGTAGAACGTCGTATCGCCGCTCGTGTTCATCAGTTGCACGTTGTTCTGCGTGGTGAAACCCTGGAACAGCCAATACGGAAACCCCGACGAGGGCACCTGCACGCCCCACTGGCTGACCTTGCCCGAGGCGTCGCGCTTGGTGAGTTTCTGCGCGTAGTCCACCATCTCCTTCCAGCTGGCGGGCGCCCGGTTCGGATCGAGTCCGGCCTCCTTGAACGCTTCCTTGTTCCAGTACAGCACGACGGTGGAACGCTGAAACGGGATGCCCCAGGTCTTGCCGCCGGTCTGGCTGTTCTGCATGAACGCTGGGTAGAAGCTCTTGATCCACTGCTGGTCATCGGCGCCGGTGGCGACCGTGTCCCAGGGAGCGATCGCATCCTCGTCGATGAGCGTGAACATGTCGGTGGAAAGCAGCACCGAGACCACCGGCGGCTCGCCCGACTTGTGCGCGGTGAGGGCTTTTACGATCGATTCCTGATAGGTGCCGGAGTAGATCGGCTTGACCTTGATGCCGGGATTCTCCTTTTCGAAGTCGGCGGCGAGGCCGTCGATGATCTTGGTAATCGGCCCGCCGACTGCGACCGGGTAATAGAACGAGATCTCCTGCGCCCAGGCAGGCAGCGCAACAAGCGCGGCGGCCGCAAGCGCGGCGAGGCGTTTCAGGCTGGTGTCGATCATGGGTTCCTCCGTTGAAAAATTTTCAGGCGACCTTCTGTGCGAGTGCGGTGGCGCGTTCCATGCGTTTCCCGGTCTGCGCGTCGAACAGGTGTACGGCGTCGGTATTCCATGACAGTCGGACAGCTTCGCCCGGCGCCGCGCTCGCATGGCGCGCCACGCGCACGTTGAAAGGCTGCCCTCCGACGCGGCAGCTGACGATGGAATCCGCGCCGAGATATTCGACGCTCTCGACCGTCCCCGGCAGGCCCTCGACACCGAGCCGCACGTCCTCGGGCCGCACGCCCAGCAGGCGGCCTTCGCCTGCGCCGGGAACTCCCGCCAGCACGTTCATCGGCGGCGTGCCGATGAATCGGGCCGCGAACACGGTGGCGGGCCGGCCATAGAGCTCGTCCGGCGTGCCGTCCTGCTCAACGTGTCCGTCGCGCAGCAGCACCACCTGGTCGGCCATGGTCATCGCCTCGGTCTGGTCGTGCGTCACATAGATCATGGTGATCCCGAGCTTCTGCTGCAGCGCGCGGATCTCGCGTCGCATCTCCTGGCGCAGCTGCGCGTCCAGGTTCGACAGCGGCTCGTCCATCAGGCACACCGGCGTCTGCGCGATGATCGCACGCCCGAGCGCGACGCGCTGCTGCTGTCCACCCGAGAGTTGCGAGGGCTTGCGCTCGAGCAGCTCGGTCAGTCCGAGCAGCGCGGCGACCTTCGCCAGACGTTCGCCGCGCTCGCGGGGCGCCACGTCGCGCACGCGTAGCCCGAAAACGATGTTTTCGGCCACGGACAGGTGCGGAAACAACGCGTACGACTGGAATACCATCGAAACGCGCCGCCGGGCGGGTGGCAGGCCGGTGACGTCGGCGTCGCCGATGCAGATCCGCCCGCTCGATAGCTGCTCGAGGCCGGCGATCAGGCGCAGCGTCGTGGACTTGCCACAGCCCGAAGGCCCGAGAAGAACCAGGAAGCGGCCAGCCGCGGCTTCGAAGCTCACGCTGTCGACGGCGCGCGCGTTGCCCCAAAGCTTGGTGACGTCCCGAAGGCTGATGGCGGACAAGCCCGCCTCCCAGAGAATGGAGGGGCAACGTTACGGAAAACCCAAATCGATGTCAAAACCTGCTGGAAAATCGCGCCCGGCGGGCGCACACTATTTCGGACACCTGTCATGCTCTCGCGAGACGCGCATGCCGCTCACTGTCTTCGGCTTGTTTCGGATCCTGCTCGCCGGGATCGCTTTTGTCGCGTTGCCGCTCCCGGCGAATGCGCAAAACGCGGAAAAAGAGGCCGAGGAGGTGCTCTCGGCCGTGGTGCGCGTGAAATCGAAGATATTGCCCAGCGCGCGCAGCATCGCGACGCTGGGTGCGGCGCGCGACGGAAGCGGGGTGCTGATCCGCGACAGTCTCGTGCTCACGATCGGTTATCTGGTGATCGAGGCCGAGTCCATCGAAGTGGCCGATGCGGCGGGCAAGACGGTCCCGGCCACGCTCGCGGGTTACGACCACGCAAGCGGATTCGGCCTGCTACGCCTGGTGCTTCCGCTGGGCGGCAAGCCGCTGCCGCTGGGGGATTCGGCAGCGCTCGGCGAACGCGATCCGGTCATGATCGCTTCTCACGGCGGTCGCGAGGGGGCCAGCCTTGCATACGTGGTGTCGCGGCGAGCGTTCACCGGGAGCTGGGAGTACATGCTGGATTCGGCGATATTCACCTATCCGCCTGCAATGAACTGGTCGGGCGCGGCGCTGATCGGTCCCAAGGGTGAACTGCTCGGCGTCGGCTCGCTGATCGTTCCCGATGCGGCGCAACCGGGAACGCAGTCCCCCGGCAACATGTTCGTGCCGATCGACCTGCTGAAACCGATCCTCGGGGATCTGCTCGAGCACGGGCGGGCGTCCGGTCCGGTGAGGCCGTGGCTGGGAATGACCACCGAGGAATTGCGCGGCCGTCTTTTCGTGGCACGCGTTTCACCGGAAGGGCCGGCGGAGCGGGCGGGCGTACACAACGGCGACATCATCATCGGCGTCGGCGGCGAGGAGGTCGCGTCGCTCGCCGATTTCTACCGCAAGCTCTGGTCGCGGGGAGCCGCGGGGAGCGAGGTTCCGCTCAGGTTGCTGCAGGGCACGCAGGTGAAGGAAATCAGCGTGCGCTCAATCGACCGGTTGGAGTATTTCAAGGCGCGGCCGAGCTATTGACGCCCGGCGCGGCGGTCAGACGATCACGAGGTCTTCGGGATACGGACGGACCGTCGGCAGCAGCGTGTACGGCGGGGTGCGGCGCAGCGCGTCGTTCGTGGATACGCTGGCCACGATTTCGGCGTAGCGCACGCTCTTGTTCATCTCCTCCAGATAGAGGTTCTGCCCGCCGAAGAACGTGTTCGCGTAGACATAGGCGCGGCCGAGCTGGTGGTCGAGCCGCTTCATGGCATTGAGGTAAAACCCCGGGGTCTTGTGAACCAGGTCGCTCCCGGAAGCGAACACGGTAATCGTCTTGCCATCGGGAAGCTTGCGGCGCGTGAGTCCGCCCAACACGAACTCCGGGTAGAGGCGATCGCGGCACTTCTCCAGATAGCAGCGGTCGGACATCTGCGCGACGATGTCGGCCGTGCCCAGGATTTCGCCGACACGGCGCAGCATCGGATCGTCCATGCGGATGGTATCGACGTTGCGCTCGTAGCCGGTGAAGTGCACAAGTTGCGATGCCGCCGCAGCGTATTGCGCCAATCCGATGCGCGGCAGATACCCGCGCAGGAAATGCGAGCCCCTCGAGACGTGCTTCAGCGTGTATTCGGCGCCGAAACGGTGCTTGTGGTCGCCGCGCCGGCGCAGGTAGCCGAAATCGTGGAACAGCGCCGTGATCACGCCGACGCTGAAGTAGGCCGGCGGCAGCGGTGCAGAACCGTTGCGGCCGCGTTCATAGCCCTCGAGCAGTCGCGCCATGGTGAGCGTCACATCGAGCACATGCTGGATGTCGTGGTATTCGGTGTCGCAGGGGTGGTAATCGGGGTGCTTGCCATGATAGAGCAGCGACAAGTCCTTGAACGCGCGCTCGACGGCGCGCGACTTCCTGCACCCGTACAGTCCGACATAGAGGCGCATGACCTCGTCACCCACTTCGATCGGGTCGGTGGTGCGGATCTTGTCGATGACGTCGAAATCGCTGCGTCGCATGCTTGTCGTTCTTGGTATCGGATGCAGATTTTCCGCGCTGCCTCGCCGCGTATCAACCCCTGAATACGAAGGGCTTCGCGCGTCCGCGCCCCTTTCCCCTTCAGGTCAGTCGGGATAGGATGTGCGGGAAATCGCTTCCCTGCCGTGAAGTTTGTCACGATCAATTGCAAAAATGCGTGTGAAAACAGTGATCAAGCATTCTCTGGGTGGCCTGCAAAACGCGCGGAGACGCGATCTTGGGAACGTTTGAGCTGACCGAGGAGGAGCGCGCCGCGATCCGGCAGCGGGTTCTCGAGCTCGAACTCGAGCACCGCGACCTCGACGGTGTGATCGGGCGGCTGGCATCGGATCCGACGCAGGACGAACTGCAGCTGCGCCGCCTCAAGAAACGCAAACTCATCCTCAAGGACCTGGTAGCGCGGCTGCGCGCCCGGCTGATCCCGGACATCCTTGCGTGATCGCGCTGATTCAGCGCGTGACCCACGCCAGCGTCGTCGTCGATGGCGCGGTAGTTGGCGAGATCGGCACGGGCATCCTGGCGCTGGTCGGGGTCGAGCGCGGGGACGGAGATGCGCAGGCCGCCCGCCTGGCCGAAAGGGTCGCGTCCTACCGAATCTTTGCGGACGCGAGCGGAAAGATGAATCTCAGCCTCGGACAGACGGGCGGCGGATTGCTCGCGGTGCCCCAGTTCACCCTGGCAGCGGACACGCACAAGGGCCTGCGCCCGAGTTTTTCGGCGGCAGCCGAGCCGGCCGAGGGCGAGCGCCTGTTTGGCCGGTTCGTGGATTGCGCGAAGCCGCTGGTGCAGCGCATCGCGACCGGGCGTTTCGGCGCCGGCATGCAGGTCAGCCTGGTCAACGACGGGCCCGTGACCTTCTGGCTGAAGGTGTGATCAGCCCTTCGACATCGGGGCCTCGCGAAAAATGCGGCCGTCCATCAGTTTCAGGTCCCGCACTAGAGGCAGAAGCGTTTCATTCCGTCGCATTGCCGCTGCGATGCAAAACACTTAAGCTTGCCACTCCATGTTCGATCAGTTCACGGGCACCAAGCCCGTCGAGGAGCGGCATCGTTTCGATGTCGCGCGCCTCGATTCCTGGCTGCACGGCAATGTCGAGGGGTATTCCGGCCCGCTCGAGGTCGACCAGTTCAAGGGCGGGCAGTCCAATCCGACGTACCGGCTCCTGGCCGCCGGCAAGCGCTACGTGCTGCGCCGCAAGCCGCCGGGCAAGCTGCTGCCTTCGGCGCACGCCGTTGATCGCGAGTACCGTGTCATCAAGGCGTTGCACGCAACGGGGTTTCCCGTGGCGCGACCCTGGGGCCTGTGCACCGACGAAACGGTGATCGGCACGATGTTCTACGTGATGGACTGCGTGGAGGGACGCGTGCTTTGGGACCAGGCGCTGCCCGGCGTGTCAATCAGCGAACGCGCGGCGATCTGGGACGAGTTGAACCGCGTCATTGCGCTGTTGCACGGCATCGACTACGCCGCGATCGGTCTCGCCGATTTCGGCAAACCGGGCAACTACATCGCGCGCCAGGTCGACCGCTGGACCAGGCAGTACCGTGCCTCCGAGACGGAAGAAATCGAGGCGATGAACCACTTGATCGAGTGGCTGCCGAAGAACATCCCGACCGATGACGAAACCGCGATCGTGCACGGCGACTATCGTCTCGACAACACGATCTTCCATCCGGCAGAACCGAGGATCCTCGCGGTGCTCGACTGGGAACTGTCGACGCTCGGCCACCCGCTTGCCGATTTCGCCTATCACTGCATGGGCTGGCACATTCCCCCCGGGCAGTTCCGCGGTATCGGAGGTCTCGACTTCGAGGCGCTCGGCATCCCGACCGAGCAGCATTACATCGAGGCCTACTGCAGGCGCGCGGGCCGCGCAGGCGTATCGGCCTCGGACTGGGATTTCTACATGGCCTACAACCTGTTTCGCATCGCCGGCATCCTGCAGGGGATCATGAAGCGCGTGGTGGACGGCACCGCGGCCTCGAGCCATGCCGGCGAAGCGGGACAGCGCGCGCGGCTGATGGCCGAGCTCGGCTGGCAGCAGGTGGAAAAAATTCTCAAGCGCTCAAACTAGGAGAGCATCATGGATTTCGAGTATTCCCCCAGGGTCCAGGCACTGCGCAAGCGCCTGCTTGCGTTCATGGACGAGCACATCTATCCCAACGAGCGCAAGTGGCACGAGCATTGCCGCGGGCCGAAGCGCTGGACGCCGGTGCCGGTGATCGAGGAACTGAAACCCATTGCGAAGAAAGCGGGTTTGTGGAACCTGTTCCTGCCGCACTCGAAGCGCGCGCCCGAGGGTTTGTCCAACCTGGAGTACGCGCCGCTGTGCGAAATCATGGGCCGCGTGGGCTGGTCGCCGGAAGTGTTCAACTGCTCCGCGCCCGATACCGGCAACATGGAGACCATCGAACGCTACGGCAGCGAGGCGCAGAAGAAGCAATGGCTCGAGCCGCTGCTCGCGGGAAAGATTCGCTCGGCGTTCCTGATGACCGAGCCGGCAGTGGCGAGTTCCGATGCGACCAACATCCAGTGCCGCATCAAGCGCGAAGGCGATGACTATGTCATCAACGGCACCAAGTGGTGGTCCTCGGGCGCCGGCGACCCGCGCTGCAGGCTCTACATCCTGATGGGCAAGACCGATCCGGACAACCCCTCGCGCCACAACCAGCAGTCCATGGTCCTGGTTCCGGCGGATGCGAAGGGCGTGAAGATCCTGCGCCACCTCAAGGTGTTCGGCTTCGACGACGCACCGCACGGGCACATGGAGATTTCGCTCAAGAACGTGCGCGTACCCGCTTCGAACATCCTTCTGGGCGAAGGCCGCGGCTTCGAGATCGCGCAGGGACGCCTCGGGCCCGGGCGCATCCACCACTGCATGCGCCTCATCGGGCAGGCGGAGCGCGCGCTGGAAAAGATGTGCAAGCGCGCCACCAACCGCGTCGCCTTCGGCCGGCCGGTATCGGAGCAGGGCGTGACGCGCGAGCGCATCGCGGAGGCGCGCATCATGATCGACTCGACGCGGTTCATGGTGCTGCACGCGGCCTGGAAGATGGACACCGTGGGAAACAAGATCGCGAAGAAGGAGATCGCGATGATCAAGGTGCTTGCGCCCAACATGGCCTGCAAGGTGATCGACTGGGCGATGCAGGTGCACGGCGGTGGCGGAGTGTCCGACGACTTCGGCCTTTCGTACGCCTACGCGCACGCGCGCACGCTGCGCTTCGCCGACGGCCCCGACGAGGTGCACCGCAATGCGATCGCCAAGCTCGAGATCGCCGAGCAGACCACGCTGGCCGAGGCACTGGCGCCCCGGAAACTCGCCTGAACAGGAAAGGACCCGACATGCTCAAACTGCGCGGTTTTCGCATCTCCAATTACCACAACAAGGTGCGCCTGGCGCTGCTGGAAAAGGGTATCCCCCACGAGGAAGACGACAAGTGCATGGTGCCGCTCACGGACGAGCAGCGCGCGGCTTCGCCCATGGGCAAGGTGCCGTGGATCCAGGACGGCGCCCTGAAATTGTCGGAGTCGCAGGCGATCTGCGAGTACCTCGAGGACGCGTATCCGGACAAGCCGCTGTACCCCACGGATGCCGCCGCCCGCGCGAAGGTGCGCGAGCTGATGACCTACCTCGAAATGCACCTCGAACTGGTCGCGCGGCGGCTGTATTTCGAGGCGTTCTTCGGCGGAAAGGTTTCGGACGAGACCAAGAAGGAAGTCGAGCGCGACCTGGCCAAAGGCGTGCGCGGGCTGAAGGCGCTCGTCAAATTCGACCCGTACATCGCCGGCAAGGAACTCAGCTACGCGGATTGCGCCGCCGCGGTGCACCTCCCGCTGATCTCGATGTCGAGCAAGATCTGCTTCGGCAAGGATGCCCTCGAGGAACTGCCGCAGGTCAAACCCTACCTCAAGATGCTCGCCGAGCGCCCGGCGTTCAGGCGGGTGGGGGACGAGCGCAAGGCCGCGATGGAAGCGCGCATGGCGGCGGCGGCGAAGAAATAGCTTAGCCGAAGGAACGGATTCCGGGAGCAGACCAGGATGATTAAGTTGATCGAAGCCCACTATCGCGGCGAGTTCCAGGTGGCGCTACGTTTTTCTGACGGCAAGGAAGGCATTCTTGATGGCCGTATCCTTTTGCAGCGCAGTGGCCCGTTGCTCGAACCGCTGCGGGATGAAGCGTATTTCGGACGCGTGTTCATTGACGCTGGCGCCTTGTGCTGGCCCAACGGATTGGAGCTGTCCCCGGCGCGGCTGTATGAAACTTGCCCGGCGCTGACAGCGGCCTGATGCTCGCGCACGTCGGCGACGAGCGAAAGGCCGCGATGGAAGCGCGCATGGCGGCGGCGGCGAAGAAGTAGCTAAGCGGCGTTGTGGACGCGCTGCACGGCGGCCACCACGCGGCGCGCCGGAAAGCGCGCGCTGAAACGGCTGCCGTTGCCGTACATGCTATTGATGTCGAGCACCGCGTCGTGCCGCGCGAGGGCGTGTTTGACGATCGCGAGACCGAGGCCGGTGCCGCCGGTTTCGCGCGAGCGCCCCCGGTCCACCCGGTAAAAGCGCTCCGTGAGCCGCGGGATGTACTGATTCTCGATCCCGATCCCGGTATCTTCGACCGCGAACTCTGCGCCACCGGACGCAACGCCGGCCATGACGCGTAGTGCGCGTACCGGATAGGACTGCGCCCATGCGAGGCGCGAGAAGGCGGGCAGCGCAGCAGCGGTGCATGCGGCGCCGAGAAACCGGCGGCGTGAAGCGATCGACACGTTGGTCTTTCCTTTCAGAATTCTATTCCAACTTGATATTTCTCTCCCTCACCACCCCGGCCCACTTCGCCAGCCCGGCCCGGATCAGCCTCCCGAATTCTGCACCATCCGCGGACAGTGGCTCATAGCCCTGCGTCCTGAGGTACCCGCGGAACTCCGCGCTCTGCGCGACTTTCAGCGATTCCGCCTGCAGGCGCGCAAGTATCGGCGCAGGCGTTCCTGTCGGCGCGAGCAGCCCGGTGATGAAATCGGCCTCGGCGCCGGCCAGCCCGAGTTCCCCGACCGTCGGCACGCCGGGCAGCATGGCACTGCGCTGCGGGGCAGTGAGCGCAAGAGCGCGCATACGCTTGCCGCGGATCTGCGGGAGCGTCGAGGCCGGCGCGTCGGCGAGGAGATCGATGCGCCCGCCGATCACGTCCGCATACGCGCCGGTCACTCCCTTGTACGGGATGTGCACCATGTTCATCCTGGCGACAACGCCGAGCAGCTCCACCACCATATGCGTCATGGTGCCCGTTCCGCTCGAAGCGAAGGTGAGCTTGCCGGGCTCGGCACGGGCGGCGGCGATCAGCTCCGGCAGTGAATTGAAACGCGAATCCGCGGCGACGACGACTACGAACGGCGAGATCGAAAACGCGGCGATCGGCAGGAGATCCTTGAGCGTGTCGTAGGGAGGTTTCTGGACGTTGGGCAACACGGACAAGGTGCTCGTCGTGGCCACGAGCAGCGTCAGGCCGTCGGGTGCGCTTTTGGCGACGAAATTGGTGCCCAGCGTGGTGGCGGCGCCGGCCTTGTTCTCGACGACGATGGGCTGGCCGAGGCCCTGCGCCAGCGCGGCGGTGAAGGTGCGCGCGACTACGTCGGTGCCCGCGCCCGGGAGCAACGGCACGATCACATGGATCGTCCTTGCGTCCTGCGCGAACGTTGCACACGCGAGGAGGCCGAGGGCCAGAGCGGCGAGCGCCTTCCTCGTTTTCGAGACAAGTGCAGACATGGTCGAGAGCCTCCCAAGGTTCCGGATGCCCAAGTGTACCTGCAGAGGACAGAGCAGCCCGAGCGGCCGCGGGGGAGTTACTTCGGCTAATTCGATCGAGTAAGATGCGGCGCGCCTGATCTGATTTCACGGAGCGCAACTCTACGCGGTCAGAAATGGGAGTGACGGAATGACGGACATCTACACAGCGGTCGGTGTGCAGAGCAATGCGTACGATTGCAAGTACCGGATAGAAGACAAACCGGACTACTCCCGGAACCTGCGCCACCTGAGCCACATGATCGATGTCGCGGTGCTGCATTCCATGGAGTATCCGGTACGGCTGATTGCGCTGGCCGAGGGGGCGATCCAGGGATTTCCGGACGAGTACCATGACTGGGATCCGGTCGCATACGCGCGCAGCGGGGCGATCGATATTCCCGGTCCGGAAACCGAGGCGCTTTCGGAAAAGGCGGTAAAGTGGAACGCCTATCTGATCGGGCAGGCGAAGGCCCGCATGCCGGAGTTTCCGGATCGATTCTTCAATACGGCGTTCATTCTCGATCCGCAGGGACGCGTCATCCACCGGCATCACAAGAACGTCGTGTTCACGCTGGAGCACACGACGACGCCGCACGACATCTTCGACGAATGGGTCAAGATGTTCGGCGATGGCCTCGACGCCTTCTTTCCCGTGGCGAAAACGCCGATCGGCAATATCGGCGCGAATATCTGCATGGAAGGAAACTTCCCGGAGATGGCGCGCGGCCTGGCGTTGAACGGCGCCGAGATCATCTACCGGCCGAGTTCGGCCGAGAACAAGGTGTCGCTGGGAATATGGGAGGTCCAGAACCGGGCGCGTGCGATCGACAACAACTGCTACGTCATTGCGCCCAACACCGGTTATATCTTCATGGACGACGATCAGACACAAGGCTTCATGACCGGAGGACGGTCGATGATCGTCGATTACCGCGGCCAGGTGCTGCACATCAACCATCAGAGCGGCGATGCTTTCGTGGGCGCGCCTGTCAGCATCGACGCCCTGCGTCAGCACCGGACGCAGGCGACCCACATGAACTGGACACCGCATCTGAAGACGGAGGTTCTGCAACTGATCTACCGCAAGGCGATCTGGCCGAAGAACTTGGCGCGGAACGAGGCGCCGAAGCGGCGCGATGCGATGCGCGAGATTTTTGACCAGACGGTTCGAAAGTTGACGAGCGACGGCGTGTTTACCGAGCGCGGCGGCGGGCAGGACGGTTCAGCGGCGTAGCGTCACCAATACGACGGCACGCTCTTGCGGCGTAATCGGACGCGCTATGCGTCGCGCTTGAGTTGCTTGAGCAGCGTCCAGCGCGCGGGCGTGAGGTTCTTGAGGAGCGCGGGCAGGCTCTCGAAGCTCAGTCGCACCTGCACGGCCCGCACGCCGCCCTTCTCCGCCTGCCGCCAGGCATGCTCGAAGCGGTCCAGCGCCTGCGCGACGCTACCGACCGATACCTGAATCTTCTTCTTCATCTTCGCCTCCTTGCTTGTTCATGTCCGATTCGAAATCGCGCCGCAGCTTCACCAAGGACACGAAGCGATAGGGCATCTCCTTGCCGCGAATGTGCCGGTGATCGCCTTTGCCGGTCTCATTGTATCGGCGTCATGTCGATCGAGATAACCTGAACGAGTGGCGATGAGCGCCGCCTGCGAGTAGCCACTTTTGCACGCTGGTGGGCGCTTTCAGCGTCCGGTCGAGGGGAGCAAAGGCTCGAGCGCCTCGTCGAATACAGTGATCCGCACTTCGCGCTTGCCGGCATCCGCGCGACACCTGCCGGTGGCGCAGTGATAGCATGCGGCCTATAGGACAAGAAACAGGAGCATCCAGTGCGCCAAGTGATCATTTATCGCGGAGAGAATGGCCTCTGGGTGGCGGAGTGCCCAAGTCTGCCGGGCTGTATCAGTCAAGGCGAGACCAGGGAGGGCGCCCTTGAAAATATCAAGGAGGCGATCGAAGGATACGAGCTGGTGCTCAAGGATGATGGCTTGCCTATTCCCGAAGACACACTCGACGCGTTGCTCGTTGCCGTATGAGCAATCTGCCCCGGCTGTCCGGCCGGGACTGCGTCAAGGCGCTCGAGAAAGCGGGGTTTAAAGTGAAACGTCAGCACGGAAGCCACATCATCCTGCGTCGTGAGCAACCATTTGCCCAGTTGGTAGTGCCAGATCATCGCGAACTCGATACTGGAACGCTACGCGCGATCATTCGTCAGGCCGGTATCGATCCGGAACAATTTGCACAGTTGCTCTGACAAATCGAGCAATGTCGGGACCGCGGTTGCATCGCTCGCCGTAGCGTGCTACCAGCCCTTACCACCGGTGATGCGCTGCGAAAACATCGGTTCGGCAGACCCTGCGCCAATGTGATGACTGACGTGCTGGAGAATCAGCCGCCGGAAACCGCTATGCGTCGCGCATCGGATGCGACGGCGGTCGCCCCGCAAGGATGGCCTCCATCCGCGCCCTGATCGCGCCGTTGATGCGCGGATGCGTAAGGATGTAAAAGCGGTTTTCCTTCACCGCATCGACCACCGCGCGCGCGACCTGCTCTGCTGAGACCTTTCCGGAGGTCACCGCCTTGCGCAGCATTTCCTCGCGCGCCAGTTGATCGGCTGATTTCCCGCTTTCCGGGTTGGACAGTTCAACCGGGCGGTTGCGCGCGGAATCGGCGATGCCCGTCGGAACGTAGGCCGGGCAGAGCACTGAAACGCCGACCTTCGAGTTGCGCTCGTCCAGATCGTGGTGCAGCGTTTCCGAGAGCGCGACTACACCGTGCTTGGTGACGTTGTATACCGCCGAACTGGGAGGATTGATGAGGCCCGCCACCGACGCAGTGTTGACGATGTGGCCCTCGTTCTGCGCGAGCAGCATCGGGGTGAACGCGCGCACGCCGTGGATCACGCCCCACAGGTTAACGCCCATCGTCCACTCCCAATCGGCGAGCGTGCTCTCCCACGCAGCGCCGATCGGGGCGACGCCCGCGTTGTTGCACACGACGTGCACACCGCCCAGCGCTCCGAGAACGTCCTGCGCGAAACGATCGACCTGTTCGGCCTTCGAGACGTCCACGCGCGCCGCGAACGCTTTCACGCCGGTCGCGCGCAGCTCGGCCGCGACGCGCTCGAGATTCGCTGCATCGACATCCGCGATCGCGACGTGCATGCCCTCGCGCGCGAAGGCAAGCGCCATGGCGCGTCCCAGACCGCTTGCTCCGCCGGTGACTACTGACACATTGCCCCGCAATTCCTTCATCGCGGTCCGCTCCAGCTCATTTCGGAATCGGCCGCGGCCGTCCGTGGGCGTCGATCGCGACGTAGGTCAGCGTTGCTTCGGTCACCTTCACCACCTTGATGTCCTGCGGGCTGCGCTCGGCGTACACCTCGACCGAGATCGTCACCGAGGTATTGCCGACGCGCACCACCTCCGAATACAGGCTCAGCAGGTCGCCGATCTGCACCGGGTGCTTGAACACGAAAGAATTCACCGCCACCGTCGCCACGCGTCCGCGCGCGATGCGCCCGGCGAGCACGCCGCCCGCGACGTCCACCTGCGACATGATCCAGCCGCCGAAGATGTCGCCGTTGTGGTTTGCGTCGGCCGGCATCGGCACGACGCGAAGCATCGGCGCCTTGCCCTTCGGCAGATGCGTTTCCGGCACCGCCCGCTTCACTTCTTTTGCGCAGCGTAGTGAAGCGGACCGCCGCGGAACGGCGCGAAACCCGTGCCGAAGATCAGGCCCGCGTCGGCGAGATCGGCGTCGGCCACGACACCCTCGGCCACGACGGCCTTGGCCTCTGCCAGGTAGGGATCGACCAGCGCGTCGACCATGTCCTTGCCGTAAGCGTCGGGCTGGCCTTTCACGGCCTTGCCGTTTTCGTAGCGGTAGATGCCCTGGCTGGTCTTGCGCCCCAAGTGGCCCAGCGCCACCTTGTTGAGCAGGATTTGTGGCGCGTCGGGCTGCTCGCCGTCGGACCCCTTCTTGGCAAGCGCTTTGCCCGCGGCCAGGCAGATGTCGAGGCCCACGGTGTCGGCGAGTTCCACCGGCCCCATCGGCATGCCGAAGTCCTCCATCGCGCGATCGATGGTCTCGGGTTTGACGCCCTCGTCGAGCATGCGGAAGGCCTGCTGCATGTAGGGGCCCAGCACGCGGTTGACGAGGAACCCGGGCGAATCCTTCACGGGCAGCGGCAGCTTGTCGATCTGGCGCACGAACGCAGCGGCTTTCTTCGCGGCCACGGCATTGGTGTTGGCCGCCGAGACGATCTCCACCAGCATCATCTGCGGCACCGGGTTGAAGAAATGGATGCCCACGAGGCGCGACGGGTCCTTGAAGTCGGCGGAGATGTCGGCGAGCTTGAGGCTCGAGGTATTGCTCGCGAGCACCGCGCCGGGCTTGGCCGCCGCTTCCAGTTTCGCGAACAGCTCGCGCTTGGCCGGCAGGTTCTCGAAGATCGCCTCGATGATGATGTCGGCGCGCGCGGCCCCCTCGCCGTTCACGTCGGGAATCATCCGGTCCAGCGCGTCGCGCACGCGGCGCGGGTCGCGCAGGCGGCGCTCGAACAGCTTCGCCGCGCGCTGGATTGCCGGGGCGATGCGCTCGGGCGAGGTGTCCTGCAGCGTCACCGTGATGCCGCGCATCGCGCAGATGGCCGCGATGTCGCCACCCATTACGCCCGCGCCCACGACGTGCACGTGCTTCGCTTCCGCGCCGCCCTTGCCGAGCGATTTCATTTTTTCCTGCAGGAAGAAGATGCGGATCAGGCTGCGCGTCGTCGGATGATCGAACAGCGCGTTGATCGAGCAGGGTTCGCCCGAGGGTACCGCGAACGGATCGCCGTCGTACTTCTGCCACAGCTCGAGAATCGCGTAGGGCGCCGGGTAGTGTTCGCGCTTCGCGCGGCGCGCCACCTGTTTTTTCGCCTGCGAGACGACCATTCCGCGCAACGGTCCGAGCATCAGCCGCTGCATCAGCGGCAGCGGTTTCGGCGCGGGTGCTTCGAGCGTCACCATGCGCGCGGTGTTCTCCAGGATGCGCAACGGAACGCACTGGTCGGCCAGCCGCATGCGCTTGGCGCGCTGCGCATCGATCGTCTTGCCCGTGAGCAGCATGTCCATGGCCGCGACCGGCCCGATCTTTTTCGGCAGCCACTGCACGCCGTGCCAGACCGGTGCGATGCCGAGCATCACTTCCGGGAACGCAAAGCGCGTCGCTGGATCGTCGAGCGCGACGATGTGGCGGCAGGCGAGCGCGAGCTCCAGGCCGCCGCCCATGCAAAAGCCGTTGACCATCGCGGTGCTCGGGAAGGGCAGGTCGCGCAGTTTCTGCAGCACGTCCCAGCCGGAGCGCACGAAAGCAAGTGCTTCCTCGGGCGAGGCAAAGCGCGTGAACTCCTCGACATCAGCGCCCGCGGCGAACGCGCTCTTCGCCGAGCGCACGATCATGCCCTTGGGCGAGAGCTTGGCTATTTCGTCGAGCGCCTGGGACAGCTCCGCGATCGCCTCCTTCGAGAACGTGTTGGTCGACTCGCCCGCGCGGTCGAACGTGAGCCAGACCAGTCCCTGCGCATCCTTTTCGTGCCGCCAGTGTTTCATTTGCCGTCCTTCAGAGCGATTCGAGGAGCATTGCACCGCCCAACCCGCCGCCGATGCAGATCGAAGCCAGGCCTTTCTTTCCGCCGCTCCTCTTGAGCGCCTTCAGCACGTGCAGCACGATCCTCGCGCCCGACGCGCCCACCGGGTGGCCGAGCGCGACCGCTCCGCCATCGGCGTTCAACTTCGCCTGGTCGAGCTCGCCCATCGCGCCTTCGAGACCGAGCTGCTCCTTGCAGTACTTTTCGTCCTTCCAGGCGGCAAGGCAGCCGAGCACCTGGGCGGCAAATGCCTCGTTGATCTCCCACACGTCGGGATCGTTGAGCTGCATGCCGTTTCTCTTGAGGATCGGCGTCGAGGCGTGCACCGGACCCAGTCCCATCTGCGCCGGGTCGAGCCCCGCCCACTCGGAATCGAGGATGCGTCCGATCGGCTTCAGGTCGTGGCGTTTGACGGCTTCTTGGTCCGCGAGGATCAGCCACGCAGCCCCGTCGGTGATCTGCGAGCTGTTGCCGGGCGTGACGTTACCGTACTTGCGGTCGAAGAACGGCTTCAGCTTGGCGAGGCTTTCCATCGAGGAATCGCGCCGCACGCCGTCGTCGAGCGAATACGCGTTGCCGTCGCGGTCGTATACGGCTTCCAGTTCGCCGCCGCCGGGTGCAAGCCGGCCGGCATCCTGCGCGGCGACCACGCGCTGGTGGCTGCGCACCGAGTAGGCATCCATCATGTCGCGGTCGATGCCGAAACGATGCGCGATGTTTTCCGCGGTCTGGCCCATCAGCAATCCGACCATCGGGTCGGTGAGGCCCTTCATGATGCCGATCACCGGCGCGAGGTAGCCGAGCTTGAGCTTGCCGAGCGCGGCGGCCTTCTGGCCGAGCGATTTCGTCGCATACCAGCCCGAGAGCCACAGCACCATCGCATCCGAGAGCAGCAGCGGCGCGCGCGAGAGCGCATCCACGCCGCCGGCAAGCACCAGGTGCGAACGCCCGGCGATGATGTTGTTCATGCCCGAATCGAGCGCCTGCATGCCCGAGGCGCAATTCCTCATCACCGTCCACCCCGGCACCTTGTGCCCGCATCCCATTCTCAGCGCGACCACACGCCCTACGTTCACCTCGTCGGGTGAAGGCGAGGCGCAGCCGAGAATCACCTCATCGAGGTCGGTCGGCGCGAAGGACTGGCGCATGAGGAGCGTGCGCCCCGCCTGGGTGGCGAGGTCGCCCGCCGAAAACGGCCCTGGACGATTCTTTGCCTTGAGGAACGGCGTGCGCGTGCCATCGACGACGTAGACGGGTTTCGCAATCGGACTCGGCATCTCGATCTCCGGGCTAGGCCGCCTTGGCGACCGGTTTCTCAAGTGAGAGCTTCTGCATGATCTCCGCGCGCGCGAAATCCTGCGGGAAATCGTCGACCTTGATCACTTGCTTGCGCAGCCGCTCCTTGTTTTGCCACAGGGCGTGTTCTTCGGGCGTGATCACGCCCTTGTCTCGCGCGACGGCGGCGGTGTCGACGCCGGAGCGAGGTACCAGGTCGCGGCGCTTGAGCGCTTCGCGCAGCTTCTTCTCGATGGGTTCGCAGGCGACGGTCGCCGTGAACGCCGCCTCGAGCACGCCGGTCGCGTCTTCCTCGCCCTTGGGCAGGTACATGCCGGCGGTAAGCCGGTCGCGGGCGGCACCGGGCTCGAGCGCGAGTCTCGCGCAACGGTGGTTGTGCCTGTCCTTGGACGGGCGGAACGGCGTGCCGAGCGGGAACACTATCCAGCGCAATACGGAGCGCAGCGCGGGCACCGGAAAGTTCGCGTAGATGGCGTCGATCGCCTGCTGCGCCTGCCACAGCGCGTCGCGTACCGACCAGTGCAGGAGCGGCAGGTCGTCGCGGATGCGTCCCTCGTCTTCGTAGCGTTTCAACGTGGCCGATATGAGGTACATCATCGAAAGCACGTCGCCGAGGCGCGCCGAAATCTTTTCCTTTCTCTTCAGCGCGCCGCCCATGGCGAGCATGGACATGTCTGCGAGGAGCGCGAATGCGGCCGAGAGTTGCGCCGCGCGCTGGTAGTAGCGCGCGGTCTCGGGCGCCGCGCCGGCTGGTGCGGGAGCGAAGCGCGCGCCGGTGAGGCCGTGCACGAAGGCGCGTACGCCGTTTGCGAGGGTGTGGCCGACGTGCGAGGTGAATGCGTCGTCGAATTCGACCGATGCAAGCGCGTGGTCGGGGTCCTTCGCGGCGCGCATTTCGCGCAGGACGTAGGGGTGGCAGCGGATGGCGCCCTGGCCGAAGATGATCAGGCTGCGCGTCAGGATATTCGCGCCCTCCACGGTGATTCCGACAGGGATCACCTGGTAGCCGCGGCCGACCCAGTTGTTCGGTCCGAGGCAGATGCCCTTGCCGGCGTGGATGTCCATCGCGTCGTCCACCACCTTGCGCACGCGCTCGGTCATGTGGTACTTGGCGATCGCAGAGATCACCGAGGGTCTTTCGCCCAGATCGACCGCGCCCGCGGTCATCACGCGCGTCGCTTCCATCATGTAGGCGTTCGCTGCGATGCGCCCCAGCGCTTCCTCTACGCCTTCTAGCCGGCCGATGGCGGTCTTGAATTGGGTCCTGACGCGCGCGTACGCGCCAGTGTAGCGCGCGAGCCCTTTCGCGCCGCCCACCGAGGAACTCGGCAGCGAAATCGAGCGGCCGGCGGCGAGGCAGTTCATCAGCATCATCCAGCCCTTGCCGGCGTACTCGGTGCCGCCGATGATCCAGTCGATCGGCACGAACACGTCCTTGCCCCAGTTCGGGCCGTTCTGAAACACCGCGTTGAGCGGCAGGTGCCGGCGGCCGATGTTCACACCGGGCGTACTTGCCGGGATCAGCGCGCAGGTAATGCCCAGGTCTTCACGCCCTTCACCGTGCGCGCCGAGGAGTTTATCCGGGTCGTAGAGGCGAAACGCGAGTCCCAGCAGCGTGGCCACGGGTCCCAGCGTGATATAGCGCTTGTCCCAGGTCAGGCGCATGCCCAGCACTTCCTTGCCCTGCCAGAGCCCCTTGCACACCACGCCGTAGTCCGGGATCGACGCGGCGTCGGAACCGGCCTCGGGCGAAGTGAGCGCGAAGCACGGAATTTCCTGGCCTCTGGCCAGGCGCGGCAGGTAGTGGTCCTTCTGCTCGTCGGTGCCGTAATGCAGCAGAAGCTCGGCCGGTCCGAGCGAGTTGGGCACCATCACGGTGACCGCGAGCGCGTTCGAGCGCGTCGAGAGTTTCATCACCACCGCGGAATGCGCGAGCGCCGAGAAACCGAGGCCGCCGTACTTTCTCGGGATGATCATGCCGAAGAAACCCTTGTCCTTCAGGAACTGCCACACTGGTTCGGACAGGTCGTAGCGCTCGTGTGTCACTTCCCAGTCGTTGACCATCGCGCAGACCCGGTCCACCGGGCCGTCGAGGAAGGCCTGTTCCTCCGCAGAGAGCTTCGGCGCGGGGATCGCGAGGAGCTTGTTCCAGTCGGGCTTGCCGGAGAAAAGCTCGCCGTCCCACCATACGGTCCCTGCGTCGATCGCCTCTCGCTCGGTCTGCGACATGTCCGGAAGGATGCGGCGGAACATGCCGAGCACCGCGTCGCTCAACGCTCGCCTGCGCAGCGCCGGAATGTTCGCAATCAGCGCTGCAACGGCAAAGGCGATGGCGAGCGATGCGTCGGCCGCAGCGCTGAAAGCGGCGAATTGCGCGAGCCAGGCGAGCACCGCAGCGATCGCAATTGTCCAGGCAATGAGCGGGGCGCCGAGGAATCCGAACACGAGAAACGCGGCGACGCAAACGAGTGCAAATGCAAGCATGGAAACCTCCGTTGCAGCGGGGCGAAGTCTAGGCTGCTTTCTTGACGCTGGTGTTTTCGGCGCGCGGTGCGTGCAGGCCGGCGCAGAGAAAGCCCACCAGACGCTCCTCGAGGGCGCGCGCGTCGTGCCGGTCTTCCGGCTTGGTGCCGGCGATCATCTGGACCGTGTCTGTCGCGGCAAGCGTGTAGGACAGCGTGCCGAACATGAAATGCATGCGCCAGAACAGTTCCTCGCGCGGCAATTGCGGCAAGGCGCGCGTGAACGCGGCCTTGAAGCGCTCGATCGTCTGGCAATACAGCTGCCCGATGAGCGCGCGAATCGGTTTCGACGGTTCGGTGTAGGTGCGGCCCAGCAGGCGCACGAATGTACGTCCCCCTGAACGCGTGTCCCCGACCATCTTCAGGCTGGTACGGATGAACGCGCGGATGATCGCCTCGGGCGGGAGCGGCTTGCCGTTCGCTTCGGTTTCGAGCCGGTCGAGTTCCGCGAGACGCTCGGCGTTCATCGGGTCCAGCCGGCGACGGAACACTGCTTCGATCAACGCATCCTTGGAGCCGAAGTGGTAGTTGACCGCTGCGAGGTTGACCCCGGCTTTCGCCGTGAGCATGCGCATCGAAGTCGCTTCGAACCCGTGCTGCATGAACAGGTCTTCGGCGGCATCGAGGATGCGCGTGCGGGTTTCGTGGGGGGGCTTTACGGCACGGAGCGTCATGGCGGCACCTGATTCAAACGAACGTTTGAATGATATCGTTCCCATGCTGCCGAAGTCAAGCGCCCGGCGGGCATCCGCGGCAGTGTTGCCCGGTAGGCGATAATCGAGCGGTGAAAAAACTTCTTCTGCTTGCCTTGCTTTCGGTTTGCGTCGATGCGCGCGCGCAGGCAAGCGATGGCGCCGGGTTACCGATCCTGCTCGAAGGCCAGGCCGACCGCGTGGCCGAACTGATGTCCGGAGCGCACGCCCGAGAGTTCCGAACCGCGCGCCGCTACCACTTCGTCGACGTGGACGGTGATGGGGTGCCTGATCCGGCGGTGTTCTTCGCCATCGAAGGACTCGGAGCGAGCAACCGCCACGATCTTTTCTTTGCCGTATTTCGCACCGAACCGCTCGTTCCCGCCGGGCAGCGGCTGCGCCCTTCAGGCTACAGATTGCTCGATTTCACCCTGGTCGGCAGCCGGGGCGGACGCCAGATCGATTTCGAGAAACTGTCGTTTGCCAACGGCGTGTTCACGCTCCAGGCGGACGCCGCGGGCGCGAAAACGCCGGTGCTGCTGCGTCTGGGCTCCGACGGAAGGTTGGCCGAGGTGAAGCCTTGAGCCATTCGCGCGCCAGGCGGATCGAGCCTGCGCCGGCCGCGCAAGGCGCGCGCGTGCCGGGGCGCGAATGGCGCGTCATCGGCCAGCTCCTTCCGTACCTGTGGGAATACCGGGGTCGCGTCGCCCTCGCGCTGGTTTTCCTGGTTGCGGCCAAGCTGGCCAACGTCGGCGTGCCGCTGCTGATGAAAGAGATCGTAGACAGCCTCGACCCGACCAAGGCGCTGCTGGCGGTTCCCGCGGCGCTGCTCGCCGCCTATGGTCTGCTGCGGTTTTCCTCGACGATGTTCGCCGAGGTGCGCGACGTGCTGTTCGTGCGCGTCACGCAGCGTGCGATCCGGCGGGTGGCGCTCGGTGTGTTCCGCCACCTGCACAGCCTGTCGATGCGGTTCCACCTGGACCGCCAGACCGGGGGGATGACGCGCGATATCGAGCGCGGCACGCGCGGCATCTCGACCCTGTTGTCGTTCCTGATCTTTTCGATCGTGCCGGTGATCCTCGAGTTCGCCCTGGTGGCGGCGGTGCTGCTGGCAAAGTTCGACTGGCGCTTCGCCGCGGTGACTTTCAGCGCGGTCGCGGTCTACATCACATTTACCTTCCTGGTGAGCGAGTGGCGCATCGAGATCCGCCGCCAGGCGAATGACCTCGATTCAAAGGCCAACACCCGCGCGATCGACAGCCTGCTCAACTACGAGACGGTGAAGTACTTCGGCAACGAGCCGTTCGAAGCACGGCGCTACGACGAGAACCTGCAGAAGTACGAGGCTGCGGCAGTGAAGAACGAAGCCTCGCTCGGGCTGCTCAACGTCGGCCAGAGCCTGATCATCGCATGCGCGCTCACCGCGCTCATGTTCCTCGCCGCGGAGGGGGTCGCGACCCGGGTGTTCACGCTGGGAGACCTGGTGCTGGTGAACGCGCTGCTCATCCAGCTCTATATCCCGCTCAATTTCCTCGGCATGGTGTACCGCGAAATAAAGCAGTCGCTCGCAGACATGGAGCGCATGTTCACGTTGCTGGGCGAGAACCTCGAGGTGGCAGACCAGCCGGGCGCGCCCGAGCTGCCGCCGGGCCCCGCGACGGTCGAATTCCGCGATGTGTCGTTTCGTTACGAACCCGCCCGCGAGATCCTGCACGGGGTGCGCTTTACCATTCCCGCCGGCCGGCGCGTGGCGGTGGTTGGCCAATCGGGGTCGGGCAAGTCCACGCTCGCCCGGCTGCTGTTCCGTTTCTACGACGCAACCGGAGGCGCGATCCTGGTCAACGGGGTCGATATCCGCGACGTGACGCAGAAATCCCAGCGCGCCGCGATCGGCATCGTGCCCCAGGACACGGTGCTGTTCAACGACACCATCCTCTACAACGTACGCTATGGGCGCCACGAGGCGAGCGACGAAGAAGTGGTGGCGGCGGCGCGTGCGGCGCACATTCACGATTTCGTCATGAGCCTGCCCGCGCAATACGAAACGATGGTGGGCGAGCGGGGGCTCAAACTCTCCGGCGGGGAGAAGCAGCGCGTCGCGATTGCGCGCGCCATCCTGAAGAATCCGCGCATCCTGATTTTCGACGAGGCGACCTCGGCGCTCGATTCCAAGTCCGAAAAGGCGATCCAGGCCGAACTCGAGCGCATTTCACAGGGGCGCACCACGCTGGTCATAGCGCACCGCCTTTCTACGGTCATGGATGCCGACGAGATCCTGGTCCTCGACAAGGGGCGCATCGTCGAGCGGGGCGCCCACCGCAGCCTGCTCGAAGCAGGCGGGCTCTACGCGCAAATGTGGGCGCTTCAGCAGCAGGAAGAGCAGAATGCCGCGCAGGCGTCGCGCCGGGTTGCGGCGTGAAATAACGTGTGCAGACCTTGAGGGCGCATGAAGTATGTCCTGCAGGTGACTATATTTGTTGATTTTTTGTTTATGACTGCGTTACACTCGCAAAAATGCGGGAGGCGTCGAGGGCATGGAAACACCACAGCGGCAGTTGCACCGCCTCGAGAAAATCGTAGCGCTTTGCGCACTGGTCGCCGTCCTCGCCCTCAGTTTCGGCTTTGCGCAGGCCGAACCGAGAAACAAGAAACAACACGCAGCCGACTCCCTGGAATCGCTCAATCCGGCCCACCCGGAGAAGCTGATTCTGCGTTCTTCGGTCGCGCTGGTGCAGGATGCGACCAGCGGCGAGACCCTGCTGGCGAAGAACGTCGACGCGGTGCTGCCGATCGCATCGATCACCAAATTGATGACGGCGCTGGTCCTGCTCGATCGCGGCGTCGACATGGATGCACGCGTGGCGATCAGCGGGGAGGACCAGGACCTCGTGAAAGGCACGCGTTCGCGCTTGCGCAACGGCGCCGTCCTGACGCGCAGCGAATTGCTGATGCTCGCCTTGATGTCCTCGGAAAACCGCGCGGCGGCTTCCCTCGCGCGCACTTTCCCCGGAGGCTTCGAAGTGTTCGTCGCGGCGATGAACGAGAAGGCAAGATCGCTCGGCATGGCCGATTCGCGCTTCGTCGATTCGACGGGACTTTCCAGCGCGAATGTCTCCAGCGCGCAGGACCTCGGACGGCTCGTGGTCGCGGCCTACGCGCAACCGTTGATCCGCGAATACTCGACACTCGAATCGGCGCAGGTCCAGGTGTTCGGCCGTCCGCTCGAATTCCGCAACACCAATGGCCTGGTGCGCAGCGCCCGCTGGAACATCGGCCTGTCCAAGACCGGCTACATCAGCGAGGCCGGCCGCTGCCTGGTGATGCGCGCGCGCGTTGCGGGCAAGGACCTGGTGGTGGTGCTGCTCGATTCCTGGGGCAAGTACTCGCGTGCCGCCGATGCCAACCGCATCCGCAAGTGGCTGGAGACCAACCTCGCGAGAGGCCACCAGGGATAAAGTTTCCCAGGTGATCGGCACCGTCAGCTTCCACGGGGCATCCGTCCCGCCGGACAATCTCCTCGAAGACGTGGTTGCGGGGCTCTCGCTCGCGCGAAAGCAACTGCCGCCGAAATACTTCTACGACGCGGCGGGCTCCGAACTGTTCGAGCGTATCTGCGAGCTGCCGGAATACTACCCGACGCGCGCCGAGACCGAGCTTACGCGCGCTCACATCGAGGCCATCGCGGCGTTTGCCGGAACGAACGTCGAGTTGATCGAATTCGGCAGCGGCGCGAGCAGCAAGACGCGCATTCTGATCGAGCGCCTGCGGCCCGCGGTGTACGTGCCGATCGATATTTCCGAGGCGGCATTGACGCTCGCGGTGCACGCGCTGGCCGGCGCGTTTCCCTCGCTCAACGTCCAGGCGGTGGTCGGGGATTTTGCGCGGCCGCTCACGCTGCCCAGGTTCGACGGCAGGCGCGGAAGAAAGATCGTCTATTTTCCGGGCTCTACCATCGGCAACCTGACGCCGGAAGAGGCCCTGGCATTTCTGCGCATGACGCGCGGACTGGTCGGGCCTGACGGGGCCATGCTGGTGGGGGTGGACCTTAAAAAGGACGCCAATGTCCTGCACGCTGCGTACAACGATTCACAAGGCGTAACCGCAGCGTTCAATCTCAATCTTCTGAAGCGCATCAACCGCGAACTCGGCGGAGACTTCGAGCTGTCGAGGTTTTCGCACTATGCGTTCTATGACCCGCACGCGGGCCGGATCGAGATGCACCTGGTGAGCCCGGAGCGTCAGACGGTCCGGGTCGGCCGTCATCGTTTCTCGTTCGACGCCGGTGAGTCGATCCATACCGAGAATTCCTGCAAGTACTCGGTCGCGGAATTTCGCGCGCTGGCCGAGGAGGCGGGGTTCGCCGCGCGCGAAGTGTGGTTCGATTCGAAAGGCCTGTTCAGCCTGCACGGGCTCCTGTCGAGCTAATGCGTTCCTATTCGCACGCCCGGCACATGGCCGATGGCGTGGGAAATCTTGTCGGCGGCCGCCTTGACGAGCGGTCCCCAGTGCGGCTTCATGCGCTCGGTGGGGGTCGACAGCGACAGCGCCGCGATAAGGTGCCCGCCATCGTCGCGGATCGCCGCTGCGACGCAGCGCACGCCGAGTTCCGTCTCTTCGTTGTCGGTGGCCCAGCCCTGGCGCTGGATGCGCGCGAGGTCGCGCTCGAGCAGCGTGACGCTGGCGATGGAATTTTTCGTATGCGGCACCAGGCCGGTGCGCTTCGCGTACTCGCGCACTTTCGCGAATCCTTCCTCGAGCAGGAACAGCTTGCCAGCCGAGGTGATGTGCAGCGCCGCGCGTGCGCCCACCACGTGCACCACGCGCATGGCCGAGCGGCCTGACGAGGTGCGCTCGACGTACACGATCTCGTCGTCGTGGCGTACCGAGAGGTTTACGGTTTCGCCCGTCTGCGCGTGCAGCTCTCGCATCGCCGGCAGCGCCAGCTCGCGCACGCTGATGCGCGATTTCACCAGGTTGCCCAACTCGAGCAGCCGCATGCCGAGGCGGTAGCTGCCGGGTTCGACGCGATCCACCATGCGGTCCGCGGCCATCGCGTTCAGGATGCGGTGCGCAGTGGAGGGGTGCAGCCCCGTGTACTGGGCGATCTGCTTGAGTCCGAGCGGCTCTGGATGCTCCGCGAGCAGGTCGAGCAGTCTCATCATCCGCCCGATCACCTGGATCGGGCTCTTGGCTTGTTCCTTGCGGGCGGGCACGCGGCTCGGAGTTCGGTTCGGCACGGCGAGTGCGGATTCTATCTCATGATGTGAAACGCCGCGAGAAGCCCGCGTGTTATTCTTCCCGGTGACAAAAAAGAAAATCACACCATGCGCGTTGGATTGCTCGTCACCTGCCTGGTCGACATGATGCGCCCGCGCATCGGTTTCTCGGCGCTCAAGCTGCTCGAATCTGCCGGTTGCGAAGTGGTGGTTCCCGCGGCGCAGACCTGCTGCGGCCAGCCCGGCTGGAACTCCGGCGACCGCGCCTCGGCGCGTGCGCTGGCCGAGAAGCTGATCGATGAGTTCGAAGGCTGCGATTTCGTGGTTGCACCCTCGGGCTCGTGCGCAGGCATGGTGAAGACGCACTATCCGGACCTGTTTCCCGGAGAAGGCGCCTGGCTCGAGCGCGCGGAGCGCCTCGCCGCTCGCACCTGGGAACTCACCGATTTTCTCACCAATGTCGTGAAGCTCGACTCCCCGCCCAGCCGATTCACCGGCACCGTGACCTACCACGATTCCTGTTCCGGCCTGCGCGAACTGGGCGTCAAGCAACAGCCGCGCAGGCTGCTCGCGAAGCTCCCCGGCGTCAGGCTGAAGGAAATGAACGGCTGTGAGACCTGCTGCGGCTTCGGCGGCACGTTCTCGGTCAAGTTCGGCGAGGTCTCCGCCGCGATGGCCGACGCGAAGTGCGAGCACATTCTCGCCACCGGCGCCGATGTGGTGGTGCTGGGCGACCTCGGGTGCATGCTCAACATCGAAGGTCGGTTGCGCCGGCGCGGCGACAACACGACGCGCGTGCTGCACATCGCCGAAGTCCTCAGCTACGAGAAATAGCCTTGCAGATCCAATCGATGCATTTCAAGCAGCGCGCGGGCAGCGCGCTTGCCGATGCGAAACTGCAGAGCGTCATGAAGCGCTTCGGCTCGGGTTTCGTCGAAAAGCGCACCCAGGCGCGCGCGGCGTTCGGAGTGGACCTGTTCGAGCGGCTGCGCGATGAAGGCGCGAAGCTGCGCGATCGCGGACTGGCGAACCTCGACGTGTGGCTGCTGCGCTTCGAAGCCGAAGCCCTCCGCCGCGGTGCGACGGTGCTTTGGGCCGGCGACACCGCCGAGGCGCGTGAACACGTCCTGCGCATCTGTCGCGAGCACGGGTTGAAGAAGGCGATCAAGTCGAAATCGATGGTCTCCGAGGAAGCCGGCCTGAACGATGCGCTCGAGGCGCACGGCGTGCAGCCGGTCGAGACCGACCTTGGCGAGTACATCATCCAGCTTGCGAAGGAGCCGCCTTCGCACATCATCGCGCCGGCCATCCACAAGGATAAAGAGCAGGTTTCGGACCTGTTCACCGAACACCACCGCAAGCCGCGGCTCACCGACATCGATGAACTGACGCGCGAGGCGCGTGTCATGCTGCGCGAGCATTTCCTCAGCGCCGACCTCGGCATCTCGGGCGGCAATTTCCTCATCGCCGAGACCGGCTCGGTGGCGATCGTCACCAACGAGGGCAACGGGCGCATGACGACCACCCTGCCCAGGGTGCACATCGCCATCACCGGCATCGAGAAGGTGATCCCGACGCTGGAAGACCTGTCGCTGTTGAACCGGCTCCTGCCCCGCTCGGCCACGGGCCAGGCGATCTCGAATTACGTTTCGGTCCTCACCGGTCCGCGCGGCGCCAACGACCGCGAAGGGCCGGAGCACATGGTCTTCGTGCTGGTGGACAACGGCCGCACGGATTTTCTGGGCGGCGAGATGCAGGAGATGCTTCGCTGCATCCGTTGCGGTGCGTGCATGAACCACTGTCCCGTGTACCAAACCGTGGGCGGGCATGCCTACGGCTGGGTGTATCCGGGGCCGATGGGCTCGGTGCTGACGCCGATGTTCAACGGTCTGGAGAATGCGCTCGACCTGCCGCAGGCCGCGACGCTGTGCGGCGCCTGCCACGTCGCCTGTCCGGTAAAGATCCCGTTGCCCGGGCTGCTGCGAAAGCTGCGCGAGAAGCAGGTCGAGCAGCGCCTGCGTCCGCGCACCGAGCGTGCGGCGATCCGCCTCTGGGCGTTTGCTGCGACGCGTCCCTGGCTCTACGCACTGGGCACGAAGCTCGCCGTGCGCGTCCTGCGCATGCTGAGCAGTTCCACCGGGGTGATCCGCAGGATTCCCTTCGATCCGGGCTGGACGCTGGGGCGCGATATTCCAGCGCCCGAGAGAAAGACGTTCCGCCAGCTTTATGCGGAACAGAGATCGGAACGGGGGAACCAGGGTTCCCCCGTAACGAGAATAGGTAAACCATCAAGTTGAATTGGGGTCGGCCTGCCGCGGATTTGAAAATTGAATTGCCGATCGTTTCCTTTGACGATTCGTACTGCTATTTCTTCGGTGCCAGTTCGACCAGCAGCTTCCTGACAAGCCATTCGGAGGTTGCAGCTTCGATATCGGCGCCCACGGCACCGTGCGCACCCCTTGTCCAGACATACAAACTGGCATCGAGGCCGTTTTCCAGATATTTCCTGTAGAGCTTTTCACTCTGCTCGACGGCAACGACGCCGTCGATGGCGCTGTGGGCGAGCAGGATCGGAGGGTCATCCTTCGTCACGTAGTTCACCGGGTTGCTGAGCTGGGCAAGCTCGACGTGCTTCCAGTTGAGGTCGGTCTTGTCGTTCCTCGCGGCAACCTCTCTCACGAGCGCCATCCCGCGCGAGTCCTTGACGCCCAGCAGTTGCGCCGTCAGCTCGCCTGCCGCATCCTGGACCTTTGCTCTTTCCGGAAAACGGTTGACGAGATCGGATCCCGCAGTGAGCAAATCGATCGCAGCGTAGTAAAGAACCGCGCACTGTATGCGGCTCGACTGCTCCAGGTTTCCGCCTACGTTGCCTTCAAGCTCCTTCACGTCTCCAGTGGCCGCCAAAAGGGCGGCCAAATGCCCGCCCCGTGAAGTTCCCCAGACGCCGATCCGGTTGGGGTCGATGTTATAGTCCTTCGCCTTCGCTCGGAACCAGCGGACATAGGCCTTCACATCGTGAATTTCGCCGGGCAATGCTTCATCCGGACGATAGTCGATCGTCGCAACCGCGATACCTCGATCGGTCAGCGCGATCGAAAACTCGTACGAGCGCGACCCGTTGGCGAAATTGTATTTGCCGCCGTTCCCGTGAAGGAAGAGCACGAGCGGCACGGGCGCTGTCGCCGGACCTTTGGGCAGATAGATGTTCACTCTCAAAGCGTAAGGTTTTCCAGCGTCCTGAACCGTCGCCACCAATACGTCCTTGTATGTGGCGCCCGACGGGAGGCGATCCGCGGCGAAGGCCGCCACCGGGGGTATCGACAGGAGTATGGAAAAAACCGCCGCTGAAACAGTAAACGATGCACTTTGCATGATCTTCCTCCAGTGTCAGGAACTTCTATTCAACGAGCTGCCGGAAATGCGCGTCCATTCGAGCCACGTCGGCGTCGAGGCCGGTAAACAGTTTGAAGCCGCCGGCGGCCTGGCCGACGTTCATATGGCCGCCGTCGGCCGTGGCGCAGCCGATCCGCCGCGCGGCCTTCAGCAGCGGCGTCTCCAGCGGCACATAGACGATCTCCGAGATCCACATGGCCGGCCGAAGCAGCGCCTCGTCCAGCGGTGTTCCGGGCATTTTCGCCATACCCACGGGCGTGGCTTGGATGAGGCCGGTAGCGCCATCGAGCGCCGCCGTCACTTCTGCGGTCGCGGTGGCGCGACCGCCATCGAAGTGATCGTTCAGACGCTCTGCCAGCGCAGCCGCGCGCGACGCCTCCTTGTCGACTATGACGAGACGCACCGCACCAAGACGCAGTACCGCATCGGCGCACGCCGAACCCGCACCGCCCGCGCCGAGCAGCACGACACGCGAAAGGTCGGCCTGCGGCAAAGCGCGCTGGAAGCCCCAGCTCCAGCCCGACCCGTCGGTGTTGTGCCCGACGAGACGGCTCCCTTCACACACCACCGTATTGACCGCACCGATCGCGCGTGCTTCTTCAGACAGCGCATCCAGGAGCGGGATGACCGACTGCTTGCACGGATAAGTGATGTTCAGGCCGCCAAATCCCATGATGCGCGCCGCAGTGATCAGCGTGGACAAGGCCTCGACACCGGCTCCGACGGTATCGAGGTCGATCAGTTGGTAGTGCAGGCGCAGGCCGTGGTGGCGCGCCTCCTCCTCCTGCAGCGCAGGCGACAGTGAGCGCTGAATGCCGGCTCCGATGAGCCCGCAGAGGATCGAACGTGCCCTGGCTGAAACACTGGCGTCGGACATCTTCAAGTTCGTCCGGCCCTTGCGGCGTTCGCGTCGAGCAAACGCACCATCGCTGCCACCGCGGTTGGATACCCGTCAGGCCCCAATCCCATGAGGACCGCCGCCGCAACCTTGGAAACCAGTGAGTCATGGTAGATCGACTCGCGGCGATGGACGTTGGTGATATGCAGTTCGAAAACCGGCCCCGGGAACATCTTCAGCGCGTCGAGGATGGGGATCGATCTGAAGGTGAGGCCGGCCGGATTGATGACAATGCCTGCACCGCGGTCGATCGCCTCGTGAATCCAGTCGATGATCTGGTGTTCGGCGTTCGACTGTCGAAACTCGACTGGGCGGCCTCCCGCGGCTTCGCGGCACATTACTTCGACCTCGGCGAGCGTCGTCGTGCCGTAGATCTCCGGTTCTCTCTTGCCGAGCCGGTTCAAGTTCGGCCCGTTGAGCACGTAAATTGGCTTGGTCATTTCCATTGCTCCTTGATCGCGGGCTCTCAGCCGTGGTAGCCCATGAGCCGAGGCAGAAAGAGCACGAGCCCCGGTATGAAGGTAATCAGCGCAAGTGCGCCGATCATGGCGCCGAGAAATGGCATCACCTCGCGTACGAGGTCCGTGAGGGATACCTCCGCGATCTTGACCATCATGAAAAGCAGCAGGCCGTAAGGCGGGGTGATCAGGCCGATCATGATGTTGACGACCGCGACCACCCCGAAATGCACCGGGTCGATGCCCAGCGCCTGCGCCGTGGGGAGGAGAACCGGAATGATGATCAGCAGAATCGTGGTTCCTTCCAGGAAGCAGCCGAGGACCATGAGGATGACGTTCGCTAGCAGGAGAAAGGTAAACGGCGAGAGAGCGTACCCCTGCATCATGATGGCGAGCGTCCTGGGAACGTTCTCGATCGTAATAACGTAGTTGAAGACCATCGCGGCGGCGATCAGTATGCCGATCGATATCGTGACGCGCGCGCTATTCAGCAGCGAGTTGTAGACGCCGCGCCAGGTGACGGCGCGATAGAGAAACGCGGACACCAGCAGCGCATAGAAGGCGGCGAGAGCGGCCGCTTCCGTGGGCGTGGTGATCCCGCTGTATAGGCAGCCGAAAAGAATCACCGGCATCATCAACGCCGGGAAGGCGTCCCAAGCGATGCGCGGGATGTCGCGCAGCGGGACGGCTTTCTCGACCGGGAAATTTCTACGCTTGGCGACGAACGAGACATAGAGCATCTGCGCGATGCCAATGAGCAGACCCGGGATCACGCCGCCGAGGAACAGGTAGCCGATGGATGTGTCCGAAACCAGCGCGTAGATCACCATCGGGATCGAGGGCGGGATGATGGGCCCAATGACCGAAGAAGCCGCGGTCAGGGCGGCGGCGAAGCTCGCCGTGTATTTGCCGTCCTGCGTCATCATTTTCTGCATCAGCTTGCCGCTGCTCGCCGCGTCGGCTAGAGCCGAGCCCGACATTCCGGCGAAGATGATGCTTTGCACGACGTTGACGTGAGCGAGACCGCCGCGGAAGCGTCCGACGAACGCGTTGCAGAAGCTCAGCAGCCGTTCGGTGATGCTGCCGATGGTCATGAACTCGGCGGCAAGGATGAACAGCGGAATGGCCAGCAGCACGAAGCTGTTGTACATGCCGTTAGAAAGCTGCTCGGCGGCGGTTCCGATATCGAGGCCGGTCATGAAAAGATAAAGAATCGATCCGCCGATCATCGAGTGCCCGATCGGCAACCCGAGCAGGGTGAGAGCGACGATCGCCATGACTGCGAGCGAGAAGGGGCTGGTGGGATTCACAGGCCGGAGCTCGCTTTGGTCAAATCGAGGGGTTCTGGATCCTTGCCGCGCAGCAGGTGCGAAAGGATCCAGAGGTAACGGACAATGACTGCAACGATGAAGAACACATAGATCGAGAACAGCCAGTCGAAGCGGATCTTCAGATAGGACGTTGATTCAACTTTCATGAAACTGACGTATTTGACCGTTGCTGGGAGCGAGGCGGCATACAAGGCCACGATCGAGACCCCGGTGATGATTCCCATGACGCGGCGCGTGTGGCGGCCGGCCGCCCCATAGATGAGGTCGAGGCGGATTTCCTCGCTTTCCTTCACGACGAAGGCTGCGCCCCAGAGCACCAGCCACAGCCAGGTGATGACGCTCAACTCGGATGTCCAGCCGATCGGGAAGTTGAAAAAATACCGGAAAACGATCTGCACGATGAATGCGACGAACATGACCGCGAGCAGGCCGGCCGCGATATTCTCCGCACGGCGCCGCAGCCAGGCCGAGGCTTTCCGAATGAACGGCTGCTTCATCTTCCCTGCCCAAGACCAATAAACTCCATGCATGCCGCCGGTCGCGGGCGCGCCCGGCGGACATGCGGGAGTTACTTCAGAGCGTTGATTTTCTCGAGCATCCCTTTCGGCCAGTCCTTCGCCTGGTCCGAACTCACGTATATCCTCTGCGCATACTCGCGGAAGGCCTTGACATCCGGGGTGTAGATCTCGAGGCCCTGCTTCCTGAAGCTGTCGGCCAGTTCTGCTTCACGCTTCAGATGCTCCGCCGCGCTCCAGGCGATCGCCCTGTCGGCCGCGGCCTGGAAGACCTTTTGCCTGGCGGGCGACATGGCTTGCCAGGTTTTCAGGTTCACGGCGAGCAGGTCGAAACCGACGAGATGCGAGGTCAGTACGATCTGCGACATCACCTCGTAGAACTTCATGTTCTGCACGTTGGGGAGCGGGTTGTCCTGGCCGTCGATCGCTCCGGTCTGAAGACCCGTGTAGACCTCCGCGTAAGCCATCGGCGTGGGATTCGCGCCGATCGAGCGGCCGAGGAGCTGCCACGCGTCGCCGGGGGGCATCCTGAGCTTGATGCCGGCCATGTCCGCAGGCGTGGCGATCCTCTTCTTCGCCTTGAGGCCCACCTGCCGGGTGCCGAAGAACGTCGGCCCGAGGATTTTCACCTTGACCTCGTCCTCGACCATCTTCTTCATCTGCGCCCCCAGGTCGCTGGCGAAGAACGAGTTCAGGTGGTTGGCGTCGCGGAAGAGATACGCCGAGGTCAGGATCGACCAGGCCGGGATTTGCTTGGAAATATCCTGCGGCGCAATATTGCCCATCTCCAGGTTGTCGCGCTGCAAGGCGACCAGTTCCGTGCCTTGCTTGAACAACGTCCCGTTATAGTAAGGCTCCACTTTGAACTCGCCTTCGATTTCCTTCGCGAACATCTGGATCATGCCAGCGCGAATGTCTTTGTCGGAGAATACCGCCGCAAAGCGAATGTTGGGCTTGGCCTGCGCTCGGACACCCACCACGTGCATAGCCGCAAGAGCGGCGCCTGCCTTGAGCGCCGAACGGCGGTCGATTTTGAAGTTCATGTTGATCCTCCTCCCGTGAAGTATGTGTGCCCGATGGCGTCGTCCAGACGAGCTGCGGGTTCCGCCTTTCAGTTAGGACTGCAAAACTTACCTCTGCTGCATGCTCGCGATCTCATCGATTTCCTCCACCGGAGTCAGTCTGTCTTCCTCAGGTAGCTGAGAATCACTTCGGCGACCAGCTCGCGCCGCCGACGGACATCTCCTCTGGCGCCCATGTCGCGCTGAAATATCGCGCCGAAGGTGTACTGGTTTGTGACGTTGAACATTCCGAGCGCGGCAATTGCCATGTGGACTTCCACGGGGTCCGCATTGGCGCGGAATGAACCTTCCGCCTGCCCGCGCACAATGACGCGTGCCAGAGTATCGATGATCGCTCGATTGAGCGAGCGCATCGCTTTCGACTTCCTGAAGTGTCGGCCTTTCGCCTGGTTCTCGGCCACCACCAGCCGCACGAACCCCTCGTGTTCCAGGTAATAGTCGAAGGTGAACTGCACGATGCGTCGAACGGCATCGACCGGAGCGAGATGATCGAGATCGAGAACGCTTTCGGCCTGGCGGATCTCGCAATACACATGCTCGAGCACCGCCAGATAGACCTTTTCCTTGCTGCCGAAGTAGTAGTTGATGAGCGCTCGCGTCGTATGGGTCCGCGCGGCGATGGCGTCCATGCTGGCGCCGGCGAAGCCGCGCGAGGCGAATTCCGCGATTGCCGCCTTGACCATCCGGGCGCGATTTGCCGCCGGCTCCTTCGGCTTGCACATGGCAGCCGTGCGATCGACGGTGGCGAGCTTCCGTGACCTGCGCAAGGAGGCCGCCGGCGGGCGGACCCGGTTGCGCGCGCCTTGCGCGGCGGCAGCAGTCGCTTTCATCATGAAATGCTTGAAATTGACGAGGCTGTAAGTATATCTTAACGAGTTCGCCAATTCGTGCTTGGCTTCTGCGGCACCGCAGCAATGACATGGAGGTCGTGATGCCTGCCTTTGAACAGATACCGGAACCATCCAATCCGCTGGGCCTGGATGGGATCGAGTTCATTGAGTTCGCCACATCACAACCTCAGGCCTTCGGGGCACTGCTCGAGCATCTCGGCTTCTCCGCGGTCGCGCGGCATCGATCCCGGGAGGTGGTGCTCTACCGTCAAGGTTCCATGAACCTGATCGTCAACTCCCATCCCGACGCGCTGCCGGGCCTGTCGTCGCCGGACAGCGTTCCGGCGATCGCGGCCATTGCTCTTCGCGCGCGGGACGCCGGTTTCGCGTACAGGCATTCCACGGACCGGGGCGCCTGGGAGATGCCCACCCGCGCATCAGCGATGGAACTCAACATCCCCGGCATCCACGGCGTCGGGGATAGCCTCATTTACTTCGTGGATCGCTACTCCGATTTCTCGATCTACGACGTCGACTTCGTTCCCATTCCCGGCACCGCACAGCGCCCACCGGCGCTTGCCGGTCTGCACTACTTCGGCGTCGTACAGAGCGTTCTAACGGACCGTACGAACGACTGGGTGGATTTCTACCGTTGCCTGCTCGGCTTTTCGGTGTTACCGCACGGGAAATACTTCGGTGTCTTGCCGAAAGGCACCTTGCTCGAAAGCCCCTGCCACAAGTTCTATCTGCAACTCATCGAACCGCCGCCGGGCGCCGAGGAGGCGCACTGGGACGAAGGATTCGTGCGATTGGGACTTGGCGCGCCCGATGTGCACGCTGCGACTCGCGCGCTTAAAGTGCGCGGCCTGGTTTTTGTGGACCATGGTGCCGTGCAGCCGAGCGACAAGGGCGCGCTCACCCAGGTGTACCTGGGCGGGGTCACCTTCGAGCTGGTGATCAGCCACCTGAAACCCTGACGGCTCGGACGCTCATGAACCTCGACCATTTCGGAATGGATACGATCACACTGGCCGGGCCGCTCGAAGCCAAATTGACCGCGATGCGCAGAGGCGGCTTCACTCAGGTGATGCTCATGGCGCCGGACATTGCGGGCCACCCTGCCGGCGAACGGGCTGCCGTCGAAGCCGTGCGCAACAGCGGTCTGCGCGTTACGGGCTTCCAGGTGCTGCGCGACTTTGAAGGACTTTCCGGGCACCTGCACGCGTACAAGGTCGATGTGGCCAAGGCAATGCTTGAGATGTGTCATGCCTTGGGATCCAAGGTGCTGCTTGTATGCTCGTCGACTTCGGCGCATGCGTCGGGAGATCCGGACCTGCTGGTACGCGACCTTCAAAAGCTTTCGATGCTCGCGCTGCCACTCAATATCAGGATCGCCTACGAGGCCCTTTCCTGGGGCCGCTTCGTGAACCAGTACCCGCAGTCCTGGGAGATCGTCGAAGCCGCAGATCGGACGAATCTCGGCCTGACGCTCGACTCATTCCATATCCTCGCAAACAGCACCAGCTTCGATGCGCTGGCGGACATTGACCCGTGCAAGATTTTCCTCGTGCAGTTATCGGATTTCATGTGGCACGAAGTGCGCTCGCCGGAACAACGCATCGACACCGCCAGGCATTACCGTGTCTTCCCCGGGGAGGGTGTGCACAGCGAACAGTTGACCAAGTTCGTCCAGACCTTGGACGAAATGGGCTATCGGGGCGACTACAGCTTCGAGGTATTCAACGACGACTTCAAACAATTGCCGCTGATCTTCGTCGCGGAACGCGCCCGACGCTCAGTGAAATGGATTACCGGTCGCGTCTCGCGCCGCAGCTTGCCGGCGCGACGCTCAGCGGGAATGTGAAGTCACTCGCCTGAGCGCGCGCTGCGCAAAGCGTGCCGGATCAACAGCGTCGGCGAGCGCGCCTTCCACGGGCAGCGGCTCGCCCTCGATAAGGCTGGCGAGAAGTTCGGCGCCGAGCCCCGCCCAAAGGATGCCGCGCGAGCCGTAGGCCGTGGCCGCGTACAGTCCCGCCAGTCGTGGCACCTCTGCGAGTGGCAAGGGTTTGAGAAATGCGTCCTCATCGGCGAGCGCACCGATCACCGGCAAACGGTCGCGCGCCACGGCGCGAAAGCCCACGCCGCCATCGAGATGCTCCGGATCGAGACCGGCCGAAGCGCCCGGCATGATGCGTTCGAGCCGCTCCAGGTTTCCCGCGTGGCTCCAGGCGCGTACGGAAGGATCGGCGTCATCGGGATCGAAACTCGCGCCGGCGACGCATATTCCCGCGACCGGCGGGATGAGGTAACCGCCGCGTATCAGTACCGTGCGCAATTGCGCGAAACGCTCGCCTGGAAGGTAGCTGACCTGGCCGCGCACGCGCCGCAGCGCGATATGGCGTTGCCGGACCAGATCGAGTGCCTCGGCAGCGTTGGCCAGCACCAGCACCGGCGCTCGCGCGATCTCGGCACCGTGCGCATCCAGTGCGAGCCAATCTCCATCGTGCCGCTCGAGCGCCGCCACTTCGCAGCCAAAGCGCGCGTCGAGCCGCTCACCACACTTGGCGAGCAGTGCGCTCACCAGGCTGAGCGGCCGGACCCACCCGGCACGCGGAAACCACGCACCGCCATCGGGAACGGCCATGCCCGCGACGCGCGTGGCCTGAGCGCGATCGAGCCAGCAGGCGTACTCGGACGGATAGCCGAGCGTTTCGATGGTGGCACGCTGCCGCGCCGATTTCTGCTCGTCGCGCGCGAGTTGCAACACGCCGCAGCGCGCCGATTCCACCGCCAGACCGGCTCGTTCGAGCAGCTGCCATTGCTGGAACCACCAGCAGAACGCTCCCCGCGTCAGGCGCGAATAAAGATTGTCGTCGGGCGAAACAAGCGGGTGGAAGATACCTGTGCGATTGCCAAAGGACTGGAGCGTGTGAGCGGCGTGCCGTTCGATCAGTGTCAGCTTCCAGCCGCGTGCCGCAAGCCGCTCGCACACCGCGCTTCCTGCGAGGCCCGCGCCGATCACCAGCGCGCGACGGTCCGCGGCGCGCGCGCGCCGCGCGGG
>JACPYS010000009.1 GCA_016195915.1 Betaproteobacteria bacterium | reverse complement strand
CAAGAAACGCAACAGAAAGTCTACCGTCGGCTTGGGCCGATTTCGTCGCCGCCGGCGAGAATCGCTGCTTCGCTACGCTCCGCAGCAATCCTCGCCGGCAAAGAACAAAAACCAAATTACAGAAAGAATGATGCGCTAACACAAACGACCTTAACGATGTACAAGAGAGAACGCCAGTTTTCCAACTCGGGCAAGAAGACGTTAATGGTCAAGCACCTCACTATCGGTAAAGGAGACACTAAGAACTGCCTGCAAATCTACTTCGAACCCAACGACGACGCGGGTCGGATGGAAATAGGGCATTGTGGACGACACCTTTCGTATCACGGACAAAGGACATAGCTGATGGAAAGCAAGAAGCGCGTGATTGAGGTCGCTTTTCCGCTTGAGCAAACGTCGATCGACTCGGTGCACGAGAAGAACGTTCGTCACGGCCATATTTCGACGCTGCACATCTGGCCTGCGCGGCGTCCGCTGGCGGCTTGTAGGGCGGCGTTGATTGCCACGCTTCTGCCAGATCCGGGCGACAAGGCCAAGCGCGACGAAATTCTGATGCGTCTGGGTGGAACGGTAAGTAAGAGCCTCAAGAAGAAAAAGCTTCCTTCGGGAAAGGTCGAGGAAATTGAGTCGAGGGAAACACAGGGCGGCATCCTGCATTGGGGTCGCGAGTCGGGGCCAGATCTGGACTGGTTTCGGCAGGAGATCCGCAGAGCTTACGGCGGCCGTGCCCCCAAGGTTCTCGATCCCTTCGCGGGCGGCGGCGCGATTCCATTGGAGGCGATGCGCTTGGGCTGCGAGGTCACGGCGGTGGATATTAATCCGGTCGCCTGGTTCATCTTGAAGTGTACGTTGGAGTATCCACAGAAGCTTGCTGGGCAGACGCGCAAGTTGCCGGAGTTTGTCTTGAACGAGCCGGCTTTCATGGAGAGCTACATCAAGAGTCGGCTGCCGGAGTATCTGCGTGCCAAGGGCGTGAAAGAGAGCGATATCAAGATGACAGTCGCGAAATTCTCCCGGGCGATTCTAGACCCGGAACAGGCGGAGTTTCTTACATCCATTACCGCAGATTCTGCTTTCCTTGAAGCGGATCTGGCATGGCATGTTCGGGCCTGGGGACATTGGGTGCTGCGACGGGCGCGCAAGGAATTGACCTCTTACTATCCGACATACGCGGAGTTTTGCAGCGTGAAGCCTTATGCACGTGTTCCGCTCGCGCGTACCGAAGAGGACCAGTTGAAATTAGTGCCGACCAACGAGGACGGCGAAGCGCAGGTGGGTCTGCTAAATGCGGGGTTTGACAAGAGCTATCTTGAAAACGACAAGAACCCACGATGGATTGTAAAGCCTACCGTTGCCTACCTTTGGGCGCGTACTGTGAAGTGTAAGGCTTGCCGTGCGATGGTTCCGTTACTTAAGACGCGCTGGCTCGTGAAAAAGAGCAACAAGCGTGTGTTGCTCACCATGGATCCGAACGCTGATAGGAGTGGTGTCGCTTTCGGCATTGACCACAGCGTCAAAGTCCAGGGTGGCAACCCGGCGCAACGGCGCGAGCACGATAAGAGAATTGGTGGGGGGACCATGAACCGTTCCGGGGCGAAATGCCCTTGTTGCGGAACTATCATGACGATGGAGGATCTCCGACTGGAGGGAAAGGCCAAAGGGTTTGCAAGCATTTTGACGGCTGCTATTTGTGATGGGGCCAACGGCAAAGAATACCGACTACCGACCGATCTCGAAATAGGACTAGATGATTTTATCGAGGTCAGGCTCAAAGACGTGTTTGCGCAAGTTCCTTTTGGTGTCCCGGATGAGCCAATGCCGAGCGCAGAAGCGCTCGGATTTCGTGCACCGCTATACGGATTCGACCGATGGTGCAAGCTGTTCTCCTCGCGGCAATTGCTTTCGCTGGGGAGTCTCTCGTTGGTTGTCCAGCGCGCACGAGCAATGATGAATGAGGTTTTTTACCCGGAGGCATGGCTTTTCCCAATACTGGCCGCACAGGCGATTTGTGTTGATCGCCTCGCCGATCGGAATAGCAACTTAGCGTGGTGGCAGACATCTGCGGAAAAGGTTGGGCCGACCTTCACGAGATTTGCGCTGCCCATGACCTGGGATTTTTGCGAAGTTGTACCTTGGGCAGACTCAAGTGGTGGATTTCTTCAAGCCGTGGATTGGGTAGCGGAGGTTTATGAGCATCTTAGTCAACCAATATTTCGCGGAGTGCAAGCCAATGTTCTCAATGGATCCGCAATTCACTCTCTAGGTGAATCATTCGATGTCGTGGTAACCGATCCTCCCTATTACGACGCAATTCCGTACTCTGATCTAATGGATTTCTACTATATCTGGTTGCGTCGGACTTTGAACGGTTTGAATCCTGAAATTGATGCTGTTTTTTCTAACAGCCTGGCGCCAAAGTGGAATCACCAAACAAACGACGGAGAATTGATCGATGACGCCTCGCGATTTGAGGGAGACAAAGAAGTTTCAAAGCGCAACTACGAAGAAGGTATGTCACGGGCCTTCGCTGCTTGCTATTCCGGATTAGGGCCCGAAGGGCGATTGGTCGTAGTGTTCGCGCATAAGCACCCAGATGCGTGGGAGACGCTCGTTTCCGCGATCATTCGAGCTGGATTTGTAGTAGACGGGAGTTGGCCGATTCAAACAGAGCGCGTTGGCAGGATGCGGTCTGTGGGCTCAGCAGCGCTGTCATCTTCAGTCTGGCTAGTATGCCGCAAGCGCGATACATCGAAGCGTGCTGGTTGGGATACCGACGTATTAAGGGAAATGGAAAGCAAGATTAGGCAACGTCTACGAGATTTCTGGGATGCGGGTATTCGCGGCCCCGACTTTGTCTGGGCAGCAACAGGCCCGGCGCTGGAAGCGTACAGCCAATACCCTGCCGTCAAGAAGGCAACAGAAGCCGGCGCGTTAATGGCTGTATCGGAATTTCTGCGGCATGTCCGTCGATTCGTTGTCGATTTCGTAGTCGGTCGCGTGCTAACAGGCGGAGAGGGAGTAACAGAGCCCGGCGACATCTCGCTCGATGACATCACAACATACTATCTGTTACATCGAAACGATTTCGGAATGAAAGACGCCCCAGCAGGCGCTTGCATTCTTTACGCGGTATCTTGCAATCTCTCGGAACGACTACTCGCGGATCAGTCCGAGATTCTGTCGCGGGGTAAGGGTAAAGCTACCGACGAAGAAGAAACAGATGAAGACGATGTCAGTTCCGATGATGAGGTGAGCGATAGCGAAGGCGTCGGCAGCGGAGGCCAGTTCAAGTTAAGGGCTTGGAATCAACGTAAACATCGAAATCTCGGCGTCGAACCAAGCAATGGCAAACCTGTTCCCCTAATCGACCAGGTTCACAAGCTGATGCATTTGTGGAAAGCAGGCGATGAGAACAAAGTCAACGACTACCTCGACCAGCGCGGCCTGCGCCGCAGCGGCGTGTTTGCCCAACTCCTGCAAGCGCTGATCGAGAAAAGCCGTTCCGAAGGCCAAATTGAGGAATGCGCAATCCTCGAAAAGATTTCCAATCACTTGCGCAAGATCGGAGCGATGGCGCAAGGCGCGCTCTCGCTCAATCCCTAGGATTCGAATATGGCCAAGATCAAACCCTGGCATCAGGTCATCGCGCTGCGGGCCGACATTCGCAGCGGCGAGCTGTCGCAAAAGGAATTCGCGGCGGATCTATACGACGTGATGATGGACAAGAACCGCTCCGTCTACCACGACCCCAAGGAATTCTTCGCGCTCACCTATCCCACCACCAGGTTGCGCGAGCTGGCGCGAGATGTCGTGCTGAGGCTGGCCGGCAAATCCGAGAAAGCCGTGCGACAGCTTCAGCTTACTTACGGCGGCGGCAAGACGCACGCACTGATCACTCTGGTCCACCTGGTGTCCGATCCGGACACGCTACCCAAGCTGCCGGCAATCCAGGAATTCATCAACCATATCGGGATCACGCCCACCAAAGCCCGGGTGGCGGCGTTGGTGTTTGACCGTCTCGACGTCGAAACCGGCATGGACGTGAAATCCCCCGACGGCAAGGTGCGGCGCTTCAAAATGCCTTGGAGCGCACTTGCCTGGCAGTTGGGTGGGGAAGGGGGACTCAAACTACTCGGCAGTACCGAAAAGGAACGGGATACGCCGCCCGCCACCAACGTAATGGAGGATGTGCTGTCGCTGCCTGAGAAGGACGGGCTGGGAACTCTGGTCCTTCTGGACGAGGTGCTCATGTGGGCGCACACCATAGTGAGCACCGACAGAGCCTGGATCAAAAAGCTGGAGACGTTTTTTCAATGCCTGACGCAGGCAGCGGGCCGGGTGAAACGTTGTTCGCTCGTAGCTTCGTTACTCGCGTCCGATCCCTCCAAGAGCGACGAACTCGGAAAGCAAGTAGAGAAAGCGCTATACGACATATTCCAGCGCGTCGCCGACACCGGCATACAGCCGGTGGAACGGCAGGACGTTGCCGAGGTGTTGCGGCGACGGTTGTTTACTCCCGAAAGCTATACAGAGAAGTCTGGATGGAAGGCACAGGTAGTCACCGCGCTGAATGGCATCTGCGACCTGGACGATCAGACCAAGCGCCAGCGCTCCCAGGAGGAAGCTCGATACCTGGAGTCCTTTCCGTTCCAGCCTGACCTGACCGATGTGCTTTTTGAGAAATGGACGCAGCTCGAGGGCTTCCAGCGCACGCGCGGCGTGCTGCGTACGTTTGCAACGGCGCTTCGCGACGCCGAGAAGTGGGGCGATCCTGCGCCGCTGGCCGGCCCTGGTGTGTTCCTTCCGGCGCTTGGGGATGACAATTTAACCGATGCAGCGCGAGAGCTTGCAACCATTGCGCGCACTGAGCAGTACGACGGCAAGAGGCAGGACTGGCAGGCTATTTTGCAGGGAGAACTGAAAAAAGCGCGTGAGATACAGCAGGACACGATGCTGAGTAACCGCGAGGTGGAGCAGGCCGTGATCGCGACGTTCATGCACTCTCAACCGATCGGCCAGCGCGCCCAGACGCGCGAGTTGATGGTAATGCTCGGGCAGGTCGCGCCCGACAAAATCGAACTTGGCAAGGGGCTTTCACGCTGGGCCGATGTGTCCTGGTATCTCGACGACACGTTTACCGCCGAAAAGGACGGTAGCCTGCCCAAGGTTTGGCGCCTGGGATCGAAGCCAAATCTACGCCAAATGCACTATGACGCACGCACTCACATCGCTGAAACCGTGATCGAGGAGGTACTGGAAAAGGAAATCAGCGCGACCAAAAAGCTTTCTGAAGGTGCGCGCACCATGGGCGCCGCCGTGCACACATTGCCTCTACGGCCCGCCGAAATCGAGGATGACGGTGAGTTTCACTATGCGGTACTGGGGCCAAAGACCGCATCGGATTCCGGGAAGCCGAGCGCCGAAGCAAAGCGTTACGTTGACGAAACCACGGCCGCGGATCGTCCGCGCGCGTTGAGCCGGAATGCGGTGGTGCTGGCGGTGCCTTCGAAGGATGGCATCGCGCTCGCGCGCGAGCGCGTGCGCGACATGCTTGCCTGGGAGCAGGTGCGCGAGATGCTGAAGAGCCGTGAAGACGTGGACACGGGACGACTCGCACAGCTGGAAATGAACCTCAGGGCGGCGCGTAGCGAGATGGCGTCACATATTGTCATGGCCTATTGCATCGTCGTAACCGTGAACGACGCAAACGAAGTGGCGGCGTTTCGGCTCAACGTCGATAACGATGCATTGTTCGTCAAAATCGTCAACGATAAGCGTGCCCGCATCGAAAGTACCGCGATCAATGCTGAAGCGCTTTTGCCGGGCGGTCCATTCAATTTGTGGCAAGCGGGAGAGAAGTCACGCTATGTGAAGGATCTCGTCGGCGCGTTTGCATCCACAGCGCGTCTGCCAAAGATGCTCAATCGCCAGGCGATCCTTGACACTCTGTTGCGCGGCTGCGAAGCCGGCGACTTCGTCCTTCAGGTGACCCGAGCAGACAAGTCGCAGCGCACGTTCTGGAGATCCAGGCCAGACGATCACGCTCTCGGCGAGCCCAGTCTGGAAGTGGTGTTGCCCGAAGCAGCAATGCTGGTGGAAATTGAGCCGGGACTGCTTGCGCCAAATGTTTTGCCGGAGCTCTGGAAGACGGATCCGCTCGCGCTCGGGGCCTTGTGCTCGTACTTCTCCGGCAAGCACTACATCCAGATGGACAAGGGCGGATACAAGGAACCGATGTCGATTCCTGGTGCGTCGCCAGAAACCGTCAAACAAGCGGTGAGCGCGATCGTCAAGGCGGGACGGGTGTGGCTGGTTACGCCGGCATTGAGCGTTCTGGGTGAGGATGTGCCGGTAGGACTGCTCACGGACGATGCCGCGCTTAATTCGCCGCCGCCGCCGATTTCACCGACCGACCTCCTTCCGGAAGCTCTCCCGGCCGCTTGGGAAGAGCCGAGGACTAACGCGCACCTGCTCCATATTGCACTTTCGACAAAGTTTGGCAGGACCCTTCCGTGGGCTACGGTCCGAGCCGCAATTGATGAGGCTTTTCGCCTCGGTCTGCTGGAGCGTTCTTTGCTCTCAAAGGAGTGGCCCACAGACCTGGGTGGCGCAGCCGGCATCCTGATCGTCGTCAGCAGGCGAGACAAGGCAGATAGCAATAGAACGGCTGCTTACGGCGCGAAGCTTGCCACTGCTGAACTGGAAGCAGCGGAGGTCCAGGACCTGGCGGAGGTTGTCGGCGACCTCATGAAGGCAGCTGCCGGTCAGCGGCTACGATTCAAAGTGACTGTAGAACTCGGGGAAAGCACGTCAGTGCCCCAAGGGGTCGTCGATGAGGTGAACAGGCACCTTACAAATATCAAGACCGGATGGAAATTATAGTTTCGTATGAGAATCCGGACGTCAGCCGCGCGGAGATCCTCGCCGAAGTGCATCGCCGTAAAGCGCCGACGCGCCAGATGGACATCGAGGAGCTGCGCGAAGAGATCCGCAATGATTGAGTAGCTCGATACGAATGCCCCGTTTGAGATGCGCTACGAGCCTGAAGATTGAGCACCAAGAGGTAGAGGATGAAACAACGATGATCGCCACGGCAAAGCTGAAATCCGCAAAACCGCGCTGTGGTCTTTGCGGCAAATCCGGAAAGCTCACCAAGACCGAATGTTGCGGCAACCGGATCTGCGACGACCACAACAAGTACGTGGCGTTCTCGTACGCGCGCAACAGTTGCAGCAGGAATCACGATCGGTACACGCTCTGCGCGTATCATCACAACGAAGGCCATTCGGGGCGCTGGATAGACTGCAAGGAATGCCGGAAGTCATTTGAAACCGAGATCTATGTCTGGTACGGCACCAACGAATACAATTTTGAAAAGCTTGAGAATCCGCCGAGCTTTGAACCCAAACATTGTGCCGTCTGCGGGAAGATCATCAACCTCGGGACCGATGGATACGCCCAGCTTGGCGACCGGTTTACGTGCGAGGAATGCCAAGCGAAAGAGATGAACAAGAAAGCACGTCGAGCAATCCGGGCGACACGTAGAGCGTAATGCAGGGCAAGGATAATTGTATGGCTCGCGCAGTTCCGACAAGCGTTTTCGGGACAGTTGTTCTCGTTACTGCGTACCGGCTACACAATGCCTGCCGCGACTTAGCGGGATGGTCGATTCAATGATCACGAAACTGACGCTGAGCAATTTCAAGAGCATCGTTGAGCAGGCGTACGAGTTCACCGATTTCGATCTTCTGGTCGGACGCAACAACAGCGGCAAGAGCACCATTCTCCAGGCGCTGGCGATCTGGCAGTTCTGCGTGGACGAGTTCCACCGCGCCAAGCGCAGCGGTTCCACGGGGATTCAGATTGTCTTGCCCAACTTCACGGCGTTGCCGGTACCGGAGTTCAACCTGCTGTGGAAGAACAGGACCGATAGAGAATATCCCACGGAGAACGGCGCGAAGAAGCAGAAGTTCATCCTGATCGCGATCGTGGTGGAGTGGCGCGACCGCGCCGGGCAAACGCAAGAGTTCGGCATAGAACTGCGTTATCACTCGCCACAAACGATATATGCGATCCCTGCCGGAGGCTGGGCCGCGTTCAGGGAGTTCGAAAACGCTGGCCACCTGCCGCGCGTCGCCTATGTGCCCCCATTTTCAGGTTTGGAGCCCACGGAGAGATGGCTCGATACCGGGCCACGACGGCAGCAAGTGGGCAAGGGACAACCCGGTAGCGTGCTGCGTAATTTACTGCTCCGGGTGTTTCGGCCAGAGGAGAAACAAGACAAGCGGAGCGGAACAACCAAAGGCCGCAACGGCCCGGCGGACTGGCTTGAACTCACAAGCTTGGTGAAGCGCTGGTTCTCGGTCGACCTTCTGCCGCCCCAATACGATTCCGCCAAGGATGTTCACATTGTTGTGGAATACCGGCAGGCCGGAAAGACATACGATCTGATCGCGGGCGGCAGCGGGTTCCATCAGACCATGACCCTGCTGGCGTTCCTCTATGGCTACCGGCCAACCACGATACTGCTGGACGAACCGGATGCACATTTGCACGTCAATCTGCAACGGGAGATCCTGGACTACTTCAAGAGGAAGTCGTCAGAGAGGTCCATCCAGTTCCTGATCGCCACCCACGCCGAGGAGTTTGCCAAAGGGGTCAGTGCCAGCCAGATTGTCTCCCTGCTGAGTCAGGTTCCAACCCGTGTCCGGTCCACCCCTCAAGTGCTTCGCGCGATGGCTGAGGTATCGAACGAGGAGATCGCGCAACTGATGGCATCGCCATTCATCCTGTATCTGGAAGGTCAGAGCGACGAGCGAATTGTCCGCGCGTGGGCAGAAGCGTGCTCAGCGTTGCCGGTTATGGAAAGAATCTTTTTCAAGGCAATGGGCGGTGGTGGCAAACAGGAAATGAAACGGCTTGCCGATGAGCACTTCGCCGCCTTGCGCGAAATCATCCCTGGCGTGAAGCGACTGATACTGTTCGATTACGACAGCGCCGATCGGGCGTTTCATCCTCCTGCTGACAATCCTTCGCTGGTTGAATGGCGCAGAGCGAACATCGAGAACTACTTGATGGTTCCAGCAGCCTGGAAACGGGTGGCGCTCCAAGTGCTCCAATGTCCGGAGGATGATCTCTTCGCGCAGGCTGTGTTGCGCACCATTGACACTTTTTTTTCCGAGCAAAACTTGGCACTGCCCCCAGGCAGGACATGGCGAAACGTGTCAGCGAATATCTTCAGCGTGGTGGATGGCAAGGGAATCCTTTTTGAGAATGACGATTCTTTGTTTCACACGCTGCGGCAGGGAACGCCTGCCGCCGAAATACTGCGTGAGCGCGTAGCGGGATCGATGACCGGTGACGAAATTCACGAAGACGTCCACGAGTTTTTTGCCAAGCTCAAGGCAGCGTTCAATGCGCCGTCGGACTCCGCTGAAAATCATGCACCCACACCTTGAAACGCGTCTTGTGAAGGTCGGCGAAATGGGGGCGCGCTCGGGCGCTGAGGTAATCGCTTGAACTCGCGACCCCTTTCTCGGAAAGCGACGGCGTGCGACGCAAGCCAGGGTGATTTGCGCGACGACAGCCTGATGGGCATGTTCCGCCGGCTGCCCGCGGAGGCGAGCCGCGATGCGCTGCGCGCGTTTGCCGAATCGGTCGCCGAGCACGGCGGCCGCTCGGCTCAGCGCTACCGGGCGACGGGGACCGCAGGGTCCGGCGAGTTTCTCGCTACGCTCGAGGAAACTGCCGCTCAGCTCGGCTGGGGCGTGTGGCGTTTTTCCGGAATGGAGATTGGGGAGTTGCATCTTGAAGTGGAAAACAGTCCGTTTGCGCACGGCTACGGCGCTTCATCGGAGGTTGTCTGCGCGCCGATTACCGGCATGCTCGGCGCAGTGGCATCAGTTGTGCTCGGCGCGCCGGCGCAAGCCGTGGAGCACAGCTGTGCATCCGCCGGCGGCGCCATTTGCCGCTTCAGCGCGCGGCCGCAAAATCCATGAAGATCGCCGTGCTTGGCGGAGGTCACGGCTGCTACGCGGCGGCCGCTGATCTGAGCGAGCAGGGACACGAGGTGCGGCTTTGGCGTCGCGATCGGGCAGCGTTCGAACCGGTGCTCTCGAACCGCGCCATCACGCTGATCGACCAGCACGGCACGCGCGCAGTGCCGATCGCGAACGCAACTCTTGAGATCGGCGAGGCAGTGCGCGGCGCAGAGCTGATTCTCGTGCCATCGCCCGCGACGGCACAGGAGGACATCGCGCGCGCGATGGCTCCACATCTTGCAAACGGCCAGGTCGTGTTCCTGCCCCCCGGCACCTTCGGCAGCCACGTGATGGCGGAGATCGCGCGGGAAGCGGGTTCGCGCGCCGAGATCACCTTCGCGGAGACCGGCACGCTGCCCTATCTCGCGCGAAAGCGCGGACCAGCCGAAGTCGCCATAACGATTCGCGCGGTGAGGCTTCCCACCGGCGCCTATCCCGCGAAGCGCTCGGCGCATGCCTTCGAAGTCATCCGCAAGGCCTACCCCGCGCTCGAACCCTGCGAGGACGCGCTCTCCGGCGCGCTGATGAACGCCGGGCCGATCATTCACCCGCCGCTCATCCTGATGAATGCGGCGCCGCTGGAGAAATTCGAGCGCTGGGACATCCACAATGAGGGAACGCAGCCCTCGGTGCGCTCTGTCACGGACGCGCTGGATGCAGAGCGCATCGCGTTGCGCGAGGCGCTGGGTTACGCGCCTCCGCACTTCCCGCTCTCCGACCACTACAAGACCGACCGCTGGATGTACGGCGACGCGCACAAGAAGCTGGTGGACTCCGGCGACTGGCGCGAGCACATCGATCTTCGCTCCCACCGCTACATGCTCGAGGACACGGCGCTCGGTCTCGCATTTCTCGTCTCCGTGGCGCGCTGGGCCGGATGCGATACACCCGTGGCCAGTGGCCTGCTTGCGGTGGCGGGCGCCATCCTCGGGCGGGACCTGCGGCGCGGCCCTCGCACGCTCGATGCACTCGGCCTTGCGTCGCTGACGCGCTCCGAGCTGAAACAGCTGCTCCAGGAGGGACGCGGATGAGCGCCGGGAGCTCGCGCATTGCGGCGGTGGGCGCGGGCCGGATGGGACGAGGCATCGCGCTCGCGTTTGCATGGGGCGGATACGACGTAGCGCTGATCGACCTCAAGCCGCGCGACGCGGCTGCCCGGGACCGGCTGGCGCGCGAGGCGACCGATGAGATGGCGGCGAGTCTCGCGATGCTCGCGGAGTTGGGCGCGATACCCGGCGACGCAGTCGCACGAGTACTCGCCCGGATTCGCGTCGTCCCCGAGACCGATGCCTCTCGCGCCCTCGGCGACGCCGACGTGATCTTCGAGGGCGTTCCCGAAACCCTGCCGGCAAAGCAGGAGGCGTTTGCACGGATCTGCGCATCGGTGCGGCCGGATGCGATTCTCGCGTCGACCACTTCGACGATCCTCGTGACCCACCTGTTGACGTTGGTGACGCATCCCGAGCGCCTGATCAACGCGCACTGGCTCAATCCCGCCTATCTCATTCCTGTGGTCGAGCTGTCCGCCCATCCGGGCACGGCGCCCGAATTGATTGCACGCCTGCGCGGACTGCTCGAGGACATCGGCAAGGTGCCTGTGCTGTGTGGCGTGGCGCCGGGCTACATCGTCCCACGGCTGCAGGCGCTGATCATGAACGAGGCGGCGCGAATGGTGGAAGAGGGGGTGGCGAGCGCCAACGAGATCGACAAGGCCACGCGCCACGGGCTGGGACTGCGCTTTTCCGCCATCGGCGTGGTCGAATTCATCGACTACGGCGGCAACGACATCCTCTATTACGCGAGCCGCTACATGGCGGAACATCTGAGCCGCGAACGCTACACCGCGCCCGCAATCGTCGACCGCCTCATGCAGGAAGGCAGGATCGGCCTGAAATCCGGGGAGGGTTTCTACGACTACCGCAATCGCGACGTGCCCGCCTACCGAAAGGACGTACTTGCGCGGACGCTGGGTGCGGTGCAGCACGCCGGGCTTTTCCGGCCGCCGCGCTGAACACTGCTGCGGGTTTTGATCTGGATCATGTCAGGGTGCACTATTACAACTTAGGGTGTTCGACGCTGTTCCGCCCGACCGGGCGGCACCATCTAAGGAGAGGAGAGGCAATGAAACACAGACTGTTTACCGCGTTAGCGCTCGCGGGCTCCATGGCGGCAGGTTCGGCCTACGCTGAAATCACCATCGGCGTGTCCCTCGGCTCGACCGGGCCGGGCGCGTCGCTCGGCATCCATTACAAAAATGCCTACCAGCTGATGCCGAAGACGCTCGGCGGCGAGCCGGTGAAATACATCATCATCGACGACGCTTCCGACCCCACCAACGCGGCGAAGAACGCGCGCAAGCTGGTGAGCGAGGACAAGGTGGATGCGCTGATGGGCTCGAACGGCGTGCCCTCCGCGATCCAGATGGCGCAGGTCGCCGCCGAAGCCAAGACGCCGATGATGGTGCTGACCCCGGCGATCCTGTCGCCCGCAGTGGCGCACTGGTCGTTCATCGTCCCGCAGACGACCGAACTCATGATGGGCGCAATCGCCGAGCAAATGAAGGCGAAGGGCATCAAGACCGTCGGCTATATCGGTTTTTCCGACACCTGGGGCGATCTGGTGCTCAAGGCGACAGAGTTCCACGCGCAGGCCGCCGGCTACAAGGTGGTCACGAATGAACGCTACGCGCGTGCCGATACCAGCGTCACCGGGCAGGTACTCAAGATCATCGCTGCCAATCCGGATGCGGTCATCGTGGGCGGATCGGGCACGGGCGGCGCCCTGCCGCACGTGGCGCTCGTCGAGAAGGGCTACAAGAAGCCGATCTATCACAACCACGGCACGGTCAATGCCGAATTCATCAAGGTTGGCGGCAAGGCGGTCGAGGGCGCGGTGGCGGTAACCGGTCCGCTCATTGTTCCCGAAGAATTGGCTGCGAATTTTCCGACCAAGGCGATGTCGCTCGATTTCACCAGGCGTTACGAGGCGAGCTTCGGCGCGGGTAGCCGCAACGGTTTTGCCGGCTATGCCTACGACGGTTACCTGCTGCTCAACGCGGCGGTGCCGGAGGCCCTCAAGAAAGCGAAGCCGGGCACGCCCGAGTTCCGCGAGGCGCTGCGCGGCGCCCTCGAGAACGTGAAGAATCTCGTCGGCACGCACGGCGTGTACAACATGAGCGCGGCGAACCACAACGGGCTGGATGAGCGCGCGCGCGTGCCGGTGCAGGTGCAAAACGGCACCTGGAAGCTGATGAAGTAGGGCGCCTCCGGGATGAACGCCAGGGGACGGTTCACCGTCCCCTGTTTTTTCCTGCGCAGCGGATGAGCTTCGACATCGCCTTGTGGTTGGTGCAGGACGGCGTCACCAACGGCGCGATCTACGCGTTGCTCGCACTCGCGATGCTGCTGGTGTTCGCCGTGACGCGCGTCATCTTCGTGCCGCAGGGCGAATTCATTTCGTATGCCGCGCTGTCGCTTGCGCTGCTGCAGGCCGGACGGCTGCCCGGGGTGGTCTACGTGCTGGTGGGTGGCGGCCTCGTCGCGGCTGCGCTCGACATCGCCCTGGCGCTGCGCGAGAAGGCGCCTGCAAGGCTGCCGCGCATCGTCGCGCTGTACGTGCTCGTTCCCTGCGTTATGGCCGCGCTCGCGTGGTGGGCGGCGCCGCGCAGCGTCGGTCTGCCGCTGCAGGTGCTCATCGTGCTCGGCCTGGTGGTGCCGCTCGGACCGATTCTTTATCGCGTCGCGTACCAGCCGCTCGCGAGCGCTTCGGTGCTGGTCCTGTTCATCATCTCGATGGCGGCGCACTACGCGCTGACCGGGCTCGGACTGGTGTTCTTTGGCGGCGAAGGGCTGCGCTCGGAAGCGTTTTCCGATGCGCGCTTCAAGCTGGCGGTGCTCGACATCACCGCCCAGAGCCTCTGGGTGGTGGGCGCGAGTTTCGTGCTCATGTTCGCGCTGCGGCTGTTCTTCGAAAAGACGTTCTACGGCAAGGCGCTGCGCGCCACGGCGGTGAACCGCATCGGCGCGAGGCTGGTCGGCATTCCGGCCGAACTCTCCGGCAGCCTGAGCTTCCTGCTCGCTGCGTTCATCGGCGCGGTCTCCGGAATTCTGATCTCTCCGATCACGACCATTTATTACGACACCGGGTTTCTGATCGGCCTGAAGGGCTTCGTCGGCGCGATCGTCGGCGGCATGGGCAGCTATCCGCTTGCGGTCGCCGGCTCGATCGGCATCGGCCTGCTGGAGGCGTTCTCGTCGTTCTGGGCGAGCGCGTTCAAGGAAACCATCGTGTTTACCATCATCATTCCCGTGCTGCTCTGGCGCTCGTTGCGCTCGCGCCATATCGAGGACGAGGAGGAGTGATGCGGGAACGCACGGCGCTTGCGCTGTTCGTCGCGCTCCTCGCGGCCGCGCCGCTTGCACTGCCGGAGTTCTACGTCACGCTGCTCAACTACATCGGCCTCGCGACGCTGGTGAGCGTCGGACTCGTGCTGCTTACCGGCGTTGCGGGCGTCATGTCGTTCGGCCAGCAGGTGTTTGCGGGCCTTGCCGCTTACTCTACGGCGGTGCTGACCACCCGCTACGGCATCTCCCCATGGATCACGCTCGCCGCGGGCCTCGCGCTCACGGCAGCGGTGGCGCTGTTTCTCGGCGCCATCACGCTGCGCCTCTCGGGGCACTTTCTGCCGCTCTCTACGATCGCCTGGGGGATCGCGGTGTACTTTCTGTTCGGCAACATGGAACTGCTCGGCAAGCACACGGGAATTGCCGACATTCCTCCGATCTCGCTGTTTGGCTGGAGGCTCGACACAGGGCGCGAGATCTGCGTTCTCATCTGGGTACTGACACTCGCTGCACTGGTGGCGGCGCGCAACCTGCTCGATTCCCGCGCGGGACGGGCGATCCGCGCGCTGCGCTTCCGCAGCGTCATGGCCGAGAGCTTCGGTGTGAATACCGCCGCACTCAAGAACCTGGTGTTTCTGTACGCCGCGCTGCTCGCGGGGCTGTCCGGATGGCTGTACGCGCACTTCCTGCGCTTCGTCAGCCCGGGCGCGTTCAACGTCAACGCCGGTATCGATTACCTGTTCATGGCGGTGGTCGGCGGTGCCGGGCAGGTCTGGGGCGCGGTGATCGGCGCGTCGCTGCTCACGGTGCTCAGGGAGTGGCTCAAGGACATCCTCCCGAAGCTCGTCGGCTTCAGCGGCAATTACGAGATCGTGGTGTTCGGCGTGCTGATGATCATGCTGCTGCACCGCACGCGCGACGGCCTCGCGCCTGCGCTCGCGCGCCTGGCGATCGCCGCGAAAGTGCGCGCAAGCCCGTCGCCGGCGCCGTCCCTGGAAAAGCGGCGCCAGCCGCAACCGGGAGAGACGCTGCTCGAAGCGCGCGCGGCGCGCAAGCAGTTCGGCGGACTGGTCGCGGTGCGCGACCTTTCGTTCGAGACGCAGAGCGGCGAAATTCTCGGCTTGATCGGGCCCAACGGGGCGGGCAAGAGCACCATGTTCAACCTGATCACGGGCGTGCTGGGTTCCGATGGCGGGGAGATCCGCTTCCGCGGCGAGCGCATCGACCGGTTTCCACCCAGCGAAATTGCCCGGCGCGGCATCTGCCGGACCTTTCAGCACGTCAATCTCATCAGCGCGATGTCGGTGATCGAGAACGTGGCGATCGGCGCGCACTTGCGTGGCCGGCGCGGCACGCTGGACGCGATGCTGCGTTCCGATCGCGCCGAGGAGGCGCAGCTGCTGTACGAAGCGGCGCTCCAGCTCGAGCGCGTCGGCCTCGCAGAGCACCTGCACGAGACCGCGGGAAGCCTGCCGCTCGCGCAGCAGCGCCTGGTCGAGATCGCGCGCGCACTGTCGGCGGACCCGATTCTGCTGCTGCTCGACGAGCCGGCCGCGGGACTGCGCTATGGCGAGAAGAAGGTGCTGGCAGAACTGCTGCGCCGGCTGCGGGCCGAGGGGATGAGCATCCTGCTGGTCGAGCACGACATGGAGTTCGTGATGGGGCTGGTCGATCGGCTGGTGGTCATGGATTTCGGCGAAAAGCTTGCGCAAGGCCTGCCGCGGGAGATTCAGGCCGATCCCGCGGTGGTCGAAGCCTATCTCGGAGGCATCGAGTGAACGCGCTGCTCGAAGTGGACGACCTGCGGGTGTATTACGGCAAAGTCGAGGGCTTGCATCGCGCGAGCCTGCGCGTGCCCGAAGGCTCGATCGTTACCGTGATCGGCCCCAACGGGGCGGGCAAGACGACGCTGCTCGGTGCGATCATGGGCTTGCTGCCCTCGGCGGGTTCGGCGCGCTACGCGGGCGCAGACCTTGCGGGCACGAAGACCGAAGCGCGGGTCGGGCTCGGCTTGTCGCTGGTGCCCGAGCGCCGCGAACTGTTCGGCGAAATGAGCGTCGAAGACAACCTCAGGCTCGGCGCCTTTCATCGTTTTCGCAAGCGCGGCGTCGACCTCGAATCCGAACTGACTGCCATTTACGCCCGCTTCCCGCGGCTCGAGGAGCGGCGCGCCCAGCTTGCCGCCACGCTCTCCGGTGGCGAGCGCCAGATGCTGGCGCTCGGCCGCGCGCTGATGGCCAGGCCGCGCCTGTTGTTGCTCGACGAGCCGAGCCTCGGGCTCGCGCCACGCATCGTGCGCGACATCTTCAGGATCATCACCGAGCTGAAGAAGACCGGGGTGTCGATCCTGCTGGTCGAGCAGAATGCGCGCGCCGCGCTGCAGGTGGCGGATTACGGCTACGTGCTGGAAACCGGCGAAATCGTGCTCGAGGGCGAAGCCGCGGGACTCGCGTCCAATCCGCGCGTGATCGAAACCTACCTGGGCCTCGCGGGAAAGGTGATCGCGACGTGACCCGAGCGCTGTGGTCGAGCGGATTCAGGCCTTTCTTCCTGCTTGGTGCGATCTATGGCCCGATGCTCGCGGTGTTCTGGTACGGGGAACGGCTGGCATGGCGGACCCTGCCGGCGTCCTCGGTCTCGCCGTTGCTGCTGCACGCGCACGAGTTCGTTTTCGGCTTCGCTTGCGCGATCGTATGCGGCGTCCTTCTCACCGCGCTTCCCAGCTGGGCGGGCGCTGCGGAGTTACGTGGGGCGCCGCTCGCGATGCTGGGGCTTCTCTGGTGCGCGGGCCGCGCTGCGTTCCTTCTTTCCGATTCGCTCCCGCGGGTGATCGTGATCCTCGCCGATTGCGCGCTGTTTCCGGTGCTGGGCGCAATGCTGGTGCCGGCATTGAGCGGGGCGCGCAAGCGGCTGTTTCTCTGGACGGTGCCCCCACTGGTTGCGCTCGCCGCCGGTAACATCGTTTTCCACACTGCGTTTGCGCGCACCTCGATCGAGGATGCCAGTTGGGGGATCAGCCTGGGCATGCATGCGCTCGCGTTCCTGTTTTCCCTCTACGGCGGGTTGCTGACGCCGGCCTTTACGCGCAATTTCCTGCGCGCTCGTGGCGAGCGCGCAGCGGCGATCCTGGTGCCTCTCGAGTACGCGACCGCGTTCGCGATGGTGGCGTTCGCGGCCGCAGACCTCGCGAACGCGCCGCCCGTGTGGATGGCCTCGGCAGCATTTGCAGCGGTGGCATTGCACGCGATCCGGTTCGCGCGCTGGCGCGGCTGGAGGACGGCCGGCGAACCCTTGATCTGGACCCTGCATTTGGGTTACGCGTGGCTGATCGCAGCGATCGCGCTGCGCGGGATCTCCGCGTTGAGTTCCCTGGTGCCGCAGGACGCGTGGGTTCACGCGTTTACGCTCGGTGCGCTGGGCATGACCATGCTGGGGCTGATGACGCGCGTCGCGCTGCGCCATACGGGCCGAGCGCCGCAGGTTGCACCCGCGATGCGCGTGGCATATTTCATGATGCTCGCTGCAGCGTTGTTGCGGCTCGCTTACTCGGTGCACGGGCTCGGCGAGTGGGCGATCGCCGCTTCAACGCTGCTCTGGGCTGCCGCGTTCGTCACGTATCTGACGCTGTATGGAACGATGCTCATGCGGCCGAGTCTGCCCCGGACGGGCGCGGGCCCTTGGCGCTCGAGATGAAAAGGAGAACGCGATGAACCGTTTCGCGATGTGCGTGTGCGTGATTCTGATGTCCACTGCGGCATGGGGCCAGGGATTTCCTTCGCGGCCGCTGAAGATCCTGGTGCCGTTCCCGCCGGGGGGCGGCACGGATGTCGCGGCGCGAGCGTTGGCCGATCACCTTGGACGCGAGTTCGCGCAGCCGGTGGTCGTGGAAAATCGTCCCGGCGGCAACTCGGTGATCGCCACCGAAGCGCTCGCGCGCTCCGCAGCCGATGGGCACACGCTGTTGCTCACGACCGATTTTCATTCGATCAATGCCGCCTTCGGTCTGAGCCTGCCTTACGATTCGCTGAAGGATTTCGCATTCGTAGCGCAGGTCTCCACGTCTCCGCTGATGCTGGTCGCGCATCCTTCGGCGGGCGTAAAGACGCTGGGTGAACTCGCCGCCGCGGCGAAGCAGGGCCCGGGTAGACTCAGCTTCGCATCACTCGGCACATCGAGTCCGCACTTCCTCGGTTTCGAATGGTGGAAGCGCATGGCTGCGGTCGAGATCCTCGATGTGCCCTACAAAGGCGGAGGACCTGCGCTGGCGGATTTGCTTGGCGGTCAGGTGAAGCTAATGTTCATTGTCGCGGCGAATGGCATCCGGCAGGCGCGCGCCGGGAAGCTCGCGGCGCTCGCGGTGACCGGTCCGAAACGCGCGAGTGTTGCGCCCGAAGTGCCGACGTTTGCCGAGTCGGGGTATCCGGAGTTCGTGCTGTTGAACTGGTACGGCGTCCTGGTGCCCACAGGCACGCCGCGCGAAGCGATCGTCAAGTTGAACGCCGCAATCGTCGCGGCGCTGAATACCCCGGCGGTGATAGAGCGTCTCGCAGGTGTCGGCGTGGATGCAGCACCGGGCACGCCCGAGCAGTTGGAGGACTGGGTGCGCAAGGACATCGCGCGTTACCGCAAGATCATCGAACTCACCGGCGCGAAACCCGAAGGGCGTTGAGCCGCCTGAGCGCAGCTTCACTTGCCTGAACGGGGCAAACGCGGGCCGGGTTCGTCAATGCGCGGAATTGCGCAACCGTCGAATCCCCGGAGGTTAGACCGTCAGCAAAAAGCAGCCGCTACCAGAATTCCGTATCACTCCTGCCAATCTTCGACGCTCAGTTCGTCGATTCGCCGAAATTCATCGGTGTTGTGCGTTACGACGGTCAGCTTGTGTGCGAGCGCCGTGGCCGCAATCATCAGGTCTCTTGCGCCGACGGTATTCCCGGCGCGGCGCAGGCGTGCATGCCATTCGGCGTGAACGTCGGCGACGTTGGAGTCGAATGCCAGGCAGGGAAACAACGCACAAAATGCTTCGGCGATACGGCGGTTTTCGTCAGGCTTCGCGGACAGCAGAGCACCCGTCAGAAGTTCGGTCTCGATACACGTGTTGGTGTCGAGCAAGAGCCGCACGGCGAACTACCAGCGAGCGGGTTCCTGCTCGGGCTGATCCGCAATGCGGTCGGGAAAGTCGGGCACTGCCCCGAAAAAACGCAGCATGTTGGGGTCGGCGCCGCTGACGTGACCGGCGTGAGCCGCTTTCATACGCAGGAAAAGAAGGAAATCCAACGCTTCGCGCTGCATCTCTTCGGGTAGCGCATCGACTTGGGCGCGAATGAGATCGGCGACGGTCATGGTGTTTTCCTTGTTCTGGACGTCTTTATATTGCGAAGATCATATCGCAAAGCGCCACCGCCTTGCGGGCGGGGGTGTCCTGATGGGAAAAAAGGAGATTCAATCCCGCCTCTTTTCGCGCGTCGGGCCGGTGACAGCGGTTTGCCACTGATTACGTGTCCCCGAGCACGGCGTCCCGAGCATCCAAATAGCGCGCGGCGAGCGAAGTCCGGTTGAAACGCACGACCAACGTGGGGAACACCGTCCGGATGCTGTGGGTGAAGCCGTCTTCGGATTCGTCCCAGGCGCGCAGCGGTGCGGATCCGATTCGCATTTCGCCGAGCCTATCGAACGGTCTGCTGTGCGGGCATCACCGAATGGCCGCGACGGCCGCGGCGCGAGGCGCATCGGCGCCTGGCAGCCTGTTGGATTGAGCATGCGGCGAATGGACTTGCCTTTTGTTGGCAAATATGACAACTTAAGGAAAGGAAGGAGCATGCTTATAAACGGAACAACACGTTCCGTTTCGTGGATGAAGGCGGCTCGCAAAGATTTTAAGGCGTTTCCGTCGGCTGTACAGCTTGAAGGGTTGCGCGCGCTGACCGTGGCGGCCGAAGGCGGCAAGTCAGACAACGTGAAGCCGCTGCAGCGATTCACCGGCGGGGTGCTGGAAATAGAAAAAATCGAGGCAAGGGATTAAAACGCCAAAGCGGGAGATTGACCTCGTACATGAGCGGCTGAAGCGACTAAGAGAGGTATTGCGATGACAGCGAAAGCAATTGAAGTCGTCCGGGGCAGCGGCAATGTCTTCGCGGACTTTGGCTATCCGAACGCGGCCGCCGAGCAACTGAAAGCGCTGCTCGCGGCGCAAATTGTCAACGTGCTCGATCGCGACGCGATTACCGTGCGCCAAGCCGGAGAACATACCGGGATTGCGGCGGCTGATTTCTCACGTATCCGCCAAGTGAAGCTTGATCGCTTTACGATCGATCGGCTGATAACAATTTTGGAACGCCTTGATCAGCGCGTCGAAGTGAGGTTAAAGATAAAGCCGGTCACCCGCGCGGCGCAACGAGGAAAGGAGTCTCGATGGGAAGGAAAACCCGGATTAGGGTGAAGGATTTCTCGATGTTCTCGAAACGCTTCGAGCGCGGCATGGCCGTGGCCCGCGCACTGGATCGCGGTGAGCCGCTGCCGTTTTCGAGGACGGTGGTCGAAATCGATCTGGCTGCGTTTTCGAAGACCTTGACGGAGAAGCGCATAGCGCTGTTCGATCTGGTGAGGCGCGACCGGTATTCAGTGACCGAGCTGGCTGATAAAACCGGACGCGACCCGTCTGCAGTGCGGCGCGACGTTGAACTCCTGGAGTCGGCGGGCATGGTCCGGACCGTCAGGGAGCGCAACCCCGGGCATGGCACGCGGCGGGTGGTGCGCGCGGCGGCAAGGCGCTTCTGGATGGAGGCGGCGTAATTCGCGGCTGAGCGACTGGTTGCAGCCGTGCTTTTCGGCGCGAAACCCGAGGGCCGATCGCGTCAGATCAGCCGGTCGTGGCCGGTCCAGTAGCGTTTTCTGACTTCCCTGCGCATGACCTTGCCTGCCGGGCTTCTCGGCAGCGCTTCGACGAAATCCACCGATTTGGGCGCCTTCACGCTGCCGAGCCGCTGCTTGCAGAACGCGATGAGTTCATCCGCGGAAACCGAGCAGCCCTGTTTCAGCTCTACGACCGCCTTGATGGCCTCACCCCATTTCTCGTCGGGCACGCCGACTACGGCGCAATCCTGCACCGCGGCATGGGCGAACACAGCCTGCTCAACTTCCAGCGGGTACACGTTGAAGCCGCCGGTGATGATCATTTCCTTCTTGCGGTCGCAGATATAGAAATAGCCTTCCTCGTCCTGGTACGCCAGATCCCCTGTGTGGTGCCAGCCGTGCATGGACGCTTCTGCAGTGGCCGCGGGGTTCTTGTAGTACCCACGCATGACCAGCCCGCCCTGCACCACGATCTCGCCGACCTCGCCTTGCCGCACGAATTTCCCCTCCTCATCCATGAGGCCTACGCGTGCGAACGGGCTGGCGCGCCCGCAACTCAGGAGGCGCTTTTCGTCGAGTTCGCCGTGCTGGTCCAGGTGCTCCGCCGGCCCCATGAAGGTCACGCAGGTCGGCACCTCCGTCTGGCCGTAGCTGTGCGTCATGACGGGACCAAACACCTCGAACGCCTCGCGCAGTTTGGCCGACGAGGTCGGGGCGCCGCCGTAGAAGAGATGCCTGAGCGACGAATAGTCGAATGCACGCACGTTCGGCTGCGACAGCACGGCATAGATCGCGGTCGAGGGAAGAAGCAGCGAGGACACCCGGTACTTTCCGATCGCGGCAAGCGACTCCTGCGCATCGAATTTGCGCTGGATCACGACCGTGCCCGAAGCCGCGATGGTGACGAACGCCATCACGCCTGCCGCATGCGTCATCGGCGCGCAGGCGAGGAACACAGGCGGTGCGTCGAAGCGCGTGCAGGCGAGAAACACCGCGATATTGGTTTCGAAATTCCGGTTGGTGTTCATCACGCCCTTCGGCCGCCCGGTGGTGCCGCCGGTGCCGCGCAGCATGCACGTGCCGTCCGGATCCCACGGCAGGGGATGCGGCAGATTCGACTGCAACGCCGCCCACTCTGCCAGTTGCGGTCCGAGGGCGCCGGGCTGGTCCAGGCAGACGAACTTCCCGACCGCGGGAATGCGTTCCTTTACGAGCTGCGCGAACGCCTCGAACTCCTTCTGGTAAAACAGCACCTCGACGTCGAAGAATTCCGTGATGTGCAGGTTCTCCTCCGCAGCGTTGGCCGGATTGAGCGGAACCCAGGCGCCCCGCGCCTTGAGAATTCCGAGCAAGGCCGCGAAAGCGAGCGGATCGTTGCGGCTGAGGACCGCGCATTTTGTCTCGCGCCCCACCCCGCAGGCCACCAGCCCCCGGCCGATGCGCGTTGCGAGATCGGACACCTCGCGATACGACCAACGCCGGTCGTCGAAGATCAACGCCGGCCTTTGCGGGAAGGCCGTCGCAGAGCTGTCGAAGAAGTCGATCAGGTTCATTCGGGAGGCAAGCCTCGGGCGGTGCGATCGGGGCCAGCGGGCCGCGCGAAACGAAGGCTCAGCTTGAGGGGGCCTTTCTCCAGCTTCACGGTCCGCAACGAGGCATCCCGCGCAAGCTCCTCGATCAGGATGCAGAGCGGCCGCTTGATCGATAGACGCCCGCTGAACGTGCTCTTCTCGCGCGCGAGCGCCTCGACATGCTCCCGGCCATAAAACAGGTGAAGCAACATGTCCTCGTCCGACCGGAACGGACCCTGCTCTCGCTTGAAGTTCTCCAGTATGCGTGCGCCGAAACCCGCATCCGGATCGGCAGGGACGCAATGCCGGCCGGCGAGAATTCTGTCGAGCACGTTCCGGTCGATCGGCACGGCCGGTTCGCCATAGTGTCCGGTCGCGTAAAGGGTCAGCTCCTCGGGAACCGTCTTGTAGCGCTCTCCCTGTATCACGTTGAACGCGGCCTGCACGCCTACGAACTGCGAAAACGGGGTGACCATGATCGGGTAGCCCAATTCGGCGCGCACGCGGCTCGCCTCTTCGAGTACTTCGTCCATGCGGTGGGTGAGCCCCACCTCTTTCAATTGGTTGCGGAAGTTGGACATCATCCCGCCCGGGATCTGGTGCCCGATGAATCGGTCGTAGCGCACCGGATCGAACACGACCCGCTCCGGAACGGGCCTCCTTTCCTTCCAGGCAATCCAGCCGAAATACTCGTCGGTGCGGCGCAAAGCGTCTGCATCGAGCGCGGCAGGAACGCCGAGCTTCTGCGCGAGTTCCAGAATGTCCAGTGTGCTCGGGACCGATTCGCCGTTTGCGAGCGGTGCGCTCGCGGTCGCCACCGTGTCGACGCCCGCCTGCAGCGCCTCGCGGTGCGCTGCGTGCGCAAGTCCCATGCAGTCGTGCGCGATGAATTCGATCGGCACCCGCCCAGGCACCGCGGCTTTCAGCGCCGCCAGAAGCACGCGCGTGCGAGCGCCGGTGAGGATCCCGGCGGGATCCGCGAGCGTGATCGAGTCGACGCCGTAGCTGATCAGCTCCATCGCCTTGTCGATATAGTGTTCGTCGGTGTGTACCGGGCTCACCGAGAAGCTGAGCATGCCCGAAGTCTTGAGGCCGAGATTGCGCGCGATACGGAAATGCGCGGCGATGTTGCGCATGCAGTTGAGACCGTCGAATACCTTGATCCATTCGGTGCCGGCCGCCTGCAAGCACCTGAACAGCACCTCAACGACTTCGTCGGGATAGCGCGCCCAGCCGAAAAGATTGCGGCTGCGCATCAGCACGTCGATGCTCGAATCCGGCATACCCGCCTTCAGCAGCCGCATCCGCTCCCAGGGATCGTCGCGCAGGAACTTGACTGCGGTCTCGAAGGCCGCGCCCGAGGTGACACAGATCTTGCGAAAGCCGGCGCGGTTCATCCATTGCGTCGCGCCGAGCATGGTCTCGGTCTTCATCCGCGTCGCCCAAAGCGATTGCGGACCGTCGCGATACGTCTCGTCGACGAACCCGACCATCGACTAGGCTTTGAGGATCAGCGCGTCCGCCTGGCCGAAGCCGCCGCATATGCCCGCCGCAGCGTAGCCGCCGCCCCGGCGCCGCAGCTCGCGTGCCGCGGCCATCGCGACGCGTGCGCCGCTCGCGCCGGGGGGATGGCCGATTGCCACCGACCCGCCGTTCACGTTGGTCATGGAGCGAAGGCGCGCCAGCTCCTTCGCGTCACCGCCGGCCATCATCTTGGTCGATACCAGCGGCATGGCGGCGAATGCCTCGTTGATTTCGATGCATTTCAGATCACGCAGGCCGATGCCGGCCTTCTTCGCCGCCGCGAGGATCGCGTGTCCGGGCATGTAGACCGAGGATTCGAGATCCCCGGACAGTTGCGCGTATGCGACGATTTCCGCGAGCGGGGTCAGGCCCCGGCGCGAGGCCTCCTCCTGCGACATCAGGATCACGGCGGAGGCACCGTCGTTAAGCCCGGGCGCGTTGCCGGCGGTGATTGTCGGGCTGCCGTAGACCGTGGGGAGCGCAGCCAGCTTCTCCAGCGAAGTTTCACGCCGCGGCCCCTCGTCCAGTGTCAGGAGTGCCTGGCCCTCGAGCGCCACCGCAAGGATTTCCTGCTCGTAGACGCCTGCGTCGAATGCGGCGAAATACTTGCGATGACTCTGATAGGACCACTCGTCCTGCTCTTCCCGCGACACCCCGTGCTCGAGCGCCTTGTTGCCCGTGACCACGGTCAGCGCCAGGCCCGTGATCGGATTGCGCACGTGCATGGGATCCTCGACCGAGAAATCGCCGAGCCTGCGGCCCCAGCGCGTACCCCTCATCAGGAACGGCGTCTGGCTGCAGCTTTCGATCCCACCCGCAACAACGATACTCGCTTCGCCAAACCGGATCTTCATTGACGCAAGTCCGATCGCCGTCATGGACGAGCAGCACGCCCGGTCGACGGTGAGCGACGGCGTCGTGGCCGGGATTCCGACCTTGAAGTTGATCTGACGCGCAGGCACCGCGGTGGCGGCGTCGAGAATTCCGGTGCCGAAGATTGTTTCGCTCAACTCCGCGGGTTGGATCCCTGCGCGCGCCAGCACTCCCTTCGCGGCGAGCGCGCCGAGCTCGACTGCGGAGAACTCGCGCAGCTTTCCGCCGAACCTGCCGAATGGCGTCCTGATGGTATCGAGTAGGACGACCTCGTTCAAAGCGCTCTCCGTCAGTCGCCAAACGCGGGCGGATCCGGATCCTGGTCCCAGCCGCTCGCCGGCTTGGACACCATCTTGAGCCACTCGCGGATCAGTTCGACGTGCTCGCGCTCTTCCCCGGCCATTTCCTTTGCCGCGGCACGCACCTCGGCGGGGACCCTGGCTCTTGCGAGCTGCTTGAAGAAATCGAACGCGCGCTGTTCGTTGTGCAGGGCGATCTGAAGCGCGTGCCACGGCTGCATCAGGTAATGCAGTTCGTTGCCGGCAGCCGTTTCCGGTCCCTCGGCGCCTTCCCAGCGGTAGGCCTTCACGCGCGGCGGCGTGCTGCGTCCCATGTGCGCGAGGATCTGGTCGCGGTGTTTCTGCTCGATGCGTTCGAGCTTGCGGAACAGTTGCGCGACCTCCATGTTGTTGGCCATTTCCATCTGTTCGGCGAATTCGCGGTAGCGATCGGAGGCCTCGGCCTCGATGGCCCAGGCCTGCGCCAGAAAATCCGCGACGCTGCGCGGTGCGTCCGGGAGCGGTTTCGCTGTGGTCCTGCGCGCGAGCGGCTTGCGTTTCACGGTCTTCTTCATAGCACGAACCCCGCTTCGAGGTCGGCAGGTTTTTTCGTGCCCCTGCCGATCGACGGCTGGTAGGGCTTGCGATTGCCGACATAAAGCACGCCCACATTGAAGCCGTCGTCGGTGAGGATGCGGCGCGCTGCCTGCGACGGGTCCGAGGTCGTCTTCACCGGCGCGGGACGCGCCTTGTCCTTCCAGTGCCGCTGTTCCGGGCGGAAGGTGACGCAGGGCGAGAGCACCTCGACGAAGGAGAAACCCGGCGTGCCGATCGCTTGTGCGATGATGTCCGCGGTGCCATTCGGATCACCGGAGAATGCGCGCGCGATGAAGTTCGCGCCGGAAGCGAGTGCGATCACGAGCGGATGGAACTCGCGCAGCCCGGTGCCCTCGGGCGTGAGCTTGGAGAATTCCCAGTCGGGTTCGGTGGTCGGCGAAGCCTGCCCTTTAGTCATTCCGTAGACCCGGTTGTCCATCACGATATACGTCATGTCCACGTTGCGCCGGCAGGCATGCAGGAAATGGTTGCCACCGATCGAGTATCCATCGCCGTCGCCGCCGGCAACCAGCACGGTCAGGTCGGGTCGCGCGAGTTTCACTCCCGTCCCCAGCGCGAGCGCGCGGCCGTGCACGCCGTGGAAACCGTAACAGCTGGTGTACGCCGGAATGCGGGACGAACATCCGATGCCCGAGATCACCGCGACGTTCTGCGGCAGCAATTCGAGCTTCGCAAACGCCTTGGTGATGGCCGCGAGCACGCTGTAGTCGCCGCAGCCCGGACACCAGACGGGTTTCAGATCGGACTTGAATTCCTGCGGCGTGCGTGCGACCACCGCTGCATTGGCGTTCATGCTCGGCTCCATTTTTCCAGTTGGCTGACGATCTCCTCGGGCCGCATCGGCAGCGGCCCCGGCCTGCTGTAGCTCGAAACGCTCCCCGGGACGTCATATTCGCTCCTGAGGTAGCGATAGAACTGCTTCGAGTGGGTCTGCTCGACCACCAGCACGCGCTTGACGCCCGCAAGGGCCTCGGTGAGCCGCGCGGTCTGCGCGGGCAGGAGCAGGCGCATCGAAATCAGGCGCGCCCTGAATCCATTTCTGCGCGCCTGGGCGAAGGCTTCCCGCACGGGCGCCGTGCAGGAGCCGAAAGTCACCACCGCGAGCTCCCCTTCGCCTTCGACCTCGGCCCAATAGTGCCCGTAGTCGACGCTCTCGAGCTTGCGCTGGCGCTTGTCGAGCTGCGCCAGGTGATCGGTCGCCTGTGAAGACGGCGTGCCGCGCTCCGCGTGCTCGAGGCCGTCCGCCGTATACACCGTCCCCGGCGTGCCGGGAATCGCCATCGGAGACACGCCAGAATCGGTGAGCGCATAGCGCTTGTAGTCCGGGGAGTTCGCGGGCGCCGTCAGGCGCTGGCCGGCGAACACGAGGTCCGCGGGACGATCGACCACCGCGCGCGCCTGGCCAAAGAACTGGTCGGACAGCACGATCGCCGGCGCCTGGGTCATCTCGGCGAGGTGCGTGGCCCATTGGGTGGTCGTCAGACAGTCGGCCACGGAGTTCGGCGCGAGCACCAGGTGGGGCGCATCGCCATGAAATCCGTACAGCGCGATGTTGAGATCGCTTTGCTCGGACTTGGTCGGGATGCCCGTCGAGGGCCCGACGCGTTGCACGTCCACGACCACCACCGGGGTTTCCGACGCGCTCGCCAGGCCGAGCGCCTCCATCATCAATGCGAGGCCCGGCCCGGACGTCGCGGTGAGCGAGGGCACGCCGCCATAGGATGCGCCGATGATCATGTTGATCGATGCGAGCTCGTCCTCGGCCTGCACCAGCGCACCGCCGACCTTGGTGAGTGCAGGCGCCATCCATTCGAGCAGTTCGGTGCCCGGCGTAATCGGGTAGGCGGCGACGAAGCGCACCCCGCCGCGGATGGCGCCGTACCCCGCCGCCTCGTTGCCGGTAATCAGCCAGCGCGGTGTCTTCGCTTCCGCCGCCGGGCGCAATGGATAGCGCGCGGGCATGCCCTCCGCCGCATGCATTCCTGCACGCACGGCGGCGAGGCTCGCCTCGAGGGAGTCCGGTCTTTTCTTGAGCGATTTTTCGACCGCCCTGGCCACCGCGCTCTCCGGCAAGCCGATCAGCGCGGCGAGAATGCCCAGCGAAACCATGTTCGGCCAGCCGCCCTTGATGGACTTGGCGAGCTTCTTCATGCCTACCGGCGCGTAAGAGGCACCGCTCTTTACGAACACGTCGGGCGGTTCGCCGTGGTCGGGGTCGCCGACGATCAGGCTCGAAGCATCGAGCGGGATCTCCGCCGCAAAACGGTTGATGTTCTGCCAGTCGATCGCCGCGAGGACGTGGAAATGATCCTCCACGTTCTCGACCGGGGTGGTCGCAATTCGAACCATGGCCGCGGCTTCGCCACCGCGAATCTGCGGTCCGGAAGAACGGGTCATGAGCGCGTAGTAGCCGGCGATCGCGGCGGCTTCAAGCAACATATTGCCGGCGGTCATCACGCCGGCGCCGCCGCTGCCGGCGAGGACGATCGAAACGCTGGCGCGCGGGGTGGAAATCGGGTGTGTCAAGGCGAAGGTCTCCTTTGGGGGACGCAGCCGATTGGGCCTGCATTGCGATGTGAGTGTATTGATCTGGATCAAAATACGCAAACGAGTACCGAAATACCATCACCTCGCGCTGGAAATCAACCGGCGCACCTGCAAGGGACTGCTGCCATGAACGCCTACCGCTGGATGATGACCGCCCCCAAGGCGCCGCTCGCGCGCGCGGAATTCGAGCCGTTTCCGCCTTCAGAGGGCGAGGTGGTGGTGGAAGTCGCGGGCTGCGGCGTGTGCCATACCGACCTGGGCTATTACTACGACGGCGTGCGCACCAACATGCCGCTGCCGCTCGCGCTCGGTCACGAGGTGAGCGGGCGCGTGGTCGCCGCCGGCAAGGCAGGCGAATACTGGCTGGGCAAGGCGGTGATCGTGCCCGCCGTGTTTCCCTGCGGCGTGTGCGACCTGTGCAGGCGCGGCCGGTTCGCGATCTGCCGCAAGCAGAAGATGCCGGGAAACGACATCCAGGGCGGCTTCGCGTCGCACATCGTCGTGCCGGCCAACGGATTGTGCGCAGTCGACGAACAGCGCCTGGCGAAAGCGGGACTGCAACTGTCAGAGGTTTCCGTGGTTGCCGATGCGGTAACCACTCCGTTTGAGGCGGTGCGCCGGGCCGGGGTAGGACCCGGTAGCCTTGCGGTCGTGATCGGCGCGGGTGGTGTCGGCGGGTACTGTGTGCAGGTCGCGCACGCCTTTGGAGCAAAGGTCGTGGCGATCGACGTCGATGAGGACAAACTTGCGGGGATCGCGCAGCACGGCGCTGCGCTCACGCTGAACGCGAGGCAGCATGACCAGAAGGCGCTCAAGGGAGCCGTGATCGAATTCGCGAAGGCGAACAGCCTGCGTACCACCGAGTGGCACATCTTTGAATGTTCCGGCACGGCCTCCGGCCAGACCACCGCTTGGGGAATGCTGGTGCACGGTGCGACGCTCGGCGTGGTCGGCTTCACCATGGACAAAGTCGAGGTCCGGCTGTCGAACCTGATGGCCTTCGATGCCAGGGCGCAAGGCAACTGGGGCTGCGCCCCCGATCAGTATTCTGCGGCGCTCGACCTGGTGCTCGAGGGCAAGGTCAAGGTGAAACCATTTGTCGAGCCGCTGCCGCTTGCCGACATCAATCGCGTTTTCGCGGCAGTGCATCACAAGGAAATCAAGCGCCGCGCAGTTCTCGTTCCATCGGAACAGGGGAACCAAGGTTCCCCCGTTGCCCCCTCCTAGGAGATATAAGCAATGCTAGTCAACCATGACCTTGCCGAGATCGTCGTTCCCGGCGTGAAGTTCGAGAAGCGGCCGGCGAAATCCCCCGACGGCAAAGTGGCGGCGGGTCTCTACAACGCGTGGATCTGGCTCGACAACCCCGCCCAGTTCAACTCCTACACCACCGAGATGGTGAAGGGCGTGATCCTCGCGTTTCGCGCGGCCTCCAATGCGCGCGACGTATCGAGCGTGGTGTTCACCGGCGTCGGAGAGAAGGCGTTCTGCACCGGCGGCAACACCAAGGAGTACGCCGAGTATTACGCGGGCCATCCGCAGGAATATCGCCAGTACATGCGCCTGTTCAACGACATGGTCAGCACCATCCTCGCCTGCGACAAGCCGGTCATCGCTCGCGTGAACGGCATGCGCATCGGCGGCGGGCAGGAAATCGGCATGGCCTGCGATTTTTCGGTCGCACAGGATCTCGCGCGTTTCGGCCAGGCCGGTCCCAAGCACGGTTCGGCGCCGCTCGGCGGCGCGACAGACTTTCTCCCGGTGGTGATCGGTGCTGAGCGTGCCATGGCGGCGTGCGTTCTATGCGAGCCGTTCTCGGCGCACGAGGCCTACCACATGGGCATGCTCACCGACATCACGCCGGGATTGAAGGTGGACGGGAAGTTCATCGCCAACCCGCTGGTTGAGACGCAGCGCGTGTACGACGAGTTCGGACGGCAGGCGTTCGGAAAGCCCAAGACCGGCGAGGCGCTGAAGGCGGGCAAGGCGCTGATGGCGAAGGGCAGCGTGGACCTGTCGATGCTCGATGCGAAGATCGAGGAACTGTGCGGCAAGATCCTGCTCACCTTCCCGGACTGCACCACCAAGACGCTGGAGGAGTTGCGCAAACCAAAGCTCGAGTCCTGGAACCGCAACAAGGAGGACGCGCGCGCATGGCTGGCGCTCAACATGATGACGGAGGCGCGCGCCGGATTCACCGCCTTCAACGAGTGCCCCAAGGAAGACCGCGAAGTCGATTTCATCGCGCTGCGCCAGGCGCTTGCGCGCAACGAGAGCTGGGTCGGGCCGTTGCACGACAGCATCCAGCCGAAGAACCGGAAGCGCGCCTGAGTTCCATGAGCGAATCGCCCCTCAAGGTCTGGGTCGACAAGGACGGCGGCCTGCTGCGGCTGCGCCTCGCGCGGCCCAAGGCCAACATCATCGACGCGGCGATGATCGCCGCGCTCGATGCCGCGTTTCGCGACGCTTCCGGGGCGGGCCTGCGCGCCGCCCTGATCGACCACGAGGGCCCGCATTTCTCGTTCGGCGCGAGCGTGGAAGAGCACTTGCCTAGGAACTGCGCGCAGATGATCGCGAGCCTGCACGCCCTGCTGGTGCGGATGATCGAATGGCCGGCACCGATCCTGGTCGCAGTGAAAGGACAATGCCTGGGTGGTGGCCTCGAATTGGCGCTTGCCGGAAGCCGCATCTTCGCCTCCGCCGACGCGCAACTGGGGCAGCCGGAGATCAAGCTCGCGGTATTCGCGCCGGCCGCGTCCTGTCTGCTGCCGTTCCGCGTCAACCAGCAATGCGCGGAGGATCTGCTCTTTTCCGGGCGCTCGCTCGGCGCCGAAGACGCGTTGCGCGCCGGCCTGGTCGCGAGCGTGGATGAAGATCCGGTGGCGGCTGCGCTCGAGTACTACGACCGGTACCTTGCGCTCGGGAGCGCGGCGTCGCTTGCGTACGCCGTGCGCGCGGCGCGCGTCGGCTACACCGCCGAAGTGAAGCGCCGCATTGCCGAGGTCGAAAAGCTGTACCTTGAAGGATTGATGAAGACGCGGGATGCGAACGAGGGTCTGGTCGCGTTCCTGGAAAAGCGCAAACCGCGCTACGAGCACCGATAGTGGAACCAGGAGGAAGCCGGATGAAAGTCGCAGATATCGTCACGCATTGCGGAAAACTGTTCGATGACCTGTCGTTCTCGGCGGTCAAGGACTGGAAGGCGGCTGTGCCGGGCCGCAAGGCGGTCGGCTACATGCCGGTCTACGTTCCGCGCGAGTTGATCCACGCGGCCGGGATGCTGCCGGTGGGAATTTTCGGCGGCGGCGACCAGCTCGAGGTGATCCAGGGCGACGCCTACTACCAGAGCTACATTTGCCGCATCCCGCGCTCCACCATCGAACTCGGCCTCACGGGCCGGCTCGACGTGCTCGACGGCATGCTGTTTCCGTCCATCTGCGACGTGATCCGCAATCTCTCGGGCATGTGGCAGATCCTGTTCAAGGACAAGTACGTGCGCTATTTCGACGTGCCGCAGAACTACCAGGACGCGGTGGGCGGCGAGTTCTATGTCAACGAACTGAAGGTGCTGCGCGACGACCTCGCGAAACTCGCCGGCCGTCCGGTCACGGACGACGACCTGCGCAAGTCGATCTCGATTTACAACGAGAACCGGCGCGCGATCGATGCGCTGTATGAGTATCGCGCGCAGAAGCCCTGGCAGGCGCCGACTGCGGAGGTTTACCTGGTGCTGCGCGCGGGGCTGGTGCTGCCGGTCGAGGAGCACACGAAACTCGTGCGCGAATACATCGCGGCGGCGGATGCCTCGCCGCGCGCTAAGCGCGACAATGCCCGAGTCGTGCTGACCGGCGCATTCTGCGAGCAGCCGCCCCTCGGGCTGATCAAGTCGATCGAGATGGCCGGCTGCTACATCGTTGACGACGACTTCATGCTGTGCTTCCGCTGGCTGATCGGCGACGTGCCGCTCGAGGGCGATCCCCTGGTCAACCTGTCGGGCGCCTTCCTGCACCGTTCGGCCGCCACCGCATCGAAATACGACGAGAAAAAGGCGGACAAGGGCAGGCCGCTGGTCGAGTCCGTCAAGCACTACGGCGCGGAAGGCGTGATCTTCGCGGCGCCTTCCTTCTGCGATCCGGCGCTGCTCGAGCGGCCGATGCTGCAGGGCGTACTGGCGAAGCACAAGATTCCCTACACGGCGTTCAAGTACGCGGAAAACACGGGCCAGATGGCCCCGATCCGCGAGCAGGCCGGAACGTTTGCCGATTCAATCAAATTGTGGAGCGCCGCATGAGCACCCAACCCGTGAATGCCGCCGCCCTCGGCGGCGCGAAGCCCAAGGCCCCGGTCCAGAAAGAAGACGCGATGTGGCTGCAGAAGGAAATGATCAACGCGAACTATGCCGAACTCGCGTCGGCGCACCAGACCGGGCGCAAGGTGTCCGCGACCTTCGTGCCGGGCAACCTGAACGAGTTGCTGATGTGCTTCGACTTCGCGCGCAGCCTGCCCGAGACCAATGCGCTGCAAAACGGCATGCGCAAAAAGTCCGGCAAGATGATCATGGACGCCGAGCGCGAAGGTCACTCCGAGGACGTGTGCACCTACGTGAAGGCCGACCTGGGCATGATGATGGGCGGCAAGGGCCCGACGGGTGACCCGCTGCCAACGCCCGACGTGCTGCTGCTTTCCTATACGGGCTGCTTCACCTTCATGAAGTGGTTCGAGCTGATTCGCCAGAAGTACGACTGCGAGACGGTGATGCTGCACGTTCCTTACCAGGGCGACGGGCATATCAACAAGAACATGCGCGACTACGTGGTCAAGCAGATCAAGGAGAACGTGATTCCGACGCTCGAGCGCGTCTCGGGCGTGAAGTTCGACATCGACCGGCTGCGCGGGTACATGCGGGAATCGGCCAAATCCGAGGAGAACCTGGTCAGGGTGCTGCAGTCGGCCAAGCACCGGCCCTCGCCGATCGACGGATACTTCGGCGCGGTGTACTACATCGGACCGATCTTCACCGCTTTCCGCGGCATGCCGGAAGCGACCAAGTACTACGACGCGCTGTGGCACGAGGTTTCCGAGCGCATGCGTCTCGGCAAGGGACCGATCACGCCGGACGGCGAGATGGCCGACGAGCAATACCGGCTGGTGGTGGAAGGGCCGCCCAACTGGACCAGTTTCCGCGACTTCTGGAAGATGTTCTCCGACGAAGGCGCGGTGGTGGTGGCCTCGACCTACGCGAAGGTGGGCGGGGTGTACGACTTCGGTTTCCGCCACGATCCCGAGCATCCGATCGAGTCGCTCGCGGAATACTGCCTGGGCTGCTACACCAACCTCAACTTCCCGCAGCGCATCGACATGATCTGCAAGTACATCGACGAATACCAGGCCGACGGGTTGCTGATCAATTCGATCAAGAGCTGCAACAGCTTCTCCGCCGGTCAGTTGCTGATCCTGCGCGAGGTGGAAAAGCGCACCGGCAAGCCTGCGGCCTTCATCGAGACCGATCTCGTCGACCCGCGCTACTTCTCGGCGGCGAACGTCAAGAACCGGCTCGAGAGCTACTTCCAGATGGTCAAGGCGAAAAGAGTCGCCGCCGCGGCACACTAGGGCAGGGGAGAATACACATGCGCTGCTTCATCGGTATCGACCTCGGCTCGACCACCACCAAGGCCGTGGTGCTCGGCGAGGACCGCAGGATCCTCGGGCGCGGCATCACGAACTCGCGCTCGAACTACGACACGGCCGCGACCGTGGCCAAACAGGAAGCGCTGGTGTCGGCGCGCTTCGAATTGTTCCGCGAGGCGCTCGCGCGCAGCGGGGCGCTCAACGGCAAGCTCGACGAATTCATCGGCCATCTCGAGCGCGACTTCCGGCTCGAGCAGTTTCTCGAGCAGCTCGCCGACCTGGAGGAGACCTGCAAGAGGAATGCGCAAGGCCCGCGCTTCGGCGATGCCGCCGCCGGGGTGGCGCTGGCCCTTACCGAGCTGTTCCGGCGCCTGCGGGACGAATCGCCGGCGCTGTTCATTCCCAACGCCAAGAGGAAGAGCGATTTCTTCCGCGACATCGCCGGGGCGCAATATCTCGCGCTGGGCGAAGCGGTGGCGAAGGATGCCGGCGTGCGCTACGACATGCTGCTCAACGTGTACGACCGCTCGATCATCGAGGTGGAGAACCGCGAATACGGCGATGCGATCCGGCGCAACCTGCTCGCGGCGATGGACCGCACCCTCGAGGCGATGCCGGAGGCCGCCGCGCGCAGCGAGAAGATTCGCGCGCCCATCCAGGGCGTACTGGACATGGAACTGGAAGAGACCTACGTGGTGGGCACCGGCTACGGCCGCGCGCGCCTGCCGTTTTCCAAGGAGCACATCCGTTCCGAAATCCTGTGCCACGGCCTGGGCGCCCACGTCATGTACCCGAGCACCGCGACGGTGCTCGACATCGGCGGCCAGGACACCAAGGCGATCCAGGTCGATCCGCACGGCATCGTCGAGAGCTTCCAGATGAACGACCGTTGTGCCGCAGGTTGCGGGCGCTACCTGGGCTACATCGCCGACGAGATGAACATGGGCTTGCACGAACTGGGGCCACTGGCGATGAAGGCGACCAAGACGGTGCGCATCAACTCCACCTGCACCGTATTCGCCGGTGCCGAATTGCGCGACCGGCTGTCGCTGGGCGAAAAGCGCGAGGACATCATGGCCGGGCTGCACCGCGCCATCATCCTGCGCGCGATGTCGATCCTCGCGCGCTCGGGGGGCATCCGCAACGAGTTCACCTTCACCGGCGGCGTGGCGAAAAACGAGGCGGCAGTAAAATCGCTGCTCGAACTGGTGAAGGAGAATTACGGCGACGTGACGCTCAACATCAATCCCGATTCGATCTACACCGGGGCGCTCGGCGGCGCGACGTTCGCCTGGCGCGCGGTGGTCGAGGAAGGCAAGACCGTCGAGGCGAGGGCCCGATCATGATCAACACCATCGGCATCGACATCGGTTCGGGCGCGGTGAAGACCACGCTGTTTCGCAGCGAGGGGAACAACATCGAGTGGCTGGGCAAGCGCTGCGAGCGTATCCGCCGGCGCAACCCGATGGACCTCGCCAGGCAGGGCTACGACGAGGTGCTCGAAGAGGCGTGCCTGAAGCCCGAGGACATCGCCTACACGGCCACCACTGGCGAGGGCGAGAACGTGAGCTTCGCCACGGGACACTTCTATTCGATGACGACGCACGCGCGCGGCGGGGTGTACCTGGTGCCCGAAGCGCGCGCCGTGTGCGACATCGGCGCCCTCAACGGCCGGGCGATCTACATCGACGAGCGCGGCAAGGTGCTCTCCTACAAGATGACCAGCCAGTGCGCCTCGGGCTCGGGGCAGTTCCTGGAGAACATCGGGCGCTACCTCGGCGTCGCGGTGGAGGAGATCGGCACGCTGTCGAAGACCTCGAAGAATCCGGAAAAAGTCAGCTCGATCTGCGCGGTGCTCGCTGAAACCGACGTGATCAACATGGTATCGCGCGGCATCGCCACGCAGGACATCCTGAAGGGGATACACCTGTCGATGGCCTCGCGGCTGGCGAAGCTGCTCAAGGTCACCGGCATTACCAAGGGCATGGTGCTGCTCACAGGAGGACTCGCCCTCGACGCCGGCCTGCTCGCGGCGTTGCAGGAAGAACTGGTGACCGAGAAGATTACCGGCCTTACGGCGATGAATCACCCCGAATCGATCTATGCCGGCGCGATCGGCGCGGCGCTGTGGGGCGCGTTCCGCCACGGCAAGCTGGCCGAACTGCAATCGCGCGTGGCCGCCTGAACTGACGGAGGAGAAGAACATGGCCCTGCTAATAAACGAAAACTGCACCGCCTGCGACGCCTGCAAGCCGGTGTGCCCGAATGATGCGATCGCCGACGGCAGCCCGATCTACGTGATCGACCCGAACCGCTGCACCGAATGCGTCGGCGCGGAAGACGAGCCGCAGTGCAAGCTGGTGTGTCCTGCCGATTGCATCGTGGTAAACCCGGAATTCGAGGAGACCCCGGAACAATTACAGGCAAAGTACCAGGAACTGCACGGATGACCATGAATAGACGCGATATCGAGTCGCCGTTCAAGGTCCGGCCACTGGTGGCTACGGATCTCGACCTGGTGGTGGAAATCGACGCCGCCGCGTTCGGTCATCCCCGGCGCCCTTACTTCGAACGTCGCCTGGCTGCCGCCTTGCGCGAACCGGCGCTGAACGTACAGGTCGGCATCGAAGACCGCGGCACGCTCGCGGGCTTCGTGCTCGCCCGCAAACTCGAGGGGGAGTTCGGGCGGCCCGATCCGGCGCTGCGACTCGAGGTCATTGGTGTGGATACCAGCGAGCAGGCGCATGGCATCGGCACGCAGCTGCTCGAGGCGCTGGAGGCCGAGGCGAAGAAGCGCGAAATCCACGAACTGCGCACCCAGGCGCCCTGGCGCGATCACGTCATGCTGCGTTTCCTCGACCACCACGGCTTCTCGCTCGGCAAGAACCAGGTGATCGACTGCGCTGTCGAGGCGGGTGCGTTCGGCCCTTCGTCGGAGGCGGCGTTCGCGGCGCCGGAGCGCGTCAACCAGGCGCGCGAACTCGATTACAGCGCGCCCGAGGCAAACGATTACGAGCAGATGGCGCGTGACGTCGCCGACGTGCGCACGCTTGCGCGCGGCGATCTGCCCGACCTGGCGCGCATCGACCACAAGCTCACCGGGCGCGACCGCTCGAGTTACATCACCCACCAGTTCGACGAGACCCTGTTCGACGCGGCGATCCGCGTCTCGCTCGCCGCGCGCGTGGACGGGGTGGTCGCGGGGTTCCTGATGGCGAACGTCGACCGGGGCGACTTCGGCCGCAATGCGCCGGTGGCGGTCATTGATACGCTCGGCGTGGACCCCGATTACGCGGGCCGCGGGCTGGGGCGCGCCATGCTCTCGCAGTTGATGGTGAACCTCGCGGCGTTGCGCGTGGAGCGCGTGGAGACGGTGGTTTCGCGCATGAATTTCGATGTGCTCAGTTTCTTCTACAAGGCGGGATTCGAGCCTTCGGAGCGGCTGGCGTTCATGAAGGCGCTTGCTTGAGCGGTAAGTAGAGGGCGCCAACTCCCCCATCACGCGTCGAGCAGCAGGTTGCGGAACGGCTTGCGGCTCTTCCAGCGGTAGATGCCGAAATCGCGTTGGTCGGTGGAAAGAATGCGGCCGTCGCCGGTCTCTTCCGCGGCAATCACCAGCGACGCGTCCGCGAGGTCCATGGGCAAGGACGCGTAGCGCCGCATCAGTCGCAGCAGCCGGGGCCAATGCTCGGCGCGCAAGTCGAACAGAATGAGCCCGGCAAACAGGGCGCCGCTGAAAAACCGTAACTGGAACGAAGGCCCTCGCCGCGTTGCGAGGATGTGGCTCACTTCCGCCACTGCGGGCCAGGTCGTCAGCAGCGGCTCCTGGAGCGCCTCGAGCGCGTGTTCCGCCGAAGCGTGATGGCGGTCATTGCGGTCCGCGAGCGCGAGAAAGAAACCTGCGTCAGCGAGCACCATACTTGCGGGCGATGGATTCGGACAGGAGCTTCTTGTAGTTCACCGAAAGATCGCCCGGACCGCCGATGCAGCCGATGAAGCCGGCCTTCTTGAAGGCATCGTACGGGCGCATCGGGGGCCTCGCGTCGAGCGATTCGATCAGCCTGTCCAGGCCGGCCTTCAGCGTGTCGGTCACGTTGAGCCCGAGCCGGCGGCTGGCCAGCACGAGCTTGCGGCGGTACGCGGGGTCGAAGCGGGCATTGACCCGCAACGCAGGGGCGTTCTTTGTCATACGGCGTATGATAACACCGCATCGCGCAATGGGCCTGCGCCGCCCGCGGGGCTTTCGGCGATTGCGGAACTTCCCAATGTCGTGCGGCGGATCCTGGTATAAGGCGGTACGCGCCGTCTGCGAACGCCGGGCGGAATCGAGGTCTGGCCGCTCGCGAGCCGAGCGACTCAGGAGATCAAGTCCGCCCGGCCCTGGCCAATATTTGCGGCCAGCGCTTCTTCCGAAAGTCCTTCGGGAGAATTCCGTTCCGGAGCACCGATGCGGGAACGGCTTTCAGGCAGTCCAATCCATACTGTTCAAGCGCGAATCTTGCGGGAAGGGTCGGGGCAAACCTGCCAACGGCTTCAATTGCATCCAGCAAATACCTTTGTGGCATGTTCGCCCGCTCGATGAATGCCGCAGCGACCTCTATCGCCAGGCGCGCTTGCTCGATGCCTTCCGGCGTTCGTTTTACATCCAGTCGGTAGAGGTTCCAGATCTTGGTCTGCAATAGTTGCAATGGATGGAGAACACGAAGCGGTTCCCCCTGGAATTCGACAACCACCGCAGATTCCTGTACGGCTTTCGATTCCACCCCGATGATGCTCGCAAGGTAGTCGATCAGAACAGGCTCCGGATATCCCTTCAAATTCACCGACAATAGGGCGCTATTGGGTGCGTTGTCATCAATGGTGGCGATCTTGAGCGTGTGGGAAACTTTCAGACGAGCGGATACGCGCTTTGCTTCTGCCCTGGTCCCCAGGTAGTCGATATCGTCTGTCAGCGCGGGTAGCTGCGCCTGGATGTTGAAATACCGGATCCAGAACGCGACGGCTTGGCCCCCGATCAGGACCGTATTCTCCGAACGGGTTTGGCCGATCAGCAGCGCCGCATCTTCCGGCTTGAGATTCACCTCGGGACTTTGCCCCAGCGCAGGATCTTCGCTTTGCCGCCGTCGATGAAAGATGCCCGATCGAAATCCCGGGGCAGCAGATGTCGTTCAGATTGCGAAGGCGGCGCGCCGGATATGGCGGAAGGCAACGCTGGCGCCGCGCTTTTTTCAACCACCGCCAGCTCCAGTCCGACCGCATCGAGCAGCCGGGACATTTCCTCAAGGCTGAGGTCCTCTCCTTGGCTTTCGACGCGATTGACCTTTTCGCGCCGCAGCCCGGCTCGCACAGCCAGTTCCTGCTGCGACAGTCCGAGGCGCCGCCTTTCAGAGGCTAGCAGAGGATAAATGTGCGAATTCACGCACATAATATGCAGATTACGGCATAATAAGTCAAGACCGACTGAATCCGGATCCAACCGTTAGACGAAACTGGCGTTTGGCTGGAGACGCGTCGCGCGGCGTACGTTCCTTCACCGGGCGCGTTGCATCGTTTTTCAAGCATCGCCGTGTGGCATTGCTGGTGGAGGACAGGGTTGCCGGAGTTGTTTTCAGCAGAAGGTCAGCAAACAGCCACTATTGGAGATTCGGCTCAGACTTCGAGATATCTCTCGCGCGCTTTCTGGTTGTCCTTCAGCTCCTCCACCGTGCCGTCAAACCCGATGTACGCCTTGCCCATCAGGTAGACGCGGTGAGCCAGCGACAGCGCAACCTTGAGGTTATGTTCCACCAGCAGAATGGAGACGCCCGCCCGGTTGATCTCGAACAGGATATTGCGCACCTCGTTCACCAGCAGCGGCGCCAGACCCTCGGTCGGTTCATCGACCAGCAGCAGCGTCGGGTTTCCCATCAGGGAACGGCCGATGGCCAGCATCTGTTGCTCGCCTCCGGAGAGGAGTTTTCCTTTCTGGTCGATGCGTTCCTTCAATCGGGGGAAGTGACGAAAAATCCGCTCGATGGTCCAGGCCTTGGAATCCGCCGGATCCGCGATCTTGCCCCCTTTGATGCCCAGGACCAGGTTGTCCAGCACGGACAGTTCCGGGAAGATGCGCCGCTCCTCGGGCACATACCCGATGCCCGCCCGCGCCACCTTGTAGGGCGCATGACCGGTGATCTCGCGCCCGTCGAAGCTCACCGATCCCGACTGGCTCTTGACCAGGCCCATGACGGTCTTCAGGGTGGTGCTCTTGCCCATGCCGTTTCTCCCGAGCAGGGCCACCAATTCTCCGCGGGCAACGTTCAAGCTGATCCCCTGCAGCACGTGGCTGGCACCGTAGTAGGTATTCAGGTCACGGATTTCCAGAAGCATGTTCGCCCACGTCAGAAAACAGACATCACGTCGATTGCGCCGGTCGCGTTCGGCTGCGACGCTTGCGCTGCCCGGATATTTCAGATCTCGAGATCGCCCAGATAGGCGTCTTTCACCGCCTGGTTCTGGCGAATCTCGGCGGGAGATCCCGTTGCCAGAATCTGCCCGCGATGCAGCACAGTGATGCGGTCCGCCAGTGAAAACACCACGTCCATGTCATGCTCGATGATCAGCACCGTTTTGCCCACGGTCAGGCGTCTGATCAGCTCGACCGCATAATGCGTTTCGTCGCGGGACATCCCGGCCGCGAATTCATCGAGCAGCACCAGTTCCGGGTCGGTCGCCAGCGCCAGGCTGATCTCCAGCGCGCGATGCTTGCCGTAGGACAGTGCGCTGGCGGGACGGTCGCGCTCCGCCGTGAGATTGATCCGTTCCAGCACCGCCTCGGTTTCCCGCGTGATGTCATGCATCCTGTCGACGTAGCGGAACAGATTGAAGTGGATGCCCCGCTTTGCAAGGACAGCCAGCCGAATGTTCTGAAACGTCGTCAGCCTGGTGAAGGTGCTGGTGATCTGAAACGAGCGGCCCACGCCGATGCGCGACAACTGGTGGGGCTGGAATCCGGTGATGTTCCGGCCCTTGAAGAACACCTGTCCCCGGCTCGGCCGGTAGGTTCCCGTGATGAGGTTGAACAGCGTGGTCTTGCCTGCCCCGTTCGGCCCGATGATCGCGTGCCGTTCGCCTTCCGCCACCTGCAGATAGACGCCAAACAGCACTTCCAGGCCGCTGAAGTCATGGTACAGCTGTTTCGTCTCCAGGATGTTCATGGCGCCTTCGCCATCGTATCGCGCGCGGCGGGAGCGGCGAACCATTTTTGCCTGAGCATTTTCGCCATGCCCAGCACCCCCATCGGCGCGTACATGATGACGAGCACCAGCGTCACGCCCATCACCAGTTCGGCCTGGTCGGTAACGCGGCTGAACAGCTCCTCGATGATCTGGTAGATCGCGGTGCCCAGCACGGGTCCCAGAAAACTGCCGATGCCGCCGAGCATGATATTGATGATCGGCGCAAACGAGACCAGTGCGCCGAGCGAGCCGTCCGCCGATACCAGGTTGTGAAACAGGCCGTAGACGGATCCGGCGACTCCGGCGAAGGCGGCGGACACCACGTAAATGATCGCCTTGGATTGCGGCACCTTGAAGCCCAGATAATCGACCCGCTTGGCATTTTCGCGAATCCCGAGCTGGATCTGGCCGAACGGTGTCCGGGTGAAGAACCACATCAGCCACACGCTCAGCCCGAGAATCACGATCGCGAAGTAGTAGAAGTTTTCCGGCGAGTTCTTCATCGGAATCGATACCACGCCGGGAATCGTCAATGGCGGAATCGGAAAATTGCCGATCCCGTCCTCGCCGCCGGTGATCGCGCGCAACTTCAGCGCCAGCACATACATGACCTGGGCGAAGGCGAGGTGCAGCATGGCAAACGCCGTCCCGCTGACCCGGACGACCACGGGACACAGCAGCAGGGCGAGGACGACGGCCGCCAGCACGCCGATGCCAAAGGCCGGCAACAGGGGCAGCCCGGACAGGTGCTTCAGGGCCAGCGCGGTGCCGTAACCGCCGGCGCCGAAAAACATCGCATGGCCAAAACTGAACAGCCCGGTGTAACCCAGCAGCAGGTTCAGCGAGACGGAAAACACCGCGAATATCGCAAAATTGACAAACAGGTTCGTGTAGTAGGGGCCGAATACCGCGGGGATCACCGCGAGCCCCCCGAGCAGGGCCACCCAGCCAATCCTGCGCAGAATGGCGTTCATCCTTCCCTCGCTCCAAACAGGCCATGCGGGCGGATCGCCAAGACGATGGCCATGAAGCCGACGATCAGGACCGGCGCAAACTGGGAAATGAACTGAATTCCGTATGAACTCAGCAGGCCGAAAATGATGGAGACGATAAACGCCCCGATCAAGCTGCCAAACCCGCCCGTCACCACCACGATGAAGGCATCCATGCCCACCTGGTCGGCCAGTCCGGGGAACACCGTGAGGATCGGGGCGATTGCGACGCCGGCAACGCCGGCCATCCAGATACCGATGCCGAAGACCACCATGAACACCAGAGGGATGTTGATGCCGAGGGCATTGACCATGCCGGCATCCGAAACGGCGGCGCGGACGATTTTTCCCAGACGGGTCTGGTACAGCAGCAGGGCCATGATCGCCATCACCACCAGAGCCAGGCCGATAATGAACAACCGGTAGATCGGATAGTTCAGTCCTGCCACGAACACCTGACCCTCGAGAATCGGCGGCATCTTGAGCGGCAGGCTCTCCGACCCCCAGATGCCTTTCACCCCCGCCAGCAGCACCTGAGCAACCCCCACGGTCAGGATCAATTCGCCCATATGACCGAACGCATGCACCTTCCTGAGGAGGAACCGCTCCATCAACACGCCGCAAACCGCCGTCGCCACCGGCGCCAGCAGCAACGCCATCCAGAAATTTCCGGTCAGGCTCACGAACTGGAAGCCCAGATAGGCGGACAACATGAAAAACGACGCATGCGCGAGATTCAGCACGCCCATCATGCCGAAGATGACATTCAGGCCCGAGGCGATCAGGAACAGCACCATTCCATACGCGAGCCCGTGGATGCCCTGGGCCACATACATCGCTGTCGTCGGATCCATCAAGCTGTCCTCGGCTGGTCACATAAAAACAGCGCGACGCCGGGGGCGTTACGCGCTGTGGTTTGCAGGCGGCTTTCGTTTCAGCTTCCGTCCGCGTTCCTCCCCTTGCAGCGGTCCAGGTTCGGGTCCATCCACGGCAGCACCGACTTGGCCGGTATCGTGTGGATCGGTCCGGCGGCGGAGGTGCCCGTAAACCAGTAGTAGGGCGGAATATTGAAGGACTGTTTCTGCTGGTCGGGCGGGACAAATTCCAGGATATGCAGATCCTGGATCGCCTTGTGGTCGCAGGCCCGCATCTTGATCACCTTGTCGGTGGTGAAGCGGTAGCTGTCCCCCTCCCAGACCTTGATGATCTTTTCCGGGTCCGTGCTCTGGGCGCGGGCGATCACGTTTAGCAGCCAGTAGGTCTGCTCGACGTAGGAGCCGATGTTCCCGGTCCCGTGTTCGAACAGCCGGCTGTTGAACGGCGCCGTCTTCCACTTGGTCTTCCACAGATCATTCCAGGTCTTGTAGTACTTGATGCGCTCGGGGGTCTTGAACGCCGGATTTTCCGACGCGTACTGGCTGATCTGGACCAGTCCCCGGGTGCCCTCGACGCCGACCTCGTGCAGGAAGTTGGGCTCGTCGAGGAAGATGTGTGCGAACGGCAGGGTGATCGCCATTTGCCGGGCCTGCTTCAGCAGATTGGCCGCGTCGGGGATCCAGTCGCCGGTAAATATCACCTCGGCGCCGGAGGCCTTGATCTTTTCCAGATAGGGGGCGAAGTCGGTGAGGAACAGTTTGTGGTAGTCCTCGCCGACGATTTGCGCGTCGGGGTAGAACTCCTTCAGGCCCTTCTTGAAGCCCTCGGCGAGAACATGCCCGAACGAGTAGTCCTGGCACAGAATGTAGAACTTCTTCTCCGTCTTCCTGATCTGGCCGTAGTAGTGGGCGAGGCCGCGCCCCAGCTGGTCGGCGGACATGCTGCTCTGGAACGCATAGCGGGAGAAATTCGTGGCATCCTGCAGATCATCCGACAGGGATGCCGTGTTGATCGAGATGACCTTGTACTTGTTGGCCGTCTCGTTGACGATCTTCTGCAGGTTGCTGCCGTCCGTTCCCCACAGCACATGGACCTTTTCCTGCAGCACCATGCGCTCGGCAATCTTTTTGGCCTGGTCCGGCTTGGACCCGTGATCGGCCTTGATCAGCTCGACCAGCTTCTTCTTGCCGTCGACCATGACGCCGCCGCGCTTGTTGATGTCGTGCGCCGCCCATTGCGCCGACGCCCAGTAGACCTGCCCCACCAGCGCGGCCGGTCCGGAAAACGAGGCGACGATGGCGATCTTGATGGTATCCCCGCTGGGGACGATCGGGTTGGCCGGGTCAAAGTCGGACATGTTTGCCATGCTCTTGAAATCAAAAGCCGCATTGGCGCTGGGCTGGGCGTGGGCCGTCGACGACAAGTGGGAAAGAATGCACGCAAGAATGAAGATTCCGCGAATGGCAAATTTCATGATTTAGTTTTCTCCTTATGGACAGGGAATCGCCGCCGCGAACGGTCCGCCTTTCGTCGGTTCATGGCGGGCACCTTTGACCGGTGTCGAATCCATGCGCAAGCGCTGATTACCATATCATAGAATCCAGAATGACGATCCAGGAAACGTTCTGCGCAAAGGCGGTCGATGAACGCAAGGGATTCCATTCCCGATTCAGTTTGCAAAGAGACTAAAGAGATTAATGCTGCGTACAAGGAAGCGAAGAAGAGCCTGTAGCGCAGCGCCGCGTTCAGCGCACCTTGAACACGAGCTTTCCGCGCAGGTGGCGGCCCTCGCTTACCTTGTGGGCCGCCGCGGCCTCCGAAAGCGGATAGACCTTGATCTCCGGCACGCGCACGGCACCGCTCGCGACCAGCGCGACGATCCGCTCGAGATGCGCGCGATCGCGCCCGACCTTCGGGCGGAGCGAAACCACGTCGGCGCGCGGCGAAACCGGCGCCGTTTGCCCGGAGCCGATGAACGCAGCGCGTCCGCCCGGCCGCAGAACCGCGAACGAGCGTTTCGCCACGTCGCCACCGACGGTATCAAACACGGCGTCGCACCCGGAAACCACTTGTGTGAAGTCCTGCGAGTTGTAATCGATGATCTGGTCCGCGCCGAGCTCGCGCAGATAATCGTGATTCGCCGCGCTCGCGGTCGTTATCACGCGGGCTCCGATGTGCCTGGCGAGCTGTATCGCGAAGCCGGCGACGCCGCCCGCCCCGCCCTGGATCAGTATCGTTTCACCGGCCTTCAGTTTGAGCGTGTCCTCGACCGAGACCAAAGCGGTGAGGCCGATCAGCGCCAGCGAGGCGCATTCGACGTGCGTAAGGCTGTCGGGCTTCCGCGCTACGATGGCCGACCGGATGGCGATCTTCTCCGCGTAAGCCGCTTCACTGGTGATTTCGCAGACGCCAAAAACGGGATCGCCGACCGCGACTTCGTTCACGCCGGTGCCAAGCGCGCTCACGACGCCGGAAAAATCCCGTCCCGGGATGTAGGGGAAGGCGGTGGTCGGGGCATACTGGCCTGAGCGCACTTTCCAGTCGGCTCCATTCACGCTCGCCGCATGAATGTCGACGAGCACCTGGCCGGGCCCGGCCACCGGATCCGGAACGTCGCCATATTGCATGACCTCCGGTCCGCCGTTGTTCATGAAGTAGGCAGCTTTCATCTTGTCTCCGTTATCCGTCCGGGCAATCGATCAGCGCTCGACCGGCGGCCATCGTGTGAAGAATGCAGCCGGTGAGAAGATGCGCGGACCCATGGCACGATCTTTCTGCAATCGTTTGTCGCCCGTGATCAGCACCAGGTCCGCCCGGGCCGCGAGCAGTTCCCAGAGATGCTGGTCGCCCGGGTCCGGGGCGCGCGGCGCCGGCGGGGGGGCGAGCACGATGGCGTGCTCGACCAGACCCACGAGAATTACGTCGAGTTCGGCCGCGGTGAGCCTGTGCGCTTTGCGCAGCGATGGACGTTTCAGCACCTCCCGGTATTCCGCGAGGAGCGAGGCCGAAATCGCAAATGGGAATGCGGCTGCAAGCATGCCGTCCAGTACGCGAGCAACCGGCGACTCGGCACTCGCAGTCAACAGTCCGGCGACAACGACATTGGTATCGACAATCACCGGGGGCGACATGGGGATGCGAGAGCAGGCTGGATCAACGCCGGCGGGCGGCTTTCACTTCCCTTTCTGCCAATGCCAGGGCTTGCGCTTCGCCCAGGCCGGCGCGGCGTCGGGCGCGCTGCACCAGCGCCTGCGCGTCCTCGCGGGTTTTGATGCCATAGAGTTCCAGGCTTTCTTCGATCAACTGCCCGATCGTCTTGTCCCGCCGGGCGGAAGCCTCTTTCAGGGCGCGGTAGCGGGCGTCGGACAGGGTGATGGTCAGGCGGCTCATGGTGCGCTCGCAAGGTAGTGATAAAACACCAAGATGCTAAAACATATCGGTCGCTTTAACAACATCAGCCACACATCAGCCACGCACGGAGCGGCCGGAACTTGCCTTCTGCCCGCCGCTGGAATAGATTGCGCCGCCAACGACAAGCAAGACTGCGCATGTTTTGCCCGCGTCGCAGACTTGGACGGGAGGGCTCCGAGGATGAACGTAACGTCAATCAAGACTTCTCTATTCCTGGTCTTGGCGGCCTGCTTCGCCCAGACGGGTTTTTCGCAAGGGTTCCCTTCGCGGCCGGTCACGGTGGTGGTGGGTTTCGAGCCCGGCGGCGGCACCGACACCGTCGCGCGCATCGTGCAGAAGCCGCTATCGGACAGCCTCGGGCAGCAGGTCGTGGTCGAGAACCGGGCCGGCGCGGGCGGGAACATCGCGGTCGATTTCGTCGCGAAGAGCGCGCCCGACGGGCATACGCTGGTGCTCGCCAACGTCGGCTCGCTCACGGTGAATCCGCACTTGCTCAAGCTGCCCTACGACCCGTTCCGCGACCTTGCGCCGATCACGATGGCGGTGGTGTTTCCGAACCTCATCGTCGTCCACCCTTCCGTGCCGGCGAAAAACCTCGCCGAACTGATCGCGCTCGCGAAGGACAAGCCCGGCACGGTGACCTACGGTTCCTCGGGCATCGGGGGCGCAGGGCACCTCGCGGGCGAACTCCTCGCGATGATGGCGAAAGTCGAACTCGTCCACGTGCCCTACAAGGGTGGCGGCCCTGCGATGGCCGGCCTGCTGGGCGGGCAGATCATGATCTATTTCGCGACGCCCGTGGCGCCGCTGCCGCACATCAAGGCGGGCAAGGCACGGCCGATCGCGACCACGGGTGCGATCCGCTCGACGCTGCTGCCCGACTACCCGACCGTCGCCGAGTCGGGTTATCCGGGTTACGAGGCGATCAACTGGTACGCCTACCTCGCGCCGGCCAAGACGCCGCGCGAGGTAGTCGATCGGCTCAACCGGGAACTGGTCAAGGTGCTGAACTCTGCGGAGACCGTCGCGGCACTCCACAAACAGGGTGTCGAGCCGAAGCCCGGAAGTCCGGAGGACCTCGCGCGGTTCATGAAGAGCGAGTACGAAACCTGGGGCAAGGTCGTGAAGCAGGCCGGCATCAAGCCGCAATGAGGGTATCGCCGAGCACGCGTACATCGGGCATTTCTGCGATCCGCTCGAGCTGCGAGAGAACCCGCTCGACACCGTCCGCGGTGAGCGACAGCACCGCGTTGCCGCGGAATTTCGCTATGAGCTGCTCGTGGGGCATCCTGCGGGCCGGTGACCCGAACACGTCATCGACCGCGCGGCCGAGCACGGAACCGCCGGCAATCTGCAGATCGACGCGCGCCGGGAAGCACCGCGGGAAATCGGCCTCGTCGTCGCGCTGCCACATCACCCGGGAGGCAAGCGTGAGGACGCGTGGGTCGGGGGTGTCGAATGCGAAGAAGGGCACGTCGATGGTTGCACCGGACAGCGCCGCGCTCACGCAATAGGGCAGCGAGAACTTCGCATCGTAGCCGTTCGAGGGACGCTGTTTGCGCGCCCACGGGTCGCAGATCACGGTCTCGTAGCCGGCAGGGCCGGTACACGTTATCTGCGCAATATTCTCGGCGAGCACGCCGCGCGCGGCGAGTTCCATGCGCAGTGCATCAGCGCATTCGAGAAACGGGTGAATATAGTGGCAGCAGGGATAGGCCTTGAGCGCAGCCTCGGGGAGATGCCACCGCGTTCCGAGGCTCCTGAGCAGCGCGACATAGCGCTCGCCAAGCGAGGCGTCGCCCGCGAATGCGCCATATAGACCGAACCTTCCTTCGTAGACGGTCATCGGTCCGGTCATGCCGGACTTCGCGAGCAGCGCCGCCACGACGCCGCCGTGCGCCGCCCACCCGGGGTTCAGCGCTTTCGATGCGCTTCCATCCGCAAGCGGCTCGAAGGTTCCGCTCATCTGGCTGGCGGTGATCCCGAGCGCATGTCGCGTCGAGGCCGGGTCGAGGCCGAGCAGCATCGACGACACCAGCGCCGCGATCGACGAACCGCCGACTGCGGTCAGCTGAAAGCCGCGCGGCTGGAACAAGCCGGGGGCTGCGAGACCGAGCCGGATGAAGGCTTCCCATCCCACCACGTACGCCTTGAGCAGGTCCCTTCCGCTGGCTTTGGATTTTTCGGCAACCGCGAGCGCGGCAGCGGCGAGGACGCTGCTGCCATGCACGACCGATGCGATGTGCGTATCGTCGAATTCGAGCGAATGGATCAGCGTACCGTTGTGGAGCGCGGCGGACGCGGCAGGCCAGCGGCCGGGCAGGCCGAGCACGGTTGCGTCATCGCCTTCCCCGAGTTCGCGGAGCGCCGCCGCATACTTATCGGCTGCCGGAAGCGAAGCGGCTGCGAGGCCTACGCCGATCGCGTCGAGCAGATGATCGCTTGCGGCCTGCACGACTTCCAGGGGAATCGCTTCGAATTCGAGCGCCGCCGCGAAGTCGGCGAGCCGCGCGCTCGCAAGCGCAGCGCCGTCGAGGGGAGTGGTGCTCACGCTCGCGCGCCGATCTCCGCGGCGGCGGTGCATCCTGCCAGCCGTCCGAGACCGAGCGCCGTAAGCAATCCGTTGCCGGAGGCGTAACCTCCGCCGCCTGTGCTGCCGCTGATCCCGGCTGCGGCTCCTCCGCCAGCGAAAAGGTTTGCGATGATGGTTCCGTCCGCGCGCAGCACATGCGCTTTTTCGTCGACCAGCAAACCTCCCTGAGTGTGGAACAACCCGGGAACGACCCGGGTCGCGTACAGCGGCGGCAGGAGCGGGGCGATGCCGAACGCGGTGCGCCCGAGGAAATCGGCCGAGCGCCCTGCGGCGGCATCGTTATAGCGCGCGATCGCCGCAGCAAGCCTTTCCGTATCGACGCCAATCGCCCGCGCCAGTTCGCCCGCAGAACCGGCGCGCCGCGCGCCGCCCATATCCATCATTTCGTGGAACTCTTCCTCCTTGTCCGCGATCGCGCGGATGCGATCGTCGAAGATCGCGTGCACCGGCGCCGCGGCGGCCATGACGTCGCGCGCGAAGCCGGAATAGCCTGCGCCTTCGTCGCCGAAGCGCTCGCCGTGCCGATCGACCAGCACGCCGCCCTTCTCGATGGTGGTCCACGACAGAAGCTGCCCCTGCGGGTAGGCAACGGCCGCGTAGCCCTGGTAAGCGCCCATGTTCGCGAGCGCCGCACCGAGCCGCTGTCCCCAGCGGATCGCTTCGCCCGTGCTGCCGCGCGCCCCGAAATATTCGGCGCCGGCAATCTCCGGGCAGTATTGCGCGACGAGGTCGCGGTTGGCCGCGAAGCCATTGGTCGCGAGGATGGTCTTTTTCGCGCCGACGCGCGTGACTTCTCCCTGCGTAGTCTCGATGAGCGCGCCGCAGATTGCGCCGTCCGTGTTCGACATGAGTTCGCGTACCGCATTGCCGCATGCGAGGGCGATGCCGCGCCGCGCCGCCGCGGCGAGCAGGTCATCGAGCAGATCCTGCCCGCGGCGCGACACCGGCGCATGCAGGCGCGGAATCGAGTGGCCGACATGGCAGTAATCGGTGATGATCGACATCCTTGCGCCGACCGCATCGACCAGCCATTCCACCAAGGGCGCGGACTCGTGCGCGAGCAGCCGCGTCAGGTGATTCATCGCGTGCTCCCCGCACTTGCGCCCGTAGTCCTCGATCATCTGCTCGGGCGAATCGGCGATGCCTGCGGCGCGCTGGAACCGGCTCCCGGCGCCCGGGACCGAGCCCGTCGAGAGTGCAGTGTTGCCGCCAGGCCGGTCGAGCTTCTCGACGATGGCCGTTTCGGCACCGGCATCGTGGGCGGCAATCGCGGCAGCCAGACCGCAGCCGCCGCCGCCGATCACAAGCACGTCGAGGCTCCAGTCGAAGTCTTCGGCCATGTCAGTCACAGAGCGCGCGTTCGAGCAACTCGGGCCAGCGTCCGGCGAGCCGCGACGGCGCGAGATCGAGCAGAGCGAACATCTCGCGCGCCAGCGCTGGGTAGCGGATCCCCGCGAGAGCATCGACCTTCGCGAACAGTTCCTGCTCGGACAACGGCCGGTCCGGCTGCCCCTTGGCGCTCTGGCAGTCGCGCGTGATGCGCCGGCCGTCGTCGATCTCGATGGTCACGCGCGCCGGCCGGTCGTACGGCCAGGGCTGGTCCTCGGGCAGATATGGAATCAATTCGACTTTGCTGCGCAGCGCGGCGACGCGGGAATCGGCGAGCGACCGCGCGCCGAACGTGCGGTGGCCCGCGTTGCCGTTGACGATCGTCGAAGCGATGCAATGCGGCAGAGAGAACTTGGCTGCGAGTGAAGTTTCGGGTGCGTAATTGGCGAGCGACAGGCCCAGCTTGTGGGCTTCGACGGTGACCCGGCGCACCCGCTTGCAGTCAAATGGCGCGACAGGATCGGAGAGCACCGCCAGCGCGTCGAGCGTCGCTTCGATCGCGGAATGCGCGTACTGGCAGCAACCGTAGGCCTTGTGGTATCCGCTTGCGACGGCCCAGTCGCTGCCGAGTCCCGCGGTGAGTTCCGACGGCTTGGCCCGACCCGAAAGCGCGCGCGTGTACACGTCGTAGGGAGACCCCGCGATCCCGCCAATCCCGCAACTCGCCCATTCGACCGCGCGGAATCCGCACCAGGCGCAGGTCGCGGGCCACGCATTGCGGATCAGCGCGCCGCGCACGGCGTGGTCGTAGGGCCCTGCAGCAACCAGCGTGCATGCCCCGGTGACCGCCGCGAGCAGGGTCGGCTCGTCGAGTCCTCGCGCCAGGCCCAAGGCGGTCGCGGCGCCGAGCGAGTTGAAGATGCCGTGCGGATGAAGCGTGAACGGCGGGAACTCCCAGGCGCGCGCAAACCGCGCGGTGACTTCGTAGGACAGCACCGCGCAACGGAGCACCTCGCTGATGCTGACACCGGTCGCCTCGGCTTCGGCGAGCAGGGCGGGAAGGGTGTAGAGACCGGCGTGACATACGGCCTTGCGGTACCCCTCGTCGAGCTCGCACCAGTCGGCGGCAAGCCCGTTGGCCGCCGCCGCGAGCGAGCGCTCGAGCCGCACGCCCGAACGGCCGAACACCGTGGCCTCGGCCGGCCCTCCCAGGCGTTGAAACTGCGCGTGTGCGGCCGCGACCTCGGGCTCGTCCGCGGCCGCGACAATGGCGCCCAGATCGTCGGCAATGATCATCACGCTGCGGCGAAGCGCGGCGGGTGGAATGTCCTGAAGACGGGTGGCGCGCGCAAAGGCGAACAGTTCGCGCACGCCTGATTCGACCGCGTCCCGATCGGCTAAAACCATGTCCACAGATCCTCCTTGCGCGCAAGTTCCGCGCTCGAGCCGTCCCACACCAGCCGCCCGGCCTTGAGGATCAAGGCGCGCTCGACCACCGGCAGCGTCGCCTTGACGTTCTGCTCGACGATCACGATCGCCGTCTTCATGGTCTCGTTGATCCGCAACAGGCTCGCCAGCACGTTCTCGACGATTACGGGCGCGAGCCCCGTCGCCGGCTCGTCGAGCAGCAGGATCCTCGGTTGTGTCATCAGCGCCATGCCGAGGGCCAGCATCTGCTGCTGCCCGCCCGAGAGCGACCCTGCAAGCTGCGCGCGCCGCTCGGCGAGCATCGGGAACAGTTCGTAGACGCGCTCGACGAAGCGCTTGTCGTGCAGCAAGCCTGCGATCCCGAGGTTGCGCTCGACGCCCAGGTTCTTGAATACGTTGTGGCCCTGCGGAACGAAGCCGATGCCGAGCCGCGTGTTCCGGTAAACCGCACCCGGCACGATGCGCGTGCCATTGCAGGAGACCTCGCCATCGATTCCGGGCATCGCACCGACCCCGCACTTGAGAAGTGTGGTCTTGCCTGCCCCGTTGTGGCCGAAGATAGCGACGCGCGCGCCATCAGGCACCGAGAGCGAGACTTCAATGAGCGCCGCGAGCTTTCCGTAGCGCGCGGAAACCGCGCGAAACTCGAGCACTGCGTCAGCTCCTGCCGCCGAAGTACAGCTCCGCGAGCTTGTCGCTTGCGAGCAGTTCTTCCATTGTTCCCGACTGCTCGATGCATCCGTTGAACATGAACACGGCGCGCGTGCACAGATCCCGGATGAACGAGACGTTGTGCTCGACGATGCACACGGCCCGGCCGGCGCTCGCCTCGTCGCGCACGACCTGCCTGATGGTTTCGTAAACCTGTCCCTCGACCCCGGCCATCGGCTCGTCGAGCAGCAGCACTTCGCCATCGTTCATCAGCGTGCGCGCCATGCCGGCGAGCTTCTGCTGTCCGAACGGGAGTTCGGCCGGCGTTTTGTCGCGGGCGTCGGAGAGCCCCATGCGCGCGAGGATTTCCTCCGCCCGCTCGCGTGCGGCTTGCGCATCTGCGCGCCGCGTACGCGCGCCGAAAATGCCGGCAAGCAGCGCTTCGCCCGGGTAGCGGCGCGGGCCCATGAGCAGGTTGTCGATCACGCTCAGCGTCGGAAACAACCGGATATTCTGCCAGGTGCGCGCGATCCCGAGCCGCGCGCGGCGGTACACCGGCACGCGCGACAAGGGTTGATCGCGCAGCCAGATTTCGCCGCTGTCGGGCGTGTGGATGCCGCAGATCAGGTTGAACAGCGTGGTCTTGCCGGCGCCGTTTGGCCCGATCAAGCCGAGGATCTCGCCCGAGCGCAACTCGAGATTGACGTTTTCGGCGACGACGATGCCGCCGAAGCGCTTGGACACGTCGGTCACGCGAATGGCGGCGCGCGGAGCGTTCATTGCCCGAGCCTCTTCGCGACCAGACCGGCCGGGCGCACGAACAGGAACAGCAGCACCAGGCCTGTGTAGAGCATTCCCTGCAGCGGCGCCATCACCGACGGCGGCAGGTTGAGGAACGTGATCGCCTGGGGCAATGCGGTGAGCAGCAGCGCGCCGACCACGGGTCCCCAGGTGGACCCCATTCCACCGACGACGACCATGGTCAGGATCAGCGCCGACTGGGTGATGCCAAACTGCTCGGGCGAGAGGAACTGGAAATAGTGTGCGTACAGCGCGCCGGCAAGCCCCGCGAGCGCGGAGCCCACCGCGAAGATCGTGATCTTGATCGCCATCGGGTTGCGGCCGAGTGACGCGAAGCACTCCTCGTCGTCGCGCATCGCCCGGATCGCGCGTCCGTATTCGCCGTGCGTCAACCAATGCACGACACTCACCACCGTGGCCGCAATCGTCAGGGTCGTGACCACGAACGCCGGGCTGCGGCTCGGCCCTGAGTAGATCGAGGCGATGCCCGTGAGCCCGCCCGCACCGCCGGCGAAGTCGACGTTCTTGATCACCTCGACGAAGCCGAGTTGGAATCCCATGCTTGCGATCAGCAGGTAGTCGCCGGAAATGCGCAGGCTAGGCAGCGACAACATGACAGACATCGCGGCGGCAAACAGCGTGCCGAGAAGGATCGCCAGCGGGATCGGCACGCCCCAATGCAGATTCACGAGTGCAGAAGCATACGCCGACAGGGCGAAGAAGATCGGGTGGGCGATGCTGATCAGGCCGCCGAATCCGATGATCAGGTTGAAGCTCGAGGCCATGATCGTGTAGATGCCGATCATGACCAGCACGGAGTAGACGTATTCCATCGCCTCGCGGGTAGGGTCAGCGCCCCGGTACGGCCTTCACCCGGCCCGCGCGACGCGGCGGATCCACGCCGGCAGCCGCAAGCCGGTCGGAAAGAACAGGATGACGACGAACAGCACGAAATAGGTCAGCGATCCCTGCCACTGCGACGGGATCACGAGAATGCTCGCGCTTTGCAGCACCGACAGGAAGATGGCGGCCAGCCCGGCGCCGAGTATCGAGCCGATGCCACCGAGTATCGTGGCGATGACGGCGAACAGCATCAGTTCGAGCGGCGCGGTCGGAATCATCGATGCGCGCGTGCCGTAAAGGTAGATGCCGAAGCTCACGAACACTGCGGCGATCACCAGCGAAACGAGGTAGGCGCGGTTCGCGCTGATGCCATAGAGTTCGGCGAGTTCTCCGTTGTCGGCGACCGCATAGAGGAACTGCCCCTGCTGGGTGAAGCTCAGATAGGCGAACAGCGCCAGGCACAGGATCGCGGTCGTTGTCAGCGCCTTGAGATCCCAATCCGAGATCGCGATCCCGCCGACCAGATGCACCTCGGACATGATCGACCGGGTCAGCGTCTGCGGTTCGGTGCCGAAGACGAGCGTCAGCAGGTACGCGATGAACTCGGCGAAAACGATCGCGAAAATGAAAATCATGAGGGACGAGGAGCGCCGGCCGCGCAGCACGCGAAATCCCCAAACCTCGATGCAAACCGAAGCCGCGACCGCGACCGCGAGCCCAAACGCAACGCCGGCGGGGTGCGGCCAATTCCAACCGAGCATCGCCGCGTACATCGCGTAGAAGGCCAGGCCCATGATTCCCGCCTGCGCGAAGTTCCACAGCTGCGCCACCTTGAGGGTGAGCGCGAACGCAATCGCAAACAGCACGTAATAGGTTGCGGTCGAAACGCTGGTCCAGGCGATCTGGAGCAGTATCTGGGATTCGAGCATGGTGCGGCGGGAATTGTCCGGGGCGCAACCATCCGGGGTCCGTCGCTTGCCGACGGTCCCCGGCTGAGCGGATTTCTGCTGGCGCGCCGCTACTCGACCGTCGCGAGCGGCACGAACTGGCCGTTGTCGACAGTTACCAGGTTCACCGGCTTGCGCACCGTATGGTCTTCATTGAAAGTGAGCTTGCCGGTCAACGGCAGATCGAAGGTCCTCACTGCAAGCAGCGCCTTGCGCATATTCTCGCCGCTCGCCGGCAGCTTGTTCTTCTCAAGGTGGCTGTAGAGTGCCGCGACGAGATAGGGCGCGTCGTGCAGGTACTGGGTGTAGGGCAGGCCGTTCGGAATCCGGTTCTCGGCCTTCTTCCAGCGCTCGAGGTAAGGCCCGACGTTCGGATTCTGCTTCTCGTTGGGCGCGAGCGAGGTCACGATCAGCCCCTCGGCGCCCTTGCCCGCCTTCTCGACCATCTGCGGGTTATAGCCGGCCGCGTAGGTTGTCACACGCTGGCCGATGCCGAGCTGGCGCATCTGAGCGATGACGAGCGGCATGTCGGCGACGAGGCCGTGCAGGTGGATCATTTCCGGATTGGCCGCGCGCACCTTGAGCAGCGCGCCGGTGTAATCGGTCGCCTTCGGGTCGTAGGCCTCGAAGGCGACGATCTGGCCGCCGGCCTTCTCGAACACCGTGCGGTACAGCCGTGCCGCCTCGACACCGGTGTCGTTATTGATGTACATGATCGCGACGCGCTTCTTGCCCAGCGTCTTGAACGTGTAGTCGGCGACCGCAGTGACGTCGACGTCGGCGAGCGGGAACGCGGTGTAGACATAATCGCCCAGCTTCGAGATCTCGGGCGCATTCGCGCCGATCGACAGTTCGAGCACCTTCTCGCGGTTGGCGATCGGGGCAACCGCCTTCACCACGGCGCTCCAGGCCGTCACGAACACCGGGACCTTGTCGACGTTGATCAGCCGGTTGACGGCGCTGATACCGACGGTCGGATCGGCCTGAGTGTCGAGGAGGATCATTTCCAGCTTCTTGCCGTTGACTCCGCCCTTCGCATTGATGTCGGCGACGGCCCACTCGGCCGCCTTGACCTGATCCTTGCCGTACGATGACTGCGAGCCGGTGAGCGGCATCGCCAGCCCGAATTTGAGCGTTTGCTGCGCGGCGGCGGGTGCCGCGGTACCGAATGCCGCGGCGGCGGCCGCGAACGCGAGGCCGCGCAGCCAAGCGCGGCGGGGGGCAGTGTGGCTCATGGTCTCGACTCCTCCATCAAGGTGCTGCGATCGGGTGATCCTGGCAATCGTGGTGCGACGTTGAGTAGTGCGAAACCGGGGGGTGGGCGTCTTGCCGCCCGGTAATGAATCGGCATCCCTTTAACATACATTGCTCGGTAGGCCAGCGCAAGCCTTGACAGGCGCAAAAGCTTGCGAGCAAAATGAACTTGTACGCAGTCGCGCAATCACGTTTCGCTCTGGCGTACGGCACGTGGAGACAGGGACAGTGGCGCGCAGCAAGCGCAAGACGACGGTGCAGTCGCTCCAGCGGGGCCTCGAGATCCTGGTGGCGGTCGCGCAGGCCGACCGAGCGCTGGGGATCACCGATCTCAGCCGTCAATTCGGGCTCGCCAAGGGCTCGATTTCCCGGCTGGTCGCCACCCTGGCGGAGCAGTCGTTTCTGACGCGCGATCCGGAAACTGCAAAGTATCGGCTTAGCTCAAGGGTCTGGGAGCTCGGCATCGGGGCGGTGTCCCAGTTGGACGTTCGCGGCATCGCGCGGCCCGTGATGGAGAAGTTGAATGCCGCGACGCGGGAGACAGTCCATCTCACCGTTCTCACCGAGAGCGACGAAATGGTGTTTCTCGACAAACTGGACTCAACCCGGGCGGTTCGCCCGAACGTCGAGTTGGGTGCGACTCTCCCGCCCTACTGTGTGGCCAACGGCAAGGCGATGTTGGCATTCCTGCCGCAAACGCGCGTGGACAGGGTTTTGCGCGGCAAGTTGCGCCGGTTCACGAACACAACCATCGTCCGCAAGGGCGAGCTGCTGGCAGCTCTCGATACCGTCCGCCGTCTTGGCTACGCCGTGAACCACGGTGAGTATCGGGCTGACGTGTCTGGGTTGGCGGCCCCAATCTGCGACCACACCGGGCTCGCCGTGGCCGCACTCGGCGTTTCCGTGCCTGCGAATCGGATGACCGCGGAATTGATCGGCGATCTGGCGCCGCGTTTGGTGGCGAGCGCACAGCAAATCTCGTCGGCTCTTGGCGAGCGCGAGGGTGCTGCGGCCGCGCGGGAATCCGAACGGCCACCGCACGTCGTGCGAGCCAACCGCGGGATCGGGCTTGCTCCGGCGCCGAAGAGAGACAGGGTCCGCTCGAGTCGCCGGGCCCCATGATCGCCACACAAATTGTCACGCTGCAGCAACAGAGGAATCAAGGCGAGAGGCGTCAATGACACAAGACCGCTGTGACGTTCAGATCAAGGGTGGCGTACTGGTCGACAGCAGGCAATTGCAGTTGGCCGACGTCTTCATCAAGGATGGAGTTGTCGAGAGCATCGAGCGACCGGGAAGCGGCAAGGAGGCCACGCGGGTCATCGACGCCACGGGAAAATTTGTCCTTCCCGGCATCGTCGAGGCACACCTGCACCCGGTGTACGCCGACCGGCTGGACACACTTTCGAAGGCGGCGGTCTATGGAGGGATCACGACGCTGATCCCTTATATCGGCGCGGTCAAGGCGTGGGGCGTGGAAGGGAACCTCTGGGACGCGGTGAACTACTTTATCGACGAGGGGACGAAGGATTCGGTGATCGATTTCGGCCTGCACTGCAGCCTGGTCAGCGGCGATATGGCCGCGCTGGAGAGTCTGGTTCCCAAGATCTGCGCGCGCGGCGTGCGTTCGTTCAAAGGGTTCATGGCATACAAGAAGCGGGGCATGTACCTGAGCGACAGCGACCTCCTGAGGATTCTGACCACTCTCAAGAACAATGGCGGCCTGTTTTGCGTGCATGCCGAGAACGGCGACCTGTGTGATTTCCTCGAAGACGGATTCGCGGCGGCGGGGAAGACGGGTCCGGAATACTACGCACCGTCCCGCCCCGGGATCACCGAGGCGGAAGCCGCATTCCGGATCCTCAGCTTCGCCAAGGTTCTCGATTGTCCGATGTACATCGTCCACGTCAGCACTCAAGCGACATTGGACGTGGTCGACATGTTCCGCAAGTGGAACGCGGCGCCGATCTTCGTGGAAACCTGCCCCCACTATCTCACGCTCACCAACGAGGACACGCTGCGGCTCGGCACGCTCGCCAAAGTCAGCCCGCCGTTGCGCGACGCAGACGAGGTCGACGCGCTGTGGCAGGGAATCATTGCCGGCAAGATCGATGTCGTCGGATCAGACACCGCGGGGCACATGCTCAAGAGCAAGGAACCGCGCTTCGGCAACGTTTTCAATGCAGCCGCCGGTCTGCCGGGGCAGGAGACCATGTTTACCGTCACCTATGACGAGGGCTTCAACCGGCGCGGCGTGAGCCTTTGCCGGCTGGTCGAAATCATGGCCGAGAAACCCGCAAAGATATTCGGGCTCTATCCGCGCAAGGGCGTGCTGCAAAAAGGATCGGACGCCGACGTGCTGATTTTCGATCCGACGAAGGAGCACATCATCAACGCGAGCGGCCAGCACACCAAGACCGATTACTCGATGTACGAGAACCGCCGTGTGCTCGGTGCGCCGGAACTGGTGATGCAAAGGGGCGAGGTACTGCTCGAGAAAGGCGAACTCAAGGCAGCGAAGGGCCGGGCTCGATTTCTCGAGGCAAAGGGTGCATAACTTTAAACGGAGAGCATCACATGGCTGATCGGAAAATCAGGGTGGCAGGTTTGCAGGAAAAGACGATGCCGCGGACCAGCGTGCAGGAAAAGCTGGGGCGTACGCTGGAGCTGATCGAAGCGGCCTCGAAAGACGGCTGTCAGATCATCCTGGGGGGCGAGTTGTGCACCTCCGACTACGATCGCTTCTACGACAAGAAGGACGTGAGCCTGTTTCCCGAGGCGGAGCCGATTCCCGGGCCCTGCACCGAGGCGGTCGGCAAGATCACGAAAAAGTACAAGAACTACGTGATCTTCCCGATGTTCGAGAAGGCCGCGCCCGGGATCTACTACAACGCTGCGGCAACCATCGGACCCGAGGGCACGGTCGTCGGCAACTACCGCAAGACGCACGTCGCCGGGGTGCAGGTGCTGGAGAAGCTGTATTTCCGCGCCGGCCAGGACTTCAAGGTCTGGGAAACCGCTTTCGAGCCGCACGCCCGGTTCGGGACGATCATCTGCCACGACCGGCGCTACCCCGAAACCTCCCGCATCCTGGCGATGCTGGGTGCCGAGATGATGTTCTGCCCGACGGCCGCCCCTGGCTACGCGCACGGCGTTCATTGGGGCCTGGTCAACACGGCGCGCGCGGTGGATACCGGCATGTTCTGCATCTATACGAACCGGGTCGGGCAGGAGGGGAGCAAGACGTACTTCGGCGAGACCATGATCGTCAATCCGCATGGCGAGGTGGTGGCCAATGCCGGCGACGCAGCGAACGCCTTTATCGCGGTCGATTGCGATCTTGCGCTCGTCGACGAAGCGCGCATCGCCACGCCGACACTGCGCGACATCCGCAACGATTTCTACGTGAAGTACTATAGCCAGCCCGCTTACGACCGGCTGTTGTGAGGCGCGCGGACCAACCGCCTTCGCCGGTGCGCCGATGCAAGCCGCTTTGACTGCCACGACAACGTGACGCATTACTCCGCGTTCGCACTCGTCAGGAAAGCCCTCGGCGGGAACCGTGGCTGGAGCCGCGCCTGGCGCAACGCCGAACCCAAGGCCGGCTATGACGTGGTGATCGTCGGCGGCGGCGGGCACGGCCTCGCCACCGCCTATTACCTCGCCAAGGAGCATGGCATCACCAGTGTCGCCGTGCTCGAGAAAGGGTATATCGGGGGCGGCAATACCGGCCGCAACACGACCATCGTCCGCTCCAACTACATGATCGATGGCAACACCCGTTTCTACGAGAAATCGCTGCGGCTGTGGGAGGAAATGAGCCACGACCTGAACTTCAACGTGATGCTCTCGCAACGAGGGCAGCTCAACCTCTGCCATTCGCCGGCACAGATGGACGCGGCCGCGCGCCGGGGCAACATCATGCGCATGAACGGCATCGATGCGGAACTCCTCTCGCGCGAGGAAGTGCGGCGCAAGGCGCCGATACTCGATTTCTCCGATGAGGCCCGCTTTCCCATCGTCGGAGCGCTATGGCAGCAGCGCGCGGGCATCGCGCGGCACGATGCGATTGCCTGGGGCTATGCCCGCGGGGCGGATCGCCACGGCGTCGATATTATCCAGGGCTGCGAAGTGAAGGGGTTCGTCTGGGAGCGCGGCAGGGTGGTCGGCGTCGAGACGACGCGCGGCGCGATTCGCGCCAACAAAGTCGGCTTGGCGGTGGCCGGGCATACCGGCCATCTCGCGAAGATGGCGGGGCTGCGCCTGCCGATCGAAACACACCTGCTGCAGGCGTTCGCAACCGAGCCGGTGAAGCCGATACTCGATACGGTCGTCTCGTTCGGCGCCGCGCATTTCTACGTCTCGCAGGACGACAAGGGCGGCATGGTGATGGGAAGCGACCTGGACGGGTACAACTCCTACGGCCAGCGCGGCGACCTGCCGCTCATAGAGGAGACCATGGCTGACGCCAAGGCGATCATTCCGCTGCTGTCGCGCCTGCGCGTGGTGCGCCACTGGAGCGGGGTCATGGACATGACGATGGACGGCAGCCCGATCATCTGCAAGTCTCCGATCGACGGACTGTATATCGACGGCGGCTGGTGCTACGGCGGATTCAAGGCGTCGCCGGCCTCCGGGTGGTGCTTTGCCCACACGCTCGCGAAGGACCAGCCGCACGAGTTGAATGCGCGCTTCACGCTCGATCGTTTTCGCCGCGGCTATCAGCTTGACGAAAAGGGCATGGGACCGACGCCGTGGGCGCACTGAGACCGGGCCGATGCTGAGAATCACCTGCCCGTTTTGCGGCGAACGCGATCAGGTCGAGTTTGCCTATGGCGGCGATGCCGCGAGCGTCTTTCCGGATCTCGCTGATGCCGACCTCGACCGATGGACCGACGCGGTGTTCATGCGGGACAACCCGCGCGGCGATCACCGCGAGTTCTGGCAGCACCAGCACGGCTGCCGACAGTGGCTGTACGTGGTGCGCGACACGGTCACGCATGAAATCAAATCGACGCTGCCGGCGCGTGAGCCCCGCCGCGCCGCCGCTACGCACGAGGGGCGGAAGGGGTGAGCGCGCAGCCCTGCCGGCTCGCTCGCGGCGGACGCATCGACCGGTCTCGAGCTCTGTCATTCGAATTCGACGGGCGCAGCTACGCGGGTTTCGCCGGGGACACTCTCGCCTCCGCGTTGCTCGCCAACGGCGTACATCTCATCGGCCGGAGTTTCAAGTATCACCGCCCGCGAGGCATCTACACCGCCGGGCTCGAAGAGCCGAACGCGCTCGTCAGCCTGCGCAGAGGCGGCCGGCATGAGCCTAATGTTGCGGCGACGACGGTGGAATTGTTCGACGGGCTCGAGGCGCGGAGCCAGAACAGCTGGCCGGCGCTCGATTTCGACCTGATGCGCGTGATCGACCGCGTGTCGAGGGTCTTTGCTTCCGGCTTCTATTACAAGACCTTCATGGGACCGACGCGCGGCGCCTGGATGTTCTACGAGAAGTTCATCCGCAGGGCAACGGGATTCGGGACGCCTCCTCTGGAGCGGGATCCCGATCGATACGAGAAAGGACACGCGTTCTGCGACGTGCTGGTCGTGGGTGGCGGGGCGTCGGGTCTGGCCGCGGCATTGGCCGCCGGGCGAAGCGGCGCGCGCGTCGTGCTGGTTGAGGACGGGGCGGACCTCGGGGGATCGTTGCTATCGAGGCCGACGGGCGGCGATACCGACGCCTGGCTCCGCACGGTGGTGGGCGAGTTGAGGCGCCTGCCCAATGTCCGGTTGATGACGCGGACCACCGTGTTTGGCGCGTACGACAATCTGGTCTTCGGTTTGCTCGAGCGGGTAGGGGATCACCTCCCGGTTCCTGCGCCCGAGCAACCCCGCCAGCGGTACTGGGTCCTGCGGGCGCGGCAGGTGGTGCTCGCGACCGGCATGCTCGAACGCCCCATCGTCTTCGGCAACAACGATTTGCCGGGCGTCATGCTCGCCTCGGCGGGGCGTTCCTATGTCAATCGTTTCGCGGTGATCCCGGGCCGCAAGATCGTCGTCTTTACCAACAACGACACGGCCTACGCCGCGGCTCTCGATCTCGCTGCGTCGGGGATAGAGGTTGCAGTCGTCGATCTCAGAAGCGCGGTCTCCGCCGAACTGCAGCACGATGCGCGGCATGCGGGAATCGCGCTACACCCCGGATGTGCGGTTGCGCGGGCGAACGGCGGGATGCACGTTCGAAGCGTCGAGGTGTGCACATTTGATTCCGCCCAGGCGACGATCGGTGATGCGAAGCTGCGTTTGCCTTGTGACCTGCTGCTTGTCTCGGGAGGGTGGACGCCGACGCTGCAGCTCCTGGGCCAGCGCGGCGCGAAACCGGTATACGACGAGAAGCGCGCAATGTTCGTGGCGGCAGAAATCCCGCGCGGCTATCGGGTCACGGGGTCTGCGACCGGAGAACCGGGCCTGCGACTGCGCGTCGCCAGCGGGCTGAAGCAAGGGAGCACGGCTGCGCAGGCATGCGGTTTCGCCGTTTCGCCGGACGCGGAGTCTGTAGGAGCCACGTTTCACGATGAGCGCATCATGACGGACATCACGCCCGTCGCGGCCATTCCGGACCCTCCCGACGCCGGATACCGGAAGAAGTTCGTTGATTTCCAGCACGACGTCGGCTTTGACGACATCGCCCTCGCCCTTCGCGAGGGCTACGAATCGATCGAGCACCTCAAGCGCTATACGACGCTCGGCATGGCGCTGGACCAGGGGAAGACTTCCAGCGTCAACGCGCTGGCGATCGCAGCACGGATGCTCGGTCGTCCGATCAACGAGCTCGGCACCACGACGTTCAGGCCGCCGTACCGGCCGATTGCGATTGGTGCGCTTGCCGGGCCCGAGACCGGACTGCATTTCAAACCGATCCGGCGCTCGCCGATGCACGAACTCCACGCGCGCAACGGCGCGGTCTTCACCACCGCGGGATTTTGGCTGCGTCCGTGGTATTACCCGAAGCCCGGCGAATCGCCGCGTGATGCGTACATTCGCGAAGCCGATGCGGTGCGCAAGGCTGTCGGCATGGTCGACGTTTCCAGTCTGGGCAAGATCGACGTTCAGGGGCCCGACGCAGCCGAGTTTCTCAACCGCGTGTATACGAATGGCTTCGACACTCTGGTGATCGGAAAGGCCAGATACGGCGTCATGCTGCGTCCGGACGGAATCGTGGCCGACGACGGCACCACGTCGCGGCTCTCCGAGAATCACTACTTCATGACCACCACCACCGTTGGCGCGGGCAAGGTGATGACCTTCCTCGAGTATCTGCTGCAGACTGCTTGGCCGGAACTCAGGGTTCAGCTGACCTCGGTCACGAGCCAATGGGCAGCCATTGCGGTGGCCGGACCGCGCGGCCGCGATCTCGTCGCCGCACTGGTCCGCGACGTCGATTTCGAAAACGCCGCATTTCCGTTCATGGGTGTGCGGCACGGTCATGTCGGGGCAATTCCGGTGCGCCTCCTGCGCGTCAGTTTCTCCGGCGAAATGGCGTACGAGCTCTACACACCGGCAGGTTTTGGCGAGGCTCTGTGGCAGGCACTCAGCGACGCCGGCCAACCGTTCGGTCTGGTGGTTTACGGCGTCGAAGCCCTGGGTGCCTTGCGTATCGAGAAGGGGCATGTGGCCGGCGCGGAAATCGAGGGACGCACGACCCTCGCCGATATGGGCTTGGCGCGCATGGCGAGCAAGAAGAAAGAGTATATCGGCAGCGCACTGAGTCGGCGCGAAGGGTTGATCGACGGCAATCGCCAGCAGTTGGTGGGGCTGGAGGCGGCGAGCAGCGCCGTTGCGCTTCGGGCCGGGGCGATCCTGTGCGAGCCGGGCCGGCACCAGGGCCACGGCATAGGCTTTGTTTCCTCGGTGACCTATTCACCCGCGCTTGGGCGGCACATTGCGATGGGATTCGTGGCCGGCGGCATGTCGAGGGAAGGGACGGTGATCGATGCCGTTTTTCCGTTGCGCGGTGAAGTCACCGCCGTGCGCGTGAGGTCTCCCCACTTTGTGGATCCGGAAGGAGTGCGGCTGAATGCCTGAGCAGCGCTCGGCTTTGGCGTCGGTTTACAAACCCGGTCGCGTCGGCGTGTACGACGGCCCGGCGCAGGTCGTCCTCTTCGAGCGCGCCAACCGCACGCTGGTTCAGGTTTCAGGCTGGCCCGGGAGTTTCAGGGAGTTGTGCCGGAAACTGGAAACGCTGTTGGCCTGCCGGATGCCCGAAGACGGATTGAAAGCGATTTCGCAGGGGCAGCGATCGATCTTTCGCGTCGGCCCGGAGCGGCTGTGGGTGGCGGGTCCATCGGACGACGACCTGTTGATGAGATTCGACGGCGCCGCTCTCGGCGAGGAAGCGGTGGTCACCGAGATCGGGCACAGTCGTACCATTGTGCGGGCGGCAGGAGCGGAGGCGCGAACACTGCTCAATCGTGGATTGCCCATCGATTTGGATTTCACTGCGTTTCCCGTGGACGCGTTTGCGCAAAGCGTGATCCATCACATGCCGGTTCTCGTTCACCGCGTCGGCGACAGCGATTTCGACGTCTATGTGGCGCGCGATTATGCGGTGAGTTTCTGGGAGTGGCTGACCGGGGCCGCGCGTTCGCTCGGCTGCCAGATCAGCGGACCCGAATGACGAGCTGCCGCGTGGTACAGGTGACTGCGACGCTGGCCGAACGGATTGCTGCCTGGAGCAGCACGCTCGATCTCGGTGCGGTGCCCGTAGAGGTGGTTCACGCGGCCAAACGATGCATTGTCGATACTGTGGGCGTGTCGCTGGCGGCAGCGCCGCGCCCGCTGATGCGGCAAGTGCTCGGGCACGTCCGACAGGTCTACGCGCCGGGGGCGGCCGGCGCGCTGGGTTTTCCGGATCGCTTCTCGCCGGTGGGCGCCGCCCTGGTGAATGGCACGGCCGGGCATGCGCTGGATTTCGATGACACCAGCTATACCGGGATCATGCATGGGTCGACCGTGGTGTTGCCCGCTGCGTTGGCGGCGACGCAGGAAGTGCAAGGCGATGGACGCAGACTGCTCGAGGCATTCATCGCCGGGTCCGAGGTCGCTTACGCCGTCGCGATGCTTTGCACGACGCGTCACTACTTCAAGGGATGGTGGAGCACTGCAACCTTCGGTGTATTCGGCGCTGCCGCTGCGGCTGCGCGGGCGCTTGGACTCAGTGCCGGGCAAACCACCGCGGCGCTCGCCCTCGCGGGAACACAGGCCGGCGGACAGAAAGCCGCGTTCGGCACCGATGCCAAACCATTTATCGCGGGACGCACCGCCGCGCTCGGCGTGGAGGCCGCCCTGTTGGCGCGGCGCGGGCTCATCGGCCCGAGTGCGATATTCGAGGGGAAGACCGGCTTCCTCCAAGTGCTCAATGACGGTCATGCCGAAGCCGGCAGTATCGACGCTATCGGCAAGCTCTGGCGTCTGGTGGATCCCGGGATCTTCTTCAAGCAGTATCCCGTGTGCTCGGGTGCCCACGCCGCGGTCGAGTTGACGCAGCAGTTGCTGCGGGAAAACGCATTGTCAGGCGATGACGTGCGCCGGGTGATTTGCGAAGTCGCGCCGGTGGTGGCGATCAGTCTCGTCTACGACCGGCCCGCGACGTCGCAGGAGGCGCAGTTCTCGATGCCGTTCGCCATCGGCACGTTGCTCGCGCGCGGGGACCCGGGGATCGACGCTCTGAGCGATGAGGCGCTGTCGGATCCGCGCATGCGCGAGGCGATGGGCAAAGTCGAGATGCGGCGTGTGGATTCGCTCCACACCGACGAGGCCCCTGAAGGCGCCCGTGTCACCTTGATTACTTCCGCCGGGAGGGAGTTTCAACGCTATCTCGGGCAGCCGACGGGGACGCCCGGAAATCCGCTGACAGACGAGCGCCTGCATGAAAAATTCCTTCGCTGCGCCAAAGCCGGCGGGATCGACGATGCCGAGGCGCGCGCTCTGCTGGAGCACATGGTTGCGCTAGAAAATGCGTCCCTCGCCCTCGCGCCTTTTTGGAAGTCGCAGCCGTGACGGTCGGCGCTTCAAGCGTGCAACAGCCGAGCAAGCTGCCGGTGGCCATCATTACCGGCTTTCTCGGCAGCGGAAAGACGACCGTCCTGAACCACCTGGTCAAGCAACCCGGCATGCACTCGACCGCGGTGATCATCAACGAATTCGGAGAGACCGGCATCGATCACCTGCTGATCGAAACCAGCACCGAACTCATGGTGGAGCTCAACAACGGCTGCGTCTGCTGCACCATCCGCGGCGACCTGGCGGACAAGCTGGGTTCGCTCGCCATGTGGCTCGACGTCGGGCGCATTCCACCGGTCACGCGCGTCATCGTGGAAACGACCGGGCTGGCTGATCCCGCGCCGATCATGCACACGCTGATGACCGAGCCGCATCTTCTGGAGCGCTATCGCCTCGAGCGCATGCTCACCGTCGTGGATGCCGTCAACGGGGCGACATCGCTGGCGCGCTTCCCGGAGGCCGTAAAGCAGGTCGCCGTCGCCGATTCGCTGATCGTGTCGAAGACCGACCTGATCGACAGCCACTCTGATCGGACTGCGTACGCGGAGCTCGGGGCGCGGATTCGAGCCATCAACCCGCGTGCCGGGATCCGGGAGACGATCCATGGCGCGCTCGATCCGGGGGCGCTGTTCGGGCCGCCGGGCGGCGAGGCGGATGCGGCCTTCGCCGAGCTCTCGGCGTGGGGTCAGGCGACTGACGCAGGAGGTATCGAAGGCGGCTGCGAACCGCATGCGCACGATGGCGCTCATCGGCACGAGCGCGATCTGCGAGCGGCGGGGATCACGAGTTTCGTGATCGAGCTTCGCGAGCCCGTCGACGGCGAGCGCTTCAACGCCTTGCTGCAGAGCCTGGCGGTTGATTTTGGAACGCGGATACTGCGCATGAAAGGCATACTCCAGGTCGAAGGCGTACCCGATCAGCCGGCCGTGCTGCACATGGTGCAGCACGTTGTGTTCCCGGTGCAGTGGCTCAAACGCTGGCCTGAGGGCAAACGCGGCTCGAAGCTGGTGTTCATTACCCAGGAGCTGGCGCGCGAGGTGATCGAGAACAGGTTGCGGGGGCAATTCTCGTGACCGGGCGCCGCGCATGAACCCGCGTTGGGGATATTGGTTGATCGGACCTTTCCTGCTCGGATTCACCCTGCTTGCCGGTTCGCAGTTCATGTTTCTCAAAGCGAGCTTCTTCGCAGACCTGGGTTTCGGCAAGACCTCGGCGACGCTCGACTTCTCGAACTACGTGCGCGTCGCCACCGAACCCTATTTCCTGCGTACCCTGTGGCTCACGACCTACATTTCGGCGATCGTCGCGGCAGTATGCATCGTGGTCGGTTTTCCGATTGCGCATGTGCTGGCGCGGCTGCGCTCCCGATGGACGACCGTCCTGCTGAGCGCGATCGTGCTGACCTCGTTCGTCACGATCGTGATCCAGATCTTCGGCCTCATCATCATCTTCAGAGGGGATGGACCGGTCAATCGGATGCTGCTCGCGGCAGGGATCGTCGAACAGCCGTTTCCGCTGATCGGCAGCGTTGGCGGCGTGGTGGTCGGACTCGTCTATTCGGCGTTCGGGTTTGCGGTGATGCTCATGTACAGCGTCGCGCGAACGATCCCGGTATCGCTCGACGAAGCGGCGGCGATTCATGGCGCCACGCGACTGCGTATCTTTGCGCGCATCATCCTGCCGCTCAGCCTGCCCGGCCTGATCGTAGGATTCCTCACCGTGTTCAACCTCTGCATGGGGGCTTTCACCTCGGCGGCGCTGCTCGGCGGGGGACGCATCCTCACGCTTCCGGTGTTGATCCAGAGGACCATGCTGCTCGACGTGAAGTACGGCATGGCCGGCGCGCTGGCCGCCGTCCTGCTCGTTTCGGTGATCGCGCTGAATCTGGCGTCGGTCGTGATCCTGAAACGTTTCCGGGCGGCGCGCATGGTGGTGTCATGACCGCCGGGCACCTCGCCCCGCAGCCTGCGCCCGGCCCCCGGCGGCAGGAATCCCGGCTGTCGCAGCTCGCCGGTCGCGTTCCCCTGTACAAGGCAATCACGGTGGCGTACTTCGCAACCGTCTTCGTGCTGTTGCTCGCGCCGCTGGCGGTCGTGATCGGCAGCTCGTTCAGCGCGCCGGCAAGCGAAGGCGTGAGCATGTCCTACGTCCAGTTTCCGCCCGAGCGGCTGACACTGAAATGGTACCGCGAGATTCCGGCCGCGCACTATCACGCGCTGGCGTTGAGCTTCGGACTGGCCCTGTGCGTGGCGCTCGCATCGTGCGTGGTCGGCGTGCCGGCGGCGCTGGGCCTGGTGCGCGGCCGTTTTCCGGGCAAGGCGCTGGTCGGAGCGATACTGCGCGCACCACTGCAGATTCCGCACGTGGTCATCGGGATCGCCTTCTTGCAGCTCTACCACGCGCTTGGCGAGCTCAGCGGATCGCATCTGCAGGGTACGTTGTTCGGGCTTTTCCTCGGCCATCTGTTTCTCGCCACGCCGTTCGTGATCGGCAGCGTCGGCGCGGTCCTGCAGCGCTTCAATCCCCGCCTGGAAGAGGCGGCGTTCATGCTGGGCGCGTCGCGCTGGCGCACATTGCGCCGCGTCACGCTGCCGGTGCTCATGCCGGGGATCTTCTCCGGAGGCCTGTATGCGTTTATCGTCTCGTTCACCGATGTTCCGGTGGCCTTGTTTCTGGCGGCGTCGGGCCGCGCAACGTTTCCGGTCGAGCTGTTCTACTCGATGGAGCAGGATTTCAACCCGAGCGCGCTCGCCTCGGCCACCTTGGTCACGTTTTTCGCCTTGATCCTGCTCGTCGTGACTCAGCGTATTATCGGCGTGGATCAATTGCTGAGGTCCGGATCCAAGTGATGGCACGACGCGCAGAGCAAATTCGAGTTCCGGTGGTCTGATCAAAGGAGGCGTTCATGTGGTTCGAAACTCGCGTTTTGAAATCGATGCTGCTTGCGGGATGGTTGTTTTCGATCACTGCAGCGGGTCCGGTCGCCGCGGCCGACGAGACCCGATTCCAGGGCGTGACGCTGCGCGTGGGAACCTGGGGTGGGGCGACACGCGACGGCCTGCGCGATTACGTCGCGAGCGAAATCGAGAAGCGGGGCGGCAAGGTGGAGTTCGTCATCGGCAGCCCGCAGGACAATTTCGCCAAGCTGATCGTCTCGCGCGGCCAGCTTGCATTCGACGCGTTCGATTTTCTCGGCACCATGGTGCCGGAGATCAGGGGGCGCGACCTGCTCGCGAAGCTCGACCTCAAGAGCGTTCCCAACGTGAAGTTTCTGCAGAGCGATCAGTACAACGACTACATGGTCGCGACGTGGAACACCCAGGAGGTGATCATCTATAACAAGGACAAGTTCCGCGACAACAACCTCCAGCCGCCCGAGAGCCTGGCCGATTTGCGCAATCCGAAGCTCAGCGGGCGCGTCATGATCCCCGACATCTCGTCAGGTGGCGGTATCGAGGCGGTCGGGGCCTTCGCCCTTACGGCGGGCGGCAACGAACAGAACATCGATGCGGGGCTCAAGCTGATACGCGAGATTCCGAATCTGCGCTACTGGAAGGCAGGCGGCGAAGTGGTGACCCAATTCAAATCCGGCGACATCTGGGTCGCGGTTGCACACGCGGGCTGGGCCGTGCGCACGGCCTACGCCGGGGTTCCAGTGGCGACGGTTCCGGCACGCATCGGCGGCCGGCGCGGCATGATCAAGGAAGGGTACATCGGCGTCATCAAGGGCTCGCCCAACCAGGCGGCAGCGGAGTTTTTCATCAACACTTATCTTTCTACGCTTGCGCAGTACGAGTTCGCGGTCAAGACGGGGGTGGTGCCGGTTAACGCGGAGGCGCGCGCGAAGCTTGACGGCGTGCCGGTGATCAAGGACCTGGTGGTGCTGGACCCGGGCAGAATCGGCAACATGGTCAAGCTCGATCCGGCCAAGATCGATCTCAGCAAATGGAACGAGCAGTGGAACCGCATGATTTCGCGCTAAGGAGAGAGCGTGTCGAGCGTTGTATTGGAGAACGTCTCCAAGTATTACGACCAGGTTGCGGCGGTCGATGCGCTCAATCTGGACGTGCGCGCGGGGGAGTTCATTACCCTGCTCGGCCCTTCGGGCTGCGGCAAGACGACGACGTTGCGCATGATCGCCGGATTCGTCGAGCCTTCCAGGGGGCGGGTGCATATCGCGAACGAGGATGTCACGCGACTGCCGCCGCAGCAACGCACCATCGGGATGGTGTTCCAGGACTACGCGCTGTTTCCGCACCTGACCATCGGCGAGAACATCGGATTCGGCCTGGTCGAACGCAAAGTCGCCCGCGACCAGATCGCAGCGCGGGTCGAGGAGTTGCTCGCTCTCATCCGCCTGCCGGAGGTGGCGGGGCGCTTTCCGTCGGAATTGAGCGGCGGCCAGCAGCAGCGCGTCGCGCTCGCGCGCGCCATTGCCTTTCCGCCCAAAGTCCTGCTGATGGATGAACCGCTCGGTGCCTTGGATCTCAAATTGCGTGAGGCGATGCAACTGGAATTGCGGCTCATCCAGCAGAAACTGAAGATCACCACGGTGTATGTGACGCACGACCAGACCGAGGCGATGACCATGTCCGACCGGATCGCGGTGATGAACGCCGGCCGCATCGAGCAGCTCGACGATCCGCCCGGCATTTACAACGCACCGCGTACCAGGTTTGTCGCGAATTTCGTTGGCAAAGTCAACTTTCTTCCCGGCCGGCTCATCGAGCACTGCGGCGAACAATCCGCGGTCGAGACCCGCGTCGCGCGTATTCTTGGCCCGCGGCTTTCTGCGGCAAACCCCGGCGCGGCGGTGACCGTGGCGGTGCGCCCGGAGAAGTTGCGGCTGCTGCCCGAAGCTGCGGCCGATGCCGGGATGAACGTGGTCGCGGGGCAGATCGAAACCCAGACTTTTGCCGGGAATCTCTACCACGACCTGGTGCGCACGGCCGACGGCAGTTCGCTGTTGGTGGAGATTCGACCGTTCGAGCGGATCGGTGGTCCGGGGGAGAGGGTCCGGGTGTGCTGGAGTGTCGGTGATACGGTCATTCTCGACGACGCGTAGGCGGCGGCGGCTCGGTTTCGTCCCTAAGGGCCGGGTTCCGTAGAGAACGCCTCGTCCCGCCCGAAGCGCTGCAGTTCCTCGACGAAAAGCGTGCTGATGCGCGACAGTGGCTGTTCGGGATGCCGCACCGCGACGATCTCGGTCTCGACCCTGGGGCGGAACCGGCGCCATATCAGGGGTCCCCGGGTCAGCGATTCCGGCAATACGCAGCTGACCACGGACACCCCGGCGCCGTTTGCCACCAGCTCGCAAATGGTATCGGTCTGGGCCTCGAGAGTGGTTTTGCGTTCCACCCCTTGCGCCTCGAATAGCGCGTCGATGCGACGGCGCGTCGAGGACTCGGCGGGGTAGGAAATGAACCGCTCGCCCGCAAGATCCTGGGGCGTGACGAACTCGCGCGAGCCGAGGCGATGGTCCCGCGGCAGGATGCACACGTGCTCGCTGTTCGCAATCGCGTGCACTTCGAGCCCGCGCTGCTCGATCGGGAGCGTGGTGATCCCGAGATCGTATTTGCGCGCCCGGACGAGGTCCGAAATGGTAAACGAGGGGCTGACGTCGATGCGGATCGCGCATTCGGGATAGCGATCGGCGAACCGGCCGACGAACTTGGGCAGGACTCGCGATCCGATCACCGGCAAGGTCACGATGCGGAACATCCCCGTCTTGAATCGTCGAATCGCGCCGGCGGCGATGTCGAGGTGTTCGATCCCGATGAAGATGCGGCGAACTTCCTCGTGCAACAGGACGGCCTCGCCGGTGGGGTGCAGGCCGCGACCGTAACGCTCGAACAGCTTGAATCCGATGTGCTGCTCCAGACGCGCAATGGTTTGGCTCACCGCCGGCTGCGAGACGTGCAGGATTTCCGCCGCACGCTTGACCGAGCCGGACCTCATCAAGGCGTCGAAAGTCTCCACCTGTTTGGCTTTCATGGCGCACCCTGGCCGAGCAGGCGGGCGCGATTCCCAGTGACTGCAAATGGATTGCCGCGACGCTCGCACATTTGCGCATATCATAGCGTAGCCCTCCGTGCTGCCGCACCAATCTGAGAGGTAAGATGAACAAGCTCGTAACCGGATTCGGCGCTGCGCTGCTGGTGGTCGCGATCCCCTTCGCCGCGCTCGCTCAGGGCGCCTGGCCTGTGCAGCCGGTGAAGGTCATCGTGCCGTATCCCCCTGGCGGCACGGTCGATTTCTCGGCCCGGCTGATCGGACAGAAGCTCGGTGACTTGCTGGGCAAGCCCTTCCTGATCGAATACAAACCCGGCGCCACGGGCACGATCGGCGGGCAGCAGGTCGCGAGCGCGCTGCCTGACGGATACACATTGCTGGCGAACGACATGTCCTACGCGATGCTTCCTGCGCTTATCAAGAAGCTCCCCTGGGACCATGCCGACGGTCTTGTGCCGGTCACCACGCTCCTCGTCGCGCCGATGGTGCTTGCCGTGCCCGCGGGCTCGCCGTTCAAGTCGCTCGGGGATCTGGTGGACTACGCAAAGAACAATCCGGGCAAACTGAACTACGGCTCAGGAGGTGTGGGCAGCTCATCGCACCTGAATGGTGAACTGTTCGGCAAGGAAGCTGCGATCAGCCTCACGCATGTGCCGTACAAAGGAGGAGGGGACGCGCTGCGCGGGATCATGACCGGGGAGATCGATCTGCTGGTGGCCGCCTCGCCCACGCTGGTATCGCCATTCAAGGGCGGCAAGGTCCGCGCCCTCGCCGTGAGCGGCGCCAGGCGATCGCCTGCGTTTTCCGACGTGCCCACCTTTGCCGAGGGTGGCGTTCCTGGGTACGGGATCACCGGCTGGTTCGGACTGTTCGCGCCCAGGGGAACGCCGAACGAAGTGATTGGAAAGTTGCACGCCGAAACCGTGAGAGCGCTGTCCGATTCGGGCGTAAGGGAGAAGATTGCCCAGCAGGGCGCCGAAGCGGGAGGCATTGCGCCCGAAGCATTCGCAAGATTCGTCGCGGAGGAAACGAAGCGATGGGGAGCGATCGCCAAGGCGGCGGGCGTGAAGCCGGAATAGCCGCCAGGGCAATCGATAACAATCGATCGATGGATCCCGGCGGAAAAATGAATTGACAGGCAATCTGCGGTTCAAAATAATTCAAGCGAGTCGAGGTGCGCCGACCGGCGCGCTGGGCGCAACTACGGAAGGGAGGCAAGTCCATGGGTGTCGATGCGAAGCTGCCGTGGAAAGACCTGAGTGATCGTCTCGTCGAGGCCTTGCATCTCGAGCAGGCGCCCGTCGGTGTGCTGTTCAGCGTGAAGAAACCCGAGGGGGTGCCGCAATTCGACCGCGACACGCTCAAGGGGTGCCAGTTCCTGGACGTGGCGCGCTTTGAAAGGAAGGTCTTCTACACCGACGCTCAGAATAATCGCGACTGCAAGAACGGCAGCCATTATCTCGGGTTCACGCCGCCGTTCGAAGGTCAGTACTCCGGTGAGTGGCCCGCCGGCGACTGGCCGGACAAGGGACGCGCGATCTGCGCCACGCCGGTCGCCTTTCGCCGCACCCTCAAGCACTACCACATCGTGCCCACCGGCTCGGTGAGATACATGGTGTTCGGCCCGCTCGACCTGTTTCCGTACGACAGCTCGTATGGTGCCGGCGTGGTCAATGTATTCTGCCCCGCGAAGGCCGGATTGTTTCTTGTGCGCGGGGCGGATTATGAGTTTGGCGGTGCCACCGAGGGAACGACCGGCCCCGGCACGTGCTCGATGGTGATGTCGAAGCCGATGCTGACCGGCAAGGTTCACTACACGCTGGGCTGCTTCGGCTTCAGGCAGTTCGTCCGGATCAAGCCCGAGGAATTGATTTTCGGCATACCGTTCGAGCGTATGGAAAACGTGGTCGAGAATCTGGAACTCCTGCTCAAGCGCCGGCCCGACCTCGCGGCGTTGCTTGCCGAGCCCCTCGGACAGGCGCACATCTGCACGCCCGAGGAGGTTGCGGCGCAGCGTTCGCCCGGCGCCGTACTCCGCTGAGGCGGCGACGCGGAATCTCGATGAACGATCAGTCCACGCCCACTGTGGCGCGGGGGTTTCGGTACGTCGGAAAACCGGCCCTGCGGAGCGAGGCCATCGACAAGGTCACCGGCACGTGGATCTACGGCGCGGATCTTGCGCTCCCCGGCATGCTCCATGCCAAGGTGTTGCGCTCGCCGTATCCCCATGCCCGGATCGTCTCGATCGATCTTCGCCGCGCCCGATCGTTGAGCGGCGTGCGTGCGGTGGTCACGGGCGACGACGTGCCCTACCTGTTCGGATCGGCGATCCGCGACGAGCCGTTTCTCGCTCGCGGGAAGGTCCGCTACGCGGGCGAGCCGGTCGCCGCCGTGGCCGCCTCCAGCGAATCGATCGCGCGCGAGGCCATCGATCTGATCGAGGTCGAATACGCCGAACTTGCCGGCGTATTCGATCCGCTTGAGGCGATGGAACCGGGCGCCGTGCTCGTGCACGAGGACCTCGGCAGCTATGAAATGGAAGCAGCCTTCAACCGTTATCCGGGAAGCAATATTGTCGGCCACTCCAGGATCCGGCGCGGTGACATCGAGCAGGGTTTTCGCGAATCGGAGGCCGTATTCGAGGATGTCTTCACCACGCAGTACGTGCAGCATTGTTCGATGGAGGGGCACGTCTGCGCAGCGCAGCTGGCTGCGGATGGTGGGGTGACCGTGTGGTCGAGCTGCCAGTCGCCCTACAACTTCTTGCGCGACCTGGCCAAGGCGCTGGGCCTGCCGTACAGCCGGGTGCGAGTGATCGCCACGGGCGTCGGCGGGGCGTTTGGCGCAAAGATGTATCTGCGTGCGGAACCGCTGACGGTGGCGCTGGCGATGCGATCCGACGGCAGGCCGGTGAAATATGCTCACACTCGCGAGGAGGAATTTGTTGGCGCCGTCGTAAAGCACCCCGCGCACCTGACATTCAAGACCGGCGTCAAGCGCGACGGCACCATGGTGGCGCGCAAGGTGACCGCGGTGTACAACACCGGCGCCTACGGTGACGCGGGACCGCAGGTGGCGCGCAACAGCGCGTTCAGCGGCACCGGACCCTACCGGATCCCCCACGTCTGGATCGACAGCTACTGCGTCTACACGAACAACCCGATCGGCGGGGCATTCCGCGGCTTCGGCGTGCCGCAGGCCACCTGGGCGCACGAATCGCAGATGGACATGATCGCGCATCGGCTCGGAATCGATCCGGTGGAGATGCGCATGCGCAATCTGCTCGAGCCTGGCGATGCGACCTGCACCGGCGAGGTGCTGTACACGAGCGTTGGCGCCAAACAGACGCTGCGCCGCGCGATCGAGGCGTCGGGCTACGGCACAGCCTTGCCGGCGGCCTCGAGTGCTCGCGTCGCGCGCGGACGGGGCTTGGCGACGATGCACAAGCTGACCAATACGCCGACGAATTCGACGGCCATCGTAAAGATGCACCAGGACGGGACCGTCAATCTTGTGTGCAGCAGCGTCGAATTGGGACAGGGCATCAACACCGTGTTCCGCCAGATCGTCGCCGAACGACTGGGCATTCCGATGGAGCACATCAGTATCGGCTCGGCCGATACCCATTACACTCCCTACGATCAATCGACGAGCGGCAGCCGGTCGGTGTTTCACATGGGCAACGCGATGCTGCGCGCGGCGGACGATCTGGCGCGCCAGCTGTGCGAACTGGCAGCGCCGCTGCTTGACGCGCCAGTCGAGAGGCTGGAGTTCCGCGACGGGGGCGTCGCGCAGATCGGCTCCATGCGGTTGATTCCGGCAAAGGAAATCATCGAGCGCCGGTTCGGGGCGCGCGGCAATACGCTGAACGGCGAAGGTTCGTTCACGCCGCCCGGTGCTCAGCCGCCGGACAAGGAAACCGGCCAGAGCTCGAAGATGTCGGCGTTCTGGATGTATGCCACCCACGTCGCCGATGTCGAGGTCGACCTGGAAACGGGCAAGGTCAGGGTGCTCAAGGTCGTGGCCGCGCATGACGCCGGCACGATCATCCACCCCGAGGGAGCAGAGGGCCAGATCGAAGGCGGCGTGGTGCAGGGGATCGGCGCAACGCTGTGCGAGGAAATGCGCGTGAGCGACGGCATCGTCACCAATGCATCGTTCGCGGAATACAAGATTCCGACGACGATGGACGCGCCGGAGATCGTGCCGCTGCTGGTCGAGGTGCCGCACGCCGAAGGACCCTACGGTGCCAAGGGTTTGGCGGAACCTGCCCTCGCTCCGACGGCGCCGGCGATCGCCAATGCAATCTTCAACGCCACCGGAGCCCGCGTCACCAGCCTGCCTATTACGCCGGAAAAGCTGCTCCGAGCGCTCAAGCAGGCCGGAAAGTGAGCCGTAGGCGGGCCGGAGGAAATTCAACCGTCATGCCTCATCTGTCACTTACGGTCAACGGCGACAAGCACGAACTCGAGGTGCCGGCCAACCGTACGCTGTTCGCGTTGATCCGAGAAGATCTCGGCCTCGTCGGGACGAAGGATGCGTGCCGGCAAGGCGTTTGCGGCTCGTGTACGGTGCTGGTGGATGGCGTGCCGATGCGTTCGTGCCTCGCATTGGCGGTGCGCTGCCAGGGTACGCACATCACTACGGTCGAGGGGCTCAAGGCAGACGGAAAGCTCAGCCGGCTGCAGCAGGAGTTCATCAACGCGGGGGCCGTGCAGTGCGGCTACTGCACGCCCGGAATGCTGATAATGGCGACCGCGCTCCTCGCGGAAAACCCGAGACCGACCGAAACACAGGTGCGTGAAGCGTTGATCGGCAATCTGTGCCGTTGCACTGGATATGTGCGCGTCGTGCGCGCGGTGATGGCGGCAGCGTCATGAGTCTGCCCGGCTTCGATTATCGTGCGCCGGTGACGATCGAAGAGGCTGTCGCGCTGCGCCTGGAATTGGGCGCCGATGCGCTGATCATGGCCGGAGGTTTGGCGGTGGTGGTGCTTCTGCGCGAGCGTCTCGCGCGACCCGCAGTCGTCGTCAGCTTGTCCGATATTCCGGAATTGCAGGCTGTCGCCGTCAACGGAGGGCTTCGCATCGGGGCCACGGCCACTCACGCTGCGCTCGCTCGCTCGAAGACGGCACGCAGCATCGCGCCGCTGCTGTGCGAGGCGTGCGGGCACGTCGGCTCGCCGGCGATCCGCAACATGGGGACGCTGGGTGGCAGCGTCTGTCACGGCGACGGCGCCTCGGACCCCGCACCGGCCCTGTTGGCGCTGGATGCCGAGGCGATCATCGCGGGGCCGCGCGGCGAACGCCGCCTGCCACTGGTCAAGTTCTTCCTCGGCGCGTTGACCACTGCATTGAACGGCGACGAAATTCTCGTTGCGCTCCACGTGCCCCGACCCGCGGCGGGTACGCAATTCCGGTTCATCAAGTACACGGCCACGTCGGCAGAAGCGTTTTCGACCGTAACCGTGGCCGTGTCGATCACGCGCGACGGCGCGGGCGTATGTTCGAATGCGCGAATAGGCTTGGGCAGTGTCGCGCCGACGCCGTTACGCGCGCGGGCCGCAGAAGACCTGTTGCGCGGCAACAAGCTGACGCGAGAAATCATCGCCGCCGCCGCTGCCGCCGCCGCGGCCTGCACCAACCCTTCGTCGAGTGCGCAGGGCTCGGCCGAGTACCGGCGCGACATGACCGAGGTGTGGGTGCGGCGCCTCCTCGCGGAAATGCCAGCCTGAAGCCCACGACGCCGCTCCGCGCCGATGCGGAGGAAGGTCATAGTGCCCGGGCGCGCAAAGGAAAGGAGCTTGCGATGGCGAAGAAGGAAATCAAAGGGGACTGGATACTCGGATGGCCCGATCGGAAGCGGCCCCGCTCCGAGTTCTACAAGGACACGGAAGGACGCGTGGTCGGATCGCGCACGCCGTTTCTCGAACTCGAAGGCCTGATTACGCCCACCGACGCCGTCTTCGTCAATGCCCAGGTGCAGATGCCGGAGCCCGTGCATCCCGAGGAGTACCGCTTCGAGGTTTTCGGCGAGGTCGAGAATCCCATGCAATGCACGCTGGAAGATGTCCGGAAGCTGCCCGGGCGCACCGTGCGCGCGGTGATCGAATGCGCCGGCAACGATGCCGACTTCTTCAACTACCTCGAGGCGGGTGGCACCGGCGCGAAGCCGTCGTTCGAGCTCTCCGAGGAAGATGGCATCCACTGGAGGCTTTCGGGGAAGAAGCGGGAGCAACCAATAGCGGACGCGGATACCCTGCTCAAGACCATTCCGAGCACCTGCATGCTGAGCGGCGGCGAATGGACCGGGGTGCCGTTCGCCGAACTTCTGAAGCGAGCGCGAGTCAAGCCCGGCGCCGTGGCCATCCGTCTCGAAGGATGGGACCGCGGCCGGCCTGATCCCATCCTGCTGTATCGATCGGCGGCGCGCACCGATTTCAAGGTGTTCGACCCGGGCGTCATCAACTACGACAAGGGCCTCCCCATCGAGAAGGCGATGCACCCGGACACCATCCTGGCCTGGGCACACAACGGCGAGTATCTGCAGCACGTGCACGGCGCTCCACTGCGTCTTATCGTCCCGGGCTGGGCGGGAAACTGGTGGGTGAAGTGGATCAGCAAGATCGAGGTGATGAACCGGATGCCCGATTGCTACCACCAGACGCATTACTTCGTTTCCGGCAAGTCTCCGGAGGACCCGGACAAGAAGATGATGACCGCGCTGGGCGTCAAGAGCGTGATCACGGAACCACGGGACGAGGACTCGCCGCTTCCGAGGGGCGAGTACGCGATCCGCGGCCTTGCCTGGAGCGGGGAGGGCGAAATCACACGCGTCGAAATGAGCGTCGACGCCGGCGCGAGCTGGCGGGATGCGCACATCGAGTACTCGCCGGACCGGTGGCTGTGGAAGCGCTGGTCTTTCCTCTGGCAGGCGGGCAAGCCGGGCGAGTACGCGATCATGGCCCGCGCGACGGACGAGAAGGGCCGCAGCCAGCCGCAGACCGAATGGAATTTCCTGCGCAAGCATTTCGACGGCATCGTGCCGGTACGCCTCACCGTGGAGTGATGCGCCGGTGAAGATCGTGGTTTGCGTGAAGGCCATTCCCGACCCGGAAATCGCAGCGAGCATTTTCCGCGTCGACGAGGCGGCGAAAAGAATGGTGCCGCTGCCGGGGACGCGGTCCGTCATGAGTCCCTTCGATGAGCAGGCGCTCGAATTGGCCCTGCGCATCAGGGACGCGCTGGGCGAGGGTTCCATCACCCTGCTCACGCTCGGTGCCGAGACCACCCGATCGATCGTCAAGCACGGCCTGTCCCTCGGCGCGGACGATGCGCTCATGCTCGTCGACCCGGTGTTCGACGATGGCGACAGTTACACCACCGCGCGAGCGCTGGCGGCGGCAATTCAAAGAATGGGCGGTGTCGATCTCATTCTCACCGGCCGCCAGGCCGCAGACGGGGATTGCGGGGTGGTCGGCTGCGGGATCGCCGAACTGCTCGGGCTTCCCGCGGTGACCTTCGCCATGGACATCGTAGTAACTGACGGCATGCTCGTGATCGAGAGGGCGCTCGGCGAGGGTTCGGAAATCATCGAGGCGCCGATGCCGGCGGTGGTCACCGTCTCGCACGAGGTCGGCAAGGTTCGTTACGCCAGCTTGCGCGAAACCATGAAGGCGGCACGCAAGCCGGTAACGGCCTGGAGCGCGGAGCAACTCGGACTCGACGCGTCCGAACTCGGTACCCGCGGCGCGCGTCGTGTTCTCGAGCGCCTCTATGTTCCCGTGAACGACGTGCAGTGCGAGTATATGGTCGGGGAAACGCCCGAGGAGCTGGCGGGAAATCTGGTCGAAAGGCTCCATGCAGCCCGGCTCATTTAGGCGGGCAGGACGTTCGGGGGGTGAGGGCGTAGTGAAGAACGCGTCCAACCTGTTCGTTGTTGCAGAAGTCGTCGACGGCCATCCTGTCGGCCTTTGTCACGAGATGCTGGGTTTGGCGCGTGCGCTGGCCGATCGATCGGGCGGGACCGTCCACGCCGGCGTACTCGGCAGCGGCCTCGGCGGTGCCGGGGAGGACCTGATCGCGCATGGCGCGGATACGGTGCGCGTAATCGATGCGCCGATCTTCGCGCAATACCAGGCGGACGCCTGGCTGCCGGATCTCCACGCCATGATCGGCCAGGTCCGGCCGGATGCCGTGATGATCGGGCATACGCCTCTCGGAGCGGATCTGGCGCCTCGCCTGGCGTTTCGCCTCGGCACGAACGTCGCTACCGGATGCAACCATGTCCGCGTCGAGGGCGGCAAGCTGCTTCTCACGCGCCCCTGCTATGGCGGCAAAGCCGAAGAGGTCGTGTCGATGCTGAGCTCACCGGCATTGTTCACGGTCAAGCCGAAATGCTTTCAGCCATGTCCGAAACAGGACAACCGGGGCGGCGAGCTCGTGCGCATGGACTCGATCCTCGACCCCGCCAGCGTGCGAACCAAGGTGCGTGAGGTTCGACGCGATGCGAGCGACGGTGCCCGGCTGGAGAGCGCACGCATCGTCGTCGCCGGAGGTGGCGGCATGAAAGGCGTGCGGGGTTTCGAACTTGCCGGGCGGCTTGCGGACGCTCTGGGCGGAGCGGTGGGGGCAAGCCGGGTCGCCTGCGACCTGGGGTGGTGTCCGCCTTCGCGTCAGGTCGGCCTCTCGGGCAAGACCGTGGCCCCCGAACTGTATATCGCCATCGGCATCTCCGGAGCGGCCCAGCACGTCGCCGGATGCGCGAACGCCAAGACCATCGTCGCGATCAACACCGACCCCGATGCTCCGATTTTCCGGTACTCGAAATACGGGATCGTCGGCGACTGCCATCAGTTGATGCCGGCGCTGATCGACAAGATCGAAGCGCTTCGCAAGTGACGGCGACAGGAGGTTAAAGAAGCCGGCGGCTACTTGGCTGCGGGAAGTTCCTGCACCCGCGGCACATGTTCGATGGCATCGAGAAACTTCCGCAGACCACCCTGATCGATCACCAGCGTCGCGGTGTTGACCAGCGGATGGCATTGCAACGCCTCGGCCTCCGACAGGACGCGGTCCAGCACCAGGTTGACGCGCCTGGCCTGGTCGTTCACGAGCGCCAGCATACTAACGGCGCCGGGCGTGATCCCCAGCGTTTCCTGCATTGTTTCAGCCGAGGCGAAGCGCAGCTTGCCGGTGCCGAGCGATCTTGCGGTGGCTGCGAGGTCGGTGCGCTTTCCGAACGGCACGCTCAGCATGAACAGCCGTCCATCCTTGCGGTCTTCGACCAACAGGTTCTTGGCGTGCGCACCGCGTGCCTTCGGCACCAGCCGCTCGGCTTCTTGCGCGGTGAACACCGCCGGGTGGTCGATGCGCTCGTATGCGATGCCCTGCTCCGCAAGAAACGCGTACAGCGCTTCAGGGGCCCATCGTCCGCGACCAGGGGCCGCGAGCACGGGGCGAAGCGAAGCACCGCCCGGCTGGCAAGCCCTCCCTTTATCATTCGTGCGATGCTCCATCGACGTGCGCTATTTCGTCGCAGTAAAGACGAATCGGTTCAAACAGAAGAACCATTCACCGTCCGATGTGCGTGAGCGCAGATCGTTCTCCCAGGCCGCGACGTCTCCGGGTGGGATGCCGTGCTTCAAAGCTGCATTGCGCGCAGGCTCGATGATGCCAGCGCTATAGGCGTTCGGGTCATAGCGCGTTTCGATGATCGGAAAAGCCTGCACCCCGGAAAGAGTCATTCCAGCTGCTCGAATAAAACCATGCAACATTCGTGGCAGGTTCGCATGCGCGAATTGCACGGCCGAGCGAGCGTCAATGATGCGCCGGGTAAGCAGCCGGTCGCTGGACTCCCAGATGCACATGTCCCAATCGGAATCGAGGATCACGAGACGCCCTCCTTTTCGCAGCACCCTTGCTGCCTCCTTCACGGCGCGCGCAGCGTCGGGGACGTAGCAATAGACCTGTGTCGCGGTTACGAAGTCAAACGTCTCGTCGGGAAACTGCAGGTCCGCCGCATCTCCTGTTCGAACATCCACGAGACGCTCGAGCCCCTCTCTCGCTATCCGTGTCTTCGACGCTGCGACGGAATCCTGGCTATTGTCGATCGCCTTGATGCGACCTCGGGGCTCGACTTCTCTTGCCAGCTCGCATGCAAGGTAAGCGACTCCGCAGCCCACGTCCAAACCCACTTCACCGGGGCGCGCAGAGATAATTGCGCGAAACTGCCGTCGCTGATCGACAATCTGAGGAGTTGAATAAAGTCTATCCAGGCGGGCGACGGCTTTGGCGTCGTAGGTTTGCAAGAGCGGTTTCCTCATTGAGGGGTCAACGTCAAGCGTTGACCGCACGATTTGCCGTCTCGCGTTCGAAGCGCTCGAGCCGCAATCTGGGTATGCCGGCTATCCGGTGATCTGCCCAAATCACGCTGCGGCGCAGCGTCCGGTCCCGGCGGGCAGCCGTGCGATGACCTCCGCCGCGGGCATCACATCAGCGTATTTTTCCGCCATGTCGAACAGGTTCACCGCATGCGAAACGCGGCTGCGGTCGTAGACGCAGTCCTCCGGCACGGTGACCCGGAAGTTGTAGGCGAATGCATCCACCACAGTGCCCCGCACGCAGCCGCTCGTGGTGCATCCGGTCACCACCAGCGTGTCGACGCCGAGGTCGATCAGGTAGCTCACCAGCGCCGTGCCGAAAAACGCGCTCGGATGTTTCTTCGGGATCAGGATGTCCCCTTGCGCGGGAGCAATTTCGGCGGCGAACTCGTAGCCCTTGTCCGAAATCGTCATGATCGAGGGCACCTTCTGTGCGAGACGCCCCGCGTCGTACGCGAGCTTGGGCGCGACGTGAGGGTAGAGCACCGGAAAGCCCCTGCGGCGGAACTCCCCGAGCAGCGGAGCAATCCGGTCGACGGCCTGCCAACCGGTCTCGCCGCAGCTGGTCGGAAACTCCTTGATCGCTTCCCAGAACGGCATTCGCTGCGTGCCGACGGTGCGGTACTGAACGTCGATGATGAGCAGGGCGGGACGATGTCCCATACCCACGGGTTTGCCGAAGCCGGCGGCGCGGTACGCGCGCTGCTCTTCGTCGCTGATAATTCCGTCCCAGGGGCGCATCGAACTGTGACTTTCCGATTCCGGAAAAACCAATTCAGTCTAGCATGTGACCCGGCCTTTGACTTGTTTCAACTTCGAGTATCACCATTGCGCTGGCGGACGCGCTCGCTAGCGCGGTCGATTCTGGAGTTTCATTTCCTCGATCAGCGACTCGCCGAGTTTCTTCGCCTCGAACACGCTCTTGAAGCCCTCCAGGGCCTTCGCGGGAATATCCGCCGCCGTCGTCGCTGTCGCGGCAGTCTTCGCGGGCTTGGCGTCGTCTTCGTCCTGCGGTGGCGGTTGCACTTCGGCGACAGCGGCGGGTGGAGGAGACGACCGTCCCCATGCCTCGGCTTTTGCGCGCGTCGCCTGGAGTTTTTCGCGCTCCGGCTGCGCAATGCCGGTGTCGTCGACAAGATGGCCGTTGACCAGAACCTGCGTACGCACGCGGCTGGGCGCACTGGCGCTGTACCAAATGGGCGCCTCATTCGACATGCGTTTTTCGCCGCCCGCTTCCTGCCACACGTAGATGTCCGCGTAAGCCGGTGCGAACGCGAGCGCCGCGAGCAGCACCGGGATGCGCCGGCAGACCTTCAAGGAACCATCGGGCAGCTGCAACTTCGACTTGACCGTACGCATCGCCAATCCTCCTCCAGTTGAGAATCCGGCCGGCGGGGAAGGGAATTCTATGTGGCCTGGCCCCTCCTCGGCAACCGTCGGTCCGCCCCGCAAAGGACGGCGCGGACCTGCGATACCGACACCGCTCGCCCGGAATAGCTGCCGGATTCGCCTGCTCATCGGACGACGAGGATGAGGACGACGCCGCCCACGACGAGGATGCTGCCGAGCCACTCGCCGACGGCCGGTCTCTCCTTGAGGACGACGTGCGAGGCGATGAACGTGAAGACGAGTTCGATCTGGCCGACGGCGCGCACCAGCGCGGCGTTTTCAAGCGTCATGGCAAGCGCCCACCCGGCCGAGCCAAGGACGCTGAATAGCCCGACCCAGATGGAGGAACGCCAGTTCGCCGCGACCTTGCCGAGCTGCGCCCGGTCGCGCCGCAACAGGTAGGCGGCCATGAGAACGACCTGGATGGTGTTCATGTACGCGAGCACCGTGATGCCGCGGATCAGAAAATCGCCGTCGGGGAGAAGTTTGGAGGCTTCGCGTATGGTGCCTGCCGCGATGGCGAAGATCGCGCCGGACAGGACGCCGTACAACGCGCCTTTGTGAGTGAGGTCGGCGAGCAGGCTGCGCACGCCGGAGAACTTGCCGCGCACGCTCAGGATGACAACGCCACCGAGGCAGACCAGGATGCCCGCCCAGGCGCCGAGCGTCAGGGGCTCGCCCGCGATGTAGGTGGCAAACAGGGCCACGAACACCGTTTCCGTCTTCGAGTACACCGTGCCGACCGTGTAATTGCGCAGGGAGAACGAATGAATCATCAGCGAAGTCGCGACGATCTGGGCGACGCCTGCAATGGTCACGAGCCCGAGAAACGCGGCGGAAATCGCCGGCAGCCGGCGGCCGGTGCCCCAGATGAGAAAGGCCAGCGTGCCCAGCGCGAGCGGAGCGCCGTAGAGATAACGCACGAAGTTCGCGCCGTCGACGCTCAGCAGCCCGCGAATCTTCTGCTGCAGCGTGGTGCGGATGTTCTGGCACAGCGCGGCGGCGATGGTGATCGGTATCCAGAGCGGCACGGCGTCTTCTCCCCTGACGGGAGTGTATGGCTTCCGTCACGGCGCGTCTGTCACGCGCTCTTCCGCGATCGCGTTGTTCGCCGATACTATAATCGACGCCACAGGCAACGGCAGGAAGGAAATCTGCGTGCCGCGCGGGCCGGTCGATCCGGGCGTCGTTGTTCTTCTGAATTCGGGAGTCTTGGCAATGCGTGCTCGCGAGGACAGGACGGGGCTCTGGAGGGGCACCTTGCTCCGTGGGATGCTGTGCCTGCTTGTGCTTGTTGCCGGCGCAGCCCTCGCACAGCCCGCGCCGGCAGACCCCGGCGAAACGCGCCGTCTGCACGAACTGTTCGATGCCGACTGGCAGTGGCGCATGCGCACGTTTCCGGAATGGGCAACGTTTCGCGGTGATCACCGCTACGGCGACCGGTTGAACGACCGCTCGCGTCAAGCGGAGAACCAGGCGTACGCGTACGCGCGCGACCGCCTCGCGCGCCTGCGCTCCATCGAACCTGCCAGCTTGTCTTCTGCGGACCGGATTTCGTACGACATCCTGCTCGCCAACACGCTCCAGTGGATCGAGGGCGAGGCGCATGCGGGTCTGCGTACCCAGGTAGTCGATGCACAGGAGGGCCTGCACCTGGGCTTTTCCGAACTCCTTCGCGTCAGCCCCGCGGCTCGCGAAGCCGATGCGCGGAACGTGCTTGCGCGCATGGCGGCATTTCCGCGCGCCGTGGACCAGGTGATCGAGCGACTGCGCGAAGGGATCGCCATGGGCTGGGTGACGTTCCGGCCTTCCATGCAACGCGTGCTGGCGCAGATCGACGGCCAGTTAAACGAAGACGTGACGCAGAGCGTGCTGTACGAACCCTTCACGCGCCTGGGCGCGGACCTGCCCGAGATCCTGCGCAACCAGCTTTCCGCCGAGGGCCAGCGTGCGCTGCGGGAGCAGGTCTATCCCGCGATGTCGCGCCTGCGCAGCTTCATCGCCACCGAATATCTGCCACGCGCCCCGGCCGACGGCGCGCTCGGCAGTTATCCGGGCGGAGCCGCCGCGTACGACTACCTCATTCGGTTGCGCACGACCACCGATCTCCCGGCAAACGCGATCCACGCCATCGGACAGCGCGAAGTCGCGCGCTTGCGAGCTGAGATGGAAGCGCAGATGAAGCTCTCCGGGTTCGAGGGCGATTTCGCGCAGTTCGTGAAATTCTTGAACAGCGACCCGCGCTTTTTTCACGCCAGCGCCGAGGCGCTGCTGGCCGGCTATCGGGACATCGCCGGACGCGTCGATCCGGAATTGCCGAAACTGTTCGCCGAGCTGCCGCGCGCGCAGTACGGCATCCGCGCAATCCCCGCGCATCTGGGCGCAGGCAGGGCGGAATATTACGATTCACCGGCGCCGGACGGGACACGGCCCGGCTGGTTCAACGCCAACACGGCCGCGCTCGCGCGGCGTCCGATCTGGGGCATGGAGACCCTGTTCGCGCATGAGGCGGTGCCCGGCCATCATCTTCAGATCGCCCGCGCACAGGAACTTACAAACCTGCCGCAGTTCCGGCGCGTCACCTACTACACTGCCTTTATCGAAGGCTGGGCGCTGTACGCCGAAACGCTTGGCGACCAGTTGGGACTCTACAAGGAGCCTTACAGCCGCTTTGGCCATCTGCAGTGGCAGATCTTTCGCGCCGCGCGCCTCGCAGTCGACACAGGCATCCATGCGTTCGGCTGGACGCGCGCGCAGGCGATCGACTGGATGACCGAGCGCACCGATTTTGCGCGCGAGACGGTCGAAGCCGAGGTCGACCGCTATTACGTCTGGCCCGGGCAGGCCCTGGGCTACATGATTGGCGAGCTGAAGATCATTGAATTGCGCGACCGGGCGCGCGCCGCGCTCGGCGAGCGCTTCGACCTGCGCCGTTTTCACATGGCCGTGCTGGACAACGGCGCGGTGCCGTTGCCGGTGCTCGAACGCTGCGTCGACGATTGGATTGCCGCGGAGCGCGCTCGTTCCCTCAATTAGCGGGAGAGCGGGAGCGCAACCGTCAATTTTTTATCGCGCAAGTCAATTACCCGAAAGATAGTCGAGTGTGAGGTTGGTCAGCGCCTTGACGCCGATCTTGAATGCCGCCTCGTCCATGATGAAAAGGGGCGAATGGTTCGGCCCGATTTTCTCGGGGGGCAGGTCTTTTGGCCGGGCACTCAGGTGAAAATAGAACCCCGGGATCACTTTCTGGTAGGCTGAAAAATCTTCCGACGCGGTGATCTTCGGGATCATGGCCACGTTCGCCCCGCCGGCCGAGCGGCGCAGCGATGCCACTGCACGCTCGGTGAGTTTCTCGTGGTTCACGGTCGTATCGTATCCCTCGAAAAGCGCGAACTCGGCACTGCCTCCCGCGCTTTGGGCGATCGATTGCGCAGTTTGCTGCATTCGCTTGTGGATGTCGCGGCGCATCCCTTCGTCGAACGTGCGGATTGTCCCGATCATCTCGACGGTATCGGGAATGATGTTTTCCCGGTTGCCGCCGTGAATCGCGCCGATCGTAATGACCGAAGGCTCGAGCGAAACGTCCAACTGGCGACTCTGTATGGTCTGCACCCCGAGCACGATCTGCGCTGCGATGACAATCGGATCGACGCCCGCCCAGGGCCGCGCGCCGTGAGTCTGCCTACCTTTGACATTGATCTTGAAGTTGTCCTGGCTTGACATGTAGGGACCCGACCGATAGCCGATGCGGCCGATCGGTCCGGCGCTTGAAAGATGCAGCCCAAAAATCGCCGCCGGCACCGGATCGGCGAGTACGCCTTGCTTTACCATCAGGCGCGCGCCGCCTTCCTCGCCCGCGGGCGCGCCTTCTTCCGCGGGTTGGAATATGAACTTCACAGTTCCCGGCACCCGGTCTTTCATCGACACAAGTATCTCCGCCACGCCCATGAGGATTGCGACGTGGCCATCGTGGCCGCAGGCGTGCATGACGCCGCTTTCCTGGCCCGACCACATGGCTTTCACTTTCGACGCGAACGGTACATCACTCTGCTCTGTCACCGGCAACGCATCCATGTCTGCTCGCAGCGCGACCACCGGGCCCGGCTTCCCGCCGCGCAACAGAGCGACTACGCCCGTGTGCGCAATGCCAGTCCTGACTTCGAGGCCGAGGCTGCGCAGGTGTTCCGCGACGAGCTTTGCCGTGCGAAACTCGCGATTGCCGAGCTCGGGGTTAGCGTGAATGTCGCGGCGCCAGGCGATGACGCGCGATTCAACGCGATCCGCGAGCTGGTCCACCTGCGCATGGAAGTCATTGTTCGACTGCCCGTATGCGGAAAGAGAAAACTGGGCGCAAACAATAGCCGCCGCGAACGACGCTGTTCTCATGGTTCTTCCCCCGTGTTGCGTCCATATTACGCCGAGGTGGACCCGGCAATGAACATGAACTTGATAGCGCCGCCTCGGGAACTGCCGCCAGCACCGCGTCGCAGCGCGCCCTTGTGGGTGAGGTCGGCGAGCAGGCTCCGCGCGTCCGGGAACCTGCCGCGCACGCTCAGAATGACGACGCCGCCGAGGCAGACCAGGATGCCGATCCAGGCGCCGACTTTCAGGGGTTCGCCGGCGATGAAGGTGGCGAACAGGGCCACGAACACCGTTTCCGTCTTCGAATAGACCGTGCCGACCGTGTAGTTGCGCAGAGAGAAAGAGTGAATCATCAGCGAGGTCGCGACGATCTGGGCAACGCCTGCAATGGTCACGAGCCCGAGAAACGCCGCCGAAATCATCGGCAGCCGGCGGCCGGTGCCCCCAGATCAGGAGGGCAAGCATGGATAGCGCGAGCGGGGCACCGTAGAGGTAACGGACGAAGTTCGCGCCATCGACGCTCAGCAGGCTGCGAATGTTCTGCTGCAAGGTCGTGCGGATGTTCTGGCACAGCGCGGCAGCGATGGTGATCGGTATCCAGAGCGGCACGGCGGATTCTCCCCTGGCGGGAGTGTAGTGCTTCCCGCGCGGCCGGATAACCAGTCTCCGGAGTAAGATTCGGTCTCTCGCCGGCAAGGCGACCTGAGGCGAATTCACGGGCATTTCAACGGCCGCCTGGTCCATGACACAGTTCAATCGGTTCGATGTCGTCGGCCTCGGCGAAGCGATGCTGCGGCTCAGCGTCCCCGCCGGAGAGCGGCTCGATGACATGAGCACGCTGGATGTGGAGATCGGCGGCGCGGAATGCAACGTGTGTGTGGCGCTCGCCCGGCTGGGGCGGCGCAGCGCTTGGGTGAGCCGGCTGCCCGACCACGCATTGGGCAACGCCGTGATGCGCCGCTTGCGCGCCGATGGCGTGGACCTCGCCGCGGTGAGGCGCGTGCCGGGCGAGCGCATCGGCACCTATTTCATTGAATATGCGGGCGCCCCGCGCGCCATCCAGGTGATCTACGACCGCGCGGATTCTGCGGCGGCGCGAATGACCGTAGCGGACGTGGATTGGGATTACCTGCGCGACACACGCATCCTGCACGTGACTGGAATCACCGCGGGGCTGAGCGAGGGATGCCACGCGGTGGTGACCGAGGCGGTACGGCGCGCGCACGCTGCGGGCGTGACCGTGAGCTTCGACGTGAATTACCGCGCCAAGCTCTGGAGCGAGGCGCTTGCCGGCGAACGATTGCGTCCCCTCGTCGCCGAAGCCGACCTGCTGTTTTGCAGGAACACCGACGCCGCCGCCTTGTTCGGCTGCACTGGCGGCCCGCGAGCGCAACTCACCGCGTTGCAGAAGCTATCGCGCGCGCAGGCCATCTTCGGCACGTTTGGCGAGGAGGGAGCGGCGCTGCTTCAGGGGGACGACTTCCTCCAGCAACCCGCGTTACCCGCCACTGTGGTAGACCGCATCGGCGGCGGCGATGCCTTCGCGGCCGGCGCGCTCGATGGCTTCCTCGACGGCGATCTCCGCGCCGGCCTGCGGCGCGGCGTGGCTCTCGCCGCCATCGCTCGTTCGCAGCGCGGCGATCGCGTCCTCACCTCCCGTGCCGAACTGGAAGCGGTTCTGGCGCAGACGCAATGTGACGTCGCGAGATGAATTGCTTCACGCTGTTCCGCAATCGGGGGAATCTTCGCGGCTGATAGCCGGGCCATGGAAATCCACCTCCCCAAGCTGATCCCCGGAATCTTCTGTCTTGCGGTGAGTCTGTTCGGATTTCGGCTGATCGCTGGCAGCGTAAGGGGCGAGTACGCGCTGCTCGGCGGAGTCCTAGCGGCCGTCGTTTTTCTCTACGGCCTGCGCCTGGTCTGGGTCTGGCTCGAGGAGCGCAGGGAGGAGCGCAAGGAGATGCCTTCGCGCGAAGAACTCCAAGTGCGGCCCTGGCTCAGGAGCCGGGCGTGGCGGCGGCGCGAGATCGTGTTCGGCAATCCGGTGGGCGGCGCCTTCCTGCTGCTCGCGTATCTGTTCTTCGGCGCGCCGGCGGTGTTCTTCTTCTGGCTGGGGATCGCCGTTCCGACGACCCGATCCGGCGAGAACCTGCTGTTCCCGGGCCTGTTGATGGGGTCCGTGCTCAGTTTCATTGTCATTGGGCTCACCTATTGGAGACTCAGGTACCGGCGCTATGGCGACAGCGTGTGCCGGCTCATTACCTTGCCGGGAGTGGTGGGCGGCTGGCTGAAGGCCGATGTCGAGTGCGCCCTGTCTGCGGATCCGGACAATACCGTCGTCGTGCGCCTGAAGAATATGGTGCAGACGAGCAAACGCCTCGTGGAGGTGTGGCGGATGGAGCAACGCATCGTGGTGCCGGTACAGGCGGAAAAGCGAATCATCGTCAACGTACGATTGCAGATTCCGCGCGCTCCCGCGCAGAGGATTCCTCCCCTCCGACCCGGGTTTTTGGAGCGGATCAGCGGGCCGGTCTGGCTACTCGAAGTGGAGAAGAAGGTGCCCGGTATCGATTTTTTCGCGCGGTTCGCGGTGCCGGTCTACGGCGCTCCGGAGACGCCCATTCTGTCGCCGCCGGGGCAAGCGAACGTGCCCGACAGTGCGGGGCATGTCGTCGCCGTGGCGACCGTGCTCGCCGCGGCGGCCGGCCTGCTCGCGATCGTGGACGAAGTCGGTTCGCTCGCCGGCCTCTACCGGCCGAGCGCAGAATGGATGACGTCCGAGCGCTTGCAGCGCGAATTCGACGCCTGGTCCAGGAACGGCTACTACCCGCCCCGGATCGAAGGCGGGTGCGGAAAAGACGGCGAGCGGTTTCGTGCCGACTGGAAGCCGCTCCCGCCGAACACCGGGTTCCTGACCTGGTGGGGCATCACCAGAATGAACTACGAGCGCAAAAACCGCGAGTACGCCGCGTCGGGGTTTTCCCTCGAATCGACGACGCAGTACACGGATTGCTCGGGCATCGAGAAGGTGCAGGCGACGTGGGTGAGGAAATGACCAGCCCTGCAGTTACTGAGGCTTGATGCCGACTTCTTCGCCGAGCTTGCGCGTGAAGGCGAGGTAGTCGCGTACCATCGCCTCGAACTGCGCGGGGCCCGAGGGGGCGGGCTCCGCGCCGAGCGCGGCGAGGCGCTCACGCACCTCGGGCAGATCGAGAATGCGCGCCATTTCTTTCGCCATGCGCTCGCGGATCGCGAGCGGGGTGCCGGCGGGCGCGAACACGCCGAACCAGTCGTCGCCTTCGTAGCCCGGCACGCCGGCCTGCTCGAGCGTCGGCACGCCCGGATGGAAGCGCGCACCGGCGGGCGAGGTGGTCGCGAGGATCTGCAACTTGCCGCTCTTCGCGAGCGGAATCGCATTCGGGCCGGGCGCGAAGGCGTAGAGCACGCGACCCGTCATCGCGTCGTTGACAGCCTCCGGTGTTCCCCGGTAGGCGACGTGCTCCGCCTTGATGCCGGCGAGGTGCGCAACCGCCGCGGAATGCAGGTGCGCTGTGCTGCCTACACCCGCGGAGCCATACAGGATGCCGCCGGGCTGTTTCTTCGCATACATGATGAGGTCCTGCAGCGATTTGAAGCCGTGCGAGGGCGAGACCACCATGAAGCTCGGCGAGCGGGCCATCTGCCCGACGCCCGAGAAATCCTTTGTCACGTCGTAGGGCACGGTGCGGTCGATCGCGGCGCGCACGCCGAAGGCGCTCGCCACCGCGAGGAAGCTGCGCCCGTCGGGTGGCTGGGTGGTCACGTACTGCGAGCCGATCACGCCGCCGGCGCCGACGCGGTTTTCGACCAGCACCGTGATCTTCCACGCCTGGGCGAGGTGTTGCGCGACGATGCGCATGATCACGTCCGTGCCACCGCCGGCGGTAAAGGGGACCACGATGCGGATCTGGGGCGGAGGAAAATCCGGTACCGGGGATTGCGCGTGGGCGAGCGCCGGCGCCGCGAGCAGGAGAAGGACGCAAAGGATTTTGCTCATGGAACGTAGACCCATAGATCGAGCATGACCACCGCGCCCGGCACGCCGAGCGCCGGCACTTCGATGGCGGAGAACGGCAGGTACTGTCCCGGCAGGTGCTGGTCCCATATCTGCCAGGCGGCGTTGAAGTCGCTGAGATTGGTATGGAACTGCTGCGCCCGCACCACGTTCGCGAGCGAAGTGCCGGCCTTGCGGCAGATGCGCTGTGCCCGCGCGAGCATGAGGTTCATCTGCAGTTGCACCGCGCTGCCGAAATAGGGCTGGCGCGGATCGGTGCGCGCTTCGGCCGCGAGCGCGCCGCTCTTGTCCACCGCCATCAGGCCCGCGAGGAACAAAAGGTCGCCGGCACGGACTGCCTGCACGTGGCCGGCGTAGGCCGTAGGCGCGCCCGCATCGATGACCTGTTTCTTCGTGCGGCCGCCGCGGCGCACGCTGATCGTATTGATCTCGATGCGGCTCGCTTCGCACACGAAACCGGGCGTCGCGGTGGTGATGATGGTGGTGGCAGGCGGCGCCTCGGGGAAATGCTTTGCCCAGACCTCGTTGAACTTCGGGGTGTCCTCGATATCGCGAAGATAGACCTGCGCCTTCACCACCTCCTCGAGCGTGTTGCCCACGGCGGCGAGCGCGGGTTCGAGCTTCTTCGTGATCACGAACTCGGTCTCGAGCTTGATCGGCGTGCCCTTCCACAGGTGCCCGGCGGGCAGGCGCGCGGAAGGGTCGATCGGACCTTCCTCCGCCTTGAGCGCCTCCGCGGTCTGGCCGGCCACGAACACAAAGTCGCCGCAGGCAAGCACCGGACTGTAGCTCGAGCTCACATGCACCGGCAGGTTCTTCGGGCGATGCCGCAGTGGCGTGAAGCTCTTTCCCGGTACCGCGGCAATCAGCTGCACTTCCATGTCCTGCCCGGAGAGCAGGAACTTCTGGTGCAGGTTGGAAGTGCTGGGCGGGACGTGGCCGCGGAAGAACTCGCGCCGCACTTCGTGGTAGGCGGGGACCACTTGTCCGTGGGTGTAGTACTGGTCCACGCGCACGACGCTCTCGCGGTTGCTGCCGCCGGCTTTGAGGATCTTCGCAAAGTTCGAGAAGATGCGCTCGGCTTCCTTCCTGTGCTTTGGCAGGCCGTGGCGCGGCGCCGAGGCCTCGAGTACCTCGGGCGCCATGCCGCCTGCGAAATCGGCGGTCCCCTTGTGCCCGGTAGCAAACACCCAGCGGCCCGCCCGCACGCCCGGTGCATAGCGGATATTGCCCGGCTGGATCGTGACCGGGAGCAGCGCGGTCGTCGCGGATCTGGAAGACGCGGGCATGCACGGAATACTAGCTTATCCACGCGATGCGGGTCGGCCCTTTGACGGTGCAACGAGTTTTCCGCGCAATTTCCGTCCGGGTCACGGTACCGCCCAAGCGCGGAGGATCCAACGCAGAAACGCCGCGTCGAAAGTGTGCGCTCAGCATTGGGTTGTCGGCCTGCGCAAGTAGTTCCCGCCCGCTGTCCCCACCGTATAACCGTTGTGATAAATCAGCCGTCCGCGCAGGCCGCTGCGCCGCGCGGGGTTCCAACTCAGCAGTTATTGCCACAACCTGTTCGTGGTGGGGACGAACGTATTTCCGCACAACGCGTCGTACAACCCGACCGGACCGGTGGGCGCGCTTGCCTACTGGACGGCGGACGCGATCAAGAACCGATATGTGAAAAACCCTGTTGCGCTGGTGTCGGCGTGAAAGTGGTGATCAGTGAACGGTTATGGATGATTGGCAAATGCGCTCAAACTGCAAACTCGTGCTTTCGGACGTGATCGCGCTGCTGGCCACGGCCGGTGCGGCGTACGCGCAGGACGCCAAGCGCGGCGAGAAGCTCTATGAGGAACGCGTCGCCTGCCACTCGAAAGACCGCGGTGCACACGGAGTCGGGCCGTCATTGCACGGTGTGATCGGGCGCAAGGCGGCTGAGCTCGCCATATTCAGCGTAGACTTCGAGGCGGTCGTTCGGGATGACGAAAACATTCCTGCTTCAGGAACATGACAGCCGGGAAGACAGAGACAGCAAGCACCAGCATCAACCACTCAAGATTGTCTCTTTTGAGCCAGCCTGTGACGTGCAAAACCAGAATGACAATCGCGAAAGAGTAAATAGCGTAGAACATGAAACGGTGGCCTAAACTCTTCACGAATTTTCGCCGTCACGGCGCGACCGGGGACGGGAAAATCTGCAAACATGCCGTGGCCGCCGGGCTGGCGCTGGCTGCAGCACTGGTGACGCTGCCTGCGCTCGCGCAGAGTTTTCCGTCGAAGGCGATTCGCCTGGTCTCGCCGTTTCCGCCGGGCGGAAGCGTGGACCTCGTCGGCCGGCTGCTGGCGGCAAAGCTCTCCGAGACCCTGGGCCAGCAGATGGTGGTGGACAACCGCTCGGGAGCGTCCGGCGTCATCGGTACGGAGATGGTGATGAACTCGCCGGCGGACGGCTATACGCTCCTCATCAACACGATCCCCTTCGTCTCCAACCAGTTCCTGATGCCGCGCGTGCCCTACGACCCGCTGCGCGATTTCGTTGCCATCTCCCTGGCGGCTTCGGCGCCCTCCTTCGTCACCGTGCATCCTTCCGTTCCGGCGCGCTCGATCCAGGAGCTGATCGCCCTCGCCAAGGCGAAACCCGGCGCGCTCAACTACGCCGCCGCGGGCGTGGGCACCAATCCGCACATCGCCGGCGAGCTGTTCAACCTGCTCGCGGAGGTCGACATCGTCGCCGTGCAGTTCAAGGGCGGCGGGCCGGCCGACATGGCGGTGATCGCAGGCGAGGTCGGGATCACCTTCGGCAACGTCTCGCAGCAGATCGGCCATGTGAAGGGCGGCCGCATGCGAGCGCTCGCCGTTACGAGCGCGAAGCGCAATTCCGTCATGCCCGAGCTGCCGACGGTCGCCGAGGCGGCCCCGGAAGGACCACTGCGGGGCTACGAGTTCGACACGTGGTTCGTCGTCGCGGCGCCCAAGGGGACGCCACGTTCGATCGTCGACACGCTCAATTCGCACATCCGCAAGGTGCTCACCACCCCCGACCAGGTGAAGTTCTACCAGGAGCGCGGGCTGACCGTGATCGCGAGCACGCCCGAGGAAGCCGCCGCGTACCTCGAAAGCGAGCAAAGGAAGTGGGGCCGCGTCATCAGGGAGCGCGGCATCAAGGCACAGTGACCGGCGGCGCGGGAGGGGAGCGCGCGCGCTCAGGCGCCGTCCGCTCGAAGCGGTGATCAGCGGAGAGAAGAAACGATATGCCTTACGATGGCAGTTGCGCCGGCCTTCAGGCCGTCGGTTGCCTGCGCGACGTTTTCGCTCGGCGCATTGAAGTCGCCGGACGCGTATTTCGGTTCGCTCGCCAGCGTCAAGTTGGGCGGCATCATCGCCATAGCGACCGGCATTCTCATTGCCGTGATGCGCCTGCCGCACTGAGGTCGCGCCAATCGTCCCCGCGGAACCGGCCAAGCCCAGGCCGACTCAGACGGCGCGCCGCTCGTAAGCCCGGGGCAGTCGCCCGGTCATCCGGCGTTCAGCTTGCCACAGATCGTGGCGCGTCTGCAGGTCGATCCACAACTGCGGGCCATTGCTGAAGAACGCTCCGAGGCGCAGCGCCATTTCCGGGGAAACCGAGGCGCGTTCTGAGAGGATGCCATGCACCATCTGGCGCGACACCCCCAGTGCCCGGGCAAACGCCGCCACCGAAAGCCCAAGTGCCGGCAGGCTGTCCTCGCGCAAAATGGCGCCCGGATGAGTCGGGCAGCGGGTTTTGGTCATGCTTTGCTCCTCAATGATAGTTTTCAAGATCGACTGCGATGGCGTTCTCGCCTTCCCAGCCGAAAGTGATGCACCAGGGTCCGTTCACATGCACGCTGTAGCGTTGAGGCGTGCCCCGCAGAGGATGAAACTCGAACCCTGGCACGCGTAGCGCTTCGAGCTGCTTCGCCGCGGCGATGGCATCCAAGCGACGCAGTGCCAGAGCAAACCGCGCTTGCCCCGTTGGGCAACCGCGCCGATCGCAAGCAGCAGTTTGCGGCTCGGGTTCGTTCTATGAGTCGGCCGGCATGGCTATCTCACCCCGAGAGTCGTTTTCATGTCCTTGGTCAGCAGATAAAGATGCAGCGGATCGGAGGGCGAGGGTTGAAAGCCGTAGCGTGTATAGAACGCTGCGGCCCTTTCGTCCTTGGCGTGCGCGAGCAAAGCGCGGCTGCCGATGATCGACTGCGCCTGCAAGTGGCGCTTGATGGCGTCCTTCAGCAAGGCCTCGCCAAGCCCGGCTCCTTGCTCGGAACGGTCGACCGCCAGGCGTGCGAGCAGCGTCAAGGGAACGGCGTGGCGCGCGAGTCCCTTGATGACGCGGGGTGTCGCGCGTTCCGGCTCCACCGAGGCGGCCGCAAGGCTGTAATAGCCGGCGACCCGCGCGCCGCGCAGCGCGACGTAGGTCCGCGCGGCCCCGCCGCTCTGGCTGACGAGAGCGAAGCGCGCAAGAAACACGTTCAGAGCCTGCGATCCGCAGTCGAATGCGCTCCAATCGTGATGCGCCGCAAGCGGCTCGGGGCCAAGCAGCGGCGTGCTCATCCTTCCGCTTCAACGCTCCAGCACGCTGCGGCGGGAAAACAGCCGCCTCAAGGCGGGGACCTCCCGAGCCGGCGCGTCGAGCGCGGCGACAAAGGCGCGATACCTGGCGGGCGACAGGCGAAACCGCGTCTGCTCGCCGAGCACCTGCTCTGCAGCCTCGCGCGAGGACGCGAGCACGAACTCCGACACGCTGCGGCGCTGCGCGGCGGCGGCGCGCGCGAGCTTCATCTTGTCCGCAGCGGCGACACGGATCGCGAGCCGCTCCGATTTCGACGACGATCCCATGTCTTTCAGCTCCAATCAAGATACTGTTGACACAGTGTACGTACATGGGAATAAACCGTCAATACTCGCTTACCCGACATACTCGCTTATCGACGCGATGCGGGGACGGGCTATTTCACCTGAGACGGTTCGTCGCCGGCGTCTGCGATCTGCGCGGAAATTGCGCTCATCACCGATTCGATCTACATTGCAGCGCCGCTCGGATCAATCCCGAGCAACGCCGACGAACCCGCACGGCATTCGAGGTCATCATGAATTTCGCGATCATCGCCCGCTCGGCACGCACCGGACAGCTCGGACTCGCCGTAGCGAGCGAGATGCTCGCGGTAGGGAGGTTCTGCGCCGCCGCCGTGCGCCCGAATGTCGGCGCGACGTTCACGCAAGGCGCTCCTCTTGCCCGCAATAACCGCCTCGCGCTCAATCTGCTCGCGCAGGGCTGGGGACCGAAGCATGTGCTGCACGAGCTGGCGGGCAACGATGCCGATTTCGAGCAACGCCAGATCGGCATCATCGATCGCGAGGGATCGGTGGCCGTTCACTCTGGCGTGAAGCTGCGTGCGTGGTCGGGGCATCTCGCAGCACAGTCCTGTGCAGTGTTCGGCGAGGGTCTTGCTGGTGAGCCGGCGCTGGAAGCCATGCTGAGGCGCTTCGAGGCGCACAGCCCGGAAGATCTCGACGAGCGGCTGCTCTTGGCGCTCGAAGCGGCGCGCGATGCGGGCGCACCCGGCGCGGGAGCCGCCATCTCGGCGGCGCTCGTCGTGTGGGGCCGGCGCAATCACAACGACATCGATTTGCGCGTCGATCTCCACGAGCGGCCCATCGACGAGTTGCGGCGCGTGTATGCCGACTACAAGCCGACCGCCGAGTTCTACGACGAGCGCGCAAGGAATCCCAGGAACGCGATCTCCGCGAAGGAGTTCGCCGAGAACCTGGAGAAGCGGCGCGCCGCAGAGGCTTCGTGACGTTCTCGATCATCGCGCGCTGTCCGCGCAGCGGCCGCTTCGGGGTCGGCAGCACGACGTTCTCGATCGCCTGCGGCCGGCGCAACGAAAGCATCCGTGCGAACGTCGGCGTGAGCAAGTCGCAGGCGTTTTATCTGCGCCACGTCGATGTCCTCGCGCTGAACATGCTGGAGCAGGGGCACACGCCGCAGCACGTCCTGCGCAGCCTCGCCGCGAGCGATCCGGATTTCGAATACCGGCAGCTCGGGATCATCGACCGCGAAAACCGGGTGGCGGCGCATTCGGGCTCTCTGATTCGGCCCTGGTCCGGCAAGATCGTCGGCGAGTATTACGCGGCTTACGGAAACGTGCTTGCCGGTCCGCAGACCGTGGAAGGAATCGTTGCGGGTTTTCTCGAGCGTCCGTCCGCGCCGCTGGAAGAACGCCTGCTCGAGGCGCTCGAAGGCGGGCGCGACGCGGGCGGGCAGGCGGCCGACGGAGTTGCGTGGCCCGAGCGTTCGGCGTGGATTTGCGTGGCTGGAGCGCTCGATCACCCGGAAGTGGATCTGCGGGTCGACCTCCACGACGAGGCGGTCGATGAGTTGCGGCGCGTCTTCGAGCGGTTCAGTCGGCTCGAGCGCCCGAGAGCTTGACCGCCTTCGCCCAATTCTCGACTTCCGATTTCACGTAAGCGGTGGTCTGCTCGAGCGTCATCTCGACCGGATCGACGCCGAGGTCGATCAGGCGCTTCTTGACTTCGGGCTTTGCCAGCGCGGCGGTCAATTCGGCATTCAGTTTCTGGATGACCGGCCGCGGGGTGCCCGCGGGCGCGAACAGCGCCGACCAGCCCTGCGCGCCGAACCCGGCGACGCCCGATTCGGCGACGGTCGGCACCTCGGGCAGCGACAGCGAGCGCTTCGGGCTGCTCACCGCGATCACCTTGATGCGGCCGCCCTTGATGTGCGGCACCACCGCCGCCGAAGTCTCGAACATCAGCGAGACCTCGCCCGCGATCAGCGCGGTGACGCTCGCGGTCGCGCCCTTGTAAGGCACATGGGTGATCTCGAGACCCGTGGCGGCCTTCAGCAGTTCCATGATCAGATGGTTCGGCACACCGACCCCGGAGGAGGCGTAGTTGACCTTGCCCGGGTTCTGCCGTACGTGGGCGAGGACTTCGCGCAGATTGCTCGCGGGGAAATCCCTCGCCACCACCAGTACGTTGGGAACCGCCGCGATCATCCCGATCGGCTGGAAGTCGCGCAGCGAGTCGTAGGGGAGCTTCGCGTACATCGACATGTTGATCGCGAGCGGACCGCTCCCGGCAACCAGCAGCGTGTAGCCGTCCGGGGCGGAATTCTTGACGAACTCCGTGCCGATGATGCCGGCGGCGCCGGGTTTGTTGTCGACGTAGAAACTCTGGTCCATGGTCTGCGTGAACTGCTGCGCGAGGGCCCGCGCGATCAGTTCGGTGCCCTGACCGGGCGGGAACGGCGCGACGACGCGCACCGGGTGCGCCGGATAGTCGCTCTGGGCCGCGGCAAAGCCGGCCCACAGGGCGATCAGCGTTGCGGCGAACGATCTAAGCATTGCGAACCCTAACCGCCGTGTTGTTCGCCGACACTATAATCCTGTCCGTCCAGCCCTTGGCCAAGATCGATTCCCACGGTGCCGCACGCTGCCCACCCGTGCTGGAATTCATTAAGGAGGATGCGACGATTTCCAATACCGTTCGCCGGTTGATAGCCGCGCTGGTCCTGTACGGCGCCGCCGGGCTGGCATTCGCACAGGGATGGCCCGTCAAGCCGATCCGTATCCTGGTCTCCTACGCCCCGGGCGGCGTGACCGACTTCGTTGCGCGCTCGGTAGCCGTGCCGCTGGCCGACGCGCTCGGGCAGTCGGTGGTGGTGGAAAACCGCCCGGGCGCCGCCGGGGTGATCGGCACTGAACTGGTCGCCAGGGCGCCGCCCGACGGCTACACGCTGCTGATGTTCGTAGACGGCAATTCGATGATTCCGGCGGCCATCAAGGCAGTGCAGCACGATCCGGTGAAGAGTTTCGCGCAAGTTACCCTGCTCGGGCGCGGTGCGCTGGTGCTGGTCGCGCATCCGTCGTTTGCGCCGAATACGCTGCAGGAGCTTGTTCAATACGGCAGGAGCAATCCGGCCGAACTGTCCTTTGCGACCCCCGGCAAGAGCGGTCCGCAACATCTCGCCTTCGAGAGCCTGAAGACGCTCGGCGGCTTCAGTGCGGAGCATATCCCGTACAAGGGCGGCGGCCAGGCCATCGTCGATGTCGTTGCCGGGCAGGTGAAGATCGGCATGCTCGGAATGGCGCCCGCGTTGCCGCACATCAGGGCCGGCAAGCTCAAGGCGATCGCGGTCACCGGGCGCGACCGCGCGCCGGCGCTGCCGGAGGTTCCGACGGTAGCCGAATCGGGGTTCCCGGGCTTCGAGGTGGCGCAGTGGCAAGGGCTGGTCGCACCGGCCGGCACGCCCCCTGCCGTGATTGCGCGGCTGCACGCCGAGTTGCTGCGCGTCATGCGCCTGCCGGCCATCGTGGAGAAACTGGCCTCGATCGGCATGGACAATTCGACCAGCCCGACGCCGGAGGATTTCACGCGGTGGGTGGAGAATGAAACCAATCGATGGCCGCCCCTGTTCAGGGCCGCAGGCATACAGCCGGAATAGCTCCAGCGAAATGGGGACCGAGAGTTGAACATCCTGTTCATCACTTCAGACCAGCAGCGCGCGGATTGCTACGGCTTCGAGGGCCGCAGGGTGCGCACGCCGCATCTCGACATGCTTGCGCGTGAAGGCACGCGTTTTTCCGCGTGCATCACGCCGAACCTGGTCTGCCAGCCTTCGCGCGCCTCGATCCTCACGGGCCTGCTGCCGGGCACGCACGGCGTGTCGGACAACGGCATTGATCTTCCGGATGCGACCGGCGAGGCGGGCTTTGCGGGCGCATTCTCGAGAGCGGGCTACCGCACCGGCTACGTCGGCAAGGCGCATTTCAAGACCGCGCACAATTTCGCGCCGACCGGAACGCCGGAGTGCCGCCTGTCGCCGCAGCCGCAGGACTGGTACGGACCGTACATGGGTTTCCAGCACGTCGAGTTGATGGTCGAGGGGCACAACACCTGGCCGCCGCTCGAGCCTCCCTACGGGCAGCACTACGAGCGCTGGTACTATGCCGACGGCCGCGGCGAAGAGAAGAACCGCCTGCTGATGACGATGTTGCCGCCGCTCAGCGATGCCGCGCAGACCGGGCATTCGGCGCTGCCGGTGGCCTGGCACAACTCGACCTGGATCGGCAACCGGACCATCGAATACCTGCGGGCGCATTGCGATGAACGCTTTTGCCTCTGGGCATCGTTTCCCGATCCGCACCATCCGTTCGATTGCCCGGATCCCTGGGGCCGGCTGCACCACCCGGACGAGGTCGATCTTCCCGAACACCGGACGATGGATCTCGATCGGCGCCCCTGGTGGCACCGGGAGAGCCTCTACGGCACGCCGAAGATGGAGAACGAGGAGTTGCGGGCGTTCCGCGAGAAGCAGTCGCGCACGCCCGTGCAGACCGACAGGCAGTTGCGCGAACTGATCGCCAACTACTACGGCATGATCTCGCTCATCGACCACAATGTAGGCCGCATCCTCGCCGCGCTCGACGAATTCGGCCTTGCGCAGAACACGCTGGTGGTCTACTCCACCGACCACGGCGACTGGCTCGGCGACCACGGCCTGATTCTCAAGGGGCCGATGGCCTACGAGGGGCTGCTGCGTGTGGCGCTGCTCATGCGCGGCCCGGGCCTGCCGGCCGGCAAGGTCGTGCGCGAACCCGTGTCCACGCTGGATCTGACCGCGACGTTTGCCGACTACGGGCAGGTCGCGCTTCCCGATGCGCGCCACAGCCGCAGCCTGCGGCCCTTGATCGAGGGAAACGCCACGCGCGATTTCGCCTACAGCGAATGGGACTTGCGCGCATCGCGCTGCGGGGTGGACCTGTGGCTGCGCACAGTGAGGACGAAAACGCACAAGCTCACGCTGGAGACAAACTCGGGCGCGGGCGAACTCTACGACCTCGCGAACGACCCGAAGGAGATGGACAACCGCTTCGACGATCCGGGCATGAAGGCGGTACGCAGGGAGTTGGAGGACATGATTGCGTCGCGCCCGAAGGACCACGTCGCCCCGCTGCCGCAGATCGGCATGGCGTGAAGATCGCCGGCCTGCGCGTACTGCCTTCTCGCCGGGCTCGCTCGCGGGCCTCCGCCGGGCGGGCGAGTTATTCAAGCATTTCGTAGTCATCTGATCTCACGCGGAGGAGGGGTGGGACTCTTCGCCTGGCTGCAGGGCAAGCGCATCGTCACCGAGCGGGTCGAGCCCGGCTTGTCGGCTCGATCATCCACGGCCGACCCTGTGCCACCGCCGCCGCAACAGGCGGCAGCTCCCGCCACGAGCGAGATGCCGATCCAATGTCCCAAGTGCGGGCAGAAGAGCAAGTTCACTGTCCATGGCAATCTGAATGGCGCGCTGCACCCGGATCTCGAAAACGATCTTTTTTCGGGGAAATTGATCGCCTGGGAGTGTGCATCCTGCGGGCGGAAACAGCTCGTCGCTTACCCGCTGATGTATCACAACGCGAACCACAAGTTCATGATGCTGTGGTTTCCGTATCGGGATCTGCTCTCGGGCGAGAAGATTGCCAAGGTGTTCGGCGGCGTGGCGACGGCAGACCTTGCGCGGATCGACTGCCGGTTCAGGATCGTGACGGAGCATGCGGACCTCGTCGAGAAGGCGCGCATTTTCAGCTGCGGGCTAGACGATCGCGTGGTCGAATGGTTCAAGTATGCGGTCGTTGAGGACGGCTTCGCCAAGCCCGGCACGCCACCCGCGCTCCGGGAGATGATGATGTCGCGCGAAAGCCAGCCGCGCTTTCTGAAGCTCGACCGGCAGCAGGGCAGGGACGGGCTCACATTTTCCTACCCCGCTCTAGGCAAGGTTCCCGGTTACCCGGCGGGCATCCCGCCGGAAATGATGACCATCTGGCTGCCGCGCGAACAGTACGAGCGCATCGCTGCTGATGTGGAACGCGTTTTCCCGATGCCGCAACCGGTCTACGGGCGGTTCACGCTCGTCGATCACGATCTCGTCCGGCGCGTGAAGAGCGGTCCCGCTTCGGCGAAGTCGAAAGCGGATTCCTCGCATGAACGCACCGAGGAAGAGCGCCTGCGTTACGTGTTCGAGCACGTGGCGCTGCGGGCACACGCCTTCGAGAATCATCCGGAGCTGGTGAAGGACCTGAGCGGGAAGGGAAACCCCGCAAACCTCTTCTGGAGGTCCTGGTGGGAGGCCGAGAGGCGCTGCGGCCTGCCTGAGGAGTGGCGCGACAACAGAGAACTGCTCGAGTCGCGGCTGCGCGTGCGCGCGCGGTTGAGCGTCCAGGCTTTCAAGCGGGGCGATTACACGGTCTATGCGGTCATCATGCCGCCCCCCGGAACGCCGGCCGACTGCTACTTCGCCGCTGTCGTCTACCGGGATGGAGAGCCGCGCCAGAACCTGCAGCCGGCGCCGTCTACCCGTTACTTCACGCTGGAAATGACCCACCCGGGACCGGCACCCGTGTTCTGCGAGTGGACACGCGAGGGCAACCACGCCAATTACGGGGAAGGTCCGCCGCCCGAGTTGAAAGCGTTCGTCGAAGCGGTATTCGCCAGGTTATCCGCTGCGTAACATGGTGAGGATCATGCAGATGCAAACGTACCTGCGTTGATCGGCAGAATCAAAGTGCTGCGCGACAGCGGCAAACAAACTGCCGCGAGCAAATGATTGCGACGCACACACGGCCGGCCTTGGGTCCTCGGTCGGATTGATTTTCCTTGACGCCCGCCACATATCCGGGCACAAGGCGATTGCGCCATCCAAAGGAGGGGAACCATGTTGAAGTCAGTGTACACGTCACTCGCAGCAGCGCTGGTCTGCGCGCTGCTGTCATTCGATGCACCCGCGCAGAGCGAGCCTTTACGCCTCGGCTTTCTCACGGTGCGCACCGGCGCGCTCGCGGCGGGCGGCAAGCAAATGGAAGAAGGCATCCTGCTCTTTCTCAAGGAGCGCAATTACACGCTCGCCGGACGCAAGATCGAGCTGACCATCGCCGACACCGGCGGCAATCCGGCGCAGGCGAAAACCAAGACCCAGGAGCTGATAGAGAAAAACCGCGTGCACGCGATCATCGGTCCGCTCGCCACGTTCGAAGCGCTCGCCATCGACGATTACATCCGCCAGTCGCAGGTGTCGCTGATCACGCCGACTTCCGCGGCGCAGAAGGACCTCGCGCAGCAGAAACTGAGCGACTACGTGATTCATGCGGTCGGCACCGCGGCGCAGCCGATGCACGTGCTCGGGTTCTACGCCGCAAGGAAACTCGGCATCAAGCGGGTGGCCACGATCGCGGATGACTTCACGTACGGCCACGAAGGCACCGCGGGTTTTCAGAGCGCGTTCGAGGACAACGGCGGCAAGGTCGTGCAAAAACTGTGGCCGCCGCTCAACGTGCCCGAGTACGGCGCCCAGGTGAGCCTGATCAAGACCAACGTCGACGGCGTCTACGCGGGATTTGCCGGCATCAACGGCCTGCGCTTCCTCAAGCAATACGCCGAGTACGGGCTGAAGAAAACGCCGGTGTTCGGCAATCCGACGTGCGTCGACGAAGGCATCCTGCGCAACATGGGCGACGAGGCGCTCGGCGTGTATTCGGCGAGCTGGTACTCGGCTGAACTCGACACGCCGGAGAACAAGCGCTTCGTGCAGGCGGTGCTCGCCGAGTACAAGGTGGTTCCTGGCTTTTATACCGCCGGCACCTACGTGTCCGGAATGTATCTCGAGGCCGCGCTCGAAGCGGTCAAGGGCGCGTTCGAGAACAAGGCCGCGTTCGTGCGCGCGCTGCACAACGTGCGCCTCGCGCGTAGCCCGATGGGACCAATCCGTATCGACGAATACGGCAAGCCCATACTCAACATTTACGTCCGCAAGGTCGAACGCAGGGACGGGCGGCTCGTCAATGCGATCGTCGAGACCTTCCCCGAGGTCACGCAGTTCTGGAACTACGACGCCAGGCAGTTTCTTGCGGCGCCGGTGTATTCGCGCGATTACCCGCCCGCCAAGAATCTCGAATAGCGGGCGATTGCAATCCGCTGGGGAGGAATGTGTGGCGATCATCAAGGTAAACGGCGCCGACGCCGATATTGCGCAAGCTGGCTTCGGACGCGACCTGGTGCTGCTGCACTCGCTGCTGGCCGACCGCTCCGCCTTCGATCGCGTCGTCCCGGCGCTGGCGCAGCACCGCCGCGTCTGGCTGGTCAACCTGCCGGGTTATGGTGCATCAACAACGGCGGGCGCGAGCGTTGAAGACTATGCCGACCATATCGCCGCCCTGTTACGCGCCCTGAAGTTGCCCTCGCAAACCGACGTGCTCGGCAACGGCCTCGGCGGATTCATCGCGGTCGCGCTTGCCTGCCGGCATGGCGATTCGTTCGAGCATCTGATCGTCGCCGATTCGCTCGCCGCCTTTCCACCCGCAGGCAAGGAACCGTTGCGCATGATGGCCGAGCGCGCGCGGCAGCAGGGCATGAGCGCGGTACTCGAGGCCGCGATCAATCGTATGCTCCCGCAAGCGTTTATTGAAATGCATCCGGACATCGTTGCGGAGCGCAAGGCCGCGCTCGGGAAGGCCGATCCCGAATGTTTCAGCGCCGCGTGCACCGCGCTCGCGCAGGTCGATCTTGAACCGCTGCTCGCCGGCATCCGTAACCCGACCCTGGTGATGGCCGGCGCGCTCGATGCCGCGACTCCCGCGCCGCTTGCGCGCCGGCTTGCGGAGGGAATTCCCGGAGCGAAATACCTGGAGATTCCCGATTGCGGACATTGTCCGCAGCTCGAAAAACCCGAAGTTTTCGTCGATACAGTGGATGAATTCCTGCATTGATCGCCCAGGACAAACCGGCAGCCAACGTGTCGAAGCGGCAGCGGCAGATGCTGGCGCCAAACTTAGCGGATTCGCTGGTCGTTTCGGATAATCGTAGAGTGTAACCCGTTGGTTTGTCTGAGCTCGAGGATGGCGGAACGAGCAAAAGTGGCTGTATTGAAGACCTTGCCTCTGGCGGGCGGCGGATTCACGCGGATAATCGAGTGCCAGGATGTTTCTGCGCGACACCACTCGCAAGAAAGACTGCAAGGAGCACCGCTATTTCGGCGTGGTGGAGAACAAGCGTTTGAGCGGCGGCCGCGTGCTGCAACCGCACGTGTTTTATCTCGCGGAGATCAACTCCTCGCAGGAACTCGCGTGGCGCTGCTCGATCGAAGTGTGGGACGAGGCAACGCAAGCCGCGCGAACGCTCGCGCTGTTTCCCCGAGGATCGTTGCGAAGGAATCGTGGCCGACGAACGAGGAATTCGTGCGCCTGGGGCTGGGCGCGCCGGAGGTTCCCGCCGCGACCCGCGCGCTCAGGGAGCGCGTGGCCTGGTTTTCGTCGACCGTGGCGCTGTGCAGTCGAGCGACAAGGGCGCACTGACGCAGGTGTACCTGGGCGGGGTCACCTTCGAACTCGTCGTCAGCCATCTGCAGTCCTGGGGGACGCAAGCCCATGAACCTCGAGCATTTCGGCATGGACACCATCACCATGGTAGGGCCGCTTGAAGCCAAGCTGGCTGCGATGCGCAACGGAGGCTTCACGCAGGTGATGCTGATGGCGCCGGATATCGCCGGCCACCCTGCCGGCGAACGGGCCGCGGTCGAAGCCGTGCGTGTGACCGGCTTCCAGGTGCCGCGGGATTTCGAAGGCCTGTCCGGGCACCTGCACGCCTACAAGGTCGACATCGCCAAGGCGATGCTCGAGATGTTCGATGCGCTCGGATCGAAGGTACTGCTGGTGTGCTCCTCAACGTCGGCGCATGCGTCAGGCGATCCGGACCTGCTGACGCGCGATGTCCGGAAGCTTGCAATGCTCGCGCTGCCTCTGGATATTCGGATCGCGTACCAGGCCCTTTCCTGGGGCCGCTACGTGAACGAATATCCGCAGTCCTGGGAAATCGTCGCCGCCGCCGGTCGCTCGGATCTCGGCGTGACGCTCGACTCCTTCCACATCCTCGCCAACGGGACGGACTTCGACGCACCGGTGGACATCGACTCGCGCAAAATATTCCTCGTGCAGCTGTCGGATTTCATGTGGCGCGAGATGCGCTCGCCGGAGGACCGCATCGACACTGCGAGACACTACCGCGTCTTTCCAGGCGAGGGCGTGCATGGCAAACAGCTGGCCCGCTTCGTCCGGACGCTGGACGAACTGGGCTACAGAGGCGTCTACAGCTTCGAGATATTCAACGATGACTGCAAGCAACTGCCGCTGCCGGCCGTCGCCGGGCGCGCGCGGCGCGCGGCCGGGCGGGTTAGCGCTTGACGGCGCTAACCAGGATTCGGCCGCAGCGGGTCTCGTCCGAAGAGACCCGATCAAGTTGAGCCCTGAGCAGCCGCCGATTCAACGATCGGATTTCGACGAAAATCCGGTTATTCTGGAATCGGCGTTGAAAGGCCTCTTCAAGCCTTGAGTGCACCTCGAAGCCACGCAGTTCCAACACGTCGAAAGACCCCTCCAATACTTTTGAGATCGAGGAGAAGTCGAAATGCTGAAAGTGTTTCTTCTCGACGCATTTATTTCGGTGCGGCACAGTCACGACGAGCCGCCCTCCAGGAACCAAGAGTTCCGAAACGGCGCCCACAAAGCGATTCAGTTTCTCTGGTGAAATGTGCTCTAAAACCTCGATCAGACTCGCTGACTCAAACTGCCCTGTAATTTCGCCGGTGGAGGAAGGCTCGGTGATGTCGGTCGCGTGGAATCGAACGTCCGGATTGAAGAGTCGTGCCCATTCGATGGCGTTCCTGTCGTAGTCGATTCCGACCAATTTGAGCCCGGGAACGGTCCGCCGCAAATGGTGAATCAGACCGCCGTCGCCGCAGCCCACGTCCACATGTCGCGCGCTGGACAAATCGTGCGTCTCGAACCATTTTTGGACGAGTATGAGCGCAGTTACATAGGATTTACTGAAATCCCAGAAACGGCCCGCGGAGAAACCGCGGCCGTCGTCGTCGAGTCTCGGCAGGTAGTGGTAGGGAAACCGGTACTGGGTCGCCTGCCTCTGCTGCGTCTCATCGATCTTCGTTTCTTTGGCCATGTTCTGCTCGCAGTCCCCAAATATGGCGGGTAACGCGCACTAGAAGTCTTGAGGGTCCCAAGTTGATGTGAATGAGTCAAGTTTCATGCGGCGAGTTTGGCACGTTGGCACCAGTTGTCCATGGCGGTTTCGAGGGCATCGAAGGATGAGCGAAGCGTGGAACTGTTTGGCGGTCGCGCGGGCATGACGATGGACAGGCCCGGGCGGATGACGCGAGCGTAGGTTCGGGTGAAGAACAGCGCTGTTCGCAGCCCGAAGCTGGTGACGCGATAGCGGTGGATCTTCTCGCGGATGACTTCCTCGAAGAAGGCTCTACCCGTCACTGGCCGGTCCAGCACCTGGGTGAGGGAGAATTCCGCCTGAATCACCGAGAGGTCGTAGCGGTAGCCGGCGGCACGATCCCTGGGCGTGAACGGGTGCGGCAGGCGAGCGAGCCACTTGCGAAGCAGCGCGTCGATCTTGTGCGCCGAGAGCTTGTCGCAGATCGCCTGGGCCCGTTTCGGGTCCGCGCAGGTTCGCACGCCGTTATCCAGCGGCTCATGCGCGATGCCTTCCTTCGAGAGTTGGCGCTTGAGATACTCGTTGCCGTTGATGCACAGCTTGGCGCTATAGGGGAAGTAGGTCGCGAACTTGAGAAAGAAGGGGCCGAAGTCCTCATCCACGCAGTAAAAGTAGAAGTGGTTGACCATGGCGGTTGAGCGAACCAGCCAGGGGTAGCGCTTGCCGGTCTTCGGATTCAGGCGCTTCTCGGTGCGGAACACCGGGGTCTTCTCCTGCGCCCGGCCGATGAACAGCACCCCCTCGGGCTTACCGAAGTTCTTCAGGTGCTCGGCGGCCACATTGTCCTTGCGTTCGCCTTTCCTGAACGCGACCACCGGCGCGTCCTGGCGCTTGGCGAATTCATCGATCCCGGCGACGAACGCCTTGCTGATCGGATCCATCAAGGCCGACGACGCCACCGGATAACCCTCCCTTGAATTTGTACCGCTTTGAAGTACAGTTCTCCCGAGTCTCCCCGGCGGGACGCAACCACTCGCATTTGGCGACGACGAACGCGCAGTCGTTCCGGCCACCGATTCTGAGCGCGTCGGCGGTCGCCTTCGCCTTGGTCGAGCGATAGCCATAACCGCAATATCTGTTGGCACAGGCGCTGCATGCTTCGAACCAGAAACGTTGGTCCGTGCAAGTTCTGGGGCGACTCAGGATGTCGCGCCAGGATGTACTTGCGACGCGCATACAGGGCGTCGCGGCTTTGCACCGGCTGATCCCTCTACTCTTCGTTCAAGGCGTCGCCGTCGGCCTGCGCAGGTATCGTCCGCTCGCCGCCCCCACCGTATTGCCGCTGTGATAAATCAGCCGCCCGCGCAGGAAGGTGCTCTTCACGCGCCCGTTCAGTTCCTGGCCTTCGAATGGCGTGTACCCTTGGCCTGATTCGGATTTGTCGGCGCGCACGACGAATGATTCGTGCGGATCGACCAGCACGAGGTCGGGGTCGAATCCGATATCGATGTCGCCCTTCGCGCGCAAGCCGAAGCGCCGCGCAGGATTCCAACTCGCGAGTTCCGCCATGTGGTTGTAACTCATGCCGCGCCGGCTTCCCTCGCTTACGAGGCCGGAGAGCAGGTATTCGGTGCCGCCGAATCCCGACTTCGCAAGCCAGATGTTTTTCGGGAACGTCGCGCTGTACTTCTGCTCGCTCGAGCAGCATGCATGGTCACTTACGATCCAGTCGACTTTGCGGTTGAGCACCGCTTCCCACAGCGCCTCCACGTCGCTGCGCGGCCGGATCGGCGGATTGACCTTGGCGAGCACGCCGCAGGCGCAATCCACATCGAGCAGGAGATGCCCGATGGTCACTTCGCGCTTGAAGCTGATGTGCGGAAAGACCTGCTGCATCATCAGCGCGGCGTCGATCGCCTTTTTCGACGACAGGTGCAGCAGGTTGATGTTGACGCACCGCGTTTCATGCGCGAGGCAGCACGCGATCCAGATCGGCATGAAACTACTACCGCCTCGGGCCAGGCTTCCTGCGCGCGCGCGCAGCGGATCCAGGCTCTTCCACCGGCGGCAATTGGTCCCGCAGTGCGGCAGGCAGCTTCGCCACAAATTCGTCATCCAAAGCGTAATGGTCCATGTGCTTCTTGATGGCTTCCATCAGTGCTTTGCCCTGACGCTCGTCTTTGACGCGTTTCGCGGCGGGGCGCCCTTTCCGTTTGCTCAACCAGAGCTTGTGGAGCGCAAAATATCGAGGGTCAGGCACCGCAATCTGCACGGGCCAGCCCTCGAAGTCGATGAGGACGGCATTGACTGGTTTGCCCAGGAGCAACCATTCCTGGCCCTCTAAGGCCTCCGGTTTCCAAGGGAGCGCCGTTGAATAGTGCGGGGCAACGGAATTGTTCGTCAGCAAGTCAATCTTGTATCCATCCTTATTGACGAGGGTCTTCGCCGAGTTCGTCGAGACAATGAAAGATGGATCAACTTGCTTGAGCGTGAGGAGCAGGCGTCTCGGAACATCGGGGTCAATGCTCCCGTCATTCAAGCAGAGTGTGAAATCGAGATCTTCAGTCGCATCCATTCCGGCCGAGAAGCTGCTGGCGGATTCAACCTCGTAGGCCTTTAGCGCATACGTCCCAATCACCAGGACGCTGGTGCCAACGAGATTGGCCTGATCGAGCGCTCGGAGGATCCGGCCCGCTGAGCGATCGATCGCGGGCAGGCGTAGTGCGCGCCACGCCGGCGCAAGCTCCTTGATGCGCGCTTCGACCCCCGCACGCCGGTCTTCCAGGGTTTTTTTCTTTTTTTTGAAATCGCGATAGGCGTCCTCGGTCTGCGATGTGCGCGGTCCCAACGATTTGGTCTGTTGAAAGCCAGCCGGGTCGGTGGCGTACTTGTAGAGATACTCCTTGCTGTTGATCACTCTCCAATACATCCCCCCGGGCACGTTCGCGAGTTGGACCATGACGTCTTTCCAGGTTTCGTACAGCTGACCGGCATTTACCAGGCCGCGAAGTTTCTCATCACTCAAGCGCATGATGTTGAAGAGTTTACCATAATTAATTGGTTATAATATTATTTATGGTAAACCGCATTATATCAACATACTGTGTTTACAATATACACTATCGCATTGATAATGAGACGATTACCATGCCTGTTCTGTATTTTTCGTTTTCACGGTAATTATAGAAATATCAATAAGTTATAAATACACCGCGTGATCGAAATCAGGCACCACGCCCGCCCCCGTGGCGCGTCCCGGCAACTCGCAGCTTACGTTTTGAACAGCACGTCGCCCGGGTCAAGGCTGCGTGACGCAGACACGCGCATTCCCTGATCCGGGAAGAAAAGATCGCCGCGACCGAGCGTAGGCGTGAACGCGGCCTTGCGCTGAAGCGGGCGCGCGATGAGAACGCCGGGATGGCGGACAAGTCTGGCTGAAATGTGTTGCGTGGCAACACCGCGCGCGTCCACTCAGGCCCCGCCCGTCGGCCTCCGCAGGTATCGTCCGCTCGCCGTCCCCACCGTATTGCCGTTGTGATAAATCAGCCGCCCGCGCAGGAGGGTGCTCTTCACGCGCCCGTTCAGTTCCTGGCCTTCGAATGGCGTGTACCCTTGGCCTGATTCGGATGTCTCGGCGCGCACAACGAATGATTCGTGCGGGTCCACAAGGACCAGGTCGGCGTCGAATCCGATATCGATGTCGCCCTTGTTGTGCAGGCCGAAGCGCCGCGCAGGATTCCAGCTCACCAGTTCGGCCATGTGGTTGTAGCTCATGCCGCGCCGGCTTCCCTCGCTCAGCAGCCCGGAGAGCAGGTATTCGGTGCCGCCGAACCCGGATTTCGCAAGCCAGATGTTCTTCGGAAACTTCGCGCTGTACTTCTGCTCGCTCGAGCAGCATGCATGGTCGCTTACGATCCAGTCGACTTTGCGGTTGAGCACCGCTTCCCACAGCGCCTCGACGTCGCTGCGCGGCCGGATCGGCGGGTTGACCTTGGCGAGCACGCCGCAGGCGCAGTCCACGTCGAGCAGGAGGTGGCCGATGGTCACTTCGCGCTTGAAGCTGATGTGCGGAAAGACCTGCTGCATCATCAGCGCGGCGTCGATCGCCTTCTTCGACGACAGGTGCAGCAGATTGATGTTGGCGCACTGCGTTTCGTGCGCGAGGTAGGACGCGATCCAGATGGCGAGCCCTTCGGAGTGCGGCGGGCGCGCGGCGCTGTAGGCGGCGAGGCCAGTGAGGCTCGCATCGCGCTCGACGATCTTGGTGTAGGCATTCAGGATTTCAGCCAGCTCGCAATGCAGGCTGACACTGATCCACTCGGCGATGTCCGGGTGCGCCTCCATCGCGCGGCGCGCCGAGCGCATGATGAACTCGAAGTGCGCGATGTCGTATTGTTCATCGGGCCCGATCATCAGGAATTCGTTCTGGCTGGAGGACTTGCCGTGCAGTCCGTAGCCTCCGTAGAACATGAAGATCTTGAACGAGGGCACGCCCCATTCGGTGACGAGCGAGTCCATCTCCTCGATGTGGCCCGCTTCGATCGGCGCAAGGTGGTAGCCGTAGTCCACCCAGAAATTGCCCTCGGAGAGCTCCATCAATTCGGGCATGAAGTCGCGGTAGGGTCCGCCGCGGTTCAGGTAGTACTGCCCGGTACGGAAGTAGTTCAGGCTGGAAGTCACACCTCCCATCGCTGCCGCCTTGCTTTCGGTCACGGCATCCTGCGCGAGCGGCTGGTAGATGCCGATGTGCATGTGCGCGTCCACGCAACCCGGAAAGCCGAGCAGATTCCGGCCGTCGATCACCTCGTTGGCTTCTTCCGGCCTGATCTCGGGGGCGAGCCGCTCGAACTTGCCGTCCTTGATGCCGACATCGAGCAGGTCGACCGATGTCTTGTTTGGGCGAACCACGCGTACATTCTTGATAACCAGGTCCAGGGATCGAGACATGCGTGACTCTCCTATGGCCGGCTTCCGACCAGCGGCGGCAGGCCGAGGCGGCGCCAGATGTATTTGCCGTGCCCGGCGGGCCCGGTGATCCGGCCATTCTCCATTACCGTCACACCGCGCACCACCGTGCGCACGGGCCACCCCTTGAGCTTCCAGCCGTCGTACAGGCTGTAGTCGGAATAGGAGCCGAGTTCCTTCCCCTCGACGACGCGTTCCTTGTCGAGATCCACGAGGGTGAGGTCGGCGTCCGCGCCGACTTCGATGTGCCCCTTGCGCGGTGCGAGGTTGAACACGCGAGCCGGACCCGAGGTCACGAGATCGCAGACGCGGGCGAGCGACAGCCTGCCCTTGTGGTAACCCTCCGACAAGAGCACCGGCAGGATGGTCGCAGTTCCCGGAAAACCCTGCGAGGCCTGCCAGATGTTCTTTTCCTTCGTCGCGCGTTTGCGCGGTACGTGGTCGGAGGCCACCACGTCGATCGCGCCTTCGGCGAGTCCCTGCCACATTGCAGCCACGTCCTCCGCACTTCGAAACGGCGGATTCGCCTTGCCGACGGACCCCATGTCCGAGTCCTCCGTGTGCGTAAGGTAGTGCGGGCAGGTTTCCACGTATAGCTCACGATAGCGCGAGCGCCACTTGCGGACCTCGTCCAGCGCCATGCGCGTCGAGAGGTGGGGGATGTAGATGCGCGCGCCGAGGTGCTCGGCAAAGTACATCGCGCGCAGGCAACTCTCCGCCTCGGTGAACGCGGGCTTGGAGTGCGACCAGTCCCTGAGCGTGGCGCGGCCTTCGGCCTGCATGCGGCGGCGGATGCGGTTCACCAGTTCGATGTTCTCCGCGTGACAGACAATGGTCACCTTGCCGATGCCCGCGGCCCGCGCGAGCAGATCGTGAAAGTATCCGTCGTCGGTACCGTCGAGGCCGAGGTAGCGCCCTTCTTCGCCCTTGAAATTCATGAAGTACTTGAAAGAGGTGACCCCGTAGTCGCTGACGTATTGCCCGAGTTCGCGGATGTGCAGTTCGTTGGCGGTGGAAAAGTGAAAGCCGTAATCGACGTGGCAGCGGCTCGCGGCGTGTTCCTGCTCGCGCCGGTAGACATCGGCGTACGCCTCGTTGTTGAGGAAGTAGCCGAGCACCGTGGTGAAGCCGCCCTGCGCCGCATAGACGGTCTCGGTCGAGTACTCGGTGATCTTTTCGCCGAAACCGAAATGCAGGTGGGCATCGATCAGGCCGGGAAAGACGTGCAGCCCGGCCGCCGATTGCGCCGGCGTGCCTTCCGGGACGCGCTCGCCCGGTGCGAGCATTCCCGCGATGCGCCAGTCGCGCACGAGAATATCCAGAGGCTCCGGTGCCTGCACGGGAGAAACCACCGTGCCGCCCCGCAGAACGAAATCCGAAATCATTTCACCTGACACCTTGCGTCTCCCTATCGTAGTCAAAATCCATCATGGTGATGTTCGGCTCGGCGCCCGCCGACAGCGCCAGCGCGCGCAGGCTGCACCGCAGTTCCGCTTCGTCGACATCCCAGGTGATGCACACGAGGCGCGGCCGGTGATCGCCGTCGGGCCAGGCGGCGAGACGTTCGGGCCGGTGGAACACGCGCTGTACGCCCTGCAGGAACACGATCTCTCCGCTCCCGGCGATCTCGAGCAAGCCTTTGCAGCGCAGGAGCCGGTCGCCGAAGGTCTCGGCGGCGAGGCGGCACCACGCGGCGACGCCCGACCAGGAAACGGCGCCGTCCAGAATGAAACAATGCGCGCGTACATGCTCGTCGTGCACGTTGACGTCATCTCCGTGGCGATGCTCAGCCGGTGACGGCTGGATTGCGCGCACCCGGTGGGGATCACCCGGCGCGAATGCCGCGAGCGCCGCGCTGCCGGCTTGCGACTCGAGCATGTCCGCGGCAGGGTTTAGCTGCGCCAGGCGCGTTTTCAACCGCTCGACGTCTCCTGGTTCCGCGATATCTGTCTTGGTGACCACCAGCCGGTCGGCGGCCGCGATCTGCTTCGCAACTTCGACGTGCCGTTCGATATCCGCGAAGGCGTGCTGACCGTCGACCGTCACGATCACCACATCGAGGCGATAGCGTTCAGTGACAAGCGGATGGCCGAGCAGCGTATTCAATATCGGCGCTGGATTTGCTAGGCCCGTGGTTTCGATCACCACGCGCTCGAAAGGCGGGACTTCGCCGCGCACGCGGCGGAAGTTCAGGTCTGCCAGCGTTTCCTGCAGCGACTCCGCGATCGTGCAGCACAGGCAGCCGGCTTCGAGCAGCACCACGTTGTCCGTGCTTTCGGCAATCAGCAGGTGGTCGAGCCCGATCGCGCCGAACTCGTTGACGATCACCGCCGTGTTGGCGTACGCCCTTTCCTTCAGCAGGGCGTTGAGCAGCGAGGTCTTGCCGCTGCCGAGGAATCCGGTCAGAAGGAAAACGGGCAACCGCGCGTTCGCGTTCAGCGCCGAACCGCCGTCTGATGTCGACATCGATGGTGCCGTGGGGGACTCATTGGTCCGCAGTTTAATTCGGGCCGAAGCCGTGCGCCATGCGCGCACGCGAGGACCACCAACTCGGTTGACACAGGGGCTGACGCTTTCATCCTCCGCAGTGATGTCTGCAGTGATGTCTTGACATCAATTATTCAGGCATCGAGGATGCGTCGATGCGCACGACATTGACCATCGACGACGATCTGGCCGGGTTGCTAAAGCAACGCGCGCGCGAGATGGGTGTCCCCTTCAAGGACGCGGTCAACCGGGCGATCCGCGCTGGGTTGGGGGAAGCGGCCAAGCTTCACCGCGGCAACGCGCCGAGAACGGTGCCCCACTCGTTCGGTTTCAGGCCGGGCGTCGACCTGGACAAGCTCGGCCAGCTCGCAGATGCGTTGGAAACCAAAGCGTTCGCGGCCTCGGCGGAAAGATCGCATGATTCTTCCAGACGTCAACGTTCTCGTACACGCGCATAACTCGGATTCCACGGTGCACGATAGGGCTCGGGGCTGGTGGGACAATTCCCTCCCGGGCTCGCAGGGCGTGGGTCTCGCCTGGGCGACGCTTCTGGGTTTCGTTCGTATCACTGCGAATCGAAAAATTGTCGCGCGGCCGCTCGGAGTGGCAGAAGTCATGGCGCGCATCCATGGGTGGCTGGCGCTGCCGCACGTTCACATCGTGCAGCCATCGGACACGCATTTCACGCGGTTACGCGCGGAATTGGAACGACTTGGGGCGGCCGGAAACCTCACCACGGACGCGCACCTCGCGGTCTTGGCGATGGAGCGCAGCTATGTCCTTTATTCCACCGACGCCGACTTCGCGCGTTTCGCGGATCTGCGCTGGGTCAATCCCTGCGGAGGGTAGCGGACGGCCAAATCAGCGCGACCGCGCCGTGTAGCGCCCGCGTTCCACTCGCTCGAATCGATCGCTTTTCGCCAGGGTCTGGTTGACGATCCTCGCGAAGTCGGGAGAAGCGGACTGGTAGCCGGACTCGAGAACCTGCTTCACGGCCTCGCGGACCGACAGGGTCTTCCCGGCGAGAATGTTTCTCAGTGCGGCAACGAGGCTGGTCTTGTTACGCGGCCGCAAGCCTGGCGCGCGCGCCGATCCAGCAGCTGCGATCAATCCGCCCGCCGCCTGGATTTCCTTTCGGAGCCGGACCGCCTCTTCCATCAGATGCTCAAACTGCTTGTCGCCGAGGGCACCATCGGCGAGCACCTCTCGCAGAGCATGCTCGCTTGGCGCTACATTGGGTTCCCGGTACACAACCGGGTGCGCGTCCACGCCACCGACGCGGCGGGCCGCATGAAGCTCGCGCAATATACGCTGCGCGCGCCGATGTCGCTGGAGAAGATGAACTATTTTCCCGACACCGCAATGGTGATGTACCGCTCGCACATGCATAAGGGCCTGAAACGGAATTTCCAGTTGATGCCTGCTGCACAGTGGCTCGAGATGCTCTCGCGGCACATTCCGGACCGTTACGAACACTTGGTGAGGTACGGCGGGTGGTACTCGACCCGTTGCCGTGGCGAGCGAGCCCGCGCCAGCGCGTCGCAAGCGGCGGTGCAAGCACCCGAGGACGGCGAGGTGATTGCGGCGCGCGCCCGATCGGCGTGGGCGCAATTGATCCACAAGGTCTATGAAGTGGATCCTTTGGTGCAGGGCGCGGTGAAATGCTACGCGACCGACAAGAACGTCCACGATCTCGGCGAATCGTTCGTGATCCTCCGTGGCGGGATGGCGATGCTGACTGGCCGCCAATCCGAGATCCAAGAATGCAGCATCATCATGAGCGACGGTGCCGACCCGTCCGCAACGCATTACAGCGAGGCGTTATTGACCAACTGGCGCCTGGTCGTCCGAGACCGCTTGGCGTGTGCCTATTACGATCGCGTGGCCGAAGACAGCATTCACCCGGGATCACATCCAGCGGGTTTCAGTCTACGCCGAACCCGTCTCCGATTCATCTCCGGCCCATCATAGACCCGAGGCAGGCCATTTCGAGCGCGCGGTCGGCCGCGATCGCGGTGGCGGGGCGGGACCAGACGATGCGCTCCGATTCGGTCACATAGGCGCGATCGGACAAGCGTCTCACCGACCCGGGCCCGGTACATGCGATGCCATCAGTTTGGCACGTCGTCCACGGCCTCGTTCATGTAATTGATGACGGGCAGGGTCAGTGATCATCGGGCGCGTGTTGTACCCATACATCGGCCTGCTCGCCCTCCACCGACAGCTCCACGCGACTGACCGTCCACGGAGGAACCACACCCGGAAGCTGTTGACACCGTTCGACTCCTCGCACGACCTCGATCCCCCTTCGAGGCTATTTCTGCACTATCCTTCCCTATACCCATCCACGCAGAACCACGATGAGCCGAACAATGAGACCGATGCGTTTTAGCATGACTCCGCCACGAGCATTTGCGCTCAGTAGTTTGATGTTGATTGCGGCGACAGCGGCGGTGACGAGCTTCACCCAATCGTCATTTTTTCGTCAAGCAATTATCGAACGCGAGGCGAAGATTATCCGGGACATTGCGACTGCGGTGGTTCGCGAAGATGTCTTGGAGCACCAACTTTCCTCCTCGGATATCGATCGGTATACCGAGGCCGAAGCGCAGTTTGTTAGCGCATCATTCTTTCTGTAATTTGGTTTTTGTTCTTTGCCGGCGAGGATTGCTGCGGAGCGTAGCGAAGCAGCGATTCTCGCCGGCGGCGACGAAATCGGCCCAAGCCGACGGTAGACTTTCTGTTGCGTTTCTTG
>JACPYS010000017.1 GCA_016195915.1 Betaproteobacteria bacterium | reverse complement strand
TGCCACGTCGGCGATGTTGCGAACCTGGCCGGTCAGGTTGGAGGCCATCGAGTTCACGTTGTCGGTGAGATCCTTCCACGTACCAGCGACACCGGGCACCTGTGCCTGACCGCCGAGTTTGCCCTCGGTGCCCACCTCGCGGGCGACGCGGGTGACCTCCGCGGCGAACGAGCTGAGTTGGTCCACCATCGTGTTGACCGTATTCTTGAGTTCCAGGATCTCGCCGCGCACGTCGACCGTGATCTTCTTCGACAGGTCGCCCTTCGCCACCGCGGTGGTGACGTCGGCGATGTTCCTGACCTGATCGGTCAGGTTGCGCGCCATGAAGTTCACGCTGTCGGTGAGGTCCTTCCAGGTGCCCGCCACGCCCTGCACCTGCGCCTGTCCGCCGAGTTTTCCCTCCGTGCCGACCTCGCGCGATACGCGCGTTACTTCGGCCGCGAACGAAGAGAGCTGGTCGACCATGGTATTGATCGTGTCCTTCAGTTCGAGGATCTCGCCTTTCACATCGACGGTGATCTTCTTCGACAGGTCCCCGCTCGCCACCGCGGTGGTCACCTCGGCGATGTTCCGCACCTGCGAGGTGAGGTTGCTCGCCATGAAATTCACGCTGTCGGTCAGGTCCTTCCAGGTGCCCGAGACCCCCTCGACTTTCGCCTGGCCGCCGAGCTTGCCCTCGGTGCCCACCTCGCGCGCGACGCGCGTCACTTCGGCAGCGAACGAGCGCAGCTGGTCGACCATGGTGTTGATGGTGTTCTTGAGTTCGAGAAATTCCACCTTGACGTCGACCGCGATTTTTTTCGACAGGTCGCCAGTCGCCACCGCGGTCGTGACCTCCGCGATGTTGCGTACCTGGCCCGTCAGGTTGCCGGCCATCGAGTTCACGCTGTCGGTCAGATCCTTCCACGTGCCCGCCACGCCGCGCACCTGTGCCTGTCCGCCGAGCTTGCCTTCGGTACCGACCTCGCGCGCGACGCGCGTCACTTCGGACGCGAACGAGCCGAGCTGATCGACCATCTTGTTGATTGTCGTCGCGGTGCGCAGGAATTCCCCTTGCAGCGGATCGCCGTCGACTGCGAGCGCCATCGTCTGCGACAGATCACCCTGCGCGACCGCACCGATCACGCGCGCAGTTTCGCTGGTGGGGTGAACCAGGTCGTCGATCAGCGCATTGACATCGCTCATCGAATCGCGCCAGAAACCGCGCACGTCGCCGATCGAGCCGCGTTCGCTCAGCCTGCCCTGCTTGCCGACCGCCTCGCGCAACCGTGCCATTTCCTCCGCCACGCGTTCATTGAGCGACGCAACGTCGTTGAACGTATCGGCTACCTTGCCCGCAAGGCCGGTCCATTCGCACGGCAACCTGACAGAGCGCTCGCCGCGCTTGAGCGCCGCGAGGGCGTTGAGGACCAGACCGAATTCGTTGCTCGCCGCAGCGGGATGCTCAATGACTTGCATGATTCCTCCATCTTCTACGCGAGAGGCCTGCAGTTGCGCGCGCCGCGGAATTCGCGGTTTTGCTCACGCGGCGATCGATTTCAGGCCAATGATAAGCACGCGCTGTGCCCATGTTCAATAGATCGCGCGAGAAAAAAATGCGCCAGGCAGGAACCAAAGTTGCGTGGCCGTGTAAAAGTTACACGCTCCGGCGCAGGCAGGCGTGTGCGCGGCTAGCGCCCCTGCAGCAGCGTCTCGAGAAGTTCGAGGTCGATAACCTTGTCGATGCAGTGGTCAAATCCTGCCCGCGCGGCGGCACTGAGGGCAACCCGGTCGAGCGTGTTACCGCTCATCATCACCAGCTTCATCGACGATCGCGGAAACCTTGCGCGCAACCTTCGCGCGACTTCGAATCCGTCCACCTGCGGCATATTGATGTCCAGCATGACAATCTCGGGCAGCCACGCCGATGCACACTCGAGCGCCTCCGCGCCGCTCGCCACCGCTTTCACATCGTGTCCCTTGTCGCGCAGCAGATCGGCGAGTGAATCGCGCATCGCGACGCTGTCGTCGGCAATGAGTATTCGCCGAGGATCGCATGCCACTCCGGACCGCGGCGTGGCATCGGAGGCGATACCCTGCGGCGTGGGGCGCCCCGCTTCCAGCGCGTCCGCCATTGCGAGGAGCATGCCATCGAGCTGCCGCTCGATGAGATCGATCAGCTGCACAATGTCCGCTTGCGCAGCGCTGCGCAACCGCATCAGCTCGATCGCATTGCGAATCGGCGCGATCCGATTGCGCAACTCATGCGCCAGTCTGGCGAAGCGCGTATCTTCCTGGTTGCCGGCTTGTTCCAATCCATCACCCACACGTTGCCAGAAACGGACCCGATTCTAGCCCTCCTCCCGGATTGCACCCGGCGCGGCGCTGCACACGCCGCCGACGGCCGCGCACGCTGGCGCGCTCCGCACGACCCGGAACGAGTTTCGCTTGTGGTTCGAGGTGCCACCTCCTCTTCGCTACCTCGTGATCGAACGCAAACCATCTGCCACTGCATGTTGTTCCCGACCGCCGACGCTGCGCCCGGGACGAGCCCGGCACTGCCGGACGCACGATGTAAGTATTACAAGATTGCGCTCATGCGTTTCCGTTCTCCCCGGCCGCCGCACTTCGCGGATAACATCAGCCGCCGCCCTGCAAGCCGTTTTCGATAGAAGGAACCCGCAATGGCCTCCGACGCACGCAAGCTGCCGCTGGTTGTCACGCTGATCTTCGTCACCTGCGTTTGCGCGTTGCTCGGTGCACTCGCGAATGTCGCGTACGGTCTGGACGAAAGGCTCGCCATGCGCGTTGACGCTGAGCGCGCATCACACCTCATCCACGAACTCAGGATGCTGCGGGAAACCGCGCGCGCAGGGTCCGTAGACCCGAGCGCGGCAGATGGTTCTCGAGCCGCCACGAATTCGATCATCCGCGAGGCCGAGCTGATTCTCGTCGATGGCAATGCGGATGCGGACCGCAGTCACTCGATTGCGATGGCGATCACGATGTGGGGAAGCCTGATTGCCGTTCTGCTGCTCATGCTCCTGCTATACGGCTTCACACGGCGCTACTTCGAGCGTTGGATCGCAAGCGAAGAGCTGCTGCGGGATCAGCGCGAACGGCTCGAGTCGGTCGTTGCCGCTCGCACCCGGCAGCTGTCGCAGTTCTGCGGCCACCTGATTCGCATGACCGACCGCGAAAAGGCGAGGCTTGCCCGCGAACTGCACGACGAGCTCGGCTCCCACCTGACCGCGATCAATCTGGATGTCGCCGCGGTCGGGAAGCAACTGGGGAGCACGAACCCGGGGCTTGCGCTGCGCCTGCAGCGCGCCGTCGATTCCGTGCGTACCGTCGTAGGCCTGAACCGCCGGATGATCGAGAACCTGCGGCCCAGCGCGCTGGACAGCATGGGGCTCGCAGAGGCATTGCGTGGCCATTGCGAGGATTTTTCGCAGCGTACCGGGCTGGCCTGTGCAATCGATCTAAGCGCCGACCTCGGCGGGATTGATCCGGATTGGTCGATCGCGTTGTTCAGCGTTGCGCAGGAAGCTCTCAGCAACGCCGCTCGACATGCCAAGCCCGCAGCCACGACAGTATCCCTTCGGTGCGAAGACCAGGGCATCCGCCTGCTGGTCATCGACGACGGCGTCGGCGTACCCTGCGCTGCGCTCGACCAGCCAAACGCGCATGGCCTGCTCGGCATGCGCGAAAGGATATTCATGCTGGGTGGGTCGTTCGAACTGCGCCGCGGCGAAGACGGGCGCGGCACGGTGGTCGACGCGTTCGTCCCGTATGCGCAGGCGCGCCCGGAGCAGGACATGCCTGCCGGCTGAGCTTGGTTCAGAAGCCGGTGATGCGCGACGGCCAGCGCGCCGTCTGCCGCACCACCGGCAGCAGGTAATCCTGCTGATAGTTTCGCCACCCCTGCCAGGCAAGCCCGAGCCATGTGATCCCGCTGAGAGCGAGTTCCATGCCGAGGATCGCACCCAGCATTGCAAATTCCACGTCCGGCCACGTCCACATCATTTGCGCACCCAGCATGAGCGTCACGCAACCCGACAGCACAGCCCAACCCCACTGCACGTGGCGGCATGTGCAGGCGGCGAATACCCGATAGGCTCCGCCGCCAAGCAGAATGATGGCGAGTACGAAGGTCAGCGTCGACGCAGGCCTCGATGGCCCCCCGATCAGCCATAGTCCTGCGATCAGGTAAAGCGCACCGGCGAGGTTCTGCAACGACGAACCGGGCCACTGGGTGCGGCAGATTACGGCGTGCAGCTGCAGCACGCCTGCGGACAACGCCAGCATTCCCAACACGCCCGCCGACGCCGGGGTCCAGCTCAGGATGGCGCAGAAGACTGCGAGTTCACCGGTCAGCAGCAACAGAAAGCCGATCACCATCAGCCGCTGCCAATGTGCGCGCAGTTCGTTTCGAACCGGTCGTAGAAATACCATTTTCGCTGCCGCAATGATGTATTGCGCTTGGCAATCCGCATGCCAACACCGGATATTCGTCCAATCAAGCACTTGCGGGCAGCGAGCGCGCGCCGATCGGTAAAACTGCGCCGCCGCGCTGTAATCCTGACCCGCGGCCTCGAAGCGTTTGTAGGTGTTTGTCCTAGTTTGTACGTGTTTGTCCGACAAGCGAATCAGCGGAAGGCCGATCACGCGAAACGCGTTCAAGCCCGAAAATCAGCCGGAGGATTGAGCAAGACCCGACGACGCCACGAGGAGGCACCGATGTCAGAGGCAACGAATGTTCGCAGCGAAATCACGATATCGCCGGCTTTCAGGGCGGGCACCCTTGCGGCCCTCACCGCCGGAATGGCTCCCCCCCCAAGCGAGCCCGCGCGTAATGCCCGCGGGGAGCCGAACCGGTTCGGCGATCTGTACGGGGGGTCGCCCGTGATGCGGGACCTGTTCCGGCTGCTCGGCAAGGTGGCGCCCTCGCAGGCCATCATACTCATCAAGGGAGAGAGCGGCACCGGCAAGGAACTTGCGGCAACCACGCTACACAAGATGAGCACGCTCAGCCAGAAGCCGTTCGTAGCGGTCAATTGCGGCGGTTTTCCGGCAAACCTGGTAGAAGCCGAACTGTTCGGCCACGAGCGCGGCAGCTTCACGGGAGCCGTGCGTCTGAGAAAGGGATGCTTCGAGCGCGCGGCGGGCGGAACGCTGTTCCTCGACGAGGTCACCGAGATGCCCCTCGAAATGCAGGTAAAACTGCTGCGCGTCCTCGAGAGCGGCCGCTTCTGCCGTATCGGGGGCGAAGACGAGATCGAGGTCGGGGTACGTGTCATTGCCGCGACCAATCGTTGCCCGGACCAGGCGGTCAAGGCCGGCCTGCTGCGCCCCGACCTGCTCTATCGACTATCGGTCATCCCGGTCGAGCTGCCCGCGCTGCGGGAACGCGGCGAAGACATCGACCTTTTGGCTCAACTGTTTCTCGATCGACTCAACCGCGACGCGAACACCGCCAGGGTATTTTCCGCCGCGTCCCGGCAGTTTCTCCACGCCTACGAATGGCCGGGGAATGTGCGCGAATTGAAGAACCTGGTGCAGCGCGCGTACCTGCTGGCCGATGCTGCGCTGGATCTCGCGGCTGCCAGGGCCATGTCCGGGAGAGGAGCCGCCCAGGCCGCCGAGAATCGCATCATGGTTCCGTTCGGCACCAGCCTCGCCGAATTGGAGCGCGATCTGATCTGCGCGACGCTGAAACAGTGCGGCGGCAACAAGACACGCACCGCGGAAATCCTCGGCGTGAGCCTGAAAACGCTCTACAATCGATTGCACGAGTACGGGCGCAGCTTCGCTCACTCGCAGGCGCGCAGGGGATTCAACGCCTGAGCACAAAGCGTCGGGCGGAGGGGGACGCCAAGTGAACGGACCGATCAAGATTCTCGTGGTGGACGACCACGCGGTGGTCCGTGCCGGGCTGAGGAATTTTCTCGCCGATGCGCCCGACATGCAGATCGCGGGCGATGCCGCGAACTCCGACGAAGCGCTGCGCCTGATCAGGGAGCAGGATTGGCACGTCGTGTTGCTTGACATCTCGCTGCCGCACAAGAGCGGAATCGAGATCCTGAAGCAGATCAAGCGCGAGAAACCGAATCTGCCGGTGCTGGTGCTGAGCATGCACCCGGAGAGCCGGTATGCGGTTCAGCTCCTGCGCAACGGCGCGAGTGGCTACCTGCAGAAAGAGGCGTTGGCGGGAGAACTCATTGCCGCAATCCGCACGGTCGTGGTCGGGCGCAAGTACGTCAGTCCGGCGGTGGCCCAGCTGCTCGCGCTCGACATAGACCAGAGCGGCAAGGGGCCGCTGCATGCAACGCTGTCGGAGCGTGAGTTCCAGATCTTCTGCAGGCTGGCGGAGGGGCAGGGGCCGACCAGGATTGCGGAAGAACTGAGCCTCAGCGTCAAGACCGTGAGCACCTACCGGGTGCGCATACTGGAAAAGATGAAAATGGCGAGCAACGCCGATCTGATGTACTACGCCATCAAGAACGACCTGGTCGACTGAGCCGTGCAGGCAGACTGTAGGTGCAATACCGATACCGGCGCGCGGCGCGGCGTGCTACGGTCCGCTTCGAGCACGCACGCGCAGACAAACTCGGAGGACAGGATTGAACAACGCATGACGACCATCGATAACGTATCACCAGCCGGCAACGCCCAGAAGCTGCCCCTGCAGCTCCTGCGGGTGTTCCTGGTGGAAGACTGTCCGGAAGTGCGAGCCGTGGTGAGCGAGAATTTGCGCGAGATCGCAGGAGTCGCCCTGGCCGGATTTGCCGAAACCGAGGATGGCGCGCTGTCCTGGCTGCGCAATCACGAGTGCGATGTCCTGATTCTCGATCTGGAACTCAAGCAGGGTACGGGCATCGGCGTGCTCAAGCAGCTGGCGACAGAAGCTCAGCTGCCGGGCGTCATGAAGATCATCTACAGCAATTTTGTCGGCGAGAACATCCGCCGTCTTGCGGCGAGATGCGGCGCCAGTTATTTTTTTGACAAGACGCTGGATACGCCGCAGCTACGCCGCTTGCTGGAAGTGGTCTCCGCATCCCAAGTCTAGGGCGTAAAGGGTTTCAGCCGCGCCGCGCCGATGGCAGTGGCGACACAAGCCATTTCATGTAGGCGTATTCCTACACGAAGATCAGACTGGCTCCGATACCCGGGGAAACGCTTCCAGTTCATTGTCGGGGCACCAATCCCACGGAGGTGCCGGATCATGGAAGCGCAGGAAAGACAAGCACTTCATCCACTGTTCGCCGCTGCGGCGGTCGTGGTGATTCTCGCGTGCGGAATCGCCGCGGCGGCCTTGCTGGGTTGGTTGCCGGCGAGCACCGGCCAACCGACTGATAAAGCCGCGCAGCAGACTCCGGTCAACCCTGCCGTGCAACCGGGGGCATCGTCCTCCCCGGCAACCGTGTCAAGACGTTCCGAGACTGTGAGGGTGGCGAAAAGCGCACCCGGCGTCGCGACCGCGGTTGCCAGGTGCGCGGAATGCGGCGTGATCGAATCGGTGCGGGAAATCGAACGCAAGGGCGAAGGCACGGGCCTGGGCGCGGTCGGCGGCGCGGTGGTCGGTGGCATCGTCGGTCACCAGCTCGGCGGCGGGCGCGGCAAGGACCTGATGACCGTGGTCGGCGCCGTCGGTGGGGGACTGGCGGGCAATCAGATTGAAAAGAACGTCAGGTCCGCCAGGGCTTTCGAGATCACCGTTCGCCTCGACGACGGCTCGACACGCGTCGTGATCGAGCCGAACCCGCCGAGCTGGCGGCAAGGCGACAGGGTCAGGTTCATCAACGGTCAGATCCACTCGAACGCCTGAACGACGATGCGGAAAGATTGCGGCCGCTTCCTGGACACCGCTCCGAACGGGCGCCAACAAGCCGTAGGCGGATTCCTACGCGACTTTCAGACTCCGACCGACATTCGAAGGCATCGGATTCGAGCATCATGGTTTCGCAGTTTGCTCGTGTGACCCCATCCGCGACCATCCTTCTCCTCCCTACATGGTTGCGGGCGACCGCCGGGCTGCCTGGCCCGGCGGTCGCATTTCTCCAGGGTCGTGCTTGCGATCCCCGGGCGATGCAGCGCTAACACAGCCGGCGCCGGCTGGCCCAGCTGCGCATCACGTTCCGGATTTCCTCAAACTCCCTCGACTTGTCGACGAAACGGTCGGCGCCGAGCTCGGCGCAGCGCTGCCTCATGGCGGAGGACGCGTAGTTGGTCAGCACGATCACGAGCGCGTCGGTCCCCAGGTCCTGCAGCGAGCGCAGTACGCCGAATCCGGAGCCTTCGCGCAGCTGAAGGTCCACAATGATCACATCGTAGCGCGCGGCACGCAGCTCGCGCACTGCCGCAGTTTCCGAATCGGTCGCGAACGCGACCAGCGCCCCGCCGTCGATTTCGATCGCCTCCGCGACCAGCTCCCGGATCAATGCGGAATCTTCGATGAGCAGCACGCGCAGCGGTCGTGCGGGTTCAGGCCGCTGGGCGCTGGGCAGGGTCAGGTAACGGCAGCCGGAGCGGGGATCTGTGGGCGCGACCATGAATCGATACTGGCGCAAACCGGCGCCGCTGTCGGTAGGACCGTCACCGACAAGCGGCGGAAGTCCGGTCCGGTTACGACGCCGTCACACGAGACCGTTCTTCACCGCGTAGTGAGTCAGCTCGGCGTTGTTGTTCATCTTCAGCTTCTCGAGGATGCGACTGCGGTAGGTGCTCACGGTCTTGACGCTGATGAACAGGTCGTCGGCGATCTGCGAGACCGTCCTACCCGAGGCGATCTTGCAAAACACCTGGAATTCGCGCTCGGACAGGTCCTGGTGAACCGGGCGATCGGTGTTCGGGTCCAGCTGATTGACCAGCATCTCCGACACCGCTGCGCTGATGTAGCGGCCCCGATGCAGCACCGCGCGGATGGCGCCGATGATTTCTTCGCCCGGCGCATCCTTCTTGATGTAACCGTTGGCGCCGGCGCGCAGCAGGTTGATCGCGTACTGCTCTTCCGGGTAGGCGCTGAGCACGAGCACGGCGAGAGACGGGTACGCTACGCGAATCAGCTTGAGCGTATCCACGCCGCTCCGGTCGGGCAGCGATACGTCGAGCAGCACGAGATCGCATTTCGCGTCGCGCAGCAAGGTCATCGCCTCGGCGCTCGTAGCGGCCTCGCCCGCGATTTCGAGATCGGGCTCGAGTTGCAGCAACTCTCTCAGGCCCGTGCGCACGATCTCATGATCGTCCACGAGCAGGATGCGGTGCTTCGGCATGAGAACGACGCGCGCCGCCGGGGTCGCGCGATCCGCTTTGACGTTGGTGGTATCTTACATTGCGCCCGGCCACGACAGTGCGATTGTCGCCCACGTCGCACAGCATTGCATGGGATGGCGCGCTGCCTGCGGGCGGGCAACCAAGGAGGAACTCATGTCACGCACCGCGCTGAAGCCTATTGCAGTGCCGCTGCGCGAGTGGCTGGTGCGCTTCGACAGGCGGCTGGAAACACTCTTCGGCCGAGCCGGCGGGACGCTCTGGACCATGCCGATTGCGATCGCCCTCGCCGCCAGCGCGCTATGGATCGCGGACGCGGGTCTCGAAGTGCTCAACCGCAGCTTCGGTGATTTTTCCTTCGCGCAGGCGATTGCCCGCCAGACCCGCGAGCTGCGCCTGGCGCTGGTGGACGCCGAGACCGGGCAGCTCGGCTACACGCTCATCGAAGATCCCGCCTATCTCGATCCGTACGCGACAGCCATCGCGCGCCTGCCCGAAATCCGGCGCGAGCTGGCACGACTTGCACACGCGGACCACGAGGGGCAGACGCTGTTCAAGGAGGTCGAAGCCAATCTGGACCGGCTGCTCGAGTACTGGCGAAGCACGATCGACCTGGTGAACCGGGGCGAGGCGAAACGCGCGCAGACAGTCTTGCGCGGCGGCCGCGGCAAGGCAATCATGGACGACCTGCTAGGCGACATGAAATGGCTGGAACGCATCCACGAATCGCGCCTCGCGAGCTTCGAGGAAGTGTGGCGGCAGTCGCTGCTCGCGGTGCGCACTGCGCTCGCGCTGCTGATCGTCATGATAGCCGCCGTCTTCCTGCTCGCCTTGCGTTACGCGCAGCACGCGCTCGCCACCGAGCGCCGCCAGAAGAGCTATGTCGAGGACGAACGCGACCGGCTCGAGCGCGCGGTGCGCGAGCGGACCGTCGAATTGAGCGAACTGGCCGGGCACCTGCAACGCGTACAGGAGCAGGAGCGCGCAAGCGTCGCGCGCGAATTGCACGACGAAATGGGTGCACTCCTCACTGCCTCCAAGATGACCGTCGCCTGGCTGAGGCGGCTGGGACCGGACCTGCCGGCGGCGGCGATGGACAGGCTGCTCAGGCTCGACGCCTATCTGGAGCAAGGCGTCGAACTCAAACGCCGCGTGATCGAGGGCCTGTCGCCGAGTGCGCTGGCGAATCTCGGCCTGAACGCGGCGCTGCAGGATCTGGCCGAGCAGGTTACCTCGACGGGCGGATTGCGCGTGTCGTTCCGCAGGACCGGCGCGCATCCTGAACCCGAACCGGAGACAGCGATCGCGATCTACCGTGTGGCGCAGGAAGCGCTGAACAACGTGCAGAAGCACGCGCGGGCCTCCGAGGTCCAGGTCGAACTCGAATGTGCCCAGGACTGGATCGAGCTGCGCGTGCGCGACGACGGGCAGGGATACGCCGGGGGCGCTGTTGGGAGAACCATGGGGCACGGCCTGCGCGGCATGCGCCATCGGGCGGAATCCCTGGGCGGGTCGCTCGCGGTCGGTTTCGCTCCCGATCGCGGACTCTGCGTGACGATGCGCGTGCCGAGGACATCGACTTCCGCGAGCTGAAGCCGGATTCTTTCGGCGTCCGTCCGATGACGCGCCGGACCTTCCGGGCACGCGCGCATGCGCGTAGGACGAACCACGACCGCACGCGGGTTTACGTCCGACATACGGCAGGCAAGCGGACTCCTAGGATGCGTTCGTGCCCGAGGCGGAAATGCCGTTGCGCCGGATTCGCGGTGCATGCGCCGAAGGCTGAACCGTTGGTTCCGAGGAGGATAGATCGATGATGAGCGCAATTGAAAATCTGCCGCGCCGGCTGGCAACCTGGGCCTTGGCGATCGCCAGCTGCGCCGCGATCGCGAGCAACGAAGCGCCCGACGTGCTGGTGAAGAGAACGGTAGAAGACGTGCTTGGTCTCATCCAGCACACACCCGATCGCGCCCGGCTGCGACAGCTTGCCGAACAGAAAGTGCTGCCGAACTTCGATTTCACGGAGATGACGAAGCTCGCGGTCGGCACGAACTGGCGCAAGGCGTCGCCGCAGCAGCAGCAGGCGCTCGAAAGCGGTTTTCGCACGCTGTTGGTCAACATCTACACGACTGCGTTGAGCAAATCCGCGAAACAGGGCGCCGAGCGCGCGGTGGATGTGAAACCGCTGCCGCCGAACGAATCCCGGGACGAGGCGCTCGTCAAGACCGTCGTTCGGGAGAGCGGCGGACCGCCGCTCGCGATCGACTACCGGATGGCGAGCCGGGACGGCGGCTGGAAGGTGTACGACGTCCTCGTCGAAGGCGTGAGTCTCGTGACCAATTACAGGACATCGTTCGACGCCGAGGTGAGCAAGGGCGGCGTCGACGGACTCATCAAGGCACTGCAGCAGAAGAACGGTGCGCCGGTGAATTCGTAGACGACGCGTGACGAACGACATGGAGGCGGGCATGAACGACTACGCGAGCAAGCTTCATCCGGTGGTGTATGCGGCGGCGGTCAGTGTGATCATCCTCAGCCTGGTGGGAGTTGCCGCCTTTACCGGGCATCTCCCAGGCGCGTCGTCGACGCCCGGAATTCCGTCGACACCCGCGCCCGTGCCGGCGGCATCATCGACCGCAGCGGCGGTCCCAAAATCCGCGCCCGCGCGCTGCGCTGAATGCGGCATCATCGAGCAAATCCGCGCAGTTCAGGTGACGGACTCGACCTCCGGTCTCGGCGCCGCCGCGGGCGGCGTTACCGGCGCACTGATCGGCAGGCAGTTCGGACACGGCGACGGCCGGACCATCGCAGCACTCGCCGGTGCCGCGGGCGGCGCCTACGCGGGCAACTCGAACGAGAAGAATCTCAACAAGCGGGTGGTCTATCGGATTGTCCTGCGCATGGACGACGGCTCCGGGCGCGCGCTGACGCAATCCGCTGCGCCGGCCTACGCGGTCGGCGATCGCGTGCGCGTGGTGAACCAGCAGATCGCGGAACGCGTCTGACGCCTCGGGCTGATGCGACGCCTGCTCAAGCGTCGGCGTTGGCGCTTGACCGCGCGGTGTGCCGGTAACTCAGGCACCAGCTACTCGACGATCTTGTTGAGCGGCAGTTCGATGATGCCGCGCGCGCCGGCGGCGTAGAGCCGGGGAATCAACTCCCGCACCTTCTTCTCCTCGACCACGGTGGAGAGATCCACCCAGGCCGGGTCGGCCAGCGTGGACACCGTAGGCGTCGCCAGCGCCGGCAGCAGTTTCAGTACAGCGTCCACGTTCTCCCGTTGCAGGTTCATCGACAGCAGCACGCGCGTCGCGGCGGCGATGGCGCCTTTCAACAGCATCAGCAGGCATTCGATTTTCGCGCTCTTCCAGCCTTCCTTCAGAGAGTCGTGGCAGGCGATGAAGCGCGGCGTGCTCTCCAGCACCACGTGCATGATCTTGAGGTTGTTGGCCCGCAGCGAAGCGCCGGTCTCGGACACGTCCACGATGGCGTCCGCGAGGATCGGAGGCTTGACCTCGGTCGCGCCCCAGGAGAACTCGACGTTCGCCTGCACGCCGTGCAGCTCCAGGAAACGCCTGGTCATGCCCACCGCTTCGGTGGCGATGCGGCAGCCCTCGAGGTCCTTCACGCTGTGGAACGGGGAGTCGTTCTTGGATGCCATTACCCAGCGCACCGGGCCGTAGTTCGGCCACGGAGCGCGCAGGTCAGCGATGTCCGCCACCTCGGCGCCGGTCTCCAGGATCCAGTCGAGCCCGGTGATGGCACAGTCGAGGATCCCCTGGCCTACGTAGCGGGCCATCTCCTGCGGCCGGATCAGGATGCACTCGATTTCCGGGTCGTCGATGTCGGGATAATAGGAGCGGCCGGAGATGCGCAGGTCGTAGCCGGCGCGGATGAAAAGCTTCTGCGTGGTTTCCTGCAGGCTGCCTTTGGGTATGCCGAGGCGCAGCCGGGGTGTCGTAGGGTTCATGGTTCCAGTGCAGTCGGTTGATGGTATCGCGGCTCTTCTAGCTGCCAGCAGCGAATTTTCTGATCATTTCTTCCTGAACCGGCGTCTCGATCGCACGCATCGAGCGCGCGCGGCGCACGGTGGCGATCGCGTCGTCGGCCCCCTGGCCGCGACTTCTCAGCCAGCACGCCGCGATGGTCCCCGCGCGCCCCAGACCGCCGACGCAATGCACCAGAACCGCTGCGCCCGCGCGGACCCGCGCGTCGATCCAGCGCGTGGTCGTCTTCATTTCCACGACGCTGGGCACAAATCCGTCTACGATCGGCGTGTGCAGCACGTCCACGCCGCGCGAGCGGTAGGCCTGCAGCAGGTTCTCGACGCCGTAGCGCGCGAACTCGTCGTGCGCGAGGAGGCAGACCAGCGCGGTGACTCCGGCGCCGGCGATGACCTCGAGATCGTCCTCGATCGAGCGTCCCGCATCGCGCCGCCCCGGCAGCAGCGTCAAGCCGACGCGGCCCGGCACGGTGAGCTCCGCCGGGAGCCAGTCGATGCGCAGCTCGCGCGCGGCAACGCTCTTGCGGCGCAACTGCGCCGCCGCGGCGCACGCGGTATAGAGCGCCCAGCGCTTCTGCCACCGGCTCGATTCCTCGAAGCCGAGCGTATGCACCGCGTAGCGGACCTGCGCCGCAAGAAGTTGCGTGGTATCGCGGTCCGCCTTGATGAGACCGGGGTAGTAGCTGCGCAGGTGGCGCACCGTGCGGTATGCACGCGCGAGTTTCGGCGAGCGCGGCAGCGGATTCTGTGCGGGCAGCGCGGCCGCGAGATCCTGCACGGAAAGCAGCAGGTCGGTGAGCGCAAGCGCCTGCGCGAACTCGGCCTCGCCCTCGATCTTGGTAAAAATGTACAGCACGTCGTTTTCGAACTTGGCGAGGTCCCTGAGGACGTGCCCGCGGTGCGAATGGAAGAAATCGATCAGCCAGACATTGCCCTGTCCGTCGACGATGATGTTGGCGCCGTTCAGGTCTCCGTGCAGGTGTGCGAAATAGCGTGATCGCGGGATGCGCGGCAGCTCGGCGAGCGTCTGCTCGTAGAAGGTCGCGATGTGGGCCACCCGGCGCCCGCCCGGAAACTCCAGCACTCCGCCGAAACCTGCGTCGCCCTCGATCGCACGCACCCTGGAGCGCACCGATGGCGCCCACGAGGGACTGAACTGGTAGTACTCGAGGAGGTCGCAGCGCTCCGGCTCGGCCGCCCGGTACAGCCGCCCGAGCTGCTCGATGAACACGACATCGAGCACGCGACGGACTTCCTCGTCGCTCGCGCCCGATTCGTAGCGCTTCTGGAACGACTGCGAGGCGCCGCCGCCCATCGCGGCATAGCGGTACTTGATTGCGCCGCGCTCGCCGAGGTCGGCGAAGTCCGCGACGCGCGGCGCCGAGTTGCCGAGCACGGCTTCGATGCGCTCGAACACCGCACGTTCCTGTCCGATCGGACCCTTCGCGCCGATCTTGACCACGTGCGCGACCTGCTCGTGACCGTGCACGTCGACGCTGCGCGTCGCCAGCACCGCGTTGCCCGAGAACCCGCCATCGAGGCTGCGCACGCTTACCTCCCTGCAGCCGCGAAACAGGTACCGCACCAGATCGCAGTCGATTTCCCGCAGCGGCGATGCGTCGGCGACGATGAGCTGCGGATGCTTCTGCGAAAAGCCGATGAGCGGCGCATCGTCGATCTTTGCGCCGAGGAAGTCGACGAACTCGCCCACCGAGGCGAGCACCTCCACGCCGACGATTTTCTCCAGCTGATCGAGGGCGACGAAGTGGTTCTGCCGCGAGGAACTCGCGGTGAGCGCCGAACAGACTGCGATCCTGAAGTGCGGGTAGCGGATGCGGATCTCGTAGGCGAGAAAGGTGATCTTCGCCTCGGTCCACACGCCCATCAGGCCGACCCGCGCCGGCTCCCCGGCGTACGGTTCGATCACCTGCTGCAGATCGGCGCCGATGAAATTCGAGAGCGTGGTGGCGTCCACGATTTCGACGCGCTTATCCCCGGCGATGTCGTCTGTGCGGAAAACGAAGCTGGCGCCGGACGTGCCCCGGATGCAATGCGCGCCGAACTGCTCGAGATGCGAATGCTGGCGGGAGTCGTTCGCGTCGTGCCAGTCACGCACGTGAATCACTTTCAGGCGCTCGTCGGGTTGCGCATGCGCCCAGGCGAGCACCCGTGCGACCGGGCCTTCGGCCGGGTTTGGACCGAGCAGGCGCAGCGCCTCGTCGTGTCCCACGTGCAGGGCATTGGGTAGAGCTTCGAAGCGCCCGACCGGGCCGACGAAGTCCTGCTGCAGGCAGTCGGATATCAGGATCGCGCGGGCGGAGGACATGGCGGAGGGATCGATGCCAGCCCCGAATTCTATGCGCCACGTCGCATTCGAGGAACACCCGCGGATCGATGACGACAGTGATCACTTGCCGCGCGGACTGAACGGACGCGCGAAAAAAACCGGCGCGCCGGGGTTGCTGAGCCGGTAGACCCGCGCGGGCCGGTTGGGTCCGGCGCGAAGCTTGTCCACCGGCTCAACCAGCCGCGTCGCGAGCACGCGGGTGCGAAAGGCGCTCTTTTCCAGCCGTCTGCCCAGCACCGTTTCGTATGCGCGCTGCAACTCCGTCAATGTGAACTCCTTGGGAACCAGGAATGCCGGCAGCGAGGTGTACTCCACCTTGTTGCGCAGGCGCTCTAGCGCCGCAGCGAGGATTTCCGCGTGGTCGAATGCGAGTCTCACGCGCACGCCCTTGCCGATTACGGGGAACCAACACACCTCAGCGGCGTTGGCGCCGGCGCGCGGTTCGGCTGCGGCGGGAAGGAGCGCAAAGTAGGCGTGGGTCGCCGACCAACCGCGCGGATCGCGCGTAGCGCTGCCCCAGCTGCCCAGCTGCTCCAGGTACCCGGCGGCCAAGCCGGTCTTCTCCCTCAACTTGCGTAGCGCGCAGTGGCGCAGGTCCGCGTCGCGCTCGATGTCGATGAAGCCGCCAGGCAGCGCCCAGCATCCCGCGAAAGGCCCGCCGTCCTCGCGCGATCGCTCGACGAGCAGCACGCGCAGTGCGTCGCCGGCCACGCTGAAGATTGCCACGTCCACCGTCGTGTACGGCCTGGGAAAATCCAGGTTGGCGGCAAGCGGCTGTTTTTTCATGTTTTTCGCTTTTGTGCCCGGGGCTGCTTGACAGTCTAAGCTACTTAGTGGCACACTGCAACTAACTTAGTTGCCCTAGAACACTAAGTCACGAGACCAGAAGGAGCACACCATGTTAGGCATCCGCTTCATCAAGACCCAACCCACCACCTACGTTCTGCAATACAAAGGCGGCAAGGTGGTTCGCGAAGGCACCGGCCTTTCGTTCTTCTACTACGGCCCGACCAGCACACTGGTCGCCATCCCGGTGGGCAGCAAGGACGAGGGATACATCTTCGAGCAGGTCACCGCCGATTTCCAGACGGTGACCGTGCAGGGACAGGTGGCCTGGCGTGTGAGCGAACCGCGCAAGCTCGCCGCGATGCTCAATTACGCCCTCACGGCCGGCGGCGCGAGCTACGCATCCGACGACCCGGAGAAACTCTCGCCGCGCATCGTCAAGGTGATCGAGGTGCTTTCCAAGCAGGCGGTAAAGGACCTCGGGCTGAAGGACGCCCTGCGCGCAGCGGACACTGTTGCGGCAAGCGTGATGGCGGCGCTGCGGCGGCATCCCGAGATCGGCTCGCTGGGACTGGAGATCCTCGGCGTGTCGGTGATCGCGATCAAGCCCACGCCGGAAACCTCGCGTGCCCTCGAGGCCGAGGCGCGCGAAGCCATCCTGAAAGCGGCGGACGACGCGGTGTTCCTGCGCCGCAATGCGGCGGTGGAAAACGAACGCGCGATCCGCGAAAGCGAACTCGATACCGACATTGCGGTCGAGCAGAAGAAGCGCGCGATCCGTGAAACACAGATGGAAGCGGAGGCGAGCGTGCAGCGCAAGCAACATGAACTGCGGCACGCCGCCATGGAAGCCGACGTCTCGCTGGAAGAAACGCGCAAGGCATTCGTCACGCGCAACGCGGAAAATACCCGCACCCTGGCGGAAGCCGAGTCGCACCGCCTGGTCGCAGTGATGAAGGCGCTGCACGACGCCGATCCGAAAATCGTGCAGGCGCTGGCATCAGCCGGTATGCAGCCGAATCAGCTCATCGCCCAGGCCTTCGGCGGTATCGCCGAGAAAGCCGAGAAGATCGGCCAGCTCAACATGTCGCCGGACCTGCTGCAGGCGCTTCTCACCGCCACCACCACGCCACCGCTCGCACTGGCGCGCAAAGGGGGGTGAAGGTCGCGGCACGCCGCGGCGGGAGACGAACATGAGCAGCACGCTCCAGCGCAAGGTCATCCTGGTGACGCGCAAGACGCGCCTGGAGGAACTCATCGCCCGGCATCACACGGCGGCGCAGGCAAAGTTCTACATCGAGCACCTCGGTGCGGATTTTGGCGACTACCAGCGCGAGCACGACACCTATGCTGCCGCCCGCCATGCGGTGCTCGCGGTGCTGGAAGCGTACGGCCGCTACCAGGCGATCGACCGCGCCTACCTCGCCAATTTCCTGTTTGCGCCCGGGGACGTGGTCCTCGCCCTGGGGCAGGACGGGCTGGTGGCGAACATCATGAAATACCTCGAGGGCCAGCCGCTTGCCGGGCTCAATCCGGAGCCGTCACGCTATGACGGAGTGCTGCTGCCTTTCGATGCGCGCGACCTCGAGACGCTGCTGCCGGAGTTCATTGCGGATCGCAGGCCGATCAAGGAAGTCACCATGGCCTGCGCTACGCTGACGGACCGGCAGACGCTGTACGCGGTCAACGACCTCTTCATCGGCCCGCGCACCCATACCTCCGCGCGATACGAGATCCGTCACGGCGCCCGGCACGAGGTACAGTCCTCCAGCGGCGTCATCGTTTCCACCGGGCTGGGCTCCACCGCGTGGATGAAGAGCGTCATCACCGGTTCCAGCGCGATTGCGAGCGCGTGGGCGCATCGAAAACCGGAGCTCGACTACACGCCGCTGCCGTGGAACGCGGATCGGCTGCAGTTCGCGGTGCGCGAACCGTTTCCCAGCAAGACTTCGGGCGCGGAACTCGCCTTCGGCCTCATCGAGCGAGGCGAGCATCTCAGCCTGCGTTCCTTCATGCCCGAGAACGGCGTGATCTTCAGCGACGGCATCGAGAGCGACTACCTGCAGTTCAACGCCGGCACCGAAGCCGTGATCGCCGTTGCCGAAAAGCGCGGCCGCCTGCTCGTGTGAGAAGAGCGAGACTGGCACGAGCCGCGCCGCCAGCACCTGCTTGCTATCATCCGCGGATGAAGCGGACTCTTGAAGTCCTGTTGCAACTGCGTAGCGAAGGCGTCCTGGCCCGGTTTGCCGTCGGTGGCGCGATCGCGGCGAGTTTTTTTGCGTCGAGGCAGTCGCGCCCGAGCTCTTGAATATTTTCGCTTTCCTGCGGCCGTTCCAAGGACCATTCGCGCGTCTATTCCCTGATCCAGGCTGGTTGTGTCACCATCGCGAAACTCCGCCGTCCGGTTTTGTTACACTTCATTTACCGAATAGATCGACTTCCACCAAATCATGCACACCACCGCGGCAATGGAATTCCCCGAGGAAGTGCTGGCTAGTACGCAATTGAGCGCGGAGCAGTTGGCGGAGCGCGCCATACTCGAAACTGCGCTGGCGCTTTATCGCGAGGGGCGGCTGTCCTCCGGGCTGGCCGCAAAGTGGCTTGGAGAGCCGCGCGTGAGCTTTTTGCTGCGCGCTTCCGCGGCGGGCATACCCTTGCTTGACGATTCACGCGACGATTTCGAGCGCGAACGCGATTTGTTGTGATTTTCTGCAATACCACGCCGTTCATCGCGCTAAGCGCGATCAGCCGCCTGGATCTGCTGCCCGCGCTTTTCGAACGGATTCACGTGGTCGAGCCCGTTGTGCGCGAGTGCGCTGCGGGCGGTGCGATTGAAGTGTCGGCGCTTCAGTCGTTGCCCTGGGTGACCGTGCTGCCGATCACCTCCAGCGACCCGGAGCCGATGTTGACGCAACTCGATGAAGGCGAGAAATGGACCTTGCATGCCGCGCGTCAAGCCAATGCGGCATTGCTGTTGATCGACGAGCGCATCGGTCGCAACCTCGCCGAACGCATGGGGCTGAAAGTGACCGGTACGCTGGGCATCCTGCTCAAGGCGCAGCAGCAGGGAATGATCGGCTCGTTCTCGCGCGAAGTGGAGGATATGCGTCGCCGGGGAATATTTTTTCACCCGCGACTGATCACTCGGCTGGCTGAGTCAATCGGCGACAAGTAAAGTACAGGGAGGCCACTCGCGGAAGTGACGTGTAGCGACGCATGAATGTCCGGCATTGGTTATGTTTCGGGCCTTGAAACTCTCGCCCACAATGCTGATTGAACTCGGTGCGCCGCGTCCGCCAGGCTAGAAACCCTCTGCATTGTGCACCGCTCGCGTCTGGGCTGAGGAGCGTAGGGATCGGCATCTCGTGGCGCGCCGTACGCCTCAGGGGCGGATAGATTTTCCTTGCCGTGCGCGCAACCGACCTGATGACGAATACTGCTCGCCCAAGCCCTGTGAAGGCAAGAGAAACTCTCCTCAATCCGACTCAGTTACCTCTTCCCGAAACTTGTCGTACACCACGCCGCCCGCGAACAACGCGTCGATCTCCGCCGCCCCATAGCCGATCGCGCGCAATACCTCTGCGGAGTGCTGCCCCAGCCACGGCGCGGGTTTGCGTATCGCCGTAAGCTCGCCGGTCGATTTGATCGGCAGGCCGATGGTCTTCATCAGACCGATCTTCGGATGGTCAATCTCGACCACCATGTTGCGCGCCTTGATGTGCGGGTCGTGCATCACCTGTTCGTAGCGGAACACCGGCCCGCCGGGGACTTCGGCCGCATCGAGTTTCTCCACCCAGTGCACCGTTGGCTGCGTCGCAAACACGGCCTCGATTTCCTCCTCCAGCGCATCGATGTTGTTCATGCGCGACGCGGGAGTGGCGAAGCGCGGATCGGCAAGCCACTCAGGTCTACCGCACACCATGGTGCAGAAATTGTTCCACAGTTTTTCGTTGCTCGCGCCGACGGTCACGTAACCATCCATGGTCTTGTAGGCCTGGTAAGGCGTGGCGCGCCGGTGGCGCGTACCGGTGGCCGTGGGCAGTTCGCCCGAACCGAAGTAGGCACCGAATTCCCATAGCGTCCACGCGAGTCCCGCTTCGAGCAGCGAGGTCTCCAGATATTGGCCCTTCCCCGAGCGCAACCTGCCGATGTAAGCACCGAGTATTCCGTAGAGCGCGGTGACGCCGCTTGCGATGTCGTTCATCGCGATGCCGACCTTGGCCGGGCGCCCTCCGGGATAGCCGGTCATCATCATGATGCCCGACATGCCCTGCGCGATGATGTCGAAACCGCCTTTCTTCCCGTACGGCCCCGTCTGGCCGAAGCCCGACATCGACGCATACACGACACCGGGATTGAACTTGCTGACCGTGTCGTAATCGATGCCCAGTTTTTTCACCACGCCCGGCCGGAAATTCTCCGTGATGATGTCGGCCTGCGCGGCGAGCCTGTTGAAGATCTTCTTGCCGCGCGGATCCTTCATGTCGAGCGCGAGGCTCTTCTTGTTGCGGTTGAGGACCGCGAAACAGTAGGACTCGCCGTTGACCTGGGGATCGAAACGGCGCGAGGCATCGCCTTCGGGGAAGTTCTCGATCTTCACCACTTCCGCCCCCATGTCGCCGAGCACCATGCTGCAATACGGACCGGCCATGATGTTGGTGAGGTCGAGGACCTTCACGCCTTCGAGCGGAAGCGCCATCCTGTTCTCCTATGCGATCACGGTCAGCTGAGTGGTATCGATTTCGATCCACACCGGCTCGTTCACCTGAAAGACCTCCTGCGGCCGCGCAGTAACCCGCAGCGGCTGCGCCGTCCCGGGCAGGGTCACGTGATAGTCCCAGTATTCCCCGACATAGGCGCGGCGCTGCACGCTCGCCTGAACGCAGCGGCGGCCGCTGCCCGCGCCGGGGTCCTGCTTGAACATGTGAATGCTCTGCGGGCGGATCGAAACCAGCACGTCCTGCGGCAGAGCGCCTTCGGAGTGCAATGACTGCCGGGATACCGAAAAGCCGCCGAAGTGCACTTCATCGCCGTTCGCTTTGCCTTCGATGAAATTGGTGCGTCCGATGAACCCGGCCACGAACCGGGTCTTCGGCCGGCCGTACAGCGCATAAGGCGCGTCGACCTGTTCCACGCGGCCCCGGTTCATCACGGCGATGCGGTCCGAAGTCACCATCGCCTCGGCCTGATCGTGGGTCACGTACACCGTGGTGATCCTGAACTCGTCGTGCAGGCGGCGGATCTCGAAGCGCATTTCCTCGCGCAGGTTCGCATCCAGGTTCGAGAGCGGTTCGTCGAGCAGCAGCACCGAGGGTTTGACCACGATGGAGCGCGCCAGGGCCACGCGCTGCTGTTGCCCGCCGCTCAGTTCCGCAGGGTATCGATCCCGCAAGGCGCCCAGTTGGACCACCTCCAGGATCTCGTCCACGCGGCTGCGGACCTCGTCGCCCTTCAACTTGCGCACCGTCAGGCCGAAGCCCACGTTCTCCGCCACCGTCATGTTGGGCCAGATGGCGTAGCTCTGGAAGATCATCGACATCTGCCGCTTCTCCGGCGGCAGGCTGGAGCCCGGCGAGGAAATCACCTCGCCATCGAGCTCGATGGTGCCCGCCGTGGGCGCCATGAATCCCGCGATCATGCGCAGCGTCGTCGTCTTGCCGCAGCCCGAAGGCCCAAGCAGGGAGACCAGTTCACCTTCCTCGAGCGCGAGATTGAAATCCTCTACGGCGCTGAAACTGCCGAAGGTGCGCGATACGTTGCGCAGCACCAGCTTGCTCATGCGGCGGTCCTACGCAGCATGAAGTCGCGGCCCATCAGGCGAAAGCCGATCAGGATGAAGACGACGGTAATGAACACCATGATCAGCCCGATCGCGGCGAGCATCTCGAAGTTGCCCTCGTCGCTTTTGTCGAACAGCAGCACCGAGAGCACCTGGGTATTGATCGAAGACAGGAAGATGGCGGAGCTCAGTTCCCGCGTGCCGGGGATGAATACCAGGATGAAAGCACCGGCCAGGCTGCGATTGAGCAACGGCGCCACCACTCGCCGGATGGCGGTGAAGCGCGTCCCGCCCAGGATGCGCACCGCATCCTCCAGCTCGGGGTTGATGCTGCGGATCGCGGCATTGCTGTTCGCATAGGCGATCGGCAGGAAGCGTGTGGCAAACGCCAGGATCAGGATCCAGGCGGATCCGTACAGCGCGAGCGGCGGACGCGTATAGGCAGCGTAGAAACCGATGGCCAGCACGATGCCCGGAATGACGAACGGCGCCATCGTAAGGAACGAGAGCAGGTCGCCGGCGTGCCTGCCGACGAGCTGCCGGTTCACGATATAGGCCACGCACAACGCCAGCGCGATGGCGATGAGGGCGGCGGAACCCGCGTAGGTGAACGTATTGAGCGTGGCGTTGCGCGTCAGGGTGTTTTCGAACAGCGTGAAATACAGATTGTCCAGCGTCAGGTTGTCCAGCGAGAAGCCTCGCCCCCAGGCCTTGGCAAAGGCCGCCTGGCAGGTCACCACCATCGGCATGAAAAACGACAGCGTGCAGACGGCGAGACAATAGCCGAGCATGGCCCACTTCCAGCCTCCCAATGCGATGGGCCGTCGTTCCCCGCCTTTGCCGGTGAGCGAAACGTAACCCTTGCGGCGGGTGACGCGACGCTGCAGCCAGAACAGGAACACGGTAATGCACAGGAGCGGCATCGAGTAAGCCGCGGCCACGCCGACCTTGGGCGGATACTCGAAGAATTGCCACAACTGGGTGGTGACCACGTGAAAGCGCCCCGGCAGTGCCAGCAATGCGGGCGAACCGAACAGTGCGATCGCTTCCAGGAACACCAGGATGTACGCCGCCAGGATGGCGGGCAGCACGAGCGGCAGCGTGATCGACAAGGTCGTGCGCAGCTGGCCCGATCCCAGGATGTTCGCCGCGTCTTCCATTTCGGAGGAAACCAGATCGAGTGCGGATTTGGTGAACACGAATACGTAGGGAAAACTGTAGCAGGCGGTGACCAGCACCAGTCCGGTCATGGAGTAGATGTTGAACGGCCCCTTTTCCATTCCCGTCAACTCCACCACCAGCCGGTTCAGCCATCCCGCGTTGGGCCCGGCCAACAGAATCCAGCCGACTGCGCCCAGATAAGGGGGAATGATGAAGGTACCCAGGATGGATATCCACACGAGATTCTTGCCGGGCATGTCCGTGCGCGATACTGCCCACGCAAGCGGCAGGCCGAACACCAGACAGAGGCTCGCGGCCGAGACACCGAGGATGAGGGAATTCACCAGCGCGTCGACGTAGCGCGAGCGACCGTAGGCCGCGGCGTAGTTGGCCAGGGTGTAGGCCCCCGTGTCCGGCTGCTGAAAGCTCACGATCAGCAGGCGCAGCAGTGGATTCACGACCAGCAATACCAGCACGACGATCGCCAGCACCCATACCCAGGCGGACTTGTCCAGGTTCCGCCACCATTGGCCAAACGCAGATGGCGCGGCCGCCAATGAAGCAAGCTCGGTCCGCGTGGCGCCTGCGTTCACCGTTCAGACGCCGAAGGTATTGCGGAACTGCTCCTTCACCTCCGGGATGCCTTTGGTGATCTCTTCCTCCGTGGGCCGGACGAGCTTTATTTCCTCCACCGGCTTGGCACCCGGCGCGGGCTTGATGCCCTTGATCACCGACATCGCGTGGTCTCTCACCTGGACCTCGGCGGCTTCCTTATCCAGCAGGAATTCGATGAACAGCTTGCCGGCATTCGGCGCCGGTGCGTTCTTCTGAACGCTGCTCGGCGATACCATCAGCAGCGAGCCGTCCGTGGGGTAGACGACGCTCAGCGGATTTCCCTTGTCGCGGCTCTGCAGGGTCGTTCCCTCGGGTCCGGCGGCCACCCACCGCTCCTTGGCGTTCAGCATGGTTACGGTGTCGTTGACCGAGCGCCCGATCTGCGGCTGGTTCTTCTCCAGTTTGTCGAAGTACTGCCAGCCGTAGAGCTTGCGCATCAACACCACCCAGGTTCCCACGTAGCCGCTGAACGCGGGGTGGCCGATGGATACCTTGCCTTTCCATCTGGGATCGAGCAGGTCGGGCCAGTTTTTCGGCGCGTCCTTCTCGGCAACCAGGGCGTTGTTGTAGGTGATCAGCATCAGCGCGGCTGACGTCACCCAGTAGAAATTTTCGGCATCGTTATACTGCTTGAGCGAATCGACCATTTTGCCAAGGTTGTTCGGCCGGTATTGCAGCAGCAGCCCGCGCTTCTTCAGATCCGGGTAGTGGCTCACATCGGTGCTGCTGAACACGGAGGCCACCGCGGTATTCGCCTGAAGGTCCTGTTGAAGTCGCTGAAAGGCGACCTGCGCCGTCGTGCGCACGAAGTTGCACTTCACGCCGGGGTATTTCTTGTCGAATGCCGCGCACAGGTTCGCCATCCCCTCCGTGTTGTAATGGGCGGAGTAGACGGTGAACTGCTTCTCCTTCTTCGCCGCCTCGTACAACTCCTTCTCCCACGCGGGCATCTGGGCGTACGCGCAAGCGGCGGCAAGAGACAGTGCCGCGCCCAGCAGCGCCACGCAACACCCATTCGCATATCGGTTCACGTGCCCTCCCCCATCAGTTGATATTTCCCGGCCTTTCTCGTCAGCGGCCTTTGAACACCGGCTTGCGCTTTTCCATGAAGGCCGTGCGGCCTTCCACGTAATCCACGCTGTTGAAGCAGCGCTCGACCACCTGATCGCACAACGCCATGTCGCGCGCGGACTCGTCTCTGAGCAGCTCGTTCACGATGGTCTTGATTGAAGCGACGGTGAGGGGTGCGTTGGCCGCGATGCTCGCGGCATAGTCGCGTACATACGCTTCAAGCTCGCCGTCGGGCAGCATCCGATTCACCAGTCCCATCGTGACCGCCTCCTGGGCCGTGAACTGCCGGGCGGTGTAGAAGATTTCCTTGGCGAAAGACGGACCTACCACGTCCACCAGCTTGCGCACGCCCTCGGCTTCATAACCCAGCCCGAGCTTTGCCGCCGGCACGCCGAATTTCGCGCTCTGCGCGGCGATGCGCATGTCGCAGGACAAGGCCACCGAGACGCCGCCGCCGATGCAAAAGCCGCGGATCATCGCGATCGTGGGTTTGCCGGTGTGCTGCAGGTCAGTGGTCGCCTTTCCCGACGCCTGGTTGTAGATCCGGGTGGTTTCCGGCGAGGAGCGCTTTTCCTCAAACTCCGAGATGTCGGCGCCGGAGACGAACGCCTTGTCTCCCGCACCCTTCAATACGATCACGCGGATCGAGTCGTCCCTGCCGTAATCGTGCACGATGTCCGACAACGCTTCCCACATGGCCATGGACACGGCGTTGCGTCGCGCGGGATTATTGAACGTGATCCAGCCGATCGCGCCATCCTTTTCCGCGATCATTTTTTCCGTCTTGGAGATCGTCATCAAGAGTCCTCGGGAAGAGCGCGGCGCATCGGCCGCGGACGCGTTGTGCAGATGTTAAATCCTACACCCGATGGTAGCCTATCGGGACGAGGCCATACTAACCGACCTGTTGCGCTGGTGTTTCCTGGAGCGGGAACCAATAATGGGAGCGTGTGTTACCGAAGCACTGTTTCCCTTGGAAAACGGAATTATCATTCCCGTCACTTACTTTGATAAATTCCTCACTGACTTTCTGCGCGAGCCCCCACCTGAAAGAACTCGGAAGCGTCTGAAGATTAATCTCAAGAAGCTAGGCTTCCTCGAACGTGCCAAGGGCAAACCAGACCGTCTGGCATTCACGCATGGGTGGACATGGGCAACATGACGGGTCGCAATCAGGACGCGATCAAGAAAACCGCGGCGGGCTTGCTGAAGCTTCTGCACCCGCATCGCAGTCCGGACAATGTCGCTCGCGACGAGCTCGTGCCGCTACTCGAAACGGCCGTAGAGATGCGCAAGCGAGTAACCGACCAATTGGCCAAGATATTGCCCGCCGAATTTGCCGGCGTTGAATACGGATTCAAAGTGAAACAGCGGTGACGCGAATTCTCAGTGAGTCGCAGCTTCGGGTTTGACGCTGCGTTTCACGGCGTCGCGAAAGATCTCTTCCCAGTCCCGATACCGATAGGTCTTGTCGGTGAAATAGTCGGCGCGCTCGACTTGCTTCAAGCCGACCTGTTTCGCGTCCTCGACGACCGCAAACACGCGCGTCGGGTCCCCCGCGCGCCGGAGTTCCGACCACGCCAGCTCGGCCTCAAGCAATCGCTCGGTCGATGTTGCGACAAAGATCGACAGCGGGTAATCCGGGACGAGAAACAGGCAATCGGAATTGAATAGTCGCTTCTGATCGACCGGCACGTCAAACTTCGCCTCGACCCCGGTTTCCTCCGACACCTCCTTCAGCAGCTTCAACACCTCCTCTTTGAAGGTGGATTCCTCTCGCGAAACACGGTGCGAGACCATCGCCTGCATTTGGGCGGCTGCCTGCGCGACCTTCAGCGCCGACCGAACGATTTCGTCTTCGTTTGCCGCGATGCGTTGCAGCTGGTTGTTCTTGTCGTCCCACTCGATCCCCAAGGTGGTCTCGCTGAGCCACGTTCGAATCCTGGCACTGTCCGGGCTCACGCTATCGAACATGAGGCGTAACGCAGCATCACCGTTGTCATGAACAAGCCAACGGCCCTCCGGGCGGCGTTCCGCAAACACCACGATCTTGTCGTGATCCTCGTACTCGAAAGGAGTGACGAGAAGCAGTCCCGATTGCGTCTCCTTGATCTGGAAGTCCTTGCACACATCGAGGTTCATGGCAGCAACCCTTCCTCACCGAGTTTAATGTTGAAACGCTCGCAAAAGACCGACACGAAGCGGCTTCGGTCGGTCTCGTTGTCGGGATCGAGTTCAACCGCATGCAGAGCGAGTTCCCGCCCCTGGACAACATGGCGGTTGGTCAAATCGATCGACACATCGCACGGCAGCATTACATGCAGATTCTTGTGGCTCAGATGGTAGTCGAGTCGTGCCAACGGTTCGATTCCTCGCTCCGTTTCGCGAAACAAGAACCCGAACAGGGCACGCTTCTCCAGAATGTCGCCTGATCGCCAGACAAATGTGGCCCTGATGTCGCCGCCCACCTCGTAAAGCGGCGTCGCGCGCAGATTGCCGCCACTCAGCTTGTCCAGCGGCTTCGGCAGTTTCGCACGGCGCGCGGGAATAAACTCGACGACCGGCAAACGCCGGCCCGCAGTCTGTTTGATCTGGCGAAGTGCCTTGCGCTCCATTCATTTCACCGCCGGAAAAAACAAAAGGCACCCCAAGGGCACCCCTGCGTCCAGGGTCGAAACCGCTGGGAAAGTAGTTTGCCGAATATAGCCTGCTTCGCCCTCACCGTCCATGCGGAATCCGCGGAAGAGGCGCGAGACATGGCGGGAAAAGCGAGTCGCAAGCAAAGCAACTTCGCAACACGCTCTACACGCGACCAAAACCAGCGGCTACTCGTATCCGGAAGCTGTAGAGGCGCCCGCCCTCCTTTGACGTGCGTGATTTGATCGCCTCCCAGTGCAAGCCGAGATGAACGCGGCCGTTCAAGCGGCGTTTCTCTTCTTCCTAGAGCATCGAAAATTCGTAACGCCGCAGCAGCCGATAGGCCGTAACGACAGGGATCAGCGTGATCGCGATCAGCACCGACGCCGCGGCAACCGCCATCCCGGCGCCAGTACCTTCGAGCGCCTGGAACATCACGATGGTGAGCGTGCGCCACGGCCCGGAATAGAGCACGACCGTCGAGGAAAGCTCGGAGGCGACCGTCACCCATGTCAGCACCATGCCGGAGACGATGCCGCCGAGCATCAGCGGCACGATCAGGCCGAGGAAGGTGCGCAGCGGCGACACCCCGAGACTGATCGAAGCCTCCTCCAACGCCGGATCGATCTGGTGCAGGATCGCGCTCGAGGAACGGACGGTGAAAGGCAGCTTGCGCACGCAATAGGCGAGCACCATGATCAGCCAGCCACCGGTCAGGACCAGCGCGCCGGCGTTGAAGGCAATCACGAGCCCGATGGCGAGCACGGTTCCGGCCACTGCAAAGGGCATGGTGGCGACGATCTCGAGCAGGCTTGTCCAGCCCGAGCGCGTGCGCGCCAGCACCCATCCGATAGGCACGCCGATGAGGGCCGCGATGCAGGCGGCGAGTGTGGCGAACAGCAAAGTGTTGGCGAGCGGTCCACCGGCGGTGGCGAACAGCTCTGCATAGTTGCTCAGGCTGAAGGCCGATTGCAGCACCGGTCCGCGGAATTCCATGAACGACAGCACGACGATGGCAAAGAACGGCACCAGGGCCAGCAGCACGATGGCCCAGCAGTAACCGGTGGCCGCGACGCGCCAGCCGAGGCCGACCCGCGTCAGGGGCGGGGCGAGCCGCGCTCCCGTGGCAAAGCGGCGGCCCGCAAGGTAGCGGCGCTGGATGATCAGCACCGTGACGGTCGACAGGATGAGCAGGACGCCAAGCACCGCTGCAGCCGACGGGTTCGTAGCGGTCTCACCGATGAAGAGCTTATAGGCCTCGACCGCGAGGATCGGTTTGTCCTCGGCTAACACGGCGGGAACGCCGAAGTTCTCGAGCGTCTCGATGAACACCAGCAGCGCGCCGGAGAGCACCGAGGGGATCACGATCGGCAGCGTGATCGTGCGGAAGGTGCGCGCGGGCGAGGAGCCCAGATTCTGCGCGGCCTCTTCGACCGAGACGTCGACCGCCTTGAGGCCGGTGACGGTCGGCAGCAGCACGTAGGGAAAGAGCGTCAAAGTGTAGACCGTGACGATGCCGAGCGTGCCGTAGATCGAGCCGAACGGGATCCCCCACGCATTGAGGAACTGCGTCACGATGCCCGAGCGGCCGAGCAACAGCACCAAAGCATAAGCGCCGACGAAAGACGGGAGCACCAACGGCAAGGTCGCCATTGCGATCAGCAGCACCTTCCCGGGGATCTCGAGCCGCGCGATGGCGAAGGCCAGAGGCACCGCGATGAGGGTTGTCGTCAGCGTCGCCAGCAGGCCGATCGTCAGCGTGTTGGCGACGCTCGCGCGGTAGAAGCTGCGCGAAAGGACCTTGGCGTAATTGTCCAGGGTGAACGCCGTGCCATCCGGCGTGAGGATGCTGGCGCTCAGCACGCCCCACAGCGGATACAGGAGAAACAAACCCAGAAACGCAAAGGCGATCGTGCCGATGGCGAGCGGCAGTCGTGCCAGCGGCGCGACGCGCAGGACAGCGCTCACGTTCATGGCGCGCCCTCACGGAAGACCGTGACGCGAGCCGGGTCGTAGGCGAGCGCAATGCGGCTCCCCGGCGCAGCACCGGCAACGGGGTCGTCGAGCACGGCAACCTTGAGAGGGGTGCCATCGGCCAGTTCTGCGTCGAGACGGACCAGCGCCCCGACGAATTCGGTCTTGCGCACGGTCGCCTCGAGCCGCGCCGAATCCGCGGCAAGCGGTTCACCGCCCACGATGACACGCAGGGCCTCGGGCCTGATGCACAGGCTGAGGGCTTCGCCTTCGCGGGCGTCGAGGACGGGCACCAACAGTTCGGACGGGCCGACCCGCACGCGTGTTCCGCAGTCATCGCGAGCCCCGGCGACACCGCGCAGCACATTGGTCGTACCCATGAACCGGGCGACGAACAGGCTCGCGGGCTTGCGATAGATCTCCTCGGGCGCGCCAAGCTGTTCGATGCGCCCGCTGTGCATCACGGCGATGCGCTGAGACACGGCGAGCGCTTCCTCCTGGTCGTGCGTGACATAGACCGTGGTAATCCCCAGCCTTTGCTGCAGCTCGCGGATCTCGCCGCGCATGTCGACCCGCAACCGGGCATCTAGATTGGAGAGCGGCTCGTCGAGCAACAGCACTTCGGGCCGGATCACCAGCGCGCGGGCGATCGCCACCCGCTGCAGCTGACCGCCCGATAGCTGATGCGGCCAGCGCTCGCCGTAGCCGGACAGGCGCACGAGTACCAGCGCCTCGGTCACGCGTCGGGCGATCTCGTCGGGAGCGAACTTGCGCGCCTTGAGGCCGTAGGCGATGTTGCCGGCCACCGTGAGGTTGGGAAAGATCGCGTAGTTCTGAAACACCATGCCGATATTGCGGCGGTGCGGCGGCAGCGTGTCGATGCGCTTGCCGCCGATGCGGATCTCGCCCGCGTCGGGCTCGGTGAAGCCCGCGATCATGCGCAGCAGCGTGGTCTTGCCGCAACCAGACGGCCCGAGCAGCGTGAAAAACTCGCTGTCGCGGATATCGAGCGAGAGGTGACGAACCGCCTCAACCGATCCGAACGAGCGGCGTACCCCTTCGATCGCAATCGTGCCCAAGCCGGCCCCAGGCGTCAGCGGGTCTGCTGGACCATGTCCTTGATCTTGTCGAGCGTGGCCGCGCGCGCCGCCGTCCATGCCTCCTCCTTGTACGGAAGAAGCTTGAGCGCCGACAGCGCCGGCATGCTGCCGGGCAGCTTTGCGAGATCGAGATCCTGGCGCGCCGGACGGCGGAAGGTGCCCTTGATGATCATCTCGCGCACATCCTTGCGATTGACGTAGTCGACAAAAGCCCTGGCCGCCTCGGCGTTGGGGCCACCCTTGACGATGGCCACGCCTTCCATCTGCGCCAGCGTGCCGTCGGCGGGATAAACGGTCTTCACCGGCGCGCCACCGGCGGCCCAGACATGGCCCGCGTACTCAAGTGAGATACCGAGCGGATACTCGCCATTCCCGACCCCCTGGAACACCAGCGAAGAACGGTTGAGAACGCGCGTGTTGGCGATGAGTTGCTTGACCTTGGCCCAGCCCGCGTCGCCGCCGCCGAACAACTCGACCAACATGGTGATGGTGGTATAGGCCGATCCGGAGTTGGCAGGATCGGTAAAGGCGATCTTACCCTTCCACTTCGGATCGAGCAGATCGGCCCATGCCTTCGGACCTTGGCCCTCGGGCAGCACCTTGGTGTTCTGCAGGATCACCATCAAATGCAGATTGGTGCCGATCCACAGATCCGCCGGATCGCGAAGCTCGGGCGGAATCGCCTCGTGATGCTTCGACCGATACGGCGCGAAGAGTTGCTTGTTGGTCTCCAGCAGCGAACGGCTTACTCCCCAGACGATGTCGCCGCCGGGCCTGTCCTTCTCGGTCTGAATGCGTTTGACGACCACGCCCGAGCCGGCGGTGACGGGCTCCACGGCGATGCCGGTTTCCTTCGTGAATGCCGTGAACACCAGCTTGTGCAAGGTGTCATCGTTCGACGAGTAGATGACGACCTTCGGCTGCGCCAGGCCGGCGGAACTCGCGAACACGGCACCAAGCACCACAAGTGCAAGGCCGAGCGGTTTGAGTGCTGAAATTCCCACGGGTTCTCTCCCTGGCCGAACGAGGCCTGTCACCAGCGTCCCGCGCCCGCCACGCGGACGCTCTGGCCATTATGCATGATGCAATTGCACGCCTCGAAGCGCTCGCGCCGAAACGCTGGATCGATCGGGTTGCCCGCGCAATACCCGTATCAAGCCTATTGCGGATTCTTGATGAAGTTCAGCCAGCAAGCGGCCGGTAGAGAAAATCGTCATTCCGGCGTCGCTCCACGGCGCGGCAATCAGGGCAGCGTAAAGAAGAACGTCGAGCCTGCACCCGGCGCCGACTCCGCCCAGATCCGGCCACCATGGCGCTCGACGATCCGGCGCGCCAGCGCGAGTCCGAGGCCATAGCCCTTGAACTCGCCTGCGCGGTGCAGGTGCTCAAACGGATGAAACAGCTTGTCCGAGTAAGCCGCGTCGAATCCGACGCCGTTGTCACGCACGAAGATCGCGCCATCGGCTCGGCGACCGAACCAGACGTTCGCACCCGGTCTACCGTGCGTGAACTTGCAGGCGTTCTCGAGCAGTAAGTGCAGCAGGCGCCGCAGCATCTCCGGGTCGGCCGTCACGCTCAGGCCCGGCTCCGCCTCAAATCTCGCTTCGCTCACGACTCCGGCCGCCGCGAGCGCATCCCACACGGCATCGGCCTCGCCAGTGATGTCCACGGTGCGCCGGACAGGCTCGGCCCGCGCAATGTGCAGCAACTCGATCAGGCCGTCGACCATCGCGCCCATGTCCGTGGAGACGTCCGCGATACGGCCTACCAAGGAGCGCATGGCTTCGGTGAGCTCGTTGCCGTGATCGATCTCGATCATGCGCGCCGCGGCATTGACCGCGCGCGCCGGTGCGCGCATGTGGTGCGAAATCGTATAGCTGAGGGACTCGACCTCGCGCAACGCGGTGGTCAACTCTGCGGTTCGGCGGCGCACCATCGAATCGAGGGATCCCCGGATCGCGCTCCCATACAGACCCACCACGAAGCAGCGGCCGAGCGTCAGCGCGAGGACCAGCCAGGAAAGAAAAAGCTCGGCCGGCGTCGAGCCAGGGATCGACGGCCGCTGGCCCGCGAACGCGAATGCGGCACCCGCAGCAACCGCCACGATCGTACATACCACGACGAACTCTCGCCTGGTCAGTCGGAGCGCGCCAAACGCGCAGATGACGAACAGCACCGAGATGAACATGAACCCCACCGCCGGCGCTGCCCACAGGGATGCGATCGAAACGCCGGCATGCACAAGCACGAACGGGGCCGCCAGGTAACTGTCGTGAAACCGCTCGCTCCAGCCGCCGCGGTAACTGGCCCACTGCAGCCCTGTCGCCAATGCGCCGGCAGCGCCGTAGGCCACTGCCACCATCGCCGGAATGGTGCCGGCAAGAACGAACAGCGCCAGCAGGACGCTATCGACTGCATAACTTGCCGCGACCATCGCGGCCATGCGCACGCGAAACGCCCGGCGACGCGCGCGGCGACTGGCGTTCTCCGGAGAAGCCGCACTCCCTGTCAGCTGATCGCCCGCCATCGTTTGAAGTCTATATCATGTCGCCGCCATCCTTAACGGCTGAACAACTCGAGCACACGCGCGACGTGGCGGGGATTCCTGTGCAGCACGCCGTGGCCGCCCTCGGCGTCCTCGATCGCGGCGACGATCTGTGCGCCCTGCTCGCGCAGCCACCCGGCGGTGCGTCGCATGCCCGGGCAGCCGTCACGATCGGGATGCGGATCTCGCTCGCCGCAAACTGTGATCCAGCGCGTGCCGGCGAGCGGTCGCGTGCCGTAGCGGCCTTCCACGAGGTCGCGCGTCGGAGGGTAATCGAGCGCAACCCCGCCCGAATTCGCGACCACGAGCGAAAACAGCCGTCGGCCGCGCCCCGCGTCGAGCGCCGCGACCGCATAGATGTTCGCGGAACCGCGGCTGAAGCCGTGCAGCAGCGCGCTGCCTGGAGCGATGCCGAGTTTGCGCGCGGCGTTGTCGATCTCGCGGTAGACTGTCGGTGGGCGCGAGGTAGGCCGCCGGCCCGTCGCCGCGACCGAGCCACCACTGGATGGCGAGCACGCCGATGCCGTGCGAGGCGAGGTTACGTTGCCACAGACCGAGGTCGGTCTTCGCGGAGCCCCGGGTGCCGTGCAGCGAGACGATCCAGCGTTCGGCCTTCCCGGCAGGCATCCATGCAGCATGGACCACGCGCCCGTCCGCAGATTGAATATCGATGGCCTGCTGCGCGTGCGCGCGCACCAGGGCGCACAACAGAATGATGCCCAGCATGCCGGCCCGCCTGAGGACCAAAAGCGCCGGAGGCTCGCCTCGTCTTACTGTGTCGCGCTCACTCGGCAACGATGTTCGCCCGCTTGACGACCGGCCCCCATTTGGCGTTCTCCGCCTTGACGTAGGCCAGATATTGCTCGGGCGTGCCCTGGATCACCGTCGCGCCGCGCGACTCGAGCTGCTCGCGCACCTTCGGGTCGGAAGTCGCGCGGTTGAGCGCCTGGTTGATGCGGCCGATGATCTCCGGCGGCGTTCCCGCACGCACGTTGATGCCGAACCACGAGCTGACCTCGTATCCCTTGAGGCCCATCTCGTCGAGCGTCGGCACGTCCGGAAACACCGACACGCGCTTCAGGCTGGTGAGCGCAAGCGCGCGCACCTTCCCGGCCTTGATGTTGCCCGCTTGCGGAGGAAGATTGTCGAACATCAACTGGGTGTCGTTGGCGAAGAGCGCGGCCGTGGCAGGGCCCGCGCCGCGAAACGGGATGTGCACGATGAAGGTGCCGGTCATCGCCTTGAACAGCTCCATCGACATCTGCGGAGAAGTGCCGTAACCGGGTGAGCCGTAGTTCAGCTTGCCGGGGCTCTTCTTCGCGTAGGCGATCAATTCAGGGACGTTGTGCACCGGCAGCGCGGTGTTGACCACCAGCACGTTGGGCACCGTACCGTACTGCCCGACATAGGCGAGGTCCTGCAACGGCTTGTAGCTCAGCTTCGGGTAGATATGGTCGGAAAGGGCGAGCGACGGGTTACCGAGCAGCATGGTGTACCCGTCGGGCGCAGAGCGCGCCACCACCTCGGCGCCAACGTTCCCGCCCGCGCCGCTGCGGTTCTCCACGGCGATCGCGCCGCCGAGTTCCGCCTGCAGCTTCGGCTGGACGATGCGGGCCACGAGGTCGATCAGCCCGCCCGGCGGATAGGGTACGACCAGCGTGATGGCTCGGGTGGGGTACGACTGGGCTGCGGCAGAAAGCGCTGCCGCGAATGCGGCGGCGAATGCGGCAATACGGATCGCAAGATACATTGGACTTCCTCCTCTCCCAGGAAGACAGCTTACGCCATGTACAACCCCGGCGCCGGTGCGTTACCTTCCGTTCCATGGGTCGCACACTTCGTTTGTTGAATTCGACAACCAGCCATCCCGGCGACGAAATCCTTCCGCGGCGGGACGCGCGCTGGTTCACGCCCGGCCGGATTGCGCTGGTCCTGCTGTCTGCCGCGCTCCTGCTCGGCCTGGGCTACTGGACCTACACCGCGGTCGAGGGCTCGCTGCGGGAACTGCGTGCCGGCACCATGAAGAGCCTGCTCGACGCACAGGTCAACGCGCTGCGCGTCTGGCTGCGCGAGGAAATCGGCGATGCGGAGCGCATCGCGCGCGAGCCGGGCGTGCAGGATGCCGTGGCGAAGCTCGCGGCGGTTGCGTTGCGGCCGGATGCCGCGCGCGAGGAACTCTGCGGCGGCCCGGCGCGTGCCCGCGTCGAGGAGGTGCTGCGGCCGCTGCTGCGTGAGGTCGGCGATTCCACCTTCAACGTCACTGCGCCCGACGGCAGGCTGCTGGCAACGCGTTTCCCGGAGTACTGCGGCCTGCGCGTGACCGAAAAGCAGTTCCGGCCGCTGCTCGAACCGGTGTTTCGCGGCGAATCGCGTTTCATCCGCCCCTATCGGGATGCCGATCGCGTCGAATCGCCGCCGCGGCTGCGTGAGGGCCAGGCCTTCGGCTGGATCGCAACACCGGTGCATGCCGCCGGCGGTCAGGTGATCGCCGCGCTCGGCATCGCCGAGCCGGCCGACGGCGTGCTCTCGGCGATTCTCGCCGCGGCGCACCCTGGCGAGACCGGCGAACTGTTCGCTTTCGACGAGCGCAATGCGCTTCTCACCCGCAGCCGCTTCGACGGCAACACGCGCTTCACCATGCCCGGGGCTGGTCCCGGGGCGCGTGCGGGCAGCTCGCTGGAGCCGTACCGCAACGATCTCGGGGTCGAAGTCGTCGGCGCCTGGCGCTGGGTGGAGGACCTCGGCCTCGGCGTCGCGATCGAAATCGGCGCTGCCGAAGCCTACGCGCCGCTCAGTTACCTGCGGACCGCGTTCGGCATCGTCTTCGGCGCGCTGGTCATCGCGGTCGCGGCAGCGCTCTGGTCCGGCATCTCGTTGCTGCGCCTGCGCGGCGAGCTGGGCGGACAACGCAAGGTGGGTGCCTACCGGCTCGAGCGCAGCATCGGCGAAGGCGGCATGGCGAATGTGTACCTCGCGCGCCACGACCTGCTCAAGCGCCCCTGCGCGGTGAAGCTGCTCAAGCCGGCGCGAGCGAGCGACGAAATGATCGCGCGCTTCGAGCGCGAAGTGCAGCTCGCGAGCCAGCTGTCGCATTCTAACGTGGTGGAAATCTACGACTACGGCCGCAGCGCCGACGGACTGCTCTACTACGCGATGGAGTACCTCGACGGAATCAACCTCGGCGAACTGGTCGAGCGCGAAGGCAAGCCACCGGCATGCATCCCCGTGGCGCGCGCGGTGCGCATACTGCGCCAACTCTGCGCCGGCCTCACCGTCGCGCATGCGGCGGGACTGGTTCACCGGGACATCAAGCCGGAGAACATCATGCTCTGCCAGCGTGGCGGTGAACGGGACCTGGTGAAGATCCTCGATTTCGGGCTCGTAAAAAGCGTTACCGCCGCGCATAGCCGCGACCTCACGCGCAACCTGCGCATCCTCGGCACCCCGCTCTACATGTCGCCCGAGCGCCTGCGCGATCCCGCCGACGTGGACGCACGCGCCGACATCTACGCCGTCGGTGCGGTCGCGTTTTACCTGCTCACCGGGAAGAAGATATTCGAGGGCACGGACGACCTCGCACTGACCAGCAAGATCCTCAATGAAGAACCCCCGCTGGCGTCGAAGGCCGCCTGCCAGCCCATCCCGGTCGAACTCGATCTTCTGGTGCAGGCCTGCCTGGAAAAGCGTCGCGAAGACCGCCCGCAGCGCGTCGCCGACCTGGTCGAGGCGCTGGACGCGCTGAGCTGAGGGATCAGGTTGTGCGCCAGCCGGAAAAGGGAATTGAGGCCCTTGTTTCGCCGATTTCGTTGAGCACCCTTGGCGGGAACAGCCCCACGCGGTTACTATACGCACAGTCTCTGTCATTTCAAGCCATTGAATTGGCAGTGCACGTATTGCGATCGTCGGGTCACCACATCAGTCACAAGGGCAATGCTCGGCTAGCATGGAAGCGGATCTCTGGGGCCAGTTGATCTACCTTGGACGCTGTGTCGGCATCGCGTTGCTCTTTATTGCCGCCGGGGCGGTCCTGGCCGTCCATCGGCCCCACTGGACGGGATCGTGGCTGCTGCTGTCCGGTGCAATTCTATCGTTTGCCCTTGCGACTATCCGGTTACTTGGCCTGACCCCGCACAACAACCTGTGGACGCTTCTCGCATTCGAGGCAGCAGAAACGACGAGCTATATGCTGGCCGGCATCGGCATCCTTTTGGTGTCGATCAAGGCGCGCACGATCAGCGACGAAGCGCTCGACGCGGAGCGGGCAGTTGATTCCGTGGGTTCGCCCGCACCCTGAAAAGCGTTCTCCTCCCCTCCGGCGAAAGCATTCCTACCGCCGGGCGGCCCGCGCCCGCTCGAAATGCTCTAGGCGATCAGCGCGATCCCCTCGGTCACGATGAACAGGACCGTGAAGAGCACGGTGCCGATCTTGCCAAGCTTGGCGACGTCCGCCGTCGCATCGATGAAACAGGCCGAACTGAGCGCGGCAATGAAGAAGCCGATTGCATAGCCTTGCATGGAGGACCTCCGGTCGCTTCGGGTGGTCTATCTTCCCCCTGACGCCTTGCGTGCGCTTGTGGAGCAGCTGACGGGAGCCTTGCAGCGAGGATGGGATAATGGCCGCCGGCTTTCCCGGATCCGAACCATGAGCGTGCTTTCGATTCTCGCCGGAATGGGGCGCGTGGCAGTGTTCCTGTCCGCGATGCTCTGCGTGTGCGAAGCGCTTGCCCAATCCTGGCCTGCACGGCCGATCAAGGTCATCGTTCCCTTGAGCGCTGGCGGTACCGGCGACACCCTTGCGCGTGTGGTGTCGGAGGAAATGGGCAGGCTTCTCGGCCAGCCGTTCATCGTCGAAAATCGCCCGGGATCGGGCGGTTCGATCGGCACCGAGGCGGTCGCCCGCGCGGCGCCCGACGGCTATATCCTCGTTTCGGCGAGCCCATCGCATGTGATCAACCCGGCGCTGCGCGCGCATTCCGGCTATGACCCGGTCAAAGACTTCGCTCCGATCACCGTGATTGCCAACACCCATCAGGTGCTGCTCGGACATCCGTCGGTGCCGGCGCATACGGTGCCGGAACTCATCGCGTACCTGAAAAAGAATCCCGGCCGCCTCAACTACGGCTCGGCCGGAAGCGGCTCGGCGACGCACCTGAACGCCGAGTTGTTCAAGTCGATGACCGGAACTTTCATCGTGCACATCCCGTATCGCGGCAGCACCTATGCGCGCCAGGACCTGGTCGCAGGGGAAGTCCAGTTTGCGGTGGATGGCCTGCTGCCCACACTTCCGCTCATCCGTGCCGGAAAACTCAAGGCCTACGCGTTGTGCAGCAGCCGGCGTTCGCTCATTGCGCCCGAGATCCCGACCCTCGATGAGGCCGGTGTGAAGGGTTACGCCTCTGATACCTGGTATGGGATGATGGCGCCCGCCGGTACGCCTGCCGCAATCGTTGCGGCGCTGCACGCGGCGGCGGTCAAGGCGATCCATACGCCGGCGATCCGAGAGCGCCTGACCGCGCAGGGCGCCGAACTGGTCGGCAACACGCCGGAAGAGTTTCGCAGAATGATCGAGAAAGAGCAGGTACAGTGGACCAGGGTGATTAAACTTTCCGGCGCCAAGGTGGACTGAAATGCATGAAAGACCGACAACCGTGCTGCGCCGACTGCTCGCGGGCAGGAAGACCCTGTTTATTCCGGGATGTTTTAACGCGATGAGCGCGCGGGTGCTCGACCAGGTCGGTTTTCCCGCGATCTACATGAGCGGCTACGGCACCTCGCTGTCTCTCACGGGCCTGCCCGACGCGGGCCTCGCTACGATGAGCGAGATGGTGGCCAATGCGCGCTACATCGCTTCGGCCATCCAGGTGCCGCTGATTGCCGATGCCGACAACGGCTACGGCAACGCGATCAACGTGATCCGCACGGTGCGCGAGTACATCGGCGCGGGCGTCGCCGCGATTCACATCGAGGACCAGGTCGCCCCCAAACGCTGCGGCCACGTGGCCGGGCGCGAAGTGATCGCGCTCGACGAAGCGGCCGGCAAAATCCGGGCGGCCGCGGCCACGCGCGACGAATACGATCCGGATTTTGTCCTGATCGCGAGAACCGATGCGCGCGGCGCGCACGGCGGCAGCCTCGATGACGCGATCCGGCGCGGGAATGCTTACCTCGCCGCCGGCGCCGACATGGCCTTCGTGGAAGGACCCACGACGGCCGAGGAAGTCGCGCGCGTATGCACGGAGGTCAAGGGCCCGATCTTCTACAACATGACCGGCGTGTCACCGCGCTTCTCGCTGGAAGAGATGCAATCGATGGGCATTGCGCTCGCGATCACGGCCGGTGCGATGATGCGCACGGCACTGGCGGCGATGCACGATCTCGCGCTGCAATTGCGCGACGAGGGGCCGATGGCCGAGGCGCGCTTCATCGAGAAGTTTGCGCACCACCCGCTCGGCGACCTGCACAGCTTCGCCGGCTTCGACCAGATCCGCACCTGGGAGAAACAGTTTCTCTCCGCGGATGCGATGCGCAAGTACGACGACTCCGTGGGCCACGTGCCGAAGACCTGAGAATCCATGGGACTTTCACTTTACGAGAAGATCTGGGCCCGGCACGCGATCGCGAAGGGTGCGGGCGAGCGCTCGCTCCTCTATGTCGACCGTCATCTGATGCACGACGGCAGCTTTCATGCATTCAGCGCCCTGGAGGCAAGCGGACGCAGGCTGCGCCGGCCCGACGCGTGTTTCGCGACCCCGGACCATTACATCCCGACCCGCAACCGTGCTGCGGGCATTGCGGGCATTGCCGACGCCACGGTACGCGGCCGCGTCGAGGGCCTGGAGAGCAACGCGCGCAAGCATGGCGTGATGCTGTTCGGCTTCGACGATCCGCGCCAGGGAATCGTCCACGTGGTCGGACCCGAGCAGGGCGTGACCCAGCCCGGCATGGTGCTGGTGTGCGGCGATTCGCACACCTCGACGCACGGCGCGTTCGGCGCGATGGGCTTCGGCATCGGCGCGTCCGAGGTGGCTCACGTGATGGCTACGCAGACGCTGTGGGCACGCAAAGCGAAGACATTGCGCGTGACCGTCGATGGCGCCTTGACGAAAGGCGTCTCGGCCAAAGACGTGATCCTCGCGATCATCGCGAAAATCGGCACGGCGGGCGGCAACGGCCATGCCATCGAATACGCCGGTTCCGCCATCCGCTCGCTGTCGATGGCCGGGCGCATGACGGTATGCAACATGTCGATCGAGGCCGGCGCGCGCTGCGGCATGGTGGCCCCGGATGACACGTCCTGCGAGTACCTTTCGGGCCGCGCGTTTGCGCCCAAGGGCACCGACTGGGACAAGGCGCTTGCGTTCTGGCGCACCCTGCCCTCCGATGCGGATGCGAAATTCGATCGCGAAGCAACGATCGACGGTTCCGCACTCGTTCCGCAGGTGACCTGGGGAACGAGTCCCGAGTATGGCGGAGCGGTCACCGATGTCGTGCCCGACCCGGAGCGCGAAAGTGATGTGGTGCGGCGCGAAAGCATGCTGCGGGCGCTCGCGTACATGGATCTCGCGCCGGGAACGCCGCTTGCCGGCCTCCCCATGCAGCGGGTATTCATCGGTTCCTGCACCAACAGCCGCATCGAGGACCTGCGCGCTGCGGCGCAGGTGTTGCGCGGGCGCAAGGTGAGCATCCCGACCATGATCGTGCCGGGTTCCGGGCTGATCAAACAGGCAGCCGAATCCGAAGGGCTGCACCGGGTCTTCGCCGAGGCCGGCGCGGAATGGCTCGGGGCCGCCTGCTCGATGTGCGTCGGCACCAATGGCGATCTGGCGAGCGCGGGGGAGCGGGTCGCATCGACCTCCAACCGGAATTTCGAAGGCCGGCAGGGACAAGGCGTGCGCACTCACCTCATGAGTCCCGCGATGGCCGCCGCCGCCGCGGTGCGAGGCGCGATCTGCGACGTGCGCACGATGCTCGACTGAGGCCGGCATGGAACCTTTCGTCAGATTGAAGGCAGTCGCCGCGCCCTACGAGCTTGCGAATGTCGATACCGACCGCATCATTCCGGCTCGGTTCCTGCGGTATGCGCGCTCGGCCGAATACGCGAGCTATCTCTTCCGCGACGTCCGTTTCGCAAGCGACGGCACACCGCGCGCGGAATTCTTTCTCAATCGACCTGAATACGCCGGCGCGCGCATCCTGGTTGCGGCGGAGAATTTCGGCTGCGGGTCCTCGCGCGAAGGCGCAGTCTGGGCACTCGCCGAATCCGGCTTCCGCGCATGGATCGCGCCCTCGTTCGGAGAAATCTTCCACGAGAACACGTTCAAGAATGGCCTGCTGCCGGTCACGCTGCCCGCGGAGCGCGCTGCTCGCATCCGGGCCCTGCTCGCAGCGAAGCCCGGCGCGGAATTGACGATCGACCTGTCCGCACAGACCATCGCCTTGCCCGACGGCAGCGTCGAAGTCTTCGAGATCGATGCGTTTCGCAAGGAGTGCCTGTTGAACGGCTGGGACGACATCGACCTCACTTTGAAGCACGAAGCCGCCATTGCCGCCTATGAGTCGCGGCAGCGGAACGAAACCCCTTGGCTGGCCGGAAGCATGATACAAACTCGCAACGGCGGGAGGTCGTCATGAGCATTTTCAGAATGGTGGGTAGCGTGCTTCTACTGGTGGGATTCGTCTGCGGTACGGCGCTCGCGGCGAAGCCCTTCGGCCTGGCGCTCGCGCAGGAGTTTCTCGCGTGGACGCTGTTCCTCGTCTGCACTGCGCTGGGGGCGATCGTATTCCCTGGCAGCCATCAGAGCTGGGCATTGCTGCTGAGGACGCTCGGTGCGGGCCTGGTACTGATCGGACTCGTTTCCCTCGCGGCGCTGGTCGCAGTCGGATTCGATTTCGTTGCAGGCGAAACGGGCGTCTCGACCTGGCTCCTGTTTCTGGGCGGCTCGGTCGCCGGATTGTCGCTCTCGGTCTTCGGCGAATCCCTTGCACGGGTGATCGCGGAACGCAGCGGCAAGGCGTTGTCGTAGCCGAAACACTTCCCGCGTCACGCGAACGTCGCGCCGCCGAACTCCACCTGTTCCTGCGCGCAATCGAACGCTGCCCCGACGTGCGCGATTTTCCCTTCGATCCCTGAGGACGTGCCATGCTCCGAACCCACGGGCGTTACGATTATTCCGCCATCACCCGCCGCCCGGACTATTCGTGGCCCGGAGGCAAGCGCCTCGCAATCCACTTCAGCCTCAATGTCGAACATTTTGCGTTCGGCGAGGGTCTGGGCAACGACTACTCCGTGCCGCACCCGCAACCGAATACGCGCAGCTACGCCTGGCGCGATTACGGCAACCGCGTCGGCGCCTGGCGCCTGCTCGAACTCGCCGACGCTTACGCGATTCCCTACGGACTGCTCGTGAATACGGAGCTCTACGACTATTGCCCCGAGTTGATCGCCGCCTTCAGCGCCCGCGGCGACGAAATCGTCGGCCATGGCCGCACCAACGCCGAGCGGCAGGTCGACATGGACATCGACACGGAGCGCGCGTGCATCGCCGAAGCTACCCAGGCCATCACCCGGCACGAGGGAAAGGCGCCGCGCGGATGGCTCGCACCCTACATTTCGCAAACCCTCGACTCGCTCGATCTGCTGCAGGAGGCCGGCTATCGCTACATGATGGACTGGCCGCTCGATGACCAGCCGGTGTGGTTCCGCACGCGCGGCGGCAGGATTCTGTCGATCCCGTATGCGCACGACCTCAACGATTCATTCGAAGCCGTCACGCGCCGCACGCCCTCCTCGCTCTACTGCGCGAACCTGATCGACCAGTTCGACGAGATGCTCTCGGAGTCGGTGCCGCGGCCGCTGGTGATGTCGGTAGTCCTGCACAGCTTCATCCTCGGCCAGCCCTACCGGCTGCGCCAGTTCCGGCGCGTGATCGAGCACATCGTTTCCCAGCGCGATTCGGTGTGGCTCGCGCGTCCCGGCGAGATCTGCGCGCACATCGAAAGCCTGCCTGCGGGAATCGTCCCGGGTTCGTGAAAACCCGCAGCCTCACTCCACCTTGAGGTTGGCGTCCTTCACTGCCTTCGAGAACACGTTCTGCTCGGCGATGATCCTGGCCCGCAATTCTTCGGCGCTGGAAGCCGCGCTGTCCATGCCGATCTTGGCGTAGGCGTCCTTCGCCTCAGGCGACGAGAGGTATTTCTGCATCTCGGCATTGAGCCTGGCGACGATCTCGTCCGGGGTCTTCGCCGGCGCGTAAAGCGCGAACCAGACCTCGACGCCAAATCCCGGGATTCCTTGCTCTGCGACCGTCGGCACCTCGGGCCAGTAGCTCGAGCGCTTCGCCGAGGTCGCCGCCAGCACCTTGAGGTTGCCTGCGCGCACGTGCTGTCCGATCGGCGCCACGTCGGCGAGCAACATCGTGACCCGCCCGGGGAGCAGGTCGATCACCGCCGGGGCGAACCCCTTGTAGGGCACGTGGATGAGATCGATGCCGGTCTCCTTCCTGATCATCTCCATCGACAGATGACCGATCGTGCCGCTGCCGTTCGATGCGTAGGAAAGTTTCCCGGGCGAAGCCTTCGCGAGCGCGATCAGCTCCTGCAGGGAGTTCGCCTGCAACGATGCGGGCACGACGAGAAAGAACGGGAAGCGCGACACCATCCCGACCGGCGCGAAATCGCCCAATGGGTCGAATGGCGGCTTCCCCGCGAACATGAATGGCTGGATCGACATCGTCGAGCCGCCGGTGAACAGGAGCGTATAGCCGTCGGCCGGCGCCTTGGCGACCGCCATGGTGCCGATTACGGTGTTGCCGCCGGGGCGTGCGTCGATCACGAATGTCTGCGCGAGAACCTGGGCGAGGTGATTCGTCACCAGGCGCGCCGCGGCATCGGAGCCGCCGCCCGGTGGGAAAGGGATGATCACGCGGATCGGCTTCGACGGGTAACCCTGCGCTTGCGCGAAAGCGCAGGCGAATGCGCTCAGCGCAAGGAAGGTCCAGCGCAATACGCTATTCATGAATCTCCTCCCCGGAGTCAATGGCCGAGCGCACAATCGTGCCATTGTAAGATAGCAGGATGCAGCCGAGTTCCAAGCGCGCAGAATGAAATCGAGCGCACGCTTCGTCGTCGCTCTCGCTGCTCGATTTTCAGGCCTCGACGGCAAGCCCGTGTTCCCGGAATTCGATCTCTCACCGCTCGAGAAGGATCACGGAGTGCAACTGCGCCGCCTTTCCAACGGGCCGCGGATCACCGCCGCCGAGCTCGCGGGAATCGACGCCCTCATCCTGCTCGGAGAAACGTTCGCGGCCGACAGCATTCCGGCGGACGGACGCCTGAAGCTCGTTGCGCGCTTCGGTGTCGGCTACGACAAGATCGACCTCGCCGCGTGCACCGCCGCGGGCATTCCCGTTTCGATCACGCCCGATGCGGTGCGGCGTCCGGTGGCGGTGGCGATTGTCACCCTGCTCCTCGCACTGACCACGCGCCTGCAGGCAAAAGACCGGCTCGCGCGGCTCGGCGCCGCCGGCTTTGCGCAGCGCGCGGGAGCGATGGGCGTCGGTCTCGAAGGGCGCGTACTCGGCTCGGTCGGCCTGGGCAACATCGCGTGCGAGATGTTCCGCCTGATGCAGCCTTTCGGCATGCGTTTCATCGCACATGATCCTTATGTAGACGCATCCCGCGCCTACGCGCTGGGAGTGGTGCCGGTGGACATGGATACGCTGTTTCGCGACAGCGATGTGCTGGCGGTGAACTGCCCCTACCTGCCCGAGACGCACCAGTTGGTATCACGCGCGCGCCTCCGGCAGATGAAACCGTCGGCGTTCCTGATCAACACCGCGCGCGGTGCGATCGTCGATCAGCTCGCGCTGGCAGAAGCACTGCGCGCGGGACGGCTGGCGGGCGCAGGGCTGTATGTGTTCGAGTCCGAACCTCCCGCGCCGGACGATCCGATCTTCGGCGCTCCGAACGTCATCGCGTCGCCCCACGCGTTGTCTTGGAGCGATCAGGGGTTCGCGGCGATCGGCGCGGGCTGCGTCGCTGCAGTGAATGCGGTAAGGGAGGGTAGACTGCCGGTGCACCTGGCGAACAACGAGCTTCGCGCATCACGCTGATCGCGCACCACGAGAAACCAAAATGACTGCGTTGTACGAGCTCGGCGCAGCGCGCGCTGCAAGAATGATCGCGAGAGGCCATCTCACTGCGGAGGCCTTCGCCAGCGCCTGCCTCGAGCGCATTGCCGCTCGCGACCCGGATGTCCGGGCATGGGTGGCACGCGACGCGGACCTGGTCCTCGCCCAGGCGCGCGCCTCGGATCGTTCGCCTGCGCGCGGGCCACTGCATGGTGTCCCGGTCGGCGTGAAGGATGTGATCGATACCGCCGACCTGCCGACGGAGTACAACTCGCCGATTTATCGCGGACACCAGCCGAAGGCCGATGCAGCCTGCGTGGCGCTGATTAAACGCGCAGGCGGCATCGTGCTCGGCAAGACCGCCACCACCGAATTCGCCTACCAGCATCCCGGTCCCGCGCGCAATCCGCGCAATCTCGGGCATACGCCCGGCGGTTCCTCGAGCGGTTCGGCGGCCGCCGTGGCCGACGGCATGGTGCCGCTTGCGCTCGGCACGCAGACCGGCGGATCGGTCATCCGCCCTGCCTCGTTCTGCGGCATCGTCGGCTACAAGCCGAGCTTCGGCACGGTGAATCGCGCGGGGATGAAGTTCCTGGCCGAATCGTTGGATACGGTGGGGATGATGGGACGCGCAGTCGAGGACGTCGCGCTGCTGGTTCACGCGCTCGCCGGCGTGGCGCTGCCCGATCTCGAATCGAAGCCGCCACGCGCCCCGCGCGTCGGATTGTGCCGGACGCCCAGATGGAACGAGGCGCACGAAGTCACCCGCAGCCTCATCGAGCGGGCTGCGAATTCGCTCGAGCGCGCCGGCGCCCAGTTGACGGACTTCGACTACGGTCCCGAACTCGCCGGGATTTACGACGACCACGAGGTGATCATGCACCACGAGTGCGCGCGGGCACTTGAATGGGAATATGCCAACAAGCGCGAACTGCTCAGCGCTTCGATCATCGGGCACATTGAGAAGGGATGGACCATTCCCCGTGCGCGCTACGAGGAGGCGATGCTCAATGGCATGTGCTACCGCGCCCGCATACGAGAGGTATTTGCAAGCTGCGATTTCCTCCTCACGCCGAGTGCGCCCGGCGAGGCGCCGCAGGGACTTGCGAACACCGGCAACTCAGTGTTCAACCGCACCTGGACTTTCCTCGGCGTCCCCTGTGTCACGCTGCCGCTGTTCACCAGCCCTGCCGGACTGCCGGTCGGAATCCAGATCGTCGGCCCCTACATGGGTGACACGCGCACCCTGCGATGGGCCGAATGGGTCAGGCAAGTGCTCGGCTGAGACCCAACGTGGAAGCTCACCACCCCGTGCAGCGGGTGTGGCGCAGCGCAATGTTTGAGGCTTGCCACTGGCGGATCAAGCGCTTCAATTTCTTTTCTCGCGGAACGGGCAATTTCAACAGAGTAATCAGCCATCCGTCTTTCGCTTGGCTTTTGCTTCGACCATCCGTTTTACTTGAGCCAAGGATTCGCGGGGTTCATTGCGCCTTTGGTGGGCGACATAGGTGTCGAAAAGGTCTTCCCACAGCAACTTATGCTTCCTGAGATTGATTAACACTGCCTTTTTGCGACCCTTGCGATCGATCAAAAATTCAATTCCCGGCATGTTCATGTTTATCTCCAGGGGGTGTGCCCGAAATTATAGCTCGGTCGCCTTTTTTGCCCTCTGACCTGAATTGATCAGCAAATTCACCAGATAACATGGTTCACCCGTTCTTCCGTAGCCGTCAGCGAACTCTCTTCGTCTTGCCGCGCCGTGTGCCCCCTCCTGCGCGCGCGCCGGTACCGCGCCGCAACGATAGGACCCCCGACCACGCCTTGCGCAGCGGCTGCGTACCGAGGCCCGGTGTCGCCTCCGCGAGCCGCGTCAACTCCTCGATGAGGGGCGTGGCGATCGCAAGATGACGCTGAACATCGCTTGCGTCGTAGGCCAGATCCACCTGGTAGTCGGCGCGCTCGCACACCGCCTGCAGTTCCGAGAGCAGTTTTGCGGAGGCTTTCGACACGGTCCCGGGTTTGACGAAATGCAGCGAGAACGCGATCTGGACGCCGTTGTGCGTATGCGCGGAGACGCCGCGCGAGACCAGCATCGCCTGCACCAGATGAAACGCCGCGTAGTACAGGCTGCCGAGCGCTTTGCGCGGAACTTCCGCTTCGACATTGGCAGCAAAACTCCTCAGCTCGTCCGCCGCTGCGGACAGTTCCCAGCCGGCAAGTTCTAGGCGGGCGTCTGCCATACCGTCACGCCTTCTTCGGCGATCACTTCGTGGATCGCCGAGTGGCGCTCACCCTGGAAGAAAACAAGCGGGCTGATCCGCAGCGCACCGTCGAGCGGCGCCGACCACTCCACCTCCGCCATCGCTGCAATGATCCGCCGCTCGAGCGCGGCGTCGCGTTGGCCGCGTACTCGCACTGCCAGGTCGAGGTCCGAATTCCACCGCGACTCCCCCCGGGCCCGGCTGCCGAACAGAATCAGCGTCTCGATGCGCGCGTCGATAGGTTCGAGACGCGCAGCGATCGTCCCCAGGGCGCCCCGCTCCGCATCCGAGAGATGCGCCGGCAGTTTGGTGCTCGCGCGGCCCGGCCGCTGCGACGTTACGAGCGTGGCTCGATAATTGTTCCGCAACATATGACATTCTACGTCTTGGCTTGATGGTGCTCAACGCGCGGACGACATTCCGGTCAGCCCTGCAATCTGTCGCTTCGTCGCGCCCCGGGCTAAGATACTTGCCCATTCGACCCACCGGAGAATGCCGCGACCATGCACCAATTCAAGTTCGATCCAGTCCGCCTGCCCGAGAGCGCCGGCGCGCTGCGTCGCGAAGTCCGTGCCTTCATCGCCGCACAGGTGGCCGCCCGTCGCTTCGACCCGCGGCTCAATTCCTGGGGCTCGCGCGACGACGAGTTCTCGCGTGAGTGCGGCCGGCGCGGCTACATCGGCATGTGCTGGCCGAAGTGCTACGGCGGCCACGAGCGCTCGGCGCTCGAGCGCTACGTCGTGGTCGAGGAAATGCTGGCCGGCGGCGCGCCGGTCGGTGCGCACTGGGTGGCCGATCGGCAAAGCGGCAACCAGATCCTGCGGCACGGCAGCGAACGCGCAAGGCAACTGATCCTGCCGCGCATCGCCGCCGGCGAGTGTTACTTCTCGATCGGCATGAGTGAGCCCGATTCCGGCTCAGATCTTGCGGCGGTTCGCACGAAGGCGGTGCGCGCCGAAGGTGGGTGGTCGATCACCGGCACCAAGGTATGGACGAGCTTCGCGCACCACGCGCATTACCTGATCGCGCTGGCACGCACCGAAGCGAAGGATGCGAACCGCCACGCCGGTCTGACCCAGTTCATCGTCGACATGTCGCGCCCCGGCATCGGCGTGCGGCCAATCTACAACCTGTACGGCGGACACGACTTCAACGAGGTCGTGTTCGACAACTGTTTCGTCGAGGACGACATGGTCGTAGGCGAAGTCGGCGGCGGCTGGGGGATGGTCACGCGCGAACTCGCGTTCGAGCGCTCGGGTCCCGACCGCTTCATGAGCACGTTCCAGTTGCTGCTCGAGTCGATCAGCAAGGTCGGCGGAGATCCGGACGAGTGTGCAGCGACCGAAATCGGCCGGCTGTGCGCGCACCTCGCAACGCTGCGCAGGATGTCGAGTTCGATCGCCGGCGCGCTCGATCGCGGCGCCAACCCGGCGCTCGAGGCAGCGCTGGTGAAGGACCTCGGCACCTCGTTCGAACGCGAGGTCCCGGAAGTGTTCCGCAGGCTGCTGCCGGTGGAGCCGACGCTCGGCAAGGAAGCTTCGTATGGGGAACTTCTCGGCATGACGGTGCTCCATGCACCTTCATTCACCCTTCGCGGCGGAACTCGCGAGATACTGCGCGGCATGATCGCGCGCGGGCTGGGGCTGCGATGAATCAGGCGAATCAATCGACACTGGCCGCAGGTTCGAGCACCGACCCGGCCGCGGAGGCCGCGGCGCTCGATGCGATGTTCGTAGATACCATCGACCGGCTTTGCGCCGACCAGGCGAACCGGGCGCTGCGTGAGCAGGCCGAGGATGGGGTCTGGCCGGCCGCGCTCTGGGCGGCGTTCGACGAAATCGGCCTCGTTCGCTGCCTCGTGAGCGAGGCGGCGGGAGGTGCAGGTATTTCGCTCTGCAGCGCACTGCGTGCGCTCAAGCGCACGGCCTACCACGCGGTACCGCTGCCGCTGGCCGAATCGATGATGGCGACCAGGCTGCTGCAGGCGGCGGGCCTCGAGGTTCCCGAGGGGGTGTTGACAGTGGCAAGACTCGACCCCGAGGGCGCGATGCCGCGGGTGGCATGGGGCGAGCGGGCAGGCTTCATTGTGACCGTAGGGGCGGGCGGCGACGGCGATACCGTCAGTCTGCTCTCCGGACGAGCGACGCTCATCCGCCAGGAAAAGAATCTCGCCGGCGAACCGCGTCCGACCCTGGGGCGCGCGGGCCTGCAACAGGTCGCGCACGCTCAGTTGGGCGGCGCAGCAAATCTGCTCGAACTCTACGGCGCCCTCGCCCGCAGCGCCCAGATGGCGGGCGCGCTCGAGCGGGCGCTGCACCTGTCGCTGGAATACGCCAACGAACGCGTGCAGTTCGGCCGGCCGATCGGCAAGTTCCAGGCGGTCCAGCACCTGCTGGCGGTCCAGGCGTCGCACGCAGCGGCGGCCAGTGCGGCCTGCGACGCCGCGATCGACGCTTCGCTCGACGCTCCCGAGTCCTTTCTCGTGGCGCTCGCCAAGGCGCGCACCAGTGAGGCCGCGGGCCAGGGGGCGGACATCGCACACCAGGTTCACGGCGCGATGGGATTCACGCGCGAGCATTCGCTGCACCACGTCACGCGCCGCCTGTACGCCTGGCGCGACGAGTACGGTGGCGAGGCGTACTGGCAACAGCGCATCGGCCGGTTGATCTGTGCGCAGGGCGCCGATGCGTTCTGGCCGATGCTCACGGGCCTCTGAGCATCGCGCGGAATCGCGCAAGCTACTTGCCCTTGAACTGCGGCGCTCGTCGCTCGGACATCGCCGCGATGCCTTCCTTGAAGTCTTCGGTCATGTACCGCCAGCCCTGCTCCGCGCTTTCGCGCGCCTCCGGGCAGGTGACGCGGAAGTCCGCCATCACGGCGAGGCCAAGCCCGCCACCGATGGCCGGGCCGTGCACGGCGGCGACCACCGGCTTGAGGCACAGGAACAGTCGCACCGCTTCGTCGTAGAGCAGATTGCTCTTTTGCTGTTGGGCGGGAACCGCCGAGCGCTCGCGGCCGGAGAAGTCGGCGCCGGCGCAAAACGACGTGCCCTGCGCGGCCAGCAGGATGCAGCGGCACTCGGGGTCGGTGTCCAGTGCCGCAAAGATGTCGGCCAGGCTGCGGATCAGGTCGATGCTGAAGAAGTTGTGCGGCGGGCGGCGGATTTCGACCACCGTGACGAATCCGTCGCGGTGAGTGGCGATGTCTGTCGCGCCGAGATCCCGGGTCATGATCCGATTCCCGGGGCGGTTGCAACTCGATCGAACGGTTGAAGGCGCATCTGCTCCAGGTTCGGCAGCAGCCAGGTCACCAGCCCGATCGCCGGCAGATACGAGCAGAGCTGAAATACGAATCCCACGCTGGTGGCATCGGCGATGCGTCCCATCGCCGCCGCACCGATGCCCGCCAGGCCAAAGGCGAAGCCGAAGAACATGCCGGAGATCAGGCCGACGCGCCCCGGCACCAGTTCCTGTGCGTAGACCAGGATCGCCGGAAACGCGGAGGCCATGAGGAGCCCGATCACGACCGTCAGCACAACGGTCCAGAACAGGTTTGCGTAAGGCAACGCGAGCGTGAACGGGAGCGCCCCGAGGATGGAGATCCAGATCATCGGCTGCCTGCCGATCCTGTCGGTCATGGGCCCGCCGATCAGCGTGCCGACCGCGATCGAGGTCATGAAGACGAACAGCTGCAGCTGCGCGTCGAACACCGTCAATTGAAACCGCTCGATCAGGTAGAAGGTGAAAAACGAGCTGAGGCTGGCGGTATACACGTTCTTCGAAAAGATCAGCAGCATCAGCACGGTGATGTAGAAGATCACGCGAGCGCGCGACATTCCCCTGGTGCCGGAACCGGCCTGCGCGGCAGCGCGCGAAGGGCGCGGGTGTGCCGCATACCACATCCCCACTCGCGTCAGCACGATCATCGCGACCAGCGCGCTGAGTGAGAACCAGGCGATCGCCCCCTGGCCGCGGGGCAGAACGATGAGCGCCGCGAGCAGCGGGCCGATCGCGCCGCCGATATTGCCGCCGACCTGAAACAACGACTGGGCGAATCCGTAGCGCCCGCCTGAAGCCATGCGCGCGACGCGCGAGGCTTCCGGATGAAACACCGCCGAGCCGATTCCGACCATGGCCGCCGCAAACAGCAACATCGCATAGTTGTTCGCCATCGACAGCAGAACGAGCCCGATCAGCGTGGCACCCATACCCACGGCGAGCGAAAAGGGCTGCGGACGCCTGTCGGTATAAAAACCGATCGTCGGCTGCAGCAGCGAGGCGGTGAGCTGGAACGCGAGCGTGATCAGGCCGACCTGGGTGAAATCGAGATGGAACTGGGCCTTCATCATCGGGTACAGCGCCGGGATCAACGACTGCATGAGATCGTTCAGCAGGTGGCAGAAGCTGAGCGAGATCAGGATCGGGAGGACGGCGCCGCGTGCGCCGGTCTGTGCCGTCATCGGGGTCACGGACGCACCGCCGGCGTCTCCATTTTCATTCCGCGGGCGCGCCACGCCAGGAACAGTTCGAGATCGACGAATTCGGCGCTGCCGTATTCGGGCGCCAGCGCGCGTATTCCTGCCATGCAATTGCGCATTCGCCGCTGCAGCGACCCCAGGCCCTGCCACTCCAGGCGGTAGAGCGGATACCCGTTCGGATGCGCCTGGGTAATCGCGTTGCCGGCGAGCCGCTTGTCCCAGTGGTCATCGTGACACTGAGCGCAGGAAAGATCGAGTTGGCCCTGCCTGCGATTGAACGCCGCTCTGCCCGCGTCGAGAAACGGTTTCATCCGCGCGTCGGTCGCGATATCGATCGGCAGGCCGCGCGATTGCCGCCCGAGGTAGGCGGTGAGCGCGAGCAATTCCCTGCTCTGGTAGGCGAGCGCCGGCGCCTTCTGCCGTTCAGTTCGGCAGGCATTGACGCGCTGCTCGAGGTTGACCGGCCGTCCGCGCGTCGCGTCGAAAGCGGGATAGCGCGCAGCCACGCCCTTCATGCTGGAGCGCGCATCGCCGTGGCAGTCCCGGCAGGCACGCTCCCCGGCACCAGCCGTTCGCGCCCAAAGCGCTTCGCCCTCGAGCACCCAGAGCATGGCGGGATTGGCAGCGTCATCGTCCTGCATTGCGCGCGTCTCCCGGCTCATGAATTCGTATCCGGAGCGCCGCTCGGCCGGCGGAATTTCGACGGCGCGCACGGGCACCGCCAGCGTGCAAAGCAGGGCAACAGTGCCGACGACGCGCACTCAGGCAACGCTGATCTTGACGGACTCGGCGACTGCATAACCATTGTCGCCGGTCCAGAGGAACGCGATCGTGCCGCTCTCCGTCGCGACCGTGGTGAACGCGATGAACGGGTTCGCCGCGATCGCCGGGTGAAATTCAGCGCGGAAGATCTGCTCGCCGTTATAGGTGCACACGAACTGCCTGATGATGTCGCGCGGGACCACCGTGCCGTACTGCGTGCGGCGATACCCCGTTTCCATGGGGTGGGACACCAGCGTCTTGATCTCGATGATCTCGCCGCGCCGGGCGCTTGCGGGTACGTTGATGAGCGCGCCGGCCACGCTCAGATCTCCTCGAGGCAGGCCGCGAGCGTCACCACCACGCTCACGCTGTCGGACCAGAACGTACCGTCGCTCAGCTCGCAGATTGCGATCACGCTCTGCGTATCGGCAAGCCGGATGCGCGTCGCCACGCTCGCGCGGCCGGCGCGCGGCCCGAGGTGAAACGCCACCACGTTCGGCTGGGGATTTTTTTCGGTGAACACGTGAATCGCCTTGACGTGGTCAGCCTGCGTCATCGGGCTGTCGACCCGGACCGAAAGCGATACCGCGTTGCCATTGTCGACCAGCGGCGGCAACTCGAGGGTCACCCTGCCCTTGCGGACCTGCGCGCTCCCGACGACCGCACGAATCGCCTCCTGCATTGCCGTCGCGGTCGCGGACTCCGCCGCGGCGGCAGGATCGAGCGCGAACCCTGCGGCGATGCCGCCGGCCGCGCATAGAAAATCGCGGCGGGAAATGATCCTGATCGAGGGTCTCATCTAATCGCGCAAGGTGCTCAGGAATGCCACCACGTCCTCGACCTGCTCCGAACTCAACACCGTTTTTCCCTGGTACGCCGGCGCGACCCGCGCAAGCCTCGCGGTCCGATAATAGGCCGGCATGATTGTCGCCGAATTGACCCGGCTGTTGTCGACAATTCTCAGTCGCAACTGGCCTTCCGACAATCTTGCGCCGGCCCCCTTCAGATCAGGCGCAAGGTCGCCCTGGAAACGCTGTTCTTCGAAGGGTCCGCTATGGCACAACAGGCACAGCCCGAGATGCCGGTTGACGATAATCGCGCGGCCGCGGACCGGGTCGCCCCTCGCGCCGGTCAGCGACTCGGGAATCGAATCCGCCGCGACGGCGTTGGCGGCGACGCACATCGCTGCGCCAACGAGCACTCCCCTCAACCGAAAACCTCGCCAGTGATGGTGCGGAACCACCCCTCTGCCATCGCCGCCTCCAGGGCTCGCGTGGCGCGCGGCGCGTCCACCGGGCTCACACCGCCCGAACCCGGAACTTCGGTGAGTTGCCCGTCCGCTGGCCGGTAGACCCCAGCCACCGAAATGCCGTAATCGGGTGAGACGAGGCTGTAGCAGGTGTTGATCATTTTTGGCGCGGAGGGTACTCCACCATTCAGCAGCACTGCCATTGCTTCAGCGCAGACCTTGGCCTGCGCATTCGCCGCAAACGCGGACTTCGGCATTGCGCCCGCAATTGCGGCGTCGCCGATGACGTGAATTCCGGGCTGAAGTTTGGACTCGAAGCTCGCCGGATCGACCGGACACCATCCACTGCGATCGGCAACCCCCGCCGCTTCCGCGATACGACCTGCTTTCTGCGGCGGAATGACATTGGCGACCGCCGCGCGGTGGCGGCCGAAATCGGTCGCCAGCGTATTCGTCGCAGCGTCCACCGAGATCACCTTGCCGCCCTTGGACAAGGGAATCCACTCGAGCAATCCCGCATAGAGCTCCGTCCACGCATTCTGGAACAGCCTCTGCTTCGAGAAAGCGTCCTTGGCATCGAGGACGATCAGTTTCGAACGTGGCTTCCTTGCTTTGAGGTAATGCGCGATGAGACTTGCGCGCTCGTAGGGTCCGGGCGGGCAGCGAAACGGGTTCGCCGGCGCGGAGATGACGACCAGCCCCCCGTCCTCCATCGACTCGAGCTGCCGGCGCAACAACAGGGTTTGCTCGCCAGCCTTCCACGCGTGTGGCATGCGCTCGGCCACGGACTCGCCGTAGCCCGGCAGCGCATCCCAGCGGATGTCGATGCCCGGTGCCAGGACCAGCCGGTCGTAAGGAAGGCGCGTCCCGTCCGCCAGAGTAACTTGGCGCGCCTGCGCGTCGATTGCACTGGCGGTTGCGCGCACGAGACTGATTCCGTCGGCGATGAGCCTTTCGTACGTGAATTGCTGGGCGCTCAACTCGCGCAGGCCCGCGATGACCGCATTGCTGAACGGGCAGGCCGTGAAAGTCGCGCTCGCCTCGACCAGGGTGACTGCAATCCGAGGGCCGGCATTGCGGAGCGCGCGCGCGCAACTCGCGCCCGCAAACCCGCCCCCCACGACCACGACGCGCGGCGCGGCCTGCCCGATCACCGCGGGCGCAAACATCGCGGTCGATGCGGCAAGCGCCGAGTTGAGGAACTCCCGGCGGTTCATGCTCAGCGTTTGCCCGCGTACCAGGCGGCGATCGCCTGGACTTCCTCGTCCGTGAAACCTTTGGCGATGCGGTCCATCACCGTCGCAGGCCTGGCACCTTCCCGGAACTCCCGCATCGCCTTGACGATGTCAGCGGGATCGCGTCCCGCGAGCCGCGCCACCGGGGTGGCGACACGCGTGGACGCCGCGTGGCAGCCCGAACAAGCCGCTGCACCGGCGGGCGGTGCAGCGCTTGACGGGACGATCCATCCCACTGCAACCGCAGCCGCAACTAACGCGCGCACGTGTTGCCGTCCCGCTCGCCTACACCATGGTGATGCCGTGGTTCTTCAGCGGGAACGAGCGGATGCGCTTGCCCGTCGCCGAGAAGAATGCGTTGAGCACGGCAGGCGCGGCGACGCAGATCGTCGGCTCGCCCACCCCGCCCCAGAAGCCGCCGGAAGGCATGACGATCGATTCGACCTTTGGCATCTGCGCGATGCGCATCGAGTTGTACTGGTGAAAGTTCTCCTGCTCCATGCGGCCATCCTTGACCGTGCACTCCTGGTCGAACACCGCAGATAGCCCGTAGACGAATGACCCCGCGATCTGCCGCTCGATCTGCGCAGGGTTCACGGCATAGCCCGAATCGGTGGCGGCAACGATACGGTGGATCTTCACCTTGTTTCCGTCCTTGACGGAAATCTCGGCACAGGCGGCTACGTAGCTTCCGAAACACCTGAAGTGCGCGAGTCCGCGGTGCACACCCGGCGCAGCCGGCTTGCCCCAGCCGCCCTTGTCGGCCACCGCGTTCAGCACCGCGAGAGACTTCGGATGCGGCGCCATCAGCTTGCGGCGGAACGCGAGCGCGTCCTGTCCGGCCGCGTGGGCGAGTTCGTCCATGAAGCACTCGAGAAAGATCGCATTCTGGTTGATATTCACGCCGCGCCAGAAGCCCGGCGGCACGTGTGTGTTGCGCATCGCATGATCGATCAGAACGTTCGGGATCGTGTACTCGAACGAGTGCTCGCCGGCGGGCCAGAATCCCTGGAACGAGAACGGGTCCTTGCCTTTGTCCATCGCCTCCGGACGAACAGCCGCAAGGATCGATTGTCCCGAAAGCCGGATCTGCAAGCCCGTCAGGTTCCCGTTCGCGTCGAGTCCACCCGTCAGTTTCGCCTGCATCACCGGGTGGTATTTACCGTGCAGCATGTCTTCTTCGCGCGTCCAGAGCAGCTTCACGGGCGTGCCCGGCATTTGCTTGGCGATCAGGACGGCTTGGCGCACGGAATCGGTGAAACCGCGCCGGCCAAAACCACCGCCGCAATGGACCTTTTGCACATCGCACTTTGAAACCGGCAGTCCGGAAGCTTCGGCCGTCGCGGCGAGCGCCGCCTCACCGTTCTGCGTCGGACACCAGACCTCGCAGCGATCGGCCGTATAGAGCGCCGTCGCATTCATCGGCTCCATGCAGGCGTGATTCTGGAACGGATAGGCATAGATCGCCTCGATCCTCTTGGCAGCGCCGGCGATCGCCGCCTTCGCGTCACCCTTCTGGTTGTGCACGAACGCCTGCTTCGCGCTCAGGCCTTCCTTCAGCACCTCGGCGATCGACGCGCTCGACACCTTCGTGTTCGCGCCACCGTCCCACCGAATATCGACGGCATCGAGAGCAGTCTTGGCATGCCACCAGGTATCGGCAATGACGGCGACCGCACTACCGTCGATGACCACCACCTTCTTCACACCAGGCATGCGCGAGGCATTCGCCGCGTCGTAGCTTTGCACCTTGCCGCCGAACACCGGACAATCTTTGATCGCCGCATTGAGCATGCCGGGCAGTTTCAGGTCGGCGCCAAAAACCTGCTTGCCCGTCAGTTTGTCGGCCGTGTCGAGCCGCTTCAGCGGTTTGCCGATGATCTTCCAGTCCTTCGGATCCTTGAGCGCCACGTCCTTCGGCGGCTCGAGCTTCGCCGCGGCCTCGGCAACCTTGCCATAGCTCGTGGTGCGGCCCGAGGGCTTGTGCGTGATGACGCTGATCGCCACGCTGCATTCAGAAGCCGGAACCTTCCATTCGTTGGCTGCGGCCTGTACCAGCATCACCCGGGCAGTCGCGCCGCCCTTGCGAACGTAGTCGTGCGACGTCCGGATGCCGCGGCTTCCGCCGGTGCCGAAGTCGCCCCATACCCGCTTGCGCGCGACGTTCTGGCCGGGTGTCGGATATTCCGTCGTCACCTTCGCCCAGTCGCACTCGAGTTCCTCGGCCACCATCTGCGCGAAGCCCGTGAGACTGCCCTGCCCCATTTCGGAGCGCGCAATGCGAATGACCACAGTGTCGTCTGGGCGAATAACCACCCAGGCATTCAACTCGGGGGATCCGTCAGCGGCACGTACGACGCTTGCCCCGAACGGAATGTTCAGTCCGAGTGCGAGGCCGCCACCGACCGCGGCGCTGCTGACGATGAACGAACGGCGGGAGATTTTGGGCGCGTAGTTCATGTCGTCCCCCTCAGGCCCCGGCCGCGGCGTGGATCGCCTCGCGGACCTGCTGGAAAGTGCCGCAGCGGCAGATGTTGGTGATTGCGGCGTCGATATCGGCGTCGGTCGGCTTCGGTTTATCTTTCAACAGCGCCGTGACCGCCATGATCATTCCAGACTGGCAATAGCCGCACTGCGGTACGTCGTTTTCCAGCCAGGCCTTCTGCACCTTGCTCAGCACACCGTTGACAGCCAGGCCTTCGATCGTCGTGATCTGCTTGCCCTCGGCCGCGCCTACGGTCATCACGCAGGAGCGCACCGGCGCGCCGTCGATGTGCACGGTGCACGCTCCGCACTGCGCGATGCCGCACCCGTACTTGGTGCCGGTCAGGCCGACCTGTTCACGGATCGCCCACAACAGAGGCGTGTCGGGATCGACGTCGAAGCTATGTGTTTTGCCATTGATCGTCAGGCGTGCCATTACGTTCTCTCCTCGTGATGGGCGTATTGCGGAAGATATTCATTGTCGGCGCCCTTTCAAAGGCTCGGGCGTTGGCAGCGAAGGATTCTACCTGCGCGGGCATCTTGTGTCGCGCCTGCGCCCGAAACGATGACGTCGAGCCCCCCGAGGATGAAATCAGCCTCCGACCGCTGTAAAGAATTCCGACACCGAATATCCTTCGGCCGGGCCAAGCCACTCTGTAGAGAATGTGGACTGAGCGCCACAAACCACAAACGCGCCCGGAGGCGCGTTTGCGGTTTGAGCGCAGCGCGAGCCGCGCTGTTTCCGGTCTAGTTACGTCCTCAGCTTGCGAAACTGCCCTGCGCCGAGACCCAGCAAACCCAGGGCAAGTAAAGCCAGTGAGCCAGGTTCCGGAACGTTGCCCGGTCCCGTGCCCGAAGGAACGCTGGAAATGCCCGTGATCACGAATTGCCCCGGCGCATCCATCGTATCGATACAGCAGTTGGTGCCGGTAAACAGTCCCCAAGTACCATTCCCTAGCACCAACGGAGCCGTGGTGAACCAGTCATTTTCAGCTGCGCTACCGGAGAAAAACCCATCGGTGGCGTAACCATCAAGGGTGCCGGCGGTAACCATAGCGTTCATTCCGGCGGTGGTACCGCCCATGTTATTCACCACACCGGTCCACTGAAATGTCTGCCAAGTGTTGGGGTCACTGCCGTAGATGCCGATATGAACGCCGCCATTGGCGGTCGAAGGCAGCGTCTGGTCGCCGTGCCAATGTTCGCCCCACATAACGATCGAGCCATTGCCTTGATCTTTCCAGCCGAACGCGACCAAGTGGGCGTTTGCGACGCTGACCACGCCAAACATCGCAGCGAGGCCGATCAGGAATTTCTTCATCATTTGCGTATCCTCCAAAATTAATGGTCAGAGAGTTTTCTTTTTCTGCTACTCCGCGTCAAAAACGACTTCACGTGGAGATTGCTTTAGCTAAAGCACATCTTGTGCCAGAAATTCATCTTCTTTAAGAAACAGTACCTTGGACAGGACGCTGTAGCCTGCGACGTTGCTAATGTAAAAAATTCTGACACGACCGCGATGTTTTCGTGGAACTCGTCGGGCGGATGCGCGGCGCCCACAAGGGATTCTTACTTTCCCTCTGGCCGCGTCGTTCGTCGCGTGACGCTCAAACGGTTAAAATGCCTAATTTTCTCTGATAAATCAGCCGCTTTCCAGAACACGGGAGTGCAGGCGATGGCCGGGATGAGACGAACCTTGTCAATTGAACAGTCCACAGCATTGTCGCCGCTCATGGTCGATACATTCGCTCGGAAGGGCGCAGGCGTCGGTGAATGCGCTTGGTGGAGTCCGACCAGTAACTCGTACGTTGCCGATGCAACGGCCTTGGGGGGTGCGATCGGCTCGTTGAACGAACCCTTGATCCTGCTTCGCTGGAACGGCGCACTGGTGTCCGCCGGCGGCGGCAAACTGGAGTTCCGCGAGCCAGGCGCGGCAACCGAAGGCTACCCAGTTGCGGCGTATGCACCGGCGCTGAGGCCGGAACAGCTCGGCGACGATGCTTTCCGCGGGGATCATGGCCTGCGATTTGCATATCTCGCCGGCGCCATGGCCAACGGCATTGCCTCCACGCGGCTGGTCGAGGAGATGGCGCGGGCCGGAATGCTCGGCTTTTTCGGCGCCGCGGGCTTGAGCCTCGAGCGGGTCGAAGCGGCGATCGATCAACTGTCCCGCGCAGACCTCCGTGCGAGGTACGGTTTCAATCTCATCCACAGCCCGAACGAGCCGGAACTCGAAGCGGGCGTAGCGGATCTCTATTTGCGGCGCGGCATCCGCCTGGTAGAAGCCTCAGCCTACCTGCGCCTGACCCTGCCGGTTGTCCGCTATCGCGTCACGGGTATCAAACGCGATGCCGAGGGTTGCGTCGTTGCACCCAATCGGATCATTGCGAAAGTCTCGCGGGTCGAAGTGGCCACGCAGTTCTTCTCCCCGCCTCCAGCGGAGTTGCTGAGCGAACTCGTCCGCACCCGGGAGATCACCCCGGAACAGGCGCTGATGGCGGCAAGCATCCCGATGGCGCAAGACATTACCGCGGAAGCAGATTCCGGCGGACACACGGATAATCGCCCATTGGTCACTTTGCTGCCTTCCCTGCTCGCCCTGCGAGACCGGATCCAGGGGAAGTACTCCTACGAACAGCCGCTGCGCGTGGGCGCGGCCGGCGGAATGTCCACCCCGGCGGCCCTCGCCGGCGCATACGCGATGGGTGCGGCTTACGTTCTGACCGGGTCGGTGAACCAGGCATGCGTCGAATCTGGCAGTTCGGACACGGTGCGGCGCCTGCTCGCCCAGGCGGAGCAGGCCGATATCGCCATGGCGCCGGCGGCGGACATGTTCGAAATCGGCGTGCGGGTCCAGGTGCTCAAGCGCGGCACCATGTTCCCCATGCGCGCGGCCAGGCTGTATGATCTTTACCGGGCGCATCCGGGCCTGGAATCATTGCCGGAAGCGGACCGGGCGTTCGTCGAAAAGCAACTTCTGCGCGCGACATTCGAGGAGGCGTGGCGCGGTACCAGGGAATTTTTCCTGCGGCGCGATCCGGGGCAGGTCGAGCGGGCCGAACGCGATCCGAAACACCGGATGGCGCTTGTTTTTCGCAGCTACCTCGGCCTCAGTTCGCGCTGGGCGAACGACGGCGTAGCGTCGCGGGTGATGGATTACCAGGTATGGTGCGGCCCGGCGATGGGCGCGTTCAACGAATGGACGCGAGGAACGTTCCTCGAGAAACCGGAGAACCGTCGCGTGGCAGTGGTGGCACGGAATCTGATTTACGGCGCGGCGATGCAGCTGCGCCTGCAGCATCTGCGCGCGCAAGGAATACACTTGCCGGCGGGCGTGGCGGGCGCGCATCCTCTCGAGCCCGATGCATTGCGTGAAGTCTTCAAACCATGAGCAGCGAGCGATGAGCAGCAAGTCTTGTCCACTGGCCATAGTCGGCATCAGTTGCCTGTTTCCCAAGGCAGACGACCTGCAGGCCTATTGGGCGAACATCAAGAACGGCGTGGACGCCATCACGCCGATACCGGCCGGCTCGCACTGGAATGTCGCAGACTATTTCGACGAGGATCCGAAGTCCCCGGATCGCACCTACGCGCAGCGCGGCGGTTTTCTTTCGCCGCTGGATTTCAACCCGATGGAGTTCGGCATGGCGCCGAAGGACATCGAGGCCACGGACACTTCGCAACTGCTCAGCCTCGTCGTGGCGCAACATGCGCTTGCAGACGCCGGCTACGCCGCCGGAACCCGGCAGGGCCGCGAGTACGATCGCGAGCGCACCAGCGTGATCCTCGGCGTCACCGGTGCGCTCGAGCTGGTCATTCCGCTCGGCGCGCGCCTCGGTCATCCCATCTGGCGCAAGGCGCTTCAGCAGGCGGGCGTAGAAGACTCGGTGGCAGAAGACGTCGTGCAGCGCATCTCGGATTCCTACGTCGGCTGGCAGGAGAATTCGTTTCCGGGCCTGCTCGGCAACGTCACCGCAGGCCGCATCGCCAGCCGGCTCGACCTGGGCGGCACGAACTGTGTGGTCGACGCCGCTTGCGCGAGCTCCCTTGCGGCGATCCACCTCGCGGGCCTCGAGCTTTCCACCGGCCGTTCGGACATGGTCATCACCGGCGGGGTAGACACGTTCAATGACATTTTCATGTACATGTGTTTCAGCAAGACGCCGGCGCTCTCGCCTACTGGAGACGCAAAACCGTTCGATCGGGATTGCGACGGAACGGTGATCGGCGAAGGCCTCGGCCTGCTGGTACTCAGGCGTCTGGCCGACGCCGAGCGCGACGGCGACCGCATTTACGCGGTGCTCAAGGGCATCGGCTCGTCGAGCGACGGGCGCAGCAGCGCAATTTACGCCCCACGTGCGGGTGGACAAAAGCTCGCGCTGCAACGCGCCTACGCGGACTCCGGGGTTATGCCGGATACAATCGGGCTCGTGGAAGCGCACGGCACCGGTACGAAAGTCGGCGACGCCACCGAACTTTCGTCGCTGATCGAAGTCTTCCGCTCGACGCAGCAGGCTGGAACCTGGTGCGCGCTCGGTTCGGTGAAGTCGCAGATCGGGCACACCAAGGCTGCTGCAGGCGTGGCGGGCGTGATCAAGGCGGCGATGGCGTTGCACCGTAAAGTCTTGCCGCCAACCATCAAAGTCAGCCAGCCGATAGAAGAACTGGTGCCAGGGCGCTCGCCGTTCTACATCAACACCCGCAAGCGCCCCTGGCTGCCAAGCGACAGGCATCCCCGCCGCGCCGGCGTGAGCGCGCTCGGCTTCGGCGGCACGAATTTTCACTGCGTGCTGGAAGAGCACGGCGCCGCCAAGACCGAGGTGGATTGGGATGGCGACGTGGAATTGCTCGCCTTCAGCAGCGAACAGTTGAGCGAACTGCAGGCGCGGATCGCCGCGCACGCGACGGATACCCCGTGGCTCGAGTTCAGACGCGAGGCGCATCGCTCGCGCCAGCGGTTCCAGCGCGACGCGAACTTCCGGCTGATCACGATCGTATCGAGGAACTCCGATCGCGCGAGCCTGAAGAGTGCCGCTTTGAAGATGCTCGAGGCGAACCCGGACAAGACCGCGTGGATGGCTCCAGCGGGGATCGCGTTCGGTTCGGGCAAGCGGCGCGGGAAGCTCGGTGCGCTGTTCCCCGGTCAGGGTTCGCAATACCCCGGAATGCTGCGCGATCTCGCCTGCCAGTTTCCCGGCATGATCGATAAGCTAACCGAGGCCGATAGCGTGTTCGCGCGCGAGCATCGCCAGAGCGACGCGCGGCGGCTCAGCGATTTCGTCTACCCGCAGCCGGTCTTTTCCGATCAGGCACGCAGCGAGCAGGAGGAAGCGCTCAAGGCGACCGACATCGCGCAGCCGGCGCTCGGTGCGGTAAGCATGGGCGCGTTCGAGGTGCTGAACCATTTCGGCGTCGCCGCCGAGGCCGCGTGCGGACACAGCTACGGGGAACTCCTCGCGCTGTGCGGCGCGGGCCGGATCGAGCCCCACGCGCTGCATCAATTGTCGAACCTGCGCGGCCGGCTGATGGCGAGCAGAAACGGCAACGGCAGCCGCGGCGCGATGCTCGCCGTGCAGGCGGACGAGGAAACCGTGTTGAATTTCCTGCGCGAGGAAAACAGTTCACTCGTCGTGGCCAACCGAAATGCGCCAACGCAGTACGTTCTGGCCGGCCCCGTGGAGGAGATCGAGAAAGCGGTGAGCGCTTTGACCGAACGCTCCATACGCTCCAGGGTCCTGAAGGTTTCCGCGGCATTTCACAGCCCGCTGGTGGCCGATGCGCGCGCGCCGTTCGCCGAAGCGCTCGAGGACATTGCATTTGCCAAAGGCGCGATGCCTGTTTACGCCAACAGCACCGGCCGCGAGTACCCGAAAACCGCCAAACAGGCGCGGGAGCTTCTCGCCAACCAGATCGTCCGTCCGGTGAATTTCATGGAGCAGGTTCAGGCGATGCGCGCGGACGGCGTGCGGACCTTCATGGAAATCGGCCCGGGCCACGTCCTGTGCGATCTCGTGCAATCGATTCTGCCCGACAACGACGTAGTGACCATCGCGCTCGACTCCTCCAAGGGCAGCCGTTCCGGCACTTTCGACCTCGCGCTGGCGCTGGCCCGGCTCGCGTCGCTGGGACATGAGGTCGACCTGGCGAAATGGGAAAACGCGCCAGCCCCGCTCGATGACGGTGCGAAGAAACCCGCATACACGGTGGCGATTTTGGGCGCGAACTATCGCGCGCCCGTAACGCCGAAACCCGCAACGGTGCGAGTACCGCGCGCAGACGTGCCGTCACTGCCCGCAGCAGCGCCACGGGTTTCGGTTGCCGCGACGCCGGATCAGATTTCCGCCGCATCGCGCGCGGCGCAGGAAGGCATACTCGCCTTGCAGCGTCTGCAGGAGCAGACCGCGCAGTTGCACAGACAATTCCTCGAAGGCCAGGAATCGGCACGTCGGACGATTCAGTCCCTGCTCGGTTTGCGCAACGTCGCCGAGGCACAGTCTCAGGGTGCCGCACGGCTTCCGATGGCACCCGTTGCATCAACTCCGGTAGCGCAAGGCCAGCCCGTGCAGCGGATTGAAGAGGCACCGATGCCCAAGGCCGCTGCTCAGCCCGCCACGGTGTCACACATCGCCGGCTTCGAACGCGCCGTGCTCGAAGTGGTCTCGGAAAAGACCGGCTACCCGGTCGAGATGCTCACCCTCGGCATGGGTCTGGACTCCGACCTTGGCATCGATTCCATCAAGCGCGTCGAAATCATGGCTGCGCTGCGCGGCCGCCTGCCGGATGCACCGGAAATCGGGCCCGAGCATCTGGGCTCGCTGCAAACGCTCGAGCAGGTCGTCGCCTTCCTCGCCGATGGCGCAAGCACTCGGACCGAAGCGCCCGCGGCAGCGGAAACATCAGCGCCGACCGGCACGCAGTCCGGTACGCAAACGAGTGAAGCCCTGCTCGCCGTCGTCGCGGAAAAAACCGGCTATCCGGTCGAGATGCTGAATCTGGGCATGGGCATGGACTCGGACCTCGGCATCGACTCCATCAAGCGCGTCGAAATCATGGCCGCGCTGCGAACCAGGCTGCCTGATTCTCCGGAAATCAAACCCGAACATCTCGGCTCGCTGCAGACACTCCAGCAAGTGGCGGACTTCCTGTCCGGCAGCAACTCCGGACCATCGACACCCCAGGTGAAATCAGACTCCGCAACGGCGGGAACCCGCCGCGCGAGCGAAGTGCTGATTGCCGTTGTGGCGGAGAAAACCGGCTATCCGGTCGAGATGCTGAACCTCGGCATGGGAATGGACGCCGATCTCGGGATCGACTCCATCAAGCGCGTCGAAATCATGGCTGCGCTGCGCAACCAACTGCCGGGTTCGCCCGAAATCAAGCCGGAGCATCTTGGTTCGCTGCAGAATTTGCAGCATATCGTCGATTTTCTGGACGCAGGCCGGGCGGTCGCGCCGCAGGCTGCACGCTCCCCGGCCGCGCAGCCCGGAACGACGCCGGCAGCCCGGGTGGCTCCACCCAAAGCGCCGCAATCCGCGCCTCAATTCGCGTTACAGCGGCAAGTCGTTCGTCCGGTCGCTCTCGCCGGCCGCGGGGAACGCGAGTCCATCACCTTGCCAGCCGGCGCGCATGTGTGGGTGACCGACGACGGTACCGAACTGTCGGCGCGTGTCGATGAACGCCTTCGGGCCAGCGGGCTGATCGTTCATCGCGGTGATCTGCATGGGACGTTCTCCGGCGAGGGCTCTGCTGCGCCTGCAGCCCTCGTCATCATTTCGCCTGCCGGCGGAGGCGACGACAGCTTCCTCAGGCGCGCGTTCCGCCTCGTCCAACGGGCGGGTCCATCGCTGCGCGAGGCAGGCAACACGGGTGCCGCAATCCTGACCACGGTCTCGCGACTGGATGGCGCATTCGGTTTCGGCAATCTTGACGCCAGGAGCGACCCCGTCAGCGGCGGCCTCGCGGGTCTGGTGAAAACCGCTCGGCGTGAATGGCCGGAGGTCCGCTGCAAGGCGCTTGACGTCGATCCCGCGACCCGGGACGACACTGCGGCCCAACAGATCGTCGACGAAATGTTCTGCGACGGTCCGGTCGAAGTCGGACTTTCCGAGCACGCTCGTGTTTCGCTCGAAATCGCTGCCGCACCCGTAGCGAGCGATGGCGCGCAATCTCCCCTCGTCGAAGGCGACGTGGTCATCGTATCCGGCGGTGCGCGCGGCGTCACTGGCGAGGTCGCCGGTGCCCTCGCCCGCGCGTTCCGCCCCACGCTCGTGTTGCTGGGCCGCACGCGGCTAGCCGATCGCGAACCCGCGTGGCTGCAGGACCTGCAATCCGAAGCGGGTATCAAGCAGGCGCTGTTTGCAAGGCCCGACGGCGGTGGTTCGCCGAAAGCGGTGGAGGCGAAATACCGCGACCTGCTCGCGCAGCGAGAGATACGCGCGCAACTCGGCCGTCTTGAAGCGTGCGGCGCCAAAGCAGTCTATTGCCCGGTGGACGTGCGCGACGCCGCGGCAGTGGCTCAACTGGTTGGCGACATCCGCCGACAGCACGGCGCCATCCGGGGATTGGTTCACGGCGCGGGCGTGCTTGCCGATCGTCGCATCGAAGACAAGACCGAACAACAATTCGATCTCGTGTACGCAACGAAGGTGCTCGGGCTGCAAAGTCTGCTCCGCGCGCTGGCGGACGACACGTTGAAGGTGATTGCGCTGTTCTCATCCAGTTCGGGGCGCTTTGGACGCATCGGCCAGGCGGACTATGCGGCCGCGAACGAGGTCCTCAACAAACTTGCTCAGGCCGAGGCGCGACTCCGCCCCGGCTGCCGCGTGGTCTCGATCAACTGGGGTCCGTGGAATGGCGGCATGGTGACACCCGCGCTGCGGAAGATATTCGAGCAGGAGAACCTGGGCCTCATCGAGCCCGATGCCGGCGCGGAATTCTTCGTACGCGAAATTTCGTCCTCCGGCAGGGACGCGGTCGAAGTGGTTGTCCTGGCGCCGCCGCCGAGGAGCGAAACCGTGGCACCGCCGTCCGACCGGATATCCATTCCGCGTCTCCCCGAATCCGCGGTCGCCTTCGAGCGCGAGGTCAACGTCAAGGCGCTGCCGTGCCTCGAATCGCACGTCATCAACGGCCGTGCGGTGTTGCCCGCCGCATTGACGCTCGAGTGGCTGGCACAAGCCGCGCTGCACGGCAATCCCGGGATGGCGTTCTATGGACTGGACAATTTCCAGGTGCTCAAGGGCGTCATCGTCGATGGCGAGCAGAACATCAACGTGAGCCTGCGCGCTGGTTCCGGAAGCCGGCGCGGCAACCTGCTTGTCGTGCCGGTGCAAATGACGAGCGAAGACGGCGGGCGGCGTTACCTCCACGCGCAGGCCGATGTGTTGCTCACCGCGGAGAAGCTTCCCGCCGCACCGGCGTCGGAGTTGACCAGCATCTCCGGCGGTGGATTCGCCGACGCCTACGGCCGCGGCGTGCTGTTCCACGGCACCGCGCTGCACGGCATCGAGCGCGTCGAAGGCTGTGCCGAGCAAGGTGTCGCCGCCGTCGTCAAGGCTTCCCCCTCGCCGAAGAAGTGGATGCAGAATCCGTTGCGCGGCACCTGGATTTCGGACCCGATGGCGCTGGACAGCGCTTTTCAGATGATGATCCTGTGGAGCCAGGCGCATCGCGGTGCGCCGTCGCTGCCAAGCGCCCTGAAGCGTTACCGCCAGTTCGTGGCGGCGTTTCCCAAGAGCGGCTGCCGAGTGGTGATCGCCGTCGCGATCGGCATTACGGCGATGGCCGTTGCGACCATCGAGTTTCTCGATGGGCAGGGCAATGTGCTGGCGGCCGCCGATGGTTGCGAATGTGTTGTGGATGCCGGGCTGAACGACGCTTTCCGCGCGAACCGGCTGAAGATTGACACGTGATTCCGGGCGGTCGTCCGGCAGTGGCGACGCCCGTTTTTTCGAGCCCATTGCCATCGTGGCCATGGGCGGAATCTTCCCGGGCTCGCCCACCCTCGAGGACTTCTGGCACATCGTGGAACAGGGCCGCGACACCTGCCGCCCCGTTCCGGCGGGCCGCTGGCCGCTGAATTCCGAGGCCGTCCAGAACGCCACGGCTGGTGCGCCCGATGCGGTGTTCACCGATCGCGGCTGCTTCGTGGAGGGTTTTGCACCGGAGCTTTCCGTGCCCGGTTTGTCGCGCGAGACCGCCGCGTCGCTCGACCCGATGGTCCATCTGCTCGTCCACGCAGGGCGCGCCGCCTTCGCCGGGGCGCGCACCGAAAATCTCGATCGAAACGGCGTGGGCGTGGTCATCGGCAACATCGCGCTCCCGAGCGCGGGCGCATCTGCGCTGTGCGATGAAGTTCTCGGGCCGCTGTTTGAACACAAGGTGTTTGGCCGCGCGGAGCGCCGGCCGTCGCTGCAGGCGACGCCGCTCAATCGCTATGTCACCGGGCTGCCGGCCGGCATCCTTGCCCGGGCGCTTGGTCTTGGCGGCGGTTGCTACGCGCTCGACGCTGCGTGCGCGTCGTCGCTCTATGCCGTCACGCTCGCGTGCGACGAACTGCTCGCCCATCGCGCCGACGCCATGCTGGCGGGCGGCCTGTCGCGTCCGGATTCGCTCTATACGCAGATGGGCTTCTCGCAATTGCGCGCGCTTTCGCCGAGCGGCCGCTGCTCTCCGTTCGATCGCAAGGGCGACGGCCTCATCGTCGGCGAAGGCGCGGGCATCGTGGTGCTGAAGCGGCTCGCAGACGCGCTGCGGGACGGCGATCGCGTTCTCGCGCTGATTCGCGGCGCCGGATTGTCCAACGACACCGAAGGCAATCTTCTGTCGCCGAGCTCCGAAGGCCAGCTGCGCGCCTTGCGCATCGCCTACGCCCAGGCGGGCTGGACGCCGGACATGGTGGACCTGATCGAGTGCCACGCCACGGGAACTCCGGTCGGCGACGCGGTCGAGTTCGCAAGCCTGTGCCGGCTCTGGGAGGGCAGCCGGTGGCACGACGGACCCTGCGTGCTCAGCGCGGTCAAGTCGAACATCGGCCACTTGCTGACCGCGGCGGGCAGCGCGGGCCTGATCAAGACACTGCTCGCGATGCAGCACGGCGTGCTTCCGCCGGTCGCAAACTTCGAGCAGCCGTCGGAGAAGGTGCAATTGGCGGGCAGTCCGTTCGCGATACTGAAACACAGCCGGCCGTGGGAGCGCCGCGCAGCAAGCGTCCCGCGCCGTGCCGCCGTCAACGGCTTCGGTTTCGGTGGCATCAATGCTCACCTGCTGATCGAGGAATGGCTGGGTGAAACCGCTGCGGCGCGAAACACCGCAGGCCCGGTTCCATCACGCGAAGCTGTTGCCGTGTCCGTTGCGATCGTCGGAATGGCCGCACGCTTGGGCCGCTGGTCCGACCTGCGGGCTTTCGAGGAGCGCGTTCTCGGCGGCGGCGGCGACGGGCCGGAAGAGCGAAGCGAATGGCGCGGCCTGAGCAGCGAACAGATTCGCGGCGTATGGGGCGGCGGCGCGCGGTTGTTCCCGGGCTATTACCTCGACGATTTGTCCGTTCCAATCGACAGGTTTCACATTCCGCCGCGCGAACTGGCGGAAATGCTGCCGCAGCAGATCCTCATGCTCGACGTCGCGAGGTCCGCGCTCGAGGATGCACAAATTTCCGACCTGAAGTCCTCCCGCGCCGGAGTCTTCATCGGTCTCGGCCTCGACCTGCGGACCACCGATTTCCATTTCCGCTGGACCGCCAGACATCGCGCCGCCGAGTGGGCGCGCAAAACCGGCCTCGATCCCGGCAGCGTCGCGATTGAACAGTGGAAGGAACGGCTATGCGATGCTGCGGGCCTGCCCCTCACCGCCGACCGCACGCTCGGTGCGCTGGGCGGCATCGTCGCCAGCCGCGTGGCGCGCGAGTTTCACGTCAGCGGGCCGAGCCACTGCATCTGCGGCGAGGAGACCTCGGGGCTTCACGCCCTGGAAGCCGGTGTGCGCGCGTTGCAGCGAGGCGATCTCGATACCGTGCTGGCCGGCGCAGTCGATCTGAGCGGCGACCTGCGCGCCCTGCTCGCGACGAACGCGCTGCGGCCCTACTCGAGCGACGGATCGGCGAAGCCGTTCGACATCGGCGCGAACGGAGCCATCCCGGGAGAAGGTGCCGCCTGCGTGGTGCTCAAACGTCTGGCCGACGCGCAACGCGACGGCGACCGGATCTATGCGGTGATCCGCGGTGTCGGCGCAGCGAACGGAAATGCCGGTGAAGCGATGGCACCCGAGCCGGCCGCGTATCAACGCGCACTCACCCGCGCCTATGCGGAAGCGGGAGTGGCTTCGGGCGTCGAACTCCTGGAAACGCACGGCAGCGGCGCGCCGGACGAAGATGCGGCCGAGGCGCAGGCACTGGCGGATTTTTTCGGCAACGGCGCACGCAGCACCGCCTGCAACATCGCAAGCGCCAAGGCGGACGTCGGGCACGCAGGCGCAGCGTCGGGGCTGGTCTCTCTCGTCAAGGCGAGCCTGTGCCTGTACCGCGAAACGATTCCCGCCCTGCGCGGTTGCGACGTACCGCGGCACGAGTTGGCCGGCGCCAATGGATTGCGCGCGCCTCGCGCCTCGCGGCACTGGGTTCGCAATCGCGCGGATGGCCCGCGTCGCGCAGGCGTCAGCGCGATGGGCACGGACGGCGGATGCGTCCACGTGGTGCTGGAAGGCCCGGAACCCGTGCGCGCGGCGATAGAGTTCCGCCCGCGGCCGCGCGTTGCTGCCTGTCCGGATGAATTGTTCACGCTCGCGGCCGCGTCTCGCCCAGCGCTTGTCGATGAACTGATCGAACTCGAACGCATCGCGCGCGCCTCGGGCGAGGCTTCCGCAGAGCGGGTCGCCCGGCAATGGTGGCGCTCCCGCGGCCGCCAGACGGGCCCGTACCGAATCGCGTTGCTCGCGCGCGATACGCAGCAACTGACCCGTTTGACGGAACTGGCCCGCGCGGCGGACCGGGGCAATTTGCGTACTGACGTCGAGAGCCGCGAGCGCATTTTCGCCTCTGCGGGATCCGCAACCGGCGCGACGGGCCGCATCGCCTTCGTGTTCCCCGGATCAGGCAACCAGTTTGGCGACATGGGACGGGAACTCGCGTTGCAGTGGCCCGATGTCCTGCGCACGCAGGATCGCGAAAATGCGAGGCTTGCGAACCAGATGCAGGCGGATCGATTCTGGAACGGGTCCCTGGCGCCGGATCTGCTCGCCGACCATCGCGCCCTGATTTGCGGCCAGGTCTGCTTTGGCACCATGGTCGCCGACCTCGCGGCAAGCTTCGGCATCAGGCCGGATGCGGCAATCGGCTACAGCCTGGGCGAGTCCACCGCGCTGCTCGCGCTGCGCGCATTGCGGCAGCGCGACGAAATGCTGGACCGGCTGAGCACATCGCCTCTGTTCGCGCATGACCTGGCGGGAAATCCGGAAACGCTGCGCAAGGCATGGAACCTGCCCGATGACCAACGCGTCGAGTGGGTGACGGGAATGATCGACCGTTCCGCGCAAGCGGCCCGCGCTGCAATTGGCAACGGCAGGCGCGCCTACGTGCTGATCTCCAACACGCCGAGCGAATGCGTCATTGGCGGGGACCGAACTGCGGTCGAACAAGTCGTCGCCACCCTCGCCTGCCTGTGGTTCCCCCTGCAGGGGGTGAGCACTGTGCATTGCGAACTCGCGCGACCGGTACGGGACGCCTATCGCGAACTGCATCGCTTCGATACGAAGCCACCCGCAGGCGTCGAGTTCTACAGCTGCGCCCTGGGTCGCGCGTACGTGCCGGAGCGCGAAGCGACCGCGAACGCCATTGAAGCGCAGGCGATGGATACGGTCGATTTCCCGCGCATCATATGCGCCGCGTACGACTCCGGCGTGCGGACGTTCATCGAAGTCGGTCCCGGCAACTCGTGCAGCCGCATGATCGGCAACATACTCGAAGGCCGGGCGCATTTCGCAAAGTCGCTCGCCATCGCGAGTCCGAATCCGGTGACGCATTTTCTGCGCACGCTGGGCCAACTCCACGCCGAGGGTGTGCCGCTCGACCTCGCGATGCACTACGGCGGAGATGCTGATGTCGAACCGCGGCCCCGCGCGTCTTCGGGAGCGTCTGAAAAATGCGTGACCGTGTCCATCACGGGCGCGCCGTTCGCGGCACCCGCACCGCCGGCGCAATCGGCGCCGGAAGAATTGGCCGAGCACGACTTCGGCCACGCCGTGCTCGTGGCGATGAGCGCTTCGGAACAGGCGACGATCGAGGCGCATGAAGCCTACTTGAGATTTTCGCAGGATCTCTCCGCGACGCTCGCGCAGGCGGTTGCGGCCCAGGTCGGCCTGCTCGAGCAGGCCGCCAGGACCGGCGTCGCCGTCGCCGAGCAGGCCGTTGCGCCCGAGCGGTTCGCGCCGCCGGCGGCGCCAATCGCACGAGCGCCCGCCCTGACGGCCGAAATTCCGCGCTCGCTCGAGCGCGCAGCCTGCCTCGAGTTCGGCCGCGGTCGCGTTGGCCGCGTGCTGGGTCCGAAATTCGCCGAGGCGGATTCCTTCCCGACGCGCGTGCGTCTGCCGGACGAACCGCTGATGCTGGTGGACCGGATCCTGGAGATCCACGGCGAACCGCTCTCCATGACGCACGGACGCGTAGTGACGGAACACGATATCCATCCCGGCGCCTGGTATCTCGACTGCGGGCGCATACCGACGTGCATCGCGGTTGAAGCGGGTCAGGCGGATCTGTTCCTTTCGGGTTATCTCGGCATCGACTTTCAGACCCGCGGCCGCTCGATGTATCGCCTGCTCGACGCCAAAGTCCGCTTTCATCGCGGCCTGCCGGGCGCGCACGAAGTCATCCGCTATGACATCCGCATCGAAGACTTCTTCCGCCAGAACGATACCTGGCTGTTCCGGTTCGGTTTCGAGGCGACGCTCGGCGGTGAGCCGCTGCTCAGCATGACTGAAGGCTGCGCCGGATTCTTCTCCCGCGAGGAACTGGCTGCGGGCAAGGGAGTCGTGCGTACAGCGCTCGACCTCGAACCGAAAGCGGGAAAACGCGCAGCCGAGTGGGAGGACTTCACGCGCACCGGCATCGAACGCTATTCCGCCGAACAACTCGACGCGCTGCGTGCGGGTGACCTCGCCGGATGCTTCGGCGAAGCATTTGCCGGACTTGCGGGGATGCGACCGGTCACGCTGCCCGGCGGACAGATGAAGCTGGTGCACCGGATCGCGCATCTCGACCCGGCCGGCGGGCGCTTCGGGCTGGGCATCGTCATCGGGGAAGCGGACATTCGTCCCGACGACTGGTTTCTCACCTGCCACTTCGTGGACGACCGCGTGATGCCGGGAACGCTGATGTTCGAGTGCTGCCTGCACACGCTGCGCGTGTTCATGCTGCGGCTCGGCTGGATTGCGGAGGAAGGCCAGGTGGTTCTCGAGCCGCTGCCGGGGGTCGCCAGCCGTCTGAAGTGCCGCGGCCAGGTGCTCGACACGACGAAGCTGGTGACTTACGAAATTTCAGTCAAGGAAATCGGCTGCCGGCCCGCACCGTTTGTCATCGCCGATGCGCTGATGTACGCGGACGGCAAGCCCATCGTCGAAATCTCCGACATGAGCCTGCGCTGCGCGGGTGCCACGATGGAAACTTTCCGCGCTCTATGGTCTGCTGCCGGGACACCCGCGGACAAGCCCGCGATCTTCGACCGCGATCGCATCCTCGCCTTCGCAGTGGGAAAGCCCTCGGATGCCTTTGGCGAGCCCTACAGGATTTTCGACCGGGATCGCGTCATCGCGCGCCTGCCCGGGCCGCCCTACCAGTTCCTCGACCGCATCACGGAAATTCGCGCCGAGCCATGGAAAATCGTTCCCGGCGGCGAGTGCGCGGCGCAATACGACGTGCCGCCGGACGCCTGGTATTTCGCCGACAACCGGCAGGGCGACATGCCGTTCGCGGTGCTGCTCGAAATCGCGCTGCAACCCTGCGGCTGGCTCGCGGCTTACATGGGTTCGGCGCTCACGAGCGAGGTCGATGTATCGTTCCGCAACCTCGGTGGCAGCGCCACGCAGTTCGCAGCTGTGCTGCCAGGCGTCGGCACGTTGTCTGTACGGGTCAAGCTCACCCGCGCTTCAAGTTCGGCAGGCATGATCATCCAGTTCTTCGACTACGAGGTGCGTGCGGGCCGCATGCTGATCTACACCGGAGACACCTACTTCGGATTCTTCCCGAAGCTCGCATTGCTCAAGCAGGAGGGATTGAAGGATGCCGCGCGCCACCAGCCTACGGCCGGCGAACTCGCGCGCAGCCGTTCCCTGGATTTTCCGCAAGCCGCTCCGTTTCCGGCGGGACGGTTGCGCTTGCTCGATCGCATCGAATGCTGGATTCCTGATGGCGGCCCGAAGGGACTGGGGTTCATTCGCGCAACCCGGCGCGTGGACGCCGGCGAGTGGTTTTTCAAGGCGCACTTCTTTCAGGACCCGGTGGTCCCCGGCTCGCTTGGCCTCGAATCGTTGCTGCAATTGCTGAAGTTCATTGCCGCCGAGCGCTGGGGAGCTGAGGCGGGCTCGCGGCGGGAGGCCGTCGCCACGGGCGAACGCCACGAGTGGGTTTACCGCGGCCAGGTGATCCCGGCCGATCGCGAAGTCACGCTCGAGGCCGTCGTCACCGCGGTGGACGCGAACCGGCGCCTGCTGCGCGCGGACGGATATCTTTCGGTAGACGGACGCGTGATCTATGCGATGAAGGATTTCACCGTGCGCCAGCACGAGGGCTGACGCTTCATGTCACCTGGATACAAACGAGTTTTCGTCACTGCGCTGGGCTACGAACTCGGCCCGGAGGTCGTCACGTCCGCGGAAATCGAAGAGCGGCTTGCACCGGTTTACGAGAAGCTGAACCTCCAGCCGGGGCAGCTAGAAGCCTGGACCGGAATCGGCGAGCGCCGCTGGTGGCAACCGCATACGCGTCTGTCTGCCGGTGCCACGACCGCCGCGTTCAAGGCGATGGCAAAGACGTCCGTCCAGCCCGCCGATCTCGGCGTAGTGATCTATGCCGGCGTGTGCCGGGAAAATTTCGAGCCGGCCACTGCCTGCGCCGTGGCCGACGCGCTCGGCGTGACCGGCGGTGCGTCGGCCTACGACCTGAGCAACGCCTGCCTGGGCGTGCTCAACGGGATGATCGATATCGCCAACCGCATCGAACTCGGACAGATCCGCGCGGGCCTGGTGGTTTCCTGCGAAACGGCACGGGAGATCAACGAGATCATGATCTCCCGCCTCACCGACGAATTGCACAATGGCTTGAGCATGGAGCGCTTCGCCGAAGCGCTCGCCACGTTCACCGGCGGCTCGGGCGCCGTGGCCGTACTGCTCACCGACGGATCCTTCGGCGGCGCGAGAGGCCATCGCCTGCTCGGCGCGGTGTCCCGGGTCGCAATGGAACATCACCGGCTGTGCAGATGGGGACTCGATACCGATGACGGCCGGAAGCACCTCCAGTACATGGCCACGGACGCGGTCTCGGTGCTGAAATACGGCGTTCAACTGGGCCAGCAAACGTGGCAGATCTTTCTGCAGGCGATGGGCTGGACGCCGGAGAGAATCGACCGCGTGATCTGCCACCAGGTCGGGAGCGGCCACCAGGACGCGATCCTGAGGTCACTGCAGTTGCCGAGGGAAAAGGACTACAGCACCTATCGCTTCCTCGGCAACATGGGCACCGCCGCGCTGCCCGTCACCGCGGCCATCGCCGAGGAGCGAGGTGTACTCAAGGCGGGCGAGAGGGTAGGTTTCCTCGGCATCGGAAGCGGCCTGACCTGCCTGATGATGGGGCTCGAGTGGTGAATTTCCGCAACGAACTCTACCCGTTCACCGGTTCCTTTCGGACCGTCAACGGCTTCAAGCTGCACCTGCTCGACGAGGGCGAAGGCGACGCCGTGCTCATGCTGCACGGCAATCCGACCTGGTCGTTTTTCTATCGCAATCTCGTGCTCGGCCTGAGGGACGAACACCGCGTAATCGCACCGGACCACATCGGCTGCGGGCTGTCCGACAAGCCCGACGCGGAGAACTACGATTACAGCCTGCGCCGCCGCGTCGAGGACCTTGCCGCGCTGATCGCGCAACTCGACGTTCAGGGACGAATGACGCTGGTCCTGCACGACTGGGGCGGGATGATCGGCATGGCCTACGCCGCGCGCTTTCCGGAGAGGATCGGCCGTCTGGTTCTGTTGAACACCGCGGCGTTTCATCTGCCGAGCGCGAAAAAATTGCCGCTGACCCTGTGGCTGTGCCGCAAGACTCCGCTGGGCGACCTCATCATCCGCGACACCGGGCTGTTCGTAAGCGTGCTCGCGCGCTGGGCCGTCTGCCAGCCGATGGCGCAGCGCGTGCGGGAAGGGTACCTGTGGCCGTACCGGTTGCCGCAGGACCGCACGGGACTGCTGCGATTCGTGCAGGACATTCCTCTCAAACCGGGCGATCCGAGCTACCGTGTGGTGAGCGAAGTGCAGGCGAAGCTGCCCAGCTTCAACCAGATGCCGGTGCTGATCCTGTGGGGCGACGCGGACTTCGTGTTCGACCAGCACTTTCTGCGAGAGTGGCAGAGGTTGCTTCCCGCGGCCGAGGTGCACCGCTTTCCGAACGCGGGCCACTACGTCCTTGAAGACGCGGGCGCAGAGATCCTTCCGCTCGTCAGGGATTTCTTCGCGCGCCATCCGGTCGATGCCTGACACAGGGGGAGGAAGACCGCGGAACATCGCGGCGCATCTGACGGAAATGGCCGTGCTGCAGCCTTCGCGCCCGGCGGTGATCTGCGCGTGCGGACGGGATGCGCAAGGCGCCGTCGCCTACGAACAACTCAGCTTCGGTGAACTCGAAGACGACAGCAATCGCCTTGCAAACGGCCTCGTATACGCCGGCATCGGTCGCGGCATGCGCACGGCGCTGATGGTGCCGCCGGGCCTGGATTTCTTTGCACTCACCTTCGCGCTGTTCAAGCTTGGCGCGGTGCCCGTGCTGATCGATCCCGGCATCGGTATCGGCAATCTCGGCGCTTGCCTCGCTCGCGCGCGGCCGGCCGCCTTCATTGCCATTCCAAAGGCCCACGCGGCGCGCGTCCTGCTCGGTTGGGCGCGCCAGAGCATCAGCATCAACGTCACTGTGGGCGCGAAATGGTTCTGGGGCGGCGACACTCTGCGAAATGTTCGCGCGCGCGCGCCCTGCGGCAAATCATTCACGGCCATCGAACCTTCCCCGGACGAAATGGCCGCCATCCTGTTCACGAGCGGCGGTACGGGCGCCCCGAAAGGCGCCGTCTACACGCACGAGATGTTTGGCGCGCAGGTTGCGCAGATTCGCAGCCTTTACGGCATCGAGCCGGGCGAGATGGATCTGGCGACCTTCCCCTTGTTCGCGCTTTTCGGCCCCGCGCTCGGCATGACAGCGGTGGTGCCCGAAATGGATCCGACGCGCCCTGCGAACGTGGATCCGTCGAACATCGTCGGAGCCATCGAAAAGTTCGGCATCACGAACATGTTCGGCTCGCCCGCGCTCATCGATCGCATCGGGCGCCACGGCAGCGACCACGGCGTCAAGCTGCCCACATTGCGCCGCGCGATTTCCTCGGGCGCCCCCATGCCGGCCAAGGTACTTGCGCGTTTTGCCGCGATGCTCGATCCCGGAGCGCAGGTATTCACGCCATACGGCGCAACCGAGTGCCTGCCGGTCGCGTCCATCGGCAGCGAAGAAATCCTCGGCGAAACGCGCCATCGCACCGACGCGGGCGCCGGAGTTTGTGTCGGGCGCCCGGTGCCCGGATTGACTGCCAGAATCATCCGGATTACCGATGAACCGATCGCAAATTGGGACGACGCCTTCGGTTTACCCGACGGAGAAATCGGCGAAATCGCGGTAAGAGCAAGGCACGCGTCGGCAAGGTATTTCGACCATCCGTCCGCGACGACTCTGGCGAAGATCCAGGATCCGGCCGGCAGCGGCTTTTACCACCGCATGGGCGATGTCGGCTATATCGACGAACACGGCCGGCTGTGGTTCTGCGGGCGCAAAGCGCATCGCGTGGTCACGCGGCAGGGCACGCGGTTCACCATTCCCTGCGAGGCCGTGTTCAACACCCATCCGAAGGTGTTCCGGACCGCGCTGGCCGGCGTGAAGCGAAACGGCGAAATGCAACCTGTCCTGTGCGTGGAGCTGGAATCCGCCGCGGCCAACGAGTCGCAGGAGACGATCCGGGCGGAACTGCGCGCGCTGGGATCGAAGCACGAGCATACGCGTGACATCGAGACGATCCTGTTCCATCCTGCATTCCCCGTCGACGTGCGGCATAACGCGAAGATCTTTCGCGAGAAGCTGGCCCTGTGGGCGGGCAAGCGGCTGCAGTGAAAGCGCTCGTCACCGGCGGCGGTGGATTTCTGGGACAGGCGATCGTGCGCTGCCTGCTCAGGCGCGGTTCGAGCGTCAGCAGCTTTTCACGCAATGAACATCCTGAGCTTCGCGTCCTTGGCGTCGAGCAGCACAGAGGCGACCTGGCCGATACCGCCGCAGTGGCTTCCGCCGTGCAAGGTTCCGATGTCGTGTTTCACGTCGCAGGCAAGCCGGGACTCTGGGGCGAATACGCGGAATACCACCGCGTGAACGTCATCGGCACGCACAACGTCATCGCGGCGTGCCGCCGGCACGGCGTGAACCGGCTCGTCTATACCGGCTCGCCGAGCGCCGTCTTCGATGGGCGCGACATGGAGGGAGTGAATGAATCGGTGCCCTACCCTGCCCGTTTCGAAGCGCACTACCCGAGAACGAAAGCGCTTGCCGAACAGGCGGTGCGTGCTGCGAACGATGCGCAACTCGCCACCGTGTGCCTGCGTCCGCACCTGATCTGGGGGCCGGGCGACAACCACTTGCTTCCACGCATGGTCGCGCGCGCGAAAGCGGGCCAATTAAGGCGCATCGGCTCGCGCCCGAACCTGATCGACACCATCTATGTGGACAACGCCGCGGACGCGCACATGCTCGCGGCGGATCGTCTTTCTCCCGGGGCGGTCATCGCGGGCAAAGTGTATTTCATCTCGCAAGGTGAACCCGTTCCGATGTGGGAAATGGTGAACCGCCTCCTGCATGCCGCTGGCGCTCCGCAGGTTACGCGCACGGTGCCCGCGTGGCTTGCCTTGGCGCTCGCGTGGGGATTCGAAACCAGGCACCGACTCGCGAACGATCCGTCGGAGCCGCGCCTCACGCGCTTTCTCGTGCGCGAATTGTCCACCGCGCACTGGTTCGACATTTCGGCCGCGCGGCGGGACCTGGGCTACTCGCCCGCCATATCCGTTGACGAGGGATTGGAGCGGCTGGGGGCGGCTGCTCAATCGAGCCAGCCTCGTTGAAACTGTCAGGCAAAGCGTACGCCCCAAACTACAGACTCGCTCGAGAGTCGTCGGTCTCGATAGAAACACGAACCCAAGCGGGAGTCTATGCCAAAAAGAATTTTCGGTGACGTATCGTACGTCAAGGAAGCTCCCTCCGCTGTCGGAGGGCGAGTGCGGTTTCGCATCCTTGACTCGTTAGAGAGTCCGGAGGCTGAGGAATTTGAACGATACGTAGTTTGGTGGCACAGGCATATTCAGCCCGAGATCAACAAACTCACAGATCGTGCGGATCGCGATTGGGATTGGCGAAGAATCTACTGGGTCACGCGTGCGGTTGCACGAGTGACGCGCCAAAAGCCCGTAAGCTTTGCCATTTGCATCGTCCCGAAGGACGACCCCTTGTTGCTTCCGTGCGCGCTCGTCCAACTCGCTGGCCGTTACCCTGCATTGAACGATCATGCAGAGAGCGCAGTGTATCTCTGGTACATGGCGGATGCGCCGAAATCAGTACTGGCAGGCCTGCGACCGGAAGACCAGACCACGACGCAGCTGGCGCTGAGCGATATACCGAAGATGCTTGGGACAGTGGCCCTCGACACAGCGGTCACACGCTCATTCAAGGACGGCCTACGGGGCCGCGTGGGTCTTCACGCGGACCCGAAGGGGGGAACCAAGCTGTTTCAATGGTACGAAAGCCGCGGAATGAAGAACCTGGCTGCGGACGCAAAACTCCCCCCGGGGATTCGGCGTATCATTGTTGCGAATGACGGTCGGTACTTCTATTACACGACGGCCGGCGCATACTTCGCGTCGCGCAGCTTGGACCAATTCCGATAGTTAGTCGGAGGAGTCATATGCCCACACCGATGAGGGTCTATGGTGAGCTTGCAGCTCGGTATGCGAACGTCGATCCGAACGATCAAGTGGCAGTTGATATTTTTCTTCGTGATATTCTTCCGACTCTTCCAGAGGACAGCGTTGAGCGATTCTTTGAGGATCTGTTAGCCCGGGACGGTGCTCCATTGGAGGAAGACCCTCTTCAGGAAATCGCTAAGGATCTGACGCACTCGAGAGCTGTTGACCCCTTTTCTGTTGAAGAATCGGCGTTTGTGAATTCAGCTGCCGGAAGTTCAACCGAAGCGAATAGCGCCGCGAGTGAACACATCGCCGAATCGTTTGGTCCTGTTTCGCAGCTTCAGAGTGAATTGCCGATTCAACTCCTCGGGTTCAACCGTGCCGCTGCAGATGCGGCGCTCGCATTTGGCAATACTACATCGCAGGGCGTACTGGCCCTGATGAACGTTCAGCTCGAAATCGCCAAGAGTCTGCAAGCCGCTGCTGCCGATGCCGTCGGCCCCTTCAAGATTCTGCACGATTTTGTCGTACAGCGCGCCGTCGATGCCGGAGCAATCAGTTCGACGCTGCAGGAAACCTCGAAGACCGTCTTTGATTTGGCAATGCGACTTCCCATTGAGGGCAAACGCCTTCACGTGACCCCGGAACAAATCGAATCCGTCAACACGGCGGCTGTCGATGCGATTCTGTCGGTTGCCGCGTTCCAGTTCAGCACCATCCAAAGACTGGTCAACCTGAATGCAATCACCGTCAAGGCCGCGTTCGAGGGATCAATCGCCAACGCGCGCGCCCTCGTCGGTGCCAAGGACCTCCAAGAGTTCGTGAAACTGCAGACGACCTTCGCCCAGCCCGCAATCGAGAAGGCGATTGCCGACTCGAAGAGCATGTACGAAGTCGCCGTCCAGTCAAATGCGGATTTCTCGCAGATCGCGCAGCGCCGCGTCGCCGAATGGAACGAGAAACTCGTGTCGCTGCTCGACAAGGACGGGCGCGACGCGCCCGCCGGGTCCGATGTCGCCGTGACTGCGGTCAAGCAGATGATCGCCGCCGCCAACGCAGCCTACGACTCCTTCATGCAGGCCGCGAAGCAGGCGACCGAAATCGCGGAAGCGAACGATGCCGCGGCGAGCGATTCGTTGAAACAGCAGGCGGGTCAAGGTAAGAAGGTCGCTTAGGCTTTTTCGAGTCACTTGCGACGCCCTTGACAGGCAAAGGTGCTCCAAAGACGTTCTCGAGTCCTTGCTGACGAAGCTCCGAGCCGCCTCTGGCGAATTGCCCCGCCTCGCACGGAACAACGACCTCTGATTACTTGATGGCGAGCGGGTTCGTCGGCGAACCGACCGCGCCGGTAATGGGAATGGCCGGGGCGACGAACATGAACTCGTACACCTTGTCTTCGGCGCAGTCGCGGGCGAGATCGGCGACGTAGAAGATCTCGCCCATCGTCAGGCCCATGATCGGAATCGTGATCCAGTGCCAAGGCTGGTTGATCCCGGGCTCGGACTCGTTCGGGCGCACTTCGCAGCCCCAGGTGTCGCTCGCCAGGGCGGCGATTTCCTTGCGCTGGATCCACCCCAGGGTCTCGAAGGAAAAACCCGGCGCGTCCCCGCCCGGATAGCCGTCCCAGCTTCCCGCGGCGAGTTTCGTTTCCATCTGGCCAGTGCGCACGATCACGTAGTCGCCGCGCCTGACCTCGACGCCCTGCGCCGCGGCGGTCTTGTCCAGGTCCGCGCCGGTGATCGCGTAGCCGTCCTCCAGCGCCTCCTTCCCGAACGCGCGCGGAACGTCGAGAAACACGCCCCGGCCCACCATCTTGTCTTTGGTCTTCTCGATGCCGCATTTCTGCGCGCCGGCGCTCGTGACTTCCCTGCAGTCGTAGCCGTTCCACATGTTGTTTTCGTAGAATATATGGCCTAGGCCGTCCCATTGCGTGCCGCACTGCAAGGGCATCACCACCATGTCGTCGGCGGCGCGGATGCCGCGCTGGTCGAGCACGCCGGAATAGGCATCGGTTCCGGTGCGCAGCATCACGTGCAGCGGGTTGATGCGCCCCAGGGCGGGGTACTTGCTCTTCGCGCCCTGCGGGCCGTGCTGGTCGAAATTGAGCGCAAGGGAGATGACCTTGCCCTTTTTCACCAGTTGCGCCGCGGCGACGATGTCCTCGGGACGGGTGAAGTTGAGGGTGCCGATTTCGTCGCTGGGTCCCCATTTGCCCCAGTTCTTGTATTTTTCCGCGGCGTCGCGAAGGTCCTGCCGGGTCAGTTTGCGGGCGAGGATATTGGTGGTGGGCATGGGGTTTCCTGTTGTGCGCGTTTGCGCCGGTTCACGCTGCCCGGAGCGGCGGGGCGATGATACCATCGCCGAATCTCCGAGGTACGCCTTCATGAAATCTGTGTCACGTGTTCTCGCGTGCAGCATCGTCTGCGGTGCAGCGTTGCTCTTCGCCGGAGCGAGCCATGCGCAGACCTGGCCGGCGCGTCCCGTGCGCATCATCGTCCCGTTCGCCCCCGGTGGTCCGACCGACGTGATGGCGCGCATACTCGCACAGAAACTTTCCGAGAGCTTCGGGCAGCAGTTCGTGGTGGAGAACCGCGCCGGGGCCGGCGGTAACATCGGCATGAACCTGGTCGCGAAGTCTGCGCCGGACGGCTACGCGGTGCTGCTCGCAAGCAGCAGCTATGTGGTCAATCCGAGCCTGTACGCGAAGGCCGGGTACGATCCCCACAAGGACTTCGCGCCGGTGACGGTGGCTGCGGCGTCCCCGAACGTGCTGGTGGTGCACCCGTCCGTTCCTGCGAGAAACGCGCAGGAACTGGTCGCATTGGTGAGGGGGAATCCGGGCAAGCACAACTATGCGCAGCCCGGCACCGGGACGACTCCGCATCTGTCGGGCGAGTTGTTCCGGCTCACTTTCAAACTCGATATCGTGAACGTGCCCTTCAACGGCGCGGGACCGGCGGTCGCGTCGGCCGTGGGAAACCAGACGCCGATCGCGTTCGTTGCGCTGCCCCCGGCGATGCCGCATGTCAAGAGCGGTGCACTGCGGGCATTGGCGGTAACGGGCGCGAGGCGCTCGGCGACGCTGCCCGACGTGCCGACCATGACCGAATCGGGCGCGCCGGACCAGGAGGCCGAAACCATGCAGGGCGTGCTGCTTCCCGCGGGGACGCCGCGCGAGATCGTCGAGCGGCTGCATCGCGAGATCGTGCGGGCGGTCGCGCTGCCGGAGGTGAAGGAGCGCCTCGCCGCACTGGGCTTTGACGCGGTGGCGAATACGCCCGAAGAGTTCGCCGCGTACATCCGGTCCGAAGTCGACAAATGGGCCAGGGTCATACGCGAGGCGAACATCAAGATCGAATGACGGCATTCAAATTTGCGCGCACTTTCTTAGACCAAGGAATCCAGTACCCCATAAGTCTGCAATTCAGAACGCAGGCATCGCTACGTCGCCCTGCCCTTGCGGCCTGATTTCTCGCCCTTGCGGCGCGCACCAGTAAGCACTCCGGCCTCTACAGCTGTCAAGCCACTCAGCATCACAGGCTGGCGATTGGGGAATTCCGCGACCAGCCGCAACTTCCCTCCCATTGCCTCGACATACCCGCGAAGCGTTGAGATCAGTAAATCGCTACGCTTCTCAAGGCGCGAGATACCGTTCTGCCCGATCCCGAGTTCCTCGGCCATCTTCTCCTGCGTCAGCGCCAGGGCGCGCCGCAGGTCGCAAAGCGACTTTTCATCTTCGATCAGCTCAGCCGTGCGCGCTTCCACCTTCTTGCGCCGCGCCGGGCTCAGAGCCATCATTTTCTGTTCCAATGTCTTAGCCATCGCTCTTTCTCCTTTCCTTTTCGATCCGCGTTACATGCTCATCAAAGAACGCGTCCGCCGTCTTGTCGAGCGCGAAAGCGCGGCGAGGAAACCAATTCGTTAACTCCTGATTGATTGCTGAGCAAGAGCTCTCAGCGGCATCGCCAGCAAACCCAGCGCAAGCGCGGCGAGCGCATTCCGCCGCGTCGTCATTCGATCACACGGTCGGCGCGCAGCAGCATGGCCTTGGGAATCGCCAAGCCCATGGCCTTGGCGGCCTTGAGATTGATCACGAACTCGAACGTGGTCGGCTGCTGCACCGGAAGGTCGCCCGGCTTGGCACCCTTCAGGATCTTGTCCACGTAGACGGCACTGCGGCGGCAGTTGTCCGCGAAATCGGTACCATACGCGAGGATCCCACCTGCCTCCGCGTATTCCTTGGAATTGGTTATCGTCGGCCAGCGGTAGTTCGCCACCTTGTCCATTAGCGTCTTTCTGTGGGCGAAATACAGCACACTTTCCATTATGACCAGCGCGTCCACGCGCCACGCGGCGAGCTTGGCGAGCGCCGTGGCGAACTCCTCCGGCGCGCGCGCCTCGACCACCATCAGTTCCTTGCTAAAGGCCCGCACGCCCTGCCGCACGAAAGGAAGTTGGGCGGCACTCGCCGAGTCGCCTGGATTGTGCAGCACGCCCACGCGCCTGAGCTTCGGAAAGGTCTCAGTGAGGATTTCGACGCGTTTCGCACCCATCTCCGCGGACATCAGCGAGATTCCGCTGGCATTGGTCCCGGGCCGAGGCAAGCTGCGGATTAAGCCGGCGGCGACCGGGTCGGCTGAGAGCGCGAAGACGATTGGCAGTGACAGTGTCGCCTTCTGTGCCTCCGTGGCGGCCACCGTTGAGGGCGCCCAGATCAAGTCAGCCTTAGCTGCGACCAGCTCGCGGGCGTTCCTTTCGGCCTGCTCGCTGCTTCCGTCGCCATAGCGGAGCTCATAGCGCACGTTCTTGCCGTCCTGATAGCCAAGTTCGGTCATACCCTTGATAAAGGCTTGCACGACATGGCCAGACGACTCCGAGGTGCCGACGATCAGCACACCGATCCGCGGCACCTTTAGCGCCGACTGTGCGGTCAGCCGAAGCGGGGCGCCGAGCGCAATGAGTAAAAGTAAGGTGTCGCGCCTTTCCATCTGATCCCCCTCTGGTCGTTGCGAACCAGGACAAGCACCGGGATCAGCAGGCGGAAAGACCAGTCAATCCGAGTCGGAATTCAGTCTACGCTCAAATCTCTGGAATCGGTCGAGGCCGGAATTTCGCCTTTCCCGAAAACGGTGGTTGCAGGAAAGCGAGGCAGAGACCCGACCCCTTCACGTGCCCGCCTATTCAGGCTGTATCCCGGCGAGACGCACCATTTCGGCGTAGCGTTTTATTTCCGCACTGACAAACAGCTTGAAATCGGCCGGTGCATCGGCCACCGGGTCGGCGCCGAGAACGTCAAGTCGTTCGCGGAATTGCGCGTTGGCAAACGCTTTGCGTACCTCGCCCTGGATGCGATTGAGTATTTCCGCAGGAGTATTGGCGGGGGCGAACATGCCGAACCAACCGCCGTGATGCTGATAGCTCGGCAGCCCGGCTTCAGCCGCCGTCGGCACATCGGGGAGCAGCGGATGGCGCTTGCTGTCGCTATAGGCAAGCGCGCGCAGCTTTCCCGCCCTGAGCTGCGCGAGCACGGCAGGCGGTGTGGAGAACATCACCTGGGTTTCGCCCGACATCGCAGCCGCAACTGCCGGCCCAGCGCCCTTGTAGGGAATATGCAGCAGGTTCGTTCCGGCACGGGCGTTGAACAGCGCGCCCGACAGGTGAAGCGTGTTGCCTACACCGGGCGAACCAAACGACAGCTTGCTCTCGGGTTTGCGCCCGAGATCGATCAGCTCCTGCAAGCTGCGCACGGGCACGCCCGGATTGACCGCGACGAAGATGCCCGGGTTCTCCACCAGGTTGGTCACCGGCGCGAAGTCTTTCTCAGTGTCGTAGGGGAGTTTCCGGTACATGCTGGGGGCGGTAACGAAGCCCGACGAGGTAATCATGAAGGTATAGCCATCGGGAGCCGATTTGGCCAAGGACTCCGCGCCGAGAATTCCGTTCGCGCCTGGCTTGTTTTCTATTACGAAGGACTGCCCCGTCTGAATCGAGAGCTGCGCGCCGAGAATGCGGGCGACTGCGTCCGGCCCGCCGGGGCCGAAGGGGACGATGACGCGCACCGGCTTGTTCGGATAAGCCTGGCCCCAGGGTGCGCCCCAGGGGCCAAGTGCAAGGCAGGCGAACAGCGTAAAGAGAATTTTGCGCAACATGGTCATCCTCCTTCAAGAGCCTCCCGGCGCTCACCTACATGCTAAGCAGGTCCGGTCGAAGGTGGAATAGGTATCGCGTTCCCGATCTCAGTGACAAGACCGGAAACGCGAACCCGTCAACTCATTGCGCTTCGATGCCCGCCGCGCGGATGTGCTTGCCCCAGACATCGTATTGCTCGCGCACGAACTGCTGGAACGCCTTGCCGGTCTGCGGATCGGGCTCGACCCCCATCGCGCGGAACTGTTCGATGATTTCCTTTCTTGCGAGCGCCGCGGAGATGTTCCGTGCCCACCACTCGGTGGTCTCGGGCGAAAGCCCTGCGGGGCCCGACATGCCGAACCAGCCGGAAAGTTCCACGTCCTTGAGGCCCAGCTCGGCGAAGGTCGGGACTGCCGGCAGGATGCTCGAGCGCTTGCTCGAGGACACGCCGAGCGCAGCGAGCTTGCCCGCCCGTACGAGCGACATCAGCGCTCCGATGTCCGCGGCGACGAAATTGATCTGCCCGCCCATCAGGTCGTTCAGGGCCAGCGGCTGTCCCTTGTACGGGACGCCACGCGCCTGAATCCCCGCGGCCCGGTTGAAGCTCGACGCGGCCACCTGCCCTGTCGCCGAGCCGTAACCGAAGGTGAGCTTGTCGGGATTCTTCTTCGCCTCGGCGATCAGTTCGTGCACCGTCCGGAAACCCTGCGCCGGATTGACGACCAGCATCAGATCGAACCGGAATACGCCGCCGATGTGGGTGAAGTCCTTGACGGGATCGTAGGGCACCGTTTTCGCGAGCTGGGGTCCCGACGAGTTCGTCGCGCTCGAGCTGGCCGTAAGCGTATAGCCGTCGGGCGCAGCCTTCGCTGCCAGGTCCGTGCTGATCAACCCGAGCGCCCCGGGCCGGTTGTCGACCACGATCGTCGCACCGGTGCTCCTGCGTATCTCCTCGAGCACCACCCTCGAGACCGTGTCGATCGTGCTGCCTGCCGAGAAACCGACGAGGAAGCGGACGGGCTTGACGGGGTACTGCTGGGCGATTGCTTCCGCCGCACCGATCAGCGCCGCAAGGCAAAGGGCAATCGTTGCGCTACGCATGGGGACTCCTGTCGCTGGCATGGGCATGCAAGGAAATCGTCATTTCAACCCGATTTCGCGCAGCACCTCGTCCGTGTGCTCGCCGAGGCCCGGCGCGTGGCGCCGGATCGAACCGGGGGTTTCGGAGTAGTTCACGGGAATTCCGGCTGCGCGCACGCGGCCTTCGGACGGGTGCTCGAACTCCTGCCAGAAACCGATTGCCCGCAAGTGCGGATCATCGAGCAGGTCCTGCACCGAATTCACGGGCGCGAAAGGGATGTCGGCCTTCTCCAGCGCAGCCGCCCACTCCGCCGTCGTGCGATTCGCGAGCGTCTCCTCGACGAAACGGTACAGCTCGCCAAAATGCCTGCTGCGATCGACCTGGGTGCGAAAACGCGGATCGTCGGCAAGCTCCGGTCGCCCGGCGAGCTTGAAAAAGCTCCGCCATTGCAGGTTGGTATAGGGGGCCGCGCTGATATAGCCGTCCCTGGTGCGGAACGGCTTGCGGTAGGGATCGAGCATGCGCGTATACCCTGCGGGTCCCTCGGGCGGCAAAAAGGTGAGCCCCGCGAGGTGTTCGGGCATCATGAAGGACACCATGCACTCGAACATCGGCACCTCGATCGCCTGCCCCTTGCCGGTCTTCTCCCGCGCGTAGAGCGCGGTGCTGATGGCATTGGAAATGAACAGCGAAAGCACCTTGTCCGCGAGCGCTGTATTGGCGTAGCGCGGCGCTTCGGCGCCCACGCCCTGGAACCAGGCCACGCCGGACGCCGCCTGGATGGTGTCGTCGATGGCCGGACGACCGGCATACGGACCGGCCTCCGAATAGCCATAGCAGCCGCAATAGATGATCCGCGGATTGATCTCGCGCAGGCTCTCGTAATCGAGACCCAGGCGGCGCAGTCCGGCGCTGCGCACGTTCGAGATGAACACGTCGGCGCGCTTCACCAGACGCAGAATCGCCTCGCGCCCTTCCGGCGCTTTCGCATCGAGCACCACGCTGCGCTTGTTTCGATTGAAATTGAGGTAGGCGTGGCTCATTGCGTGATGCCGCTGCGGCGTCACGTGGCGGAACACGTCGCCATCGGCGGTCTCGATCTTGATCACATCCGCACCCATGTCGCCGAGCATCTGCGTGGCCCAGGGGCCCATCCCGACCCCCGTCATGTCGACGATGCGCACGCCGTCCAGAGCGCCGGGCATCGCGCTACTCCGCGCCGAGCATCCGGCGCGCAGAGCGCAGATGCGGCCGATCGATCATCGTGCCCTCGAGCCGGAATTCCTCGCAATACGGTCCTGCCATGAGGTTTCCCTCCATTCAATCCTGCTGATACTGTATCCGTTCGCGCTGATCAGACAAGCGCGATTCCACGCTCGGACTGAAACGCCGTGGAACTTCCCGGGCCGGCCAGCCGGCGATTTGAACCGGTTTTTGGCCCGTCCTCGGCGGGCATTCCCAGCGTCGTCAGCCTAGGATCGACACAGCGAGCCGGAAGGACCGGGACGGGGTTCGCGTGCGATCCCCGGCAGCCCTATGAGAATGCAGTCGATGACTCTTGCAAGATTCCTGCGTATCGTCCTTGCCGCGACCTGCGCTGGCGCGGCCGGTTGCGCCACCGCACCCGCAGACGAACCCGAAAGAACGTCCGGCCTGCCGCTTGCCGCCGCGCATTCCGATATCACCTTCATGCTTTCCACCGGCCTGCGGCAGCCGGCGGCATGCGCCGAAATGCCGGCCTGCGCAACCCCGCGGAATGCGGCTTCCGTCGCCTTGACGCCGTTCGCGGCACAGGTGCGGCGGGTCGCCGACGCATTGCAATACGCAGCACGCGATCTGTATCCCGATCTCGCGCAGCGCATTCCCGGTCTCGCGTACAGCGGGTTCGACATCCATGTCGTCGCCGGAGACGAACCGGGAAGCGTCTCGAGCGCCATCGGCCTGATCGCGCTCAACGCCGCGCTCGGCGCCACCCAGCCCTACGACGACTGGCTCGCCTTCGTGATTGCGCGCGAGATGGGCCACGTGATCGCGCTTCACCACGAGGAGAATTCATCGCTCAGCATTGCCGCCTCCGTGGTGATGAACATTCTGGTTCCGGGGAGCGGCTTGCTGAAGAGCGCGGCTTCGACGATCGGATCGGAACTCGCCGTCAACAGCGGTCGTGACCGGCAGGCCAGGCAAGCCGATGCGATTGCGCTCAAGCTGCTGCAGGTTGCGGGTTTCAGCTCGCGCGATGTCGCCCTGAGTCTGGCCATTGCACCCGCCGGACTCGATGACGGTTCGTGGTCGCAGGAGTTCAGACGATCATCGGAATCACTGATCGCCGGGCTCCGCGGCGCGAAGCTCGCGGGCGCTTCCGCGCTGACGGCCGCGAGCGGGACGCCGTGAACCGCCCTGGCCGCGAGTTACAGGGGAACCCAGGTTCCCCCGTACCCTTTCCTGAGTTACAGGGGAACCCAGGTTCCCCCGTACCCCTTCCTGTCTAGCGAGAACGGTAGTCGGGAAAGAACTCGCGCATCATGACCTCCTCGAGCCCGGCGTTGTCGGACATCCGGGCGGAGAGCTTGAGGTCGCGGCCGAGACGCTGCGACTGCCACACGAAATCGCCGCTCTCGTGTTCGCGGATGATCGCGATCATCCTGCGCACCACCGCGATCTCGATGGTCGCGTTGTCGCCGCGGCGGACTTCGATCATCTGCTGCGCATTGCGGTTGATGAACTTGTTCCAGCCGAAAAAGAGGAATTCGGCGTCGCTGTAACCCATGCGATGGATCTGGAAGATGCCGCCGCCGTGCTCGCGCTCGGCACCGAAGCTGGGCGTGCGGTTCAGCCCGAGGTTGGCGGCGACGATACGGTTGTGGCGCTCCTTTTCGGTTTCGGCCGGCTGCGGTACCGGCGGACTTCCCTGCGACGGCGGCGGTGCGGGCACGGGCTCGCGCGAACGGCGGCGCGCTTCGATATAGGACGCGAGGTCGTCGAAAGCTGGTGGACGCATTGCCGCCGGAGGCGGACTCGCGGTTTCGGCGGGTGGCGGCGTTGCCGTGGAAGGAGACGGACGCTCGAGCGCGAGGACGCGTGGTGCCGACGGTCGTTGCGGTTCGGCCTTGGGTGGTGAAGTCCTTTGAGCTGGCGCCCGTTGCGCCTGCATCGCGGGCGCCGGAGGCGGCGCGAGCCGGACCGAGAGCGAGCCGCTTGGCTTGCCCTGCTTCGGGTCCTCGAATGGCAGCACGAACACTTTCGGCAGCCAGCCCCACAGCGCAACAGCGTGCAGAATGAGCGACAGCGCGAACGCCACCCAGATGGTGGGGATCGTGACACGGTCGTAACGGCTGCCGACGGCGTTGAGCGTAGGGCTCATCGTTTGCTGGAAGTCTCGCAGCGAGGACCGGACGATCAGGCCAGTGCTCCCGAGCCGACGCTCGCCTGGGGGGTGCCCAACCATCCGAGGACGAGCCGCGTCACCTCCGCTGGTTTCTCGCGGTGGAGGAAGTGGCCGGCACCGGCCACGACCTGGTAGCTGTATTCGCCGCGGAAGTATTGCGCCTGATCCGTCATCAGTTCGGCGCGCAGGTCATCGCTGCCGCACAGTGCCAGCGTCGGAACCGCGATCGGTCTGTCCATGGCCGGCCGCATCCTGTCGAGGCGCGGATCGCCTTTGCGCGGGTCAAGCATGGCCCGGTAATAGCCGAGCGTCGCCGCAAGTACGCCGGGTTCCCTCAGCATGGCCTTGATCTCGGCGATATGCGCCGCGTCCTGATAGCCGGGCGCGGTCCAGTAGTTCCACAGGTAGTCGACAAACGCAAAGTCGTTCGCGGCGAGCGCCTTTTCAGGCAGATCGGGTATCTGGAAGAACCACCAATGAAAAGAGCGGTGGACGTGCTTTGCATCCAGCATGCGCTTCACGACCTGCGCCGGGTGCGGGACCGCCATCACGACCGCGCGGTGGACAAGTTCGGGGAAAGCGGCAAGCACCCCGTACGTGATGCTCGCCCCCCAATCCTGGCCGACCAGATGTACCGGCTTGCCGCCTCCCAGCGCCCGGATCAGTTCAGCGATATCGGTCGCGAGAGTGGCATTGTCATAAAATCCGTCGCGCGGGATCTCGGTCGGAGAATACCCGCGCAGGTAGGGGGCGACTGCGCGGTAGCCGGCGGCGGCCAGCGCCGGAATCTGGTAGTTCCAGGAACGGGCTGTGTCAGGAAAACCGTGAAGCAAGATCACAAGCGGCCCATCCCCTTCTTCCACGTACGCAAAATCGAGTCCGTTCGCGCGCATCCGCTTCATGGATATCCGCCATCGATGATTGGATGGAAGATTGTAGGTGTATTTCCATCTTCAACGTCTGTCGGTCGATGTTACAAATGGAAACACCCAGCTCGCACGCCAGCGGCGAGAATTCGTTGCCCGCCCTCCCTCTGGAGCATCCGATGAAATGGTTCCACCCGATACTGGTTCTCTTCGTGGCACTCGCCATCGCCGGCGAGGCGTCCGCTCAATTCGGCGGGGGCGGAGGCATGCGGCGCGGAGGAATGGGCGGCAGCGGCGGCGCCGATAAGGGCTCGCGTCCAGGCCAACCCGCAACCGAAGTCGCGCGCATGAGTGGAAACGACCAGGTCCGCATGCAACTCACCGAAGTGCGTCTCGCATTGAGGCTGTCTCCGGAACAGGCCCCATCCTGGAGCGCCTACGAAGACAGGGTCCTCAGCCTGCTGGACGACCTGAGCCGAGGCGCAAGCGTCCCCGTCGGCGGCAGCGCGCTCCAGCAGATCGAAAGCAAGATCGACATCGTACGAAATCGCCTCACCGCGATGGAAGACCTGGCGGACGCCGCCAAACGGCTCTATAACGGCCTTAGCGGCGCACAACGAACGATGGCTGACGGAATGCTTGCCGGCACGGTGCCGACGCTGTACACATCCAGCATGAGCGCTTCCGCCGCGGGCCGCGGCCGCCCGCCCGAGCGCCCACCCGAACGGCAGCAGGATCGGCAACCCTGACAGGAGTGAACAGGCATGCGCTATGAGCTCTATTACTGGCCCTCGATACAGGGACGCGGTGAATTCGTACGGCTCGCACTGGAAGACGCGGGCGCCGACTACGTCGATGTTGCGCGCAGGCCGAAGGGCATGCGCGCGCTGATGGGCCAGCTCGAAAGTGCCGCGCTCAAGCGCCCTGCGTTCGCACCGCCGATCCTCAAGGCGGGCGAAGTGCTCCTCTCGCAGACGGCGAACATCCTTCTTTATCTGGGCCCGCGGCTGAAACTCGCGCCGAAAGGCGAAACAGGCCGCCTATGGGTGCACCAGCTTCAGCTGACGATGGCCGACTGGCTCGCCGAAGTCCACGACACGCACCATCCGATCGGCAGCGGCCTGTACTACGAAGAGCAGAAGCGCGAGGCGAAGCAGCGCGCCGCGGATTTCAGAAATGCGAGACTGCCGAAATTCATGAATTATTTTGAACGCGTGCTCTCACGCAACGCGGGCGGCTTTCTTGCGGGCAAGACCCTCAGCTACGCCGACCTGTCGCTGTTTCAGATGGTTGCCGGCCTGCGTTACGCTTTTCCGCGCGCCATGGCACTGCAGGAAGAAAAGTACCCGCGGCTGCTTGCGCTGCACCGTCGCGTCGAAGCGCGTCCGCGCATCGCGAACTATCTCGCCTCGGAGCGGCGCATCCCGTTCAACCAGCAAGGCATCTTCCGACACTACCCGGAGCTCGACGGCTGAGCGTCAGCGCACCGCCGCTTCCGAGCCCGCAAGCTCGCTCTAAAACGAAACCACCGCGCCGAGCGCGAAACGCCAGTGGTCCCGGACGCGCGTGCCCTCGGGATCGCGTATGTTGGCCAGGTCGAAGCGCAGAGAGAAAGCCTTCTGCTGAGCGAGGCGTATGCCCAAGCCCACGCTTGCGACACCGCTATGCACTTGTTCTCCGGGTTGAGGATTTACTTTCGAAGTTCGGCCGAAGTCGTAGAACGCGAGCAATCGCAGGCTCAAATCCTTCCAATCGAGACGCGCACCCATGTCCGGCGTAGAGACTTCCAGCGAGCCGCTGTGCCCACGATCGTCGGCGCGCTCGCGCTCCAGGAACCCACGCACCGAATTCGCGCCACCGATGCCGAACTGCTCCGGCGACACGAGCACTTCATCGGTGTGCTGGGCTTCGAGCCGGGCGCGCAGCTGCCAGTCGCCCTCGAGCGCGCGCGCGTGGCCGGCGCTGAAGCGCAATACCTGGTAGCGCGACTTGGCGGCAAAGCGCGCCCGGCCGATGGCGTCCGTATTGCCGTGCGAGCCGCCGCCAGCGTTCGCCGACAGCGCAGCGGAAAACGTGGTCTGGGCCGCCTCCCCGAGCAGGGTTCCGGCGTAGGTCAGCGATAACGGAGTGAGCGAGAAGGTGGCCCCGGCGGTGCCGCAGCCCGCGGCGCCGAAGGCTCCGAGCGTGCAGGTGTTGCGGTACATCCGGTGATCGAGCGCCCAGACGAGCTTGTGGTCGTAGCCGGCGATGCGGTCCAGGTGCTGGTTGAAGCGCGCGCCGAGCACGCCGCCCCGGCCGCTGAAGGCGAGCGCGCCGGAGGGCGTCTGCGTGGTACCCGCGTTCACGTCCGAGTAGCCGGCGACGAAATCCATCGAGCCGCCCGCCGCATACAGCGGCAGGTGATAGCCGATGCTGTAGATGCCGACGTCCTTCAGCTTTTCGGGCGAAGTGACGTATTGCAGCGTCAACGCGGCGTCGCGCCCGTTCAGATTCGCGTGCTGATAGCCGAAGCCCAGCCGGTGGTAGCCGGTCTGCCCGGTGCCGGTGTTGTCCAGCGTGATGAAATACTTTTTTGGATTCTCGTCGGCGACCTCGACCAGCGCCTCCACGTCGCCGTCCTTCTCTCCGGCGCGCAGCGTGACGTCGGTCCGCTTGGCGGGACTTTCGTTGACGATGGCGAGATTCTTCGACACCGCGCTCGCGTTTGGCGACGTGCCTTCGGCGAGTGCGACCAGGCTCGCGCGCACGTTGTCGTCGCTGAAATGCTTGTTGCCCTGGACTTCGAGCCTGCGGATGCGCGCCTCGATCACGCGCAGCAGCACCTCGCCCTTGTCGAGATCCTGCTCGGGCAGAAAGACCTGCACCGCGCTGTAGCCGCGGCCGCGGTAGGCATTCTCCAGCGCCTCGAGCGCGCGCTTGACGTCGCCGAAACTGCGCTGGCGCCCCGCGAAGGGCTGCACCGCACGCTCGACTTCGTCGGCGGGGAGAAGCGTATTGCCTTCGACCCTGTAGCGCGCGATGTCGAAGCGCAGCTCGGCCGCGTCCGGAGCCTTCGGCGCCTGCGCCACGGCCGCGAACGGCAGCAACAGCAGCAGGGCGAGCGCGTAATGAATGCTTCACCTGCCCGAACGGTAGAGCACGGTACCGCGCTTGCGCGGCGACGAGCCTTCGTCCCTGAGCGCCGCGCCTCCTCCGGTCGCGCCTCCGCCCGTGGTGCCTTCGCCCGTCGAACCGCCGCCGGTTCCGCCGCCACCCGTAGAGCCACCACCGGCCTGCCCGCCGCCCGTCGACCCGCCACCCGTCAAACCGCCGATTGTCAGTCCGCCGCCTGTAAATGCGATTGCTGTCAACTGCGTAAAATTCGACGACACATTGATCTGGTTCACGATCTGCTGCTGCTCCTGGAATACTTTGCGAATCAGTTGCTGGTCCTGCAGGCTGATTGTCGGGCCCGTTTGCGCGGCGACCGGTGCGATCACCACGCCGTTGATCGTAATCGACGACCCTGGCACAAACGTCACGGGCGGAATCGCAGGCGAAGTCAGGAATGCAGTCACCGGCTGGCTGAACACCAGCGATGACGGCGTCCCCGCAAGCGCAAACGGTGCCGTCAACATCCCGAACACCGCACCATCAAGCGTCACCATGCCGGATGTCGCAAGCGCCCCCGAGTTCGCCAGCGAGCCGCCCGATATCGTGAGGGACGTACCCGAGTCCGTGGTGAGCTTGCCCGGCCCCGTGACCGTCGCCCCCTCCAACATGAGCGTGGTGCCCGCATCCTGCACATGCAGCCCATTGGGACTCGTGCCGCTCAACTCTATCGCGCCACCGGCAATTACGGTGCCCCCGCCCGTCAAGACGCTGTCACCGAACGAGTTCCCCCCGCGAAAGAAGATCTGCTTGCCGGCCGCAATGCTGAACGTCCCCGTGTGCGTCCCCGTGTACCCGACCTCAGTATCTGCCTCCAAACGAAGAGAGCCATCCTGAACCACCACCGTGCCGGAGTTGTTGAATCCAGACCTCACAACCACATCGCCGTGGCCAGTCTTGAACGTGCCCTCATTGTCGAACGTGCCGGGCAAACCCGCGCCCTGGTCGATGGTTGGATAGGCACCGGAGTGGGTCCTTTGCGCCCCGCGTGTGTCCCCGACCACCGTTAACTGCGCGCCCGAGGCATTGCGGAAGATTGCACCGTTCTCCAGCCTGATCACGGACTCGTTCCCGATTCGGCTGAAACCGCTCTTGTTCGTGTGATTGAGGGTGCGCCCATCAAGGATCATTGTCCCCACGACTTTCAGCGCCCCGGCCACCTCCAGCGTGCCATTGCCCGCCAGCGTGGCCACCTCCGGCGGGTCAACGTCCGGCAGCGGAAGGGCGGAGGAGCGTACGAGAAGGTCACCGTTGAGCGTGATCGCACCCGTGGTCGCCACCATGGAAGTCTTTGCATTGGGATCAATTAATAACATCGGGTCCTGGAGCGTAGTGATGTGGAGGAGCGTGCCTGCATCGGTGGTGAGCTTGCCTGGCCCGGTGAGCGTTACCCCCGTCAGCCTAAGGTAGGTGTCTAGATCCTGCACATGCAGCCCATTCGCACCCGTGCCGCTGAGGACCACCGTCTCCCCCCAGTCCCCTATGATCTCGATGTTGCCCCCGCCCTTCAACACGCTGTCACCGAACGAGTGCTCCCCGCGAAATTGGAGAGACCTGCCCGGCGCGATGCTGAACGTCCCCGTGTGCGCGACCGAAGAGCCTCTCTCCAGAGAAAGAGTGCCATCCTGAACCAGCACCAACCGGGTGTTGTTGAATATAGATCGCACCTCCAAAACGCCGTTGCCCGTCTTGGTAAACGTTCCCTCATTTTCGAACGTGCCCACGCCACCGATCCGGTTTGTCCAATCGTCTGGGGCATCGGCTGTGAACCGCGCGCCCGCGGCGTTGTGGAAGATTCCCCCGAGCTCGAAGATCGCGTCCTTCCCCACCAGCGAACTCGATCCGCTCGAATTGGTGTGATTCAGCGTGCGCTCAATAAGGATCGTCTTTCCCGAGAGCGTCACTGCCCCGGCCACATCCAACGGCCCTGTCCCGCTCACCGTGCCCCCGGACCAGTCGAATCCACCGTTGAGCGTGATCGCCCCCGCGTTGCCCAATCTGCCTCTGGAAATCGCGAGTGTGGTATCCGCATCCGTCGTGAGCTTGCCTGCTCCAGCGACCGTCGCCCCCGCCAGCGCAAGCGTGGTGCCCGCGTCCTGCACATGCAACCCGCTGGCACCCGTGCCGCTGAAGTTCATCGCGCCCACGTTGAGAAACACTGTACCCCCGCCCTTCAACACGCTGTCACCGAACGAGTGCGCCCCGACAAATCGGAGAGACCTTCCCGGCGCAACGCTGAAGGTCCCCGTGTGCGCAACCGAGGAGCCGTTTTGCAGCATAAGAAAGCCGTCCGAAACGCCCACCAGCCCGGAGTTGTCGAATCTCGAGGTCACAGCGAACGTGCTTGTGCCCGTCTTGGTGAACGTGCCCAGATTCTCGATCGTGCCCAGGTCATCCCCGCTCACCGAACCTGTGCTCACCGTGAACTGCGCCCCCGCAGCGTTGCGCAAGATCGCTCCGTTGTTCAGCGTGAGACTGGCGCCCCCGCTCATCTGGCTCGAGCCGCTCGCATTCGTGTGGTTGAGCGTGCGCCCATCCAGCGTCGTCGTGCCCGAGAGCGTAAGCACCCCGGGCGCATCCAGCAGCCCCGTACCGCTTACCGTGCCCCCGGACCAGTTCAGCGCGCTGTTCAGCGTCACCGCGCCGGTACCCGCCAGAGTCCCGCCCGAGAGATTCAGCGTGTCGATGGACGATTTCGCGTTCAGGCTGACGCTATTCCCGGAGTCGACCGTCGTCGCGCCCGTGACCGCGAAGCCGCTGGTTGCGTGAGTGCTGGTGATCGTACGCGTGCCGGCGAAATTGACGCCGCCCGCGCCGCCGCTTGCGGACAGGGTGCCGGTTCCGACGTTGATATCGCCGCCGATCGTGACACCGCCCGTGCCGGTTTCGCGGTTGGCGAGGGTAGCCCCGGGATCGTTCGCGACCAGGGTGAGATTGCCGTTGTCGGTGGTGATGTTCGAATTGAGCAGTATGCTGCGCCCGGCCTGCATCGTGAGCGCCCCACCCGCCCCCGAAGCGCTGGTCGCGATGCTGGAACCGGCGGCGAGCGTAATGTCGTTGTTGGCTTGCAAAATCACGGCGGTGCCCGTGTTCGTGATTGCCGTGATCTGAGCCGGCGTGATCGACACGCTGTTCGAAGGATTGTCGGCAAACGCCAGGGGATTCGACAACGCGCCTCCGCCCGGTGAAACCACGTGCACCAGACCGGCATCCACGATCGCACCGTTGTTTGCAACCGGGCTCCTCACCACGAATTTGCCGTTGGATAGCTGCGTCACTCCGCCACTGCCGAGCTGATCGTCAGCTGTCGTGCCCATCAGGCTGTTGCTGCTTATGACCGCACCCGCAATGCCGGTTGTGCCGCTGCCCGAAGTGACCGCGCCGGCCGTCGTCAGCGCGCCGTTTTTCCAGCTGGGACTTGCCACCACATAATTGCCGTTGCTGAGCGCGGTGATGCCGCCACTGCCGACCTGATCATTCGCCGTCGTGCCAACCAGACTGTTGGTCGTGCTGATCGATCCTGAAAGCCCCGTAGTGCCGTTCGCAAATGTGACCGCGCCGACGTCAGCCGTCGCGCCGTTGTCCCAACTGGGGCTCGCCACTACGTAGTTGCCGTTCTTCAGCGCTTGAACAATGACGTTAACGCAGCCGTCGCCGCAGGTATCGGTGACCAGGTCGTTCGACTTCGTTCCGATCAGACTATTGGCGGCCGATATCGTGCCCGAAACTCCCGTCGTGCCACTGCCGAAAGTCGCCGCACCAACGTTCGTCACCGGCCCGACCGGATTGTCCCAATTCGGACTACGCACCACATAATTGCCGTTGGCGAGCACGGTAATGCCGATCGCGCCGTTACCCATGCCACCGACTTGGTCGCCGGCAGTGCTTCCGACCAGGCTGTTGGCGGAAGAGATGACGCCGGAAACCCCGGACGTGCCGCTGCCGAAGGTGACCGCTCCGGCTTGAGTCGCTGAACCGTTGCTCCAGTTTGGGCTCATCACCAGATAGTTGCCGGTGCTGAGCGTGATGATGCCGAAGCTTCCGGGATTGTCTCCCACGGTCATCCCCACCAGACTGTTGCCGCTGGAGAGCGCGCCGACGGTGCCGCCAGTACCGTTGCCCCAGGTGACCGCTCCTCTCAACCCGTTCCAGTTGGCACTCCTGATCACGTAGTTGCCATTGCTGAGCGCGGTGACGCCGCTGAGGCCGATCCTATCCTCGGTATTCGTGCCGACCAAACTGTTGGCCGCGCTCACCGCGCCGACGGTGCCGCCAGTACCGTTGCCCCAGGTGACCGCGCCGGCATTTGTCGCCACACCATCCCATCTCTCGCTGACCACGACGTAGTTGCCGTTGCTGAGCGCAAATACGCCGCCGCTGCCCACCTGGTCGAGGACGGTACTTCCCACCAGGCTGTTGCTGCTTGAGACCGTGCCGGTAGTCACTGTCGTGCCGTTCGCAAGAGTGACCGCTCCTCTGCCGCCATTCCAATCGGGGCTAATCACCACGTAGTTGCCATTGGTGAGCGCAGTGATACCCCCGCCTCCGATGCCCTCTCCGGGGATGCCTCCCAACAAGCTGTTGCTGCTGGTGACCGCACCGCTAATCCCGGTGGTGCCATTGCCGAAAGTGACGGCACCGTATCGTAGCCCCGCGTCTTTCCAATTGGAGGTCACCACCACGTAATTGCCGTTGGTGAGCGCCTTGACTTTGTCGCCCACCTGGTCACCGTTGGTGGCCCCCACCAAGCTGTTGCTGCTTGAGACCGCACCGGAAATCCCGGTGGTGCCGTTGCCGAAAGTGACGGCCCCAGTGCTCGACCCCACGCCGTTTCCGTTCCATTGGAAGCTTGCCACCACGTAGTTACCGTTCGTAAGCGCGATGACGCCGCCAGTGCCGACCTGGTCGCTCGACGTCGTGCCCACCAGGCTGTTGGCGGCCGAGATTGTTCCCGAGACGCCCGTCGTGCCGCTGCCGAAAGTAACCGCGCCCAGGCCGCTGCCCACCTGCCCCCAAGCGGGGGTTACCACCACGTAGTTCCCGTTGGTGAGCAGGGTGACGCTTTGTCCGACGTGGTCGCCGGTGAGCGACCCCACCAGGCTGTTGCCGCCCGAGACCGCACCTGATATTCCGGTCGACCCGCTCCCAAAGGTGACCGCTCCCCGATTGCCGTTCCAGTCCGGGATCCTCACCACGTAGTTCCCGTTGGAAAGCGCAATGATGTTGCTGCCCACAGATTCGTTCGCTGTTCCGCCGATCAGGCTGTTCGCGGTCGATACCGCGCCGCCGCCGCCAACAAATCCGCTCGCGCCATTGCCCCAGGTCGCCGCGCCGCGCGATCCATTCCAGAGCGGGCTCGAGACCACGAAGTTGTTGTTGCCGGTCAACGGCGCGACGCCGCTGGAACCGATCCGATCGCTGGTATTGCTTCCGGTGATCGCGCTGATCAGCGCGCCGGTCGTGCCGTTGAAGAGATAGACCGCGCCGGCACTCGACGCGGCAAAGCTGTCTTTGGGGTCGGTGGCCACGACGTTGTCGTTGGACAGCACGAAAATCTGACCGGCAAAGTTTTCGTTCGCCCCGGGATGAGGGTCGAGCAACTGGAACGCGCCGAGACCGGTGCTTGCGCTGCTGTCGATCACGATGTTCTTCGGGTCGAGCAGCAGCGTGCCGGGCGCGCCGTTCAGCGCTCCGGCGTCGGCGAAGCCTCCCATGACGAGACTCTCCTTGCCGGAGATCTCCATGAAGCCGCCGTTGCCCGACTGCGTGCCGCCGCGTGCCGACGCCGTGCCGTAAAATTTGGTTTCGTTGTCCGACCACACGATGACCTTGCCGCCGTCGCCCGAGGCAATCGCGTCGGCCTTCAGCGTGGCGCTGAAATTGATTTCAGTGATTGCGGCATTGGGAACGGCGGGGTTATTTCCTTGGAAATCGCCACCCACCAGCAGCGTGCCGCCGCCCGTATCGCCGCTCGCGTCGAGCGCTGCGCCAAGGAGAACGATCTCGTTGCCCAGCACCTTGATCGCGCCACCCCTGCCGAACGCACCGGTCGCGGAGATCGCGGCCGAGCTGAAGACGCGGCCGGCGGCCTGCACCGTCACGCTGCCGCCGTCGCCCGCGGCGCTGTCGGCGGACAGCTTCGATGCCGAGGTCTGGAGAATGTCGGCGGAAGCCAGCAGCTTGATTTCGCCGCCGGCACCCTGCGAACCATCGGCGCTGATGCGGCCCGCGGACAGCAGGTTGCGCGCCGACATCGCGACGCTGCCTCCGGTTGCGCCGTCGGCGCGCAGCGTGCCTGTTTGGATGAGCACATCGGCCTTGAGCGCGATGCTGCCACCGGTCCCGGCATCGCCTCGGGTTTCGACCGCGCCATCGACGAGCAGCAGCCCGGCCTCCGATTCGGCGCTGACCGAGCCCCCCTTGGAGCCGCTTGCGCTCGTGCTGCTGCCTTGCGCGAGCGTGATGACACCGCTCGCGCGGAAGCTGATCTTGCCGCCCTCGCCCAGCACCGGCGTGTCGGCACGCACAATGCCCCTCTGGTTGATGAGCCCTGCGTAGATGCCCGCGGCGCCGCCCTCCGCGAGGATCTGCCCAACGTTCAAGACCTCGCCGCCCGCCTGGATTTCCACCCGCAGATTGGGCACATCGGCCTCGACCAGTTGCACGCTCTTGCCCGCAGCGAGAATGGTCTGGCCTTGCGGCGTGCTGATGACGCCGTGATTCTCGACGCTGGGCGCGATCAGGTAAACGCGCCCTCCGGCGGGCGTGGCGATGCTGCCGTGGTTGAGGATCGGGTTGGCCACGGCGCCGGCCTCGAAGTTGAGCCGGCCGGCGAGAAAGTCCTGATTCGAAAGATTGAGCGTCGAGGCGACCAGGCCGGCCACGTCGACGCGCGAGCCCGCGCCGAACACGATGCCGTTTGGATTGAGAAGAAAGACGCGCCCATTGGAGGACAGCGTGCCAAGGATCGCCGAGGGATCCTGGCCTACGACCCGGTTGAGGACCGCGCTTGCCAGCGACTGCTGCTGGAAGCGCGTCGCCTCGCCCGCCGCGATCGAGAAGCCCTGCCAGTTGATGATGGCATTGGGGCTGTTGGTGACTGTGAGCGTCTTGCCCGCGGTCGCGAAGCTTGCCGAACCGAAGGCGACGACGGACCCGCTCGGATTGGCGAGCGCGGGCGCAGAGCAAAAGCAGGCCAGTACTGCGGCGCCGAGGAGCGTGCGCTGCCACTTCGCGATCGACAATTTTCTTGCGCAACGCCCTCGTCCGGCGAGCGGGAGCCGATTCATTTCAGGACTCCGTCCATCGCGGCGGAAACTCCCCGCCGCATTTTCCTGCGACGATCTCTGCGATGAGCGTGCCGATCGCGTCGATGTCGCTGACGCGGAACTTCTTGCCGGTTTTCACCTGCTCGACCACGGCGGTCCAAGCGCCCGAGCCTGTGGGGGCGAGGCGGACGATGAAGGTCGCGGCCAGCGGGTCCATGAAGCAGTTGTAAGGCGCGGACGGCACAAAAGCGTCACAACGCCCGGCCCCCGGCGGAGCGCGCGGCCTTGTGACGCCTTGAACGCGGAAATGGCCGTGCTACATTCGGCGTGTCGTGACGCGATTGCGACTGAAGCTATTCGGCGACTTCGAGGCCCGGGGGCCCGGTGGGCAGGCCATTGCCTTTCGACGCAAGAGAGCCGAGGCGCTGCTCGCGTTCCTCGCGCTGCAACCCGCGCAAGCGCACGCACGTGAAGAGCTCGCGGCGCTGCTGTGGGCCGATGCCGACGGCGAACGCGCGCGTCACAGCCTGCGGCAGGTGCTCGTGAGCCTGCGGCAGGGCCTCGCCGCTGCCCGTCCCCCTGTGCTGCTCGAGGACGGCGATTCCGTGGCGATCGATCCGAACGCGATCGAGGTGGACGTGCTCGCATTCGAGCGCCTGGTCGCCGCGGGAACCCCGCGCTCGCTCGCAGACGCCGTGGATCTATACCGCGGCGAACTGCTCGCGGGCCTGGGCACCGAGGACACCGCGTTCGACGCCTGGCTCCTGACGCGGCGCGAACACGTGCGCGAGAAGGCAATCCAGGCGCTCGCGCGGCTGTTGGAGCATCAGCGCGCGCAGAGCAAGCACGATGAAGCGATCGCAACCGCGATGCGGCTGATCGCGATGGATCGGACGCAAGAAGCCGTGCACCGCTCGCTCATGCGCCTCTATGCACAGCGAGGACGGCGCGGTGCGGCGCTCCGGCAATACCAGGCCTGCCTCACCGCCCTGGAACAGGAATTGGGCGTGCCGCCTGAAGACGAAACCCGGCTGCTTTACCGGGATCTGCTGCGGGCCAACGCGACGCAAACGTCGGGCGGGGCGGCACAGCCTCTATTGGGCCGTGCTGCGCTCGCGCAACCCGCCGCATCGGGCATGCCGATTATCGGTCGTGACGAAGAACGATCGCAATTGAGCGCACTTCGCATGCACGCCGCTCAAGGCCGGGGCGCGAGCGTCGTGATTCTCGGCGAGGGCGGCATCGGAAAGAGCCGCCTGGTGGAGGCGCTGGTAGAGGACGCGGAGAGGGCCGGCGTTCTGGTGCTGCTCGGCCGCGCGTGGGAAGCGGAGCGAAATCTTCCCTTCGGTCCGTGGGTACACGCGTTCCGCGCGGCCGGAGTCGTGCCCGATCTTGCCGCCGGCCTCGATACGCGATCGCAGCGCGAGCTTGCGCGGCTGTTTCCGGATCTCGGCGCACCACCAAGCGACGAAACAGCGCAAGACCACCTGCGCCTCTTCGAGGCGATGTCGAAAGCCCTGCAGCGCCTCTGCCTGCAGGGGCCTCTGGTGGTGATCATCGAGGATCTGCACTGGGCCGACGAAATGAGCATTCGGCTGCTTGCTTACCTCACGCGTGCGATGGCCGGCTCGCCGGTGTTGCTCGCGACCACCGCCCGTCCGGGCGAGGTTCGCAGCGCCCCACTCGTGGAACGAACGCTCTCCGAAATTGGCCGCCAGCCGCGCTCGCGCCAAATCGCGCTCGCACCAATATCGCGTGCCGACACACTCGCCTTCGTGGGCACGCTGATGCGGGTGGGCACCGGCGAAAGCATGATCCGCAGCCTCGGTGAGATGGCCTGGCGCATCGGCAAAGGCAACCCCTTCATGGTGATCGAAACGGTGCGCGCGGCGCGCGACACCGGAACCACGGATCTGGCCGACGCCCCGCAGGCGGCCGACGTGGTCACCGCGCGGCTCGCTCGCCTGACAGGCATCGCGGCGCAGCTTGCCGCGGTGGCGGCGGTGATCGGGCGGGAATTCGACTTCGCGCTGCTCGCGCGCGCCGCGGATCTCACCCCGGCCGAGGCGGCCGAAGGAATTTCCGAGCTGGTTGAACGGCGCCTGCTGCACGCCGTCGGCGAGCACCTTGATTTCGCGCACGATCACATCCGGGACGCCGCTTATGCGCGGCTCGCAGGCCTGCACCGCAGGATGCTGCACGGCGCGGTGGCGCGCGTGCTCGAGGAAATCCACGCCGGCGATCTGGTGTCGCAGTATTCCGCGCTCGGCCGCCATTGTTTCGAGAGCGAGCGTTGGGAGCGCGCCTTCCATTACCTGCGTGCGGCCGGTGTGGATGCCGCCGCGCGCTCGGCGCACCGGGAAGCGGTAGCGAGCTTCGAACAGGCACTCGCGGCCGCCGCTCAGCTACCGCAGGATGCGGAGCACGTGCGCACCGCGATCGACATCAGCTTCGCGTTGCGCGGCTCGCTCACCCTGCTCGGCGATCTCAAGGGAACGCTCGATTGCTTGCGCTCGGCCGAGCCGGCCGCGCGCACGCTGGGAGACCCAGACTTGCAGGTCTGGGTTTCGATTTTCACCGGCAATTGCCTGACACTGATGGGACGGCACGCGGAGGCGCTCGAGGCCGGCGAACAGGTGCGCGCGATCGCAGCGCAAGGCAAGGTAGCCGGGCTGGAGTTCTACTGGCCGGCCATCGTGCTCGGCGCGTCACGGTTTTTCATGGGAGATTTCCGCCAGGCCGAGAAGTTGCTGCGCCCCGCGGCGGCGGCGGCAGCGGATGACACCGCCTACCGCAAGCGCGGCGTGATCGGCAATCCGGCGGTGGTCTCGCATACCTTTCTCGCGCTCAGCCTCGCGGAGACGGGAGATTTCGACGATGCGCTTGCCCATGCGATGAGCGCCCTGAGCCTGTCGGAGCGCCTCGACTCGCCGTGGGACACCGGTCATGCGTGCATGGCGGTCGGCATCGTGCACCTTCGCCGCGGTGAAACTTCCCGCGGCGTTCCCGTGCTCAAGCGTGCGGTCGAGCTCACTCGGGTTCGCGATCTGCCGATGGGCACGCGCATTCTCACGCCGATCCTCGGCGCGGCTCTCGCGCGCGACGGCGAGATCGCGGCTGCGCTGGAAATCCTCGCGCCGGTCGCAGCGGCGCCGCTGTTGCCCTATTGCCTCAACTTCGTCGGCGAGGCCTACCTGCTTGCAGGCCACGCTGACGAAGCCGCAGGCATTGCCGCGCGCGCACTGGAACACAGCACGCAAAGAAAGGAGCACAGCACACGCGCATGGGCTTTTTGGCTGCAGGGCTGCATCGCGTCGTGCCGTGCGCCGCCCGATGCCCCTACCGGCCTCGAACACTATCGGCGAGCGGTCGCGCTGGCCGAGGAGCGCGACATGCGGCCGCTCGCGGCACACTGCTATCTTGGGATGGGTGAACTGCTTGCGGCCACTGGGCACCAGAGGCATGCGCGGGATGCGCTCGTGCAGGCGGGCCAGCTCTACGAGAAGATGGCGATGACTTATTGGACGAAACGCGCCCAGACTGCGCAAGCAAGCGTCTCATGAATCCGCTCCGAACGGCGGAATCCCACCACACGCCAGCCATGCGCCCGCGCATCGGGTGCGAGCGCGCCGGCGTGGTCCTCTACCGCAGCGCCGCAGGGTCCGAAGCGCCGGGCAATTCGATGCCGAACTGGCGCCTCAGCCTGTCCTGGATCAGGTCGAAGCCGATCCCGTGGCGCACCACTTTCATTTCATTCACGTCGAGCATGGTGGAAGAGCACCGGTAGCAGGCCCAGCGCATCAGCCCGTGGTCGATCACCAGATCGGCCGCGGCGCGCACTTCGGGCTCGATGTCTTCGACGCGAAACTTGACACCACGCTGCGACAGGTTCGCCGAGGAGCCGATGATCGGGAGCCCATGCGTGAACGACAGCCAGCCGAGCGCCTCCAGGAACGGGCCGGCATTCACCAGCATCGCCACGGTGCCCTGGCGCGTGCTCTGTGCAAGGACCTCGGGCGGAATGCGCTGGACCATGGGATGCTCGGCGCGGTAACGCGCCACCGTGCCGAGCGGCAGATCGAGGTCCTCGGTGATCGCGCGCACCACCTCCCGGCCGCGCGCATCGACGTCATGTAGCGCCAGGTGCAGCGGCTTGCATCCCGTAAGGGCATTCAGTTTGGACGGCGAACGGCGCTTCGCCTCGAAGGCGCGGTGGATGGCCGCAGGCGTGACGCCGACGATGGCATAGCCGATCGAACACGGGATGATCGCGAGCCCGCCGTCGGCCACCACGCGGAACACACGCTCGGCATCTGCTTCGCAATCGTAGAAAGACATACCTGTTCTCCGGGCGGCGCGATTGTGACACATGGCTTGTGCCGCAACGCGCACCGACATAGCATCCCGGGAACGCTTGAAGCGGAGGACGACGTGAGCTGCGAGGTGAGCCGGATCGTGCGTTTCGCTGCCTGTGTAATCTTTTTTGCCTGCTGCGCGGCCCAGGCCCAGTATCCCCTGCGTCCGATAAAGATGGTCGCGCCGTACCCCCCGGGCGGTTCCGCGGACATCCTCGCACGCGCGATCGCCCAGAAGATGACCGAGAGCCTCGGCCAGCAGGTGCTGGTCGAGAACCGCGGCGGCGCCGCGGGGAACATCGGCACCGAATACGTGGCGAAGTCGCCCGCCGACGGCTACACCCTCCTGGTCGGGACAGTCGCGACGCACGCCATCAACCCGCATGTGTTCAGCAACCTGCCGTTCGATCCGGTCAGGGACTTCGCGCCGATCACCCCGATCGCGCAGAACGCCATTGCGCTCGTGGCGCATCCGGCTGCGGCGGCGAACAGCGTGCGCGAACTCGTCGATTACGCGAAGCGCAATCCCGGCAAGCTGAGTTTCGGTTCCTCGGGCAACGGCACGCCCATGCATCTGGCGGGCGAACTGCTCAAGGGCATGGCGGGCATCGATCTGCTCCACATTCCCTACAAGGGCGCCGGCCCTGCGATCGCCGACCTGCTCGGCGGCCAGATCCCGTACGCTTTTGTGAGCCTGGCGCCCGCGCTCCCCCATCTGCGCTCGGGCAAGCTCAAGGCGTTGGGCATGATCGAGGCAACGCGCACTCCGGCCGCGCCGCAGATTCCGACGATCGGTGAATCGGTGCCGGGCTACGCGCTTTCCTCCTGGCTCGGACTGTTCGCGCCCGCCGGCACGCCCGCGCCGATCGTCGAGAAACTCAACGGCGCGGCGCTCGAGGCGCTGAAGGCACGCGACGTGAAAGAGCGGCTCGACGCGCAGGGTTTTGACATCGTGACGAGCACTCCGGCAGCGTTTTCCCGGCTAGTGCAGGAAGACTTCGAAAAATGGGGCCGAATCGTTCGCTCGATCGGCGGCAAGCTGGACTGAGGCCCGCGTACTCGGCGCCTGCTTCTTCTCGAAGTGCGACCGCGGCGAACAATAGGACCGACTTGAGGGGATCGAATGAACAGGCGTGACACGCTTCTGGCACTTCTCGCGTACGGCGCCGGGTCGTTTCCTTCCTTCGCTCAGCAACCGGCCAAAGTCTGGCGCATCGGAATGCTCGAGACTATCGCCATGAATTCGAATGGCGACAATCTGGGCGCTTTTAAGCAAAGCTTGCGGGATCTCGGCTACGTCGAGGGACGCAACTACGCCATCGAGTACCGCTCGGCCGATGGCAGCAACGACCGATTCCCCGAACTCGCGGCCGAACTGGTTCGTCTCAAAGTCGACCTGATCATGACCAGAGGAACGCCGGCAACCCAGGCGTGCCAGACGGCTACCAAGACGATTCCCGTGGTCACGACGGCGTCCGCCGCACCACTCCTGTTCGCCGCGAGCCTGGCACGGCCGGGTGGAAACATCACCGGTCTGACTGCCCTCAACACCGAATTGGCGGGCAAGCGGGTCGAGTTGCTGAAGGAGGTCGTTCCGGGCCTTGCGAGGGTTGCGAGCCTGCGCAATGTGGGCAACGCCGGGTCCACCTCTGCGTGGAACGAAATCGCCAAGGCGGCTCGATCCGTGGGCATTCAGACGCTGGATCTCGACGTGCGCAAGCGGGACGATCTGGCGCCGGCATTTGACGCTGCGGTCCGGCAGCGTGTCCAGGCGCTCGTCGTAAGTCAGGACAGTCTCATCCAGGCCAACGGCAAACTCGTCGTCGACCTTGCGGCCAGGCATCGGCTCGCGGCAATATTCCAATCGAGGGAGTACGTCGTCAACGGCGGATTGATCAGCTACGGGGTGAACTACCCGGACCAGTATCGCCGCGCAGCCTCTTACGTCGACAGCATTTTCAAAGGCGCCAAGCCGGGCGATCTGCCGATGGAGCAGCCGACGAGGTTCGATCTGATGATCAACATGAAAACCGCGAAGGCATTGGGCATCACGATTCCGCAAACGGTGTTGCTGCGCGCCGACGAGGTGATTCAATGATCGCATCGCGAAGTACCGCGCAAGGGCCTCGAGGCCACGGCCCGCGCCATGACCGGTCGACAACAATGCCGCCGGGTCAGTCGAGCATTGCCGATATCAACCGCGCGAACCTCTTCAAACCCTGTGCAGCAAGCGTGTCCCCGCACTCCCGCGTCGTCTTGGCCGGGTTGCGAAGGTTGTCGCGCATTCGCATGAATGCTGCAACAGTGTCTGCCGGCGAATCAGCAAGCAGACGACACAGAAAGGCGTCCGGATTTTCGGCTGCCAACCCGGCCTGCGTCAGTTCGTTTCGATCGAAATCCGCAAGATTCCAGGTGACGATCGTGACGACGTGCGCGCCGGAGTATTTGCGCGCCGCGACCGCGGCGGCGGCGACATGACGGTCCTTGGCATCGGTTTTCGGAAATAATTGCTCGTGCCGGCGATATCTGTCGATCAATGCATCGCCAGCCGCTCGATCCATCAACCTGCGCACCCGATTCAGAACGCTGCGTGCAACGCCGAAATCGCGCTCGACATTGCGTATCCACTCGTCGTGGATTTCGTTTGTCCAATGCGCGTGAATCGCACCTCCCGCCGCCAGCCACATGAAGAGGTCGCGCTGTGCTGCCGGATAGAGGACACAGGCATCCAGCACGACAACCGGCGGCATCGTCAATAGCCGAGACGGTGGCGTTGCGAGAGAGCGGCGAGTTTCTTGAGCGCCGCTTCGCGCTGCGCGTCCCGCGTACGCTTGTACTCGAGCACGGCAACTCGGGCAACGCGACGATGGCGGCCGACTTTGGGCAGTTGGCGGATTTGTCCGGTCTCGAGCAACTTGACCAGATGAGGACGCGAGACATTGAGGAGGTCCGCCGCCTTCTGGGTAGTCATGGCTTCATCGTCCTCGACGACGCGGACGTGTTTGCCGGCAAGGAGCATTTCCGCCGTCTGCTCGATAACGCCGGTCAACGAATCGACCAGGTCGATCAGAGCTGCGGGAGTCGTATTACCCGGGGTTGTCCGACGGATAACCGAAATGACGGAGCGAGCGGATTTCTCGCAAGCCCCGCGCAAGGCCGGCGCGCGTTTGCTGCGCGGCTGCATGGCAGCAGTTGAACGCACGCCGTATCTCCTTCCGAGGCCGTTTCGACGTTTCGATTATATCAATTTATTCGAAACATAACGATGGGCAAGGGCTCGTGGAGTTCATTCGAACAGTTTCGGTTGCGTCAGGGCGCACCGAGAGCATGCATTCGCTCCATGCGCCCGTGCGCCGAGCGCGAGCGCGCCGCCGGTAGTCCTCAGGGCCGCAACAACACCGGCGCATCCCAGCGCACGGTCTGCCTGCCGTTCTTGAACGCCGCCCGTGGCTGGGCGATCTCGGCGATCGCCTGCTTGGGGGATTGCGCGTTGAGGATCACCACGTCGCCCGGGTTGCCGGTCTTGAACCCGTAGTCCTTGAGGTTGAGCAGGCGCGCCGAGCGCTCGGTGAGCATGTTGAAGCACTCGTTCAGCTGAGCCGGGCGGTCGAGCTGGATCACGTTCGCGTAGAGGTTCGCCATGCGCAGCAGAGAGCAATCGCCGTAGGGCGTGGCCGGATTGAGAATATTGTTCGACGAGAGCGAACAGTTCACGCCGTGCGCGCACAGGTGGTTCGCGTCGGCCACGCCGCGCAAGACGCTGTGGTCCTGGTGACGGCCCATCAGGAACAGATCGGTGGTGGGCAGCACCGTGACGGCGATTCCTGCGTCGGCGAGGCCCTTGGCGATCTTCGCCACTTCGTCGGGCGGCAGCAGCGAAAGCTTGGCCATGTGGCCGACCACCACGCGCCCGCCACGCTTGTACTGCTCGGTAAGCTCGCGCACCTGGTGAATGTACATACCCTCCGGCGTGGGGCCGACGTCGAGGTGGATGTCGATGTCGGTGTCGTATTCGCGCGCGAGTTCGAAGATGCGGTCGATCTGTGCCGGGCCGTTGGAGTCGTAGCGCGGCGCGCCCCCGATCACTCGGGCGCCGCGCTTGAGGCTCTCCACGAGCAGCGCGTCGGTGCCCGGGTAGTTGGTCAGGCCTTCCTGCGGAAACACGCACATCTCGATGTCGATCGCCCATTTGTAATCGGCAATCAGCGATTCGACCGCTTCGAAGCCGCGCATACCGATGCCGGGATCGACCTCGACCTGCGTGCGCATGCGCGTGGCGCCATGCAGGATGCATTCCTGCAGCGTGCGCTCGGCGCGCTGGCGCGTGTCCTCGAGGGTCATGGTGTCCTTGATCGGCGTGACGCCGGCCACCGGGCTCAGTGTGCGGCGCTCCTGCGGCGCGCAGCGGTCGATGATGCGCGACTTGTCGATGTGGATGTGGGTTTCGACCAGTCCCGGGCAGGCGAGGCGCCCGAGCGCGTCATAGACCTTGCCCTGCGCGGCGAGGCCTGGCCCGATGGCGGCGATGCGCCCGTTGTCGATGCCGATGTCAACCGGCGGGTGATCGGCCGGGCGGTCGGAAAGCCGCGCGTTCCGGATGATGAGATCCATTGAATTTCTCTCCGTGAATAGACCCTGACAGGATATCCCGTCTGCGCTACGCTTGATCAATATCGGATTCTTCACGGAGAGCCCCACCATGGATGCCCTGTTTCGCAGTTTCGTTGCCGTTGTGCTGGCGGTCCTGGCGGGCGCTGCGCTGGCGCAGCCCTTCGCTTCGAAGCCGGTGCACATCGTGGTGCCGTTCCCGCCTGCGGGAGCGGCCGACCTGCTGACGAGGGCGCTCGGCAAGAAGCTCTCGGAATCGTGGGGGCAGTCCGTGGTGGCCGATAACCGCCCGGGCGCCGGGGGCAACATCGCCGCGGAAGCCGTTGCGAAAAGCGCACCCGACGGGTATACGCTGCTGATGGGCGCGGTCACGACCCACGCGGTCGGCATGAGCCTGTATGCGAAGCTCGGTTACGACCTGGAAAAGGACCTCGCGCCGGTGAGCCTGGTGGCGAACGTCCCGCACATCCTGGTCGCCAACCTTTCCGTCCCGGCGAAAAACCTCGCCGAGGTCATCGCGTACCTGAGGGCGCAGGGCGGCAAGGTGAACTTCGCCTCCCAGGGCAACGGCACGCTTTCGCACCTGGAGTTCGAGCTGATGAAATCGATGGGCGGGTTCAGCGCCAACCACATCCCCTACAAGGGCAGCGCCCCGGCGATGATCGATCTGCTGTCAGGCCAGGTGACGCTGCTCTTCGACAGCATCCCGTCCTCGCTGCCGCAGGTCCGCGCCGGAAAGTTGAAAGGCATCGCGGTCGCCTCATCGCGCCGCTCGCCCGTGCTACCCGAACTGCCGACGATGTCGGAGGCGGGGCTCAGCGGCTTCGCGGCAGATAGCTGGTTTGGCATCATGGCGCCCGCCGGCACGCCGAAAGACGTGATCGCCAGGCTCAATGCCGACATCGTCAAGGCGCTCGACTCGGTGGAGGTGAAGGACATCATCACCAAACAGGGCGGCGAGGTCATGGGCAGCACGCCGGAGCAGATGGCCGGGCAGATCCGGGGCGACCGCGAGAAGTGGGGCCGGGTGGTGCGCGACTCGGGGGCGAAGATAGAGTAGCCGGCCGGTGCGTCGCAGGGACGTTACTCCGACCGCGGGCGACTGACGGTCACAACAGCGGCACTCTCACAACGTCCCGGCCATCAAGCGTAGACTGCGTATCGACTCGCGTTGATTGGATTCCTTGGAGGGGGATTGCCATCGAATTCCAAGCATAACGTGGAGGGACTTCGACAGGGACTGCGGGATCTTGGCTATGTGGAAGGTCGGAATTATGTTCTCGATTTCCGATGGGGAGAGGGCAGAAACGACCGACTGGTTGACTTGGCCGCCGAACTTGTTCGCGCAAACGTCAACGTCATCGTGACCGCAGGGGAGCCAGCAATCGGGGCCGCAAAACAAGCGACGACGTCAATTCCCGTCGTGATGGGTGCCGTGGGAGATCCAGTCGGTGCGAAGTTCGCTGTGAGCCTCGCTCGGCCCGGCGGGAATATTGCTGGGGTCTCGAATCTCGCGGTGGAGATGACCGGGAAGTGGTTGGAGCTTCTCCGCGAAATGGTTCCGCGGCTTTCATACGTTGCCGTACTTTGGAGTCCGGCCAATCCGACGCACCATGCATTCTGGAAAGAGGCTCAGTCGGCAGCGCGCAAGTTGGGAATAAAGGCACTGGGAGTCGAGTTCAGCGGCCCGGACGATTTCGAGAGGGGCTTTACAACCATGGCTGTCGAGCGAATTGATGGTCTCTTGGTACTTCCGGATCCCGTTACGGGCTCGAATCGCGTAAGGCTGGCGGAGCTGATGGCCAAGCGTCGACTCCCCGGGATCGCCCTTTTCAGGGAAAGCGCCGAGGCGGGGTTCCTTTTGTCCTATGGCATCAGCGCGTTTAATAATCATCGGCGCGCCGCCACCTACGTCGACAGGATTCTCAAAGGGGCCAAACCCGGCGATTTGCCTATCGAGCAAGGGACCAAGTTCGAGTTAATCATCAACCTTAAGACGGCGAAAGCCCTCGGCCTTTCCATTCCACAATCGCTGCTGATCCGCGCAGACGAACTGATCGAATGACAGAATTGCGAGTAACCGTTTCCAGACGGCCCAGGGGGAATTGAGTGAACAGGCGTGACACGGTACTCGCACTGCTCGCGCTTGGTGTTGCGCCGTTCGCCTCCGTCGCCCAGCAGCAGGGTAAGGTCTGGCGCATCGGCTGGCTGGAATGGACCGGAAAGGGTCGTTACAGTGAAATCACCTCCAAAGCGTTCGTCGAGGGCCTGCGCGCGGCTGGCTACGTCGAAGGCAATAACCTGGTCATCGAGCGCCGCGTGGCCTCTGGCGACCTGCGGCGCCTCGCCGAGCAGGCGCGAGAGCTGGCCGCGCTAAAGGTGGACGTGCTGTTCACGCCCTCAAAGGCGGCGGCTGATGCCGCATGGTATGCGAGTCGCAGCATTCCCACGGTGATCGCCACCGTCACCGATCCGGTTGCGGTCGATTACGCCCGCTCGCTCGCGCGTCCCGGCAAGCACATCACCGGCGTGACCACGGCGAGCGCCGAACTGACCGGCAAGCGCCTGGAACTGCTGCGCGAGGCGATCCCCGGCGCGACACGCATTGCAGTGCTCTACGACAAGACGCTGTACGACAGTTGCCAGCAGGAACTGAAGGAGTTCAGGTCAGCGGCTAAGCAGCTCGGGGTGACGCTGGTGGAGATCTCGGTCCCCAACCTCGCCGTCAACGCCGGAGACCTTGAACCCGCGTTCCGCAAGATGGTCGAGGCCAAGGCGCAAGGCGTTGTCATGCCGCTGTTCACGACGGTCGCGGACCTGGCACCGGAAATCGCGCGCCTCGCGCTAAAACACCGCATGCCGACGATGCACGAGACGACTGATTTCGCCGAGGTTGGCGGGCTGATGACTTACGGCCCAGACTTCGCCGACATCTATCGCCGCGCGGCGCACTATGTTGTGCGCATCCTGAAGGGCGAGAAGCCTGCCGAGATGGCGATCGAGGAGCCGAGGCAATTCAAGTTTACGATCAATCTGAAGACCGCCAAGGCGCTCGGCCTCAAGATCCCGCAGTCGGTGCTGATCAGGGCGGACGAGGTGATTCAGTAAGGGAGCGACGGGCGTCCCGTTCTGACCGCTATGTAGATATCCGCATAGTGGCCGGAAGCGGCGGTTGCTTAGGATCACCGCAAGCCGACTTTGGGAAGAATGAAATCTTGCGGGGGCTAGTTACCGGCTCAACGGGAAATTTCGGGATTCGTCGATCGTGTCCCGTTACGTGGTGTACGAGTCGTGGTTCTCGTAAGGCCAGGTCGAGTGCGCGGTTTCGCGCACGTCATCGAGCAGCGCCGCGTTATCGTTTGTCCCTGGCCCGTGGCGCGACGAACGCTGTCGGCTCAGTCGTGCCCCGGGCGATCGGAAAAGAACATGCTCGCGAGCCGGTTCTTCTGCAGCTTGCCCGTCGTCGTGAGCGGCAGCTCGGTTTCGGCGACGAACCGGAACAGGCGCGGCACCTTGTAGGCGGCGAGCGACTCGCGGCAGAATTCGCGGAGTAGCACCGATGAGAGCGTCGCACCCGGTTTCGGCACCACGATCGCCGCGAGCAATTCGTCGCGCTGCGCATCCGGCACCCCGGTGACGAACGCGGCTTGAACGCCCGGATGGGTCATCAGGATCTCCTCGACTTCGACCGGCGCGACGTTGATGCCGCCGGTTTTGACCATCTCCTTGAGCCGCCCGCGGAAGTACAGCGAGCCTTCGGAATCGGCGTAGCCGAGGTCACCGGTCCTGAAGTAGCCGTGCTCGTCGAATGATTCCGCGCTGCGCGCCGGGTCCTTGTAATAGCCGCGGGTCACGTATCCCTTCACCCGGATCTCGCCGAGCTCCCCGGGCGGGAGCACCTTGCCGGTCTGCGGGTCGACGATCCGCTGATCGACGCCCGCGAGCGGCCGCCCGACGCTCGCGAGCCGCCTCTCCAGCGGATCGGCCGCGTCGGTGACATTGCAGTTCCCGTACGTCTCGGTGAGGCCGTAGATGTTGCAGACCTCGCGCGCGCCGAGCTCGACCACGCGCATGATCTGCTCCGGCGTGCCGATGGTCGCGCCGCCACGCAGGCTCGATAGATCGCGCCCCGGCCGCTCGGGATGCTCGTGGAGCGCCTGGGCCATGTTGGGCGTGCCGTAGAAGATCGTGCAGCGCTCGCGCTCGATCAGCGCGAGCGCCTCGCCGGCGTCGAAATGCTCCTGCAGCACCACGCAGCCGCCGTGGGTGAGGATGTTGAACAGCGCATTCAAGCAGCCGAACGACCAGAAGAGCGACACGGCGAGCCACAGCCGATCGTGTTCGGTGACACGCTGGCGCTCGCCGATCTGCCACATGTTCTCGATGAGCGCGTAGTGCTGGAACTCGACGCCCTTGGGCAGCGCCGTCGAGCCCGAAGTGTAGAGGAGGTAAGCCACGTCATCCGGCGTGACGGCGCGCTGCGCGGCCTCGATCGCCGCCTCGGTGGCACGCGCCGCGAATGACCCGAGGTCCGCGTACCGCAGCCAGCCCGCCGTCGCATCGTCGGCCATGCACACGATGCGCTCGAGGCGCGGCAGGCGCTCGCGATGCGGCTCGAGAGAGTCGAGCAGCGCGCGGTAGTCGTACTTGAGGAAGCGATCGACGGTGATCAGCATCTTTGCATCGGAGTGCGCAAGGATGTACTCGAGCTCGCGCGCGCTCGCCCAGGTATTGACCCCGACCATCACGCCGCCGAGCAGCGTGATCGCGAAATCGGCGATCAGCCACTCGGGCCGGTTCCCCATCAGGATCGCGACCTTGTCGCCGCGGCGCAAGCCGAGCGCGTGCAGCGCGCCGGCGACGCGGCGCACTTCGGCGCGGAGCTGAGCGTAGGTGTAGCGCTGGCCGGCTCCGACCAGCGCCTCGCGCTCGGGAATTCGCTGCGCAAGCTCGTCGATCAGATCCGCAATCGTGCGGCTGGCCGGCATTGTCGCCACTGCCGCCGGCTCCGTCAGCGCTCGGTCCGCACGCCGAGCTTTGCGATCGCGCAGGCCATGGCCTATGCGCCGGTCCTGTCGAATTGCAGGAGATGCGTAAATTCGGCGACCGCCCCGAGTTGTTCGAATCCGTGAATCATTTCCAGGCTGGCGGCGACCTTGGAACCCTCGAGGGCCGACAAGATCACCAGGCGACGGTATTTGCCATCCACATCTTCCCATTCGATCCCGCGCGACCCCGAGCCGCGCGGCGCCTTGCACGTGTGCGTGAAACTTGCGCCTGAACGGGTTCGGATCGTCACCGTGCCGCCGTGGTGGTGCGTAAAGCGGTCCGGCAGCGGCGCCGGGTTCGGATCGAAGACGACCTTGTCCTGCAGCGCCGTGATGACCGGGTCGCTCATCTTCGCCTCCGTCATGTGCTCCCAGTCAAACCGGCGGTCGGCCACCGCGGCCGCCACGAAATAGACCACGCTATGCGCCGCGTCGATCAGATTGCCAGGATGCGATTTGGCGCCCCAATCCCGCAGTTGCGCTGCCGAGATGGTGATTTTTTCCACCTCGCCTGGTTCGACATTTCCGGCAATCGCCGCGTTCAGCGCCGCTTCGGCAATGGCATGGAACGGGTGCCCGCCAGGCATCAACTTGATCGCCATGTCGGTCACGATGTCCCAGGAATCGCCCAATCCTGCGCTCACCTCTTCGATCGCCTGCCCGCCGAGCGCCTGAAAAAAGCCGCGTGGCGCCTCCAGCGCGTTTTCCTCCGACGTATAACCGCGGGAAGCAGCCAGCGCCGCATGAGTGCCGAGCATTGCAGACAGTCCCGCGTGGTATTCGCGCGCGCAGCTCGTGTCGGCAGCGATCGCAAGTCCGCCGATGGAAGTCGCGGCCAGCGCGATTGCGTGTGTCATTTGGGTCGCTGAAAGCTCCAGCAGCTTGCCGGTGGCAACTGCGGCGCCGAAAACGGTCGACACGGAACCGTGAAAACCGCGCTGCATGCGCCCGGGCGTCAGTGCCTCGTCGATTCGCCCGGCGACCTCGTACCCCAATACCATGGCGCAGAGCACGTCCTCGCCGGTGCGTCCCAGTTTTTCCGCCATCGCGATCGACGCAGTGGATACGATTGTCCCGATGTGGGCGATGCTGCGCATGTCGCTGTCATCCGATGCAGCCGCGTCGCTGGCAACCGCGTTCAATCGGGCCGCGCTCGCAACCGGTAGTTTGCCGCCGTCAAACCAGATGGTCGCTTGCGCAGCACCGGCGTTTTCCTTCTCGATCGAGCGGATGGCCCGGGTGGATGGGATATTGAATCCCATGGCCGCGCTTGCAATAGTGCTGGCAAGGCTCATCTTGGCACGTTCAAACGTGAGGGGAGGCAGGTCTCCTGCCGCGGTTGACGTCACAAAGCGCGCGAGGTCCGAAGCGATGCTCATGCAGGTCCATCCCTGTCGTTGGGGTCCGGAAACGCGCGCGGTGCGTCTATTCAACTTTGATTCCAGCGGCCTTGACCACGTCGGTCCAGCGCGCCGTCTCGCTCCGCATCATCCTGCCGTAGTCGTCTCCGACCAGAAGCTTGGGTTCGGCACCCATGGCGTGGATGCGTTGCTGCAGCTCAGGAGTGGCCATGGCCGCAAGAACACTCTTCGACAACCAGTCGTAAGCCTCGCGGGGCGAGCCTTTGGGCACGGTGAATCCCACCCAGTTGTTCGAGACAAAAGGAACGCCCTGCTCCGAGGCTGTGGGAATGTTGGGCGCAGCAGCCGCCCGTTTTGCCGACGAGACGGCCAATGCCGTCATCTTGCCGCTGATGACGTGGGGCAAACCGGTGGGCATGGCGGTCACCAGGACGTCAACCTGTTCGCCCAGCAGACCCACGACGGCATCGCCCATGCCCTTGTACGGGATTTGCTGCATCGAAACTCCGGCACTGCGCGAGAACAGTTCGGTTACCAGGTGATTCACACCGCCGTTGCCCGAACTGCCGTAGTTGAGCTTTTGCGGATTCGCCTTCGCCTGCGCCACCAGGTCTAGCAAGGTCCGGATCTTGCCGCCGCTCCTCGTGACGATGACAAACGGCATTTGCGCGATCAGCAGGACCGGCGTCAGGTCGCTGTGTGCCCACGTCAGTTTGTTGCCGAAGATGCCCGGCAACATGGTGTAGGTGGCGTCGGTGGCGGTGATGGTGTAGCCGTCCGGTGCAGCCTTGGCACCCGTCTCATAGCCGATGCGCCCGCCCGCGCCGCCGCGGTTTTCCACCACGAAGGTCTTGCCGGTCTGCTCGGTGATCTTCAGCGCCACCTGGCGCGCAACGTTGTCGGAAACACCGCCCGCCACGAAGGGCACCACGATCCGGATCGGCTTGTCGGGATATTGCGCTTGCGCCCAGCCAGAAAGCAAAAGACAGATTGAAGCGACGGCTGCCTTGGTTTGGTTCGACATCTTGATTCCTCCTGGTCTGTTGCATGAACCGGACGTCTCACGATGGAGGCAGGCCCGAGGATACGCGATCAGAGATTTCTCTCAGTGTCGTCCCACGGATGGCCCAGGGCGCTGGCACTGAGGCCGCCGTCCACCACCAGTTCGGTCGCCGTAATGTATCTTGCATCGTCGCTCGCCAGGAACGCAACCGCGTTCGCGACATCCCATGCGTCGCCCATGGCGCCCATCGGAACCACCTTGTTGCGCTGGTTCAATGCCTCTTCATAGCCATCGCCGAACTTCGCCTTCATGCGGCTGGTGATGCGTGGGGTCGCCATCAGCCCGGGGCGCACCGCCACCACGCGAACGCCCTTGCCGGCATACTGCACCGCCAGATTGCGCGTGAAGGCATCCACCGCGCCCTTGGAACTCGAGTAGGCAATGCTGGGGTACAGGAAGCTGGTCGCCGCCATGGAGGAGTTGTTGATGACGACGCCGCGCCGTTGCTTCACCATCACCGGCAACACATGCCTGCAGGTGAGGTAGATGGACTTGACGTTGGCATTCATCAGCCGGTCCCACACCTCTTCCTCGATCTCCTCCGGGCCGCCGATGGCCTGCAGGCCGACGTTGTTGAACAGCACGTCAATGCGCCCGAACCGGGCCGTGCAGCGATCCACCGCCGCCTTGACTTCGGCCTCCCTGGTGACATCGGCGGTATGTGCAACACATTCGCCGCCTGCGGCGCTGATGGCTTCGAGCGTCTCGGCAAGGTGCTCGGGCGAGCGATCGAGGGCGAATATTTTCGCGCCCTCACGCGCGAGCAGCACCGAGACCGCCTTGCCGTTGCTCCAGCCCGGAGACGATGCCCCGGCGCCCGAGATGAATGCCACCCTGTCTTTGAATCGCACGAAACTGGTTCCTCGTGATGCACCTGCGCGCTCCCCGATAGTATTATCGATTCGCAATACCACCCAAAGGCGTGCCGCTCATGTCCCAGCACAAGATTGTGTTCCTCGATGATGACCATGTCATCCGGCTTGGTCGCTACGCCCTCGCCCGGCCGCCCGAGGTGAACGACGATTGGGTGCGGGCGTTTTTCGCACCGGAACCGGTCGACCCGCAAACCGTCTACGAGGCGGCCCGCGGGCTGCACTCATCCGATGGCGTGACGCTACTGGGTCTGGCGGCAACGCCCGAGGAAATCAGGGACGCGAATCCCGCCATCATCATTTTCCGTCGCGGAGCCGTCGATGCCGAGCGTATGGCCGCCTCCCCGAATCTCCGACTGATCCAGCGCATGGGCGAGCGCTCTGACGGCATTGATCTGGCGGCTGCGAGACAGCGTGACATTCATGTTTCGTGCCTTCCCAGGCGCACCCTGATCTACACGGCCGAGCACGGCATCCTGTTGATGCTGGCCCTGGCCAAGCAGCTGGTGCGAGCCGACACCCAGGTGCGCGCCGGCCAGTGGGACCAAAGCCTGGTCAAGCCCACCGATGGGGTCGCGTACAACTGGACCGGCTTCACGCCCCTGTCCGGCCTGTATGGAATGACCCTTGGCATCATCGGCCTGGGCGAGGTCGGTTCGATCATGGCCGGGATCGCCCGGGGCTTCGGTATGAAGGTGATGTACTGCAATCGACAACGGTTGCCGGCGGCGAAGGAGGCGGAGTTCGGGGTCAGCTTCACGCAACGCGACGACCTCCTGGCACAATCGGACTTCGTTTCGGTCAATGCCGCCAATTTGCCCGCCAACCGCGGCATGATCGACTTGAATGCCTTCAAGGCAATGAAGCGAACCGCGTTTTTCGTCAACACCAGCCGCGGCAAGCTGGTCAACGAGGACGATCTGTACACGGCATTGAGCACCGGCCTGATCGCCGGTGCCGGCCTGGACGTTCACTGGGAGGAGCCGCGGCTTACCGGCGGCAAACTCCATCAATTGCCCAACGTCATCATGACCCCGCATTACGCCGGCGGCTCCCGGTTCGGTGTGCTCGATGAACTGAAGCAGATTTTCCAGAATTGCCGCACCGTGCTGGCGGGCGGCAAACCGGCTCACTGCGTCTGAAAGCAACGATGGCCGTTGGTGGGAGCGGGTTTCAGGGATCTACGCGTAGCGCGGACTGCGCTTCTCGCGGAACGCGCTCACGCCCTCGGCGAAATCGGCACTGGCGCGGACGCGATCGCCCAGCGCCTGCTCGGCCGCTTCCTGAGCGAGCGTCCGCTCCGCGATACACGTGCTTACGTGCTGTTTCACCGCCTGCACCGCGACCGGACTGTTGCCGGCGATGGTCCGCGCCGTCGCGAGTGCACGATCCAGCAGGGCTTCGGCCGGGACGATCTCGTTGATGAGGCCGATGCGCTCGGCGCTCGCCGCATCGATCAACTCCGCCGTCAGCAGCAGTTTCATCGCGTGCACATGGCCGATCTGGTGGACCAGCTTCGCGGCCGCGCCGCCGAACGGATAAATGGCCCACTTGACCTCCGGAAGGCCGAAGCGTGCATGCGGTGCGCTATAGCGGATGTCGGCCGAGAGCAACAGCTCGACACCGCCGCCGGCGCACACGCCGTTCACGGCAGCGATGATCGGCTTCGGGTAGCTCGAGGTCTTGAGCAGCGCGCGATTGACGATGCGCGCGGTCTCTTCGCTTACGCTCAGGTCACCGCCGATGTCGGCACCGGCATTGAACGCCTTGTCACCTGCACCCGTGATCACGATGCAGCGGCAGCGTGATGTCTCGAGCTGATCCCATAACGCGGCAAGCTCTGCCATCATCGCGCGGCTCATCGCGTTGCGCTTCGCCTGATTGTCGATCGTGATGAGTGCGACATGGGGCTCGGGGTAATCGATCAGGATGGGCATCTCGCGGTCTCCTACGGATGAAACGGGTAACGGGATAAGAAACAATGCCGCCTATGTCGCCTCGCTGACCGTACGTGAAAAAGATCCACACGGCAACCTACTTGCCGGTTGCGTCATATCGCGCAACATGCATCCGCCGCTGTTCAATCCGTTTGTTGACATTGCTAGAATGCGGCGGAGCATGCAGGGAGAATGAGCGCGCCGGGCGCACAAGGAGGCAGCGATGAAAACGTTGCATGCACTGTACCGAAGCCTGGTGGCGGCGTCCGCACTGGCGGTGGCGCTCGCCGCCACGGCCGGCCTTGCCGACGACAAGGATCAGATCGTCGGCAACTGGAAGCTGGTGTCGGTCCTCTATGAGGACGCGCAAACGAAAGAGCGCACGCCCGTGCTCGGCGCGCGCCCGCGCGGCTACCAGATCGCCACCGCTTCGGGCCGCTGGCTCGCGTTGGTGACCGCCGAGGGCCGCAAGGTGCCGACCACCGACGAGGAGCGCTCCACCGCCCTGCGGACGATGATTTCCTACACCGGCGTGTATCGCCTCGAAGACGGCAAGGTGATCACCAAGGTCGAGGCGGCGTGGAACGAAGCCTGGGTCGGGACCGAGCAGGTGCGCGCCTACCGCTTCGATGGTGATTTCCTGCACCTCGAAAGCCCGCCTCAACCGCACCCGAACATCGGCGGCCGCGTCGTGCGCATCATCGTCACCTGGGTGAGGGACAGGTAGGGCGGCGCGGCTCGCATGCGATTTCCGCCGGATTGACCGTCAATTGAGACCGAACCGAGGAGCACCGCCATGTCTAACCTGCGCCTGCGTCTTTTCCTGCTCGCTGCGTCAGCAGTCGCCCTGCTATCAATCGCTGCCGGCACGCACGCGCAAACGTATCCGGGCAAGCGCACAGTAGACGGGATTTCTCCCAATGTGGGGATTGCCCACTTGACCCATGGCCCACCATGGGCGATACTTATCGCATGACGACGCCTGTACAAAGCCGCCACAAAAGCGCGGACTCCAAGGGTCGCGTGGCCCTCGGTGGCCATTTCGCGAACCGATCTGTCATCGTCGAACATCGAGGCGATGACGAGGTGATTGTCCGGCTCGCTCGCGTCATACCGGAGCGCGAGGCATGGCTCTATGAGAACCCGAAAGCCCTGGCCTCGGTGCGGCGTGGACTGGACCAGGCCCGCAACGGGAAGGTCGCGACCCGTCCTCCGGACCTGAAAGCAGCGGCGAAACTCGCCGCCCGGCTTGAGGACTGATGCCGTTTACGCCGGTCTGGCTCGAAGAGCCCGCGCGTGTTTTCCACGAGCTTGAAGCGGCGGCACGCAGGTCGCTTGAGAACCGGGAGAAGTCGCGCAAGGCGAAGGCCTCCAAGCAGGAAGGTCTTTTCAAGCAAGTCGTCAAGTGCGTTGAACTCCTGCTGGCAAACCCTCGCCACACGGGCCTCAATACGCACGAATACCATTCGATCGAGAACCCCCACGATCCCGAGGCCAAGGTTTTCGAGGCTTACGTCCAGAACCGCACGCCTGGCGCCTGCCGTATCTTCTGGTGCTATGGTCCGAAGAAGAACGACATCACGATCATCGCCATCACCCCACATCCTTGAGGGACAGGCCGGGTATCCCGGTCCGTCCGGGGGGGTCGTCGAACGCCCGATCGCCGCCCGGCTGACCGTCAGCGCTTGTGCTTCGCCGGATGCGCCCGCACCGCCTCCTCGTTGACGTCAGTGCCCCAGCCCGGCGCCATCGGCACCCGCATCTCGCCGTTCTCGATCACTGGCGGTGCGGTGACCAGGTCGTCCTTCCACGGCACGTCGTCGGCTTCGATTTCCATGATGCGGAAATTCGGGATCGCCGCGCAGAACTGCGCACTCATGCAACTCGCGAGATGGCCGTAGAAGTTGTGCGGAGCGACGTTGATTTCGAAGGACTCGGCCATGTTGGCGATCTTCACCGATTCGAGCAGCCCGTTCCAGGGCACGTCGATGATCGCGACGTCGACCGAGTAGTGCTCGAAATAGGGACGGTAGTGACGCCGCCCGTAGATCGCCTCGAGCGATGCGATCGGCGTGGCGCTCGAGCGGCGCACCTGCGCCAGCGCCCCGGGTTCGTGCACGTCCATCTCTAACCAGGTCATGCGGAACGGTTCGACCGCTCTCGCAACGCGCATCAGCCCTTCCGGTTTCATGCTGAAGTTCAGGTCCATGAGCAATCCGGCCTGCGGACCGAGACCATCCCGCAACGCTTCCAGTTGCGCGGTAATCGCGTCGACGACCCGAAGATCATAGTTGTGCGCGAGGTCCAGTCCGACCGGGCCGAAGCCGGGGTTGAGCATCTGCGCGCGCTCGCCGCCGAACACGATCGGATTGGTCTTCACCGCCGTGTAGCCCCTGCGCAGCGCCTCGCGCCCGAGTTCCTTCATGTCCTCCAGCGTGCGCAGCGGCGGCGTGCCGATCACGCTCTCGAAGAATTCGTGGTTGCGCGCGCGGAACGTGCCGCAGTGCGACCAGTACAGCCGCAGGCGGTCGCGGTAAGGGCCGCCGAACAGGGCGTGCACCGGCACGCCGAGCGCTTTTGCCTTGACGTCGAGACAGGCGTTTTCGATCGCAGCGATCGCCTGCTGGTTAACGCCACCCGGGGCCATGCGCGTCATCGCCGTGAGCGTGGCGCCGATGCGCCCGACCGCGCGCGGGTCCTGCCCTATTGCGTGCTCCGAGAGACACCGGATCACCGACGTGAGGCCTGCGTTCCACTGCGCTTCGTTGAATTCGCACCAGCCGACCAGCCCTTCGTCGGTGGTGATCTTCAGAAACGAAAACGTGCGCCACCCGCCATCGGCGTGCAGGTCCTCGATGGTTTCGATCTTCATTCGTCCCCGCTCACAATTCGACCACGTGCGTCACCGGCCGCCCTGCCACGAAGCGCTCGACGTTTTCACCGATGAACTTCGCGAGGCGCGCCCGGCCGACCGGACCGCAGGCGCCGGCCACGTGCGGCGTGATGATCAGGTTCGGGCAGTTCCACAGCGGATCGTCCACCTGCAGTGGCTCGGGACTGGTCACGTCGAGCGCTGCACCGCCGAGCTGCCCGCTGTGCAGCGCCGCGGCCAGCGCCACCTGGTCGACCAGCCCGCCGCGTGCGACGTTGATGAGCAGCGCACCGTGCTTGCAGGCGGCAAGCTGCCCGGCGCCGATCATGTGGTGCGTTGCCTTCGAGTAGGGCGCGGCGACAAGTACCACATCCGCGCACGCGAGCACCGAGCTGAATTTCGCAACGCCACACACTTCGTCCGCTGCAGGATCCGGTTTCGCCGTACGCGACACACCGATGACGCGCATGCCGAAGGCCTTTGCGCGGCGCGCGAAATCGCGTCCGATGCTGCCGAAGCCGGCGATCACGAGCGTCTGCCCTTCGAGACTGCCCGTCTGCTGCGACGGGGAACGGTCCCAGGTGTGCTGCGCCTTGTTGACGACATACTGCGGCAGGCGTTTGGTCAGCGCGAGCAACATCGCCATGCCATGCTCGGCCACGCCGGGCGACCAGCTTTCGCCGGCATTCGCCACGATCACACCGGCAGGCACGCCGTACGCCTGAATTCCTTCGTAACCCGCGGTGATCGACTGGATGAAGCGCAGGCGTTTCGCTTGTTCGCGCAGCACCGCGGCGACGCTCCCGCTGAAGGAATGGCCGCCGATGACGAAAACTTCGGCTTCTGCAGCAGCCGCGGCAAGCTGCTCGACGTTCGTCACAACCACCGTTTCAGCGCTGCGGATCTCCCGCAAGCGCGCCTCAATCTCGCGCCCCGCGAGGCTGGGCCAGAGCAGCACTCTCATTTCAGTCATCCGCCTTGAATCCCGTGGCCTGAACGATCTGACGGTAGCGCTCGAAATCGACCTTCACGCTGGCGGTATAGGTTTCCGGCGAGATGTTGTCGAGCTCCATGCCCATCTTTGCAAGGCCCGAAAGCCCCTGCTCGGATTTCATCGCGCTGGCCATCGCCGCATTGAGCCTGGCCACGACGCCCGCAGGCGTGCCGGCCGGCGCAAACATGCCGATGCCATCCTGGAAGATCACGTCCTTGTAGCCGAGTTCGGTCATCGTCGGCACCTCCGGGAGAAATCGCGAACGCCCGGCACCGGTGGTCGCAATGATGCGGATCTTGCCCGCCTGGTGGTGCGGCAGAGCCTCCGAGACCGGACTCACGTTCGCGGGAATATGTCCGCCGAGAAGATCCTGGATGGCCGGCGCGCCGCCCTTGTACGGCACGTGCTCGAGCCTGATGCCCGCGCCGCGCGCGAACATGGCACCTGCAAAGTGCTGGCTCGATCCAGAGGGCGCGCCGAACACCGCCCGCGTGGGATTGGCCTTGGCCCATTCGATGAACTGCGCAACGCTCGCCACCTCCGCCGGGATGGCGGGGCCGATCGAAAGGCAGAGCATCGATCGCCCGCCGAGGCCCACCGGCAGAAAATCGCGCAGCGTGTCGTAAGGCAGGTTCCTGTACACGTGCGGATAGATCAGCAACGGGAAGGCAGGCGTGAACAGCAGCGCGCTGCCATCGTTTTTCGCGTTCTTCACGTACTCCGCGGCGATCCTCCCGCCGGCGCCGGGCCGGTTCTCGACCACCACTGCCGACGCATAGCTGCCGCGCAGCCCGTCAGCGATAAGCCGCGCGAGGATGTCGGTCCCGCCGCCCGGCGGATAGCCGACGACGATGGTGGCCTGTTTCAGGACTTCCTGGGAAAAAACGCGCGGCGCGAAGGCAGAGGCGAATGCGGCTGCTGATGCAACGAGGAATCTTCGGCGTGCATGCATGAAATCCATTCTCCCTTTCCGGTGACAATTTTAGATGATCACGCGCGTCGCGGGGTGGCACAATACTTCCCCACCCATGCCCCGCGTCATCCGCTACACGCTGCTCTCCATGCGCGACCTGTTGGTCGCGGCGGGCCCATTCGTGCTGCTCGCGCTGGTGCTGCTGGCCGGCGCGTACTTCCTGCTCAAGCCCAATCCGCCGCGCAAAGTCGTGCTCGCGACCGGGCCGGAAATGAGCGATTACGCGGAATTCGGCGTGCGCTACCAGGCCGCGCTGAAACGCCACCACATCGAAGTCGTGCTGCGGCCCACCGAGGGCTCCTCGGCCAACCGCCGCCTGCTGCACGACGCGAAGGAGAGCGTCGATTTCGGCTTCGTGCGAGGCGGCTCGGGCGAATCGGTGCGCGCGCAGGAGGATGCCCGCACCGGCCTTCCGCTGGTGTCGCTCGGCAGCCTGTTTTACGAACCGGTGTGGCTGTTCTATCGCGCGGATGCGGAGAAGAAGCTCCCTGGCGGGAAGCTCGAGCGCCTCGACCAGTTGCGCGGCTGGCGCGTGAACTCCGGCGGCCGCGGCAGCGGATCGACCAACCTACTCGTGAAACTGCTCAACGCGAACCAGGTCGATCGCAAAGAGCTGACGCTCGGGCGACTGGATCTGACGGCCGCCGCCATCGCGCTGATCGAAGGTGAAATCGACGCGGCGGCCATCGTGTCCGCGCCCGAATCGCCGATTCTGCAGATGTTCCTGCGTACCCCCGGCATCAAACTGTACGAGTTCGCGCAGGCCGATGCCTATACGCGCCGCTTCGGCTACCTGAGCGCGGTAGTGGTGCCGCGCGGTGTGGCGGACCTCGCGCTAGACCTGCCGCCCCGCGACCTGACGCTGCTCGCGCCCACCGCGATGCTGGTGGCGCGAGAAGATACACACCCGGCGCTGATGCAGTTGTTCGTCCAGGCGGCGCGCGACATCCACGGCGGCGCGGGCTGGTTTGCACGCACCGGACAGTTCCCGTCGGGACAGAACACCGAACTGCCGCTCGCCCCCGAAGCCGAGCGCTACTACCGCAACGGACCGCCGCTGCTGCAGCGCTACCTCCCCTTCTGGTTCGCCAATCTGATCGACCGCATGTGGGTGGCGCTGGCGTCGATCATCGTGATCCTGATCCCCGTGTCGCGCGTGGTGCCTCCGCTCTACAACTTCCGCATCCGCTCGCGCATCTTCCGCTGGTACCGGCAATTGCGGCAGATCGAAGACGACTTGAGCCGCAACGCCGCACCGCCGGAAGAACTGCTCGAAGCGTTGAACAAGCTCGACGCCAAGGCAGAACGCGTCAAGGTGCCGCTGTCCTACACCGAAGAACTTTACAACCTGCGCAGCCATATCGCCCTGGTGCGCGAGAGGCTGGCACAGCGAGCCGCTTAACCGGACGGGGCTGTCCGCCGATCGCTCGCGCGCAGGAACCGCTCCCGCGTCGCGAGCAGCGCCAGCCCGGCCGCGAGCGACAGTCCCGCGAACACGAGCCACGTGTTCCTCCAGCCGGCCAGGTCTTTGAGTACGCCGCTCACGAGCAGCGCGCTGCCCATGCCCAGCGCGTGAACCAGCCCCCAGGCGCCCTGGTAGGCACCGCGCGCGCCGGGAGGCGCGAGGCGCGCAACCGCGGCGGGCACCGCGGAGCTGAAGATGAGTTCGCCGAGCGTGAACACCATCGCCCCGCACAGGAGCGCGGATACCGCTCCGGGAACGAGCGCGAAGCAGAGATAGGCTGCGGCGAGAAACGCTCCCGCCAGTCCGAGCAGGCGGAACGGACCCATCGGCTCGATGCGTGCAGCGACGGGAACGGCGAAAAGCGCGATGAAGATCCCGTTGGCGCCGAGGATCACTCCGATCATCCCCGGCTCGAGTCCCATGTCGTATGCAGAGAGCGCGATGACGAACGCATACAGTCCCATCGAGAACGGAAATATGAGGCCCAGCAGCGCGAATGCGATGAACGCCCGGTCACGCGTAACGGACAGAGTGCGCCGTGCGATCGATTCTCCCGAAGTCGCAAGTTCCTGCGGCAAGGGCCCGCGCAATCCGATTGCAAGCAGCACCGCGACCAGCAGGTAGCCCGCGCCACCGACGATGGCGAGCAGGCCGTAGCCCTGCTCCGCGAGCACCCCGCCCGGTACCACCCCGATGGTGTAACCGATGCACATCGCCGAGTAGTTCACGGCCAGCACGGACTGGCGGCGCTCCGGCGGCGCGAGATCGAGAAGGAGCGCGCTGCCCGCGGGAAACTGGATCGCGCCGGCGATTCCCAGCGCGAGACTCCAGGCGAAGAGCGAAACCGGACCGCGCACCAGCAGGAAGCACGGCAATATGACGGCGGTCGCGATCAATCCGGCGAGCAGCAGGGGACGGCGCCCGGTGCGGTCGCTCAATGCACCGAAGAACGGCGCGAGGACTCCGCGCGACAGGTTCTCCACGAGAAACGCGAGACCGACGAGCGCAATGGCGATTCCCTGCTCGCGCGCGAAATAGATGCTGAGAAACGTCACGAGGCTCATGCGCGCCGCGACCGCGATGAAGGTGCCGGCGACGATGACGCGGATGCGCCGGTCAAGATTCATTGCATCGATACCCGGGCCTCGAACCGCGACTGAGTGCAACCGGCCGGCACCGGTCAAGCCTTCTTCGTCACTTCCACGATGCCCTGATCGCCATCGACGCGCACCCAGTCCCCGGTCTCGATCACTTCGAGCGGGTCGCGGTCGAAGCCCGTGACCGCAGGTGCGCGGGTGACGACGGCGCCGAGCGCGATCTTGGTAGTCATCTCGTTGAACAACATGGCGGCGGGCGCGGAACCCGTGAGACGCGCGAGGTGGAACTGGCTCGACCATCCCGAGGAACCTTTCGCTCCCGGGAACACCAGCACCTTGCCCTTGAAACTCTGGCCGCACAGTTCGTGGCGTGTCTCGATGATGGTCCCGGTGCGCGCGTCGATACCGCCCCAGCCGGAGATCCGGTCCCGCGTCACCATCGCCTCGCCTTCGGCCTTGCCGCCGACCACCTTGCGTCCGCGCAGCATGATCGTCGTCATCGCAGGCCTCCCGACCAGCGCCCGGTCACCGCGGCGTCGATGCACTCGGCCGTGGTGCCGAACCAGGCCTGGATGCCGAGGATCGACGGAAGGTAATGTGCCTGCTTGACCGAATCCACCGCCGCCACCCGGGTGCCCTTGGGCGTCGCGCGGCTCATCGCCGAACAGGTATCGGACATCAGAAAACCGCCGGCCTCCTCGATGATCCTGGTGTAGCCGTTCTGGTCGGCCAGGTGACGGATCGCACGCGGCGTGAATATCCACAGGTTCGATTCCGCATGCACTTTGCGTCCCTCCAGCAGCCGGCACGCTTCCCAGATCTGCTCGATGCTGTAGTGGGGACAGCCAAGCATCACGTAATCCACTTTTGTGTCGTGCGCCATCGCGTTGATCGTCGCATACGCCGCGCGGCGCTCGGCCGCGCCGAAATGAAGACGCTCCACCGGTTTCCTCGGACCGAATGCTTCCTCCACTGTGCGTGCCTCGGGGGTCACGCCGACGATGTGATACATCTCTACGCCGCCCGAGGACGAAGCTGCCGCGCCGAAGTGTTTGAGCTTGCCGAGGTTTGGCGCACGGGTCACGCCGGTCAATACGGGGATACGATCCTGCACGATGTCGCCGATCCAGTAGCCGAGCAATCCCCAGTCCGCAATGTCCTCGAGCGGCGTATCGATCTCTACGAGGTGCGTGCCGTAGCGATAGTCATCGAGGTGGTATCCCCAGTACGGCGTCTTGCCCGTGATCATCGATGCGCCCGCGCTCTCGCGCCCCTCGGCATTGGTGCGCGCACCGAGCACCGAGTTGATATAGATGATGGCAGAGGACTCCATCCAGGCGCAGTGTTCGCCTTTCACCGGGATGTTGCCCACCAGGTAGGGCGTACAGGTATTCATCAGCTGGACGCCCATCTTCGAGACGAAATCCTCGCCGCGGCGCAATAGCGTGACCACCTCGGGCGCGGTGCCCAGCTGCTCAGCGTGCAGCGGATCGATGCCCAACTGCAGGTGGCAGCTGTAGGCACGCACCTTCGGCGTGGGCACCACCTCGTCGCTGTCGAGGTTGAACTCGGAGAACACCGCGTCGAACCCGCCGCGCTTGGCGGCAAAATCGCGCAGCAGCGGCGTGGTCGCGCCGATGGTGCCGCAGACGTTGTTGGTATCGACGAGGCGCTCGGCGCCGAGCGCTTCGCCATAGCGCACCAGCAGGTCCATCGCGCGCGCGATGGCCGGGCCTTCGCGCCCTTCGAGCATCGCCTGTTCCTGGGGATTGAGTCGCATCGCGTCAACGCTCAACGTGCGCCAGCGACGGCCTGCGCCGCAGTTGCGGCGTGTTCCAGCGGACGGAGGAATGCGCCCTGTCCGATGAGCAGCGCCTGAAGCTCGCGCACGTCCACGGCGCGCGGCTCCACCCCGCGATTCACCGCGAGCGCTGCAGCGGCGCCCGCCGCCTGCCCGGTGATCCAGCACTGCGGGATCTCGCGCATGAATCCATGCGAATTCGGATCGCATGAGATGTGCCGGCCGCAGGCGACGAGCCCATCGAGCTGCGCAGGTACCAGGCAGCCGTAAGGAATCGAGATATTCGGGAATTTCGGCGAGACGCTGGGCGTCACGCCGACCTCATCGTCGAGCACGGCGCCCGTGGGCCACTGCGCGCGCTCGATCTTCGCAACTCCCGTCAGGCGCCGGCTGTGACGCACCCCCAGCTGGGGTGCGCCCAGCAGCAGGTGCGCATTCTCGAACCCGGGCGCGTGCGCGCGGTAGTGATCGAGATGCTCGACCATCAGACGGCGCGAGCGGATTTCGACTTCGGTCTGATCGTCCGGATCGAGCGCGGAAAACCCGGACTGGCGCGGTCCCATGAATAGCGCAATGTCGTTGCGCCACGAAACGAAGGGCCGCTCGAAAGAACGCAGCCGCTCGCGCCCGAAGGACATGAATTGCGCGAACTGGACTGGCTGCCCCGCCTTGAATTCGAGCCAGCGCTGCATGTCGACGCCGCCGAACAGCCAGGCTGTGTTCATGCAGTGATGGATGTCCTCGCGCTCGATGTCGGATTCGAATGCTGCGCCGGCGCGCGCGAACAGGTCGCCGTCCCCCGTGGCATCGACCACGACGCGGGCACGCAGCGCCTGCCGCCCCGCCTTGCTCTCGAAGATCGCGCCGCGCACCGCGCCGTCTTCCATGAGCGGCATCGCCGCCCAGCAGTGGTAGACGAGCCGCGCCTTGCCCTCGAGCACCATGTCCTGGGAAGCGATCTTGAGCCTCTCCGGATCGACGGTGGGCGACCAGGTGACGATGCCGTGGTAGTCGGCCGTGCGGTGCGACCAGTGTGCCGCACGCGCGGCATCGCGCGAACCCCACTCCTCGCGCCCCGGGCCGGCGACGGCATCGCGCGGCAGACGGTCGATGACTTCCTCCGCAAATCCGCGGATCACGCAGCGGCCTTCCCAGTCCGTCATGCGGTCGATCCAGATCACCAGCCCGCCCGTGGAGAGCCCGCCCAGATGGTTGTAGCGCTCGAGCAGCACCACGTCCGCGCCTGCGCGCGCCGCCGCAACGGCCGCTGCCGTGCCCGAAGGACCGCCGCCCACCACCAGCACGTCGCATTGACCGTAGACGGGCAGTTCGCGGGCCGATTCACGCCAGGTGCCGTAATCCTTCCTCTCGCGCTTCTCGCGCTCGATCTCGAAAATGTCGGAGGTGAGCAGGCGCTCGTCGGTGCGTTTGCCCCGTTTGATGTTCGTGGTCATGCGCGCTCCTCTTCTAGTCAGCCCTGATGTTGGCGGACCTCGCGGCCTTCGCCGGCTCCTCAATGCGACTGCGGCCAGCGCGCAGCGATGCGTCAGCGTGAAGCGGCAATGGGTTCAAGTCTGAAGATCCGCGCAAGCCTTGAGGCGGCCGAAATGTCCTCCCGCCGCAAGGCCTCTCGAACATCATCGAGTCGGCAGGCATCTTCAACTGTAAGGTAGGGAGACCAACCGGTATCGTCTTCGACAAGCACGACGTCCACTTCGGCAACATACTTCCCCTCGTGGACGCGCTTCGTCGCTTTTCGGGTGCTCATTTTTGCCTCTCGGTGAAATTGTCGTTCCATCGCGCAGGGTCTGGGCGATACGCAGTCACCAAGACCGCAGGCGACGTGAATCCTTTCGGAATTCCCCACACGACATGAAGCGGACGATTGCTGCCGTCAAATTGTAGCACCAGCACCGCAGGCCCCTTCGGAAACCAGGACTGGCCGGGTTCGATACGAAATGAATATAGGATCTCGAACGGGTAGACTTATGTTTTAACCCTGAAACATTCCACCCCGATGAACCTCTCCCTCGCAAACAAGAACGCAGTGATCTGCGGCGGCAGCCGCGGCATCGGCCGCTCGATCGCACTGGCGTTCGCCGGTGCCGGCGCAAACGTATCGATATGCGCGCGCGGAGAAGCCGCCTTGCGCGCGACCGAAGCCGAGCTCGCGCTTCTGAGGCACAAGGTGCATGCGGCGGCGTGCGATCTTGCCGACGGTCCGGCGGTCAAGCGCTACGTCGCGGCTGCAGCCGAAGCGCTCGGCGGCATCGACGTGCTGGTCAACAACGCTTCCGGGTTCGGGCGGACCGATGACGAAGAAAACTGGGCCATCAGCATCAACGTGGATCTGATGGCGAGCGTGCGCGCCTCGCATGCGGCGCAACCGTTTCTCGAGCGCTCGAAGGGTTGCATCGTCCACATTTCCTCGATCGCGGGCCTCAAGGCCTCGGCGCGCACTGCGCCCTATGGCGCGGTGAAAGCGGCGCTGATTCAGTACACGCTTACGCAGGCCTCGGCCCTGGCGAAGAAACGCGTGCGCGTGAACTGCATCGCGCCGGGCTCGGTCGAGTTTCCGGGCGGCGTCTGGGACATCGCCAAACGCGACAATCCAAAGTTCTACAACGGAATCCTCGCTGGCATCCCGTTCGACCGCATGGGACGGCCCGAAGAGATCGCGAGCGTGGCCCTGTTTCTCGCGAGCGATGCCGCGAGCTGGGTCACCGGGCAGACGATTGCCGTCGATGGCGGGCAGATGCTGGCTTGAGACGGAGCACAACGGGAATGTCATCCGAAACCATCGAAAACAAGACCTTCGACGAGATCCAGGTCGGCGACACGGCAAGCATCGTGCGCACTCTCAAGCCGGAGGACATCCAGCTATTTGCGGTCATGTCCGGCGATATCAATCCCGCGCACGTCGATCCTGAATATGCCCGCAGCACCATGTTCCACGAGGTGATCGCACACGGCATGTGGGGAGGCGCGCTCATCTCCACGGTGCTCGGCACGCTCTACCCGGGGCCCGGAACGATCTACATCAACCAGACACTGAAGTTCATGCGGCCGGTGACCCTGGGCGACATCATCACCGTGAGCGTGACCGTGACCGGCAAATTCGAGCACAACCACCACGTGACGCTCGAGTGCAAGTGCGTGAACCAGGACGGCAGGACCGTGATCGCGGGCGCGGCCGAAGTCATCGCACCGGCCGAGAAGGTGCGCCGGCCCAAGGTCGATCTCCCGGAAGTCCACATCTCGGACCGCAAGGCGCGCTACGCGCATCTGCTCGAGCGCGCCGCGGGACTGGCGCCGGTGCCGATGGCGTTCGTGCATCCCTGCGACGCAGCGGTGCTGCGCGCGGCGCTCGCCGCAGGCGCTGCCGGGCTGGTGGTGCCGATCCTGGTCGGTCCGGTCGCGAAGATCCGTGCAGCAGCCGAGGAGGCTGGCGCCGATCTGACCGGCCTCGCGATCGTGGACACGCCGCACAGCGCTGCCTCGGCGGAACGCGCGGTCGCCATGGCGCGGCAGGGTCACGTTCGTGCCCTGATGAAAGGCAGCCTGCCCGGCAGGGAGTTGATGGACGCGATGAACCTGCCGCAGGTGGCACTGCGCACCGCTCGCACGCTGTCCCATGTTTCGGTACTCGACGTGCCCACCTATCCGCGGCTGCTCCTCATCACCGACGCGCTGATCAACGTCGAGCCGCGGCTGGAAGCGAAGCGCGGCATCGTGCAGAACGCGATCGACTTCGCGCACCTGCTTGGCATCGTCGACCCCAAGGTTGCGGTGCTCGCCTCGGTGGAGACCGTCATGCCGGGGCTGCGCGCGACGCTGGATGCCGCAGCGCTTTGCAAGATGGCGGAGCGCGGGCAGATTACTGGCGGCGTGCTCGACGGGCCGCTCGCGTTCGACAATGCCGTTTCGATGGTCGCGGCAAAAGCGAAAGGAATCCTGTCTGCGGTCGCCGGACGCGCCGATATCCTGGTGGTTCCCGATGTCGAATCGGGGACGATGCTGGTCAAGCAGCTCGAATATCTGGGTGACGCGATATCAGCCGGCGTCGTGCTCGGCGCCGCGGTCCCCATCGTGTTGCCGAGCCGCGCGGATTCCCTCGAGAGCCGCGTCGCCTCCTGCGCGCTCGCGGCGCTCCTCGCGCATTCGCCTCACCTGCACCCCATGCTGCCTCCCCTGCCGGGCCCGGACGTTACTTCGCCGATGTCCTCCCCGACCTCGGCTTGAGCGCGCGGCAGCGCGAATCCCTCATCGCCGCGCAAGCTGCGCCCTGAAATAGGCCATCAGCAACGCGAGTCCCGCCAGCGAAATCAGAAACAGCGGGCGAGTGCCCCACCGGTCGAGCACCTGCGCGAACAGCCACACGCCGGCCGATTGCCCGCTCAACAGGAAGAAAGCGAACAGCGACACGGCCGCACCGCGTGCCTCGGGCGCCATCTGCGTTGCGTTGACCTGCAAGGTGTTGTGAAACGCGTAAAACCCCGCACCGGCGAGGATCAGGAACGGTGCCGCTGCGGCAGCGCCCGGCGCAAACGCGAGTCCTGCGTAGGCTGAGCATAGCGCGAGCCCGCCCGCGAGCACCAACCCGCGTTCGCCCAGCCGTGGCACGATGCGGCCCGCAAACAGCGTGTAGCACAGCGCACCGAGCGCATACAGTACGAGCATCGCGCCGCTCGCTCCGATGCCCAGCCCGTGGCGCTGGTTGAAGTCGAGCGGCACGAAGGCAAATGTGCCGTACACCAGCATGCCCTCGAGAAACACGGTGAGGACCATCACGCGCACCCACGGGCGCGCGAGCAGCGCGAGGGTGTTGCGGTAGCCTTGCAGCATCGTGCCGGGCTGCGCAACGTGCCCTGCGCGCGCAAGGGGATTTGCGCGCAGCTCGATCCACAGTCGCGCCGCGACCACGAGATTGAAGGTCCCGAGCACGCCGAATACCCAGCGCCAGCCGAAATACTCCGCGATCAGCCCCGATGCGGCGGAACCGAATGCCAGACCGAACAGCCCGCCGATCATGAACTGCGCGAGCACCGCCTGGCGGCGCTCGTAGGGAACTGCGTCGCCGATCCACGCAAGCGAAAGCGGGATCACTGCACCCATCGAAATGCCTGCGATGAAACGCGCCGCCGCCAGTGCCGATAGCGCTTGCGCCCACGCGCACGCAAAAGTGCCTGCTGCGGAAATCGCCATATGGATGGTGACGAGCCGGTACTTGCCGAACCGGTCGCCCATCGGCCCGTGCACCAGCTGGAGCAGCCCGTAGGCTATCAGGAAGGCGGTCGAAGCGATCGAGGCGCCGCCTGCAGTGGTGTCGAAGGCTTGCGCAATCGGCACCAGCAACGGATCGATCACCCGCTGGCTGGCGATGCTGGCGAACGAAGCGATCGAGAGAAGCAGGACGGCGGGCCCGCGCATGATGCACAGTATCGCGAAACACGCGCACGCCCGCGGCTGGAAATGCGAAACTGCGGCTCATGGAGGAGAACGGCGCTTCGCAGGACGTTGAATCCGGTTACGCATGGGCGCGCCTGATCGCTTCGCTTGCGCTCATGACACTCGGCGGCGCGGGCATGTACGCAGTGTCCGTCGCACTGCCGCCGGTGCAGGCGGAATTCGGCGTCACGCGGTCCGGTGCGTCGCTGCCCTACACGCTCACCATGATCGGATTCGGTTTCGGCGGCATCCTGATGGGACGGCTCTCCGATCGCTTCGGCGTGATGGTGCCGGTGCTGATCGGTGCGGTGGCGCTGGGGCTGGGTTTCGTAGCGGCGGGATCCGCGCAGAGCATTCTCCAGTTCAGCCTCGCTCAAGGATTGCTGATCGGCTTTCTCGGCAGTTCGGCCACCTTCGTACCGCTGGTGGCGGACACCTCGCTGTGGTTCACGCGCCGCCGCGGCATCGCGGTGGCGATCTGCGCGAGCGGAAACTACATGGCCGGCGCCATCTGGCCGCCGGTGATGCAATATTTCTTCGACACCGTCTGCTGGCGCCAGACCTACATCGGCATGGGGCTATTCTGCATTGCCGCGATGCTGCCGCTCGCGCTCGTGTTGCGCCGGCATCCTCCGGCGATCGCTGCGGCCGCGGTCACTTCGCACGCCGCCCACGGATCAGCACAGCCTCTCGGGTTCTCGCCCGGCTCGCTGCAGGCCCTCCTTTGCGTGGCCGGGCTCGCCTGCTGCGTGGCCATGTCCATGCCGCAGGTTCACATCGTCGCCTACTGCGGCGATCTCGGTTTCGCCGCGGCACGCGGCGCGGAAATGCTCTCGGTGATGCTCGGATTCGGCATCATCAGCCGGCTCGCATCGGGCTGGATCTGCGATCACATTGGCGGACTGCGCACCCTGCTGCTGGGCTCCGCGCTCCAGGGAATCGCGCTCGCGCTTTTCATTCCCTTCAATGGACTCACGTCGCTGTACGTGGTGTCCGCGCTGTTCGGCCTGTTCCAGGGCGGAATCGTGCCGTCCTACGCCATCATCGTGCGCGAATACTTCACGCCTCGGGAGGCCGGAGCGCGCGTGGGCACCGTGCTGATGGCAACATTGTTCGGCATGGCGCTCGGAGGATGGCTCTCGGGCGTGATCTTCGATCTCACGGGTTCCTACCGTGCCGCGTTCATCCACGGCATCGGCTGGAACCTGCTCAACATGACGATTGCGGTCGGGTTGCTGTATCGGGCGCGGCGGTGGAAGGCGGTGGCTGCCTAAGCTCGTGTTGGTGGCATAGACCATGCCTTAAGATCGTTAAAGCATTGTCTATGATGCCTACTAATTGACCGTGAGAGCACCGAGGAGTAGCATAGAACGTGCACAAATATACTTAAGGCACGTTCTATCATGCCCAAACAGAAACTTTCTGCCAAAACCTTGCCAACTGCCGTCGCGCTCGGAATACAGCGGTTTGGACGAAACATTGCTCGAGCCCGCAAACGACGGGGACTCAAGCAAGTCGAGCTCGCCGCAAAAGCGGGGATCTCGAAGGTCACGATGCAAGCGGTCGAGCGCGGTGCCTCTACCACCGGCATCGGGGCCTACTTCGCCTGCGCCTGGGCACTGGGGATATTTGACGAACTGGCAAATCCTGTCGCGCCCGAACGCGACGAGGAGGGCAAGGCTTTCGAAGCTCGCCTCGCGCCAAAGCGCGTGCGCGGACGGACTGGGGAGCTGAACGATGACTTCTAAGCCCCAGGAGTGCTACGTCTATATTCAGCTCCCGGAAACGTTCGAGTCCGTGACTGCCGGCCGCTATCAGCTTGAATCTCATGATGGCGTACCGGTGGGACGGTTCGTCTACGGCCGTTCATATCGCGATCACCCGAGTGCGGTGCCTCTGGATCCGTTCGGCTTGCCCATCGTGCCGCGCACTTTTGAGACGGCCAAGATGCGCGGAATTTTCGGCGCGCTGCGAGATGCGTCGCCCGATTCCTGGGGACGCAGCGTGATCGAAAAGCAGCTCAAGCGCACCGATTTGTCGGAGATCGACTATCTCCTTCACTCGCCGGAGGATCGCGCGGGTGCTCTCTCCTTCGGTCTCAACGTTGAGCCCCCTGCTCCGGCCCGGCGGTTCAATCGAGTGCTGCAACTCGAGGCACTGCTGCGCGAAGCCGACCGGTATATGCGGGATGCGGCGCCTGCAGATGACCTGGTCGCCGCGCTCGCGGAACAAGTCGAAGCGCTTGTCAACCCGGGCACCTCGCTCGGCGGGGCACGACCGAAGAACGTCGTCGAGGACGGCGCTGGCCTCTGGGTGGCGAAATTCCCGCATCCCGAGGACCGCTGGAACGCCACGCGCGTCGAGGGGGCGATGCTTGCGCTCGCGCGTGAATGCGGGCTTCGAGTTGCGCACTCGAGGCTCCAGGTCGTCGGCGGGCGCGACGTGTTGCTGGTAAAACGCTTCGACCGCGAGAAGAAAGATGGCGGTTACCTGCGGCACCGGATGGTGAGCGGACTGACGGTGCTCAGGACGGAAGACTCCCATCGCGATCGCGCGCGGTGGTCTTACGCGCTGCTCGCCGATGAGCTCACGCGCTGGAGTCACCGCCCAGATGACGATCTTCGCGAACTGTATCGCCGGATGGTGTTTAGCGCGCTGGTCTCGAACACTGACGACCACCCACGCAATCACGCTCTGATCGCGCCCGGAAAGTCATTCGAGCTGTCGCCGGCATACGACCTTACCCCTACGCCTCACGTCAGCGCAGAGCGGCGGGATCTCGCGATGACGATCGGAAAATTCGGGCGCTACGCAAACCGAGTCAACCTGGTCTCATCGGCGGGTGCGTTCCGTTTGCGGGAAGCGGAGGCAACGGTTCTCTTCGACTCGATGGCGGAGATGGTCAAGAATCGCTGGTATGCCGCGTTTCGCCGCGAAGGCGTGTCTCCGACGGATTGCGAGACGGTGTCTCGGTCTTTCGTCTACGAAGGCTTGTTTCTCGATCCGAACCTGGTCTCGCCCGTCGCATAGAGCCCGCATCTGTTAGCCGCGGGGCGAGCTGCTCGCGCTACGCGCCCTCCCTCGCTTGTTGCAGTGCCTAGAGTGACGTCCTACAATTGTCGCTCAATTGTCCACATGAGGCGCGTTATGGACTACGTCACGGTGCGCGAGTTCCGTACCCGGCCGGCCAAGATTTGGCAAAGACTCGAAGCCGAAAAGGAGCTCGTCATCACGCGCAACGGCAAACCGTTTGCGGTGCTCGCCTTCACCGCGTCGAACCGGGTGGAGGACAGCCTGCGCGCGATCAGGCGTGCGCGCTTCGAGCAGGCGCTACGCGTCCAACACCAGCGCGCCCGCGCCGCCGGCCTGGACCGCGTGACACTGAAGGACATCAATGCCGAAATCGCCGCCGCCCGCCGGGCCACGCGCGGCAAGCGTACGCGCCGTCCTTGATACCAATGTAGTGGTGTCCGGATTCCTCAAAGCCGGCGGCTCCCCGGCGCGAATTCTCGCGTTGATCCCGGCGGGAATCGTGATTCCCGTGTACTCGGATGCCATCGTCGCGGAATACGAGGAGGTCCTCGCCCGGCCCAAGCTTGCCATCGACCCCGAGCTCGCCGAGGCGTTCCTCGCCTCGATTCAGGACGAGGGCGCAAGGGCGACGCAACTCCGCGAAGAAGTCGTTCGTCTTCCTGATCCAGACGATTACCCTTTCATCGCGGCAGCACGCGCCGCGGGCTGCCCGATCATCACCGGCAACCTGCGCCATTTCCCGTCCAATGCCCGGGTCGAAGCGATCTCGCCGGCGCGATTTCTCGCGTGGATCGAGCTGGCGGTTGCCCCGCGCGGCGAGTAGCTGGAGGCAAGCACCGCTTGCGACATGGCGCGAGCGGAACGGCACGCACGGGAAGTGTAAAGATCGATCTAACCAGCGTGCGCATCGTGGCTGGGAGGATGCCTTCGATTTGAAGCGTGAAGTGATGGCCTGGCTGAATGCGCACCAGGCAGATTTGATCAAGGAGTGGAAATCATGGCAACGATGAAGCGTCCCCGGCTTGCCGCCGCGAAAGCGCTGTCCGGCCACCGGCTACGGCTCACCTTTATCGACGGCAGCATCTATACCGTCGCGCTGGCCGACGAGTTCGACAAGTTCCCGCGCCTTGAACCCTTGCGCGATTCCAAGGCTTTCTCGAAGGCGGTCGTAATCGAGGGCGAGGGCTGGACGGTGGAATGGCCTGCCCTCGACATCCAGATCGGTGCGGATACGCTCTGGCTCGACGCTCAGGCGCAGAATGCGCCGGACGAAAATACGCGCTTGTTTGCCCAGTGGCGCGCCCGTCACGGGCTTTCCCTGGCGGACGCGGCCAAGGCCCTCGGAATGACATCGCGCGCCATGAGCGCGTATGGCTCTGGCAGCCGCCCTGTACCGCGATATATCGCCCTGGCCTGCAAAGGATGGGAGGCCGAACGCGAGTCGAAACGATAGCGAAGAGCGATAAGCGGCAGGAACATCCTTCACGCCAGGATATGAATGGCCGAGGCGCTCGCAAAGGAGCTGCGAAATGGCAAAGCGCATCATTGACGGCATTGAAGTTGAAACGGGTTCCGGCAATGTCTTTGCCGACTTGGGTCTACCGGATGCCGACAAGCTGAAGATCAAGTCCGGCTTGGTTATTGAAATCTCGCGGGCCGTGCGCAAGCTTGGCTTGACTCAGCATGAAGCGGCAAGGCGCATGGGCATCACGCAACCAAAGGTGTCCGACATGCCGCGTGGCGATTTCACCAATCCCGCATTCATCCGCGGCATCGGCCGGAACCTGCTCAACATGACGATTGCGGCCGGACTGCTGTATCGGGTGCGGCGATCGATGACGCACGGCTGTTTCCTGGCCTACACTCGAAGAAACACCGATTCACCGGTCTGAACCTCCCGGCTTCCTTATGACGAGCTATCCTTCCCGGCGCGCGGCATTCTGGAGCGGCGCGCGCGTTTCCGCCGGCGCACCTTCGGCAGTGCTTGCCGCCGGCTATCTCGGCTTCGCTGCGCTGGCGAAAGCCGGCCAGTTCCCGCTCTGGGCAGCGCTCATTTCCGTCACCACCGTCTGGTCGCTTCCCGGGCAACTGATCATGGTAGAGATGTCGCTCGCGGGCGCGGCACCGCTCATCATTGTCGTCGCAGTTTCGCTCACTGCGATGCGCTTTCTGCCGATGACGGTCTCGTTCTTGCCGTTGGTGCGCGAGCCACACCGCCCGGCGTGGCAGCTCTATTTCGCCGCGCACGCGCTGGTAATGACCAACTGGGCGCCGTGCGTGCGGCGCGTTCCCGAGCTGCCGGTCGAGCTGCGCATGCCCTATTTCCTCGGCTTCGCCATCACCAACTGGGTCGCGTGCATTGCCGCCACCCTGGTCGGATACTTTCTCGTCGATTCGTTCCCACCGCTCGTGAACCGCGGCCTGGTGCTGATCAGCTCGCTGTATTTCGTTCTCGTCCTCTCCGGCGAGTACAGCAATCGGCTCGCGCTCGCGTCGATCCTCTGCGGCGCCGTCGCCGGGCCGCTGCTCTACACCGTTACGCCGCAATGGAGCATTCTGATTGCCGGCCTCGGCGGCGGCACCGTCGCCTACTTCCTGTTTCGACGCCATCATGCTTGAGCTCGCGCTGCTGGTCCTCGCCTGTGGCGCCGCCACTGACCTGTGGCGCTGGTTGGGTGTCCCGCTCTCGGGCCGGGTGCCCGCCGACAGCGAGGTGTTCGCCTGGATCGGCTGCGTCGCCTACGCCATGGTCGCGAGTCTGATCGCTCGCATGGTGATCCTCCCCAGTGGCGTGCTCACGGCGACGCTGCTGTCGGAGCGGCTGCTCGCCTGCGCGGTAGGACTCGTCGCCTACTACGCCGGCCGCCGCAACCTGCTTCTTGGCATCTTGGCCGGCTTCGTCGTCATCGTGGTTTCCGGTTGGTTGCGCGGCGGGAGCCCGTAGCGCCACGTGATGACGGGGATAGGAAGAGGCTCCCCCAACAGGACTCGAACCTACCACCTGCGGGCCAACAGTCGTTATTTGGGCCCTGGATTCCGGTAGTGTCTCAGTTCGAATTCGAACGCCAGATTCCGGTTCACCCATTCCTGCCATTCGCATGTTCTGCAAGCAGACATTCAACCTGCGGGCATATCGCACATCCGCTCAAGAATCTGCGGAAACGTGGGTAGGATTTTGGGCAGTTCGCGTGGGGGCAAGCTGTAGCTCGAACTTCTTAGGACTGACGGATGATTGATAAAGGCTAACCGGAATAGAACGTTGCCGGACCCACGTCATGACCGTATCGACTGTCGAGGGGGATGCCAGCGCCCCGATGATGATTCCCGTGAGATTGGCGGGCCGGAATTGCACAACACCGGGGCCACCTTTGTAACGAATCAACCTCCACTCACATTCGTAAGACCATTGCTCCGACTTGTTCAGCAAAGCCTTGCCCATCATCACTTCCTGGCTGTCTTCGTATGGATTGATGGGAACTCGTTTGCGTGCGTATTGGACCTTTTGGGCATGAGCCATTAATGAAAGTGTGCCGTCGAACTCTATGCAGATGCCCCTGTGGGAGTCGGCATAGTGTGACCACATTAGGATATCGTCGGGCTTGGTCGAAACGCAATAAATGCCAACGTCCGTGCTCATGACCTGGCTATGGATGAACTGAATAACGGCAGTTGTGCTGCCGATATCTTCCACACTCATGGAAGTTGCCATCACGCGGTCCGCTTCAGCGGCGCGTTCGTCCTCGGTGAGATGCGGCTCGAATTTTCTCGACAGCTTCAGAAAATCTTCGCGCTGCCGGTCGGGCGTCGACTGAAGAGAAAATGCAGGTCTCAGGTCAAAGGGGTCATTAAAATTAGACGCCGGCGAAAAAAAGATTTCGTTATGCAAAACCGTGCGCTCGGCCCTTAATTGTACTGTGTTATTAACATCTAGATACTCGCACGTACGGTTTCCCGCAGCACGGGCATTGCGGAAGATGTCGGGCGATGGCGCGACCCAAGCGAAAGCGCACGGTGGCGATCGACCACGGGATGTGGCGCTGCATCGGGGCGAGCCCCGCGCGGGCGGAAGCCTTCGGGTAGGGCAGGCGCTTTGAGTCGAGCGGAGTTTTTTTTACTGCCGGAGAGCCGCTCCAGCATCAGGAAACCATACGCAGCGATACACAAGCTCGCATGATGATGAAAGCCGCGCCAATTGCGCCCTTCGTAATGACCCAGACCGACCTCCTGCTTGAGTTCCAGGTAGTCACGCTCGATGCGCCAGCGCATTTTGACGCTGGCCACCAGCTCCGTGAACAAGATGTCCGCAGGCAGGGTGGACAGGAAATAGCGGGTTGGCTCGGCTTCACCCTTGGCCCATTCGATGAGCAGCCATTCTTCCTCGCGAGCTCGATCGGCGTGCGCAGCGCGCACGCGTACCCGCGCGAAGCGCGAGGCGAGCGCTGCGTTGGTGCCTTCGCGCCAAGTCACAGTGCGATAACTGGCCGCCGGCAGCGCCTGCGCGAGTTCGCGCACGCCGATCGGCTGGTGAGTTTCATCACGCAGCACTCGCGTGCGGCGCCGACCACTGCCCTGCTTAACCGGTGCGCTCGCAGGTTGATGCTTATCCCACCAAACCGCCGTCGCCGGCTTGATACCCACCGCGTAAGGCAAGCCGTGTTCAGAGAGCCGATCGCGCAACGCCGCTTCATCTCCATAGGCGGCATCCATGAGCACCGTGCCACGCGGGATGCCGGCGGCCAGCGCCGCCTCGATCTGCCCCCAGGCAAGTTCGCCCTTGGTCGCAAAAGCAATCTCCTTGGGCACGCCCGCAAGCTTGCATCGCTGTTTGTCTTTGGCCCACTCGCGCGGCAGATACAGCCGATAGTGCAGCGGCACACTGCCTTCGACAGTGGCCAGCGACAGGCTCACTGTAACCTGGCAGTTGTCGGTCTTGCCCAACTGCCCACAGTATTGTCGCGCCACACCGACCGAATGCTTGCCATACTTGCGAAAGCCCGTGTCATCGATAATCCAGAAGCAGGGCGCCTGTCCCGCTTCGCTCAGTACCGGCACCACTTCGCGCGCCACCGCCGCGAGCAACGCCGTGTCGCTCCACTCCGACTCGGCGACCAGGTGATGCATCGATTGATGCGCCGAGCGCACGTCCTGCGGATGCACCCGCGCCGCCATCGGCTCCACGCTCTTGCGCTGTCCGGGCAGCATCAGTCCCCGCAAATACCAGCGCGCCGGTGTTGCCCGATCCGCATGCCCAAGCGCCTCGACCATCACACCGGCATAGCGTTCGAATCGCGATTCCGTACTGCTGCCCATGGCACACCTCCTCGGTCACATGAAGACCCTGGGATAATGCCTTATTTTATAACACAGTACAATTAAG
>JACPYS010000016.1 GCA_016195915.1 Betaproteobacteria bacterium | reverse complement strand
TGGGGGTCCTGCCCGTAGTAGGGCACCGAATGGAAATCGAGATTGAAGGAATCCCCGGCGAACAGCACGTCCTTGGCCACCGCGCGATGCCAGGCCGCGAGCAGGCGCGTGGTGTGCGCGTGATCCAGGCGCGAGGAATACTCGCACAGGTAACTCTTCTTCGGGATCGCGTTCAGCCCGCAGAACAGCGCCAGGCCCGGGTCGGCCACCAGCGCCATGACATGGCTTTTGCGCTCGATCGACCAGAGCTTGAGCGCGAGCGCGGCGCGTAGCGCGTGCTCGGCCGGGATCATCACTGAACCCGGCAGCTTGGCTGCGTTCGCCAAGCCCTCGGCCTGAAGTCGCACCAGCTCGGGCAGGAACAAAAACAGCCCGCCGCAGCGGGTCACGAACTGGGTTCTCGGGGCCAAGGCAAACACGCGCGCATCGGCCACCGGCTCAACCGTCGGTCCCACCCGGGCCGGGCGCTCCTCGTCCAGACGCCGCGGCAGGGGCGCAAAGCCTTCGGCGCGCAGCACCTCGCGCACCGCAGTGGGGCTCAGCGCCATCCCGCGGTCCTTGAGCGCCTCAGAAATCTCATACACCGAATGGTTCTGCTTGCGCAGCGCCAGCGTCACCTCCCGGGCCTTGGACTTCTTCGGCTGCGTGCGCGGGCCGCGCGCCGCGGACACGAAGAACTGGGGGTGCGGGTCGTGGCGGAACTGATGGCACATCACCCGGAACGCCCCGGGGCTGTAGCCAAAGGCGCAGGCGGCCTCCTCGGAGGGATGGCCTTCGAGGAAGTAGGCGCGCAAGGCCTCGTACATGCGCTGGCGCGGGGTGGACGGCTGCGCGAAGAACCGGCGGCATTCCGTTATGTCTTTAGGTGCCCCTATACCCATACCTGCATACTGCTACATACAAGATGCAGTTGTCAAGCGATAGTGCGACTACAATCGCTTGTGGTCTCCTCGCTCTATGTAAACGGAATAATCGCCGCCGCGAGCTTGCGTACCTGCCGACAGAATAGACGACACAAACGATCCGCCAATGGCCGTCGATAGGCGTACACCTGACCTAACAACCAAAGGTCGTAGACCAGTGCGCGTAGAGGAGCTGGCCGGGCGGCCCGGGCGCGGGCCGCGTTAGGCTAATTCACGGGCGTGGAAATCCAGGCTAGCCTACTTCACAACCGACCCGACCCGGGCCCTGATGAACTTGACGGTGGGCGCGTGGGGGGTCGGGACGGTCACGGCCGCCACTTGCGCGATTTCGCACGAGGAACCCAAGCTGATTCCGGGTAATGGCGGGGGGTATAGGCGACTACGGTAACTCTTGGGGCGTGCGGCAGCTGATCGATGGACAGGGCGCCTTCCTCCACGGCCCGATAGAGGCGATCCAGGCCCGTCGTCGCCCGGTCGTCGGTTTCATGGCTTCAATCTGTTAGGGGTGCGAACAGCCGGCGTTGTCGACTTTCCCGGCCATCGCCCCCAAATCGCCCGGAATTTCGCGCATGGTTGCAGGCTATACGCGTGCCGCGTATAGTTGGCGAAATGGTCTTTGTCGAGCTGACGCCGTTCATCGCTTTTCGTACCGAGCACTGGAGCGACGAAGATTTGCGCGGCTTGCAGAATTTCCTGCTTGCCACGCCGGACGCCGGCGACGTCATCCCGGGCGGTTCCGGTTTGCGCAAGCTGCGCTGGACTGTGCGAGGACGCGGCAAGCGGGATGGCGCAAGGGTGATCTACTACCGGCATGTGCCGATGGAACGCGTCTACCTGATTTACGCTTACGTCAAGAGCGTGCAGGCTGACCTGACGCCCAAGCAGATCAAGACGCTGGCACAACTGATGAAGGACATCGACAATGGATGAGCAGCATTTCGACCAACTGGTCAAAGGCGTGCGCGAAATGAAGCGCCATATGGCGGGCAAGAGCGTGCCTGGCGCAAGAACGACCGAACTGCGTGCACCGGACGTGCGCACGATCCGCGAGGCGGCCCGGATCAGTCAGAGCCAGTTCGCGAAATTGATCGGGGTGAATCTGCGTACGCTGCAAAACTGGGAGCAGCACCGCACGCAGCCCACCGGGCCCGCCAGGGCGCTGCTCAAGATCGTTGCTTCAAATCCGAAGGCGATCGAGGCGTTACATGAATGAAACAGCAGAAGGCTCCGCGCAACGCGCGCGAAGCGGCCGGCGATTGGCTGAAGTTTGAGATCACGGAAGTGGAAGCGAGGGATCTGCTCGGGAGATCGGTGCGGTCTGGCGCTTGAAGGATCGCGCCAGCGTCGTGCGCGCGGCAGCGCCCGCCCACGGCCGGATGCGTGCGATGGCTCTTCCTGCCGCGTCCTATGCGCACTTCATGTCATAGTTCGCTTGCAGATTCAGCCAGCACTGATGTGACGTGCTGAAGAATCGCGCTAGCCGCAGCGCCGTATCCGCGCTGATACCGCGCCGCTCGCGCACGATTTCGCTGATGCGCGCTGGAGTCACATTCAACGCGCGCGCCAGCGCATTGCTGGACAGGCCGAGCGGAATCATGAACTCCTCCCGCAGTTGTTCGGCGGGGTGAACCGGGTGCAGCTTCCTGGGCATTCGGTATCTCCGTCAGTGGCAATCCACGATCTCAACGTCTTTCGGGCCTTGCGGCAGGATTCTTGGTTCTCGTTTGATAGTCATTCCAGTATCTCTTCGCCCGTTTGATGTCCGAGTCCTGTGATTGCTTCTCGCCGCCGCACCACAGAATCACGGCGGTCTGGCCGTGGCGAGCGAAAAAACCGATGCCCTGCCCCGAGGTGAATCCGCAATTCGCATACGCCATCGCCCACCGCTCTCCAGTCGCCAAATGTTCCGAAGGAGAGGCGGTCGACCCTTGCGAAAACTCCGGCTAGCAGTTCTACGCTTATCCTTGTCTACGCTCGGGTTCGTGAGCTATTTCATAAGCCTCGATCAGATCACCGACGACAGAAACCAGCTTCGCTTCTTCGATGTTCTTTACCTCCGCGGGCGGCAGCAAATGCCGAGGGTGATCGCCTTGCATCGGCCTTGACTCTACGAGTAGTTCGCCGGGGTGAATGGGGGGCAGTTTCTTTAGGGTTCGGTATCTCCGTCAGTGACCGCACGCATGTACTCTTCGCACTTCCCCGGTTCGTGAATGGTGTTGTCCGGGACAATGCAGATCGACATGAACGGCTCCTTTGGGCGGGTTTGCGTGAATTATTCGATTTCACTCGTGCCGCAAGACGCTTTACTATTGCCTGTAGGCTAGCGCACTCGGACTTGCAAACTGGAAAACGAACTCAAATCGCTTGGCCGTTACCAGATCGTAGGCGTCCTCGGCAAGGGGGCGATGGGCCTGGTGTATGACGGCCTCGACCCGAACCTGGACCGCAGGGTCGCGATCAAGACCATCCTCACGCGCAAGCTCGATGCGGAAGCCGCGCGCATGATTACGGTGCGCTTCGAGCGCGAGGTGCGCGCCGTGGCGCGGCTCAACCACCGCAATATCGTCCAGGTGTACGACTTCGGCACCGAAGGCGACCTCGCGTACATCGTGATGGAGCACATCCAGGGCAAGGAACTCAAGGACTACTTCGACGCCAACGAGCGCTTCAACCTCAACACGGCGTTCCGCCTGATGATCGAATTGCTCGATGCCCTCGATTTCGCGCACGCGGCGGGCATCGTCCACCGTGACATCAAGCCGGGCAATGTGATGGTGGACGCCGGCGGGCACGCCAAGCTCACCGATTTCGGCGTGGCGCGCCTCGCCGAGCCCAGCAACCCGGCCTAGGCGACGCGGCTGGGCGCCGTGATTGGAACCCCTGCCTACATGTCGCCGGAGCAGATCCAGGGCCAGAAGGCGGACGGGCGATCGGACATCTTCTCGGCCGGCATCATCTTCTACCAGTTCCTCACGGGGCAAAGGCCGTTCGAGGGAACGCAGTTTCTGTTGCAGCAGAAAATCGTCATGGAAGATCCTGTCTGGCCGTCGTCGATCGTGCAGGTGCCGCCGGAATTCGACCGGGTCATCGCGCGTGCCCTGGCGAAGGACGTCGAGCAGCGGTATCAGAGAGCACGAGACTTCGGCGATGCGCTCAAACGCATCCTCGAGGGCAAGCCGCCGGAGGACCCCAACGAAGTCCTCGCAAAGCCGCTGCCCGCCATACCGCCGCCGCCCCCGCCGCGCAGCACCCCGGGCGGCGAAGCCGAGAAGGAGTTCTGGGAAGACGTCAAGGACAGCGACGATCCAGAGGACCTGAAGCTCTACCTCGAGCAATTCCCGCGCGGGGTATTCGTCGAAGAGGCGAAACGCAGAATTGCCGCGCTGGGCGGCGATGGCGCCTAGCGATCCCTACCGTCTTGCATACGTGTATTTCCCAAACCGCAATCCGGCGTCGGAAATCGCGTAGCGCTGGGTATTGACCTTCGCCCAGACGGAAAGCTTGGGGCTATTGGCCTCCGTCTTGTCATAGGCCTGGCCCGGGTTGTCCGTGTCGATGAGCGCGAGCCGCACGATCTTGTAGGTCATGGTTTCGTTTTCGCACGAGGACACATTCATCACCGTAATCTGCCGCGCGCTCGCTCCGTAGTTGCGTGACTCCACATCCCGCGTGACATGGTTGTTCGCAAAGCTCAATGTACCTCCTAAAGGATGCGACCATGTGCCGGAAAGTCTTCCAAGGCAGGGCGCCGCCGCGTTATGTGCCGATTGCGCCACCTGCTCTGCTTCGAGGGCCTGTGCCGCCTCGGCTTCGGCCCTGGCCTTCGCTTTGGCCTTGGCTTCCGCCTCCGCCCGGGCGCGTGCCTCCGCTTCCGCCATCGCGCGCGATTCGGCGCTCAGCAGGTCTTCCCTGCGTTTTTCCAGTTCGGCCTGCGTCGTCTTGCGATCCTCCGCGATCCTCGAGCGCATCTGCGCGAGCGAGGCCACCGTTGCTTCGAGCAGCCTGATCGCTTCGGTCCGGTCGCCGCCTTTGGCCGCGGTGGCCGCCGCACTGAGAGTTCCTTCGGCCTTCGGCAAGCCGGAAGCGCCTTCGACCCGTTCGCGTACCTTTTCCTCCAGCCCGATGGAGGTCTTGGCCATGCGCCGCGCCTCGCCCAGCGCGGCATCGAAGGCCATGCGGTCCTGGCTCGTGCGGGTCGAGCGTACCAGCCCCTCGACTCGCTCGATTTCGCTGCCGGAAGCGGCCGTCGCCTCCTTGATCTCGCGCCGATCGCTGTCGACGAGCTTGAGCATCGACCTCGCCTCGCCTTCGAGCCTGGCGATCGTCTGCTCCGCCTTCTTCTGCTCTGCGCTTTCCGGCAGGAGTCCCTTGATTGCCGGCCAGGAAAGGGCCAGCACCACCGCCCCGGCAGCCGCCGCAGTGCCAATGGCGGCGAGCCATTTTGCGCGTCCCGTTCCCGGGCCGGTGCTCTGGACGCTTGCCTGGACGGGACCGGTTGCACTCCGGGCCGAGAGGGAGTCCGCCGCCAGCGGCGCCTTGGCCGCGGACAAACTCACGATTTCCAGGTCGTACCCCACCATCGCAACGGTGTCGCCGGCGTGAACCGTCACTTCGCTGCCCTGGGAATACGACACGCCATTGACTACGACCGGCGAGGCAGCGGACAGCACCCGGAGCAGGTAGCCTCGCGCGGTACGCTCGAATTCCGCCTGGAGGCGCGACAGGTACCGGTTCGGGTCCTCGAGGATCAGCGTGCAGGTCGCGCCACGCCCCACCGTGACGCGCTCGTCGTCAAGTACGCGCTCGCCTACAAGATTCTTCCGGTCCGCGGCGCGGCGGAAAATTTTTAATGATAGAGGCATCTACACTTGCTCCCGGATCTGGGTTTGTTCAAAGGGCCGGTTCCCGCGCCCGGCACATGCATTCGGCATCCCGGAAGACTACCACCGGGTGCTGCCGGGTACCTACCGGGATCTCCGCAGACCGGACAGCTCAACGCCAAAGCCTCGACGTCGCGATGCCTGCGCCCTCTACAAGGGACTTCAGTTTGGCCCACGCCACGTCCGGATGAACCTCATCCCCGGCCCTGGCCGACGCGAAACCGCAATCGGTGCCGGCAATGACTCTTTCCCGTCCGACGATGCCGGCGAACCTTTCGATTCGCTGCGCGACAAGCTCAGGGTGCTCCACTTGGTAGACACAATGCGACACGACCCCGGGAATCAGGATTTTTTCATCGGGCAGCTTGATCTCCTTCCAGATTCTCCACTCGTGCTCGTGCCGCGGATTCGCGGCCTCGACGGAATACGCCTGGGCACGGACCTTCAGCATCAGATCGGCGTAGTGTTTCATCTCGAGATCGTGCACTCGCGGCGCCACATTGATGCTGTAGCAAGTGTGGAAACGTATCCGGTCGTCAGGGATTCCTCTCAGCGAGTGGTTCAAGACCTCGACCCTCAGCTCGATGAAGCGTCTGTTCTCCTCGAGACTGATCTCGGGCATCCGGTTGTAATGCGTGATCAGCCTCGGGTCGTCGACCTGGAGCACGAATCCTGCGTCGACAATGGCTTTGTACTCCTCTCTCATTGCGTCGGCGAGCGCGAACAGATACTCCTGCTCGGATCTGTAGTACTTGTTCTCGAAGTACATTTCGAGGTTCGTCGGCGAAATCGCCGTGACGAAGACTTCCTCCGCCGGCACACCCGCGGTGGCCGCCTTCAGGTGCGCGATGTCTGCTTTGACCTGCTCATGCCCCAGGTACCTGATCGGACCGGTGCAGGCCAGCGAGACCGTATCTTCCGGACGCCCGGTCAGCGCGCGGCGCGCACCGAACATCTTTCGCATCTCCTCGTAGACGGCGGGAAATTCGATCGAGTCGCGCGTTGCGCGGCCGATATGGCGAGGCGGACGCATGACGCGCTCGAGTCCGCCGATACGCGTGTTCGCGTAAGTCGCGAAGCTTGCTCTTGCGTGCTCCCCGTCATTGATGACGTCGATTCCGAGATCCGCCTGCTTGCGAACAACCGTCGATACCGCGGCGGATATCTGGCGCTCAAGGCTCGCGGCATCATATTGCTCGCCGGAGTCCCGCGCGTGAAGCGGCAGCAGCAGTTCGCGCGGGCGCGGGAGGCTGCCGACGTGGGTGGTGAGTATCTTGCGTTCGCTGCGTTTCATGCAAGCGTGCCACTCATGAGCAGTGTGCGCGAGAATATCAGAGCACCGGTGATGATTGTGAGGAGAGGAGACGACCATGCGAACCCGCCAGCTTGCCCTGGTGTCACTTGCCTGCGCCCTGTTCGCCGCGCCCGCGGCCGCGCAGGTCTACCCGAGCAAGCCGATCCACATCATCGTCCCGCTGGCCGCGGGCGGTGGCACTGACCTGCTGGCCCGTGTGATTGCCGTCAAGCTGCGCGACAAGTTCGGCCAGCCGGTGACGGTGGAGAACCGACCCGGCGCGGCCGGCAACATCGGCGCGGACACGGTCTTCAAGGCACCGCCGGACGGCCACACCCTGTTGTTCACCCAGCCCGCGCCGCTGGTGGTGAACAAGGCACTGTACGGCAAGCTCAGCTACGAGCCGGAGCAGTTCGTGCCGATCGCGCTGGTTTCGCTGCAGGACATCATGCTGGCAGTGAATCCCGGTGTGCCCGCCAACAACCTGCAGGAGCTCATCGCTCATGCCAACGCCAATCCAGGCAAACTCAATTTCGGCTCCAGCGGCGCGGGCAGCGCCCCGCATCTGGCGGCCGAGCTGTTTGGCTCCATGGCCGGCGTGAAGATGGTCCACGTGCCCTACAAAGGCAGCGCCGAATCCATGACGGCCACCCTGGGCGGGCAGGTGGACCTGACCTTCTTCGCCTTCAGCTCTGCCCTGCGCAACGCCAACGCGGGCAAGCTGCGCGCCATCGCTGTAGGCGGCACCAAGCGCAACCCGCAGCTGCCCAACGTGCCGTCGATCTCCGAGGTGATCCCCGGCTACAGCGCCACTTCGTGGACCGCGCTGGTCGCGCCCCCCGGCACGCCCGCGCCGGTGGCGCAGAGGCTCGCGCGGGCCATGTCCGAGATCGTCAGGATGCCCGACGTGCAACGCCGCTTGATCGAGGCGGGCGATGAGTCCTTCGACACCACGCCCGTGCAGATGGCCGCCTTTCTGCGCGAGGAGAGCCAACGCTGGGGCAACCTGATCAAGACGGTGGGCATCACGGCGCAGTAGCGTGGTGCCCGCCCCGATCAATCCGGTGGCGGCCCTGGCCGCTCTCCGCTTCGAGTAGATGCGGCGCACGAAGGTGCATGCCGTCAAGCGTCTGGTGCTGGATATGAAAGAGTCCGCGCCCCCATTGCCACGTCGAATTGGGGCCGAATAAGGGCGCTATTCCGGGTTTAGCTTCCCGACGGCCGTGCCGATAACGCGGTTACCGGTGCGGTGTCTGCGTCGCCACTTCGGGAACGCATTGAACGGAGGTCCCATGACGCTTTTTCTGATCATCGGGTTGATTATCTGGCTGTTGCTTGGCTGCGCCGTCGCATATTTGATCGGCGGCGCGTCAGATCTCGGCCGCCCACGGGAGCGCAGAGCCCGCGTAACGCTGACGCGGATTCCGCAGTGACATTGCTGCGGCACAACAAAAGATTTGCAGACGATTACACAAATTTCAACCTCCCTGGAGTCCAATTCGATCGTAGGTTTCCTTGACCTGAATTGGGAAGGTGTCATGGCGATGGCCGGATATGTTCTCGATGCGCCGAGCGGGACGGATTACTACCTGGGGCTCATGGCGGAGGCAAACGCAATCTCCGCGATCGTCGATGCCGTGCAGGAATATCTCGCGAGTTGGTCGAACGAACGTATCGGACGCGTCCAGAAGGTCGACGCGGGCTGGGCGCCGTTCGATACGAGCCAGCGGCCGCTGCGGGTCAACGGAGCGATGCACGCGCGTTGCATTCGCGATGCGATCCACTGTCATTGCATGGCCTTGAACGAGGCCGGTCTGGCGCTGACGCCGGAACTGGTGGAGCTGGACGAGTTTTTCTTCGTCGCCAGTGAAATGATCGAGAGCTTCGGGGCGACCGCAATGCACTTGCGCACGCCGGCGATTCGCCCTCCGGCGATCGCTTCACAGCGCGGCCTGTTCGTGAATTGCTAGTGCCGGCGCATGTCAGACCAAGACGAAGATCTATCGTGGCTGGGGGCCGAGGCGCTGCCTGGTGACCTGGCCGAGATCAACCGGGTGAACCAGGCAAAGGACTTCGCGGCAGCCCGGCATCAGCGATCTGGCGAAGGGCGCGCCGAGTCGCGGCATTCGGTCGCCAGCGCGATGCGCTGGCTGCAGACCTGTTGGTCATCGGGTTTTTGATTCAGCGGAAAGTCAATCGCGAATTCAATAGCCGGGCGCAAGCCGTGTGTAAAGCACACGATCGTCAGCCCATGACGCCTGGCGGTGGCCGCTAGCAGCGCTGAGCATCAACATTGCGGAAAGTTGTGCATGCTGATCCTGCCGATCGCCGCCGTCGGATTGCCTCAGGCTTGATGCACGAGTAGCGTTGTATGCGAAACTCCCGCTCAGGCAGCCTCAATCCGGAGAAAGCAAATTACCCGATTCTTCGCCGAGTACGGCCTCGCCGCGATCTTCGGATTCGTGCTGCTGGAACAGCTGGGCGCGCCGATACCGGCGCTGCCGGTCCTGCTGTTCGCCGGCGCGAGGGCGCTCGACGATCCGATGTACGGCATCTACGCGCTCGCTGTTGCGATCCTTGCCTGCCTCGCCGGTGATCTCGCCTGGTTTTGGGCCGGGCGGCGCTACGGGTACCGCGTGCTGAAACTTCTGTGCCGCGTTTCGCTCTCGCCCGATTCCTGCGTGCGCCAGACCGAGAGTGTGTTCGAGAGACGTGGCGTCGCGACGCTGGTGGTCGCGAAGTTCGTGCCGGGACTGGCAACCGTGGCTCCACCGGTTGCCGGGGCGCTCGGGCTCGGGATGACGTCGTTTCTCGTTTACAACGGCGCTGGCGCGGTATTGTATTGCGGCATGGGCCTGGTCCTCGGAGTCCTGTTCCACGGACAGATCGATTGGTTGCTCGACCGCCTTGCGGATATCGGCGGGAACGCAGCGATCCTGTTGGCAGTCCTGCTCGCGCTCTACGTGGCGTATCGCTGGTGGGATCGGTGGCGCTTTCTCAAGACACTGCGTACCGGGCGTATCAGCGTCGACGAGCTCTACCGGATGATGAGCGAGGGCGAAGAACCGGTGGTGCTCGATGTGCGCTCGCGCACGCACCGCGAGCTCGATGGACGCACGATACCGGGTGCGCGGCCTGTGGACATCGACGATCTCGAGCGCGCGCTTGCCGTGATCCCGCACGACCGGGAGGTCGTGGTTTACTGTGCGTGCCCCAACGAAGCCAGCGCGGTCAAGGTGGCAATGCTGTTGCGCGAGCGCGGCATCCACCGCGTGCGGCCGCTCGCCGGAGGAATCGATGCCTGGATCCTGGCCGGCCTGCGGATCGAGTACGCGGAAGTCACGAGGAAGGCATAAGGAGCGAACTCATGGACGGACTCTGCCGGTTTCTCGCAGGCATCATTTCCCTGTTTCTCGTTGCGCTGCCCGCGGCGGGGCAGTTTCCTGTGAAGCCGCTGCGCGTCATCGTCGGCTTTCCACCAGGCGGCGCCGCCGACGTCACCATCCGGATCATCGCGCAGGGGCTCGCGGCGCAGCTCGGACAACCGGTGGTGGTGGAGAACAGGCCGGGCGCGGAGAGCGTGATCGCGGCCGAAGCCGTGATGAAATCGGCGCCCGACGGCTACACCCTTTTCATGGGAACCAATACCGCAATGGTGGCGGTGCCATCGCGCGCCAATCCGCCCTACGATCCGTTCCGGGACTTCACGCCGATCAGTTCGCTCGGCCGCTTCACCATGTTCCTCGTGTTGAGCCCCAAAGTGCCGGCGAAATCCGTGGCGGAATTCCTGGAACATGTGCGAGCCAATCCAGGCAAGCTCAACTACGCGAGCAGCAACAGCGCCGCGCTGCTCGCTGCGGTGCAGCTGCTCGCGCCGAACCGGCTGGAGATGGCCCATGTGCCGTACAAGGGCGACGCCGCGGCACTCAACGACCTGATGACCGATCGCATCCACATGATGTTCGGCACCGGGACCGGCGTTCCCCCGCTCGCGAAAGACGGCCGCATTCGGGCGCTCGCCACGCTGCTGCAGGCGAGGAGTCCGCTGCTGCCGGAAGTGCCGACGGCTGCGGAAGTGGGAATCCAGGGCATCAGCATCGTGCCCTGGGCAGCGATTTTCGGTCCGGCGAAGATGCCCGCCGACCTGAGCGCGCAGCTGAGCAGGGAGATCAACGCCGTGCTCGCGCGTCCGGACACGCGAGAGCACTTCGACCGGCAGGGATTCGAGCCGGGCGGCTCGAGCTCGCAGGAACTGGCGGCATTTCACAAGACGCAGTGGGACGCGTGGACCAGGACGGTCCGCGAACAGGGTCTCAAGTTCGAGTAAGCGGCATCGATCGCGCACCGCGCCGGCGCGGTCCCGCCGCGTCGCCGCGGTCCTACCGAGTAAGCACGCTGCCCTTCGCAAGCGAGCCGACATTGCGACGGTAGATCTGCAGCCAGCCGCTGTCGAAATTCGGCTCAGGGGCCCTCCAGCGCGCCCTGCGCGCCTGCAGTTCGTTCTCGGGCACCTCCAGATCGCACACGCGCTTTTCGAGGTCGATCAGGATCGGATCACCGTTCTCGACCAGCGCGAGCGGCCCGCCGGCCGCCGCTTCGGGCGAGACTTCGCCCACCACCAGTCCCTTGCACACAAGACCCGAAAGATGGCCGTCGGTGAGCAGCGCGACCTGGTCGCCCAGGCCCGCGCCGTCGATTGCGAACACCACGCGCGAGGCGCCGCCGCCCATGCCCGGACCGCCGCACACGCCCGCGCCGCGCATCACCACTACGTGGCCCGCCTTGATATCGCCGCGCTTGAGCGCTTCGATCGCGTCGTCCGAGGTCGAAAAGCAGATCGCCTTGCCGGAAAACCGGCGCTGCTTGTCCGGGTCGATGCCGACCTTCACGATGCCCGCCTCGGGCGCGAGGCTGCCGCGCACCAGCACGATCGCGGGCTTGGCCGCGATCGGCCGCGATACGGGCCGGATGATCTCTTCATCCGCGACGCGCGCATCGCGCAGGTTTTCGCCCATGCTGTGACCGGTGACGGTGAGCGCATCCCGGTCGAGCATTTGTTCCAGTTGCTTCATCACCGCGCGGCAACCGCCCGCGGCCTCGAATTCCTCGATCGAGTGTTCACCCACCGGGCGCACTGCCGTGAGCACGGGGACCTGGTTCGCGAGTTCCTCGAACAAGCCGTAGATGTCGACCTCGCACCGGGCCTCGGAAGCAACCGCCTGCATGTGCTTGACGCTGTTGATCGAGCCGCCGACGCAGAGAATCGCCCGCACCGCATTGGCGAAGGCACCGGGGGTCAGGATATCGCGCGGCTTGAGGTCGTCCCAGACCATCTGCACGATGCGCGCGCCCGCCTGACGCACATAGTCCATCATCCTCGGGCTGTTGGCCGCGATCGGCGTGCTGCCCGGCAGTGCCATGCCGAGCGCCTCGCACACGATATGCATCGAGTTCGCGGTCCCCAGTCCCGAGCAGACGCCGGGGCTGCGGATCGCGTTGCGACTCATGCCGATCAGGTCTTCCTGGCTGACGTTGCCGGTGAGCGCATGCATCGAGGCGACGAATACGTCCTCGATATCGACGTGCTTGCCCTTGTATTCGCCGCTCGCCTGGTAGCCGCAGGCCACGACCAGGCTCGGAATATTGAGCCGTGCCGCAGCCATCAGCTGCCCGGGGACGGTCTTGTCGCAGGAGGCAAGGCAGACCATTCCGTCCAGCTGGGCGCCCTCGACCGCGACCTCGATGTCATTCGGGATCAGGTCCCGCGCCGAGAGGATGTAGGCGCCGCGCGCACCCGCGCCGGTGATGAAATCGCTGGGCGCCGCGGTGCGTATCTCGAAAGGCAGCGCTCCCGCAGCCCGGATCGCAGTCTTCAGCGCTGCGGCAACCCCGTCGAGGTGGCTGTAGCAGATCGCGAGTTCGGACGACGAATTGACGATCGCGATCTTGGGCTTTTCCAGCTCCTCTTCCGCAATGCCGAGCGCGCGCCATTGCGCGGCGCGCACGGACCAGAGGTAGGACCCGCGCGGGAAATTGCTGCGCAGCTTGCGTTTCATTGCCTGCTCCTTTTCTACCGTCGACAGGTGGCCGCTTTCATCAGCCAAGGATAGCCCATGTCGCGACGAACCCGTGACGCGAGGCCGCCTGCGCATCGCCCGCTATTTCCGTATCCAGTAGCGCGCGAGCCTCTGCGCCTCGGCGATCTGCTCCAGCGTCATCAACGCGGCGACCTCATCGCGTTTTGCCTCCGCGCCGATGCGACGTTTTGCATCGGTCTCATGGGTGGCGGAAATGCTGAACCACTGGTACGCCTGCACGAAATCCTGGGAAACGCCCTCGCCTCTGAAGTAGGCGAGCCCGAGGTTGAATTGGGCGCCGGCGTGGCCCTGGTCGGCAGCGGTGCGATACCACCTCGACGCCTCGGAATCGTCGTGCGGCACGCCTCGGCCCTTGCTGTACATGAACCCGAGATTGAATTGGGCGCTGGCATGACCCTGACCGGCAGCCTTGCGATACCACTTCAAGGCCTCGGCGGCGTCCGGCGGCACGCCCTGGCCCTGGTCGTACATGAAGCCGAGGTTGAGTTGGGCGCTGGCGTACCCTTGGACGGCCGCCTTGAGATACCACGACCGCGCCTCGCCATAATCCTTCGCTACGCCCCGGCCCTCGCAGTATGCGACACCGATGTTGTATTGGGCTCGGGCATGGCCCTGATCCGCGGCCCTTCGATACCACTTCAGCGCCTGGGCGTAATCCGTCGGTACGCCACGGCCTTTGCCGTACATGACACCGACATCGTATTGGGCGGCCGCGTCGCCCTGGTCGGCCAGCGGACGCCAGATGCGCAGCGCGGCCGCATAGTCTCCGCTCAGATAGGCGGCAACCCCTTCCTGATGTGGACCCGAACTCATCTAGCTCGACGCCGCACCCATGGACAAATCCTGCAACAGCACGCGCATGTCACCTCCCTCGAATCACTTCCCTCGACCCGCAGCCATTATCCTGCGCCGATCCCGCGGCGGCGCAAGCCCGGTTCGAGTCCGCAAACTTCATCCGCGGTTCCAGGCAAGGCCAATCCTTCGCCCGCTACCCGGATCAGCCGGCCGGGGCGTAGACTTGCCGATGAACGGAATTCATCGGGCACAGCGCGCGCGATGACTGAGACCCCCGTCGTGTGCTCCAGCTGCGCCAATCCGATGCGCACCGCAGCGTTCGCGCGCAAGCTCGGCGGGGAGCTGTCGATCGATATTTGCCTCGCCTGCAAACTCATCTGGTTCGATCAGTTCGAGAGCATGCAACTGGCGCCGGGCGGACTGCTTGAACTGTTCCGGCTGATCCACGCGCACCAGGGTGATGCGGTGCATCCGGACTCGAACCGCTTGCGATGCCCGCGCTGCCGAGCACCGCTCGTGCTGACGCACGACCTGCAGCGCAACACCCGGTTCGTCTATTACCGTTGCGAAACCGGACACGGCAGGCTGACTGCGTTCTACCAGTTCCTGCGCGAGAAGAATTTCGTGCGCAACCTCAATGCAGGCGAAGTGGCACGGCTCAAGGCTGACATCAAACAGCTGCGCTGTTCCGGCTGCGGCGCCCCGATCAACCTGGAAACCGACGGCGCCTGCAGCTTCTGCAAGGCGCCCATTGCCATCCTCGACGCGAATGCGGTGCAGACCGCGCTGCAGGGACTTGCCGCTGCCGAGGCGCAGCATCGCGAAGTCACCGCCGGGCTCGCTTCGGTAGAAAACATGATCGCAGCGCTCGAAACGCAGAGGCGCGCGAACGGGGTTCGGCGGAGCGAGCCAATGCACTGGACCGGCCACGACGGGGCGCCCGACCTGGTTGGCCTCGGCATCGGCCTTGTGGCGACCGGGTTCTCGGCGTGATGCGGCGCTACACAGGCCCGGACCCCGGCGCTGGCATAGAATTCCGTACTGGTCACGCGACCCGATCGGTTCGAGAACGGGTATTGCGGTAACGGTGCAGCCGGGATGCAATTCCGCAGCGCTCCGATGCCGATGTATTGGAGATCAAGCCTATGAAGATGACGTTCATCGTATCCAACGACTATTTCATCGATCGCGTGATGCAGCTGCTCAAGGACAACGGCATCGACTACTACACCAGCTGGGAGCACGCCAAGGGCAAGGGCCGGGGCACGGAGCCCCATCTCGGCTCGGGAATTTATGGCAGCACGAACGCCGTGATCATGGTCGCGTTCGAGGATGAATCGGCCCTCGAACGCCTGATCCAGGCGATTGTCGCTGCCAACCTTGAGATCAAGCGCGCGGCGGACCGCATCCGCCTGTTTCAATTGCCGCTCGATCGCATCGTCTGAGGCGTGTTACCGGTGGCCGGTCCACTGATCCGGCGGCGGCGCGTGCTGGCCGCGCTCTGCCTGGTGCCTCTCCCCGGACTTGCGCCGCGTGCACTCGCGGACGCGCGACTCGTGCTCAACGTTCCCACGGGAATTCCGCTGAGCAAGGTGACGGGCAAGCCGGGGTTCGTAGAGGCGCTCCTCGGCGAGATGTTCCGGCGCATCGGGCGCGAGTTCGAGCTTCAGGCTCTGCCCTCGGTGCGCGGACTGGAGAACGCGAATGCCGGCATCGACGATGGCGATGCGGGGCGACCCGCCGGTCGCGAGGCGGATTACCCGAATCTCATCCGGGTCGAAGGCGTGTTGATGGATACCGAATTCGTCGCTCTGGTCACCGATCCCAAGATCACGATCACGAGCTGGAGCGACCTTGCGCCGTACGCGGTTGCCTACGTCGCCGGTTGGACGGTGTTCGAAGGCCAGGTCAAGGGTGTACGGGATCTCGTCAAGGTGCGCGATCCGGAGCACGTCATGGCGCTGCTCGGCACCGCGCATCGACGTCTGCCTGATCGAGCGCTGGCTGGGGCTCACGCTGGCAAGACGCAACGGGATTGCAGCGCGCGTCGCGGGGGCGCCGCTCGTCCGCGTCCCATTGACCATGTACCTGCACAAGCGCCACAGCGCCCTTGCAACGGAGCTGGCACGCGTGCTTGTGGAAATCAGGGCGGATGGCACCTACGCGCGCTTGTTCGATCGGATTCTTCGACCGCTCGAGACCTAGCAGGCATGGAAGATACGAGCGTCAGTGCCACGAAAGACCGCCTCCCGGGCGACGGCATCGCGCGGCGCCTCATCATCGGAATCATCCTGTTCAGTTCCCTGATTACCGCGGTGATTACCGCGACGCAGCTGTTTCAGGACTACCGGGATGGAGTCGAGGCGATCACCGCCCGCTTCACGTTCATCGAGAAGAGCTTTTTGCCTGCGCTCGTCGACAGCGTCTGGGTGATGGACGAGACGCAGATCATTACCCAGCTGCGCGCCCTGCGCCAGTTCCCGGAGCTCGAATACCTCGCGATCTCGGGCGAGAGCGGCCAGCACTGGAGCGCCGGAGAGCGCGTCTCGCGGCGGCAGATCTCGCATAGCGTTGTGCTCGAGCGCGAGCACCGGGGACGCTTGGTGCGGATCGGGAAACTCGAGATCGTCGGTGGCGTCGACGCGGTGCTGGCGAGGATACTCGACCGCTTGTTCATCGTGCTGGCGGAGAACGCGTTCAAGACGGTCCTGGTGGCCGGCTTCGCGCTCGTGCTGTTCAATCGCCTCGTCACCCGGCATCTCACCGCGCTGTCGGCCCACGCGCGATCGATCAGCGCAGCGTCGCCCGAGATTGCGGATGTCCGGCTCGACCGGCCCGAGTCCGGCTGGGGCCGGCCCGACATGCTCGATGACCTTGCGCGCGCCATGAACGGAATGCGGCGGCGCCTCGTACGCGCGGCGGAGGAACTGCGCGCATCGGCGGAGGAGTTGCGTGCTGTGAATGAGACTCTCGAGAGGCGGGTGCGCGAACGGACTGCGGAGCTGGAGGCGTCAAACCGCGACCTGGAATCCTTCAACTACTCGGTTTCTCACGATCTGCGAGGGCCGCTGCGCGCGATGCACGGCTTCGCAAGCATCCTCAAGGAGGACGCCGCGGGTGTCCTCGATGAAGCGCAAAACCGATACGTGGCGCGGATCACCGCGGCCGCCGACCAGATGTCCGAGCTCATCGACGGACTGCTGCAACTCGGCCAGGTGGCGCGACAGGACATGAAGCGGGAGACGGTGGATCTAAGCACGCTCGCGGCAGGCGTCGTCGAAGAACTGCGCGAGGCGAATCCGGAACGATCGGTGGAGGTGAGGATCCAGCCTGGGGTCAGCGCGCACGCCGATCCGGCACTGATGCGCGTCGTGCTGACGAACCTGCTCGGCAATGCGTGGAAATTCACGCAGGCGACATCACCGTCCCGTATTGATTTTGGCGTCGAAATGAAAAACGGACGGCGCGCCTGCTTCGTACGCGACAACGGCGCCGGATTCGACATGCAATTCGCCGGGGAACTGTTCAAGCCGTTTCATCGCCTGCACAGCGTCACAGCCTTCGAGGGCTCCGGGATCGGGCTGGCGACGGTAGCGCGGATCATAGAGCGCCATGGCGGACGAATCCGGGCGGACGCGGCGGTGGGCGGGGGTGCGACGTTTTTCTTCACGCTCGAGTGAATTGCGCAGCAGCCCGAAGAAGTGAGCAGCTTGTTGTTACAGTTTCTGCAGATCGCGTAGAGGAGAGCGAATGAAGATCGGCATCGCAGGTACGGGAAGAATGGGTGCGGCGATGGCCCTGCGGCTGATGAGCCTGGGTCACCAACTGACGGTCTGGAACCGGACCGCCGGGAAGGCGAGGGCGCTCGCAGAGGCAGGCGCGAGCGTTGCGGCGACGCCCGCGGCACTGGCAATCGATTCCGAGATCGTCATCACGATCCTCAGCAACGCGGCGGCGGTCGACGCTTTGTACCTGGGACCGGAGGGATTGCTCTCGGCGGAGGTCGGGGGCAGGCTCTTCATCGAGATGAGCACGCTCAGGCCATCGGTCGAGCAGGCGCTCGCGGCGAAGATCCGTGCGAAGGGCGCGGCGCTCGTGGATTGTCCCGTGGGGGGGACAGTGGGCCCCGCCAGGGAGGGCAAGTTGCTCGGTTTCGCGGGTGGCGAGGCGGCTGACGTGGCGCGCGCGAAGCCCATCCTCGAGCAGTTGTGCCGCCGCGTCGAGCATGTCGGCGCGGTCGGCTCAGGTGCGAGCATGAAACTCGCGATCAACCTGCCGCTGCTCGTTTACTGGCAGGTGCTCGGAGAGGCATTGTCGCTGTGCCAGCCGCTCGGGCTCGATCCGGCCCGGGTAATCGACATCTTCACCGAAACCTCGGGGGCACCCCTCGCCTTGAGGGCGCGCGGGCCGCTCATTGCTGCGGCGCTGCAAGGCAAGGATACGGGTCCGGCGAATTCCGACCTGGACCTGGCTCGCAAGGACCTGCGCCTGATGATCGAAGAGGCCGGCGCGCTCGGTTTGCGTCTTCCCGTGACCTCGCGTGCCCTCGAGTGCTTCGACGAAGCGTCACGCGAGATTCCCGATTCGACCGACGCGATGACGCTTCCGGCGCACTGGCTGCGGAGCAGACGCAGCCGGGGGGAAGCTTGATATAGGTCAATCGAACACGCGGGAGCGCCGGTAGGATCGCCAACGGGCGTGCAATGCGGCGCTCATTTCGCTCGGGGGACTGCGATGTTCAGTCAGCGGATCAGAAGCGTAATGAGAAAGAAAAGCGTTCTCACCGCGACGCCGGAGACGACCGTCAGCACGGCCGCCAAACTGATGGCGAAGAAAAACGTCGGCGCGGTGATGGTGGTCGATAATGAAAAGCTGATTGGCATCTTTACCGAGCGCGACGCGGTGTTTCGCGTCATGGCGCGGGGGCGCGATGCGCAGGCCACGCGTCTTGCCGAGGTGATGACGACGGAGCCGCGTACGGTGGACCCGGACAAGTCCTTCGGTTACGCATTGCTGATCATGCAGGAGAACGGATTCCGCCACGTACCCGTGATCGAGAACGGCAAACCCGTCGGGATTGTTTCAGCCCGCAACGCGCTGGATCCCGAAATGGAAGAGTTTGTTTCCGAAGCGAAGCGGCGGGAGAGCATTCGCTAGTCCCGCCCCAGGCTCCAGGAGCTCTCCTCCCGGCAGATAGCGTCTGAAGATTCGACAAGCCACGCCAACCGGTTCATCCTCGACGGACGGCGACGCCAGCAGGCGAGGACGATGACGGTAATCGAAGGGCGGCTGGTCCGCGGCCTCGGGCAGGCGGCCGGGTTCACGCACCTCACATGGGTGCGCCGGCAGCTCATCGAACTGGCAGGGATCGATCCGCATCCCGGCACCGTCAATCTGGCGCTCGGGGACGACACCAACCGGACACGGTGGCGGAACTGGCGCGAGCGGCCCGGCCATGCCATGACGCCCGCGGATCCAGCTTTTTGCAGCGCGCGCTGTTATCCGGTGCGCATCGAGGGCCGGGTCCCGGCTGCGGTGGTGCTGCCGGAGATCGCGGGCTATCCCGAGGACAAACTCGAACTCGTCGCTGCGTTGCCGGTGCGCCTGCACCTTTCGCTCGGTGACGGTGCTTCGGTCCGGGTGGAACTCTGCCGGCCGCTTGTCGCGACCGCGGTCTTGTTCGATCTCGACGGCACTCTGGTCGATTCGGTGGGAGCCTACGTGGAGGTGGCGAGGATCGCTGCCCGGTCGCAGGGGCTCGAAATGAGTGAGCAGCAGGTGCGCCACTCGCTTGCGACGGGAAGCAACTTCTGGAAGGACGCGGTGCCGCAGCATCGGCACGACGGCGCAGCCGTGAAGAAAGCGATGACCGCGCATGCCCGGCGCGAGTGGCCGCGCGTGCTGCGAGAACATGGCAAGGTGTTTCAGGGGCTTGCCCAGACACTGGATGCGCTGAAACGCCGCGGTATCGGGCTCGGCATCGTGAGCGGAGCACGGGCGGAGGTGCTCGAATTGCTGCGTGAAGATGGGTGCTCGACCGGTTCGACTCGATCGTGCTCGGCGCCGACGTATCCAGGCGCAAGCCGGATCCGGAGGGCATCCTGAAGTGCCTGGCGGAACTCGGCGTTGCGCCCGATGCCGCGATTTACGTCGGCGACACCCCGGTGGACATCCAGGCGAGTCGCGCCGCGGGCGTACGCGCCGTGTGTGTGCTCACGGGGGCGGGCGACAGCGCGTTGCTTTCTTCGCACTGGCCGGATCGGCTGGTTTCGTCGCACGCGAGGCTGGCGGAAATCGTGACGTCCCACGAAGCGCTGCCGCGGGGTGAACTTGCTGCGGTTCGATGACGCGCTGCGCGCGGCAATCACGCAGAATCTCGTGCTGCTGGCCGCCGCGCTGTTGCTGACGCGGCGCGCGCAGCTCGAGCAGCCAGTGTGGGCCTGGCGCCAGTGCTGGTTACAGGGGAACCCAGGTTCCCCCGTACCCCTTCCTGCGTTACAGGGGAACCCAGGTTCCCCCGTACCCCTTCCTGCGATCCCGCGGAACGCGAAATCAGGCGTTCGGCTCGGGACCGAGTTTCACCAGAAGCTTGCCGAAATTCTCGCCGCGCAGCAGGCCGATGAAGGCGCGCGGGGCCTTTTCGATTCCGCCGACGATGTCTTCGCGGTATTTGAGCCGGCCGGCGGCGATCCATTCGGCCATCTGGCGGCGCGCCGGGCCAAAGCGCTCGGCAAAGTCCGAAACGATGAAGCCGCGCATGGAGACGCGCTTGCCGACGAAGCTTCCCGTCAGCCGCGGCCCCAGCTCCGGGGCCGTCGCGTTGTACTGCGAGATCGACCCGCACAAAGCGACCCGGGCGAAGAAATTCAGGTTGCGCAACACCGCATCGGAAACAACGCCGCCGACGTTGTCGAAATATACGTCCACCCCGTTGGGGCACGCGGCGCGCAACCCGGCATCGAGATCCGTTCCGGCTTTGTAGTCGATGCAGTCATCGAACCCCAGCGTGTCCTTTACGAAGGCGCACTTTGCCGGACCGCCCGCAATGCCGACGCTGCGGCAGCCCATGATTTTCGCGATCTGGCCGACCGACTGGCCGACCGCGCCGGAGGCCGCCGACACCACCACCGTTTCCCCGGGCCTCGGATGGCCTACGTCGAGCAAACCGAAATAGGCCGTCATTCCCGGCATCCCGAGCACGCCGTTGGCGGTCGAGAGCGGCGCCATTTTCGGATCGACCTTGCGCAGCGACGGACCGCGGCCGATGGCGTATTCCTGCCAGCCCAGCCGGTCCTCGACGATGTCGCCCGCAGCGAAACCCGGATGATTCGACTTCACCACCTCGCCGACCGTGCCGCCGGTCATCACTTCACCCAGAGCCACGGGCGCGGCATAGGACGCCGTGTCGCGCATGCGGCCGCGCTGGTAAGGATCGAGCGAGAGATAGACCACGCGCACCAGCACCTCGCGCGGCCCGGGTTCGGGCACCGCGACTTCCTCGATGCGGAAATCGGATTCGGCCGGTTCGGCCGGCGGCCGGCGCACCAGAACGATGCGGCGATGCGTCGCTGGGATCATGATCGCCTGGACGGGCGGGGTCGCGTGCTCAGCGCACGACCAGCACGGGGATATCGGAATGCGTCAACACCTTGGTGGTCTCGCTGCCGAGCAGGACGCTCTGAATGCCCTTGCGTCCATGCGAAGCCATGATGATCAGGTCGCACTTGGATCGCTTCGCCTGTTCGATGATCTTCTCGTATGGATTCTCGCCGGCCGCCATGACGGTTTCGCAAGTCACCTTGCCCTCGTCCGCCGCCTGTTTGACCGGATTCAGGATGCTTTTCGCAGCGGCCGCCATGTTCGCTTCGAAGCGCTTCTTCAGTTCGGGCATTTTCGGCATGACAAGGCCGTCGTATCCCATCCGTTCGTCGTATGCGCGCACCACGTGTACTGCCGTGATCCTGGCCCCGAGCGCCTTGGCCACCCTGATCGCAGTCTCCGCGCCTTTGCCGGAAAGCGCCGAACCATCCGTCGCCAGCAGAATATGCTTGAACATCATTTTCTCCCGATTGAGGTGCCGCGGCACAGGTACCGCGGTAGCAGTGCATCGTCCTGTCCCATTCTAAAGACCGAGTGTCGCCGGGTAAAGTTGCTTACGCCGCTTCGCCACCTGATTGCTTGTCCCGCATCAACTGCACGAGTGCGGCGTCCATGGTAAGCGCGTGATCGTGGAACCAGACCGCCAGTTCGCGCACCGAATGCGCCCCATCCGGTAGTAGCCGTTTTCCATGCAGAGGTGGACAGCCGTCATCGCCTTGAGGACGTTTTCGTGCTCCTTGACGTGTCCCTCCGTTTCGGAGTAGCCGAGCTTGCGCATCCAGACGTCCTCCCTGCCGAAGTGGTCCTGCGTGTGTGCAATAAGAGTATTCGCTTTACCGTCGCCCGGGGCCGCTGTTCCGCCGCGTTTTGCCGTGACGCGCGGGGAGTGCGAAGATGCGCCCGTTTGTGCGATACTGGAATCGTTCTTTTCCCTTGGGAGACCGAAAAATGAAATCGATTGCAAGCAGAATGATTTGCCGGCTGTTGATGGCGGCCATGGCAATGATGCCTTTTCAGGCCGCTTACGCGGGAATGATCGGCACCGATCGCGCGGTGTCCGTCGCTGCTCCGGAATCCGATCGCGCGGCCGTGCTCAGAGTCATCGATCGCGCGGAAGTGCGGTCCCAGCTGCAGTCCATGGGGATCGACCCGAAAGCCGCCGGCGACCGCGTCATGGCCTTGACCGACCAGGAAGTGAGCGCGGTCGCGGGGAAACTGCATTCTGTCCCGGCCGGCGCCGAAATCAGCGGCCTGACCTGGATCCTGCTGGTCGTGATCGGATTCACGATCTATTTCAACTTCAAATAGCGATCCGCTTTCCCGACGCCTTGGTCGGCGCGCCCGCCTGATCGCGGGCGCTTTGTTTGGCGCGCTACACGAGCTTGACGTTCTTCAGCGGCAGGCTGCGCACCGGCTTGCCGGTCGCCGCGAAGATCGCGTTGAGAACGGCGGGTGCGACGACGCAAATGGTCGGTTCGCCCACGCCGCCCCAGAAATCGTAGGTCGGCACGATCACGGTTTCCACCTTCGGCATTTCGGCGAGCCTCATGATCGCGTAGTCGTGGAAGTTGGACTGCTGAATGCGGCCGTTCCCGACAGTCAGTTCGCCATAGAGGGTCGCAGTCAATCCAAAGGCGACGGAGCCTTCGACTTGCATCGCAATCTGCTGCGGGTTGACCGCATGGCCGCAATTGAGCGCCAGTACCATGCGATGAACCTTCAGTTCACCCTTTGCGCTCACCGACACTTCCGCAACGGCGGCCGAGTAACTGCCGTAGCCCATGAACTGCGCGATGCCGCGGTGCACGCCGGGCGGCAGCGGTTTGCCCCAATCGGCCTTTTCAGCCGCGGCATTGAGCACGCCAAGGTGCTTGGGATGGTCGTGCAGGAGCGCGCGGCGGAATTCGAGCGAATCGGTGCCGGCGGCGCGCGCCACTTCCTCGATGAAGCATTCGAGGTACACACCGTTCTGGTTCGTGTTGACGCCGCGCCACGGGCCCACTGGAACGTGCGAATTGCGCATTGCGTACTCGATGAGCAGGTTCGGAACGGTGTAGGCGAACTGCGCATCGCCCGGGTCCTTGTACATGCCCTGCACCTGGCGCATGTCCCGGCCCTCCTTGATCACCGCGGGATTCAAGAACGCGTTGATCGACTGGCCGGAGATGCGGATATGCAGGCCCTGGAGCTTGCCGGTCTCGTCGAGACCGGCCGAGAGCTTGCACATTGAAATGGGCCGGTAGAAGTCGTGCTGCATGTCCTCTTCGCGGCTCCAGACGAGCTTGATCGGGACGCCGGGGAACTGCTTCGCGATGGCGACCGCCTGGCGGGTGTAGTCCTGCGTCCCGCCGCGCCGGCCGAAGCCGCCGCCCAGGTCGAGCTTGTAGACCTCCGCCTTGCCGAGCGGCAGGCCGGATTCCTCGGAAGCCGCGGCGAGCGATGCCTCGGCGTTCTGCGTCGGCCCCCAGACCTCGACACGCTCCGCGCTCACGCGCGCCGTGCAGTTCATGGGTTCCATCGTCGCGTGCGCGAGGAACGGCGTGCTGTACACGGCGTCAATCTTCTTCGCCGCGCCGCCGATCGCCTTCAGCGCATCGCCTACCTGCCATCCGGCAAACGGCTCGTCGCTCGCGGTCAGTCCTCCCTTGAGGCGCTCCGCTATCGTTGCGCTCGACTCGGCAGTGCCGGCACCTTCATCCCAGACGATGGGCAAGGCGTCGAGCGCTTTCTTCGCGCGCCACCAGGTATCGGCGACCACCGCGACGGCGGAGTCGTTGACTTTCACGGCGCGCTTCACGCCCGGCATGCCGGCGATCTTCGCCTCGTCGAAGCTCGAGAGCTTGCCGCCGAATACCGGGCATTGCCGGATCGCGGCGTGCAGCATGCCGGGAAGCTTCAGGTCGATGGAGTACAGCTTGCTGCCGTTCAGCTTGTCCGCGGTGTCGAGCCGCAGCACCGGCTTGCCGGCGATCTTCCAGTCCTTCGGGTCCTTGAGCTTGATACTCTTCGGGTCGGGCGGGGTGAGCTTCGCGGCCGCCGCGGCCACCTTGCCGTAGGTCGTGCTGCGCTTCGACGTCGCGTGCGTGATCACTCCCTTGGCGACGCTCAGCTCCTCGACAGGCACCTTCCACTGCTCGGCCGCCGCCTGCAGCAGCATGACGCGCGCGACCGCCCCGCCGCGGCGCACGTAGTCCTGCGAGATGCGGATGCCGCGGCTGCCGCCGGTGCCCATCTCACCCCACACGCGCTTGCGCGCAAGGTTCTCGCCGGCCGTGACCTGGTCGATGCTGAGCTTTTTCCAGTCGCACTCGAGCTCCTCGGCCACGAGCTGGACCAGCCCGGTATGGGTGCCCTGGCCCATCTCCGAGCGCGCGACGCGGATCACGCAGGAACTGTCCGGTTTGACCACGACCCAGGCATTCACTTCATTTCCGCGAAGCGTATTCTTTGCATCCGCGGCACGTCCAATCGGGAGATTGAATCCGACCGCAAGGCCGCCGCCCACTGCCGCGGAATCGATGATGAATTTGCGCCGCGAGAGGCTCGGGATTTTCGACGAGAATTTATTCATCTCAAGCCTCCTTCCTTCCGGCGGCCGTGTGCACCGCCGCCCGGATGCGCTGGTAGGTGCCGCAGCGGCAGATGTTGGTCATTGCTTCGTCGATGTCCTTGTCCGTCGGTTTCGGATTCTTCTTCAGCAGCGCCGCCGCAGCCATGATCTGGCCCGACTGGCAGTAACCGCACTGCGGCACGTCGAGCGCCGCCCAGGCTTTTTGCACGGGATGCGAACTGGTCGCCGACAGTCCTTCGATGGTGACGATCCTGTCGGTGGCCTTTACGTTCCCCACGGGAATGGCGCATGAGCGCATCACCTCGCCGTTGATGTGCACCGAACACGCGCCGCACTGCGCTACGCCGCAGCCGTATTTGGTACCCGTGAGGCCCACCTGCTCGCGGATGACCCAGAGCAGGGGTGTGTCGGGCTCCACCTGCACGTCGCGGAGCTTGCCGTTGATGTTGAGTCTTGCCATGGACTTCCTCCTCCCGATCGCCTCGCGGCCGTTGGGAACACGATATACCAAATTTCGGCAGCCAGTCTAAACTTGCCGCCTCGCAAAGAATAGCCGCCTTTCACGTTCGACGGAGGACCTTGACATGATGACCGATCTGTTTTCTCTGAAGGACCGCGTGGCGCTGGTCACCGGCGGGTCGCGCGGCATCGGCAGGATGATCGCCGCCGGATTCCTCGCCTACGGCGCGCGCGTGTACATCTCCTCGCGCAAGGCTCCGGTGTTCGAGCAGACCGCCGCGGAACTCTCGGCCGGGGGCGGGACCTGCATCGCCCTGCCGGTCGACGCATCGACGCTCGAAGGCGTCCGCTCGCTCGCGAGCGCTCTGTTCGCGCGCGAACCGAAGCTCGATATCCTGGTCAACAACGCCGGGGCGGCCTGGCTGACCGGGTTCGACGATTTTCCCGAGAAAGGCTGGGACAAGGTCATGGATCTGAACCTCAAGACGCCATTCTTCCTCACGCAGGCGCTCGCGCCCGCGCTGCGCGCCGCGGCGACGCGCGACAAGCCGTCCAAGGTCATCAATATCGTTTCCATCGACGGCATTTCGGTGAACATGCAGGAAACCTACTCGTACGCGGCGAGCAAGGCCGGTTTGATCCACCTGACCAAGCGCATGGCGCTGCGCCTGGCGGAAGACAACATCGTGGTTTCCGCGATCGCGCCGGGCGCCTTCAAGACCGACATGAATACCGTGGCGCGCGATCACGAGGAGCAGGTGGTAAAGCGTATTCCGGCGAGACGCGTCGGCAGGGACGAAGACATGGCCGGCGCGGCAATCTACCTCGCCTCGCGCGCCGGCGACTACGTTGTCGGCTCGACACTCATCGTGGATGGCGGGGTGACGTATGCGCGCTAGGCAATCGGCAACACGCAATGCCTGAAGGCACCAAGCGCCGCGTACGGCTGCTGCTCGGCATTCTCGGCCTCGTCATGGCCAGCGCCATCGTATTTGGTGCCATTGCCGGAATCGCGTACTTTCCTAATCAGCCCCTGCCCGCGGCGGCCTTTGGTGCGTTGGCAGCCGTCTTTGCCGCCGTCGCCACTGCGCCGGTGATCGTTGGCGCTGAAATCTTTCTGCCGCGCACGCGGCTCGGGCTTGCGCTCGAGCGGGCACCCTTGCTCGTGATTCTGGTGGTCAAGTCGATCGCGTACAGCGGAGTGATCGTCCTGGTTGTCGGAAGCAGGCTGGGGCGGTGGGCGTCCGCGTACGTGATTTTCGGACCCGAGGCAGCGCAAGTGGCGTTGCAGCCAGGCGGCTTGCCGGTCGCAGTGTCGCTGAGTGTGGTGTTTCTCCTCATCTTCGTTGCGATCAGCCTGGTGCAACTCGCCAGCCTGGTGGGCGGGAGCACTCTGCGCGACATCGCGCTCGGCCGCTATCACCGTTCGCGCATCGAGGAACGCTTCTTTCTGTTCATCGACATTGTCGGCTCGACGCCGCTCGCCGAGAGGCTGGGACCTGCCTCGGTGCATGATTTTCTGAACCGTGTGTTTCAGATCGCCTCCGATCCCATCGACGATCACGGGGGCGATGTTTACCAGTACGTCGGCGACGAGGTGGTGATCACGTGGACACTGGCCGAGGGTCGATCGGATGCGCGCCCGATTGCCTGTTACTTTGCGGTGAAGCGCGTGCTCGATCTGGCTGCGAAGGACTTCGAGCAGGAGTTCGGCGCCGTACCGCAGTTGCGCGCTGCGCTGCATGCCGGCCCGGTGATCACGGGCGAGGTTGGAGGAAGCCGCCGCGCGATTGTTTTCCACGGTGACGTCATGAATACGACGTCGCGCATCGAGAATGCGACACGCGACCTGGGGCGTCCGTTCCTGGTGTCGGAAGATGCGCTGAGCCGCCTCGACGGCACGGAGGCCTACACGATGGTCGATCTCGGAGAGCAGCAACTGCGGGGTCGCGAGGCTCGTGTGCGCGTGTTCGCACCTGAAATCCGGGTCGACGCGTAGGGCGGTGCCGCGCAAGACGACCAATACTTCATGGAGCTGAGCATGCCGACACAAGATCGCAACATCACGTTCCAGGGATCGCAGGCGGTGTTGTCTGCCCGTCTTGACCTGCCGGCGGCGCCTCCGCTCGCGTACGCGATTTTCGCGCACTGTTTCACCTGTTCCAAGGAGGTTCGCGCCGCCACCTACGCCAGCGCGGCGCTCGCCGGCAAAGGAATCGCCGTGTTGCGTTTCGACTTTACCGGGCTGGGCCGCAGCGGCGGCGAGTTTGCCAACACCAATTTCAGCTCCAACGTGGACGATCTGGTCGCCGCCGCCGACTGGCTGCGCAAGAACCACCAGGCGCCGGCGCTGCTGGTGGGTCATAGCCTCGGCGGCACTGCGGTACTTGCGGCAGCGGCGCGCATCCCGGAAGCCAGGGCGGTCGCCACCATCGGCTCGCCGTTCGATCCGGCGCATGTGCTGCGCCACCTGCAGGAAGCGATCGCGGCAATCGAGCGCGATGGCGAAGCGATGGTGGACATCGCCGGCCGCGCTTTCCTCGTGCGGCGCCAGCTGCTCGAGGATTTCCGCCGCCAGGACCTGCGCGATACCGTGGCCCACCTGGGCCGCGCGTTGCTGGTGATGCACTCGCCACGCGACACCACCGTGGGCATCGACAATGCTGCGAGGATCTTTACCACCGCACGTCATCCGAAGAGCTTTGTCTCGCTCGACAATGCCGACCACCTGCTGTCAAACCGCGACGATGCCCGGTACGTGGGTGAAGTGCTCGCTGCGTGGGCAGCCCGCTACGTCGCCGCGAAGGCAGACGCGATTCCCGCCGCGGTCGAAGGCCGCGTGCTGGTACGCGAAACGCGCGAAGGTAAATTCACCAACCATGTCGTTGCCGGGCGCCATGTGTATCGCGCGGACGAGCCGGTCGAGGCCGGCGGGCTCGCCAGCGGTTTCTCGCCCTACGAATATCTCTCGGCTGCGCTCGGCGCCTGCACCTCGATGACGTTGCGCATGTACGCCGACCTGAAAAAACTGCCGCTCGAGCGGGTCAGCGTCGAGGTGAAGCATGAAAAGATTCACGCCGCCGATTGCGCCGAGTGCGAGACGAAGGAGGGACGGCTGGACCGGCTCGAACGCGTTATCCGGCTGGAGGGCGACCTGGACGAAGCGCAGCGCGCGAAGCTGCTCGAGATTGCGGACAAGTGTCCCGTCCACCGCACGCTGCATGCGGAGGTCGCCGTCACTTCTACGCTCGCGGCCTGAGGGTGCCGAGCCGCGCTGCGGCAGTGCAAGGTGACGCAGCGTCTCGGTTCAGCTAGGCTGACGGGCAGGCAGAGCGTTCAACGGAGGAGAGCATGGCCGAGAAATGGAGCTTGCAAGGGACGTATTTCGAAAGCTGCAATTGCGCGGCGACCTGCCCCTGTATCTTTCTGTCCGATCCCACCGAGGGCAATTGCACGGTGCTGGTGGCGTGGCACGTCGACGGGGGAAACTACGGTGGCACGAAGCTCGATGGCCTCAACGTCGCGCTCGCGGTGATTGCGCCGGGAAATATGGCAAAGACGAAATGGAAGGCGGCAGCCTACCTCGATCAACGTGCCTCGGGCGATCAGAAGAACGCGCTTGCGACGATATTCACCGGGCAGGCAGGAGGCCATCCCGCGGTGCTGGCATCCTTCATCGGTGAGATGATGGGTGCGCACGATGCGGAGATCGACTACCGCGCGCAGGGCAAGTCGCGCAGCCTTACGATCAAGGGGGTTGCCGAGGTCGAGATCGAATCCATTGCCGGTGCCGGCGGAGCTGACGTCACGGTCAGCGGACATCCGCTGTGCATCGCGCCCGGATTCCCGGCGACCGTCGCGCACTCGAAGCAACTCAGCTACCGGGATCACGGGCAGTCGTGGAGCCTGTCGGGCCGCAACGGCTTGCATTCGGCGTTCGCGTATCAGAACTAGCGTACCAGCGGTGCAGCAGTGGAGGCCCGGCGCGACTTCGTGATCGTCGGCAGTGGTCTCGCTGCGGTGATCGTTGTCTCCTGGGCGTGGCAGGTCCGGATGTCGCTGCAGATGCAGGAACTGGCGCAGGGCGTGCCATCGTGGCAGTGGACACCCGGCGCCATCCTCGCGACATTCTTCATGTGGGCCACGATGATGGTCGCCATGATGCTGCCTACGGCGTTGCCTTTCATCCGGACTTACTGGGGGCTTGCGGGGGCGCGTAGCTCGCAGGCTTCGAGAACGAGCGGAACGATCGCGTTCGTGTCCGGCTATCTCATCGCCTGGGCAGTGTTCAGTGCGGCCGCCACGCTGTTGCAGATACTGCTCCACCAGCGCGGTCTGCTGTCGCCAAACATGTCGATCGCGGGTACGGGGTTGAGCGGGGTGGTCGCGTTGGCCGCGGGGATCTACCAGTTCACGCCGATGAAGACGGCCTGCGCGCGCAAATGCCGCACGCCGATCGGCTTTTTTGTTGCCCGCTGGCGCGACGGCGTCGGTGGCGCAATCGCGGTGGGGATCGAGCATGGGCTGTATTGCGTCGGATGCTGCTGGTTGCTGATGGCAACCATGTTCGTCGCGGGCGTCATGAGCCTGGCCTGGATGGCGATGCTTACGGCGATCATGCTGATCGAGAAACTGCCCTCCGTAGGCGAGCGATTCGGCGGCGCGATCGGATGGATCGGGATCGCAGCGGGGATCGCGTTGATCGTCCGGTCTTTCGCTTCGTGACTGACGCGACGCGCAAATTCAGGCGGATCAGACCTGCCGCTTGCGAATCGCCGTGCTTGCGCGGCCTCGCAATGGTCGGAGGGGGATCGCATGAACCGGCGTGACACGGTACTCGCACTTGTTGCGCTTGGCGCTGCGCCACGCATTGCCGTCGCGCAGCAACTGCCGGCAATGCCGGTGATCGGGTTCCTCAGCAGCAGGTCACCCGGTGAATCCGCGCACCTGGTGGCTGCATTCCGCGAGGGATTGCGCGAGGCCGGCTACGTCGAAGGCCAGAACGTAACGATCGAATACCGCTGGGCCGAGGGTGAATACGACCGCTTGCCGGCGCTCGCAGCGGAACTTGTCCGCAAGCGGGTCGCGGTGATTGCGACCGCGGGCGGGACGCCCTCGGCGCTCGCAGCCAAGGCCGCATCGGCGACGGTGCCCATTGTATTTCTCAGTGGTGGCGATCTGGTCAAGCTCGGCCTCGTGTCCGCGCTCAATCGGCCCGGCGGCAATATGACGGGCGTAAGCCAGTTTACGACCGTGCTTGCCGCGAAGCGCCTGGAAGTGCTGCACGAACTGACGCCGGCGTCCGCGGTCTTTGCGATGCTCGTCAATCCGGCCAATCCCAATATCGAGATCGAGTTGGCCAACGCGCAGGAGGCTGCGCGAACGCTCAAGCGCAAGCTGCATGTCGTCAAGGCGAGCGGCGTGGCCGAGATCGATATGGCATTTTCGAGTTTGCTGCGACAAAAGATTCGCGCGCTGAGCGTCAGCGCCGACCCTTTTCTGGACGGCCGGCGCGCTCAAATCGTCGGGCTGGCGGCGCGATACGCGATCCCCGCTGTCTACGCAGTGCGCGAAAACGTCACCTCGGGCGGCCTGGCGAGCTACGGAATCAACTTCGCCGACACCTATCTCCAAGCGGGACGTTACACCGCGCGGGTTCTCAAGGGCGACAGGCCGGCCGATCTACCCGTCCTGCAGCCGACCAAGTTCGAGCTCGTGATCAATCTCAAGACTGCCAAGGCCCTCGGCGTCAAGATTCCGCAATCGGTGCTGGTGCGCGTGGATGAGGTGATCCGGTGATGGGCCACCCCTTCCGAGAGGCTGATGCGGGCCGCTGCTAGTCGCCGCGCAGGACTCCTCCTGAGCTGGATTCAGCTCGGCGCGGTGGGCGGTGCGCTGTTCGGAGCTGCGGCAGGAGCGGCGGTCCTCGATCCGCCGCTCCTTGGCGCGAGCCTCGCCGCGCTGAGCGGAGCGATCGACGGTATGACCCTCACGACCTTGATCATCGGCAGCGAGATTTTCCTTCCGCGGACGCGGCTCGGGCGCGCGCTGGATCGCTCGCCGTTCCTCGTCACCTTCGCAACCAAGTCGATCGTCTACAGTCTCGTAATCATTGCGCTCATCGGTGGCAGGTTCGGGACTCGCCTTGTCGGCCTGCTGATAGGCACCGAGCTTGCACTCGTGTTCAGGTCACAGATCAGGACCGGCCTGCCGTGGGGGCTGGTGGTCGCGATTGCGTTCCTGGTGACGCCGCTGCTGTATCTGTTGCGGCAGTTGGGCAAGGTCATCGGAGACCGGACTTTTCGCGACATCGCCTTGGGCCGCTACCACCGGCCACGCACCGAAGAGCGGTTCTTCCTGTTCGTGGACATCGTGGGTTCTACGCCGCTTGCGGAAAAGATCGGGCCCGCCGCGGTGCATCGTTTTCTGGATCGCGTGTTCCAGCTTGCCTCGGACCCGATCGACGATCATGCGGGCGAGGTCTATCAGTATGTAGGCGATGAGATCGTGATCACGTGGACCCTCGCCGAGGGTCGAACGGCGGCGCGCCCGATTGCCTGTTACTTTGCGCTGAAGAGTGCGCTTGATCGCGCCGCGAAGGAGTTCGAGCAGGAGTTCGGCGTGGTGCCGCAGCTGCGGGCTGCGCTTCATGCCGGACCGGTGATCACGGGCGAAGTGGGGGGAAGCCGGCGCGCGATCGTTTTCCACGGAGACGTCATGAATACGACGTCACGTATCGAAAACGCGACGCGCGACCTGGTGCGTCCGTTCCTGGTGTCGGAAGATGCGCTGAGCCGCCTCGACGGCACGGAGGCCTACACGATGGTTGATCTCGGAGAGCAGCAACTGCGGGGTCGCGAGGCCCGCGTGCGCGTGTACGCACCAGAGATTGCGGGTGGCGTCACGCCCCAAACGTAAACCGCGTCCCGGTAGAACTGAGCAACACCCGCCCGGGCAGTTCCTGCTTCGCCACCTACACCGAAAGGCGGTCGACTTCGGGCGGCGCACCCGAGAGCTGCTGCGCCGAAGCCACGCGGATGTTCGAGAACACGCCGCCGGCAAGGCCAAAGCCTCCCGCGCCCATCGCGGCCAGCAGCCTGCGGCGGGACTTGCTTCCCAGATAGGTGCTCAATTCGGTCTCCTTTTAATCGCCTTGCGCAATTCAATAAGCATACCCGGAGTTCGATGCAGATACAGATCGTCCGCGCGCGGTGGCGGAAGTTGACGCACGCCTGTCGAACACGGTGTAGATTGACGAGCGATCATGAACGACGCCGCCTTGCGCTGCCTCCGGGGCAGATGCAACAATCGCACGAACCGGAGTGAACCATGAAAATCTCGATTCTCGACGACTATCACGACACGCTGCGTACGCTCGAGTGCTTCAGGAAGCTTGCAGGCCACGAGGTCACGATCTGGAACGATCACCTCCAGGACGTCGATGCGCTCGCGGCACGATTGAGGGATACCGAAGCGCTGGTACTGATACGCGAGCGGACCCAGATTCGCGCGCCGTTGCTGCGTCGCCTCGACAGGCTCCGGCTGATCAGCCAGCGCAGCGTGTATCCGCACATCGACATCGATGCCTGCACGCAGCTCGGCGTCATCGTTTCGTCGAGCCTGCATGCGGGTACGCCGTCGTATGCCACGGCGGAGCTGACCTGGGCGCTGGCGCTCGCCGCCATGCGTCAGATTCCGCAGCAGATGGCTTCGCTCAAATCGGGAAAGTGGCAGACCGGTGTTGGCAGCGGTGTGCGTGGCAAGACGCTGGGTATCTACGGTTACGGCAGGATTGCCAGCGTCGTGGCGGGTTACGGCAAGGCGTTCGGGATGCGCGTATTGGTGTGGGCGCGCGAGGCCTCTCTTGAGCGGGCGCGACGCGACGGGTACGCGGTTGCATCGAGCAAGGAGGCATTCTTTTCGGACTGCGACGTGCTCACGCTCCACATGCGCCTGGTCGACGCGACGCGCGGTATCGTGACCACTGCCGATCTGGCCCGCATGAAACCGACGGCCGTACTGGTCAATACGAGCCGGGCTCCGCTGATCGAATCCGGCGCGCTGCTTGCCGCGCTGAAGGCGGGGCGCCCGGGTATCGCCGCCGTCGATGTTTACGAAGACGAACCAGTGCTCGACCCCCTTTATCCCTTATTCGCGCTGGAAAAGCTCGTGTGCACGCCGCACATCGGCTACGTCACACGCGAGGAGTATGAACTTCAATTCTCGGACATATTCGACCAGATCGTCTCCTATGCAGCCGGCACACCGACGAATGTGGTGAATCCGAAGGTGCTGGAATCCGGGAACCTGCGCCGCTAGGGAAACGCTGACCGCCCGTCCCTGTACTTCAGGGCGTCTTCACCTGAGACTTCTTCAGCTTCTTCGCGCGCTTGGCTGCGCCCGCAAGCTGCTTCTTGGCGTGCTGCTTGCGTCGTCTGGTGGTCAGCATCTTGGAGTGGCTCACTGAGACCTCCGGTGGTTGAGTTGTCGCCTTGCCCGCCAGTTTGACTCCTTCCCGCGATCTTGGCCAATCCGCGGCCGGATCGCCCGGATACATTACACTTCCTGCATCAGTGGAGTTCACCATGAAAAGACTGTTTGCCATCGCTATGTTGATTGCGGCGAGCGCCGCGGCACAGGCCCAGAGCTACCCGGCCCAGCCGATCCGCATGATCATTCCATCGACTCCGGGCGGCGGCACGGATTTCATCGGCCGGTTGCTGAGTACCAAACTGGCTGAATTGAATGGCTGGACGCTCGTGCCCATCAACCGGCCGGGTGCCGGCACGGCGCTGGGGCTGGCCGAGGCGGCCAAGGCCAACGCCGCGGGCTATGACCTCGTGATCGGGCAGACCGACAACGTCTCGCTGATTCCGCTGCTGATGAAGGTGTCTTATGATCCGATCAGGGACCTGACGCCTGTGGCCCTCGCGGCGACGACACCAATGGTCCTGATCGTGCTGGACAGCTCGCCCTACAAGACGCTGGCGGATGCGATCCGCGCCGCAAAGGCCGCTCCCGGAAAAATCAGCTACGGTACATCGGGCACCGGCGGCTCGGTGCACATCGCAATGGAACTGCTGCAGGCTGCGGCCGGATTCAGGATGCAGCACATCCCGTACAAGGGTTCCAGTCCTGCGTTGGCCGATCTGCTCGGCGGCCACCTGGGTTTTGCGGGGTCGTCCATTTCGTCGGCCACGTCGCTGGTGAATGCTGGAAAAATCCGGGCATTGGCTGTGACGTCGGCCAGGCGAAACCCTTCGCTGCCCGAAGTACCCGCTGTCGCCGAGTTCGGCTACAAGGATTTCAATTTTGTCGCGTACTACGGCGTGCTGGCGCCGGCGGGTGTGCCGCAAACGGTGGTGGCGCGCCTGAATGCGGACTTCAACAGGATATTGCAGCGTCCCGACGTGCGCGCCGCGCTGCTCGCCCAGGGCCTGGAACCCAACCCGGTCTCGGCCGAGGAATTCGCGGCGCTGATCAAAGCCGACGTGCAGAAATCGAAGGAGATCATCAGCAACGCCGGCATCAAGGTGGAATGACTGCTTTCGGCCGGCTGCGATGAAAGTTCGGGCGCACGGCGCGGTCTCCACCAGAAGCGCGTGCATCCGAAGACCCGATTACTGTTCACCGCCATGCCGGTCGAGATCACGCTGATCAATCCGCCCGACGGGACGGATCGCTACGTGTTGCAGGGCATGCGCGGCACCCCGGGGGGTAGATCAACGCCGGGCAGCGACGCCGTCAGGAACCACCTTCAGCCAATCCGATGCGCACTTGTTGACCTCGGGGTAGTACTTCCTCGTGTCGGGGCAGTAAAACCGAAAATGCAAACCTTCCTGTGCGGCGGATGGTCCCCCGGGACTCGCAGGCGCGGAACCCGGATTCGGCGGCGAACGGGGCGAGCCATCGGGCGGCTTGGCGCTCTGGATGGGCCGCTCCTTGCAAACCATGCCGGCCGTATCCTCCTTTCGATTGGTGATATTCGTGCGCCCGTTGCCGTCCTTGCAGAAATAGATGGGCGACTGGTCTGGTTCGTCGCGGGCGGGCGGGTGGTAATTGGCCGAAGGCGGCGGAGGATAGGAGACGCCCGGCGGCAGAGCGCCTTGGACCGGCGGCCCGTAGTAGACGGGCGGCTGGACTGGCGCGTAGGAAGAGGACGGGGAGAGATAACCGGGAGGCGACGCGTAGTAAGCCGGTGGGAAATAGACGACTGGCGCCGCGACGTAAACAGTGCGCGGCGCAAACCTTGCTGGAGCGGCGAATCCGCCGCCAACGCGGCCGCCACCAGTCACATGCCCGCCCGAGTGCCCTCCGGTGTGCCCGCCGGAGCGGCCCCCGCTGCGAGCCGCAAACGCATCGGATGCCGTGACCGCGCCAAGCAGCACCGCTGCCAATATACCGATACGGCCGCTCAAGCGATCTTGCATGGAATCAACGCGTCCTCATCGAACATGTACAGGGCGCACAGCCTGTGATAACCGTCCGCGATGATGACCTTGGCCATGCCGCTGTTTCTGACAAGCAACAGCGGAGAGAGCCGCTTGCCCTGAAGAACCTTTTTTCGATCCTTTTCGACGTGAGCATTGCTGATGCCCAACAGAGGCAAACCCGAAGCTCTGAAAATATCCTTCGCCTTGAATTCCGTGACCGGTGCTTGCCGAAGTTGTGTTACAAAATTGCTAACCGTCCGGTCGTCGAACATCAGACTCAGATACGCCTTCGCCGCAGGATAGTCGTGCTCCTCGGGCTCGTCCAGCCACTCGATGACGATGCGTTTTTTCATGTTCCCCTGCAAAGCCGGCGTAGCGTTCGCGGTTCACACCCGGGGGTTACACCTTTGGCAGAGCGCTCGCTACCGCATGCGATATTACGCCAACTGTTCACAATGGACACTCGAACCGTCGACCTGGGACGAATCGGCAAACGGGGAATTTGCGTTACGGGCGCTCAGCCGCGGACCAGTCATTCGATTGCCCGGTCGACACGCAGGAGCACGGACTGGGGGATCTTGAGGCCGAGTGCCTTGGCGGTCTTGAGATTGACCACCAGTTCAAACTTCGTCGGCTGCGCCACCGGAAGGTCGGCCGGGTTCGCGCCCTTGAGGATCTTGTCAACGTAAGCGGCTGCCTGCCTCCAAAGGTCACGCGCATTCACACCGTAGGTCAGGAGCAAACCCGCATCGGCCAGATCTCCGGCCTCCGAGATCGCGGGCAACCGATGCTTGGTGACCAGGCTGCCGATCCGGTCTCGATAGTTGAACACCATGGTGTCCAGCATCAGGAGAAGCGCGTGCACGCGTTCATTCGCAATGGCGTCGAAAACTGTTTTGAAGTCGTCTGGCCCTCGCATTTCTTTCGACAGCAATTCCAGCTTCAGTTTCGGGGCGATTTCGTTCATCAGCTTCAAACGATTTCGGTTGGGCGCATAGTCCGCGTTCCAGAGAACGGCTACGCGTGACAGCTTCGGCACGACCTCCCTCAGCAGTTCCAGCCGTTTGCCGTAGATCTCGTCGCCGGTGTCCGAGGTCAGCCCGGTGATGTTTCCAGCGGGCCGCGCGAGGCTGGCGACCAGCCCGGAGCCCACCGGATCATTGCCGAACGCCATGACGATCGGGATGGACTTCGTGCTTTGCCGGGCCGCGACGGTGGGCGGGTTGGCCCCCGTGAGAAAGACATCGACCTTGAGCTGAGCCAGTTCTGCGGCGAGGCCCGGGAGCCGCTCCACGTTCCCGTCGGCAAAACGGTACTCGATGATGATGTTCTGGCCAATGCGGTAACCGTGGTCGACCAGCCCGTCCTCGAATGCCTTGACCAGGTGAAGCTGCTGTTTCCGGCTCGAGGTTTGCAGGTACCCCACTCGATAGGTCTTGCCGGTCTGCTGCGCCCCGGCAAGCGGCGCAGCGCCGAGTCCCAGAAGTGCAAGCACCGTGTCGCGCCTGTTCATCCATTCCCCCTGCGATTGCCACGACAAAGCGTGAGCGCCGGGATCGGAGGGCGGAGCGCCCGGTCAACCCGAGTCGACGGTCAGTTTACTCGCTGAATGGGTGCAACGGCTCGAAACCGGTTGTTCCCATCGCGCCAATTCAGAACACCGCAAGCTGACTGTTCCTGAGATCGGTGACGAGCATCGACCCGGGTGCGTGGGTGATGCAGAACTCGGGTTTCACTTCCGCGATTACCGCCTGCGGCGTCACCCCGCAGGCCCAGAACAGCGGCAACTCATCGGCGGGAACCTCGACCGCATCACCCCAATCGGGTTGCGCGAGGTCGCGCACGCCGATGAGTTCCGGCAATCCGATGTGCACCGGTGCGCCGTGTACGCCAGGAAAGCGCGACGTGATCTGCACCGCGCGGATCGCTTCTGCCGGACGGAACGAGCGCATTGAAACTACCAGCGGGCCATGGAACGGGCCGGACGGCGCAGTCGGAATCGATGTCCGGTACATCGGCACGTTGCGGCCAAGAGCCATGTGCCGCAGCGTCAGGCCGTCTTCGAGCAGCGCCCACTCGAAGGAGAACGAGCAGCCGAGGATGAAGCTCACGAGGTCAGCGCGCCACAGATGGCGGATGTCGGTCGGCTCCTCCACCAGCACGCCGCCGCGGAATACCCGGTAGCGCGGCACGTCGGTGCGCATGTCGATGTCCGCGCCGAGCGCCGGAAGCGCGTGATCGCCTGCGGTGCCGACGGCGAGCAGCGGGCAAGGCTTGGGGTTCAACTGGCAGAAACGCAGGAAATCAGCAGCCAGCACCTGCGGGAGAATCACCACGTTGCCCTGCACACGGCCAGAGGCGAGGCCCGAGGTGTGGCCGGTAATCTCGCCGCGCCGGATGCGCTGGCGAATCTCCTGCGCTTCGCCTTGGCGGTTCACTGGAGCGTCGCCCATATGCGCATCGACGCCAAGCGCGCGCTGCCCCGCGCCGGCTCGATATCGCAGGTTTCCGCTCGCTCGCCGTCGAGGAGCCACGCGTCGAGGCCGTTCAACTCGATTGCGAGCAGGGTCTCGCGCGCCGCTTTTTTCAGCGACCTCATCCGATTCGCCTGCGCGATTTCGACGCCTGCCAAAGCAGGGTATCGAAGCCTTCACCCTGCGGAAAAACGGCAATCACGCTCGATGACCCCAGGCCGTTCTTCCATGGCTGCGTAAAGTGTTGCGCGGCGTGCAGCCGGACGACGGACATGGTTCCCGGACATGGTTTCCTGCGCGGGCCGGCCTGCGGCCGGACCCGCTAGTAAACCTTGGGCACGAACTTCTGGCTCGAGATCTTCGGGCGCTTGTAGCCGATGTCGCCTTGCCGCGGCGGCACTTCGATCTCGACCGGAGTCATGTTTTCATAGGGGATCCGCCGCAGCAGATGGGCAATGCAGTTGAGGCGGGCCTTCTTCTTGTTGTCTGCTTCCACGACGTACCAAGGGCTCTTTTTCTGGTCCGTGGCGGAAAACATGACGTCCTTCGCCTTGGAGTATTCCATCCAGTGCTTGCGTGACTCCATGTCCATCGGGCTCAGCTTCCAGCGCTTGGTGGGATTGCGGATGCGTTCCTGGAAGCGCTTCTCCTGCTCCTCGTCATTCACCGAGAACCAGTACTTGATGAGGTAGGTGCCGGAACGAATGAGCATTTCCTCGAACAGCGGGCAGGAGCGAAGAAACTCCTTGTATTCCTCCTTGGTGCAGAAGCCCATCACGTGCTCTACGCCCGCGCGGTTGTACCAACTGCGGTCGAACAGCACGATCTCTCCTGCCGCAGGCAGGTGAGGAACATAGCGCTGGAAATACCATTGGCCGCGTTCCCGTTCGGTTGGCGTACCCAGCGCGGCAATCCGGCATACCCTTGGGTTGAGGCTCTCGGCGATGCGCTTGATGACGCCTCCCTTGCCAGCGGCATCGCGGCCCTCGAAGATGACAGCGACTTTCAGGCCCCGCAGGCGGACCCATTCCTGAAGCTTGATGAGTTCGACCTGCAGGCGCGCAAGCTCCTTGACATACTTGTAATTCTTGCCCGGTTTGCGCCGCTTGGCACGCCCCGTCAAGTGCCACATCTGCTCGATTTTGGCGGTTTCCTTCGCGTCGGCCAGGACTTCGCCACCGTTGCCCTTCTTTTCCTTCTTGTTCTTTGCCATCTCTCCTCCTCGAGAAAGGTGTCATTGCACAGTATAGATTACCACCTTCGGTTCAACCAGCAAGGATGATTCCGGCGCGGCGACAGCTGGCCGCCATCGCCGCGCCCGGAGCGCGTCCGGACCGGAAGCATCGAATTGACCCCTGCGGTGGGAGCGAAGATACTTTGCCCCGACCCGCGCAGCGAGTCGCGCGATGGGGGAGCCATGCCGGAACCGGGACTGACCATCAAGAGCGACGCCGGGATCACGCCGTTCTGGCAGCGCATTCCGAAGTTCTTCCTGTTTCCGTTCCACTCCGGGCCGCTCCTCTACACCGCGGCCCTTTCTGCCGCGAGCCTGCTCGCCATCATCCTGCCCGGCTTTCTGGTCGAACTCGGCATCGCGCTTGCGGCGCTGCGCTACGCCTTCCGCATACTCGAGCAGACCTCGCTCGGATATCTGACCCCGGATCAGCACGAATTGGACGCCAAGCCCGAACGCGTCAATCTTCCCTACAAGCTGCTCGGCATTCTCATCGGCTGGACGTTCATCGTCGCGTTCATTGCAGGCGTGAGTCCGATGCTGGGGATCGCCGCCAGTTTCTTCGTCACCCTGGCCATGCCGGCCAGCGTGATGTCGCTTTCGGTCAGCAACAGCTTCTTCGCAGGGGTCAATCCCGCGTCGTGGCTCAACATCATGAGGACCGTGGGCAAGCCCTACTTCGCGCTCTGGGTGTTCCTGTTCCTGCTGGTCGGCGGTGCGCCCACCGTGCTGCCGCTGATCATGCCGTTGCTCGGCCACTGGCTGCAGCTGCCGGTGGTGAACTTCGCGTTCATCTATTTCACGCTGGTCATGTTCAACATGATGGGCTACTGCCTCTATCAGTACCACCACATGCTCGGACTGGGCGTCAAAGTCGAGTTCGACCGGGCCAACGACGGCAGCGCGCCGGCGGCGAAGACCGGCAAGCCCGTCGACACGATAGGCGAGGAGATTGCCGCAAAGATCGCCGCCGGGGACCTGAAGGGCGCGCTGGATGCCGCCTGCGAGCAGCAACGCGGAGCGCCCGACGACGTGGTGGTGCAGGAGCGCTATTACAAGCTGCTGCAGCTTGGCGACAATCCCGAGCGCAGCTTGAGCCAGGCTCGCGAGCTCATCTCGCTGCTGCTGCGCAAGGAGCGGGGCGAGCGGGCGCTGCAGGTATTCAAGACCTGCCGCGAGACGAAGGCGGATTTCATGCCGGAGAATCCGGCTGAGATCTTCAAGTTGGCGCAGGCTGCGCGGCGAGCCCGCGACCACACCCTGGCCCTGGCGCTGGTGCGCGATTTCGACAAGCGCAATCCGCGCCACCCCGACGTGCCCGCAGTCCTTCTGATGTCCGCGCAGATCCTGAGCGAGAACCTGAAGAAGGACGACATCGCGGCAGATGTCCTGAAGGCCATGCTGCAGAAGTTTCCGGAGCATCCGCTCCGCGCCGAGGCCGCCGCCCACCTGCAGGTACTGGAGCGTATGGCGGCGCTGCGGACCGCGCCGCGGCTCTAATCGCGGCCCGGCGCGGCGGCCAATCGCGCCTCGGCGCTGTGCGGAAAGCGCTCGCGCAACTCGCGCGATAGATCCTCGGCGCGCTCCACCGAGCCCTGTCGCCGCAGCGCGTTCGCCGCTGCCAGCAGGACCCCGGGCAGCGCAGCGTGCCCGGGCGTCCGGCCGAGCAACATGCGCGCGAGGCGCGCCGCGTCGGCGCTGTGTCCCTCGCGGCCGAATCGAAGTGCCAATCTCGCCAGGTCTTCGCTCGTCAGCCGCGCCGCGGGCTTGGCCGTCTTCACGTAGGTGCTGAAGCCCTCGTGTATCAGCGCGCTGGTCGGGGCGTCGGTATCGTTGAGCGCGAACATCAGCGCCGCGGCGCGGTGAAAATCCTCGCTCGCCGGCGCGAGCCGGGCCAGGTTGAAGTACTGCGACACCACCCGCGAATCGCGCGGCCGGGTGGCGGCCAGCCGTGCAAAGGCGTCTCGCGCTTCGTCGATCTTCAGCTGTTTCACCAGTGCCTCGGCGCGCGCGAGCTCTTCCATGCCCGGGTCGCTTGGTGGCTCGCTGGCCGGAACTTGCGTTTCCGGATGCTTGTGCTTGTGCCACGCGGTCAGCATTGCGCCGGTGACCAGGCCGCCCGCATGGGCCATGTACGCGACACCCTCGTCGCCGAACCATTGCTGGAAGATTTCGTGAGCGATCCAGGCCGGGAGCAGGATGATGGCGGGCGCCGTGACGTAGTCGAAATAGAAGAGCAGCTGGTAGAAGAATTTGATGGGGCGCCTGCCATAGAGCACGACGTACATCGCCATCAGGCCGGAAATGGCGCCCGACGCCCCCAGGCCGATGCTGTGCGAGCCCCAGCGAACCGCGAGATCGCACAGGGCGCCGCCAATCCCGGCCAGCAGGTAGAAGGCCAGATAGCGCCTTCCGCCCAGCGTCTTTTCCACCGTGTAGCCGAACACGAACAGGAACAGCATGTTGCCAAGCAGGTGTGCCACGCCACCGTGCAGAAACACCGAGGTGACGGCCGTGACCGGATTCCAGTCGGCGGGGTTCGACGCCCAGCGCTCGGTGAACGGCGTGCCGCGGATCGCGTCGTAGCGCAGGCGCTGCTCGCGCCATTGCGCATACCCGGGCTCATCGGGCCGCAACACCTGCCCGGCCCGGAGCCTGGCGAGAAAGCGCTGGTCTCGACGCATCAGCGCGTACGGACCTTCGAATCTGCCCTTCGCGAGCGCGGTGTCGATGCGCTCGGCCCAGAGGCGGCTATCGCGGTCGCCGCGAGCGCGCAGGTACTCGGCGTAGCGCGGCAGCTCGAGGCGCGGCAGCGGCGAACGCAGGTAAAAGCTCGCAGCCGTGTCCGCCGCGTTCTCGTCGCGTGACTGCGGACCGAAGTACACGAGCACGTTGGCGAGGATGAGCAGCATCGTGATCCATGGCGGATGGCGCCAGTCCGGCTTGTCGTTCAGCGGAAAGATCAGCAACACGAGGAAATTATGTCACGCGGGTTCGCGACCCGAGCGCCGGCACTGTCAGAAATTTGTCAGTAAACGCCATGCCACTGCGAACGAGTCGGCGCAACAAATCAGAACGCGAACCCGCGCAGCCGAGGCATTGCTTTGATCAGAATCAAGCCAGGAATCCGAAACGCGGGAATGATGCACGCAGTCCGAGGAGCGGCCGGCAACCCCGCTCCGGGGGCGCAGCAAGATTGCGGAAACCGGGTTGCGGCCTTCATCGAGAGGAAGACAGATGAGATCTATCGTGACATGGCTGGCGTCGGTGGCGTTCGCAGTGTTCTTCGGATCCGCTTCGGCAGTCCCGCCGGGACCGCCCATCGAGTACGCCGGTGGGCCCATGGGCAAAGTCGTATTTGACGGCAAGATCCATGCGGGCGCCGGCCTCAAGTGTCCGGCCTGCCACACCAAGATTTTCCAGATGAAAAAGGAAGTCAAGATGACGATGGCAGATTTGAACGCAGGCAAGTACTGCGGCACCTGCCACAACGGGGACAAGGCCTTCAAGACCAGCGACGACGCGAACTGCGCCAAGTGTCACAAGAAGTGAATTGAAACGCGTTTTGGCGTCGTAACGCAGCGAGCCGCCAGGGCGGACGCAGCAGCAGCCTGCACCGAAGGCTGCCCGTCGCCGGGCGAACCGGGGGGCCGGTGTATAAAGCGGCGTGGCCGCGTTCGAAGAAAACATCGCCGTTGTTTCACCTGTGCAAACGGTGCCCGCGTGAGCGCGGACTCCCAACTTCGCAAGGACGCACTCGGACTGGTGCACGCCGTGGCTATCGGCGTGGCCGGAACGTCTCTCTCGTACAGCATCGCCGCGTCCATGGCGGTGCTCATCGGCGCCGTGGGCGCGCTCGCGCCTGCCAGTCTGCTTTACTGCGGTCTGATCATGGTCGGGATCACCGCTGCCTTCGTGCACCTCAATGGCGTGTTTCCGGATTCGGGCGCTTCCTACGCATGGGTCGGTCGCGTGTTACACCGCGATCTTGGCTTCCTCACGGGTTGGGTGGTGCTGGTGTCCTGCGTGCTGTTCATGGTGTCGGCAACTATTCCCGCGTCCACGGCGACGCTGCTGCTGGTCGCTCCGGAAGTTGCCGGAAGCAAACTGCACGTGATCGGCGTGTCGGCATGCTGGCTGATTGCCGTCAGCGTGGTGGTGGTGCGCGGCATGCATCTCACCGGTGTGGTGCAGACGGTGATGACAGCGATCGAGATCCTGGTGCTGGGTGGTCTGACCATTTCCGCGCTCGTACGCTACGGTCCACAGGCGCTGGATCTCGTCTCGTGGGCCTCGTTCGCGCCCGCGGCGTTCACGCAGGAGAGCTTTGCCGCCGGCGCCCTGATTGCCCTGTTCTTCTTCTGGGGCTGGGATGTCACGCTGAACCTGAGCGAAGAAACCGCCGATTCCAGGCGCACGCCGGGGCTGGCCGCCGCGCTCGCCATGCTGGTCATCGTCGCGGCCTTCATGTCCTTCGCTGTCGTGACGCTGGCCGTGTTGAGCGAAGCGGAAATCCGGACTTCGGGGGCCAACGTCGTGTTCGCCGTCGCCGAGAAATTGCTGCCGCGGCCGTGGAGTTACCTGGCGGTGCTCGCCGTGATGTTGAGCTGCGTGGGCACGCTGGAGACCAACGTACTGCAGTTTGCGCGAACTTTGTTTGCCCAGTCGCGGGCCGGAGAAATGCACCGGCGCTGGTCGAGTGTACATGCACGCTGGGGAACGCCGCACCTCGCGACCTACCTCATCTCCGCCCTGGGTCTGGTCCTGCTCGGCCTGTCGCTTGCGTTCCCCGATATCGACGCGGTCCTGAAGGCGTCGATCAATGCGATCGGCCTGGAGATCGCGTTCTACTACGGGCTCGCGGCGTTCGCCTGCGCATGGCATTTCCGCCGGGAGGGGGCGGGTTCCGCGCGCATCCTGTTGTTCGCTATCGCGTGGCCGCTCGCGAGCGCCATCGCGCTGTGGATCGCGGCCGTGGTCGCGGCGCTGGCGATGGACAACGCAACGCTGCTCATCGGCATCGGCGGCATCCTCAGCGGCCTGATCCCGCTGGCGTATGTTCGAATCGCTGAACGAACCCGGCCTGGCGGCAATGCGCCGGCGCCCGGACCGGGCAATTGAATATTCACGCTTGGTCTGCGTTCGCGGCAGCGTGCCTCAGCAATTCCCTCATCACCTGATCGATCTGCGGAGCCGAAACGAGTTTCTTCCGGAACAGGATTTCGCCGAGCAGGCGGTGCCCGCGGCCCGCGAGTTCCTGGTGCACCTGGCTGGCCAGCGCCTCCGCGAGCTGCGCTTCGCTAATGAAGCCGAACTCGACCGCGAGCTGTCCGAAACGCGGGCAATATTTCGCCGAGATCCTGTTGCGCACGTCATCGGTCATGGTGTGAATCCTGCGATCGAGCGGGGTTGAAGCGATTGTGACCGCTGCCGCGCAGAATGCCAACAGGAGCGAGAAAATTCGAGATCTTGACAAATTTGCCCGAACGATTATGTTTTCATGCCGTCGCAAGTCCGTGACGCCGGAGCGCCTGGATTTTTTGTGCCGCAACTCACAAGCACTGTGTGCAACTTCAACTGGGGGAGACAAATGAAAAAGACGTTAACAACAGCGTTGGTGACCGCAATCTGCATCGCTTTCGGGACGAATGCGCTGGCCGTCGGAGGTGAACTCTCGTTCAAGCTGATCAACGATACCGGGAAGGCCATCACGTCCATCCAGATAAAGCACGGTGACAAATGGGGCAATGACGTTCTCAAGGACGGCGTATTGGCAAATGGCGATTCGACGAAAATCATTACCAAGGACAGGTCCGGCTGCCAATTCGATATCCGCGTAACCTACAAGGGCGAATCCAAGGGGTGGGTCATACCGAAGGCCAACCTGTGCGACATTGCGTCGATTACGCTCCACATCCGGGATGGCAAGCTGACTTTCAACGCGCAAAAATAGCGGCGTTTATGGCACAGCGGGATGGCAATGCCGTCCCGTTTTGCATCCCAGACTTGCTCAGTGCCGTTCAGCGTCGGGGTCGGGGTGTCGTTGACGCCCCAGGTCTCCCGTCGCGCTGCGATGTCTCTCGCCCGGCTGGTGAAGCGCGAATGGAATAGGTACTATTATCATTTACGCCCTGTCGAATGACTCAGGAGGAGACCTTCATGATCACGAGATTCCTGTTCGCCTTGTCTACCGCGTCAATCATCTTCGCCTGCTTGCCGATCGCGAACGCTGCGGACGTCGAGGCGGGCAAAGCCAAAGCGGTCATCGTGTGCGCGGCTTGCCACGGTGCCGCGGGCGTCAGCGTCAGCGACACCATCCCCAACCTTGCCGGCCAGAAGGCACGCTACATCGAGGCGCAGCTCAGGGCGCTCAAGGCGGGAACGCGCAAGAACGACATCATGAATGCCGTCGCCGGCCAACTCAGCGTCGACGACATTAACAATCTCGCGGCGCATTTTTCGGCCCAGGCCAGCGCCGCGGGCGGCGCGAAATCGGAACTCTTGCCCAATCTGGTGAAAACCGGCGTGAGCTTTCCCGAAAACTACAAGACTTCATTCACCAAGTACCACACCATCAATTTTCCCCAAACCGGGCAGGTGCGCTACTACTACGCCAACAATGCGGCGCTGCAGGCGGCGAAGGCCGGCAAGCCGCTGCCCGACGGGTCGGTGCTGTTCGCCGAAGTCTATTCGGCCAAACTCGACGCCGAAAAGAAACCGGTGATGGGGGGCGACGGTTTTTTCGCAGCCGACCAGCTGCTGTTTTACACGGCGATGGCCCGTGGCGCGGGCTGGGGCAAGGAGATCCCGGACATGCTGCGCAACGAGAACTGGAACTATGCCGTCTTCACTACTGCGAAGCAGCACCGTCCCGGCGTCAACCAGGCCGAATGCCTCGCCTGCCACAAGCCGCTCGACAAGTCGAGCTACACGTTCACGCTCAAGGTGCTCGCGGACGTTGCGAAGACAAAATAGCATGGGAGTGGATTAGCGATCGGCCTAGCGTTGTCCGGGTGCTCCGCTCAACGAGCCCGGTGGCAGGCGGCTTCGCGATGACCGGAAGGAAATCCGATGGACAGGCGTGACGCGGGAGTTGCACTGGTTGCCCTTGGCATCGCGCCGCTCGCCTCTTGGGCGCAGCCGGCCAGGAAGGCGCACCGGATCGGCATCCTATCGCAGGCGATTCCGCTGCCGGAGAGATTTGCCCTGCTTTCCGCTGCGCTGCGTGAGCTAGGATACGAGGAGGGCCGGAACATCGCGTTCGATTACCGGTTCGCGGAAGGTCGGGAGGATCGACTCCCCGGTCTTGCCGCCGATCTGGTGGCGAAGAAAGTCGATCTCATCGTCGCTTTTCTAAATCCGGAGATCCTGGCCGCGAAGCGCGCGACTTCGACGATTCCGATCGTCATGGTGTACGCCATGGCGCCGGTGGAGACCGGGCTCGTCGCGTCCCTCGCGCGCCCGGGAGGAAACCTCACCGGCACTACGCTCCAGGGACCCGAGACGGCGGGGAAGATCCTCGAGGTACTCCGCGATGCCGTGCCAGGCGTCGCTCGGATAACGATCCTGGGTGAGCCCGAATTCCCAGGAATGAAACTGTATATTCGCGCTACCGAACGCGCAGCCGAGGCGATGGGAATCCGCCTGACATTGCTGCCGGTCCGTACCCTGGAGGAGGTGGAAACTGCTTTCACCGTTATCGCTCGGACGCGTCCGGATGCGCTCTACGTGGTTCCGACGGGCGCGATTGTTTTGCATCGGGCGCGCGTGATCGAGTTTGCCGCGCGCCAGCGTTTGCCAGCGGTGTACACAGCGAAGCTTCTAGTGATTGAGGGAGGGCTGATCTCCTATTCGCAGGACCAGGCTGCGTTGGTGAGACGGACTGCCGCGATCATTGACCGCATCCTCAAGGGAGCGAAACCCGCCGAGCTTCCGGTCGAGCAGCCGACCAAGTTCGATCTGGTCGTCAACCTCAAGACCGCCAAGGCCCTCGGCATTTCCATCCCGAAATCCGTACTGGTTCGTGCCGACGAGGTAATTCAATGAAGCGCCGTGCGCTGATTCTTGCGTCGGGCTCCTGGGCGATGCTCGCGGCCTCGCGCGTACCGGCGCAACCTGTCAAACAACCTCGGCGCATCGGATGGCTGTCGCTTTTCGCAGAAAGTGACCCTCTTAGCAGATTGGTGATGCAGGAGTTCACGACACGGCTGAATGAACTTGGCTATGTCGAAGGTCGCGACCTGCTGTTTGAAAGGCGCTTCGCCGATAGAGTCGTCGAGAGACTCACTACGTTCGCTCGGGAACTCGTCGCCCTGAAGCCCGCGTTGATCGTCGCAGCGCCGAGCTACGCAGTGGCGGCGGCTTTGCAGGCAACGCGCAGCATTCCAATCGTCATGCTGGGCGTCTCAAATCCGGTCGAGGCGGGTTTCGTAACGAGCCTTGCGCGGCCCGGTGGAAACGTCACGGGCACGACGTACAACCAGCCCGAGATCGCCGGCAAGATGGTCGAGATCGTCAAAGCCGCCGCGCCGCGCACGTCGCGCATCACGATCATCTGGAATCCTGACGCGCCCGGATTGCAGGTTTTCAAGCCGTATGCCGACCGCGCTGCCGGAGCGCTCGGTATCGCTATTCACTATGTCGACATCCGCCGTCCCGAGGACTTCGCGATCGACATGGTGCTGCGCGGTCGTCCGGAAGCGCTGTATGTGGTGACCGATGCCATTTTCGCACCGCACATGGAGTCGATCATCCGTGTCGCGCTCGAGCGCAAGCTTCCCAGTATCGGCATTCCCAGGCGGTTCGTGGAGGCCGGGGGACTGTTGTACTACGGCCTCGATTTGCGCGAGCTTTGGCGGACCAGTGCAACCTACGTCGACCGCATTCTGAAGGGCGCCAACCCTGCCGATCTCCCTATCCAGCAGCCCACAAAATACGAATTGATCATCAACGACAAGACCGCCAAGGCGCTCGGCATCACCATTCCGCAATCGTTGCGGGTGCGGGCGGACGAAGTGATCCGATAGAGTGCCATAGCGCGCGCGAATCGGCCGTCGGCGGATGGCAGGCGTTGACCGCCAAGTCGTGCGTTGCGTCACGTGCATCCGTGAGGGAGGGCATGAACTCGGTTCGTGGCTTCCGCGATGCTACACTTTGGACTATGAGCAGCATCGATCAACTTGAAGCAGAGCTATTGCGCTTGCCGCCCCGCAACCGCGAGCGGTTGGCGCTTTCGGCATGGGAAAGCCTGGAGGAAGCGAATGCGTGGCTCTCCGATCCCGATGCGGACCGCGAAGGTATTGCCTTGGCGCGAGAGCGCGACGCGGAGATTGAATCCGGACAGACCACTGCGCTTGGTCATGAGGATTTTCGCCGTCGCACCCGCGACACGGCGGAATGAAGATTGAGTTTCACCCATCGACCGCTGCCGACTTCAACAAGGGCGCGTCGTTCTATCGACGCGTGCGGCCGAGTTTTGAGTCAGGAGAAGCTTCAAACGCCAACAACGCGTTTGCTTGCCTTCGTCACGGCCGCGGTGTACCTGCTGCTCGCCGCAACCGCGGCGTGCGCGCAGGGCATCAAGCTCGAGCCGAAGTACTTCAAGGTCGACGAATTCGTGCTCGAATCGGGCCAGTCGATCAGGAACATGGTGGTCGAATACGCAACGCTCGGCGAGCCGAGGAAGGACATCGACGGCAACATTGCCAATGCGGTCGTCAGCCCGCACGGCTGGAGCGGCAACTACGCACAGACGGTGGCGCTCGCCAAGGATCTCGTCGGCGCCGGCAAACCGCTCGATCCGCAGAAATACTTCATCATCTTTCCGACCGCGCTGGGCAGCCCCGGTTCGTCGTCTCCATCGGTGTCGGGAATGGGCGCGAAATTTCCGCGCTACACGGTCGGGGACATGATCAACGCCCAGTACCGGCTCGTGACCGAGGGGCTCGGTATCAAGCGGCTCGCGGGGGTGATGGGCATCAGCATGGGCGGCTACCAGACGCTGCAGTGGATCACGCAGTATCCGGACATGATGGACTGGGCGGTTCCGATCGCCGCGAGCCTGCGGGCCGATGGGCGCAACCTCGGCATCTTCGGCGTGATGTCGTACACGATCACGACCGACCCGGCGTATCGGGACGGCGATTACAAGGAACAGCCGAAGGAGGCGATGCGCAGGGCCTTCATGGGTACCTATCTCTGGTACTTCGGCGCCGAGTACTACAGGACGCAGTTCAGGACCGAGGAACAGGCGCTCAAGGGACTGGCCGACGCGGGGCTGGGCAGTGACAAGATGGACGCCAACGACATCGTCTGGCGCAACAACGCGATGGCGGTCTATAACGTGACTGCGAAACTTCCGCAGGTGCAAGCGGAGGTGCTGGTGGTCGGGGTGGACGAGGATGAATTGTTCCCGCCGAAGGAAGGTCTGCAGCCGATCGCCGCCGGGATCAAGGGCGCGAACCTGTTTACCTTTTCATCGCCCCTGGGGCATATCGGCAGCGCTGTTCACATCGGCAAGGCAGTGCCTGCGATCAACGCGTTCCTGAAGCGCGTGGAAAGCCGGTGACGCGTAATGATGCGGCGACAGCCGCGGAAGTGGTAAGAAAGAGGAGACGATAGATGGCCATTCGCGTCGTCAGACTGGGAACGGAGCGGACACCGGGTGAAGGACCGCGGATCGGCACGGTGCGGCGACCACCCCGGGGCGTGCCGAAAACTCAATTCGCCAGCCAGAACTGGTACGACCTCTGGTATCCCAACCTCGCGCCGAGCCTCGAAACCATGAAGCTGGGTCTGGAAGCGGACACCGACGCGCGCTGGGCCGCGTTTGCCAGAAAATATCGCGCCGAGATGAACGCGGGCGATGCCTCGCGCAGCATCGACCTGCTCGCCACGCTGTCGAAGCACGCCAACTTTTCAGTCGGCTGCTACTGCGAAATCGAGTCGCGCTGTCATCGCTCCATCCTTCGCGAACTGCTGAAGGAACGCGGGGCGAAGCTTCTCTGAGTCCCTCGGTTCCGCTGTAATTACCCTGCTCGCGAACGCGCCATCTCGCGGTGCGCGATGCCCGTGGTGGCGGCCACCACGATGGCCGCGCCGGCAAAGGTCCAGGCATCCGCGGTGTGCCCGAAGAACACGAGGTCAAAGAGCGACGCCCAGACGATACCGAGGAACGAAAGCGGCTGGAGCGCGGAAATGTCGAGCAGGCGGTAAGCCCAGGTCATGAGGAAATAGCCTGCGGTGCCGAAGAACCCGGCGAGCAACGCGAGCAGCATCTGCATCGCACCCGGCGCCTGCCACAGCCACAGGCCGAACGGTGTGAAGATTACCGCGCCAAGGGCGCTCTGCCAGAACACCACCTGCACCGGCGTGTCGCGCCCGACCACGACCTTGGCGATGAGGTTCGAGCCCGCGATGAGCGGAACGGAAGCGAGCATCATCAGGCTCCCTGCGCCGATCTCCACCATCCCGGGACGCAGGATCACCAGTACGCCGGCGAATCCGGCGGCGACGCCGACCCAGCGCGAGCGGCGCACGCGCTCGCCGAGGAACAGCACCGCACCCAGCGTGACGAACAGCGGCCCCGTGAACGACAGCGCCGCGGTGGTGGCAAGCGGGATCAGCGCCACCGCCGAGTACCAGAGCGCGTAGCCGCCGGAGTGCAGCAGCGCGCGCAGGCCGTGCAGCCGCAGGTCGGCCGTGCGCACGCCGGCGAAGCCCGAGGCGAGCGCGAACGGTGCGATGCACAGGATGCCGCTGATCCAGCGCATCCAGGCCACCTGCATTGGAGGCAGCTCGTGCGCGAGCTGCTTCACCGTCACGTTGAGACACTGGAAGATCACGCCCGCGGCAAGCGCGAGCAGGAGTCCGCGCGCGGCTCGCGCGCTGGCCGGGGTCCGGGCGAGCGCCATTGCGGGATTGTATGATGCGGCCCACCACGGCGAACAAGCGTTTGAAAGATCGATGAGCGCCCCATTCGTTTACCCGCGCAAGATCCGCTTTTCGCATTGCGACCCGGCGGGAATCCTGTATTTCCCTCACGTGTTCGATTTTCTGAATGCCGCGGTCGAGGACTGGTTCGAGACGGAACTGGGCATGCCCTTCGGCGAGTTTCACATGCGCCATCGCATGGGCAATCCGGTGGTGACCACCGACGGCCGCTTCAGGCGCGCCTTCCGTTTCGGCGAGCAAATCGCGCTCGAACTCCACGTCACGCGCATCGGCCGCAGCTCGATCGACATGACGGTCCTGGTCAAGGCCGGGGGCGAAGAGCGCATGCGGCTGCGCCACCGCACGGTGATGGTTTCGCTGGATCGTTTTCGCTCCGTCGCCATTCCCGATGCGCTGCGCGCGCGCGCGGAAAAGTTCATCGCCCCCGAGCCGCCGCTGCCGCAGGGCTCGGCATGGACGCAGCTGCAATTGCCCGGTGCGGCCCCGGCGTGCGCCTTTCGCTCGCCGCAGCGCGTGCGCTACTTCCACTGCGATCCCGGCGGCATCGTCTACTTCGCGCGCTTCTTCGACCTGTTCAACGTCGCGCTGGAGGACTGGTTCGCCGAACCGCTCGCCTGTCCCTGGGGTCCGGAACTGATGGGAGCGCGCAAGCTGAGCATTCCGTCAGTCGCGGTCCGCGTGGAATTCCTGCACGCCTGCCGGCTGGGCGAAATGCTCGAGCTCGACCTGTGGGTCACGCGCATCGGGCGCAGTTCGATCGAACTCGCGATCGCCTGCCGCGGCGGCGGCGAGGACCGGCTGCGCGCCGCCTGGTGCGTGTGCATGGTGTCGCGCGAGAACTTCCGCGCCGCACCTGTACCGGAGGACCTCCGCTTGCGCATGCTTCCGTACCTCGTGTCGGGCGCGCAGGCGGCGGAACGCGGATGAATACTTTCCACTCCAGTCGCAGCTGAGATAGAGTTTCGAAAACGTTCCTTTGGGAGGAGGGGCGATGAGCGGAATCAGTTTCACCCGCCGCCGGGTGCTGGGAGGCGGAATCGCGGCCGGGTCGCTTCTTTTTATCCCGTTGCCCTATGCCTGGGTCTGGGCGCAGTCCGAAGGCACGATGAAGCTGTTGCGCGCGCCGAAGGTCGCGCTGGTGCTAGGCAACAGCAAGTACAAGGAAGCACCGCTGAAGAACCCGGCCAATGACGCAAAAGCGATCGGCGATGCGCTCAGAGCATCCGGTTTCGAGGTAACGCTTAAGATGGACGCAGGCAAGGCGGACATGGCCGCCGCGGTGCAGGCCTATGTGCAGACGCTCGCCGCGAAAAAATGCGTGGGTCTCTTTTACTACGCCGGACACGGCATTCAGCTCGCGTGGCGCAACTACATGCTGCCGGTGGACGCCGACATCGACACCATTGGCGATATTCAGAAGCAGGGCGTGGAGGTGAACAGCCTGCTCGATGGCCTCACGAAGGCCGCAAACCCGATGAACGTGATCATCCTGGACGCCTGCCGCGACAACCCGTTCGGGAACTTGAAGGGAGTGGACCACAAGGGCCTATCGCAGATGGACGCGCCGCAGAGCACGATTCTCGCGTATGCGACGAGCCCGGGGAACGTGGCGAGCGACGGCGATGGCGCGAACGGCCTGTACACGGAAAACCTGCTGAGGGAGCTGAAGGTTCCCGAGGCGAAAGTCGAAGACGTGTTCAAGCGCGTGCGCCTGGCTGTGCGCGTGAAATCGAATGGCGCGCAGATTCCCTGGGAGAGCACTTCGCTCGAGGACGATTTCTGGTTCATCCCGCCGAAGAACCTGCAGGCGCCTAGCGAAGCGGAAAAGGACAAGCAGTTCGAGGAAGAGCTTGCACTGTGGGAGAAGATCAAACTATCCATGACGCCCGCGCCGCTGGAGGAATTCCTGCGCCGCTTCCCAAGCGGGCAGTTCTCCGAGCTCGCACAGTTGCGGCTCGACGAAGTGCTCGCGAAGCAGGGCGAGAAGAGGATCCAGATTGCTTCGGCCGCAGGTAATCCATTCACACAGGGCTACGTGCCGGCAGACACGAACTTCAAGACCGGCGACAGTTACGGCTATGTCAGCCTGAATCGCGAAACGCGCGCGGAAATCCGCAGATACAGCACCACCGTGACGGGCATTACCGAAGGCGAAGTGCTGTTCAACAACGGCACGTTCATCCTGGACCGGCTCGGAAACACCGTGAAGATGCCCGACGGCAAGCGCTTCACGCCGCGGCAGGATTCGCCGATCGAATACGCCATCGGCAAGAAGTGGTCGACTCGATTCGGCATCATCGGTCCCTCGGGGCGAGCGGACGAAACGGAATTCGAGTTTCGCATTGCGCGCCGCGAGAACATCACCGTCCCTGCGGGCACGTTCGACTGTTTCGTCATCGAAGGCGAGGGTTACACGAAGCTGCCCGGCGGGCGGGTCGAGCTTAAGCTGAATCGCTGGGTGGCGCCGGACAAGGTTCGCCGCCCGATCGTCACGGAGCAATACCGCAAGTTGCAGCGCATGGGGCCGAAACCCGGGGCGGAGGGCTTTGCGGGAATGGGTCCCGGCGGCGGAGGTGGCGATTTCGCCGGAAAGGGACCTGGCGGGGGCGGCGGCTTCGGCGGAAAAGGGCCGGGCGGGTTCGGCATGAAGGGGGGAGGTTTCGGGAAGGGGCCGGGTGGCGGCGATTTCGGCGGTAAGGGTCCCGGCGGCCCTGGCGCCATGGGTGGCGGCGCCGGCATGGGCCCGGGCGGTGCCGGTGGCCCTGGATAACAGTTTCGCATCAATATCGACGAACGGTCCGAGTTGATTTCCTACAAACAGTCGTGATTCAGTGGAGGAAGCAAGCATGAATCGACGCAGCGTTCTCAAAGCGGGCCTGGCAGCGGGTTCGCTGTTCCTGCCCGTTCCGTATGCGTGGATCTGGGCGCAATCGGAAGGGACGATGAAGCTGCTGCGAGCGCCGAAGGTTGCGCTGGTGCTCGGCAACAGCAAGTACAAGGAAGCGCCGCTCAAGAATCCGGCCAACGACGCGAAGGCGATCGCCGATGCGTTGAAGGCTTCCGGATTCGAAGTGACGCTGAAGATGGACGCAGGCAAGGAGGAGATGGCCACCGCCGTCCAGGCCTACGTGCAGACGCTCGCGGCGAAGAAGTGCGTGGGCCTGTTCTATTACGCCGGTCACGGCCTTCAACTTGCATGGCGAAACTACATGCTGCCGGTAGACGCCGACATCGACACGATCGGCGACATCCAGAAGCAGGCGGTGGAACTGAACGCGGTGCTCGACGGGCTCACCAAGGCGGGCAACCCGATGAACGTGATCATCGTGGACGCCTGCCGCGACAATCCGTTCGGAAACCTGAAGGGCGTCGACCACAAGGGCCTGTCGCAGATGGACGCGCCGCAGAGCACGATCCTCGCCTATGCGACGAGCCCCGGAAACGTCGCCAGCGATGGCGACGGCGCGAACGGCCTGTATACGGAGAACCTGCTCCGGGAGTTGAAGGTGCCCGAGGCGAAGGTGGAGGACGTGTTCAAGCGGGTGCGGCTCGGCGTGCGGGTGAAATCCAAGGGTGCGCAGATCCCGTGGGAGAGCACTTCGCTGGAAGAAGACTTCTGGTTCATTCCGCCCAAGGAGCTGAAGAAGCTCTCGGATGCGGAAAAGCAAAGGCTTCTCGATGAGGAATTGAAGATCTGGGAGGGCGCCAAGGCGTCGAAGCAGGCGGGTCGGATTGAAGACTACCTGCGCCGGTACCCGAACGGGGAATTTTGCGAGCTCGCGCAGCTCGAGCTGGACACCGTGCTGTCGAAGCAGGGGGAGAAGCGCATCGAGGTTCAGTCGCAGGCGGGAAATCCGTACACGCAGGGTTATGCACGCGCCGACACGAACTACAAAGTCGGGGACTTCTATCGTTACCGGTATATCAATCTCGACACAAAGGCCGAACGGGAGATCGATCGGCGAGTGACGGCGGTCACCGACGATGACGTCATATTCAACAACGGTAGACTCGTTCTCGACAGGATGGGCAACAACAAGAAAACCGCCGATGGGCTGATATTCACCGACAACCAGAACATGCCACTCGAGTTCTACGTCGGCAAGCGCTGGAGCACTCAGTACTGGGCGGAAAGTACCGCAGGCGCGAAACGACTGCGCAACTGGGTCGAAATCGACTACCGGATTACGGGGCGCGAAACAGTGCAGGTTCCGGCCGGTGTCTTCGATTGCTTCCGGGTTGAAGGCGTGGGCGGAAATCCTACGCCGCGCGGGCGGGCGACGATTAGCGTCGTTGCCTGGTACGCACCCGAAAAGATCCGACGGCACGTGGCGCATGAGCGAATTCGAAAGGTACCGGCCGGACTGCTCGACCCTGGCGTGGCAGACCGCCAGGAATTGGTCGCTTACCAGCAGACCTGAGGACGGAACAACCGGGCCTGCGTTTTGATCCTGGACGGTGTGGCAGATAGCATTGCAGACATCGGGAATGAACTCCCGTTGGCAATTATCGACACCAGTTTTCCGCAATCGGGGCGGGTGAGACAGATTTCTGCAAATTTTCTGTTGGGAGGAGGAGCTATGCGTGCATTTGAATTGGCGCGGCGTCGCCTGTTGAAGCGTGTGATCGCGACCGGGTCGCTTTTCGTCCCGTTGCCCTATGCCTGGGTGTGGGCGCAATCGGAAGGAACGATGAAGTTGCTGCGCGCGCCGAAGGTGGCACTGGTGCTCGGCAACAGCAAGTACAAGGAAGCGCCGCTCAAGAACCCGGCCAACGACGCGAAGGCGATCGCCGATGCGTTGAAAGCTTCCGGATTCGAAGTGACGCTGAAGATGGACGCGGGCAAGGCCGACATGGCCGCCGCCGTCCAGGCCTACGTGCAGACGCTCGCGGCGAAGAAGTGCGTGGGCCTGTTCTACTACGCCGGACACGGACTGCAACTGGCATGGCGCAACTACATGCTACCGGTGGATGCCGATATCGACACGATCGCCGACATCCAGAAACAGGGCGTCGAGGTGAACGCGCTGCTCGAGGGCCTCACCAAGGCGGCCAATCCGATGAACGTCATCATTCTGGACGCCTGCCGCGACAATCCTTTCGGGAACTTGAAAGGCGTGGACCACAAGGGTCTATCGCAGATGGATGCGCCGCAGAGCACGCTGCTCGCCTATGCGACCAGCCCCGGGAACGTGGCGAGTGACGGCGACGGCGCGAACGGGTTGTACACCGAGAACCTGCTTCGGGAACTGAAGGTGGCGGAGGCGAGGGTCGAGGACGTTTTCAAGCGCGTGCGGCTCGGCGTGCGGGTGAAATCCAAGGGCGCGCAGATACCTTGGGAGAGCACCTCGCTGGAAGAAGACTTCTGGTTCATTCCACCCAAGGAGCTGAAGAAGATCTCGGACGCCGAGAAGCAGAAGGCTTTCGACGAGGAACTGAAGCTTTGGGAATCGATCCGCGAGTCGAAGTCCCCGGCACCGCTCGAGGATTACCTGCGCCGCTACCCGAGCGGCGAGTATACCGAGTTGGCGCAGCTCCAGCTCGACAGGACGCTGGCGACGCAAGGAGAGAAACGCATCACCGTCGTCGCGCAGGAGGGAAATCCGTTCACGCAGGGTTTCGTGAGGGCCGACGTTGAATTCAAAGTGGGGGACTGGTACGAGTTTCGCACCCTTGACTTGGCGACGAAAGCCGAAGTGCGCAGGGTTCGCGCCGAAGTGGTTGGGGTTACCGAGAACGAAATTTCGTTCTCCGCCGGATCGCGCTCGGCGGGATTGGTCCTCGACCGGCTCGGCAATGTCCGCCGCACGCCGCAGGGCTTCCGTTTCACGGATAGCCAGAACATGCCGCTGGAATTCCAGATTGGAAACCGCTGGACGACCCAATACCGCACGTTTCCACCGAACGTGCCGGAGCGCATCCGCGTCATGACCGACATCGAATATCGGATTGTCGCGAGGGAAAAGCTCGTCGTTCCCGCCGGGACTTTCGATTGCTTCCGCGTCTAGGGCCGCGGTCGCTCGACCTACGCGGGCGGCTGGGGAGAGCTCAGCTACGTGACCTGGTACGCCCCGGACAAGGTGCGGCGCTTCATCGCGCAGGAGTTTGTGCGCAAGTCCTCGCCGGGCAACCCCATCCCGTCCGTCGCCGAGCGGCAGGAGTTGGTTTCGTTCAAGCAGTCCTGAACGCAGCTCGGCCTCACCGCGCGCCCTCGCCGACGACCATGAACGGCGCCCAGTAGAGCGGGTGGCCGTACTTGGGGTTGTCCCTGAGCTTGTTCATCGACAACCGGAGCGCCTCGGCCTTGCCAAGCTTGGGGTCGGCCTTGTAGCGGCTGAGCATGTCCGTGGTCAGCGCGACGGTCGCCTCGGAGACGACGGACCAGTTGGACACCATAAGCGAGCGCGCGCCCGCGTAGAAGAAGCCCTTGGCAAGCCCCGAAAGTCCTTCGGCACCCGGCGTGCCGTCCGACGCAGCGGTGTTGCACGCCGAGAGCAGCACCCAGTCGGCATTCAGTTTGAGTTGCGCAATCTCGCTCGCCGATAGATAGCCGTCGTCCGCGAGCGTGCCCGCCGCGGGCGGAGTGAGGATCAGTCCGGGTTCGGCCACACCGTCGATGTCGCCGGCCATGACACCGTGCGTGGAGAAGGCGATGACGCGGTACTTGGTCAGGTCGAGTTTCTTTACCTCGTTCTCGTTCGCGCGCGGGCCGAGGTAGATGTGCTCCGCGCTCGCGCCGAGTGTATTCGCGTAGGCGCGCATTTCGTCGGCCGTGTCGGGCAGAGGCGGTGCGCGGCGTATTGCTTCGACGTCCGCAATGCCGACGCCCGGGCGCCCGGCCGGAGCTTCCTCGCCGGGTTCGTCCTGCGACGTGTCCACGGCACCGCCCTCCGCATTCTTCGCTGCGGTCGCCGGCGCAGCTCTCTTGTCGGCCTTGTCGCCTAGCAGAACCGGATTGCCAAAACCGATCATCGGCTCCTTGCCCGGCTCCGAGCGCGTGAATCGGCGCAGGGCGCGCAGCGCGCTCACCGACGGAACCACGGAGAACGCGAAGCGGCTCGCGAGCCAGGATGCGGCCTCCGGGGACTTGACACCCGCCGGGTCCTTGTCGATGAGCACCGAGAACGGCAGGCTATCGAGCGCGCCGTCGAGCACCAGGATCACGTGTTTCGCGCCCATGAGCGCGGGTTCGAGCGGGGCGAACACCGACTTGTAGAGCCGGTTCGATTCCGCATAGTCGAAGGCGCCGATCGACGGATTCTGCTCAGGATCGAGCAGGTTGCGCAGGGTCGAAACCTGCTTCGTGAGGCCTTTTTCCTCGAGCGGCAGGCGGTGCAACTCGGCCGAATCGCGGCGTATTACCCAAGCGAAATTGTCGGCCGCTTCAATCAGGTTCCAGCCCTGGGAGTTGTCTGCCTTGAGCAGATATTGCACCAGCGCCTCGTCCGCACTCAGCAAGCCCTGCAACTCCTTGAGTGTCACCGGAGCCGGGCTCACGAGGTTGTGGTATTCGGGAAAGCGCTCGGCGATCTCCCTGGTCTGCTTCGCGAGCGCGGCGCGCTGATCGTCGAGATTCTTGCGCGTCGCCGCTTCGCCCGCAGCATCGCGCTTGGCGGCCGGCTGCCCCATCGATTCGAGCAGCGACTTCTCGGTCAAGGCGATCCCCTCGACGGCGTCCTGGCGCTGCCGGATCGCGCTCGCCAGTTCGCCGCCCTGCTGTGCGAAGCGTGCAGCCATCTGCGCCACGCTCTTACCGACGCTCGAAGCCTTGGCGAGTTGGCCCGCGTCGAGCGACTCGTCGATTGCGGCGTTCTTTGCGGCCGGATTGCTCGCGCGGGAGAGGATGTCGCTGAGGATACCGACGTGCAAAGCGAAGTTCTCGCGTTTGGCCTTCTGCTCTTCGAGTTGCGTCGCGCCCTGCTCGTCGGCTTCGAGCGCCCTGGCGCGGAGGATGCGGTACGCGCGCCGCGATTGCCTGAGCGCCTCATCCGCGCGCGAAGAATCCATTCGCAGAACGGCCGCGAGCTGCGTAAGGCTCCGCGCGACGTCGGGATGAACGGGTCCGAGCGATTTTTCGCGAATCGCCAGGCTTCGCATGACGTACGGTTCGGCTTCCTTGTTGCGGCCACGCAAACGCAGGAGATCTCCGATATTGCCCAGCCTCAACGCAACGCTCGGATGCTCCTCGCCGTGTGCCTTTGCGGTGACCGAGAGGCTCTGCTTGAACATTGCCTCCGCTTCGTCGAGCCGGCCTTGCGTTCTGTATAACACGGCGAGGTTGTTGAGCGCGACGGCGACGTCTGGGTGCGCCGGCCCGAGTGCGTGTTCGAGAATCGCGAGGCTGCGCTTGAAGAGCGGTTCCGCGTCGGCGTAGCGCCGCTGGCGGTAATGGAGCGCTGCAAGGCGATCGAGCGCCGCGGCGACGTCGCGATGCTCCGAACCGAGGACCTTTTCCCGTATCGCAATCACACGCTTGAACAGCGGCTCGACGTCGGCATAGCGCGCCTGCTGGAGGTAAAGCGTAGCGAGGAGTAACAGGCTGGTTGCCGTCAAAGGGTGCTCGGCGCCCACCGCTTTTTCCATAATCTCTAGGCTGCGCTTGTAGAGCGGTTCCGCCTCGCGGTAGCGGCCCTGCGCGCGGTAAACACCGGCGACGCTGCGCAGGCCTAAGGCGAAGGAACGATGCTCAGGCCCGACGGCCTTCTCTACAATCGCCAAACTGCGCTTGTAGAGGGCTTCCGCTTCCGCATAGCGCGCCTGTGAAGAATAGAGCGCGGCAAGCCCACGCAGGCTGTCGGAGGTTGCAAGATGCTCGGGCCCGAGCGCTTTCTCGACGATGGCCAGGCTGCGCTTGTAGAGGGGTTCGGCATCGGCATTCCGTCCCTGCGCCCTGTACACCTGAGCGACGTGGCGCAGGCTGCTCGCGAAAGTGCGATGCTCGGGGCCCACCGTCTTTTCGACAATCTCGAGACCGCGCCGGTAGACAGTTTCAGCATCCGTGTAGCGGCCCTGCGTCACGTAAAGATTCCCCAGATCGTCAAGTATCGACGCCGTCGTCAGGTTGTCCGGATCCTTGGCCTTTTCGGCGAGCGCGAGGCTGCGCTTGTACAGCGGCTCGGCTTCGCCATAGCGCGCCTGCTTGGTTAAGACGCTGGCCAGGCTCCGCAGGTATGAAGCCGCGCTCGCCTGCTCCGCGCCGCCGGTCTTCTCGATGATTTCGAGCGCACGGCGGTATAGCGGTTCGGCCTCCGGGTAGCGGCTCTGCGCCGAGTATGCGTCGGCAACGCGGCGCAGGCTCGCGGCGAATGTGCGGTGTTCCGGTCCCACGGCCTTCTCGGCGATGGCGAGACTGCGCTTGTAAACCGCTTCGGCGTCGGCGTAGCGACCTTGCGCCTGGTACAGCGCGCCCAGTCCGTCGAGGACTCCCGCAGTGTTGAGATTGTCCGGGTCCGTGGCCTTTTCGGCGAGTGCAAGGCTGCGCTTGTACAGCGGCTCGGCTTCTGCGTAACGCGCCTGCGCCCTGATAGCATCGGCGAGGCGCCGGATGACGGGGAGTGCGCTCTGCTGGTCCGCGCCGCCGGTCTTCTCGACGATTTCGAGCGCGCGGCGGTATAGCGGTTCAGCGTCAGCGTGCCGGCTCTGCGCCGCGTATGCCTCGGCAAGGCGGCGCAGGCTCGCGGCGAATGTGCGGTGTTCCGGTCCCACGGCCTTCTCGGCGATCGCTAGACTGCGCTTGTAGACCGTTTCGGCGTCGGCGTAGCGACCTTGTGCCTGGTACAGCGCGCCCAGTCCGTCGAGGACTCCCGCGGTATTGAGGTTGTCCGGGTCCTTCGCCCTTTCGGCGAGCGCAAGGCTGCGTTTGTACAGTGGTTCGGCGTCTGCGTAACGCGCCTGCGCCCTGAGAGCGTCGGCGAGGCCCCGGATGACCGGGACCGCGCTCGGTTGCTCTGCGCCGCCGGTCTTCTCGAGAATGTCGAGGGAGCGGCGCTGGAGTGGCTCGGCCTGCGCGTACTTGCCCTGGTTCGCGTAAAGTGCCGCGAGGTTGGTGAGCGCGAAGGCGACGTTGCGGTGCTGCGGGCCGAGCGCTTTTTCATAAATCGCGAGGCTGCGCACATAGAGCGGCTCGGCTTCCGCGTAACGTCCGTTGGCGCGGTGAAACGCCGCGAGGGCAGCGAGGCTGGCGGCCACGCTCGGATGTTCGGGCCCCGACGCCTTCTCCTTGGCCGCCAGGTCCGCCTGCAGTTCCTCGAGCGTCGCCCCGTAGACGGCGCCCGCTGTCAGCAGCGCGAGCACCACGACCAGTGCATTCGACAATTCGCGAAGCAGTTTCACGTTTCCTCCCGCGCGTCGGCCTGCGTGCGCCAATCAGGCCTATCCCATGCCGCTGAGGAACACCTTGATGCCTGCATAGATCGACGCCGCGCCTGTGGCCGCAGGCGCCGCGGCTTTGATGAGCTTGTCGATTTTCTTCGCCACCTTCTCGATGCCCAGCGTGCCTTCCTCGTCCGGCACGACCGCCCGCGCCACCAGCAGCATCATGCGGTGCGGATGAGAGCCCTTCTGCCTGAATGCGGGCAGGAATTCGCCCAGCATGATCCCGGTCGTAAACGCCAGGCCGATGCTCGCGATGTATTCCATGGTTTCGCGGAAATCGCGCAGGTCCTGCGGCAGGACCGGCACCTTGTCGATTGTCGCGGTGACCATCAGCATCGCGAAAACGGCGACGAGCGCGGTGCCAAAGCCGGCGGCTGCGGACGTCCACAGCCGCCCCGGGTAGTGGACGGCGAGCAGGAAGCCGAAGGGCATCGGGATCAGGATGGTCGCGATGCGAAGGTAGAGCGGCTTCACGTCGAAGATGAAGAGCATCACCCAGTGCGCTGCGACCAGCAATACGAGTGCAGGAATCAGAGCTTGCGAAAGCGCACTGAGGTAACCGGGCGCCGGCTTGCTGAGCTCTGTGCTTTGCACCTCGAGTTCGACCGGGATCGCGCCCGCGTACTTTGCTTTCAGCTCGGCCAGTTCCTGCTCGAGCGCTGCGATGCGCGTCTCCGCGTTCGCCGCCGCGGCCTTTGACTGGTCCGCGACCGTCTTTTCGAGCTGCGTGAGCTTGTCCAGCAGCGGCTTGAACAGGAACAGGTCGCGCGTGCAGTGCGGGCAGACGATGGCTTCGTCGGCGATCTCGGACACGCAGTACGGACAGCGCATCGCCTGCTCGCTTTCGCGCGGGCTACTTGACCGTCAGCTTGAATTCCGCGCTGCCCTGGCGCCCCTCGCTGTCGCGCACTGAAACGCGGATCGGGTGTTCTCCTGCGGGCGCCGCCGCGGCCGGAATTTCAATCCCCGCCGGCTTGATGCCGGGTTTCAGCCGCTCGGTGAGATCGATGCCGGGGCCCTTCAGGTACTCGACCTTGATGCTCGCGGTGTCGATCTTGGATTCGCCTCGCGGCTCGAAGGCGATCTTGAACGGGAACTGCCCGGAGACGCTTTCAGGAGACACGAGCTTCACCCCGGGACCGCGCGTGATCGCCCGGGTCGCGGGTTTCGCCGCCGCCGCCGGAAGCTTGGCTTCGTCGTCCTTGATCAACTGGACCGTCTGCGAAAATACGGCCGAGGAAAACAGGAGCAGTGACGCTGCAACGATGCGGATCATCATGATTCCCCCTTTGGTTCCGGCGTGAGTGTGCCAGAAAGCGGCGCTAAGGTGCCACCAACGCCTGTTTCCCGCAATGTGAATATTTCACGCCCGGCAACAGGAATATTCACCCCCGCCCGGGTGCTCGATTCAGAGGCGGGCGGAACTGCGTTTTGTCCGATAGTCCGATAGTATTCGAGCGGCGCCAACGGGAGGGCAGCAGAAATGAGAATGAAACTTTGCTCGATCGCGGGACTCGTGTTCGGGCTGTTGTTGCCCGCATGCCAGATATCCGGCCCGTCTCCGGCCGCGACGGCTGATACGGTGCTGGTGAACGGCAAGATCCTAACCGTCGACGCGGAGTTCTCCATTGCCCAGGCGCTGGCGATCCGGGGCGGGCGGATCGTGGCGGTGGGGGCGAACGATGCGCTGCGCGAACTCATCGGTTCGTCCACCAAGCTGATCGACCTTGCGGGACGAACCGTGATTCCGGGGCTGATCGACAACCACATGCACTTCATCCGTGCGGTGGAGCGCTGGAACCTGCAGGCGCGCATCGACGGCATCAACTCGCGCTCGAAGGCGCTCGCCGTGATCGCCGCGAAAGCGGCAGGCATGGCAGCGGGTGAGTGGCTGATGGTGCAGGGCGGTTGGTGGGAGAGCCAGTTTGCCGACCAGCCGGGCGGGTTCACGCTCGAGGAACTGGATCGGGCGGCGCCGAAAAATCCGCTGTTCCTTCAGGTCAGCTATCGCACGGTCTATGCAAATACGCTTGCGTTGAGAGCGGTCGGCCGGGATCCGGCGAATGGCGCACGATACGACAAGCCTCCGATGATTTCCTTCGATCCCCCCTACGGGATCCTCAATGCGCAGATGCCGAAGGTTTCACCGACGCAGGTCGAGCGCAACCTGGCCGATTTCATGCACGCGCTGAACAAGTCCGGCCTGACCAGCGTCTACGACGTCGGCCGGCCGCCCGAAGGAGACATCGCTCTGGTGGAGAAATTGGCCCGGCGCAGCCCCCTGCCGCTGCGCGTCTGGCATACGCTCAGGTACGAGGCGAAAGACCCCGCGGGAGCGGACGCTGCGGCGGAGTTGGTGCGGCAAACCACACCCGACACCTCCACGGACCAATACGGAATGATCGGTCTGGGCGAACACATCTACCTTCCAATGTTCGACCTGCCCGAGCGGACCGCCCCGTACCCGGCAAATGTCGGTGCGGAGTTCATGAAGATCGCAAGGGTAGCGGCCGAGCGCGGTTTCAACATTCAAGAGCACACGATGACCGAATGGACCATCAAGGACCTGCTCGAGCGGTTCGAGGTTCTCAACCGGAGCGTGCCGATCACCCGGCTGCGCTGGAATCTGGCCCATGTTTATACGATCACGCCGCAGAGCGTCCAGCGCGCAAAGGCGATGGGCATGACGCTGGGGGTGCACAGCGTTGCGATGTACAGCCAATCGAAAGTATTGCCGCCGATCAGGACGATCCAGGACAGCGGCATCGTGTGGGGCCTGGGGACCGATTCCACCATCGTGGCGCACTATCAGCCGTTCATCACGCTGTGGTGGGCAGTGACGGGAAAGGCGCTCCACGGAGGGAAGGTGCTCGCGCAGACGGTTACGCGCGAGGAGGCCTTGATCGCCCATACCCGCTCGAATGCGTATGTGTTGTTCAAGGAGAATCTCATCGGTACCCTGGAAACAGGCAAGCTCGCGGATCTGGTCGTGCTCGATCGCGACTACATGACCATTCCGGCCGACGACATCGTCAATATCTCGCCGGTGCTGACGATGGTGGGCGGGAGGACGGTGTTCGACAAAAACGAAGTCAGAACAGCTCAGAGATAATGACCGCGGTGTTCTGACGCGGATAGGAGAAGTTCGCGGAGGAGATCCGCGAGGAGTACCGCACGGTGGAACAGATCGCGAAGCAGGCGGACCTGATCAGGTAGCGGAACGCCCGGTTTCGCGTCAGCGCAGGAGCTTCGAGCCGAAGAACAGCGGTGAGAGCGAGCGCACCAGCGCCAGCGAATCGGCCGAGGCGAAGTCCTCCAGCCGCAACTGAGGATTGTGCGGCCGGATGCGCTCGAAATTCGCGCGCGCCGCGGCGTCGGCAGGCGGCGGGATGGTGGCGTCGATCAGCATTTTCGAGCCCAGGCGCTGCCACAGCGGCGTGCCGGCCGCGCCGAGTTCCGGCAGGCTCGCATCCATGCCGTGGTTGTGCGTGCCGGGGATCACGACCACGTCCTGCTGCGGGTTGACCCGCGTGGTGAGCGCCCAGAGCAACTCCGAGTGATTGAAGATGTCCACGTCGGCGTCGACCGCGATCGCGACCTTCGGGTGGTGGTACTCCGAGGAGAGCGCCGCCATCAGCACGTTTTTCGCCTCGCCGTAGAAGCGCGGCGTCATCTGTACCACCACGCCGAAGACCCCGGGCATCACCATGACGTTATGCAGGTTCATTCCGCCGCCGACGTCCTTCAGGCGCCGGAAGATGGTGGCGCTCATCGGCACCTTGTGGAACACGCAGCCTTCCATCTCGGAGCCGTTCTGCAGGTTCTTGAAGATCGCGTCGCGCCGGCGGCTCATGAACCGGTACTCGACGATCGGGTTCTTGCCGGTGCCGGTGACGTAGTAGTCCTGGAACTCCGAGAACGGCCCCTCGTCTTCGCGGTAGTGCGGCGGGATGTGGCCTTCGAGCACCATCTCCGCGTCGGCGGGGACCTCCAGGTCGACGGTCTCGCATTTCACCAGCTTCACCGCGGACTCGAGGTAGCCGCCCGCGACTTCGAATTCGTCCACGCCGTAGGGTGCGGTGGTCGATGCAGCCGCGTAGTAGAGCGGATGATGGCCGATGAAGATCGCCACCGGCATCGGCTGATTCTTCTCCTGGTACTTGACGTAGTTGCGCCAGGTGTGGCGCGGATAGAGCAGGATGCCGGACTTGTCCGGTCCCTTGATCTGCAGGCGATGAAAGCTCACGTTGCGCCGCCCGGTGTCAGGGTCCTTGCTGACCACGAGGCCCGAGCCGATCACCGGCCCGCCGTCGCGCTGGCCGGCGACATGCACCGGCAGTTGGGTGAGGTCGAACTCGCCGCGCTTGAGCTTGACTTCCTTGACCGGACCATCGGCAACCATGACCGGCTCGATGCGCCGTCCCATGCGCTCCGCGACCAGCGGGATGAGCCGCTCCTCGGAAACGCCGAACGCGATTGCCGCCTGGCGCACGTTGGCCGGCGCCTGGCCCAGCGAGCGCCAGCCGTGGGGCAAGCGCTCGAAAAAGAGCGCCTTTTCACGTGATTGATAGAGCAACGAACCCATCTGGGTGAGCGGATCTACGGGCTTGTCAATCCGGATCAGCTCGCCTGCGGCGTCCAGATCGGCGATCCAGCTGCGCATGTCCTTGACGGGATTTCCTTCGCTGCGCGATTCGGCCATCTCCAGTTCCTCCTGTTCCTGCGCGAAGCGGCACCTTGCCGCCAACCAAACCGGCGCATGTTGATGCAAATCAAATTCGGGCCGCGACCTCGCCAATGGCATGCGCCTTCGCGTGGCGGACGATGTCCGCATGGGTCGCAAACCACACGCCCTTGTGCGAACGGATGTAGCGGATCAGCTCCTCCAGTATCCAGATGCGCGAACGGTACCCGCTGATGTGCGTATGCATGGTGAGCTGAAACAGCCCGCCCTCCCGGTACGCGGCATCGAATTCCTTCCTGAAGATTTCGAACACGTCGGAGGGAGGGGTGTAGGGGCGCAGCGCGGCAAAGCGGTTCATGTTGAAATACACCGCATCGTCCCTGATCCATTCAACCGGCAACTCGACCACGCCGCTCGCCTCGCCATTGAGCAGAAGTTCGTAGCAGTCGACGTCGGCCATCAGGGACGAGTCGTAAGTGAGCCCCATGTCGCGCGTGATCGCGAGCGTGTTCGGACTGAAATCCCAGGAAGGCGTCCGGATGCCCACCGGACGGACGCCGGCGACGCGTTCGAGCACCTCTGCAGAGCGCATCTGAAGATCGCACTCGGCCTGCAGCGGCAATTCCGAATTGCGTTCGTGGATCCAACCGTGAATGCCGATTTCGTGTCCCTCGGCGGCGACACGGCGTTGTTCCTCCGGGTAGAGCAGTGCGGTGACGGCCGGCACGAAGAAGCTTGCCTGCACGCCGGCCGCAGCCAGCACTTCGAGAATACGGGGGATCCCCTGACGGTTGCCGTACTGTCCCTGCGACAGGCGGCCGATCGATTCGCCCGCCTCGCGCAGTTCGTTGGTCTCGTGGTCGGAGTCGAAGGACAGGGCGATCGCGCAGCGCGCCCCGTCCTTCCACTCGGCCGGTCGCAGGGTTCGGCCTGCGCGCACGCGGTTGACGATGCTCCGCCAGCGCTCTTCCGGCCACTGCCAGGGTTCGAGATCGGGGTTCTTTTCGCTCATCGGTTCATCCTCCATCATCAAGACTTTGTTTCGGCTGCCGCCCGCGCAATCGCGAGGCAGGCACAAGATACACAAAGAGGTGTAAGAATTGAACATCAATACGCATCGAACATGATCCGGGGAGGCAGGCAATGATTCGCGCGGCCATCGTGGGACTGGGCACTTGGGGGCAGCATCTGGTCGGTTGTACGCAGGGGAAGAGCGACGCAATCCGGTTCGTCGCGGGCATGAACCGGACCCCCGGCAAGGCCGCGGAATTCGCGCAGTGGCACGGGTTTCCGATCCTCGACAGCTACGAGAAGGTTCTCACCGACCCCGCGATCGACGCCGTGGTGCTCACGACGCCGCACTCGACGCATACCGGACAGATCGCCGCCGCGGCCCGCGCCGGCAAGCACGTTTTCACCGACAAGCCGTTCGCGCTGACGAAGAGCAGCGCCGAAGAGGCGGTGCGCGCGTGCGCGGAAAGTAAGGTGACGCTCGCGGTGGGTTTCAACTGGCGGTTCCAGCCCGCGCTGCAGGAAATCAGGCGCATGCTACAGGAAGGGATGCTCGGAAAGCTGCTGCACATCGAGGGCAATTTCTGTGGTCCGAGCGTGTACCGCTTCGGGCGCGGCCACTGGCGCCAGGATCGCAACGAGTGCCCGGCCGGCGGCATGACCGGGAGAGGCGTCCACGTCGTCGATGCGATGGTGTACCTCGCGGGCCGCATAGGATCCGTGAACGCGCAGAGCTTGCGCCTGGTGCAGGACTTCGGCATGGACGATACCACCTCGATGCTGTTCCGGTTCGATTGCGGGGCGACGGGCTATCTGGGCACGGTCATCGCGACCGCCGAAACCTGGCGCATGCAGGTGTTCGGCTCGAAAGGATGGGCCGAGGTCGGCGACGTGGAACATCTGACGACGTGGCAGTTGAAGGTCTGCAGCGTGGATCCCGCAAAGCTCGAGCGCCGGAAGCCGGAGCTGCTTTCGTTTCCGGAGACCAGCACCGAGCGCGCGGAACTCGAGCACTTTGCGCGCGCTGCCATGGCCGGACGGCCGCTTGCGGTCTCCGGCGGGGACGAGGTGCACGGTGCCGCGGTGCTCGAGGCGATCGTGCGATCCTGCACAGACGAATCGGCGGTCGAGGTAGATCCGTAGTAGCGATTCAGCCCATCAACTCGGAGGAGCACCGCCTCCGTCGTCCTCCGCGCGGCGGCGCTTCGCTTCCGCTTCGATCGCCGCGATGAGCGCCGGCTGCTGGCCTGCGAGCTGGTAGAAGTCCGCCACATTGAGAACGAGTACCGTGCAGGGTGTCGCGGTCACCACATCGGCCGAGCGCGGCGCGCGGTTTAGGATCGCCATCTCGCCGAAAAAGTCGCCGCCGCGCAGTGTTTTCGTGCGACCGTTGATCCGCACCTCGACCTCGCCCGTGACGATGAAAAACATTGAATCGCCGGCTGCGCCTTTGCGCACCACCATCGCGCGCGCCGGGAAACTGCGCGAGCGCAGGCGTCCGACGATGTCGGCAATCGCGATGGCACCCACCTCGGAAAAGAACGGAACGCGCGCAACCAGTTCCCAGATGCGCACGAATTCCCGCCGCCGCACTTCCTCGGCGAACCCGCTCGCCAGGATGCCTGAAAGGAGCGCCAGGACCGAAACCCCGCACAGCATGACCACGGCGCCGACCATGCGGCCCGCCGCGCTTTGCGGGACCACGTCGCCGTAACCGGTCGTCGTCAGCGTGACCACGACCCACCATAGCGATCCCGGAATGCTGCCGAAATGTTCCGGCTGGCGATCGCCCTCGATCCAGTGCGCGAGCGTCGCCGCGGAGAACAGCACCACGACGAAAAAGACAGCCACCGCCGCGAGCGGCGCGCGCTCGTTATGGAACACGCGCGCAATCACTCCGATGCCCGGCGCGTGCGTGGCAAGCTTGAGCACCCACAACAGGACGAATACGGACGCCGACTCGGCACCGAGCCGCGCGCCACCCGAGGCCACCGCTACCGCGGGGATCACGGCAAGCAGATCGATCACACCTTCGAGGGAGAATGCCCAGCGCAGCCGCGATCCGGCCTCGTCGGCAGCCTGGAGCCGGGGAATCTCCGGTGCGACCCAGAATCGTGCCAGGTATTCGAAAAAAAACAGCGTTGCCACTATGCCGGTGACGACCGCCGCAGCCGCGCGCGCATCCGGCGCGAGGCCGGCGAGCGTCCCGGCCGAGACCGAGGAGATGCCGATCAGGATCACCAGGACGCCCGCCGTGCGCATCCTGCGCGCGGCGTGTCCGTCGCTGGACGGATCCAGCAATTCGTAAATTCTGGTTCGCAGCATCAGCCTCGTCTCCCCACGATGTGCCTACAGGATCCGGTTGAGCAGCCTGTCGAGCCGCGTGCGGCTAAGGCGCCTCAGGACCTTCTTCACCGGCTCCGGATAGTTCCGCAGCGACTCGAGTTCCAGATATCCGCTCAGGCGCGTCGCGTGCCGGCAGATGCGTTCGAGTTCCGCCTCGTTCTGCGCGCGCAGCAAGCCATGGGGATCAGACAGAACCAGCGCGTTTTCCAGGTCCAGCGTCCAGGCGCGCGGATTGAAGTTGCTCCCGGTCAGCACCGACGCGCTGTCATCGATGAACATCCCCTTGGCGTGATAACTGTTGTCCCCGTGCTTCCACAGCAGCAGGTTCAGCAACCCCTGATCGATGTGGCGTTGATGCGCTCTTGCGAACCGGCGCAGATTGGATTCGTACAGGTAGGGCACCTGCCCGATGGTCTTGAACGGCTCATCGGGCGGAATGAAGAAATCGTTCGCCGTCTTGTCGCCGACGACGATGGTGACGCTGCATCCGCGCTTGAGCAGCGCCCCGACCGCGCCGCGCAACACGGAAGGGAGGTTGAAATAGGGCGTCAGGATCGTCACTTTGCGGGTGGCACTGCGCACCAGGGCCACCAGCGCGGCGTTGAGTTCGCTGTCGTTGCGCCCGAAACCCGCCAGGGGGGTGACGCCGACATCGCCCGCAGACAACGGGGCGGTCGCGATCCTGTATTGTGCCTGTTGCATCCGGGCGCGCAACTTGCGGATTGCCGCCCGCAGGACGCGTGTAGCGGGGATCTCCCCTTGATTGAGCATGCGGACCGCGTCGTTCCCGACGAACAGCCGGCGGAGAAATTCGACCATGCCCTCGGCGAGCACCGGATCGCGGATCAGGTGATAGCGGTCGAGCCGGTAGCGGCCGTGGCGCGCGAGGTAGACATCGTTGAGGCTGGCGCCGCTGTAGATCACCGTGTCGTCGATGATGAAGCCCTTGAGGTGCAGGACGCCGAACAGCTCGCGCGTCTGCACCGGCACGCCATAGATTTTCACGCCGGTCCCGAAGCGGGCGGCATACTCGCGGTACATCGTCGCGTTGTTGGCGGTCTGCGCCTTGCCGATGAGGCCGCGCTGTGCACGATGCCAGTCGACGAACACCGCGATCTCCATCTCGGGGCACCGCCGGTGCGCCGCATACAGGGCATCCATGATCTCGCGGCCGGCCGTGTCGTCCTGGAGGTAGAGCGCGGCAAGGAAAATGCGCCCTTGCGCGTTGTCGATACTTTCGAGCAGCTGGTCGCGAAACAGGGCCGCATCGGCCAGCGTTGTCACGGCCAAGGCCGAAACTGCGATATGCGGCAGCGTTTTCAGGAACAGGCCCGGATTCCGCTGGCGCCGGAACGCCAGCAGGGAGCGGGAAAGTCGGCCGAGAGGCTGGAGCACGGGTTCGTTCACCGGCCAAAGTATAGCGATTTGGCCGGGCGCGCTCAGGCAGTCGCGGTCACTTGAGGTTGCAGATCTGTTTTTCGCGCGCGATCAAACCCTCCACCAGCTGCCAGCACGGCGCCGAGCACCAGGGTTCCCTGACGAGGGCCCAGTTGCAGCCAGTCGCGTCCGGTTCGTCGAGTCGCGTGGGCTCCGGCACGCAGAGTTCATGGCAGCCGTCCCCCAGCTGCGCGCCCTTGATCACCGCCTGAATGTCTGCCCGGATCTCATGCGCGGTCTTCAGTGTTCTCGCCATGATCGCTCCATGCATAGACGTGAGCGCGTATTCTACGATCGGGCCGGCGGGCGCGGCCCGCAATCCGGCAGTTACAATCTGCCCCGCCCGATCGATCCCATGATGAGCGAACCAGTACGAATCCCCGCCGAACAGCTGCGCAGTTTCATCGCGCGGTCGTTCGAACACGTCGGGATGCCCGCGGCCGATGCACACGGCGTTGCCGAACTCATGACCGAGGCCGATCTGCAGGGGTCGGACGGACATGGCATTTTCCGCCTGCCGCAGTACGTGCGCCGCATCCGTGCCGGCGGCATCAACCCGCGTCCGCATATCCGCATCGAACTCGAGCGCGCCGCCACGGCGGTGGTGAACGGCGATAACGGCATGGGTCACCTGGTGATGAAGTTCGCCGCCGAAACCGCAATCGCCAAGGCGCGCATCACCGGTACGGCGTGGGTCGGGGCGCGCTGGAGCAATCACGCCGGGCCCGCTTCCCTGTACGCGAAAATGCCGATGCGCGCGGGCATGATCGGCCAGTACCTCGCGGTGGGAAATGCCAACCACCTGCCGCCCTGGGGCGGGGTGGAGATGCTGCTATCGACCAATCCGATCGCGATCGCGATCCCGGCGCAGGATGAGCCGCCGATCGTGCTCGACATGGCGACGACGGTCGCCGCGTTCGGGAAGGTGAAAACGATGGCGCAACGCGGCGAGACGATGCCGGAGGGATGGATGGTGGACCGCGATGGCAACGCGCTCACCGATCCGCAGCGCATGAACGACGGATTCCTGCTTCCGATCGGCGGTTACAAGGGCTATGGGCTGGCGCTCGTGTTCGGCCTGCTCGCGGGGACACTCAACGGCGCCGCGATGGGCAGGAACGTGATCGACTTCAACGCCGACGACCGGTCCGCCACCAATACCGGGCAGGCGATCCTGGCGATCGATATTTCGGCCTTCGACGATCCCGCGGCGTTCAGGCGGCGCGTGGACGAAGTCTCGCGCGACATCCGCAATTCGGAAAAGATGAAAGGTTTCGAACGCATCTGGCTGCCCGGAGAGCAGAGCCACGCGAAGACGGTGGAGAACTCGGCGAAGGGCGTGCCGGTTGCGCCGCAGCTGATGCGCTCGCTCGATGCGCTCGCCACCGACCTCGGCATCGAGAAGATCGCGCGGTCATGAGCCGCAAGCCCCTGGCTTCGCGCATCACGGTCGAAGGTCTCGACCGCGCGCCGCACCGGGCGTTTCTGCGCGCATTGGGAATGACGGATTCCGACATCGCGCGTCCGTTCATCGGTGTAGTGACCACTCAAGGCAACGTCACGCCCTGCAATGCGGGTCTGGGCGTGCAGGCGGCGGAGTCTGCCGCGGCGGTGCGCGAGGCGGGCGGCACACCGTTCGAGTTCACGTCGATCTCGGTCGCCGATTCGATGTCGATGAACCACGGCGGAATGCGCTTTTCGCTCGTGTCGCGGGAGATCATCGCCGACGGCGTGGAGGCGGTGGCGCGCGGCCATGCCTACGACGGATTGATCGCCTACGCCGGCTGCGACAAGACCCTTCCCGGGATGATGATGGCAATGGTGCGCCTGAACCTGCCCGCGGCCTTTGTATATGGTGGCGCGGCCTTGCCCGGCCGGTGGCGCGGCAAGGACGTCACGGTGCTCGACGCCTACGAGGCGGTCGGTGCGGTCATGGCCGGCGACATGCAGCCGGCGGAACTCGACGAACTCGAGCGCGCCTGCCTGCCGACGATCGGCGCCTGCCCGGGGCAGTTCAGCGCCAATACGATGGCGATGGTGAGCGAGGCGCTCGGACTCGCGCTTCCCGGCAGCGCCACGCTGCCCGCGGTGGATCCGTTGCGCACGCAACTCGCGCGCGCAGCGGGACGCGCGGTGATGCGCATACTCGACGGCGGCGGGCCGCTGCCACGCGAACTCGTGACGCGCCGCAGCCTGGAAAATGCGTGCGCGGCGGTCGCGGCGACCGGTGGTTCGACCAACGCCGCGCTTCACATTCCTGCGATCGCGCATGAGGCGGGGATCGAATTCACGCTGGATGACTTCGCACGCATCGCGGGACGCACGCCGCTCGTTGCCGACATGAAACCGGGCGGACGGTTCCTTGCGCGTGATCTGCACGCGGTCGGCGGTGTGGCGACGGTGCTGAAGGAGTTGCTTGCGCGCGGGGCACTGCACGGCGAATGCCTTACGCTCAGCGGCCGGACGATGGAGCAATGGCTTTCCGGCGCACCCGGCGCGGACGGCGAGGTGGTGCACCGCGAGCCGATCCTTGCGACGGGCGGACTGGTGGTGCTCAAGGGCAATCTCGCGCCGCAGGGTGCGCTGATCAAGGTCGCCGGCCTCAAGGCGCTCGAGTTTGAGGGTCGCGCCCGCGTGTTCGATTCCGAAGAAGCCTGCGCCGAAGTCGTGCGCAACCGGAGTTACACAGCCGGCGACGTGTTGGTGATCCGTTATGAAGGGCCAAGAGGCGGACCCGGCATGCGCGAGATGCTGGGCATCACCGCACTGATCTACGGCCAGGGAATGGGCGAGAAGGTGGCGCTTCTGACCGACGGACGCTTCTCGGGTGCGACGCGCGGCATGATGATCGGCTATTGCTGCCCCGAAGCGGCCGATGGCGGGGCGATCGCGCTGGTGCGCGAGGGCGAGCGTATCGCGATCGACGCGCAGGCGGGAACCATCCACCTGCAGGTGCCCGAAGGGGAACTGGCGGAACGCAGGTCGCAGTGGAAGGCGCCCCAGAGGGCGGCGCTCTCCGGTGTGCTGGAGAAGTACGCAGCACTGGTCGGCCCGGCGAACCGAGGCGCGGTGACCCATTCCGGGCCGCGCTAGCCCTCAGCCCATCAGCTGCACGGCGAGATCGCGCAGTTTGTGTTTCTGGATCTTGGTCGCGTTGGCACCCGGCGTGACCGGAAACGCCTCGATCGCGAACACGCGCACCGGCACCTTGTACTTGGCCAGCTTGCCGGCGACGTGCGATATCACCTTCGCCTCGTCGAGCGTGGCGCCGGGGCTCAGGATGACGAACGCCACCGCCTTCAATCCGTCCGCACGCGGCACACCGACCACCTGGCAGGCCGCTACGCCGGCTAGTTCCTGCACCACGCCTTCGATCTCGAGCGGGCTCACCAGGAAACCGCCCAGCCGCAGCGAATCGTTCATGCGCGCGAGAAACACGAAACGGCCGTCTCCGGTGGTGTAGCCGAGATCACCCGAGCGATAGAAACCATCGGCCGAGAAGGCGCTACGCGTCGCTTCCGGATCGCCGAAGTAACGCTGCATGCGGCTCGGCGCATCGAATTCCAGTTCACCCGATTCGCCGTCCGGCAGCACCTGGCCGGAGGCTGGGTCGCGCGCGCGCACGCGCGTTGCAGGATTGACAGGTCTGCCGCCGCCAAGTGCGCGCTCCTCGAGGGTATCGAATTCGCCTTGCCGTGAAAACAGCGCCTGGACCTCGCTCGTGCCGTACAGTCCGACCAAACGCACGCCGCGCGCGTCGGCACGCGCGACAATGTCGCCCAACGCCGGACTGAACGCCGCGTAACCGATGAACGAAACGCTGCGGAACGGAAATTGCTCGGTACTGTGCGCGAGCAGTTGCGCGACGGCCTCATCCGTCGCGTTGGCGTGCGTCACGCGGTACGCGTCGATCATGCGCGCCGCCTCAGCGGGGTCCCACGCCGGCATCATCACCAGAGGGCAGCCGGCGGACAGCGCCGCCATGAAACTGCAGAAGCCGTAGATGCCGCACAACGGTGGCGCGAGCAGCACCGCGCTTTGCGCGCCGATGCCGAAACTCTCGGCCACGTCCGCGCCGTGGTTGACGAGGGTGCGCTGGTCGTGAAGCACGAACTTCGGTGCCTTGGTGGTGCCCGAGGTGGAGAAGATCACGCAGCCGTCGTCGGGGTGCGAGTAGTCCGGCTCGAGCGGTGCGCGGGAAGTGATTTCGGCGTAGTCGATGCACGGCTTGCAGGCAAAATCGGAAGGCGGCGATGCGCCGCCATCCGAGTACGCCACTACCGTCTCCAGGTGTTGCAGGACGGCGGGATCGCAGGCCGCGAGGATCCCCGTGAAATCGATGCCCTTGAATCCGGGCCAGAAGATCAGCAGCCGTGCGCCCGAGCGCCTGACGATATCGGCCACTTCATGGCTGCGAAACCGCGTATTCACAGAAACCGCGATCGCGACGAGTTGCGCGCAGGCGAAAAAACACGCAAGCCAGGCCGGCACATTGGGCAGCCAGATCGCAATGCGATCGCCGCGTCCGAGTCCGAGGCTCGCAAAACCCGCGGCGAGGCGTTTCGCTTCCTCCTCGATCGCGGTATATGGAATCGCGCGATCGCGCTCGATCAGCGCAGGTGAGGCAAGTTGCGTGCGCACGGCGAGCAGGCGCGTTACGGTGTCGGGCGTATGCGACATGGTCGAAGTGGTCGAAGTGGTCGAAGGAATTGCGAATTGATTTTAATTCCAGCAGCGCGGCGCGCCAAACGGGAGTAAACGGTGCGGGTAATCAATGCATTGGAAAAAAACTCACGTTCGCAGTGTTGCGGTGATTGAAATTGCGCGCGCGCGTGTCTATGATGCGCGTTCGCGTGCGAGAGCATGCGAACCGCGGGAGGCGGAGAAGACATGGCAGTCATTACACGAGCCGAGCTGATCGAAGCGGCGGCCAAGGCAGGCGGAATCAGCAAGACGGCTGCGTCGGGCGCCGTGAACGCGGTGTTCGACACAATCGTGAGCAGCGTCGCACGCGGCAATCGCGTGGCCCTGGTCGGGTTCGGAGCGTTCGTGCCGCGCAAGCGCAACGGGCGAAACGGGCGCAATCCGGGCAATGGCTCCGAGATCCGGATTCCGGCAAAGACCGTTCCGGCATTCACTCCCGGGCAGGCGTTTCGCGAAGCGGTCGATCGCCGGCGCTGAAGCGGCTGCGCCGTTTCTTCAGGCGCAGCTTGAAGAGCCGTTGCCAAGTACCGCCGGATTCGGCAAAATCACCCGGTATTGGCAGTGCACAACCGAAACCTCAAGCCCATCACATGGAAGCTCCTCTGATCCTATCGCTTGACCAGCACGGCGTTCCCCACCGCTGGATCGGCTGGCAGCAGGCTTGCTTCTACTACGCAAAGAACCTCGTCGCCTGGACCATGGGCGAGCGCACCTTTACCTTTCGCGGCGGGATTTCACGCATCACGGGCGAGCGTTCGAGCATCACCGCCCATTCGATCATCGCGGTGCGGGGCAAGGCAATGGCGGCGCGGGGGTTCAATCAGGTTCCACCGCTCAACAACCGTGAGTTGTTCCGCCGCGATCGCCAAATGTGCGCCTATTGCGGCGGGGAGTTTTCTTTCCTGCGTCTGACGCGCGATCACATCCGCCCGCTTTCGCGCGGCGGCCGCGACACCTGGATGAACGTGGTGACGGCCTGCCGGCATTGCAACGGCAACAAGCGCAACCGCACCCCGGAGGAATCGGGCATCGAGTTATTGTATGCGCCGTATGTGCCCAACAAGGCGGAGTTCCTGATCCTGACCAACCGCAGGATCTATGCCGACCAGATGGATTTTCTCAAGCAGCACGTCGCTTCGCACTCGCGCCTCATTCTCGCGCCTGCTTGAGTGGAAAGGAACAGGGGAGACCGGAAAGGTCTCCCCCGTACCCCCGTCCTCCTTTGGCGGATACCGTGCCGGATTTCTGGCGAAACAGCGGTTATCACCTGCTGACGAGGAACTCGTCGGGACGCGTCGTCGTCACGGACGATTTCCTGCGCGCCTACTACCTGCGGCCGGAGATCCATCCGGTGGAGGAGTCCTGCGACGCGGAACACCGCCTGCATGCGGCGCTGATGCACGATCCGCGGCGCGCGGTCCCGGTGGCAGACGTGGAGGCATTGCGCGATGCGGACGCGCGCGACAACTACCGCATTCTGCTGCGCTTCCGCGACCGGCTGATCGGCGCGGAGTCGCTCGAGGCCTGCTACGCGGGCTTGTTTCACGCTGGTAATGTGGATGTTCCGCCGCTGTTCATCGAGCAGCTCGCCCACGTGATCCTGCGCAACATCCTGGACGGTTGCGAGGAACCTCTGCGCCTGCGCGCTGCGGAATTGTTCTTTCGCGAACAGAAGGCGAGCGTCAAGGACGGGCAGATCCTGCTCGCCGACCTGGAAACCGTCGAGATGCATGCGGCGGGCGGCGTATACGGAAGTCTCGGCAAACTGATCGTGGAGGCGCAGGGATCGCTCGGCCGGGTCGAGCTCGACGTGCTGGATCGCGACAACGCCGCGCTCTACTGGCAGCGCGATTCGCGTCACGACACGCTGCTCGGTTTCAACCATGGACGCGCCGCGATCGACGCCTATTGCCGTGTGATCGAGGCCTGGGTGCAGCATTTCACGGGCGCGCGCGTGAGCGTGGCGTCACTGGCGCGCATCGAGGAGCCGCGATGGGCCTGGCACATCGGCCTGGACGCAGAGTCGAGCGCGATCCTCAACGATCTGTGGAACGGCGTGGAAGTGGAGCACGGACGCATGCTCCGCGTGCTGGCCCTGTTTCGCATGGAGTTCGCCAATGCGGCCGACATGCGTGCGGACATTGCGGGACAGGCAGTCGTGCTTGCGCTCAGTTCGAACCCGGCGGACGTGGTGCGCATGAAACCCCAGAACCTGCTGGTCAACCTTCCGCTCGCGAGACGCTCGTGACGCCAGAATACTGGCCCAGGGCAAAACGTGCATTGGTGCGCGGCGACGCGACCATGGGGCGCATCATCCGCGCGTACCCGAAGATCGCGCTCGCGCGCCGCGGCCAGCCGTTTTTCACGCTCGCGCGTTCCATCGTCGGCCAGCAGATTTCGGTGAAGGCGGCGCAAAGCGTCTGGAACAGGCTCGAAGCCGCGCTGCCGGAAGTCTCGCCCGAAGCGGTGCTCGCGCTCGAGCGAACGGCGCTGCGCGCCTGCGGCTTGTCGGAGCGCAAGGTGGAGTACATCGCCGACCTCGCGCGTCATTTCGCGGACGGCACGGCACGGGTGGAGCGCTGGCCGCAGATGGATGACGAGGACGTGATCGCCGAACTGGTGCAGGTGCGCGGCATCGGCCGCTGGACCGCGGAGATGTTCCTGATCTTCAATCTGCTGCGGCCCGACGTGTTTCCGCTCGACGACCTCGGCCTGCGCAAGGCGATGCGCCTGCACTATTTCCGCGGCCGGGCAGTGCCCGTCGCGCGCATGCGCAAACTCGGCGCCAACTGGGCGCCGTGGCGCTCGGTCGCGACCTGGTACCTGTGGCGCAGCCTCGACCCGGTGCCGGTGGAATACTAGGTAGAATCGGCCCGCAATGAAGACCGCCTTTCTTGAATTCGAGCAGCCGATCGCAGAGCTCGAAACGCGCATCGAGGAGTTGCGTTTCGCGCAGGACGACTCGGCCGTGGACATTTCCGGGGAGATCGGGCGCCTGCAGAAGAAGAGCCAGGCGCTCACCAAGGGAATCTACGCCAAGCTCACGCCGTGGCAGGTGGCGCAGGTGGCACGTCATCCGCAGCGGCCGTACACGCTGGATTATGTGGCGGAGCTGTTTACGAACTTCGAAGAGTTACACGGCGACCGGCTGTTTGCGGACGACGCCTCGATCGTGGCGGGAATGGCGCGTTTCAACGCAGAAGCCTGCGTGGTGATCGGCCATCAGAAAGGGCGCGATACCAAGGAAAAGATCCTGCGCAATTTCGGCATGCCGCGTCCGGAGGGCTATCGCAAGGCGCTGCGTGTGATGAAGCTGGCCGAGAAATTCGGCTTGCCGGTGTTCTCCTTCGTCGATACGCCGGGCGCCTATCCCGGCATCGACGCGGAGGAGCGCGGGCAGTCGGAAGCCATTGGACGCAATCTCTATGAGATGTCGAAGCTGCGCGTGCCGATCCTGTGCACGGTGATCGGAGAAGGCGGCTCCGGGGGCGCGCTGGCGATCGCGGTCGCCGATGTGGTGATCATGCTCCAGTACGCGACGTATTCGGTGATTTCCCCCGAAGGCTGCGCGTCGATTCTTTGGAAGGATTCAGCAAAGGCGCCCGAGGCGGCCGAGACCCTGGGCATCACGGCCAATCGCCTCAAGACTCTGGGGCTGATCGACAAGATTGTCGCGGAGCCGCTGGGCGGCGCGCATCGCGATCCGCATGCGACGGCGCAGTCGCTCAAGAAGACGCTGGTCGAGGAGCTCAAACAGCTGTCCGGCACGAAGCCCGACCGGCTGCTCGAGCAGCGGCTCGAGCGACTCATGGGCTATGGCAAGTTCAAGGACACGGGCGAGGGCTAGCCCGGAGACGGTTTGCGACGCGGTGCGCGCGGCCCTCGGACGTGCGCAGCTACGCGGAAAGCGCGTCGCGATCGGCTTGTCCGGCGGCATCGACTCGGTAGTGCTGCTCGACGTCCTCGCCCGGCTGGCGCCGGCGCTCGGCCTGCACCTGGAGGCGCTCCATGTCAACCATCGGATCAGCCCGAACGCCTATCGCTGGGAAGGTTTTTGCCGCGCTTCGTGCGGGCGCGCGGGCGTGCCGTTGACGGTCAGGCGCGTCGCACTTGGCGCACGCCGGGGCAAAGGTCTCGAGGCCGCGGCGCGCGACGCACGTTATGCGGCGCTTGCAGCAGTGAACGCCGATTGCGTGGCGCTCGCGCATCAGCTCGATGACCAGGCCGAGACCGTGCTGCTCAACCTGCTGCGCGGCGCGGGCATGCGTGGGGCGGCGGCGATGCCGGAATTCGGCGTGCTTCCGGGCGCTCGCGAATGCGGGACGATGGCGATCCGGCCGCTGCTCGGAGTGTCGCGCGACGCGCTTGTCGATTACGCGCGGCGGCGCGAACTCGAGTGGATCGAGGACGAGAGCAACGCGGACGAGCGCCTGGCGCGCAATTACCTGCGTCGCAGGATTGGTCCGATGCTCGAAGAGCGCTGGCCGCGCTGGCGCGAGGCGCTCGCGCGTGCCGCCGGGCACTTCGCGCGTGCCGCCGCGGACGAGCGAAGCTTGTTGAGGGAGTTTCTCTCGTCGCGCGGGATGCGCGCGCCGAGCGAAGCGAAGCTGATCGAGATGTTGCGCCAGTTGTCGCGTCCGCGCGCCGATGCGCGCACCGCGATCGCCCACGACGGCGTGGTGCTGCGCACTTGGCGCGGCAGCGTGCGCTTGGCGCGGCCGGCCGCCACCGAGTTTTTCGAACCTGTGCGCTGGAAGGGCGAAGCACGCCTGCCGCTGCCGGCGCTCGGTGGCTCGCTGCTCATGCGCCGTCGGCACGGTGTTGGAATAGACACGGACAGACTCGCCGAGGCTGCGGTCGTGGTGAAGCTGCGCTCCGGCGGCGAGCGCCTGCGCCTTGCGGGAAACCGGCCGAGCCGGACGCTCAAGAATCTGTTCCAGGAGGCCGGTGTTCCACCCTGGGAGCGCGATCGCTTGCCGCTTCTTTTTTGCGGCGAAACCCTGGTCTGGGTCCCGGGTCTGGGCATCGATGTCGCGTTCCGCGCAGTACGCCAAGCAAAAGCGGTGGTGCCGGAGTGGCGCGAGTCCGCGCGCAACCCCTTGTTTTTTACGCGGAAGAACCCCGCATCGTGATACACTTTCAGGTTGTGTTTCCTGCTACCTACGGAGTGTAAAGAATGGCGGTCGAACGCACGCTTTCCATCATCAAGCCGGACGCAGTGAAGAAGAACGTAATCGGGCAAATCCTGGCGCGCTTCGAGGCGGCCGGGCTGAAAATCGTCGCCGCGCGGATGGTGCATCTGTCGCGCGCGGAAGCCGAGGGGTTTTACGCAGTGCACCGCGAGCGGCCGTTCTTCCATGATCTGTGCGGTTTCATGACCTCGGGCCCGGTGCTGGTGCAGGCGCTCGAGGGCGAGGGCGCGATCGCGAAGAACCGCGATTTGATGGGGGCGACCGACCCGAAGAAGGCGGCGAAGGGGACGATCCGCGCCGATTTCGCCGATTCGATCGACGCCAACGCAGTGCACGGCTCGGACGGCCCGGATACCGCGCGCACCGAGATCGCCTACTTCTTTCCGGCCAGCCAGGTCTTTACACGCTGAGCGTTCCGCGCGTGACCGCCAACCTGCTCGAATTCGACGCCTCCGGACTGGAGCGGTTCTTCGCCGGACTCGGCGAGAAGCCATTCCGCTCGCGGCAGGTTCTGCGCTGGATGCACCAGCGCGGCGCCGGCGATTTCGCACAGATGAGCGATCTCGCGAAGAGCCTGCGCGCGAATCTCGAGGCGCAGGCGTGTATCGCTGCGCCCGCGGTCGCCGGCGACACTGTTGCCGCAGACGGCACGCGCAAGTGGCTGCTCAAGGTCGACGGCGCGAACGCGGTAGAGGCGGTGTTCATCCCGGAACCGAGGCGCGGCACCCTGTGCGTATCGAGCCATGCTGGTTGCACGCTAGACTGCGCGTTCTGCTCCACCGGCAAGCAGGGGTTCAACCGCAACCTCTCGACCGGCGAGATCATCGGCCAGCTGTGGCTGGCAAACCGATTTCTCGGCGCCGGAGAACGCATCACCAATGTGGTGATGATGGGCATGGGCGAGCCCTGCCTCAACCTGGACAACGTGATCCCCGCGCTGCGGCTCATGCTCGATGACAATGCCTACGGACTGTCGCGCCGGCGCGTGACCGTATCCACTTCGGGAGTGTTGCCCGGAATGGAGCGCCTGCGCGAGGAATGCCCCGTGGCGCTGGCGGTATCCCTGCATGCGCCTACCGACGCGTTGCGCGACCGCCTGGTGCCGGTGAACCGGAGGTATCCGCTGCGCGAACTGCTCAAGGCCTGCAGGCGCTATCTGGATGCGGCGCCGCGGGATTTCATCACCTTCGAGTACGTCATGCTCGATGGCGTGAACGATGGCGAGGACCAGGCACGCGCACTCGTGGCGATTGCGGGCCAGGTGAAGAGCAAGTTCAATCTGATTCCGTTCAATGCGTTCCCGGGTGCTGAATTCCGCCGCTCGAGCCCGGATCGCATCCGGCGTTTTGCCGATGTGCTCGCGCGCGCCGGATTGACCGTCACGACGCGAAGGACGCGCGGCGGCGACGTCGATGCAGCCTGCGGGCAACTCGCCGGAGAGGTCGCGGACCGCACGCGGCGCAGCGCGGCGCATCAAGGCAGGCCCGTCATTGTCCTGGAACAGCGCCCGTGAAACGCATTCTCTGGATTGCACTGATCGTCCTTGCCGGGTGCCAGTCATCACCCATGAGTGAAGGACCCGTCGTAGCCGATACTGCAACACCGACCGGGGAAACCAACGATCCGCGCAACCGGGCGCGCATCCGCACCGAACTCGCCGCGCTGTACTACGGACGCGGCAGCATGGGCGTTGCGCTGGAGGAACTGCGCCTGGCGGCGCAGGCCGATCCGGGCTACGGCCCGGTCTACAGCATGTTCGGCCTGGTCTACATGCAGTTGAAGGAGAACGCACTCGCGCAGCAGAACTTCGATCGCGCGCTGCGCCTCGCGCCGACCGATCCGGACATCAACCACAATTTCGGCTGGTTCATGTGCCAGACCGGGCGCGAGAACGAGTCGATCCGCTATTTCCTGCAGGCGGTGCGCAATCCTTTGTATTCGACACCGTGGAAATCGTATGCGGCCGCGGGCCAGTGCGCGCTGCGGGTCGGCAACCTGAAGGATGCGCAGACCCACTTCGAGAGCGCGCTGAAACTCGAGCCGGACGAGCCCGTTTCCCTGCTCCACCTCGGCCAGATTCAGTACCGCAACGGTCGTTACGAAGACGCGCGCAAGCTGGCCACGCGTTTCAACCGCCTCGTCGAACCCACCGCGGAATCGCTGTGGCTCTCGCTGCGCGCGGAGCGGCAGCTGGGCGACAAGAACGCCGAGGCGGCGTTCGCCAACCAGCTGCGGCGCCGTTTCAGCGGCTCGAGCGAGTATCAGGCCTTGCAGCGCGGCGAGTACGACTGAATGTCCGATCCGATGATCCCCTACGCCGTCGAGCCAGCCGCGCCAGACCCGTTCGCCGTGCTCGCGCGCAGGCGCGAAGCACTGGGGATGAAATTCGGGGACGTGGCGCAGCAGCTCAAGTTCACGCCCCGTCAGATCGAGGCGCTCGAGGCGGCGGATTTCGCTCACCTGCCGACCGGGACGTTCGCGCGCGGCATGCTGCGAAGCTACGCCCGGCTGCTCAAGCTCGATCCCGCTCCGATGCTTGCCGCGCTGTCGCAGCGCATGGGCGACGCGACGCCCATGCCGGAGCACTCGGCCGCACTGCGCGCTTCGGTACCGTTTTCAGACGGCGGGCGGAGGGTGAACGTCGTTTACGTGGCGTTGTCGGCAGGATTCCTGCTGGCGGCCGGGGCATTGTTGTTCGAGTGGACCCAGGATCGCGGCAGCGCGGCGCCGCTCGCGTTCGTGCCGGCCGCGCAGACGCCGCCGGCCGCGGTTTCCGGCACCCCGCCGACGATGGTTTCAAGCGCGGCGCCGTTGCCGGTGATCGTGCGTGCGGAGACGACGGCGCCGCCCGAGCACGCTACGGAGCTTGCGTCCGCCGATGGGACGAGAAGGATCAATCTGCGTTTCGAGCGCGAAGCGTGGGTGGAAATCACCGATCGCGCCGGCCGGAGGCTGATCTCGCAGCTCAATCCTGCCGGCAGCGAACAGTCGGTCGAGGGACGGCCGCCGTTCGCGGTGATCATCGGCAACGCGACGTACGTGAAACTGAGCTACGACCGCAGGCCCATCGACCTGTCGCCGCACGTGAAGGTCGAGGTTGCGCGATTGACGCTCGATTGAATGCTCGCGGAACCATGCCGGGCGCATCGATGAACCGCAGGACATCGCACCGGGTAGCGGTCGGCGCAATCGCGATTGGCGGCGGTGCGCCGATCGTGGTGCAGTCGATGACCAATACCGACACAGCAGACCTGTGCGCCACGGCGGAGCAGGTGGATGCGCTTGCGCGCGCGGGTTCGGAACTGGTGCGCGTCACGGTGAACACGCCCGAGGCCGCCGCCGCTGTCGCCCCGCTACGCGACCGGCTGGACGCGATGGGTTGCAGCGTGCCGCTGATCGGCGATTTCCATTACAACGGCCACCGTCTGTTGACGAAGTATCCCGAGTGCGCGCTGGCGCTCGCGAAATTCCGGATCAATCCCGGCAACGTCGGCCACGGCAGCAAACGCGACGAGCAGTTCGCGACCATGATCGAGGCGGCGTGCCGCCACGAAAAGCCGGTGCGGATCGGCGTCAACTGGGGCAGCCTCGACGCGCAGCTGCTGGCGCGCCTGATGGACCAGAACGGCCGCAGCGCTGTCCCGGTCGATGCGAGCGCGGTGACGCGCGAGGCGTTGATCGTTTCCGCGCTCGAATCCGCGGCGCAGGCCGTGCGCTGGGGCCTGCCGCCCGAGCGCATCGTCATTTCCTGCAAGGTGAGCTCCGTGCAGGAACTGATTGCCGTATACCGCGAGCTCGCACGGCGCTGCGAATACGCGCTGCATCTTGGCCTGACCGAGGCCGGCATGGGATCGAAGGGCATCGTCGCCTCCAGCGCCGCAATGGCGGTACTGCTCCAGGAAGGCATCGGGGACACCATCCGCATTTCACTGACTCCCGAACCGGGCGGCGACCGGACGCGCGAGGTGGTGGTGGCGCAGGAGCTTCTGCAGACGATGGGCCTGCGCAGTTTTGCTCCCATGGTCGTCGCCTGCCCGGGGTGCGGCCGTACCACCAGTACCGTGTTCCAGACGCTCGCCGACAGGATCCAGACCTATCTGCGCGTGCAGATGCCCGCATGGCGCGGGCAATATCCCGGCGTCGAAAACATGCGCGTGGCCGTCATGGGTTGTGTGGTGAACGGTCCCGGCGAGTCCAAGCACGCGGACATAGGAATCAGCCTGCCGGGGACCAACGAGATTCCGGTCGCGCCGGTTTACGTCGACGGCAGGAAGACAGTGACGCTCAAGGGTGCGCGCATCGCCGAAGAATTTCAGGCGATCGTCGAGGGTTACGTTGCGCGAAAATACGGATGCGGCCCCGCCAGTCGCGCGGCCACCGGGTCGGTGTCATGAGTGCGACGCTGCAGGCCCTGCGCGGCATGAACGACGTCCTCCCCGGGGATGCGAGCCGGTGGCTGGAGTTCGAGTCCCTGGTGCAGCGCTGGCTCGCTCGCCATGGCTACCGCAACATCCGCATGCCGCTCATCGAGCCGACGCAGCTGTTCAGGCGCGCCGTCGGGGAGCAGACCGACATCGTCGAAAAGGAGATGTATTCCTGGCGTGACGAGCTGAACGGAGAGGATCTGACACTGCGTCCGGAGGCGACCGCATCGTGCGTGCGCGCCGCGATCGAGCATCACCTGCTGCACGACGGGCCGAAGCGCTTGTGGTACGCCGGGCCGATGTACCGCCACGAGCGCCCGCAGAAGGGGAGATACCGCCAGTTCCACCAGTATGGTGCTGAAGCGCTGGGATTCACCGGTCCGGATTCGGACGCGGAGTTGATCGTGATGTGCGCGGCGCTGTGGCGCGAACTGGGCCTCACAGGCATCCGGCTCGAACTGAACACCATCGGCTCCAGCGCAGAGCGCGCGAGCTACCGGACCGCGCTGATCACCCATCTGGAGAATAACGTCGATTCGCTCGACGCCGATGCGAAGCGGCGCATGCATGCGAATCCGCTGCGGGTATTCGACTCGAAGAATCCGCTGGTGCAGACAGTGGTACAGTCCGCCCCGTCGATGATGGCATACCTCGGCGACGCGACACTGGCGCACTTCGACGGACTGAAGCGCCTGCTGGGCGCCGCCGGTGTCGGTTTCACGCTCAACCCGCGGCTGGTGCGCGGACTCGATTACTACAATCTCACAGTGTTCGAGTGGATTTCGGACCGGCTCGGGGCCCAGGGGACGGTTTGCGGTGGCGGGCGCTACGACGGGCTGTTCGAGCAGCTTGGCGGGAAGCCCGCGCCCGCGGCGGGGTTCGCGATGGGGATCGAACGCCTGATCGCATTGCAGCAGGAGGCGAAACCCGAGCCTGTCGTGCCGCTGCTGCACGCTTACGTGGTGCATCTGGGGGCGGGCGCGGCGGAACAGGCGCTACGGATCGCAGGCGAATTGCGCGATGCAGGCTATGCCGTGGTCCAGCATTGTGGCGGTGGCAGCTTGAAGTCGCAGATGAAGAAAGCCGATGCGAGCGGCGCGCGGGTGGCGCTGATCATCGGCGAGGATGAACTTGGGGCCGGTGAAGTGACCGTGAAGCCGTTGCGGGTGGCGCGCGCCCAGGCGCGAGTGCCGGCCGCGCGGCTGGCCGCGGAGCTTACCGGCTGGAACGACGCGAAGGCGGGGACATGAAAGACCTGGATCTGGAAGAGCAGGAACAACTGGCCGAGTTGAAAGCGTGGTGGAAGCAGTACGGTTCGCTGGTGATGACTGCGATCCTGATCGCGGCGCTCGCCTTCTCGGGCTGGCAGGGTTGGCGCTACTGGCAGTTCAGCCAGTCCGCGGAGGCGAGCGATCTGTACGAGTCTCTCAGCCGTGCCGTGCAGGAGGGAGACGCGAAATCCGTGCGCGACGCGAACGGCGCGCTGCTCGAGCGCTTCGGCGGCACGCGGTATGCCGCGCTCGGAGCGCTGCTCGCGGGGAAATACTATTTCGACCGGGGCGATCTGAAGGCAGCGCGGGCGCAGCTCGAATCGGTCGTCGAACGCAGCGATTCGACCGAGCTGAAGGACCTCGCTCGCCTGCGGCTCGCCAATGTGCTGCTCGACGAAAAGGCCTACGACGAGGCGCTCAAGCAACTCGATGCGGCGCACGGGGCCGCGTTCGATGCGCAGTTCGCGGCGACGCGCGGCGATGTGCTGTTGGCGAAGAACCAGCGCGACGAAGCAAAGAGCGCCTATCGACTCGCGCTGGAGAAATCCGATCCCAGGAGCGGCGCATTCCGTGAGTCCATTACCATGCGCCTCGACGCATTGGGGGGGTAGGCGTGAAACGCCTTCTGACCGTATTCGCCGCGGCGCTGGCCGCGGTCGTCGCGCTGGCGGGTTGCGCCAGCATGCCGAGCGTCAATCCGATGGACTGGTTCGACTCCTCGTCGAAGGGGCCGCAACCGGCGGCCCTGCCGCCGCTTTCCAATCCGCAGAATGCACGCCTGCTCTGGCAGGCCTCGATCGGGGCATCCGAGCCGTTCGCTTTCTCGCCGGCGCTTGCCGGAGGGGCGATTTTCGCCGCGGCACGCGATGGCAGCGTCGCGCGCATCGAGGCGGAAAACGGGCGCAGCGTCTGGCGCGTCTCGGCCGGCACCCGGCTTTCCGCGGGGGTGGGATCCGACGGTGCGATCGTGGTCGTCGCAACGGAGGAGGGCGAGGTCATCGCGCTCGATGCGAAGACCGGCGCCAGCCGGTGGAAGACGCGCGTGTCTTCCGAGGTGCTCGCGGCACCCAAGGTAACCGCGGGGACGGTGCTGGTGCGCAGCGCCGACAGCCGGATATTCGCGTTCGACGCAGACGACGGAAAGCGGCGCTGGGTCTACCAGCGGGCAGCCTCCGCGCTCGCCGTGCGCTCCCCGGCAGGAATGACGGTGAACGAGACCATGGTGTATGCGGGATTTTCCGGCGGAAAGCTGGTCGCGGTCGTGCTTGCCAACGGCGCGGCGCGCTGGGAGGCCACGGTTGCGTTGCCCAAGGGCGCGACCGAACTGGAGCGCGTGACCGACGTGGGCGGCGAGCCCGCGATCCAGGGGAGGGAGGTGTGCGCGGCGTCCTATCAGGGACGCGTCGCGTGTTTCGATCTGATGACCGGCAACCTTGCCTGGGCGCGCGAGGTTTCCACCTTGAATGGGACGAGCATCGACGCGCGCTATGCCTTCGTGAGCGACGCCGCCGGGACAGTGCAGGCGCTCGATCGCTCCAGCGGCAAGAGCGTATGGAAGCAGGTCCGGCTTTCTCATCGGCAGCTTACGGTTCCGGTGCCGGTCGGGGGAGATGTCGCCGTCGGCGACCTGCAGGGTTACGTGCACCTGCTGGCGCGGGAGTCGGGTGCTTTCCTCGGTCGCATTGCGACCGACGGCAGCGCGATCGCAGTGGCGCCCTTGCGCCTGAGGGTTGGATTCCTGGTGCAAACGCGAGCAGGAAACCTGTACGCGTTTGCGCCGCAATGAAGCCGGTCGTCGTCATCATCGGCCGGCCGAACGTCGGCAAGTCCACGCTGTTCAACCGCCTCACCAAGAGCCGCAACGCGATCGTGGTCGATGTACCCGGGGTGACCCGCGACCGGCACTATGGCGAGGGGAGGCTCGGCGAGCGGGAGTTCCTCGTAGTCGACACCGGCGGACTCGAGCCGGATGCGCACGAGGGCATCTACTTCGAAATGGCGCGCCAGACCGAGCAGGCGATCGCGGAAGCCGACGCCGTGGTGTGGGTTGTCGACGCGCGCAGCGGGCTTACGTCTGCAGATCGAACAATCGCCGCAAAGTTGCGCAAGCTGGACCGGCGCGTCTGGATTGCGGCAAACAAAGCGGAGGGACTCGAACCGAATGCTGCGGTAGCGGAGTTTCACGAACTCGCGCTGGGCGAGCCCTGCCCGATTTCCGCGGCGCATGGCGAAGGCGTGCGCGCGTTGATCGAGGCCGTGCTCGAGCCTTTTCCGGCCGAGCGCGAGCCGGTGGACAGCGAGGATGCCGGTCCGCGCGTGGCGATCGTCGGCCGGCCGAACGTGGGCAAGTCGACGCTGGTGAACGCGCTGGTGGGCGAGAACCGCGTGATTGCGTTCGACCAGCCGGGGACCACGCGCGATCCGATCGAGGTGCCGTTCGAGATCGGCGACCGGCGCTACACCCTGATCGACACCGCCGGATTGCGCCGGCGCGGAAAACAGGGCGAGGCGGAGGAGCACTTCTCCGTGATCAAGGCGCTGCAGGCGATCGAAGCCGCGAACGTGGCGGTGCTGGTGCTCGATGCGGCCGCCGGGATTACGGACCAGGACACGCACGTCGCCGGGTACGTTCTCGAGCGCGGCCGCGCGGTGGTGGTCGCGGTCAACAAGTGGGACGCGGCCGACAAGGAGGCGCGCGAGCGCATCAAGCAGGAACTGGCCTGGAAGTTCGTGTTTCTGGGATACGCGCCGCCGATCTTCCTGTCCGCCCTCGAGCGCAGGGGGTTGAGCGAACTGCTCGCGGCGGTCGACCGTGCGTTCCGCTCGGCCATGGCGCGGATGTCAACACCCAAGCTCACCCGCGCGCTGATCGCGGCTGTGGAACGGCAGCAGCCGCCGCGGCGAAAACTCGGCCGGCCGAAGATGCGCTACGCGCACCAGGGTGGCATGAATCCACCGCGCATCGTGATTCACGGCAACGCGCTCGAGGGTGTGCCCGAGACCTACAGGCGGTATCTCGAGGGGTATTTCCGCAAGCAGTTCGCGCTCGAGGGCACGCCGCTCGCGATCGAGTTCCGCACCGGGAGGAATCCGTACGTAAAGCGGGATTGATGGGATTTCGAAGTAGAGCGAGACGCGTTGCGGGTGCTCGCGGCTGCTATCACGCAGGCTCGGCGACTTGCTGTTCGAACGCGAAGGGATTAGCCTAGCATCCATGAGCGCTGTTGCCGAAATCAAGACTGCCGCTGGTGGAATGGTGGTGTCGAATCCCGGCATCCTGGGAGGGACGCCGGTCTTTCGCGGGACACGCCTGCCGGTTCGAACGTTGTTCAATTACCTCGCGGACGGACTCTCGCTCGATTATTTCCTGGAAACGTTCGAGGGCGTCACGCGTGAGCAGGCGCAAGCAGTTTTGCGCTACGGTTTGGAGCGCATCGCCGCAGAACTGGCACGATGAAGATACTCCTCGACGTCTGCACACCTGTGCAGGTGCGCCAGGCGTTGCCGGGCCATGACGTGCATACGGCGGTGATGATGGGTTGGGGCGAACTGGAAAACGGAGACTTGCTCCGTGAAGCCGAGGCGGCTGGGTTCGATCTCCTCATCATCTGCGACAAGAACTTGCGCCATCAGCAGAATCTTACCGGGCGGCGGCTCGCAATTCTAGAACTGTGGACGAATCATCGCCCGACGTTGGAGCAACATTGGCGGCTCATCGGCGAGACTGCTGAAGCCATGCAGCCCGCCGAGTATCGCGCGCTTGAAGCACCGCAGAATTCAGATCAGAAGAGCAGCCAATTGGTCGCACGCTGAATCAAGCAAGCCATGGCGAGCGACCAGAAACCCGTTTTCGGTTGTGCTGCCCAGTTTCAGGAAGTGCGAACACGCCTTCTCCCCGCTCCCTCCCGTGAATCCCAGCCCCACCATTCGCCTTTTCGGCAGTTCCGTATAGCTCGACGGGGTCAAAACGCGCGCGGTCTTGCGTGCGATCAGTACCGGATCACGCTGACCGGAGATGACCGCAGTGGCATGATCCATGGTCGTTGTTGGGCGTTCGGCACCCGGGAGGGGCACCGCGATCGCGCACGGATCCGTGGAAGTCAAGTTCAAGCCGATTGCGGGGCGCGAAGATCAGGCGGGCGGGGTGGGTATGGCGCTGGAAAAATGTCGACGACTATTAAGTTGGGAGTTCCCCCGGCTCTGCCGGGGTGGCAGTAGAAGTTTGACATTTCCGGAAGTCGCCGTGGTGTGGGCAGGAATCACAAGCCGACGAAAGTGAACGCGAAGGCTGGGCAGAAAATAGAACCGGAAACGAGTTCGGGTCGGGAATTCACGTACCAAGAGGGAGCGCTCCGGGTGCGATGAGCGACGCAGATGTGTGCAAGAGAGAGGCGCGATGTTGGGTAATCGATCATCAAGTGGTGATGCACGAACGTGCCCTCGAAATCTTGGGGACGCGTTAGCGGCCCCAAAGCCGCTTTGAGCGGCTCAACTTCTAAAGCCCCCGCTGCCGGGGGATACTTACCTACGCCGAGAATGGGAAGCGCAAGACCATCAGGTATGTCGATGCGCCGGTCGCGGGAAACAAGTCGCGAACGATCACCTCGGCGAATTCGGCGGTCAGTGCCACGCTGCTGTAGAGCGTGATCCTTTTCGCGCGCGCTGCATTGATGAGTTGCTGCGGCGGGCCGCTCCAGAGCAGTCCCGAGATGACGGTGTTCGTATCAGCGACGATCCACACCGAGGCGTTCCCGTCGCTCACGCCGCGCAACATCGATTTCGGCCTGAACTTCGTCTTCGCTCATCGCCGGGAAATCCACCTCGGCAAGCTTTACTATCGCCGCGCCCAGGCGGTCGGCGGCGGCATCGCGTGCTTCTTCCTCTCGTGTGCGCAGGAAGTCGACGAAGTCCTCGACCTCGGCCATCCGTTCGGGCGGCAAGCTCTTCAGCTTCTCGATCAGCGCCTGGGGGTCACGAGTGTTCATGTCATTTCTCCTTGGCAGCCTCCCCGGGTGAGTACAAGGGCAATTCTGCATGATAGCCGAGCGCCAGATGCTGCGGCAATCCGCCGGTTACACCTGCTGGCTTGAGGTGGATTCCGGCCGCAGGCGTGGGGTCGGAATCAACGCGGCGTTGCGGTGTACCGCCCGCGTCCGACGCGCGCGCATTGATCACTGTCGGAAAGGGTCCGCCCGCGATCGAGTTCCGCACCGGGCGCAATCCGTATGCGAAGCGGGATTGATGGGGTTGTTCACCGGCGGCGCGAACTTTGGGTTCCAGGGGACCTAGGCGTCGGTGAGTTCCAGTCGCTTTTCGACGCGATCAAGCCGGTGATCCACGCTGTCAAAGCGAGTGAACATGTTTGTCATATCGACGTGTATCCCGGCCATGTCACCATGCAACCCGGCCATTTGCCGCTCAATCGAGGCCATCCTCCGTCTAAGAATGGTGAATTCCTCCGTGTGTTGCGCAAGGGTTGCCCGGATCGCGCGCAATTGCTCAAGGACAGGGTTCGTGGTTTCGTCGGCCATGGTCAGGGTTCCGTCGCGAGTATAGTGTGGCGCCCCGCGGAAATCTCGCCGGTCTTCCTTCTATCGCTTGACGGTTCAACGCCCCGCGGCCCGTCGCCGCATCTCTTCGATCATCGCAGCGAATTGCTCGCGCACCTCGTGCCGCATCGCGGCAGTGCCGAGCAGCGGCGGCAGCCAGAAATCGATCTCGGCGTCGGCGCGATAGTGGATGTGCACGCCGCCTTCCACCGCGCGCAGCTCGGACACGCTGGTCATTTTGGAGATCTTGCCCGACTGTGCAGTCGTTTCGATGCGTGACATCGGGTGCAGCACAACGCGGCGCACAGACTCGAAATCAAAGGTGAAGGGACCCCAGGTGGCGGCACCCTTCTGCGTCACGCGCAGCACGTTCGGCCCCTCGCTTACCGCCTCGCTCGAACTCAGACTTGGAATGTAGCGCGCCATGTGGGCGAAGTCCGTCAATACGGCCCAGGCGATGGTCGCCGGTACGGGAACGGTCATATTCGCTTCGACCGTCACCCGGTTGTCGTCTTTGTGCACCGTGACTTCGGCACGCGACGCAGGCGCATCGTCCTGCGCGTTTCCGGCGCCGGAAGCAAGGACCAGCAGCGCGGCAAGACAGAGGCGAGCGCCGATGCAGCGCATTTACTCTCGCACGATCCGGCCGGCCACCGCGCGGATCTTCCGCGGCGCGGCCAGCCAGATCGAAACCGTCGATAACAAGCAGCAGCCGATGGCCAGGCCGAACGCGAGCGTATAGGTGCCGGTTGCGTCATACAGCGCGCCCGTAATCCAGGGACCCATCGCGCCGCCCGCGATGCCGATTCCCATCAATGTTCCGAAGATGGCGCCGTAGTGCTGTCCCTGGAAGATTTCGGCGGGAATCGCGCCGACGACCGACGTGACGCCGTAGCCGAGAAGTCCCTGGGAGACGACCATGAACCAGAGCAATGCCGGACTGGGTGTCGCGCGCATCAACAGCAGCGCCGCGTAGCACAGCGCGAAGCCGGCCTGGCCCACCGTCCAGACCCACTCCCGCCCGATCCGGTCCGAGATATGCCCCAGGGCAATTTGGCCCGGTATTCCGACGAAGCTCACGAACCCGAGGGCCCACGCGGCGTACGCGCCGCTGAATCCGATCTCCACCAAGTACTTCGTCTGATGCACCTGCACCGCGTACCACCCGAACAGGCCGCAGAAGTAGCCGAGCGCGATCCACCAGAATCGCGCAGTACGCATCGCGCGCGTGAGTGTCCAGTCCACCGCCGCCCAGGCTTTGTCGATAACGTTGTCAGCGTGGCCGGCGGCGTCCCGGGAGACCGGCGCACGATCGCCATCGGGCTGGATGCCGATGTCTTCGGGCCTGCGCTTGAGCAGCAGATTGAGCGGAACCAGCAAGGCGAACACCAGAATGCCCATCGCAGTGCACGCCGCGCGCCAGCCCGAGCGTTCAATGAGCCACTGCAGCCAGGGCAACAGGACGAGAGAACCGATGCCCACGCCCGAAAACGCGATGCTCAGCGCGAGGCCGCGACGGCGCACGAACCAGTTGGGAAGAAACAGCCCGTGTCCCGTGAAACCCAGGCAGACGCTGCCGCCGCCCACCAGCACTCCGAGCGTCAGGTAAAGGTGCCACGGCTGGTTGACCAGCGCGGCAAGCAGCATGCCGGCGCCTGTCAGGCCCACACCCAGCTCCATTACGGCGCGGGGGCCATGCCGGTCCATCTTCCGGCCGAGCAGCGGGCTCAGAAACGCGGAAACGATAAAGCCGAAGGAAAACGCGCCGGCGGTTAGGCCCCGCTCCCAGCCGAACTCACCGAGTATGGGAGGAAAGAGAACGGAAAACGCAGTGCGCGCGTTGACGCCGACGCCCATGGTCACGAAGGCGACCGCCACAATGATCCAGCCGTAGAAGAACGGCAAACGCGGCAAAGTCATGCTGTCATGATGTTGCAAACGCCCCTGCGCACGACTCCGGCGCTGCGCGGCAGCGCAGCAGCCTGAAGGCCGGCTTTCTCGCGGCCTCCTGCATCCGATCCTGGTACCAGTCCCACACCTTCTTCGCCTCGCCGTTCGCCCCGGCAACCACGTAACCGGTGAGCGCGGCCATCCACAGGTATTCGCGGCTTTCGTTGTTGATCTGCGACTGGTTGGCGAGCAGCACGCCTCCCAGTTCGGCCATGCGCACCGCGTTTCTCTGGCCGACGGCGCGGAACACTGCGATCCATTGCTTCTGGAAATCGTACAACCCGGCGAAGCACGGCGCTTTTGCTATGCGCTGCCACACGAGGTCCGCCTCGGCCACGGGAAGATACGGGTTGAGGGTCTGCGCCACGTTGAGCAGTGCGTGCAGCCACACGTCCTGATTGCGCGGGTTGCGGCATTCAAGCAACTGCGTCCTGACGACCTCGAGGTCCTTTTGCAGCCGCGTCGAGATGCCGCTGGGCTGCGGCGCGGCATCGAGCAGGAAATCGCGCGCGTAGGCAGCGAGGCGCGAGTTCTCGAGCCGTTCGAACGCGCCGGCGCCCTTGTACAGCGGATTGACCGGCCGCCGCACGGGCGAAGGTTCGAGCATTTCAAGCACCGGCACCCCGAGGTTGAGCAGCGCCACCACTTCGGTAGCGCTCTTTTCGGTGAAGCGGTGGCGCGCGGCGTTGAGATCGAGCACCGGGTAGTAATCGGAGTTGGCCGGCATGGCATAGCTCTCGAACAGCGCTTCGAGCGTCGCGCGTCCTCCGACGTAGCGCGCGTCGAGATCGCCCGGCGCGGGCAGGTTCACGGCGATCAGCTCATTGGCCAGTCCCGGATCCTGGAACACGCGCGCCTTCGCCGGGACCGGAATCGCGGACTCCGAGGCGACGATCAGCAGATCGTGGTCGCTCGCGGCGAATACCGCATAGTGCGGATACACCTCGCCCAGCGCGCGTACCATCGAAGCGACCAGCGAGGTATCGATCTCGTAGAGCTGGAACCATTGGACCAGAATTCCGCCTGGGTTGAGGTGGCTGCGGACGCGACAGTAGAACTCGCGCGTGAACAGGCTCGAAACGCCGCTCACCCAGGGGTTGGAAGGCTCGGAGACGATGATGTCGTAGCGCCGGTTGTGGGTCGAGAAAAACGTCTTTGCGTCGTCGATGTGGATCGTGCCGCGCGGATCGGCGAACGCGGCGCGGTTGCGCGGCATGAAGCCGCGCGCGGCCTCGGCCATCGCCGATTCGATCTCCACCGTCTCGACCCGCTCGATCGAGAGGCTTTGCAGCAGCGTGTGCATGGTGAGTCCAGTGCCGATGCCGATCACGGCGGCACTCTTCGCATCGGGCTTGAGGGCGAGCGGCAGCGCACCGGTGAGTACCATGGTGATCTCGTCGGAACCGCGCGCGCCCTCGCGGTCCATGTTGATCGATCCGTCGGATTTGCCGTTGGTGCGGATGCTGACCGCATCGGAGTACTGCACCAGGTGCACGGTCGAGGTCTTGCCATCCTTGTTGAACAGGATCTTTGCGTTGCGCGATCCGGAAAGCTCGCCGTAGCGGAACACCCCGGCAGTCATCTTGTTGGGATCGAGCTCGTAGGCGAGCGAAATCGGAACGAACAGCAGCGCGCACGCCGCGCCCGCCGCGACCAGCGTCGCGCGCGACGGCAGGAAGCGCCAGAGCAGCAGCATTCCAAGCGCGGCGTCCACCAGGCTGCCCAGAACCATGGTGTGCTTCAGCCCGAGCAGCGGCAGGCCGGCGTGCACCGCGATCATCACGCCGGCAATCGCGCCCAGCGTGTTGGCGGCATACACCTGGCCGATTGCAGCTTCACCGGCGCCGCGCCGGATCATCACTCCGGTGATGAGGGGCAGCGACATGCCGGCACAGAAGGTCGCAGGCAGCATGACCATAGCGCTGATCAGCTGTCCCGAGAGGTTGAACATGACATACCCCGATTCGGTGCGCGCGAGGCCTTTCATGAGCGTTTCCATCAGGCCGAAGGTGGTGTCGTAAACCACCAGTGTCGACACCGCGAGCAGCCCTTTCACCACCTGGATCCATCCGAGCAGTTTCTCGGGCGCGGCACTCGAGTCCACCCGTCCGCGCACGGCCAGCCCGCCGAGCGCGAGGCCGAGGATGAAAGTCGAGAGCATCAGTTCGAAGGAATGCGTCGAGCTGCCAAGCACCAGCGAGAGCATGCGGATCCAGCTGATCTCGTAGATGAACGAGGCGAGACCGGTGCAGAACGCCACCGCGAGCAGGATGCGCGCGCCGTCGCCCGCGCGCGGTGCGGGCGCAAGTGCGGCGAAGCGCGCCGGCCGCGCCAGCAGCCAGACGGTGGCCGCGAGAAGCAGGTTGAGCGCGCCCGCGGTGCGCAGCGTTCCGGGGAGGCCGACCCAGGCGATCAGCACGAATCCGCTCGTCAGCACGCCGGCGACCGCGCCGATGCTGTTGGTGAAATACAGCATCGCGATCGATTCGCCGGATGAAGACGGGTGCGCGCGCACCAGCCCCGCGCTCATCAGCGGAAAGGTCATGCCGAGCAGCACCGATGACGGCAGGATCAGCAGGCAGGAGACGAACAGCTTCGCACCGAGCGCGAGCCATTCCGCTCCGAGCGCAGGGAGGATCGCGGCGTAGGTGAAATCGGTCGCTGCGACGAACATCTCGTGGAAGGCGAGGGCGAGCAAGCCGATCACCGCTTCGACCAGCGCGTAACCGAGCAGCGGATTGGCGATGCGCGTGGACCAGCGCCCGCACAAGCCGCTGCCGAGGGCCATGCCGCCCATGAACACGATCAGCACCAGTGATTGCGCGTAAGCGGCGTGGCCGAGAAACAGCTTCAGATAGTGAGTCCAGATCGATTCGTAGATCAGCCCGGCGAAGCCGGATGCGGTGAACAGGACGTAAAAGGCGGCGCGCGGCACGGAGTTCATGGGGCGGTCTTATACCATGGCAGGTATGCGACCTGCCGCTGCGCGATTCGCCGCGTTCTATTTCGCCTATTTCGCCTACCTTGGCGCGTATGGCCCCTACATCGCGCTGTATTTCGATGCGCGCGGTTTCAACGCGGCGCAGATCGCGCTGATTCTCGCGTTGCCGCAGATTGCGCGCATCTTCGTCTCCGCGTTCTGGGGCTGGTTTGCCGACCGTACCGGCCGGCGGCGCGCGATCGTGGCGGTGTCCTGCACCTCCACTGCGGTGGGGTTCGCGCTGCTGCCCGCAGCGCGCGAGCTCTACGAGGTGCTGGTGCTGGTCGGAATGATGGGCGTGTTTTCCGCCGCCGCGCTGCCGATCGTGGAGGCGATGACTCTGACCATCATCGCGGGCGAGCCCGGGCGCTACGGCCCGATCCGCCTGTGGGGATCGCTCGGCTTCGTGATTGCTGTGCTGGGCACAGGCGCACTGCTGGATGCGTATCCCGCCGCGATGCTCATTCCGGTGGTCGTCGCGTGCGCATTCGGTGCACTGGCATGCGCCTTCGCGTTACCGAATTCCGCCGTGCGTGAATCTGCGAGTACTTCGCCGCCGATACTGGGCTTGTTGCGGCGCGCGGACGTGGCAGGGTTACTCACCGCGTGTTTCTGCATGAGCGTGGCCCACGGAACGCTGTACACCTTCTATACCCTGTATCTGGTCGAGCATGGTTATGCCAAGAGCCTTGCCGGTTTGCTGTGGACGCTCGGGGTGCTGGCCGAGATCGCGGTATTTGCCTGGCTTCCCGGCTTGATGCGGCGCTTCGGTCTGCGGGAAATTCTCGTCGCGAGCTTTCTCGCAGCCGGCGTGCGCTTCGTCGCGATCGGCTGGGGAGTCGAATCGCTTGCAGTGCTCGCCGCCGCACAACTCCTGCACGCCGCAACCTTCGGAAGCTTTCACGCCGCATCGCTGGCCGCAGTGCAACGCGTGTTTGCCGGGGCGCTCCAAGTGCGCGGTCAGGCGCTGTACACCAGCGTCGCCTATGGCCTGGGCGGTTCTACCGGTGCGCTGGTTGCGGGTCTTGCCTGGGAGTCGCTGGGTCCGGCATGGACCTTTACAATTTCGAGCGGCTTCGGATTCGCGGGCGCCGCGCTCGTCTGGCGTTGGGTAAAATTCTGAATGTCAACCAATCTAACCTAATCGCGTTGAGGTTTTCCGTGCTTTGCCGTGCCCTGCCGGTCTGCTGCGTGCTGCTTGCCGGTTGCCAGTCCGTCCAGACGACCCAGCCCGGAGTGGTGGGCGTAAGCCGCCAGCAGTCGATGCTGGTGTCGTCGTCCGCCGTCAACAGCAGCGCCGAGAAGGCCTATCGCCAAGTCATGACAGATGCAGCGCGCAAAGGCCAGCTCGACCGTGATCCGCAGCAACTGGCCCGAATTCGCGCGATTGCCTCCCGCCTGATCCCTCATACCGGCGCGTTCCGAAGCGATGCGCCGGGGTGGAAATGGGAAGTGAACGTCATCACCTCGAAGGACGTCAACGCATGGTGCATGCCGGGCGGCAAAATCGCTTTTTACACGGGAATCCTGGACAGATTGCAGCTCACCGATGACGAGGCGGCTGCGGTCATGGGACACGAAATCGCTCACGCGCTGCGCGAACACGGGCGGGAGCGAGCTTCGCAGAAGATGGCCCAGGGCATCGCGATCGGCGTGATCGGCGCTGCGGCGGGAATCTCCGGCGTGGCGCAGGATCTGTCACAAACGATCCTCGATCTGACGTTCAACCTTCCGAATTCCCGCACCGACGAAACCGAAGCCGACCGCATCGGCGTCGAACTGGCGGCCCGCAGCGGCTACGATCCGCGCGCCGCGGCGGGCTTGTGGGAAAAAATGCAGAAACTGGGCGGCGGCGGGACGCCCCAATTCCTCTCCACCCATCCCTCGCATGGGACGCGGATCCAGGATTTGCGCACCTATGCGGACAAGGTCTTGCCGCTCTACGAGGCCGCGCGCCCGAAACGCTGACAGGGCCTGCGCGCCGCGGCGGGAGGACCCCGTTGCTATGCGATAATTAACAGTTTCGAAGCCGCATTTTCGCAACGGGCGAACGCGATGGGACGCACGCTTTACGACAAGCTCTGGGACGATCACGCGGTGCACGCCGCGGAAGACGGCACGACGCTCCTTTACATCGACCGCCATCTGGTGCACGAGGTGACCAGCCCGCAGGCCTATGAGGGACTGAAACTTGCCGGCCGCAAGCCGTGGCGCGTGGATTCCGTGGTGGCCACCGCAGACCACAATACGCCGACGACCGACTGGGGGCGGGGGATTGATGGCATCGTCGATCCCGTGTCGCGCCTTCAGGTCGAAACGCTCGATGCCAACATTCGCGAGTTTGGCGCCAAGGCCTACTTTCCGTTTCTCGACAAACGCCAGGGCATCGTTCACGTCATCGGGCCGGAGACCGGCGCCACCCTGCCGGGCATGACCGTGGTGTGCGGAGATTCGCACACCAGCACGCACGGGGCGTTTGCCTGCCTTGCATTTGGCATCGGCACTTCCGAGGTCGAGCACGTGCTGGCCACCCAATGCCTCAACGCGAAAAAGATGAGGAATCTTCGCATCACGGTCGACGGGAAGTTGTCTCGCGGGGTGACCGCTAAGGACATCGCTTTGGCCGTGATTGGCCGCATTGGCACGGCCGGCGGCAACGGTTTCGCCATAGAGTTCGCGGGCGGCGCGATTCGCGCGCTTTCGATGGAAGCGCGCATGACCCTGTGCAACATGGCCATCGAGGCCGGTGCGCGCTCCGGCATGGTCGCGGTCGACGACAGCACCATCGACTATCTGAAGGGCAGGACCTTCGCTCCCACGGGCGAGGCCTGGAACCGTGCGGTCGCGCACTGGCGAACCTTGGCTTCGGACGCGGATGCCAGGTTCGACCGCGAGGTCGTCTTTGACGCTCGCGAAATCAAGCCGCAGGTCACTTGGGGTACTTCTCACGAGATGGTTGCATCGATCGAGGACCGCGTGCCGGATCCGGACCGGGAAAAAGACGCAGTGCGGCGCGAAGGCATGGAGCGCGCCCTGCTCTACATG
>JACPYS010000015.1 GCA_016195915.1 Betaproteobacteria bacterium | reverse complement strand
AATGAGGCCGCGGCTTTTCACCGCGGATAACGCAGGTATACAACAAAGACACGCAGCAGATGGAATTGCTTCAATGAGGCCGCGGCTTTTCACCGCGGATAACGCTGAGAACGCAACTTGTCAGTCTGCCCACTCGTCCGCTTCAATGAGGCCGCGGCTTTTCACCGCGGATAACTTCGATGCTCTGGGCCTTTGGGTCGTAGACGCGGATGCTTCAATGAGGCCGCGGCTTTTCACCGCGGATAACGGCAGTGCCTTCGCGCGCGACCACGGCATCGCTCTGGCTTCAATGAGGCCGCGGCTTTTCACCGCGGATAACTTGCGAGACGGTTCTCGAGCGCGCGCGCTTTCTTCCGCTTCAATGAGGCCGCGGCTTTTCACCCGAGTTTTGTGGCTTCAATGAGGCCGCGGCTTTTCACCGCGGATAACATACGAAAGTCGGAATGGCAGGCGGCGGGCAAATGGCTTCAATGAGGCCGCGGCTTTTCACCGCGGATAACCGCTGCAGCGGACGCCTGAGAGCACACACCCCAAGAGCTTCAATGAGGCCGCGGCTTTTCACCGCGGATAACCGGCACACGCCGATGGACCCGGCGGTGAGAGCCGCGCTTCAATGAGGCCGCGGCTTTTCACCGCGGATAACGCCCAGGCGTCCGGATCCTCCCAGTGCACAGGCAGGGCTTCAATGAGGCCGCGGCTTTTCACCGCGGATAACTCCGAAAGGAATGGTCTGCGTCAGCTTTCATGCGAGGCTTCAATGAGGCCGCGGCTTTTCACCGCGGATAACATGATCTCGCCCTCGGCCATGTCTCTGGTGAAATGGCTTCAATGAGGCCGCGGCTTTTCACCGCGGATAACGCGGGGAATTCTGCGGTAAATACTTGCTCCGCGTGGCTTCAATGAGGCCGCGGCTTTTCACCGCGGATAACTTGTCCAAGCTGCGAAACCGAACGTGCCTTTCAAAAGCTTCAATGAGGCCGCGGCTTTTCACCGCGGATAACAGTCTCCCCGGAGACCCGCACCTAGCGGGCCGCGCGGGGAAGATTCGCGAGCGCTACACCTGAATCATCGCGAAATCGCACTATCGGGAGTCGCGCAGCGCCACTCCAATGCGATTTTACCCTGATTGTTAAAGAACTTGCGGTCACGCGAGTGCTCCCCGCACCAACTTGCATCATGCGAGCGCTCGCGCCGCTTTGGCGGGCTTTTTCGCCATGACGTCGCCTCATTCATCCACAAACCTACACGATCACCGGCTCGCGCGCGATCGGCTGAAATTCCTTTCCCAAGCTCACGACCTTCGGCCTCACCGATTCTGCCGGCTCGTCACCAGGTTTGGGTATTCTTCGATCTCGCCGAGCAGGTGCCGCCCGAGCAGGCGCGCCTGGATCTCGATCAGGCGGCGATAGCTTACCCTGTAGCCGAACAGCGGGTGCGTGATCTCCTGGCTCATGCGCCGCTCGAAGCCCGCGATGAAGCGCTTGCGGCCGTCCGGCGCGAGCGCGACCGCGCGTCCCGAGCGCACGAAATCCGACGGCCGTACTTCGCCGTTGTTGATCGCCATCAGCACCGCCGAATCCGCGATCAGCGACCGGAACGGCTCCATCAGGTCGAGCGCCAGCGCCGGTCGTCCATAGCGTGGCTGGTGGTAATAGCCGCGGTACGGATCGAAGCCCACCGCCGCCAGCGTCACGGCAAACGTCCGGACCAGCAGGGAATACGAGAACGACAGCAGCGCGTTCACGGGATCGGTGGGTGGCCGGCGGTTTCGGGCGTTGAAGTCGAACGCCAGCTCGGCGGAGGCGGTGTCGCCGGGCTTGATCAGGTTGGCGAACGCGCCGAAGTAGCGCGCGGCGGCGCTTCCCTCCACGCCGAGTAGCTCGGCGAGCGCCTTGGTGCGTTTTGCCGCTTCTGCGTCGTGTTTCATAGCGTCGAGCAGCGCTTCGGGCTTTTCCTCGGGGCGCCAGTTGCGGCGCAGCAGTGTCCGCCCGTTCAGGATCTTCGCTTCGACCAGCCCTTTCGCGAGCGCCAGGCACCGTCGCTCGTCGAAGCTCGCGCGATACTGCGCCGTGCGCAGCTCCACGTTCTTGTGACCGGTGCCGATGGTGTGCCCCATGAACCAGCCGCCGTAGCTCATCCACGTGACCGGAATCCCGCGGCTCATCAGCTCCTGCAGGCAGGGTGTCGTGATGTAGACGTTGCCCATCACCACGAGCTGCGAAACCTCGGTGATGCGCGCGTGGTTCATCACCTTGTCTTCGACGCTCACCTCCAGCGTCTCGCCGCTCTTCGACACCTTGGCGCGGTTCGCCTGCACATACATCGGCATCGACTCGTCGCGCCCGACCGCGAGCGGGCGAGGGGATTCCTGTTCGCGGCGGAAGAAATTCACCTCGTCCGGCAGGCAGATGCCCACCAGCGAGCAGCGCGGGCACTTGGGGCTGTTCTCGAGCGGCGCGGGAATCTGACCGCCGACCGCGATCAGCCGCAGGCCGTCAACTGCATTCCTCGTCAACGCGCGCAGCTCGTCGTCGAATAGCACCCGCACGCGCTCCTTCCCCTCGACGAAATACAGCACTCCTTCGGCGACCTGGTAGCCGTGTTCTTCGAGGAGCATCCCCTGGATGCAAAGCTGTACCCGCTCGGGGTCGTAGGCACCCGTCGGGACGTGCGGGCGCTTGCCGCGCTTGTAGTCCACCGGCGTGACCGCATCTCCGCTGCCTTCCACCAGATCGATCTTCGCAATCAGGCCCAGGCGTGCCGAGGAAATTGTTACGGAGCGTGCATGGATGCTTTCTCCGGCTTCCTCGGCGCCCGGCTCGGGCAACGCGCCGGCCGCGGCATCCACGCGCTTGTGCTTGTGACGGCCTTCGACCGTGTCGGCGGAATCGGCCCATTCTCCCTGCACCCATTCGAGGTAGGCCAGGCGAGGGCAATACTGGTACTCGTTGACCATGCGCGCGGGCAGCAGCGGCATGTCCCCGGTGAATTCGGGGAAGGGGAGCGGTAGCTCAGGCTGCTCCGGAGAGGTCACAGGCGCTACCCGAGCCGCAGGCGCTCCCGCAGACTGCGAACGATGGATGGATCGAGCGGCGGCGCCATGCGCTCGCCGTCGCGCTCAATCTGGCGTACCAGCGCCTCGACCGCCTCGCGCCCGGCCGGATCGGCGACTGCTTCGAGCGGTGTCCTTCCGCCGAGCGCAGGGATCTTCTCTTTCACCCAGTGCTCGTAGTGCTTCGCCATCATCTCGGCGATTTTCGCCTTCGCCTCGGGCAGCTCGGCCAGCGAAGCCGCCTCGTTCGCGCGCACAGCCGCGGCGGGCGCCTGCGAGAGTAGTTTCTCAGCCGACTGGATGCGCGTCGCCCGGTAACGCGCCCGTTCCCCGAAGGCCTTGCCGACGATCGCGCGCAGCTCTTTCTCGCGTTCCTTCGAGTTCACCTCGGCGGTGAGACGCGTGCCGTCGATCTGGATCGAGCCGAGCACGGTGTTCTCCCAGCCCGGATTGCGCTGATTGCCGCGCTTGAGCCATGAAAACTGCACGCTTGCGAGCCCGCCTTGCGCGTCGCGACCCGCGTCGTGCAGCAGATCGTCGTCGTTGTCATCGAGCGCGAGGTGCTTCAGGGCATCGAACGCTTCTTGCGCCGAGGGGACGTCGTAGACCACTTTCCGCAGCGACAGCGCTTCGCCGTCGGTGTTCTGCAGCGCCGGGAGCTTCGGCTCAAGAACCCGGCGCGCGATCGCATGGTACAGCCCGAGCACCTCGAGGTCGCAGTCGCGCAGTGTCTGCGGCGCCACCGTGGTCCCTCCCTGGAACTGACGCTGACGGAAGTTGAGGACTTCCACCTTCCAGATCGGAGGCACGACGAAACCTTGGCAGGTCTCAAGCAGCGCCATTCCACCCGCTTGCGCGACCTGCCCGAAGATGAGGTCCCCCTCGTCCATGCTGATGGAGGCGGAACGCTCTGTCACTTCGTGATCCGCGCCGGTAAGGATATCGCGCAGCGACATGCCGCGGCCGGGATCGACGCGCAGGACATCGAACACGCTCATCGGTGCCGCAAGGCACGATTCCAGGTATTGCCGAAGCAGCGGATCGAGATGTCTCTTCTTACGCAGATACTCCGCAGTCGGGATCGCGTCGTGGAGCGCCTTGTCGCGCACCTTGGTCTCGATCGAGTCGGGCGACCAGAAATGGTACAGCCACGACATGAACACCTGGAGGTGAATGCTCTCGGGGTCGAACGGCGTCTCGTCATCGAGCAGGAATTCGTGCCACGCTTCCTCGATGGCGTCAGGCCCGTAGACATTGGTCACGAACCGCAACATGTCGCGCTGCCATTCGTCGAGCAGCCGGCGCAGCCGCCGCCACGTGAGGTCTTCCGGCTGTTCGGGCGCAGCGGTCGCCGCCGCCAGGCAGCAGTGCTTGTACTTCTTTCCGCTGCCGCAGGGGCAGGGTTCGTTGCGGCCGGTTTTCATTCAGATACGTCCTTGGAAGTGCCGTCCTCGAAAACGATCCTCACGCGCCCGTCCGGTGCATAACACGTCGCTGCGAGTCGAGGCCTGTCGCCCCGCAGCGCAGCGCAGACGCGTGCATGCAGCGCCCCGAAAGGGATGCCGGCGTAGGCCTCGCCGGTCAACACGAGGAGCGGATCGACGTACTCTTGCCCGCTGCGCGTAGTCCCCTTGGGTGTGCCCTCCCGCACGAACACGACCGCTCGCAGCAATTCCGCATCCCTATCCTCGTTCGCCGGTACGGGCGGGGGTAGAAACGCCGCGAACGGGTCGCCGTTTGGATATTCGCCTCGAGGCGCCGGCGAGCCGATATGTGCGGGTACCCCCTGGGCGGTCACCGCAATCCACTCGCACCCCGGATAGTCGTCGCCATCCGCGGGGAATTTGAGCGTCCAGAGCGTCGCGTAGATGCTCATTGCGTGCCTGGTTCAGGGGCGGCGAACGACTGCATCGGGCGGGTACGCACCCGCGCTAAGCGAACTTCGAGCCGGCCACGCGAAGCGCTTCCTTCAGAGGACCGTCGCGACAGGCCACCGGATAGCGAAGTCGCAGCGCGAGATCGAGATAAGAAGCGTCGTAAGCGCTCAGGTCGTGATCCCTCGCGATCGCCAGCAGACGGCGCGCCGGTAGCGTCTCCTCATGCACGACGATATCCAGGGGTTCGGCGAGATCAATGATCGTATCGGCCTGCCGGCCCGACAGCAGCCTGCGGCGCTGAAGCTGCCAGAGCGCGTTCGCGAATTCGAGCGGCCAGACGGCCGGCACATGCAGCTGCTCCCTGCGTGCCAGTCGCCTGATGCGATCCGTGTAGCTGCTCGCTTGATTGCGCACGAACCAGGCGACGGTGACGCTCGCATCCGCGATCAGCGGCACTACAGCCTGCCCTCCTCGATCAACTTCCCGAGTACGATCTTGCGGGGCAGACGGCAGGTCTTGCTGAACTCGACGATCCGGTCAACGGCCTGCGAGCGGTCCCAGCGCTCCGAGCGCCGCTTTCTTTCCGGCACGACGCGCGCAACGGCCGTGCCGCGCTTGGTGATCACGGTCTGCTTTCCTTCCTCAGCCCGGCTGACCACTTCGGAGAACCGCGCCTTTGCCTCGAACACGCTGAGTTTGTCCATGGCCATGCACTTAGTTAACCAGATAGGTCATTCTAGCACTCGCCGTTTCCCGGGCATCACGTGACCGACGAGAGGCCGACTCGCGAATCTCCACAACCTCGGGAAACCCTGCGCCTCGTCCACGCCACTCACGTCGAAGCTGTTCGAGAATTGCCTTGGCAGTGGCGTCAGACGAACGCATTTCGGCGCAGTGCGACTTTCGATATCCAGCCAGTGCGCCGCCTCCCACCCGTGCTCGCGCAGGATCCGGCACCAATCCAGCGACAGGTTCATGTCCACGAGTATCCTCATAACTCCGAGGCCAGGAAACTAGCGTCACGGATTCGCCAGCGGAACCTCGACCTCCTCGACCCGCCAGGCTGCATACGCCAGCGCTTCGCGCAGATCCTCCGGCTCTAGATAGGGATAGGCCTTGAGAATCTCCTGCTCGGTGCGGCCGGAGGCATACAGGCCTACGATCATGCCCACGGTGACGCGCATGCGGCGGATGCAGGGCTTGCCGCCCATGACCGCCGGGTCGAGCGTGATTCGCTTGAGCGGATTCATCTGTCGCCTTTTCGAAGACCGGATGCGGAACATGATTCTACGCCGCGGTCGCGCGGACAAAGAGGCCGAGGCCGAAGTGGCAGGCAAAACCCAGAGCGATCGGGCCGCGCACCGGCTGCGCGAAACGCAGCTCAAGGAATCGAGCAAGCGCGTCAGGCTGCGTAGGACAGCGTTTGTTGCGGAAGCGGTGGAAGTGCAGTGGGCGCAATGCGCGGCCGGCGTCGTGCGGTACTGCTGCCGAGAGCTTTTCGGTTTGTCGGGGATGGTCATCTCGATGAGGCCCGCGCTCAACGCAGGGACGAGGTAGGCTTCCCGGAAGTGCTCCTCGTGCTTGAGGTCCAGACTGGTTTGCATTTCTTGGCGTTTCATCGCCCTGGTCATGGCAACCAGCAGCCTCTAGACCTCCTCGGTGACTTCCCCGGTGACTTCCCCGGTGTTCCAGGGCCGTATCCCTGCCGCGGCGACGGCCACCCGGAACGTCACGACGGCCGCTCCGGCGATCTCGGCAAAGTCCGGCGGAGCGACGCCCGCAGTGCGGCACATGCCGGCTACGCGGATCGTGCCGCGGCCCCACTTCTCGATCAGACCGGCTCGGTGGAAGACCTCGGCGATTGAATCGGGTTTCGCTGCACCGACGGGTGTGCGTGCTTTGAGCGACTCGGGCGTGATGCCGGTCGGGAATCGGCGGGCGCTCCACACCTCGACGCGGTCGTCGAAAATCGCGAATGACACGGCACCGCCCGCGATCGTGTAGTCGCGGTGGATGAAAGCGTTGAGGAGAATCTCGCGCGTGGCATCGGGCGGGATGAGCGGGCGATCGACGCGCTGCAGGCGGCCGGGCTCGATGCGGCCTGGCAGCGGGAAGTGGCGCTGACAGAAGAGCTCGGTCTCTTCGAGGAGCTTGAACGCCGGCCCGCGCACGTGGCGCTGGTCGAGGAACTCGGTTTTGTCGACGCCACGGAAGCGCGCCATGCGCAGCTCGCACTGCGGGTAGTCAGGCAGGAAGGTCTTGCCGAAGAGCACGACCGCGGCGCGCAGGAGCTTGCCCTTGCGACGCACCCCGGGCCGGTCGAGCAACTCGGGCAGACTGCGACCCACCGGGCCCACAAGCCGCCCCGTCGAGCGTGCCGCCTCGACGATGCGCTGCGCCTCCTCGCGGTCGACGTCCTTGATTGTCAACTCGTCAGCTTCCTGGTTCTCCCAGCGCCGGCGGCTGTGCGCGCGCTCGAGCAGCAGCGCCTCGTAGCGCTCCTGCGTCATCTTCCGAGTCGTGTTGTCGACGCGCTCGAAGGCACGGCCGTCGTAAGTGAATGGTGACCAGATCAAACCGGGTCCCGCCGGATCTGGTTTGTGGTCGCTCGGGAGCTTGGCTCATACCGTCCTCCCCCATGTCGAACTGCGCGCTCTACCCTCTGGGGATCTCCGCTTGCTACAAAGTGCTACAGATGCTACATTGCGCGCAATGAGCAGAGTCATAACCCAGCGTGAGCTACGCAACGACTCCGGTGCAATACTCCGGGAAGTGCAGGCAGGACAAACGATTATTGTCACTCGGAATGGGGCGCCGGTCGCCGAGCTCCGGCCGATTCCGCCGCGCAGGTTCGTGCCGCGAGGGGTGATCGCCAGTGCGGCGAGACGGGCTCCCCGCGTCGACGCCGGCCGCTTGCGAGCCGATCTCGATGCGGTGGTAGACCAGTCCGCCGATGGCTGAGCCGAGCAGGGGTGTTCTGGACACCTCCGTAGTGGTGGACCACGACCTGGTCGATCCCGCTTTGCTTCCCGACGAATCTGCCATTGCTGCCGTGACCCTTGCCGAACTGGCCGCCGGGCCTCACGCCACCAGTGACGAGCAGGAAAGAGCGCGGCGCCAGGACCGGCTGCAGTGGGCCGCGGCGACCTGGGACCCTCTGCCGTTCGACACCGAGGCCGCCCGAACCTACGGCCGGGTGTTTGCCGCCACAAAAGCAGCGGGACGATCCAGTCGAACGCGTCTGGCCGACCTGCTCATCGCCTCGACAGCGGCGGCCAACGGCCTGCCGCTCTACACCAGGAACCCGGCCGACCTCGCCGGCCTCGAGCAAATCGTTACCGTCATCGCAGTTTGAGCGTCTCCGCACTGGGCGGGCGGCGGGTCGCGCCCGCCGAGCTCACCTGCATCGTGCTTGACCAGGACGACTGGCTGGCCACATCGATGCAAGCGGTAGCGGAGTTGCCTCGCGAGCCATCGCGAACAATCGCGAACCCCTTCGCGAACCCGATGTCGCGATTCGGCTCAGCACGCTATTGCGCCAGCCGGTATCGGGTGAACGCCAGCGCCTTGAGCACCTCGCGCTGCCGGCGAGGCAGGGCCGCCTCGCTGCCCGCGACCGCCGTCGCCGACCAGAACCTCACGCCTATCTCACCGGATCTTTCCAGGAAATCCGGTTCCGGAAGCTTCGCCTCCTGGCGCAGCCGGATGATCTTCTGCGTGCCGCGCCCCCAATTCTCGATGTAGCCCCGCCGGTAGAACGCATCGGCGATTGAAGCTCGTTCCGCCGGACCGAGGGGTGATCAATGCGGAGCTTCTCCGGCGTCAGGTCACCGGGGAGTCGGCCCCAGCTCCACACCTCGATCCGGTCGTCGAAGATCGCCACGCCGACGGAGGCCCCCGCCTCGGTGTAGTCGCGGTGGCAGAGAGCGTTCACCAGCGCCTCGCGCAGGGCCTCGGGCGGGTACTGGGGCCGGTCCTCCCGGCGCTTCCGTCCGGAGACGATCCGGCTCGCCACGGGGAGGTGCATGTCGAAGAACGCGTCGGCCTGCCGCAACAACGCGAAGGCATGGCCCTGGAACTGGCGGTTGTCGATGAACTCCGACTTCGTGACCCCGCGGAACCGCGCGAGCCGGATCTCGTCCGCATCCATATCCGCGATGGACCAGCCGGTCGCCGGGAGCGTCTCCCACCGGTGCCGCGCGTGGAGCCGCGCCAGCAGCAGCCGCTCGTACTCTTCGCGCTTCATCCGGCGCGTCGTGCTCCCGATCCGAATGAACGGCCGGCCATCGTACGTGTATGGCGCCGCGCTGCCGGCGCCCGCGCGAAGCACGATCAGGCTGCGGTGCGCCGCCGGCATCGATGCGCCGGACGTCCACCTGCGGCGCCGGGTCGATATCGCGCACCGCCGCCGCGCTGGTTGAGGAATCCGCAGAGCGTCTGCCCCGCCTCGCGCAGCTCGCCGGTCGTCCGCTTGAGTTCCAGCGTCTCCGACTCCCCTGCGGCGACGAGTCGCTTGACGGCGGCGAACGTCAGCGGCTCGGGTCATGCTCGCCCTCGCCGGCGAAGCTCCGCGCGCACCTGACCCTCGAGCGAATCTTTCCCATTGGCTTTGAGAAAACGGGGTGGGATGAACGGAGTCTGGTTTACCCATGTCGCACTCGATGCGAGCTCCGGGATCGCGTTGCCTCCGACTTCGAGGAAAGCCTCCCGGCTCCCGATGCCCAGAAGCGTGACGGCAATGTCGTCGGTCCCCTTCGCCCAGGTCTTGCGGAGACGACGCAGCGCAGGCTGCGGGATTTCCCGAAAGCCCATCGGCGCGTACACCAGGACATGATCGATGCGTCCCCGGTTCCGCGCTTCGAGTGACAGCGGAATGAAGTGCGCGTGACGATTGTGCTCACGCCTTCTCCCGCCGCGGATATTGGCGGGTTCGAGGTCACTCTCAACGAGCATCATGATCCGCGACCCTGTTGTTTCAAAACTCATGACCCATGGCGACCCAGTATCGCCACAGCGCCACCGCCTCGCGCGTCGCGGCGTCCGCGCCCTTCGCCTCGAGCTGCGCGAGCGGCACGCCGAGCGTTCTGCCGGCGAAGCCGATCAGCACGAGAATGGCGCTCATGCAGTCGTCCATGGGCGCCAGATCGAGCACCTCGACCTCCTCGCCGATTTTCAGGGGCGACACCGCCCGCGCAATTGTGCACTTCGCCTTGAAGGGGAAGGCGAGCTTGTCTTCGAGATAGTAGTACCAACTCGTGGCGCGTTCCTCCGAGTTGTTGGCATCGACCACCACCTCTTCGGAGATCAGCGTTTCGAGGGCGCGGTTGGGTTTAGGCATCGAGGGCGGGGACGAAGAGGCCGAGGCCGAAGTGACAGGCGAAGCCGAGGGCAAGGGGACCACGGATCGGCTGCGCGAAACGCAATTCCAGCACACGGCCGAGCGTGTCGGGTTGCACCAGACCACTCTTGCGGCGGAAGCGGTGGAAGTGCAGCGGTCGCAGAGCGCGCCCGCCATGTTGCACAGACGGCAACTCGCGGATGTCCATGATCTCGGGTAAACCCGTGCCGCGTCCGTGCCACTCGCGCCGTAGCTGACCAAGGATGGCCGCCGCGGTGGCTTCCGGCGTACGCATCTCGGGCTTCTTGAGGTGCCATGGATGCAGGTAGGGCGTTACGCTTCGCCAAACCGCGCCTTCACCGGTCAGGGGAGTAACCCTGTCGAATAGCGATGCGGTACCGAACCCCTCCAGCATCAGCCTTAGCGGCTCGCCTTCGCCACGCTTGATCTGCTGAAGGGTAGTTAGTACGCGCATCGCCTCAGGGCCCAAACCGCCCGGAGCGTGCACGAGAACATGTTCGATCTCACCGCGCTTGTTTGGATCGGGCAGCCAGAAGGCATGCGCGTGACGGTTATGCTCGCCCAAGTCATGCCCGGAAAGTAGGGCGGGCAGAGCATCGGCGCCAAGCAGACGCTTGGCGCGGCTCATCGCAGCGGCGCGCAGGGCCTCGCCGATGCGCACCGCGTCTTCGATGCGCGGAAGAGGTTTGCCATAGAGCACGAAGCGCGCAGTGGTGATGGTCGTATTCGGCCTGATGATCGCCGGGTTGCGGACGACCTTCGGCGCGGTGGTCTTGAGCGCGTGCAGCGGCCGGCGGTAGCTTACGGTCCGCGCACAGGGCGGCGCGCTCCAGCCGGCGGCCTGAAGTTCGCTGGTTTCCACGCCGATGGCGTTCAGCCATTCGTCGGGAAGGGTTGTCAGCAGCTTCTTCTGGTCCGGCTTGAGTTTGGGCGGGCGCCCCGCGGGGGCGAGCTTGATGCCGGCGGCTTCAAGCTTTCCTGAACGGAATGCGCGATAAATCTCCGGCGTGTTCGGCGCCATCAGGCGCACGATCTCGCCCGTGACCTCTCCCGTTTCAAGATCCACGGATTCGGCAGCGGGCACGCAGTTGAAGTCCACTGGCGCTAGCGCGCGGCGGGCGTCCACCCAGGACTCGGCGCGCCCCAGGAAGCCCAAATTCTCAAGCAGGGCGTCGAGCACTTCGGTTTGCGGTTTATCCAGGGCAAGCCTTGGCCAGACAATGACGACAGGATCGTCATCCGCGACCCGGGCGAAAGCATCGAACACCAGAGTGCGTTTGTCGCTCTTGCCGGGCATGAAGTGCCGCGAGTGTGCGTGAATCGCAGACTCCGGCAGGCGAAACGAGGGTGGTTCAGCTTCAGCAAGACGCGCCAGGAGTTCATGCAGGCGCTCACGCGGAAAGCGTGCAGGGTCGAGCTTGCGGTGCCACACCGCGATCAGCGCGCGCGTGATACGCCACAGATCTGGTGGCCACGCCACGTCCGCTTCGTTGACGTGCCGACCCCACGGTGTGGCGTGATAACGCCCGGCGGGGAAGGTGAAGGCGATGGCGAGCATGGCGATTGACTCAACCCCAATTTACGCGGGTGACGCGGTCATCAGGCCATTTCTGCTCCTTGGCGACTGCGGCGATTAAATCCGGGAGAGCGGATTCGAGTTCGGCAAGTGGCGGCAGGACGAAGCCCGTCGGGCGCTTGATGACGGTACCCGATTCCGTTACCTCCAGATCGCAGGCTGTGCGCAAGCGCAGACCGGAGTGCAATAGTGCCTGAATCTTAAATAGCGCCAAAGCAATCAAAAGTTGTGAAACGGCATCTCCCAAGCCGAACGCGCGAATCTGTGCGAGGTCGAGATTGAAGTAGGCGGTAATGTTTGGCGACGTAAATTCAGATCGTGCAAAGGGTACATTGCCGAAGCCCTCCGAACTGGTCTGCCCTTCCCCACCTTTACCGGGCTTAACGTGGTCGTTCTTGACGCCACCACTTTGGGCCTCGCGAACATCTGCCGCTTCAATGAAGGAGGACAAAGCGCGGGGCAACCGCAAGCGTCCGCCGGCGAGATCGGATTTGGCGAGAAATACGCCGTGAATCAGTGAGTTTGTGTCCAACTTCAGCAGCACGGCGGCGAGCTTCTTGATGTCTACTGGCCCTTCGTCCATATCCGCGAGTTCGCTCTTCAACAAATTGAACACGGACTTGTCCTTGCTCTCGAGGACGTAGGGCGAGTTGATGCGATGCGCCTCCAGCACGGTATTGGTTAGCGCCTCTCGTATTTCTTTGCCGTCCTTGCTTTTCGACCGCTTTACTACCTTGACCAGCGGGAGGCCCCGGAGCGGCTTAACCCAATCATCGGAAGGCTTATCCCAACACACCGTTTCCAGCCGGTTTGCCATGCTTTGAGCGGATTCAACGAGCAGCATCCGCTCGCCATTCGGTCCGTCGTAAGTGGCAGCACCCAAATTGGGGAAGCCGGTGGGCTGAAAGCGGGTACCTTGCAGCGGCTGCAAGTGCGCTTCGAGCAACAGGCGCGGGGCGGTCACGAGAGCATCGAGTTTTATCGGCATGGCGGTTCTCCGGGTCAGGCATTAAGTTCGGTAGGTTGGGTGGCGGCAGATTCGGACTCCGGGCTTAAGTCGAGGCCGCGTAGCAGCCGTGCGGTTTCCGCGTACGTGAGCGGAATACACAAGGCCACGAGCCAGCGCGTGCCATCATCCAAGCGCGCAACTTGAGGCGGATTTCGTCCCGGCAACTTCACGCCCAGCGCACGCAAGCGTTGCCACGCGATGCGCACTGCAGCCTGCGCGTCGTTGGCGGCCAGGCGCGCTGGGATTTCCGCGGGCAGACGCAAAGCACGATCCGGAGGCAGCCATTTCAAAGCACGTAGAACCGACTCCGGCGTAAAAAAGACTTTCAGCAGCACGAACACCGGCGGAAGCACGGCCTCTTCATCTGCACGTTTATTCGCCCGTGGCGGCTCCGGGTCGCTCCAGTCCACACAGGCGAGACCGCCGAGAAGTTCGCCGATTCGGGCAACGTCAGTGGTGCCGTTGAGAAACGCGGCCACATCATCCCTGGTGGCGCCCGACTGGCTGGCAAGCACTTCGCCTTCCGCGCCAAGCGCAATCGCTTCCAGCCGCCGCCGGTGCAACAGCGCAGCGATATTATCGGTGAGCGGTCCCGGCCCCCAGATGGCGAGGCGAGACGTGGGTTCCCACGCGCGATCACCTTCTAGGTTTACGGTCTCGCTGGCCGAAACAAGGTGCCTGCGGGCGTGCAGAACTCGCCGGCCTTTTTCGTCTCGCATGCACAGGCCGGAAAGCGCCGCAGCGATGCGGAATTCGGCGGACTGGTCGTCTGCCTTGATCGCCCAAGCCAACGACAGGCGCGGGGCCGGAACACGCACGGATTCCTGCGACTTGGTGCTGACGTTGAGCGCGGCTTCGATACCCCCTACCCGTCGCAGCACGGTTTGGAATGCAGTGCGGCTGGCTTGTCGCGTCAGCGCAAACAGCGCGGTATCGAGTTGATGGGCGGCGGCGCGGAAGGCGTTAGGGGCGCTCTCGTCACGCGCATAACGCTGCACCATGGCAAGCCAGTCGCGGCGTTCGAGTTCGGCGATGAGGTCGGCATCGGGATTCCGACGCACCGCGACGCGCGACAAGGGTGTCGCCAAGAAATTTTTCCCTTGCCGCTTCAGGAAACCGTAACGCTGGAAGCTCCGTATTCCACGGTTGACGCCCAACTGAGCCACGGCGCGGGCAAAGTCGAGCCCATCGCGGGCGGAGCGACCATTGAGCGTCGCACGGCCTTCGCTCAGCAGGGAGCGGACTTCATCCGCACCGCATGGAACCGCCCACAGCGGCATCCATATTTCATTGCGCGAATCGTCATCGTCGCGCACGCTGGCGGCCCCCTCGGTTCCCATCCGGCTGCGCACGACGAACGGAGCCGACAGGATGGCCCGGTCGCCGAACTCCAGCCGCCGCACTGCGGAAGCGCCGAAAAGAACCGCGCCTTCGAGCATAAGGATGAAATCCCAAGCGTTAGTCCGGGAGCCACCCTCGAAGCCCGACGATGCGTTCGGGCCGCCTGCGGAACCGGGGGCAAACTGACCGATAGCGCTTTCTGAAAGCAAATTGCACGGAGCATCGAACAACGCTGAATTGAGACTGTGATCCGCACCCGGACGAGCCGCACCTGCTGATACATCAATCACTTCCAAGAGCCGTTGCATGAAATTGTTCGTGAAGTCGAGGTTTCCATCATTCCCTCCCGTGCCAAGCAATGGAGGAAAGCTTGTCTCGTCGCCAGCGATCACAACCGCGGTGTCTATGGCAGACAGGCAATGGTCAGAAGCGAGGTTTCTGAACGTTTGAATGAATCGGTCTTTCTGGTCGTTCGTCGAGGTGTTCTCAGGTGCTTCAACGATCTTGAAATCGGCGACAACGCGACGAGCGATAGTGATCGAATCTCGATAGTCTGCGAATCGTGGGGAGGCGGATTGTGCTATCGCGGCTACCGTCCTTGTGGCCTCAGTTTCTTGATCGCGAACGCCGGTCTTGAGTTTCTTGCCCGTGACCGAATCTTTCTCTTTGAGCTTGCCTTCCTGAAAGTAAAAGCCGCTCCCTCCATTCCATGGCGCAATCAACGGCGTCGGCCGATACCGATCCAGAAAAAACGCGCACAGTTCATGCTTCGTCAACCGCGTGCGCAGCACAAACATATCGTTGCGCCAGAAACCGGTGGTCTCGGAATTTCCACCCCCATCGATCCCCGCCTCGGCCACCAGGCGCAGCACGGCCAGCGCCTTGAGGTAGGACGCCAGCGGCGTGGGCGTGCAGCCAGGCAATGGGTGTTCATGGATCATTTCGCAGCCTCCTGTTCCGCACGTGAGGCGCGCCAGTCGGCGATTCGCACAATCGCCTCGCACCAAGCCAACTGAAACGGACCGAGCGCCTTCATCAATCTTTGCGTGCGCGTGGTCCACGATGGGCCTTGAGCTCCGTCGCCGAGCTGCATCAGGTCCAGCTTGAGTTCGACTTCAGGGAGGGGCTCACCGTTTGCGAATTGCATCGCCGGAAGGCGATCGCCGTCCCACACGCCTCGCGCGAATAGCCGCCCATCGGGCGCCTCGGTCTCTTGCGGGAGTGCGCGCAGTGACATGCGGACCTTGCCGTGGTGTGCGGCGATCAGATATGCGATCAAGTCGGCGTCAGCATCGTCACCATGCAAAGCAAGCCAAGCAAGCGCCGACGCGAGTTCGTGGCGAAAGCGCGTGCGCTTCAAAGCCTTGCCGTCCACTGTCACCTGATAACGCGGTTTGCCGGGTTTGCGATCCGGCGTTCGGCCAGACTTTGCCCAGTACCCTGCGCCCAGCGGTTCGCCCGTTCCTTGTTCGTGCGCGTATCTGATCATCGAATCGAAGGCTGCATGCGCCTTGCCTACGTCATGCCACCGCGCAGCACGGATGACGGCCTGCGGCTCTTTGACTTTCAACACCTCGCACAGCTCGCGCGCCTTTTGTTCCACGTCGGCAAGATGGCGCGGGAGCGCCACCGGTACCTGCAAGAGGCTGCGGTGGTCATCATCAAATGCTTCTTCGGCCAGTGATTCCTTTTCAGGCGCGACGATCGGAGGAACCCCGACCTTGCTCTCCTCCGGGGCGAGGCCTAGTTGTCGCGTATAGCCCCCGGCAGCGGCTCCCAGCATTAGCGTCATACCGGGGCGAAGACGTACTTTCTTATCATGAAGCCCTGGCGGCGTTGTCCACTTACGGGCCAACGTATCCCACACGAATACGTCCCCGTCTTTCAGGCGATCCATAAGCTTCTTTGCGGCACCCAACCCGGCGCGGCACAGTTCTTCACGCGATGCGGGCGGTTCGTCCTGCGTATCTCCATCCAGCGCACGCCAGAACAGCAGTACATCGGCATCGTCGGCGTCGCGAATGTAGGGGGCGATGTCCACGTCGAAGCCGGAAAGATCAGGATCAGTGTTGAACAAGTCGAGGAAATCCTTGCGTCGTAACACCGGATGCAAAAGGGCATCGGCGGTGATCGGCGGAAGATCAGCAGGCGCGGCGCTGGCAAGACTTGTCAGAATTTTTCGCGCGTCATCAAGTTCCTCGGTGGCGTAGGGCTTCGCATCCGCTACGTCCATCCAGATAACCTGCGCCGCTTTTGTCTTGTTGAATTCGCCATAACGATTGCAGCGTCCGAAGCGCTGCACCAGCGAGGCCCAGGGCGCGAGTTCCGTGAACAGCACGCGAGCGGACATGTCCACGCCGGCTTCGATGGCTTGGGTGGCGATGATGATGCTGCCTGGACCCCCTGTGTCCATTGGCTCGGAAAGCTTGATGCTTTGCTCGGCGCGTTCTTGCGCGCGAAAACGAGAGTGAATCAGGAGCGGTTCGGGGACGTTGGAAACCGATGGCGCCAGTGTCGCCGCTTTCTTCCTGCTTTTCACCGGCGATTCCGCGAGGCGGTTACCCAGTTCGGAAAACAGACCCTGTGCCCGCTCGACAGTGTTGAGGATTGCAAGCGTGGTGGTGCCTGGCTGATGCGCCGCAAGAACCCGATCAACCAATGCTTTGAGGTAAGTTTTGACGTCGTCGCTCGTCAGCTTGTCGACCTTCTCGTTTTCCTCCACTCTTTCCGACTTGGAAGGCTTCGTTGAGCCGAGCGCCACGTCGCAGCGCGTCAGAACCTTGACCGCCTCACGTCTCTCCCGAACTGCGGGTGCCCTCTTTTCCTCCTCGCTCAGCGCCAGCGGGATTGTCAATGCGGGATCGAAATCCACCGTTCTCAACCAGTCCCGCTTGAGCGTGGCCGAGACCCATAGACTGCGGCTGCGCGAAGGCAAGCCGATATTCCGGCGAAACGCTTCAAGTTGAGCACTGGTCTTCAAGCCCGTGCCCATCAATTGGACTTCGTCGAACACCCACAGTGCGTCGTTATGCAGCCAGGCGAAGTGCACCGGCCACTGGTACCGGCTCATTCCGTAACCGCGCATCAGCGCCCGCGAAAGAAGCATGTCCTGGGTGCCGATCAGGATCGCGTCTTCCTCCGGGTGGTCGGCCCAAGTCGCCTTTTTCACGTCCTCGGAGCCACCCATCAAGAGGTGCACCGAGACCTTGTTTTCTCCTGGCATTCCTGCAACCGCGAGGTTCTTCAGCCAAAGACAGGCGTTTCGCTGCGTCTGCTCGACCATCACTCGCATCGGCAGGCAGTACACGAGCCGACGCGGTGTCTCTGCGTCCGGATCGGCCTCGCGCCCCCCCTCGCGCCAGCCGCGCTTCCACAGCCAGGCCAGCACGACCGCGGCGGTTTTCCCCATGCCGGTAGGAACGTCCAGTAGTTCAGGCCATGGCTTTTCCGCGAGGCGGCACTGATACTGGAACGGTGTCAGCCCGTCCGGCTGCCCCCCGCTATGCGTTGCGCTCTTGAAGAACTCTGTGTAGCTCATCGCTGATTCCCGTCTGACTGTACCGACGGAACCTCGCCTGCGCCGCTCGCGCCGGAGGTTTCCCCGCCACCCGACCCGGTCTTGAATTTGCCCTGCGCACGCATCTCCTGAAAACGACGCGCGACATCCGCAATCCCCTCCACCGCCCCCATGCGCTCGCGCAGCGTCAGCGCGAGCGCGTGACGCAGTTGCGCTCGGCGACTGCCCTCCCAGGTGGTCAGGCTCCAGTCGATGTTATCCCGGTTTTCACTCATGTGAATCGTTTCCCGGTGCGCAAGGGGCGGACATACCGCTCGATTCTCCTCGAATTCGTTCGTCAATCGGTGATACTCGGCGCTTACCCCTTTCCGTCATCGCCGATGACGGAGTATGTGCGTGCAGCTCGCACAGCGCCGCGGGCGCCAGTCGGGCGCCTCTTCGAGGGCCGCGCCGGTCCTCGAGCATCGCCCGGCGATGCCGGTCGCCGCGGAAGACCTGCCCGCAGATCGGCCATCAGAGGTCCTTCGCCAGGTCAGCCAGCAGCGCGCGCCGCAGCTCTTGCTCGCTGGGGAGCTTGCCCTTGAGCTCTCTCGGCAGCTTGTCCGTGAGCTCGTATCGGGCGACGCCGATGGGGTTGGTTTTGCTCTTGAGGGAGAACTCTACGACCACATCGTCCTTCTCGGCGCAAAGAATGATTCCGATGGACGGGTTGTCATCCGGAGCGCGCTCCTTCTCGTTCAGCAGGTTGAGGTAGAAATCCATCTTGCCGGCGAACTCCGGCTCGAAGGCGCCCAGCTTGAGCTCCATCGCCACCAGGGCTTTCAGGAAGCGGTGATAGAAAAGCAGGTCGATGAAGTATTCGTTCGCGCCCAATGCGAGCCGATACTGCCGGCCGATGTAGCAGAATCCGTAGCCAAGCTCCAGGATGAATTCCCGCAACCGATCGATCAGCCGATCCTCGAGCTCGCGTTCTTTCACCGCGCGCCGGATGCCCAGGAACTCCAGGTTGTAGGAACTCTTGAGCGCTTCCTCGGCTTGTTCCGCCAGATGCTCGGGCAGCACGGCCGGAAAGTTGTGCGCCTTGCCGTCCTTGAGCGATCGCTCGTAAGACCTCGCCTTGATCTGGTTGAGCAGCACGTTGCGGCTCCAGCCGAATTGCGCGGTCGCGCGCAGGTAATGGAGGCGAGCAGGCGCGGAGCCCGCCTTATTGAGGATTTGAAGGTGATGTCCCCATGGAACTTGCGTGAGCACCGGCGGCAGAAGTTCAGCCGGTTTCCCGGCAGCCATTTTGGCGACAGCCTGTTGCCGAAACCCGGTCCCTCTGTTGACCGCTCTCGATTTGGCAACAGCCCGTTGCCAAATTGAAGGCAGGGAATAAGCGTCATAAAACTGCTTCATATTGCGAAGGTTTCGAGCAGAGAAGCCCGTCGTCCCGGGAAACGCCCGCTGAAGATCCCCGGCCAGGCGCTCGATGACGGCCTGCCCCCAACCGAGCTGAACCTGTTTCTCCGCAATGCCGCGCCCGATATCCCAATAGAGTCGAACCAGCTCGTGGTTCACTGCGCGTGCGGCGCTGACGCGTGCGGCTGCGATCCGCTGCTTGATCTCGCCGAGGAAGGCGCCGTAGCCCGTGAGAGGCCCGCTTGCCTTGCTCATGAAAGGAGCCCCCGCGATTCGAGCGGTGTCGTTGCGCCGCTAAAAGCATCCACCGGCATGGTCACGCGGCCGTCGAAATCGGCGAAGCAGCGGAAAACGAAGAATTGTCGATCCATTCTGCCATGGCGTATTCAATGCTGGCCCCACCTGCCGCAATCAGCATTACGAGCATCGCGCGGTTCCCCCCTCAGAGTTGCAGCATCACCGCGAATTGCACGCGCCGCCACGGATCGCGGCTCGCCTGCAGCGCCTCGATGCGCGCGGTGCCCGCGATCGAGCAACTGGGCGAGTGCGTGGTTCTGGATCCGCGGCACGCAGCCAAGCTTATGCCCGTTCCAGTCCACGCGCACGGCGTTCTCGTCGTTCGTATTGAGCGAGCCGGCGTCGAAATCGCCGTCAGAGCAGTGAGATGGGCGAGGGCAGCGAGAAAATCGCGGCGCGGCATGAGTGTGCTCCCTGGGTCGGGTGAATAAACGCCGAGCCCATTGGCGACGGCTTCATCCGGACACCAGTCTGGCAGCCGCCGCTATCAGAACTCGATAGCGGCCCTCCGGCATTGGCCGGCCTGTTACGCTTCAGTCACGCGCGCCCCGTGGTCTTATCCCCGGCTTATAACGTCCGTTATAATCTGCGCCGGAGGTACTGCGATGAAGATCAAGATCACGACCGTTGGCAATTCCGCCGGCATCGTCCTGCCGAAGGAACTGCTCGCGCGGCTGCGCCTCGGCAAGGGCGATGCGCTCTACGCCACCGAGCTCCCGGACGGCGTCAAGCTGAGCCCTTTCGATCCGAAGTTCGCCAACCAGATGGAGGTCGCGGAGCGCATCATGCGGAAAGACCGCAACGTTCTGCGCAAGCTCGCCGCGAGTTGAAGCGGCGCGATGATCGTCTGGCTGGAGATGGCGCTGGTTCTCGCCATCCACGACCGCCAGGTCGCCGAGCACGGCGGAACCGCCGGGGTGCGCGATGAAGGGCTGCTCGAATCGGCGCTCGCGCGGGCGCAGCAACTGCACGCCTACGGCGATCCGGCGCCGGATCTCGCCGATCTCGCCGGAGCGCTCGCGTACGGGCTCGCGCGCAACCATCCGTTCCTCGACGGCAACAAGCGCACTGCGCACGTCGCCTTCCGGACCTTTCTCGCGCTGAACGGCGCGGAGCTCGTCGCGACCGACGACGAGAAGTACGTCGCGATGCTTGCACTCGCCGAAGGCAAGCTCGCGGAGCGCGACTTCGCCGCGTGGCTGCGCGAGCGCCTGCGGATTGCCCCGCGAGGCGAGGCGCACGAGCCGCGCAAGCCGTACCGGGCGAAGCCGCGCCGGGCGGGCGCCAGGGCGCGCTCTGCGCGCTGACGCGTCGCGAATCGCCGCTTCTCTGAGCCCGGATTCCCCGCGCAGCGGGACGTCGGCAATCGGCGCCCTGGCCATGCGGCGAGCTTATGCCTGTTCCAGTCCACGCGCACGGCGTCCGAGCCGTAAGGATTTCCTGACTCGGCTGATCCATCGCGCCATGGTGAAGGCTGCCGCTATCAGATCGCGATAGCGGCGGGCCGGGTCAGCTGTATTGTTTCAGGGCGGCGGCCAGTTGCGCCGCGACTGCCGCGCGTAAGGGAACGGGGGAGACGACTTCAACTTCCGGCCCATGGCGCAGGATGTCCATCACCAACTCGCGCTCGTCCCGGTACGGAATGCGCAGCTCGTAGCTGCCGTCGGTCAGGAACTGCCCGGCCTGCTGCGGATGCCAGCGCTCGTCGGCCACCCAGCGTGCGCGTTCGGGCGTGAAGCGCAGCATCGCGGTCTTGTTCGCCTTACCCGCGAAGATGCCGTAGGCGCTCGCGAAATGCTCATCCAGTTGAGGGCGCGGAACTTCGTCGGCCGGCGTCGCGAGTTCCACCGCGGTTTGCACGCGGTCCACCGAGAAGCTGCGCAAGGCCTTGCGACGGTGGCACCAGGCGTCGAGGTACCAATTATCGCGGTAATGCACCAGCCGCTGCGGCGAGATCTCGCGCTCGGTGGTCTCGTCGCGGCTGCGCGAACGGTAGGCGATGCGCAAACGGCGCCGCTGCAGCGTTGCGCTGGCAAGGCGGCGGAACTGTTCTCCCAACGGGCGGGACGCCATGCCGAGGATACGAATCCGCGCGGCGGCCTCCGACAGTCCGAGACGCCGGTGCGCGACGAGCGCGGCAACCCGTACTGCGAGTGGCCGGAGGTGCTCGGCGAGCAGCCCCGACTCGAGGGATTCGAGCAGGCGTTCGAACACGATCAACGCCTGCAGCTCGCTTGCGCTGAACCACAGGCCGGGAAGTTCGTACGGCCCGGTCTCCGCGTCCTGCCGGTAGAGGTAGCCGCCACGCTCGCGATCGAACTCGATCGGTGCGTTCAGGTGGTCGCGCAGCAGCCGGATGAGGCGGTAGACGCTGGGTCTGGAGCACCCGAGCCGCTCCATGAGTGCCTCGACGGGGAGCGGTACGCGGCGCCCCGCGAAGATCTGGTGGAGATCGTAGATGCGGTCGAATTTGTCCATGCGCGCAAAGTACGCAACACGTGCGCTACCAATCTCAGTCTAGCACTTGGGACCGGAAATCAGCGCAGTGCCGCGCCCCCCGCCGGACGGATTGACTGCGGCACAGGCCGGCGCTAGCGTCTGGGTATCTCACTTGTCATACGGAGTGCGCGCGTGGCGGTTTCTCTCAGGGTTTCCGATGATCTCAAGAAGCGGCTCGCGAGGCTGGCGGCATCGCGCGATACGACGGCGCATGCCCTGATGCTGGAGGCGATCTGCGAGAAGCTCGATGCCGAGGAAGTGCGCGCGGCGTTCCACGCGGAGGGGAGGCGCCGCCTTGTACGAGTAGTCCCCGGCGGAAAGCCTCGGCGTCCGGCATCAGCGCGAGGCCGGATACCGCGGCGTATAGCCGCGAGGCGTAGAATCTCCGCATGGGTACCGATACACTCGATCAACAGCCCATCGCTCGCACGGTCGGACGCCGTCTCACGCTCCCGGTCGGCCGCCCGCCGAGCGCTGCCGCGCGCGCGGCGCTTGCCGCGATGGCCGCAAAATTGACGCGAACGCCGAAGGGCGTAATCCGCTATGCGAACCACGACGACATGATTCGCGACAGGGAGCGCTGGACGGTCGAGGCCATGGTCGCGCTGGCCCGGTCGCGTGGCTGAATACACCCGTCCCGCGACTTGGGATGACGTCCTTCGCATCGCACGCTGGTTCGAAGAGTCCGGCGTCGAGTACGCGCTGCTAGGCGGTTACGGCCTTGCAGCCCATGGGCTGAGCCGCTTCACCGAGGATGTGGACATACTTGTCGAGCCTTCGGTGGCCAACAGCAGGCGCTGGATCATTGCGCTCGCGAAGCTGCCGGATGAGGCGACCAAGGAACTGCAATCGGATCCCGATGTGTTCGCAACCCAGAAACAGTACGCAATCCGGATCAATGACGAGATCACGGTGGACGTGTTGCCCGCCGCTGCCGGCAGAAGTTGGGACGAACTCAAGAGCCACGTTGTCACGGTGGACATCGACGGCGTGCCGCTGCGCGTGCTCGATCTGGAAGGCCTGCTCAAGACCAAGCAGGGCGTGCGCCCGAAGGATCGGGCCGACGCCGCGCTCATCGAGCGTGCGCTCGCGCATCTGCGCCGGAGTTAGCTCCAGGGACCTGCGATGGCACGTGCCCAAAACATCTACCGCAACGCGCTGCAAGCCGATGCGATGCTGCAGGAATACCGCATCGATTCGGTGCTCGGTGCCGGCGGGTTCGGCATGACTTATCTGGGCCTGGACACGCACCTCGAGAAATACGTCGCGATCAAGGAGTACCTGCCCACGGAGCTGGCGATGCGCGCGGCCGACGGTACCGTCGTTCCGCTCACGAGCGAGCGCGAGGCGGATTATCGCTGGGGACTGGAGCGTTTCATTCTGGAAGCGCGCACGCTGGCGCGGTTCAACCATCGAAATATCGTGCGCGTGAGCCGGTTTTTCGAAGCGAACGGGACCGGCTACATGGTCATGGACTACGAGCGCGGCGCGCCGCTCGCGCAGCGCCTGAAGCGCGAGCCGCCGCTCGATGAGGCTGCGCTCAAGCGGCTCGTCGCACCGTTGCTCGATGGCTTGCGCGTGGTCCACGCGGCGGGATTCCTGCACCGCGACATCAAGCCCGACAACATTTTCGTGCGCGAAGGAGAGGATCCGGTGCTGATCGATTTCGGTGCTGCGCGCCAGTCGGTCGGCGGGGCGACGCGGAATCTGACGGCGGTTCTCACGCCCGGATATGCGCCGATGGAGCAGTACGTGAGCGACGGCCACCAGGGGCCATGGACCGACCTGTATGCGTTCGGCGGCGTCCTGTTCCGCGCAGTCACAGGCGCCGGCCCGCCGGATGCGGTATCACGCATCAAGAGCGATAGCGTCGGTGAGGCATTGGCGCGCGTGAGCGGTCTCTACAGCGAGCCGTTCCTGCGTGCGATCGAATGGGCGCTGGCGCTCGACGAAAAACGCCGGCCGCAGGACGTCGCGGCCTGGCACAGTGCGCTGATCGACGCAGGCACCCGGCCGGCTCCGGCGCCGGCGGAGGCTGGAGCGGAAAGCACGGTGTTGCAACCGACCGCGCCGGCGCCGCTCGATGCGCCCCCGCCGAAGCCCGCGTTGCGCCGCCGCTGGATCGTGCCGGCCGCGGGCGTGATCCTTACGCTGGTTGCGCTCGCCGGGTTTCTCGTGTGGCAGCGCGCGGCGCGCATCGACTCGGCGAAGCAGGCCGAGCGCATCGCGTCGGAGACGAGACCGCCCGTCGCGACCGCCGCCGATGAAGCGCTGCACAAGCTGCGGCGCGAAGTCGAATCGGAGTTTCTTGCTGCCGATACGAATCGCGACGGCTACCTGTCACCGGATGAGGTGCGCGGGCGATTTCCCGTGATTGCAAAAGCGTTCGAGCGCGTGGATACCGACGGGGACGGGCGTATTTCGTTGCAGGAGTTCATGCGCGCGCGCCGGCTCCAGTTCGAGCGGCGCGTGCAAAAACAGTCGAATTGAACGGGCACCACCGGCACGCGCGCCTTGCAGACGTTCGCGCCGGCGCTACACCCCGTACCAATACTTCTTGGGCGGCGCTACGCGGCGCGACGCCAGCTTTCGCCTGGTCTTGCGGCGGCGCGGGCGCACCTCGCGGGGCGGAGGTGCTGGTGGCTCGGGCTTGCGCCGGTACAGCACCAGCATCTTGCCGATGACTTGTACCGGTTGTGCGCCGGTACGCTCACAGATTTCCGCAATCATCTGCGCGCGTTGTTCGCGGCCGGATTCGGTAGCGCGAACCTTGATCAGCTCATGCGAACCCAGCGCCCGCTCGATCTCGTCGAGCACCGGCTGCGTGAGCCCGTCCCCGCCGACGAGCACCACAGGACTGAGCGAATGCGCACGCCCCTTCAGTTCGCGGCGCTGGGCGGGAGACAATGCGGATGCGATCATGACCCGAGTCTAAGAGATGGCACGATCCAAATCCAGCAACGCGTGGCTGCAGCGGCACGTGAAGGACGCTTATGTGCGCCGGGCGCGCGAGGACGGGTTGCGTTCGCGCGCCGCCTACAAACTGCAGGAAATCGATGCGCGCGAACGCATCTTGCGCCGCGGCGCCAGGGTGGTCGATCTCGGCGGGGCACCCGGGGGCTGGTCACAGGTTGCGGCGAGCAAAGTGGGCAAATCGGGACGCGTCGTAGCAGTTGATCTGCTCGAAATCGCCCCCATTTCGGGGGTAACGGTTCTAAGGGGTGATTTTCGCGATTTGGCGGTGCGGGACGCCGTGCGCGCTGCGCTGGAGGGCGCTGCCGACGTCGTTCTTTCAGATCTTTCGCCCAAGCTCTGCGGCATCGCGAGCGTGGATCAGGCCAACGCCGCGCGCCTGGTAGGGCTTGCGATTGAATTTGGCAGTGAGGTGCTGAAGTCCGACGGCGTTTTCCTCGTGAAGGTGTTTCAGGGCGAGGCTTTCGGGGAAGTGCTCGCGCAGTTGCGAGAGGCTTTTGCGTCGGTGGCGACGCGCAAGCCCAAGGCGTCGCGCGAGGAGAGCAGGGAGACGTATTTGCTGGCGCGGGCCCCGCACCATGGGGATTAGTATTAGTATTAGAATTGGAACATTTGGTACTGCTTGCAAAGCACGGAGTAAGTCCTTGAACAACATGTTAAAGAACCTGGCCATCTGGCTCGTCATCGGACTTGTCCTGATGACCGTGTTCAATCAGTTCAGTAGCCGCCAGGCCGCGCAGGCGCCGCTCGAATACTCCCAGTTTCTCGAGGAGGTAAGGGCCGGTCGCATCGCGAAGGTGACGATCGAGGGCAGGCAGCTCAAAGCGACGACCACCGAGGGCAAGCGCGTCACGAGCTATTCGCCCGGCGACCTGTGGCTGGTATCCGATCTGCTCAAGTTCGGCGTCAAGGTCGACGCGAAGCCGGAAGAGGAACCTTCGCTCCTGATGAACATATTCGTGTCGTGGTTCCCGATGCTTCTGCTGATCGGCGTATGGATATTCTTCATGCGCCAGATGCAGGGCGGGGGGCGCGGCGGTGCGTTTTCCTTCGGCAAGTCGAAGGCCCGCATGCTCGACGAATCGACCAACACGGTCACCTTCGCGGACGTCGCGGGTTGCGAAGAGTCGAAGGAGGAGGTCGCCGAGCTGGTCGAGTTCCTGCGCGACCCGTCGAAGTTCCAGAAGCTTGGCGGGCGCATTCCGCGCGGCGTGCTGATGGTTGGTTCGCCGGGCACGGGAAAGACGCTGCTGGCACGCGCCATCGCGGGTGAAGCGAAAGTCCCGTTCTTCTCCATTTCAGGCTCCGATTTCGTCGAGATGTTCGTCGGCGTGGGCGCGGCGCGCGTGCGCGACATGTTCGAGCAGGCGAAGAAGCATGCGCCCTGCATCGTGTTCATCGACGAGATCGACGCGGTCGGGCGCCAGCGCGGCGCGGGCCTGGGTGGCGGCAACGACGAGCGCGAGCAGACCCTCAACCAGTTGCTGGTGGAAATGGACGGCTTCGAGAACACCTCGGGTGTGATCGTGATCGCCGCGACCAACCGGCCGGACGTTCTCGACCCCGCACTGATGCGCCCCGGGCGCTTCGACCGGCAGGTGGTGGTGCCGCTGCCCGACATCCGCGGCCGCGAGCAGATTCTGCTGGTGCACATGCGAAAAGTCCCGCTCGCGCCGGACGTCAAGGCGGAAGTCATCGGACGCGGCACGCCCGGATTTTCCGGCGCGGACCTCGCCAACCTCGTGAACGAAGCTGCGCTGTTCGCGGCGCGCAAGAACAAGCGCCTGGTGGACATGGAAGACTTCGAACGCGCCAAGGACAAGATCATCATGGGTGCCGAACGGCGCTCGATGGTGATGCCGGAGGAGGAACGCAAGAACACCGCCTATCACGAGTCCGGCCACGCGGTGGTGGCGAAGCTGCTGCCGAAGACCGATCCGGTGCACAAGGTCACCATCATTCCGCGCGGACGAGCGCTCGGCGTGACGATGCAACTGCCGACCGAGGACCGCTACAGCCAGGACCGGGTGCGCCTGCTGTCGACCATCGCGATGCTGTTCGGTGGGCGCATCGCGGAGGAACTGTTCATGAACCAGATGACCACCGGGGCGTCGAACGACTTCGAGCGGGCCACGAACCTCGCGCGGAGCATGGTGACGCAATGGGGCATGTCCGACGAGATGGGCATCATGGTGTATGGTGAAAACGAGGGCGAGGTGTTCCTCGGCCGTTCGGTCACCACGCACAAGAACGTGTCCGAGGCGACGCTGCAGCGCGTGGAAAACGAAATCCGCCGCATCATCGACCAGCAGTACGCGCTCGCGCGCAGGCTGATCGAGGAGAACCGCGACAAGGTGGAAGTGATGGCGAGCACCCTGCTCGAGTGGGAGACCATCGACGCCGACCAGATCAACGACATCATGGCCGGCAAGCCGCCGCGGCAGCCCAAGGTCTCGGCGACGCCCGAACCGCCGAAGCCGAGCGACGGAACGCACAGCGCGGCGGCGCCGGCGAACAGCGCCTGAAGAACTACGACGCGTTGCAGCGCAGAAACTGCCTGCGCAGCAACGCCAGGGTTTTCAAACAAGCGGAACCACGATGCGTTGCAGCGCAGAAACTGCCTGCGCAGCAACGCCGGGAATTTCAGACAAACTCAAGACAGGCTATGGTCCTGCAGTGCGGGAGATTTTCGCTGCCGCTCGATTCCCCCCTGGTCATGTGCGTGCTCAACGTCACACCCGATTCATTTTCGGACGGCGGACGTTATCCCGGTCCGTCGGCTGCGGCGGAATACGCGCAGCGCATGTTCGAAGACGGGGCGGCGATCATCGATGTCGGCGGCGAATCCACGCGGCCTGGAGCGAAACCGGTCAGCGAGCAGGAGGAGCTGGATCGGATCATGCCCGTGCTCGAGCGTCTGGCGGGTTTCGCCGCGCCGATTTCAGTAGACACCCGGCGAACGGGCATCATGCGCGAAGTGCTGGCCGCCGGGGCTTCGATGATCAACGACGTGGATGCGCTGAGCGCTGACGGCGCGCTGGCGCTGCTCGCGGGCAGCGGAGCGGCCGTATGCCTGATGCACAAACAGGGCGATCCTGCGCGCATGCAGGACGCGCCGTATTATCGTGACGTGGTGGCGGAGGTGCGCGGGTTCCTCGCTGAGAGGGTCGACGCGGCGCGCGCGGCGGGCATCGGGGCTGCGCGCATTGCGATCGACGCGGGATTCGGTTTCGGCAAGAACCTCGAGCACAATCTCGCGCTGCTGCGCGGGCTGCCGCATTTTTGCGATCTCGGGGTGGCAGTGCTGGCGGGCGTGTCGCGCAAGTCGATGCTCGAGCGCATCACCGGCCGGCCGGTGGGTGAGCGCCTTGCCGCAAGCATCGCCGCCGCTTTGCTCGCGGTGCAGGGCGGTGCGAGAATAGTGCGGGTGCATGACGTGGCCGAAACGCGGGATGCACTCGCGGTATGGTCGGCGGTACGGGGAAAAGCGTGATGAAACGAAAATATTTCGGCACGGACGGGGTGCGCGGAGCGGTAGGCCGCGCGCCGATGACGGCGGACTTCGTGCTTCGCCTGGGGCACGCCGCGGGGAAGGTGCTTGCGGGGCAGGCGGCGCGCTCCACCGAGCGCCCCGGCGTCCTCATCGGCAAGGACACGCGCATCTCGGGATACATGCTGGAGGCAGCGCTTGAAGCGGGGTTTTCCGCCGCTGGCGTCGACGTGCAGCTGTGCGGTCCCTTGCCGACCGCCGGCGTTGCGTACCTGACGCGCGCGTTCCGCCTGTCGGCGGGAATCGTGATCAGCGCTTCGCACAACCCCTATGCGGATAACGGCATCAAGTTCTTTTCCGGCGATGGATTCAAGCTGCACGATGACCTCGAGGGCCAGATCGAGGCGGAAATCGAGGCCAGTCTCGCCGGCGCCATGGGCTGCAACGAGGCCGCGCAGCTTGGCCGCGCGCGGCGCATCGACGATGCCGCCGGACGGTATATCGAGTTCTGCAAATCGAGCGTACCCGCTGCGCTCAACCTGCACGGCATGAAGATCGTGGTGGACTGCGCGCACGGCGCCGCCTACATCGTTGCCCCGCACGTGTTCCACGAACTGGGCGCGGACGTGGTGGCAATCGGCAATGCACCCGATGGATTCAATATCAACGACCGCTTCGGCGCCACCGCGCCGCAGGCGCTGGAAGCCGCAGTCGAGCGCGAGAAAGCCGATTTCGGCATCGCGCTCGACGGGGATGCCGACCGGTTGGTGATGGTGGATGACCGAGGCAGGCACTACGATGGCGACCAGTTGCTGTACGCGATCGTGAAGCACCAGACGTCGAAAACGCGCGTTGCGGGTGTGGCCGGAACGCTCATGAGCAACCTCGGCCTGGAGCAGGCGTTCGCGAGGATGCGAATCGCATTCGAACGCGCGCGCGTGGGCGACCGCTACGTCCTCGAACTGCTGCGACAGCGCGGCTGGCTGTACGGCGGCGAGAATTCGGGGCACATCCTGTGCCTCGACAAGCACACCACCGGAGACGGAATCATTTCCGCGTTGCAGGTGCTGGCGGCTTTGCGCGAATCGGGATTGTCGCTGGCCGAGCTGACCGGCGACCTCGTGATGTACCCGCAGGTGCTGGTGAACGTGCGTGTGCCGAGCGATTTCGACTGGAAGAAACATCCCGCGATCTCTGCTGCGCAGCGCGATGCCGAGGCCGGGATGAACGGGCGCGGACGCGTACTGTTGCGGCCCTCGGGCACCGAACCGGTGCTGCGCGTGATGGTCGAAGGCGAACCGCGCGAGGCAATCGAGGCGGCCGCGCAGTCCATCGCGGGAGCGGTAGGCCGCGCGGCGCGCTTCTGAGCTGACGCAAGCAACCGCTTCAACCCGCTGTTTTTCTGCGCGAAGTTTCCGCGCCTGGGCTAAATGGTTTATTGATCTGGCTCAAACGGCCATCCTTCAAAGTTTGCGAGTATGCGACGCCGCGTCCTGTATTGAGGGGAAAGGCTTCCATGCGAGCGAAGAAGGATGTATTGGCGAGCTGTGCCAGATCGCTTTCGCGATGCCATTCCGAGCGCGCGAACCTAGCGTTCGCAGGCCTCATTTCCCATGGCCGATTCTGAAAGCCGCATGCCTCGGCACATTGTCCGCCTGCTTCTCATTTTTGCCATTGGTGGCGCAATTGCGCTGATTGCGAGGATTCTGTTCCAGGACAAGTCGTATGGCAGGTACGGCATCTACCGGGGTGACGCGGTCGCCGAGATTGCTGCCGATGAACCGATGTACCAGGGGCCCGGCTATTGCCAGTCGTGTCACGCTGAACGGCATGCCGAGTGGACCGCGGGCATCCACAAGGTGGTTGTCTGTGAGACCTGCCACGGCGCGGCGGCGAAGCATCCGTCCGCGAAGGCAGCGGTAACCGTCGACCTTGCAGGCAAGTCCACGCGTGTCCGAATTGCCGGTGAGCGGCTCGAACACATCAAGCTCGCGATTCCGGCCGACTCGGTGAAGCTGTGCACGCTCTGTCACGAGAAGATGCCGGGCCGGCCTGCGGCGCAGAAGCAAATCGAGGTGAGCAGCCACGCGGGCGGACAACAGTGCATCGTTTGTCACAACCCCCATTCTCCGAAGATCGGTGCGGCAGGCGCTCAAAAGGCTGGCAAGCCGGGCGATGCCGCCGCGGGGCGGAAAAAGGCCGCCGCTTGCGCAGCGTGCCACGGCGCAGAAGGTGTCAGCGGTAATCCGGAATGGCCGAGCCTCGCCGGGCAGCAGCGCGGCTATCTGGCCGGGGCGTTGCTGGCATACAAGTCGGGTGCACGCCCAGATCCCATGATGAGCGCCCAGGCTAAGGGATTGAGCGAAGCAGACATCGGCGATTTGGCAGCGTTCTATTCAGACGCGAGTTGCAAGGCCGCAGGTTCGAAGAGCTCTGCGCAGCTTGCATCCGCGGGCAAGGCGAAGGCTGCGGCCTGCGCCAGTTGCCATGGCGCCGAGGGCGTCAGCGGCAATCCGGCGTGGCCGAGCCTCGCGGGCCTGCAGGAAGCGTATCTGGTCAATGCGCTCAAAGCCTACCAAAGCGGCGCGCGCAGGAATCCCATGATGGCGGGATTGGCGAAGGGGTTGAGCGAAGCCGAGATCGGCCAGCTTGCCGCCTATTATGCCGGTTTGAAATGCAAATGAGTTCCGCGGCCGCATTGGCCTTCGATGCTGCCGCTGTAGGAGGAGCCACGTCATGAAGTGGAAAATCGGCGAGCACCGACCGGACCGCCGCCGCCTGCTGCGATTGCTGGGCCGCGCCTTCGTTTACGCCGGCACGGCGCTCTTTTCGGTGGGTCTCATGGGAAGGCGCGGCCTGGCCGCCGCCATCCCCGCACTCGCCGGGACCGGTTACGACTGGACCAAGCACCGCTGGGGGTTCGGCATCGATGCGACGCGCTGTATCGGCTGTCTGCGTTGCGTCGAGGCATGCAAGACCGAAAATGGCGTCTCCCGGGATGCACACCATTTCCGTACCTGGGTCGAGCGCTATGTCTATCTGAAGGGGGAAAAAGCTCCGCGCATAGACAGCCAGGCGGATCCGGGAAACATCGCTGCCTCGGGTTCGGAAACGGAATACCGGTTCGATAACCGCTACAGGGACGCGAAGGTCGAGAAGGCGTTCTTTGTGCCGAAACTCTGCAATCAGTGCGAGCACCCGCCGTGCGTCCAGGTCTGTCCCGTGGGGGCCACCTTCCGTACCCCGGATGGTGTGGTGCTCATCGATCACGACTACTGCATCGGCTGCCAGTACTGTGTTCAGGCCTGCCCTTACGGCGCGCGGTCGTTCAATCCGAAACACGAAGTCACCGACAAGTGCACCTGGTGTTATCACCGCATCACCCGCGGGCTGAAGCCCGCCTGCGTCGAGGCATGTCCCGTCGATGCGCGCATCTTCGGCGACCAGAATGACCCCGAGAGCCCGATCAGCCGGTTCATCCGCGAAAACCGGGTCCAGGTTCTGCAGCCCGCGATGGGCACGTCGCCGAACGTGTTTTACGTGGGCATAGAGAAGGAGGTGGTGTGATGGAAGCCTTGTTCGACGCCGCTCCATTCACCGGCTACGTCTTTCCGAACGAGACGGTCATTCCCTGGAGCCTGATGATCGTCATTTATCCGTACATCACCGGTCTCGTTGCGGGCTCGTTTACGGTGGCGACCTTCTACCACGTCTTCGGCGTGCCGCGGTTCAGGCCGGTGGCCCGCTTCGCGCTGTTGACCTCGCTGTCGTTCATGGTCTTCGTGCCGGTGCCTCTGCTGCTGCACCTGGGACACCCGGAGCGGTCGATGAACGTCCTGTTGACGCCTCACCTGACGTCTGCGTTTGCCGCGTTCGGCTTTTTCGCCACCTTTTATGTCGTCCTCGTATCACTTGAAATCTGGTTTGCCTACCGCGAGAACATTGTTGCCTGGGCGCAGGAGCGCAAGGGCCTGCTGGGGCTGTTCTACCGGGTGCTCAGCTTGGGGTCCTATGAAATCTCCCCAAACACCAAGGCCTACGATGCGAAATGGCTCAAGGCACTTGCCGTGACCGGCATTGTCGGCGCGCACGGGCTGCACGGCTACGTCGGGTTTGTGTTCGGTTCCCTGAAGTCGAGGGAGTGGTGGGGTTCCGACCTGATGCCGGTGATCTTCCTGGTTTCTGCGATCACCTCGGGGATCGCGATCCTGATTGTTCTGTATGTAGTGACCTCGCGCGTGCGCAAGGTTCCGGTCGACCTCGACTGCCTGAAAGGCATGGCGTACATGCTGTGGGGTTTTCTGATTTTCACCACCGTTCTCGAGTTCCTCGAATTCACCAACATGATCTACAAGGGCAGGGAGGGCATTGAAACCATCGTCGCGATGGCCATCGGGCCGCTCGGGTTCAGCCTGGGAGTGCTCCAGATGGGCTTTGCCGTGATCGCGTTCTTCATCATGACCTATTTCATGTGGCGCAGCACCCAGGACCGGCAGATGGTGATCGGTGTGACGATTTCGGCGCTGTTGATGCTGGTGTCCGTGTTCGCCATGCGTTGGAACGTGGTGATCGGCGGACAGGAACTCTCAAAGACCTTGCAAGGGCTCCTGAGCTTTCATGCGCCGTTGCTCGGGCGCGAGGGCCTGCTCACCATGTTGATGGTGTTCGCTCTCCCGTTCGGCCTGCTGTGGGTGCTCACGCGCCTGTTGCCGCCGTGGGTGCCGAAGCCGGATCACGTCCTCTCCAGATAACCGCAGCAGACACGCAGACAATGGTGCATTCGACACGGAAATCCAAGGTCGTACGTGGTTCGCGGTTTGCCGCGTGGATCGCCGCAAGTCTTCTATGCCTCGCGGGCACATGGGGCGTCGGGAGGGAGCGCGCCGAGGCCGCCGAATCCAAATCGGCGGCGGCCACCGCCAGCAAGCCTGCGGAACCGCCCGCGGAGAAGACCGACAACGCGGTTTGCCTGGCGTGTCACGGCAACGAAGGATTCGCGATCCCCGGCGCGGACGGAAAGCCGCGTTCGCTGCACGTGATCAAGGGCAAGTTCGGCGAGAGCGTGCACGGAAGCCGGTATTGCGTCGACTGCCACAAGGACATTACCCAGGTACCCCACTTGAAGGGCGGCAATATCAAGGTCAGTTGCGTGCAGTGCCACGAGGAGTTGTGGAAAGCGAGCCAGGCGGACACGAGCACCCCGGAGTACACGAAGCTGGGCGTGGTGGTCAAACAGATCGACAGTTTCATGAAATCCATTCATGCGCGGCCGAACCGGGCGGACCAGTCGCGCACCAACGCCACCTGCTACAACTGCCACGACGCGCACTACGTCTATCCGAGAGGCAGCGCCATCCGCGCGGAATGGCGCCTGAATATTCCAAACGCCTGCGGAAAATGCCACGTCAAGGAACGGGCCGCCTATGCGACCTCGGTGCACGGCAAGGAAGTGCTCGGGAAAGGCAACCCGAAGGCGGCGATCTGCTCGGACTGCCACACCACGCACGATGTCGACGATCCTGGAATGGATTCGACCAGGCTGGTGATCACCAAGAACTGCGGCAACTGCCATCAGGACAGCTTCGAGAGCTACACGCAGACCTATCACGGGCAGGTCAACACGCTGGGATACGCGTATACCGCGAAATGTTTCGACTGCCACGGCAGCCACGCCATACAACGGGTGAAGGACCCGGCATCGTCGGTGCATCCGGACAACCGCCTGCAAACGTGCCAGAAATGCCACAAGGGCGCGACCAAGGGATTCGTCACCTTCAACCCGCACGGCAGCACTGGCGACTTCGGCCGCTATCCGGATCTGTGGCTCGCGTCGAAATTCATGATTGCGCTGCTGCTCGGCGTGTTCGCGTTCTTCTGGACGCACTCGGCGCTGTGGTTCTACCGCGAGTACCGGGACCGCAAGGAAGGCAAGCACAAGCCGCACGTCGAAATGGCGGAACTGCCTCAGGCCGGGGGCAAGCAGTACCAGCGCTTCGGCCCCGTCTGGCGTGCCGCGCACCTCGTGTTTGCCTTGAGCGTGATGACGCTCGTGCTGACCGGAATGGCGGTTTTTTACGCGGAAACCGGCTGGGCGCGCTCGATCATGAACGCCTTCGGCGGGCCGAAGGGCGCAGCAATCGTGCACCGGGTCGCCGCCGTCACCATGCTGGGGATATTCTTCATCCACCTCGTCTACCTCGCATTCCACCTGGGCAAGAAGTGGAAGACCTTCAACTGGTTCGGACCCGACTCGCTGGTGCCGCGCTGGGAGGATCTCTACGGCGCGATCGGAATGTTCAAATGGTTCTTCGGCAAGGGACCGAGGCCGGTGTTCGACCGGTGGACGTACTGGGAGAAATTCGACTACTGGGCCGTATTCTGGGGAATGGCGATCATCGGCGGAAGCGGCGTCATGATGTGGATCCCGAACGTGACCGCCGCCTTCCTGCCGGGATGGGTATTCAATGTCGCCACGCTCATTCACGGGGAAGAAGCGTTTCTCGCCGCGGTGTTCCTGTTTACTGTGCACTTCTTCAACAACCACTTCCGGCCCGACAAGATGCCTCCCCCGGACATCGTGATGTTCACCGGCGCGGTGCCGCTCGAAGAGTACCGGCGGGAGCACACCGAGGAATACAAGCGCCTGCTGCAGACGGGCGACTTGGTGAAGCATCTGGTGGACGCGCCGTCGCGGCCCATGACCCTGGGCGCCAGGATATTGGGCATCACGCTGATCATTTTCGGTTTGACGCTGCTCGTGCTGGTGCTGGTAGGATTTCTCGGCAGCATGTCGGCGGGCAAGTGAGCCAGCCTATGTTTCCCTTTCGGGTCAGAATCGAATATCTTCAATTTTCGAGGTTTACTATGAAACGCGTTGTGCTGGGTATGGTGTTGTCGGCCGCGCTGATCGGCTGCTCGGACCGGCAGGAACCGGCAGCCCCGAAGGCCGAGGCCGGGAAGCCGGCGGCCGCGGCCGCCGATATTGCGGCGGGCAAGGCGTTCACCGAGAAGGAGTGTACGGGCTGCCATGGGGCGAATGGAGGCGGTGCCGCTCCTGCGATTCCGCATCTGGCCGCGCAGCACGAGCGCTATCTGCTCGCATCGCTCAAGGCCTACAAAGACGGCAAGCGCACGCATGCCGCGCTCAAGCAGATGGCGGAACACATGAGCGACGCAGACGTGCGCAACGTGGCGGCGTACTACGCGAGCTTGCCGCCGGCGGCAAACACTGCGCCGAAGGATGCGCAGGTGTTCCTTCCGTATGAAAGCGGCAAGGCTCTGTCGGCGGCGTGCGCGAAGTGCCATAACGAGGATGGCAACAGTACTACGTCGGGCACGCCCGGTTTGGCCGGTCAACAACCCCGCTATTTTGTGGTTGCTCTCCAGGAGTACCTGCATCGCGAACGCAAGGTAGATCCGATGCATGCCTTGTTGCCGCGCTTGACCAAGCTCGATATGGAAAGCCTGGCGCTGTATTTCGCCTCCCAGGCCCCGGCGCAGCGTACGGCGCCGTCTTTCGGCGACGCCGCAACAGGCGAACCCCTCACCGCGGTATGCGGCGGCTGCCACGGTTCGCACGGCGTGAGCGCCGATGCGGCAACGCCGAGCCTCGCGGGCCAGGATGCCAAGTATCTGGTGAATTCGACCAAGGCCTACCGGAAAGACCGCGCGCACGAGGGCATGCGTCGTTACGTCGCCCACCTCAGCGACAAGGACATCGACAATATCGCCGCGTTCTATTCGATCCAGAAATCGAAGCCCGCCGAGAAGGGCGCGACCTTCGTTCAGGAGCTGACGGAAAAATGCAATCGTTGCCATCGTGCCGATGTGGCCAATCCCTCGCTGGCGGTACCCAAGATCAACGGGCAGGACAAGGACTATCTCATCATGGCGCTGCGCGCCTATCGCGACGACAGGCGCGAGAGCTCGATGATGCACAACATGAGTTTGCCTTACAGTGACTCGGTCATCGAAAGCATCGCATCTTTCTACGCAGGTCAGCCGGCGAAATGAGGCGCTCCGTTTCGAGCGAACATCGATGAACATAGGCGTGCGGACCCTTTTCCTGATCGCATTCACGTTCGCCGCAGGCGCGAGCGGCTTGCATTTTGTTGCGTTCGCCCAGGCGCAGCCCGCGGCTGCCAAGTCTGGCAAGAGTGAGGACCTTCGGGCGGTCTATGCCACGTCCCTGGAGGTTGCGGAGGGCAAACGCGTAGCGGAAGCCTCATGTGTACGCTGCCACGGACTGGACGGCATCAGCAAGACCAAGGGCGTGCCGCACGTTGCCGGCCAGCGTCCGGCCTACCTTCACCTCGAGTTGCGGGCTTACCAGACCGGTGTGCGCGGCGAGAAGGCCATGGACGGCGTCGTCAAGTACATGAGTGACGACGCGCTGGTCAAGGTGGCCGCCTACTACGCGAGCCTCGATCCCCCGCAACCAGCCGCGGCGCCCAGCGGGAAACCCGCGCCCGCCAAGCCCGACCCGGTGCAGGCCGGCAAGTCCGCGGCGGCGGGCTGCGGCGGTTGCCATGGCGAGGGCGGCATCAGCAAGATCCCCGGCATGCCAAGCCTGGTTTCGTTTGCCCCGAAATACCTCGTCGCGGCGATGAAGGCCTACAAGGGCGGCCAGCGCAAGCACGACATGATGAAGTCGCTGCTCGGCGCCGTGAGCGATGCGGATATGGATAATGTCGCGCTCTACTATGCCCTTCAAAAACCTGCGCGCGCGCAGACCCCGGTGACCGGCAATCCCACCGCGGGCAAGGCCGCTGCCGCTGCCGCTGCCTGTGCCGGGTGTCACGGCAATCTGGGCGTGAGCGGAAATCCGATTACCCCGAGCCTTGCGGGGCAGGACGCGCAGTACCTCGCGGCCGCGATCAAGGAGTACAAGGACGGATCACGGTCCGACGATACGATGAAAGGCCCGGTGGCATCTCTGGACGATCGTGCGATGAAGGATCTCGCGGCATTTTACGCAACGCAGCAGCCCCAGCCGCCGAACGTGCGCGCGCCTTTGACGGTTGCAGAGTGGGCGCAGAGGTGCGACCGCTGTCACGGCGTCAACGGCAACAGCACCGATCCCCTCTCGCCGGCCTTGGCGGGGCAGCGCCAGGATTATCTCGAGAAGGTGCTGCATGACTACCGCACGCGCGCGCGCAAGAGCCCGCCGATGGCCGCCATGTCCGATGTGCTGGCCGAAGTGGACATCGAGAACCTTGCCGCCCACTACGCGCGACAGAAGGCGCGGGCCGTGGTGTTCGTGATTCCGCAAGCCACCAGGGAGAAGTGATGTCGTACCGCGCATCCCCCAGGTGCATACCGGCAGGCAAGACCGAAGGAACGGACGATGAGTGACGCCCCGCTGCACCGCCTTTATTACCACTATTCGGAATTGCCTTACAGCTTGCGCGTGGTGTACACGGCGTCGCTCATCATTCTCGGGTTCGGTTACCTGTTCGCGCTGATCTACCTGTTTCACGCTCACGCCGGCCGGGACGGGAATCCGAACATGCTTTCCTACGAGGACATCGTGCTCGCCTACCGCGGCAGTGGCAAGGGCTCGCGTCTGGAAGCCGCGCTGCGCGGACCGATGTCCACCATGCTGCCGCAGGACGAGGTCGCCCCGTTGATCCGGTGGGTGCAGGAAGGCGCCAATCGCGAAAGTTACGAGACCCAGTTCAAGCCGGTGCTGGAAAAGCGCTGCGCGAGCTGTCACGACGGCAGCAACCCGCACCTGCCCAATCTGATCGGCTACGACAACCTGAAGAAGGTGACCGAAAAGGACACCGGCGCCGACATTTTCACGCTGGTTCGTGTATCGCACATTCACCTGTTCGGCTTTACCTTCATCTTCTTCGTCATGGGCACCATCTTCAGCCACGCCTATTTGCGCCCGGTGTGGTTCAAGTGCGCAGTCGCCGCGACCCCGTTCGTGTGCGTGGTGCTCGACGTCGGTGCCTGGTATATCACCAAGATTTATGAATGGTTTGCGTGGGTCGTGATGCTTGCCGGGGGGGTCATGGGCGCGTGCTTCGCCTTCATGTGGTTCGTTTCCATGTATCAGCTGTGGTTCTCCAAGACGCCTGAGCCGGTCACCGCGAGAGACAGCGGGGATGGCCGGGCGGTTGGTTGAGAGGTCGCGGTAAACCGTCTCGCGCTTGGGACGTTATAGGCTATCGCGAGGCACCGTTTAACAGTATTTTTTTGACTCGATGGGAGATTGCAATGAAACTCGCGGTGATTTCGGCTGCCGCCATGGCAGCGATGTTCAGCATGGGCCAGGTTGCGGCGGCCGACGGCAAGGCGGTGTACGAAAAGGCGTGCGCGGGGTGCCACAAGATGATGTCGCCGAAACTCACGGGCGACAAGGCGAAGTGGGACGGGCTTCTCAAGCAAGGCAAGCCAGCGCTGGCAGCCTCGGTCGTCAAGGGCAAGGGCGCGATGCCGGCCAAGGGTGGCGCGGCGTCCGATGATGACGCGAAGGCGGCCACGGAATACATGCTGACGCAGATCAAGTAGCTCGCGCTTCACTGAGGAAGGCTTTCCAAACCAAGAAAGAGGAGACTGAGATGAGAGTCACTGTAATTGCGGTTGCGGGATTTGCTGCGCTGTTCAGCTTGGGCCAGGCGGCCGCGGCTGACGGCAAGGCGGTGTACGAGAAGACCTGCGCGGGTTGCCACAGTGCGATGTCCCCGAAAGTGACCGGCGAGAAGGCGAAGTGGGACGCCCTCCTCAAGCAAGGCAAGCCGGCCTTGGCGGCCAGTGTGATCAAGGGTAAGGGCGCCATGCCGCCCAAGGGCGGCGCAGCTTCGGACGCGGACGTCAAGGCCGCGCTCGATTACATGGTGACTCAGATCAAGTAGCCTGGCATTGCGCGTCATCCCCGCGAAAGCGGGGATCCAACGCTTCATGCAATCGAGTCGCGGCCCGTTTCTTCTTCGACTTCCTCGTAGCCTGTGAACATCGCCTTGAAATGCGCCGTGGGCGTGTGGCCGAGGCTCGCCAGGTAGGGGTGGATGAAGATGAATGCGACGAAGAAGATGAATAGCAGCACGTGCACGGTGTCCACGACCCGCACTCCGCCGAACAGCTCCACCATGCCGGAGAAGCGCTTCACGTCCCAGAGCAGCACGCCGGTGTAGAACTGGATGGGCACCAGCAACAGCATGATGACCTGGTAGGTCATGCTCTGCATCGCGTTGAACTTGTGGTAGGCGCTGACATGGTGCGGGTTGGGATCACCCTTGAAAATTCCGTAGCCGTAATACTGGAGCTGGCGGAAGCTCGCGCGAAAGTGCTTCATCGCGCTCAGTTCCGGGTGATACACCTTGATCTTGTCCGAAAACAGATAAAAGAAGAACCAGACGAAGAAGTTTGCGATCAGCACGAATCCGATCCAGTTGTGCAGGCTGACGGCGGTCTTGAACGGCATCAGCCCGATCAGCCCGACGTACCGGATCTGCAGGCCGGTGACGATCAGCGCGATGAAGCCGAGCGCATTGGTCCAGTGCCAGATCCGGACGGGAAGGGGATGAACGTAGAGTGTCTGCATGTTGCGGATCCTTATTGCTTGCCGGGAGTGTCGCCCCCGCGGGCAGGTTCGGCAGTCTGGTTCTCCAGCGACTTCTGCTTTGCGATCTGGTCGAGATACCTCCGGAACAGCCATTTCACCGTCATGTGCCCGACCGGAACGAGGATTCCGCTCAGCAGGGCGAGGACGAGGAGGACGTCGAGCAGCTTGATCCTCGTGCCGCCGATGGCATAGAACCCGCGCATCGATTCCACCGACACCGCCGAATTCAGGACCTCTTTCTGCGCGTCATGGCGCAGCGGCCTGCCGTCCGCGCCGACGATGGACACCGTGACGCTCTGGAACGGATCGGCCCCCTCGCGGTGGCAGCTGTCACAGTTGCTGACTGCCCTGGATTTGTCGGAGAGCTGATGCGCCTCCACGCCGGTGCGCACTTCCAGCCGGCCGCGCAGCGTGGTTGTCCTTTCCGCGCCCTCGACATTGAATTGCTTCAGCAGGCTGCGCAACGCGATCGCGTCCAGGCCGTCTCCCTCCTTGTCGGCCGAGCGTGCGCGGTCTTCGAACTGGGGCACGCCTTTCTTCTCCACCATCCGCTCCCGTGACACGCCGTCGTACAGACGCAGGTCCACCTTGCGCTGCGCGCCTGGCGAATGGCAGGCCGGGCAGGAAACGACTTCGAGATGGCGCTCGGCATTGGGAAGCCAGCTCTGGTGCGACTCGATCGTGCCGCCGTGGCAGGCGATGCAGGTGTTCCTCAGCCGGTCTCCCACCGACGGCGCGCCCACATCGTGCGCGCGGTGGCAGCCGGCGCAGAGCGGCGCCGGACTCTCGGCGGATTTGCCACGCGCGAGCCCGTGCACGCTGCCGGCATAGGCTTCGAAAATCGTCTCATGGCATTTTCTGCAGGCGACTGCCTTCATCGGCTGGCCGGCGGCCTTGGGAGCGATTGAATGCGGGCTGTGGCAATCCGTGCACACCGGGGCCACCGGAATGCCCGCGCGCAGCAGGCTGGCATGCACGCTCCCCTCATAGAGCTTGAACTTGTCCTCGTGGCAAGTGCGGCAGACCTCGATCATCGCGACGGCGTACCCCCGCCTGGTCTCGATCTTCCGCTGCGCCCCGGGATGCTTGTCGAGATTGATCTCCGCGTGGCAGATGGCACAGCCGAGCGGGGCGTGGACCGATTTCGCAAACGCCTCGCCATGAACCCTCAGTGCAAGCGTTTCACCGTTGCCAAGGTTCTTTGTCATTCCTTCGCTGGCGTGGCACGTGAGGCACTTCTTGTCGCCGTCCGACAAGGTGTTCGCCGGGCTGTCGGCCGCGCGTGCGCTCGGGGCCGCGACGGGAATCAGCCCGAGCCATGCCACCAAGGCCGCAACCACGAATCCGTCGCGATGCATCGCTCCCGTGGTTGTGCCTTTTCTGCCTGGTTCTGCCATTGCCGTTCCCTGGTTTGCGGTTGCATGGAATTTTAGTGCGATACGCCGAGCAGTTTGTTGACATTCATTGCGATTTCACCGAATTCATTTGGCGATGGGTGATAGAAGCATCGTACGTGATCCTGAACAAGCGACGTCGCGTGGAGCCTATGTGCCGCAGGAGAGCATGTTCACCTATGTGACGCTTGGCGATCTTGTTCGGGCAGAACATCCGCGGCGTTCGATCCGGGAGATTCTGAACACGGCACTTCGCGGGATGAACGAGATCTTTGCCCGGATGCACGCGGAGTTTGAGCGCGAGTCGATTGTACCGGAGCAGTTGCTGCGCGGGCTGGTCTTACAGTCGCACTGCGGGTTGAGGACAGAGCGGTTGTTGCGCGATGCAGAGAATCACCATAAGTAAAACATGAATACCCACGGGACCACTCCAGCGCTCGTAGCTACGGCATAGGCCAACCATGCCGCGAAACGATGTGCGCGCGGTGCAGGCGCGCGCGCGACGAGTTTACGCCCCAGCCATAGAGCGGCAATGGCTCCGGTTCCGAGCAAACCGCCGCGTAACCAGGGAAGCGCGGGCACGCGCACGCCGTCGCCAGCAAGCAGCGTTACGCTAAGCGCTGACAGGCCGAGGAATACGCCGATACCGGCGAGCGGAACCAATCCATGGGCGAGGCGCAGGTGATCACCCCGAACGCGCAGCAGCGCCGCGGCGACGCGCAGCCACAGCCACATCCAACCGCCCACGACAATTGATGTGGCACCAATGTAACCAATAATTATGGCTCCATCCAACCAAGTGAATACGTCGTTCATCTCAGGGTAGTGGGTCAGCAACCACCAGGGGATATCGTCTGAAAGCGGGGCAAAGATCTCGTGGGCCATGAGCCATTCGGCGGCAGCGAGCTTCGCCTTGACCAACCAGGGAGATGCGCTCCACTGGAGGGCGCCGTTGGCAACGCCAATCAGGCCGAACAGAAGCAATCGAACTTCCCACGGATTGGTGTCGCGCCCAGTGAGGGCTACGATTTCACTCCCCGGGGCGCGGCCAGCCAAGGTAATCGCATTTCGGTAACCGGAGCAACGCGCGCACATGTGGCAACGAATGTTGCTGTTGGCGAGGCGAAGATTGAGCATCGGAGCGCAGTTCACCGGCTCCGCATGCGGTGCGGTTTCGGTCTTGCAGCGTTTCCAGGCAACGGTGTCGGCGCGGAAGTGCAGCGGTGCCATACGCGATAGCAGGCCGAAGATGCCGTTTGCGGGGCAAAGGTATCGACACCACACACGTTTGCCCTTGCCCCATATCAGCCCCACGACGACCGCGACGGCGGTGGACCCGCCCAAGATCAAAAACGATGCCTCGGGATACTCGTATACGCTGACCAGTTGGCCGTAGACCGTGATGCAAATGAACGTAAAGAATGGCCAGCCGGTCCACCTGATCCAGCGCGGGGGCGTGCGCCCCAATCCGATGCGACTCGCCTGCTCGCTGAGAAATCCTTCAGGGCATAGCCAGCCGCACCAGACGCGTCCCACGAACATCATGCTCAACATGACGAACGGCCACCAGATACCCCAGAAGGCGAACTGTGCAAACAGTGTGAGATTGCCCAGTATCGTTGCTCCCTGTTGAGGCAATGGCAGGAAAACCGGGACCACAACAAGCACGAGATATACGAGAAGCACCGCCCACTGGGCGGCAAGAATCACGTTACGGTGAGATTTCAGCCACTCCCCGAGCTTTGCAAGCCGCGAAGACTCGCTCGAGGAAAGAGACGGAGAAGCGACGGCGAAGCTCGTGGCGTTCATCTTCCAGCTCCCTTGGCGGCGTGCCGCAACCACCACAAGGCCAGTGCCCAATAGATAACAAATACCAGCACAACCGAGCCGGGTGGCCGCGCACGATAGCCGGTGAACGCGCCTACCAGTCCACCGGGCGTACTGGTGTCGTCCAGCACCGCCGAAATGTCAAATAGCGGCTCGCCAAGAGGTGGCACCCAATCCAAGGCGACGAGGCGCTCGACGCCAGTCACTACCAATGCTCCCGCGAGCAGCAGCAGCAGTGCGCTCGACACCCCGAAGAACAATCTCGCCGAGACCCAGCGGCTGCCGCGAACGAGCAACGCTCCGGTTGCGAGCGCCAAAAGTAAGCCCAGCATCGACCCGAGCACCATGTCGAACAGTTCGCTGCCCCGTCTCTCAGCGGCAATACCGTAAAGGAACAGCACGGTTTCTGCGCCTTCGCGTCCAACGGCAATAGCGGCGAGCAGCGCGCAGGACCAGCCGCCGGCCCGTTCGGCCGCCCGCGTCATGCTGATTTCCAGGTCATGTCGGATATGGCGCCCATGGACGTTCATCCAGGCCACCATTTGAGCGATGAGTGCCGCCGCGGCGAACAGCACGCCAATTTGGAACGCGTCCAGCGCCTGGCCTGCGAGCTGGCTTTGCAACCCCAGCATCAACGCGCCCAGGCCTAGCGCCAGCAAGACTCCGGCGCCGGTACCCAAAAGGAGATGACGCAGTCCTACGCCCGACGTGGAACTGCGGCGAATCCATGCGTACAGGATGCCGACCACCAGAATCGCCTCGACGCTCTCGCGCCACACGACGATAAGTGCATTTCCCATGTACAGCTCCTTACTTCGCCACGATGCGCCCGCGCGCCGTTTGGGGATGAAATTCTCCAAAGAACGGATACGTGCCGGGTTTCATCGGCGTGAAGACGAGCACGCGGGTCACGCCGGGGGCGAGCACCAGTTCCTTGTGCAACTCTTTGCTTTCGAACTCCTCGGGGCCTGCGTTTTGATTGGTGATCTCCAGGCGGAAGCGTGTATTCGCTGGAACCTCCAGTACCTCGGGAAACCATTTGCCGTCCCGGGCGACGAGCGTGAATGTCGGGAGGTCTTGGGCCCATCCTGCATCACTTGAGAGCATCGACAGGGAAACCAGGGAACACCACGCAAGCATGCGAAACGGACGTATGAAGGTCATTCGATTTACTGGTTGAGCTGGATGCGGATACCGACTAGCTTGAGGGGCCGCGCAGCCGAGTTACCAGCCGGGTCGCGAATCAACTGGAAGTCAGGCGATATCTCGAAATTTTGGTGGACGCGGAAGCGATAATAGATTTCGGCGACCTGCTCGGCGCCGTGCGCGGCGAATCCAAACACGGGTCTGCCGGCCGCGTCGACCACCCGCGCGGAGCGGTTGCGGAACTCCTCGCTGCTACGATTGACGCCAAAGGCGACACCGAGGGCGTCGGCCCCGCGCGACCAATAGCTGCCGCCGATTTCGGCGCCGAGCGCGAGCACGCGATCGAACGGCAGGCCATCGCCGCTCGCCCATCCCAAACGGCCAAACAACGTGACATAGTCGTCAACGCGCTGGTCGAAATTCACGCCGCCACCGCGATGTGGGCGAAGCAGGTTCGCGTTCAAGTCGCTCGGGTCACGCAGGAAGGTGGGCGCCTGGCCGTTGCGCCACAGGAAGGCGCGATAGTTGCCGGTAAGTCCGCCAAACCGCCGCGTGGTTTCCGCCTGGGCAATCTGGAAGGGCGACCTGAAACCTTCGGAAAAATTGGTACTGCGCCCGGCACCGAACACGCCGAACGACAGGCCCCAAGGCTCGTTCTTGCTGCGCTCGTTGCGGTAGGCCACGCGCGCGCCGGGAGAAAAGCCGAAGCCGTCGGCACCGATGTTTGCCGCCATCGGGTTGTCAAGCAGCGCGTTGTGGACAAACGGGCTCGCGAGAAACTGGCGCGTTTCGTCGTTGGCGGCCGCGTTCTGGTCGAAGAACGCGAACGGGTCCATTTTGCCGAAGTTGACCGTCAGCTTTTCGCGCGAGTGCGGTTTAAAGCCACCGAATGGCAACGGAATCTCGGCCCGGTAATAGGCTTGCGCCAGCAGTACCGCGCTGTTCTCCGGCGGGATCGCGGTGCCGAGCTGAAATGACGAGGCATTCGGACCGACGAAGGAAGTCAGGTTCGGGGCGATTCCGCGGCCCTGCCCGACGCGAAAATGCCCGAACAGCTTACTCTCGATATCGCCCGTCTTCACCGTCGGTGTGGTCACGGTAATGTCGGCGCGGTAGTTCAGCGTGGTCCCCTTCGTATCGACTCCGCTCGCTCGCTGGCCCACGGAAGTGAAACTCGCGCCGGCGGCAAAGCCCTCGATCGAATCGATCACCTTCGCCTGCTTCTTGATGTCGAGAGTGTTGTACTCGACCGCTTTGAGCCGTGTAGCCAGTTCCGGCTCGCGCTCCGAAATGTTCTCGGTATCGAGAGCATCTTCGAGGCGCTTGTTGTAGCCTTCCAGGGCCTGAATGCGACGTTCGAGCCCTCCGTCCTTCGAAGTCGGCCGTTCGACATATGCCTTGAGTTGCGCCTCCAGCGCGGCGTTACGTTTTTCCACGCGTTCCAAACGATCGGCAAGGCGTTGCAGTTGCTGCTTCAGCACGGCCTCGTCCTGCGTTGTCGCGCGAGCAACCGGACAGGCAATGTTGAGCGCGAGGGCTACCGCGCATGCAAGGAAAACGCCGTGCCGCATCAGTAGCCTCCCTTCTTCCCGATGCCTACGTAGGTGAACTCGTACTCGACTTCGAACGGTTTGAACCACGGCCGCACGCCGGTGAGGCGGTCTGTGTGTCGGCCGAAGTGGTTATGCGGATCCGCTGAAGGCGGGTCGATCCGGTATTTCAGCTTGTATTTGCCTGGCCCCTTGAGCTTGACGTTGTCGCCGTAGTGCGCGCCGTCGTTGGCTACCATGGGCATCAGGTTTCCGCTCACGCTGTCAGACGACCCCTCTTTCTTCAGTTCGAACTGCACCTTGAGATAGGGTATCCATGCGCCCTCGGCGAATCCGTTTGGATTGTTTGACAGCGATTTGATATCTGCTTCCAGGTGAACGTCGGACTCACTGGGAGGTTTCATCATGCCCTCTGGTTCCATCGTGACGGGCTGGAGATAGACAGCAGTGATCTCCATTCCGTAACGCTGCAGCGGGGCGCCGATTGGGTACTCGACAGCTAGTGCCGAAGATGCGGCGGAAAAAGCAGCAACGAAATTAGCAATCAGACCGAGGCCAGGTGCAAATCGCATGGTCCACTCCATCAAAATTGGCAAAAAGCGCGGCGCGCAAGCAGGGTTAACGGGAATATGTCGAACATTCAGGGCTGGACGCGTAGTAGATCGCGTCGTCCGGCGAGAGCGCGCTTTGCGCGCGCAGTATCTCTTTCGGTATTGCCACCATCGACGCCGACAGCTCTCGCGGGGCACGACCGGAAATGCGGCGGCCCATAGCGCGGGAAATTTCGGAATCGACATCAGCCAGCTCTCCCGTATCGGAAAGCGCTGGCTGGCTGGCGGGATGCTAGCTGGCTTGCGCGCGCGCAACTCAGACCGGGGGCGCCTGCGCCGCCCGGGCGGTCACGCGGTCAATATCAATTTGCCGTTTCGCGTCAGGCGCAACCGGTACTCGCGGCCACCATGTTGTACGACTAGCTCTCCGCAGGACCCGAGGAGAGCCTGACTGGAAATCCTCGGCGGCCGCACGGACCGCGCCGCGCTGATAACATGACTTGGCTGTTTGTGCTCGTTATCCAGTTGCAATCGCATATGAGAATGATGGTAATTCTCATTACCTCGGTCAAGCGGGGATTGAGAAAAGGTTGTTATAGATCAAACCGGCAGGCCGCGCGGGCAGTGACGAGTACGGCCCTTGAAGTTCGCATTGCGTTTCAACTTCATGGAATGCCTGGTCCACATTGACGCGTTGTACTGCTGCAGTTCGTTCCCCATCCGTCTCGACTGAGATATCCGCGGGAGTTGACAAGGATCGAACAGGTTAAGGGTACGAATCGTGATCGGGGTTAACTCGTGGGGCCTGGTCAAGGCATTACCCAAGAAACGTCAGCAGTTCAACAAAACGGCTAGTCGGCCCTGGTTCGCTTGAATAGCGCCCGCCCGCCGTACCATGCAATCATGCTGAGCCCGATGAACGGGAAGGCGATGACATACGCCAGCCCGATGAAGGGTGCGGCGAAAAACAGGGCGATCTTCGTCAACCGGCTCTCGGTGCCCTCCGGCGCGGGTTCGGACATGGTCACCGTTGCGTCCGCACCGGCCGCGGCCGCCTGCGTATCGCACATTTCCTCCCGCGCGCTCTGCTCGATCATTTCCGGCGAAAGAGGCTTGTTCAAGAATGCCGAAACGCCCAGCACTTTGGCACACGCCTCGTTCGCAGCGCTGCCGTAGCCGGTCACGATCACTACCGGGACCCGCGGCTTGCGTTGCTTCACGCGCGCGGCCACTTCGAGCCCGTCCATTCCGGGCATTCTGAGGTCGGTATAGACGACGTCGAAGTCCCCCTCGGCGAGCTTGTCCAATGCTTCCTGCCCGCCCTCTGCGGTGATCACCGCGCAGTTTTTTTCGCAAGCACGCGCTCGAAACTTTTTCCGACGACCGGATCGTCGTCGACCACCAGAACTTTCCTCAAGGCACGCATGGCAATCTCCTGTCTTGCGAAGCAACAGCTACTACGCGATCGCGCGGACTTCCGCGCCAGCGCGTTCCCTGTGCAGGCCCCATTTTTTCTGCGTCATCGCACCGTTGGCTGCGTTGACGACGTCATCCGGGCCGACCGGCTTGACCAGATAGTTGTGGGCGCCGAGGCGTACGGCTTCCTTGGCGGACTCGATGGACGGGTAGCCGGTAATCACGACCACTTCGCACTCGGGCCATTTTTCCTTGATCTTCCTGAGGACCGTGATGCCATCCATTCCGGGCATGCGGAGGTCGAGCAGCACGACGTCGAAGGGATCCCGTTCCATCGCGCCCAGTCCCTCTTCTCCGTTCAGGGCCGAACTCACCTTGCAGTGCGGACCCTTCAAGCTCCTGAGGTAGCTCAGACGCACGATTTCTTCGTCGTCAATCACGAGTATCCTGGCCCGGTCGTCCATGATCGCCTCCTTGCGCAGTGTGTCTCCGCCCTGTGCGACGCAACGTCCATGCCAGAGCGCGGCCGATCGATACCGCGAGGCCGATTCGAATATTGTTTTCAATGCGTTATTCATTCGCTGCGATCGGGCGAGTGCGTATCTCCCGCCAACGGGGAAAATGCGCGAAGTACATTTTCCTCAGGCATCCAATCCGTGGTAACCGGATATTCGTCTTGTGTTCAGTCACCTAGCGCGTTCGCGCCGAGTACTTTTTTCTCAGGCGCCCGAGTGCTTCTCCCGTCCGTTTTTTTCGGCTACTCTGCGGCTTGTCCAAGAGAAGGGGTTCGCCATGTTCGTCCAAGCGCGGGTTTTGCTGGCGGTTTCCGCAGTCGCCGCAGTTGCGATAACGACGATGGGGGCGCAGCAGGCGAGCGCCCAGGGCAAGGAACGCAGCGGCAAGGAAGTGGTCGAGGCGACATGCGGGTCCTGTCACTCCACCGGCGCGAATGGCGCGCCGAAAATCGGTGATAAGAACGCGTGGGCCAAGCGCGCGTCGCAAGGCCTGAGCAGCCTTACCGAACATGCACTCAAGGGGATCCGCCAGATGCCGTCGCACGGTGGCAATCCGAATCTGAGCGATCTGGAGATCGGGCGTGCCGTGACTTACATGGTCAACCAGTCAGGCGGCGATTGGGTGGAACCCAGGAGCAAGACGGCCAAGCCCGCAGAGCGCAGCGGCGAGCAGGTGGTGAAGGCGCAGTGCTCCAAGTGCCATGAGGCCGGCACGAACGGCGCGCCGAAGATTGGAGATCGCGAGGCGTGGACGCCGCGCTTCAGCAAGGGACTCGATACGCTGGTACGTTCCGCGATCGGCGGCCACGGCGGCATGCCCGCGCGCGGCGGCAAGGCCGATCTCAGCGATGCCGAACTCCGCAAGGCGATCACCTACATGTTCAACAAGGGCACCGTGCCCGTAAAGTAGCGGCGAGTGCGAGGAGTGCGCCTAAGCGGCGCACTCGCGCAATCCATCGGCATCGGAGATCATGATCGAACGGCCGTTCACTTCGATCAGGCCGGCGGCCGAAAAATCATGCAGGATGCGCGAAAAATGCTCTTGCGTGAGGTTCAGGCGTGACGCGATTACGCCTTTGGCCGCGGGCAGCTTTACGCATACTGCATCGTTCTGCGCGGGAAACGGCAGGTCGTTCAGGAGATAGCTCGCGACCCGGTGCGTCGCGGAGCAAAGCGTGTAGCTCTCCAGATCGCTGATGTGGCGGAACACGCGCCGGCTCAGGCTCTTGATGATACGGCGTGCGAAGGCCGGATGACGGTCGGCCTCCGCGAGCACGGTCGCCTTCGAAATGAGAATCAGTGCGGAGTCCTCTAGCGCCTCGGCCGTCACCGCATAGGGCTTGTCCAGAAAAACTGCCGCCTCGCCCGCCGTCTGCCCGGGGCCCATCAGGTCGATGACCCGTTCACTTCCCTGCGATGCATGCAGCGCGAGCTTCAGGCGGCCGAACAGCACCGCATAGATCCCGACGCAAGGATCGCCGCCCCGGAACACGGTCGTGCCCCTGGGCGCATGCACCCGGACCGCGCCTGCGGCAATGCGTTGGAGATCTTCGTGCGCGAATTCCTTGAACAGCGGAAGGTTCGCGATGAACTGGTCGACGGGGATTTGTTGCTTGAACATTGAATTCATATTCAGCTGTCTGTTTTGCGATGCACTGATTCTCAAGAAGACTCGTGCGTCGATGCTGATGCAGATCAAAGGCGGGTGACATGCGGCGGACTTGGCGCGTCCGGTTCGGCGTACTTGAGTGGAGTTTGATTACGATCAAAGAACTGCGGTGCCGTAGCTAATACCCTCGCCGTTAATTCCCATTTGTAACGTTGTGTAACGGCACGTAACGAGTTGTATTCGTAAGATCAATAAGCAAATAAGTTTTTCTATCATTCCGTCCAACAACAATCGCCGCAACCTGCAATCGCTGGGAGACCGCTCGATGAAACAACTTAAACAGCCGTTCCTCGCCGCACTTCAGGGGCTTGCCCTGGCCTTGGGCTTGAGTTTTGCAAGCCAGGGCGCCGTCGCAGCCGGGCCAGGGCCCGAAGTCTGCGGCAAGTGCCACGATGACCAGACCAGTTACTACAACGCTTCGGTGCATGGCGCGAAGGGGAACCTGAGGGGGCCCTCCAATGCGGGCCAGTGCTCGACCTGCCACAGCGACGGGACCGAGCACGTGAAGGCGGGCGGCGGCCGAGGCGTCGGCGGAATCGTCAACCCCGGCAGCAAGGCGATGGCGGCGGACGACAAGAACGCGATCTGCCTGACCTGCCACGCCGGCGGCAGCAAGCGCACCCACTGGGAGGGCAGCACGCACCAGGTTCGCCAGACCGCCTGCACCAGTTGTCACACCATGCACAGCAAGGACCGGGTGCTCACCAAGCTCACGCAGCCTGAAGTGTGCTTCACCTGCCACAAGCAGCAGCGCTCGGAAGTCAATCGCACCTTCCGTCACCCGATCATCGAAGGCAAAGTGGTCTGCTCCGATTGCCACAACCCGCACGGCTCGATCGGCCGCGCGCTGATGAAGCGCGACAGCGTGGTCGACACCTGCTATCAGTGCCACATGGAGAAACGCGGACCCTTCGTGCACGGGCACGAGCCGGTGAACGAAGACTGCTCGATCTGCCACAACCCGCACGGCACCGTCGCCGACAGCATGCTGAAACTGCGGCCGCCGTTCCTTTGCCACCAGTGCCATACGCCGCACGGCGGAAACCTCGCGCAACTGCGCGGCCAGGGCCAGGAACTGGCGAAGTACGGTCCTCTGCTCAGCGCCACCACGGGCGGCAAGAGCGGCATCAACTACACGCAAGGACGCGGTTGCCTGAACTGCCACACGCAGATCCACGGGGGCAACAACCCGGCCTTCTCCGGCCCGACGCCGCAGTACATGCTCAGATAAGAAAAGGCGATCCACATCATGACCACATCCAAGCAAAATGTTGGCTTCGGCCAGACCGTCATCGCCCTCGCCGTGCTCTCGGCCTTCGCGTCCGCGGCGGGCGCCCAGGAAATCGACGCACTCACCGCGCCGGGAAACTCCATCAGCGTCGGCGGGAGCATCGCGAGCGGGAATGAAAAGGACCGCGCGCGCTTCGGCATGTTCAATGGCCTGCGCAACCAGCAGGGCCATGGACTGCTCGGCTTCACGTACAGGGATGCCGACTCGAACGCGGGCAAGTGGTTTACGCTCGAAGGGCGAAATCTCGGGTTGGACAACCGGGAAGTCGGGTTCGCCTACCGCAAACTGGGCGACCTGAAACTCTGGGGCGATTACAGCGAGGTGGTGCGCCATGATCCGCGCACCATCACGACCGGCTTGGTGGGCGCCGGCACCACCACTCCCACGGTAGTTCTCCAATCGGCACCAGGCCAAGGCAGCGAACTTAACCTGGATCTCAAGAGAAAGAGCATCAGCCTGAACCTCGAAAAATGGTTCGATGGCCGGATGCAGATGGAAGTCAACTTCAAGAACGAGGACAAGAACGGGGCCCGCCTGTGGGGCAGAGGCTTCCCCTGCAGTTCGGTAACGGTCGGTTCGACGTGCGCGGCGGGGCCGACGGCCACCGCGACCGGCTGGGCGTTGCTGATGCTTCCCGAACCGGTGAATTCGACCATCCGGCAGATCGACATGAAGCTCAACTGGAGCGGGCAGAAACTGAACCTCTCGGGTGGCTATTACGGCTCGTTCTATACCAACCAGAACGGCAACCTGACACCGACGGTTCCGGGTACCTTGGTTAATGGTTTGGGTACCGCGCTGCCGTTGCAGACGGGATTGCAGGGCATCCTGCAACTGCCGATGGCGTTGTGGCCGGACAACCAGGCGCAGCAGTTCTACATCGGCGGAAACTACAAGTTCACTCCGTCGACGAAGATGAACTTCAAGTACTCCTACACCCATGCGACGCAGAACGAGGGCTTCCTCAACATGGGGCTGACGGGTGCCCCGGCCGGAAGGAACAGTCTCGACGGCGTGCTCAACAAGACCAAGGCGCAGGTGGGCCTGTCGTCGCATCCGCTCGACAAGCTGCACGTGCATGGCGACCTGAAGTACGAAAACACCAGCAACAAGACGCCGAGCGCGCTGTACAACGGGGAATTCTCCAGTACGGCAGCTACCGCAACGTTCAACAGTTTCACGAACACCGTCACCTCGCCCAGGAAGTGGGACGGCAAGATCGAGGCGAGCTACAAGTTGCCCGCGAACTATCTTGCGACCGGTGGAGTGCATTACGAGCATGAGGATTTCGGCGCGTTCCCCCAATCGGCCAACTTGAACGGCATCACGGGAATCAGGCAGAAGACCAAAGACCAGGGCTGGCGGCTCGAATTGCGCAAGTCCATGTCCGAAACGCTCACGGGCGCGGTCAGCTATGGCGAGAGCAAGCGCAGCGGGGATTCCCCTTGGCTCAAACCCCTTTCCCTCAGTTGCCAAGGCTTGGGCGGTCTTGCGAACGCGGGCACGGGGGTGATCGAAGGCAACACTGGTCTGATTTCCCAGACCGCATGCGGCACCATCGGCTCTCCGGCGACTACCACCGCGGCCAATATATTCAACAACGGCCTCACGAACGCCACGAGAACTGGAATATTTCCGTTCTTCCAGGAAGACCGCAAGCGCAACAAGTTCAAGTTGATGACGAACTGGACTCCAAACGACAAGCTGTCGTTTCAGGTATATGCCGACTACAACAAGGACAAGTACAGCATGGAAGCGACGGACCACGGTCTGCGCGACACCGGATTTACCCTGTACGGGGCGGACGCGACATATCAGCTGAGCGAGTCGTGGAGAGTGACCGGCTATTGGTCCAACGGGACATACAAGACCAATGCGGGACACTCGACCGGCTATGACGCTACTCTGAAGGACAGGAACAACAGCTTCGGTCTGGGACTTTATGGCAAGCCTTCGGGACGGGTTAACGTGGGCGCCGACCTGACCTACCTCGATGACAGGTTGAAGTATTTCCAGGTTCAGGATCCGAACGCCTCGGCGACGAACACGCTGTTCCTGAACGAGCAGGGCGGACTGCCGGATGTGACCTACCGGCTGATCAGGCTGAAGCTGTTCACCGACTACGCACTGGACAAGATGTCGTACATCCGCGCGGACTTCATCTACCAGCACACGCTGTTCAACGAGTGGACATACAACTTTAACGGCGTGCCGTTCTTCTACAACGACAACACGACCATCAACGCCAAGCAGAAACAGACCGTGAATTACATTGGCGCAAGCTACGTCATGCGGTTCCAATAGAACCACCGGGAGCGCATCCTCCAATCTCCAGAGATTTGTCTCCCTTTGAGGCCTTGCGGGTCACCCGCAAGGCCTTTTTGCTTTTTTGAGTGCGGTCAGCGGTGTGCTGAAATATTCCCGTCGCTCCCGCGAAAGTGGGAGCCTAGGGATTTCATTGCAAGAATTCTTGGCGCCGTGCCTGCCTACGCCGCCTTCAGAATGAAATCCACATGCACGGCCTCATACGGAAACTCGATGCCGTCCTCGATGCGGTTGAGTAAGCCCGCGTTGATGAGCACGGTCACGTCGGAATGCACCGCACGCACATCGCGGTTTACGCGCCGCGCCGCCTCGCGGATGGTCACCGCCCCCGCTCCGGTCAGAGCGCGCACCAGCGCCATGCGGTTGGGTGCCAGCACCTTCCAGAGCAGTTCCACGGTTGGGAAACTGATATGCGCACCCTGCGGCTTGCCTTTGAAGGCCGCCAGAAACCGCTGTTTGGTTTCGTCCATCGAGGATACCGAAATCGTCACCGTCTTCATCTCAGGATCTCCATTTAGACAGGTGCGCCGAAGCGCGCGCCGGCTGCGGCGCCTGCCACACTACCAACTCGACGAAGTGGTCCTCGGCGATGTCGCGGCGTTCGTCCGACAGCAGGACTGTTCTCACGTTGCTTACGATAGGAACACTTGCAAGTGTTGTCAATGCGAGCAACATTCGCGGCTTGAGTTTCAGAACTGGCAGGCGCTGCTAGAAGACCGCCAACAAGGAGCGACGAGCAACTACCGCTTGGATGATGGTGGCCTGAACCGATGGGTCAACCAGCGCATCGTGCTCGAACAAACGCCGAAGCGCGGGTTGCAGGTGACAACTGCTGCATGAGAACTGACAGGAACTCGGCTCTCGCGCGCATCGGCCCGAGCGGCAATGGCGGTATACTTCCCGGGCGGCGTCACGGGCCAATGATTGGAGAGCCTCATGCACTACGAAATTCGCGTTGAGTGGGATGTCGAAGCTGGGGTCTGGTATATCGAGAGCAGCAATGTTCCCGGACTGGTCGGCGAGGCTGCGACGCTGGAGGGCATGATTGCGCTGCTGCATGTCCGCGTGCCGGAAATGCTGGAAGAAAACGGCTGCCCGAGAGACGATTCAATTCCGGTGCGGTTGCTGACCACGGCGCACTTGGCGCAGATCAGAAACGCGGCCTGATGGGGCGCAACCTCACGCCCGAAGTGATTCGACTGCTTCGAGAGGCCGGTTGCCATGTCGTGCGCCATGGCAAGGGCGATCACGACATCTGGGAAAGTCCGGTCAGCGCGCGCCGGTTCCCGGTCGATGCGAAGATCGTATCGCGTCACATGGCCAATACGGTGCTCAAGCAGGCCGGTCTACCCAAGAATTTTTGAATGACGCTTGAAGTCAAAGACCTCGCCTGCGAACGCGGCGATGTGCGCCTGTTTTCCGGCGTGAGCTTCGCGCTCGGCGAGGGTGAGTTGCTGCTCGTGCAGGGGCCGAACGGCAGCGGCAAGACGAGCCTGCTTCGTCTGGTGGCCGGACTGTCGCGTCCGGTGGCGGGAGAGATTCGCTGGGCCGGCGAGGACGTGCGCGAGTTGCGCGAATCCTACGCGCGCGACCTGCTTTTCATCGGCCACGCCAATGCGATGAAGGACGAGTTCACGGCGGAGGAAAATCTCGCCGTCGCGCGCGAAATGGCGGGACGCAGTTCCTCACGCGAGGAGCGTGCCGCAGCGCTCGAGCGCATCGGCCTTGCGCACCGCGCGAAACTGCCGTCCCGCTATCTGTCGCAGGGGCAGAAACGCCGGGTGGCCCTCGCGCGGCTTTGCCTCGCCGCGGACACGCCGCTGTGGATCCTCGATGAGCATTTCGCGGCGCTCGATGCGCGCGCGCTGGAGACCGTGGTCGCGCTGGTCGACGAGCATCTCGCGCGCGGCGGCATGGCGATCCTGACTACGCACCAGGAAGTGGCGATCACGACGCGCCTGCGCCACGTGGTTGCGCTCGGCTGAGGGCGAGGGGCATGTTCCAGGGACTGCGTTCGATCATCGCCCGCGACCTGCGCCTGTCGATGCGCCGGCGCGGCGACGTGCTCAACCACCTGGTGTTCTTCGTCATCGTGGTGACGCTGTTTCCGCTCGGCGTCGGTCCGGAACCGAACCTGATGCACACCATGGCGCCGGGCATCGTCTGGGTTGCGGCATTGCTCGCGGCGATGCTTTCGTTGCAGCGCCTGTTCGCCTCCGATCACGCCGACGGCACGCTGGAGCAGATGCTCATATCCGCACATCCGCTGGGGTTAATCGTGATCGGCAAGATCATCGCCCACTGGTTCATGTCGGGTCTGCCGCTGACGCTGCTCGCACCGGTTTTGGGGGTGCAATTTGACCTGCCTCAACAAGCGCTATGGGTGCTGGCGCTATCGTTACTCATCGGAACGCCGGTGCTCAGTCTGATCGGCGCAGTCGGTGCGGCGCTTACTTTGGGTGTGCGCGGCGGGGGGGTACTGCTGGCGCTGCTGGTATTGCCGCTGTACGTTCCGGTGCTGATATTCGGTGCGGGCGGCGTGGCCGCCGTCTCGAACGGAATGGGAGCGGGACCGCACCTGTCGCTGCTGGGCGCGTTCCTTGCACTATCATGCGTGGTTGCGCCGTGGGCGGCCTGCGCGGCGCTGAGGGTTGCTTACGATTGATCAAAGAAGATTTCGATTGATGACGAACGCATACACACTGGCAGCCCACGCGGACGGCCGCGGCAACCCGATGTTCCGGTTCGCCGCGCCGCAGGCTTTTTTCCCGCTTGCGGGAAAGATGATTCCCTGGTTTGCCATGCTGGCCGCGGTGTTCGCCGCCGCCGGGCTCTACGTGAGTTTCTTCGTGGCGCCGACGGATTTTCAGCAGGGAGAGTCCTACCGCGTGATTTTCATCCACGTGGCCGCGGCGTGGATGTCGATGTTTCTGTACGTGGTGATGGCGATCTGGGCAGCCATCGGGCTGGTCCTCAATACGAGGCTCTCCGGCATGATGGCTTCGGCGATCGCGCCGACCGGCGCGATGTTCACGTTCGTCGCGCTCTGGACCGGCGCGCTGTGGGGCAAGCCGACCTGGGGCACGTGGTGGGTGTGGGATGCGCGTCTGACCTCCGAGTTGATCTTGCTGTTCCTGTATCTCGGGTTCATCGCGCTCACCACGGCCATCGACGACCCGCGTCGCGCGGACCGCGCGGGTGCGGTACTCGCGATCGTCGGCGTGATCAACGTGCCGATCATCTATTTTTCGGTCAAGTGGTGGAACACCCTGCATCAGGGCGCCTCGGTGAGCCTCACCAAGGCGCCGAGCATGGCGGCCACGATGTTCGCCGGCATGATCCTGGTCGCGCTCGCGGCATGGATGTACAGCATCGTCACTGCGCTCTGGCGCGTGCGCTCGATCATCCTCGAGCGCGAGCGCAACGCGCTGTGGGTGCGCGAGCGGGGAGGCGAGGCGTGAACTGGGGCAGCCTGGAGAATTTTCTTGCCATGGGCGGCTACGGGCTGTACGTATGGGGTTCCTACGGCGTGACGTTGCTTTGCATAGCGATCGAGTGCCGGGGGCTCGCGCGCCGCGCCCGCCGCGCCCGGCAGGAGGGGAACGCATGAAACCGCGCAACCGCAGGCTCGCTCTGGTGGTCGCCGGCGTCGCCGCGCTCGGCATCACCGCGGCTCTGGTGCTCAATGCGTTCCAGAGCAACCTGGTGTTCTTCTTCAGCCCCAGCCAGGTGGCGGCGAACGAGGCGCCGGTCAACAAGACCTTCCGCATCGGCGGGATGGTGGAGTCCGGAAGCCTGAAACGGCTGCCCGATGGCGTAACGGTGCAGTTCGTCGTCACCGACACGGCCAAGCACATCCCGGTGCAGTACAAAGGCATTCTTCCCGATCTGTTCCGCGAGGGCAAAGGCGTCATCGCGCAGGGGCGCCTCGAGTCCGATGGCATGTTCCGCGCGCAGGAAGTGCTCGCGAAGCACGACGAGAACTACATGCCCCCTGAAGCCGCCGACGCGATCGCGAAGGCACAAAAAGGCGAGCTGCCCAAAAAATGATCCCTGAAATCGGTCAATTTTCGATGGCGATCGCGCTGGCCCTCGCGCTGGTGCTCGGTACGCTGCCGATTTTCGGGGCCGCCAAAGGCATCTCCGGGCTGGTTGCCGTGGCCCGCCCTGCGGCTCAGGGCGTGTTCGTGTTCGTGGCCATCGCCTTCGCGTGCCTGGTCTGGCTGTTCGTCAACAACGACTTCTCGGTGGCGTACGTGGCGAGCAACTCGAACTCGGCGCTGCCGCTCGAATACCGCGTCGCCTGAGTATGGGGCGGGCACGAAGGCTCGCTCCTGCTCTGGGTTCAGATGCTGGCCGTGTGGATGCTGGCCGTGAGCGTGTTCAGCCGGAACCTGCCCGACGAAATGGTGGCGCGCATCCTCGGCGTGATGGGTTTGGTGTGCATCGGCTTCCTGCTGTTCATGCTCACCACGTCCAACCCGTTCGATCGCCTGCTGCCGGCGGCGGCGGATGGGCGCGACCTCAATCCGCTGCTGCAGGATCCGGGCATGGTGTTCCATCCCCCGATGCTTTACATGGGTTACGTCGGGTTTTCTGTTGCCTTCGCGTTTGCCATCGCGGCGCTCCTGGACGGACGCCTGGACGCGACCTGGGCGCGCTGGTCGCGTCCGTGGACCACCGCGGCCTGGTTCTTCATGACCCTGGGCATCGCGCTCGGCAGCTTTTGGGCGTACTACGAACTGGGCTGGGGCGGCTGGTGGTTCTGGGATCCGGTGGAAAACGCGTCTTTCATGCCGTGGCTGATCGGCACCGCGCTGATCCATTCGCTTGCCGTCACCGAAAAACGGGGCAGCTTCAAGGTGTGGACGGTGTTCCTCGCCATTTTCGCGTTCGCGCTGTCGCTGCTCGGCACCTTCCTCGTGCGCTCGGGCGTGCTCACTTCCGTGCACGCGTTCGCCACCGATCCGCGGCGCGGGATATTCATCCTCGCGTTTCTGGCGGTGGTGGTGGGCGGGTCGCTCGCCCTGTTCGCCTGGCGTGCGCCGCGCATCGGCCTCGGCGGGCGTTTCGCACTGGTTTCGCGCGAGGCTCTGCTCCTCACCAACAACGCGATCCTCGTGACGGCGGCGGGCGCGGTGATGCTCGGCACGCTGTATCCGCTGATCCTCGATGCGCTCGGGCTTGGCAAGATTTCGGTCGGCCCGCCCTACTTCGAGACCGTGTTCGTGCCGCTGATGGCGCCCGCGCTGTTCCTGATGGGCGTGGGTCCGATCGCACGCTGGCGCGAGGCCAGCGTTCCCGAACTCGCCGAGCGGCTGAAATGGGCGCTGGCGGTGAGCGTGGTGGCGGCCATCGCCGTGCCGTTCGTGATGGGCCAATGGAGTGCGATGAAGAGTTTCGGCCTGTTGCTCGCGTTCTGGATCTTCGCCAGTTCGGCGGCGGGCGCCAGGGGCAAGCTGCGTACGATGACCCGCGCGCAGCTCGGCATGCTCATCGCGCACGCCGGCATGGGTGTATTCGTCGTGGGCGTGGCGATGGTCAAGGGCTACGAGGTCGACCAGGACCTCAAGATGGAGCCGGGCGATACGTCGACGATCGGCGGCTACACTTTCCGCTTCGACAATGTGGGCGAGAGGAACGGGCCGAATTACGTCGCCGCGCGCGGCACCGTCACGGTCATGCGCGGAGGCGCGACCGTCGCCACGCTGCATCCCGAGAAGCGCCTGTACAAAGTGCAGAACATGCCGATGACCGAGGCCGCGATCGACAGCGGACTGACGCGCGACCTGTATGTGTCGCTCGGCGAGCAGGTCGGCGAGCGCGCCTGGACCGTGCGCATCTATCACAAGCCGTTCGTGTCGTGGATCTGGGGCGGCTGCGTGATCATGGCGCTCGGCGGATTGCTCGCGGCGAGCGACCGGCGTTACCGCATGGCCACGCGCAGACAGGAGACACCGGAGCCGGGGGCGGGTGCCGCGGCGGGGCAGGGCAGCCGATGAAACGCTATCTGATTCCCTTGGTAATTTTCATCGTGCTGGTGGGTTTCCTTGCAGTCGGTCTGCAACTCAATCCGCGCGAGGTACCCTCGCCGCTGATCGACAAGCCGGCGCCGCCGTTCTCGCTGCCGCAACTGGCCGATCCGCAGCGCCAGCTTTCGCAAAAGGACCTGCTCGGGCAGGTCTGGGTGCTCAACGTGTGGGCGTCGTGGTGCGTGTCCTGCCGCGAAGAGCACCCGCTCCTCGTGGATTTCTCGCGCTCGAAGCTGGTTCCGCTCTACGGTCTGAACTACAAGGACAAGCGCAATGAGGCGCTCGCGTGGTTGAAGCAATTCGGCGATCCGTACTCGCAGTCGATCATGGATGCCGACGGGCGAATCGGGATCGACTACGGGGTGTACGGCGTGCCCGAAACCTATGTGATCGACAAGCAGGGGGTGATCCGCTACAAGCGCATTGGTCCGGTGACGCGCGAGATCCTCGACGCCAAGATCCTGCCCCTGGTGCGCAAGTTGCAAGGATGAAGCGTGCGCTCGTGCTGCTGTGCGCGGCGTTGCTGGCCGCGTTCTCCCTCCCGCCGTCGGCGAAGGAGGCCGTACCCGTCGCCGCCGATCCCCAGCTCGAGCAGCGCGCGATGCGCCTGGCGGAGGAACTGCGCTGCCTGGTGTGCCAGAACCAGTCGCTCGCCGATTCGCACGCGGAACTCGCGGTGGACCTCAAACAGCAGATCCGCGAGCAGGTGAAAGCGGGCAGATCCGATACCCAGGTGGTCGATTACATGGTCGAGCGCTACGGCGATTTCGTGCTGTACCGGCCGCCGTTCAAGGCGAGCACGGCGGTGCTCTGGGTCGGGCCGTTCCTGTTGCTCCTGGCCGCCATCATCGGCCTGTACGTCACGCTGGCCCGCAGGCGCAGCAAGGCGGAGGAGCAGGCGCTCAGCGCAGAGGAAGTGGCACGCGCCGAGGCCCTGCTCGAAGGCAAGGCGGAGGCTCCCAAGTGACGGTGTTCCTGGTTGTCGCCGCTCTGTTTGTGACAGGAGCGCTGCTGTTCGTTTTGCCTCCGATGCTGCGGCCGGACATGCCGCGGGCGTCTACGAGCCAGCAGGCCGAGAACGTGCGCCTGTATCGCGAAGAACTTGCCAATCTGGACCGCGAGCTTGCGGGCGGCGCGATCACGGAAAGCCAGCACCTGGAAGCGAAACGCGAGATTGAGCGGCGCCTGATCGAAGACGTCGGTACGTCCGGCGGCGCGGTCCCCGTACGCGCTGCTGCGCCGCGCTGGATGCCCATCGCGGTAGGAGCGGCGATTCCGCTCATCGCCGGATTCGTCTACCTTTGGGTCGGCAATCCACAGGGCCTCGATCCGCGGGCCGCGGTGGCGCCCGATGCGGGCCATTCGGTGACGCCGGAACAAATCGCGGAAATGGTGGAGCGTCTCGCAGAAAGGCTGAAGCAGAAGCCGGACGACGCGGAAGGTTGGGTGATGCTTGCGCGGTCCTATGGCGCGATCGGACGTTTCGAGCAGTCCGCGCAGGCCTACGCGCGCGTCGCGAAGCTCTCGCCGGAAGACGCCGGCATCCTCGCCGACTACGCCGACATGCTTGCGATGGCGAGCGGCCGGTCGCTGCAAGGCGAGCCTTACGAGATCATCAAGCGCGCGCTCAAGGCGGACCCCAGGCATATCAAGTCGCTCGCGCTGGCCGGAAGCGCGGAATTCGAGCGCAAGGGCTACGCGTCTGCGGTTGGCTACTGGGAGCGCATCGTCCCGCTGGTGGGCGCCGATTCCGAATTCGGTCGCTCGACCCTCGCGAGCATCGAAGAAGCCCGCAGTCTCGGCAAGCTTTCCGCAGGCAGTGCGGCAAATGCATCCGCGCCCGCGGCAACGCTTCCGGTGCCTTCGCCGGCGAGTTCCGTTGCGGCTGCGCCGACGCCCGCCGCCGCCGACGCTGCCGCGATTACCGGAACCATCAAGCTTGCGCCCGCGCTGGCCAAACAGGTGGCTCCCGGGGATGCGGTGTTCATATTCGCCCGGCCGGCGGAAGGCGCTCGCATGCCGCTCGCGATCGTCCGCGCGAAAGCGGGCGACCTGCCGTATTCGTTCCGTCTCGATGACACGCAGGCGATGTCGCCGAACGCGCGACTGTCATCCCAGGCAAGCGTGGTGGTCAGCGCGCGGATTTCCAAGTCCGGCAACGCGACGCCTCAGCCGGGCGATTTCTTCGGCAGCAGCAAGGCGATCGCGCCGAATGCGAGCGGCCTGGACATCGTCATCGACCAGGTGCAGAAGTAGGGCGCGCAGAGCAGGCAGCAATCAGGATTGCAACATTGCGTGCTTCGCGCCGGCCGAGCCGCAAGCCGAGAAGTTCCAGATAGTGTTTGAGGTTGGCTTCCGCGGCAACGCGCGGCTCGCACTTGCGGGCCAGCACCGGCAGTTCTGCCGCGCGCTCGGCAAGCGTGCGCTGCTCGACATATTCCGCCTCGAGTTCCGCGGCACCGACGCGTTTGCGCAGGAGCCGGCAATATTCCGGTTCGACGCTGCGAAAGCCTTGCTTGAGCGTTCGTCTCGCGCGTCGCAGGGGCTGCACGACTTCGCTTTGCCAGGGCGCTACAGCCCGAATCGCTGCGCGCAATGCTTGACGCTTGAGCGACCGTCCACTCCGCCCCATCCAGCAGCAGAACAGCAGCAGGTTCACGTCCACGCCGCAGTCGTCCTGCAGCGCCAAGCAGGCCTCCGCAATCCGCGGTGTGCGGTACACGCGCATCGAGAACTGCCAGAACGGAAATCCGCTGCGCCGCATCAGCTGCGTTGAAGTTCGTCTCGCTCGCGGCCGGTCCAGCGTTTGAACAGCGTGTGCTCGATTCCGACCTGATCGAGCGCCTTGCCGATGCTCTGGTGGACGATGTCGAGGATGGATACGGGCTTGTGATAGAACGCGGGCATCGGCGGCAGGATCACCGCGCCGCAGTCAGCCGCCCGCACCATGAGTTCCAGGTGGCCCTTGTGCAGCGGCGTCTCGCGCACCATGAGTACCAGCGTCCTGCGCTCCTTGAGGGTCACATCGGCGGCGCGCACGACGAGGTTGTGGGTGAATGAATTCGCAATCGCCGAAAGCGTCTTGATCGAGCACGGCGCGACGATCATGCCCCGGGTGCGGAACGAACCGCTGGCCACCGAGGCGCTAACGTCCTTGTTCTTGTGAACTACGGTTGCCATGGCCTCGACTTCATCGATGTCGCAGTCCGTCTCGATTGCAAGATTGATCCGGGCAGCCTCGCTCAGGATCAGGTGCGTGGGGTGCCCCAGTTCCTTGAGCACGCGAAGCAGTTCCACGCCGTAAATCACGCCCGACGCGCCGGTGATTGCGACCACCAATGGCAGATTCATGTTTGCGTTCTCTGTCGATTGTTTCTCGTTCACGCGGCCATCGCCGGCCGTTTCACGTCGACCGATTCGATCACCGGAAAGCCTGCCGCCTCCAGCGCGGATACGATCTCGTGCACCTTGCTGGCATGAAAACGTATGATGACCTTTTTCTCCGGAAATCCTCCCTCGGGCCCTGCATCGTGCCGTCCTACGGGGTACAAGGCCTGCAGGACGGCGCCTGCGGCCTCGGCCACGTCCGCAATCCGGCCGAGCACGCCCGGACCCAGCCTCACCGGCGCCAGCGTAACACCACTGCGCCGCTCCCAGGCCCCGAGACAGTGCGCGGCAAGCTGGAATATTTCGTTGGCTGAGATTACCCCCACCACGCGCTCGCCGTCGAGTACAGGGAACTGCGCCACGCCGAGCTCACGCCCCTTGAGCAGGCAGTGTTCCATGGTATCGCCCGCCTGAACGGTCGCCGGATTGCGCACCATGATGTCCTTCACCTTGAGACGGGTAGCGAAAAAGTTGATCTCGTCCTGGTTCTGGGTACGCAGCACGAAATGCCCCGTACGCAGCAGATTGGCGCGCGTCACCAGACCGCGCAGCCTTGTGCCATCCACCACGGGCAGGGCGTGGAGATTGCTCTCGGCGAGCACACGCTTGGCCTCGGACACGAGCGTGTCACTCGGGATCGTCATGGGGTTTGCCTGCATCCAGTTGCGCACCATCATTGCGGCTCCTCCTTTACAGATGACCGGCGAAATGTGCCATCGCCAGCGCGCTCAACGTCATGGCATTGTTGATTTCTCCGCGCGCGATGCGGGCCGGTATCTCGCGCCGGTCAATGAGCACCACTTCGATGTCCTCGCCCGCGTCCTGTTCCTGCCCGGCCACCGGCTGCACGCCCTTCGCCAGGTAGATGTGCGCAGTATTCGATAACAGCGCCGGCTGCGGCCGCAGGTCGCCCAGAAGCACCAACTCCCCGTTCGCATAGCCCGTCTCTTCGGCCAGTTCCCGCGCCGTGCCCGTCTCCGCAGATTCTCCCGCAGCGTCGTGCAGCCCGCCGGGAACTTCCAGGCTCGCCGCGCGCGAACCGTGGCGGTACTGTCTCACCATCACCAAGCCGCCGTCTATCGTCAGCGGGACGACCATCAGCCAGTCCACCATGTGGATCACGTGGAAATTGCGCTCTTCGCCCGTGCGCGGCGATCGGGCCCGGTCGCAGGTCACGCGGAACAGACCGGCGCTGAACACCTGTTCTGAACCCGCAAGGGGCCAGGGGCGAATCATGCTGCCGGCGTCTTCGCCGTCCTGAACAGCCGCAGGAACTCGTCCACCGCGACGCGCGCGAATTCGGGCGTGTACAGGTGCAGGTCGACCTCCCTGAGGTGGCTCGGGTCGGCGAGCTTTTCCTTCAAGCGCGCGCTGAAGGCGGCATCGGCGACCGGGTCGTAAATCGGCCGGCCTTCCTTGTCGAGCGAAGACCAGCCCCTGAGCGGGATCAGGAACGACCAGGGTCCCCTGGCGCGATTGAGCCGTTCGGCGATCACGTCCGCGGCCTGGCGCAGTTCGTCGGCGGTGGTGCGCACCTGGACGCGCAGGGCATCCTGCACGTATTGAACCCGGTCCCCGGTCCGTTCCAGCATGTCGGCGCGGCCACCGTAGGACAGGATGTCGAGGCCGCAGGGCGCGAGCACCATCGCAATGCCGGCCTCCACGGCGGCCATCAGCCGGTTGGGCCCGGGATCGCGGTTTCCCTTGAACAGGTGTTCCATCACGCCGCCAGTGCAGATGTCGAGCACTCCGTGAAAGACGCCGTCACGGATCATTTCCTCCATCGCCTTGTCGCCCTTGCCCTGCGCGTGACAAACGACGGGCGTAAAGCCGGCTTCCTCCAGCATGCCGACCGCCGTCTGCACCGCCATCTCGCCGAAACCGAACGAGGAGATGGCGACACAGGGTTTGTCGAAGGTGATGTGCGTTCCCTGCGTCATCTCGACCATGCCGCAAATGGCGCCCACCGCGTTGATGATCTGCGCCTTGAGCAGCGGATTCATCTTCACGATGTCGAGCACCGTGTGGTGCATGGTGATATCCCGGGTGCCGACGTACTTGTCGATGTAGGCCGGGTGCGCGGCCATCGGCGAGGCCATCAGCTTCGGCATGCCGAAGGGAAGTTGCTTCATGATCGATGTCGCAACCAGCGTGGCGGTGCCGCCGCCGATGCCGATAATGCCGTGTACGCGGCCCTGCTTGACCAGATCGTCGACGATCGCGGCCGCGCCCCGGATCTGGTTGTTGGTGGCCGTATCGCGATCGGAACGGTACTTCTCGCGCACCACTTCGATCGCCAGCCCGCCGCGCGCGGCCACGTCCTCGGTACGAATATCGCCGGGGAAGGGCGGAGGCTCCTCCATGCTGAAGTCCAGCAGGACCGGCTCGTGGCCGCGGCCGGCGATGAGTTCCTTGACGAATACGATTTCCTCCCCGCGCGTGTCCAGGTTGCAGACGATGACGATCCCCTTCACCTACTTGCCCGTTGTCTTTTTCACATCGGGCCGGGTCAGCCGGTTGATCATGCCGGCTACCGGACTTGCGCCGGCAAAGCCATACTCGTTCCAGCGGTCCGATACTTTCTGCAATACGCTGCGATCCATGAAGATCTCATTGGGCTTGTTGGTCCACTCATAAGGGGTACAGGCGTCGAGCAGGATGCGGCTGGTAATCTCGCGCGCCTCGATCGGCAGACCCGGATCGAGCGGCGTCGAGCGACCGCGGTCGATGATCTGCGCCGAACGCTTGGGATCGAAGCGGGTCGCGAGCGCCCACCAGATGCGGTCCCAGTCCTCGGCATCGATATCATGGTCCACCGTGATTACGCCCTTGACGCCGTAATGCCCGGTCGTGCTTGCGATCACGGCGTGACCGACGTGGTTCGAGTGTCCCGGATACATCTGCTTCACCGAGACCACGACCCAGAAACGGCCGCAGGCCTCGGGCGGGATGTACACGCTCTGGATGCCCGGCACTTTCATGGTCTCCAGGTCATGCCAGAGCGTCGCGGTACGGTTTAACGACTGGATCATGTGAATATCGTTGATCGGTTTGCCGACCGTTGTCGCCCACATGACCGGCTTGTTGCGATGCAGGATGCGCGCGATGCGCAGCACCGGTTTGGGATAGTCCTTGCCCTTGTTGCCCGAGTAGTAGCCCGTGTATTCGCCGAATGGACCCTCCTCCATCAGTTCGTTCGGGTCGATCCAGCCTTCGGCGATGATCTCGGCGGCGGCCGGCAGCATCAACCCGGTGAGATCGGACTTGAACACCTCAACCGGCTTGCCGCGCAGGGAGCCGGCCACTTCGTACTCGTCGACCTGAGCGCTGACCAGCGTGGAACTGGCCAGGAACAGCACCGGATCGGTGCCCACCACATAAGCGGCAGGCATCAGTTCACCCCGCTCCTGGTATTTCTTCATGTGCATGTCGCCGTGCTTGCCCTTGATGATCTGCGAACCCAGGATCTTCTTGCCCAGCACCTGGGCGCGGTAGGTGCCGAGATTGGTCCAGCCGGTATCGGGATCACGGGTCACCAGAAACCCGGAAGTAACGAAGAAGCGGCCGCCATCGTCGGGGTAGAACCAGGGCGAAGGAAACATTTCGATATCGACGGCATCGCCTTCGAGGATGTTCTCCTTGACCTTCGGATTTTCGATGAACAGTGGCTTGACCATTTTCTTGGTGGTCAACTCCATCCATTTCTTCGAGAGCTGGCTCATCGACAGGGAAGGATCCTGCTCCAGAGCGATGGCCAGCCGCCGCGAGGTGGTAAAGGCGCTGGTGAAAACCGGGATGTCGTAACCCTTGACGTTTTCGTACAGCAGCGCCGGCCCTTTCCTTTCTTCATTCACCTTCGAGACGTGGCACAGCTCGAATTTCCAGTCCACCTCCGCCCTCACGCGGTGCAGTTCGCCGTGGGCATCGAGCGCGGCAATGTAGCTTCGAATGTCGTCGATGGGTGTTACTTCGGTGCGTGCATTCATGTTTGCTCCGTTAGCGTTGCAGATGACTTGAAAACCGTGGAGGCGCTGCGTTAACCGACTTTCTTTCCAGCCAGCATGCTCGAGAGGATGTAATCCATGGCGGAGCCGCCCGCGTGCGCACTGCCGGGCTGGATTTTCCGGCTCCACACGGTCTCGGGGCGCGCCTGCAGGATGAACAGATTGCCTCCGGCGGGAAGGTCCTTGTCGAGCGCCCATTCGATATCCATCGGGCAGCCGTAGTGTTTCTCGATCTGTTTTCCCAGCCAGGCCAGTTCGGTGATCTCGTCGTCGATCAGCGACTGCACCTCCTGACGCTCGAATGGAACCTCCACGGCCTGGGACTTCTGCGTCTTCGGATCGACTGTGTAACACACGAGCTTGCGCGAGATGGTGCGATCGATGATGTCCAGCGTGATCTTGTTCACCACGAAGTGGTCCGGCGTCACCTCACCCGAGACGACAGACTCGCCGAAACCGAAATTGGAATCGATCACGATGACCGAGCGATCGCCGTTGGCCGGATGAATGGTGAACATCACGCCCGCAGTGAACGAGTTGGCCATTTTCTGCACGCCCACGCAGATCGCCACCTGATCGTGGTCGAACCCCTTGTTGGCGCGATAGGCGATGGCGCGTGCGCTGAACAGGCTGGAGATGCAGCGCCGGACGCGGTCCAGCACGTCGTCGACACCGCGTATCCAGAGGAACGTATCCTGCTGGCCGGCAAAGCTGGCCCCCGGCAGGTCCTCGGCCGTGGCGCTCGAGCGCACTGCGACGGGTACTGCCGGCATGCAGCAGCGCACCGAGAGCTTGCGGTAGCACTCCGCGATCATGTCCTCCAATTCCATGGAGAAGGGCAGTGCTTCGATCGCCTGGCGGATGGACGCGCTGGCGGTCTCCAGCGCGCCCATGTCCCTTGCATCGACACCCCGGAGCAGCGATTGGATCTCGGCGGCGCCCCCCGCGTCTGCCAGGAAGCGCCGGTAGCCCTCGGTGGTGAGCGCGAAACCGGGCGGCACGCGCACGCCGGCGCCGATCAATTCGCCGAGCGACGAACACTTGCCGCCAACCAGGGGTACCGAATCCTTCCTGCACTCCTCCAACCAGCAGACCACCGGCGGGCCCATCTGTGACTCGCCCGCCGGTGGCGCGTTGCCGATGATCGCTGCAGCCGCAGCCATGGCGTGTCAGCGTGCGATGGTCACTGCGCCGGTCGAACCGTCGACACGCAGCATCATTCCCGTCCTGATGATCTTCGTTGCGTGACCGGTTCCGACCACCGCCGGCATGCCGTACTCGCGACAGACGATCGCCGCATGGCTCATCACGCCGCCCACGTCGGTGACACAGGCCCCGATCTTCGCAAAGGCCGGCGCCCAGGAAGGCGACGTCGTCGGGGCAACGAGAATCTCGCCCTCGAGCAACTCGCCGACCTCGCTCACCGTCTTGCACACGCGCGCCTTGCCTTCGATGATGCCGGGACTGCCCGCGAATCCTTTCAACTCCTTGACGTTGGCGGGGTCCCTGACATCCTGCACCGCCGCCCAATCGGCGAGCGACTTGTTGGTGACGCCCCACAGGACGATGGTGAACGGTTCCTGGATCACTTCCGGCGCGGTGCCGATGGCGGGGGGAGCATTCCACTCCTTGAATTTCTGCATTACGCCCTTGCGCCAGACGATTTCCTTCGGCCAGGTCTTGGTGCCGCGCGGCGTGACGCCGGTGGCCCAGGCCGTGACGATGTCCCAGAGCGCGGACTTGATTTCGTCGCGGCGCAGCAGCCAGATGTCCTCGACGTCTTCGATCACGCCATGCTCCTTCATGATCACCCCCACCTCGCGCACCTTGTTCCAGAACACCGAATGGAACCAATGCTCGACGTAGAACAGATGGTTTTCCACGTAGGGGAACACCGTTTTGGCGCATCCAAGCAGCTCATCGAACTGTTTGCGGTCTTCTTCTTTCTCGATCAGGCCGCGATATTCTGCGGTGATGCGGTCGCGCTCGGCGCGGACCTTCGCCGTCGGACGATCGATGGAGGCCCCCTGTTTTATCTTGCCGATGTAGGTGGCAATGCCCGACAGCGGCACGTTCATCTGGTCGTTCCACGAGCGGTCGTGGTGGAACCAGCCGGTCCCGGTGGAAATATTGAACCAGGGTTCGCGCGCCAGGTCGAGCGAGGTGAGCCACTCGACGCCCTTGGGCAGTTTCTTCAGGGCCGCCTCGACCTGCGTCCAATCCTTGCTGAAGGTGACGACCGAGTCCACGCCCAGTTCGAGGGCTTTGCGGGCGAGCTTCTTCAGTTCCTCGTCGGGCTGATACATGATCACGTCGATGCCCGAAATCATCTGCGTCACGCGCTGCGCCGGAATGCTGGGAAACAGCTTCTGCACGAAGTCGAGGAAGAACACGTAGGCGGCATAGCCGAGGTTGAGGAACTCGAAGTGGTATTGCCAGCACTTGATGCCCAGGTTGATCAGGTCGTCGTAGTTCTTGAGCAGGTGGTAGCCCTTCGACTCGCCAATGGCGTCGGTCACCACCGACATATCTTCCATGTCCGCGAGGCGCGGAATCTTGATTGCCTCGAGTTCGCGGATCGTGGCCTCCATCTTGACCTTCCATTTGGCCTCGAGTTCATCCCAGTTCTTGTAGTAGAAACCGGCGCGCTCCATGAAGTTCGGCACACGGCGGCCGATTTCCTCCGGGTCCTTCACCGGAACCGGCGAGATGTAAACGTATCCGTTGATGATACGGTGGTCGACACCCCGCACCGGCGGTACCATGAAAATGCGGTTATTGAACTGCGACAGGGCCAGGTACCAGGCCTCGTCCCAGATCGTGTCGAAGGGGTACAGCGGCTCGGGATAGTGCAATCCGTCGTAGAACCAGAACGTGTCCTTCTCGTACTGGTTGCGCACGGGATCGTCGGTGACGAACTGGTACTGGTACGGATACATCCGTTCCCAGCCTTCGGTGCCCGGTATGGCTTTGGCCTTGATGTCGTGCGGATTCGGAAACTTCATTTGAATGTCTCCCGGTAAGTCATGGATGCGTTCGCGTTGGGCCGGTCGGTCGTGGTGCGCCGGCTGCGACGCTAACGCCGCAAGGTCCGTACCACCGAACGTTGCGCGGTGCGGCAATCTACAGCGCCACATCGCGTGAATCTGACCCGCCTGAACCGGGATCGGACAGATAGTGCACTGCGCAATAGATGCCTGCGTCGACGGCAGGCGGGCGGCGTCGCATCGCGCAGGTCGAATTCGTCCGTTGACCGTTTCGTGAAATCTTCGGGTCCGAAACCGGAGTTTTTGATCATTTGGTGAATCGTTGCGCGATGCTTCGGCGCGACGATTTTGGTTGACCTCGATCAAGTCGGACCGCGCGATTTGCGTCTAGAACTCATAGATCCGGAGGGGAGAGGATCATGACGAAGCTCCGCAGTGTGGAGCGCACAGCGGGCGATGACCTGCGCGCCCGCGTGCATTTTTGTGCAGAGACGGGCCAGATCTGGCTGCACGAGCATCGTATGCTGCTGGTGCATGCCGAGGCGCAGGCGTCTTTGCGCAAGGAATTGATCGATACCCTGGGCAGGGAGCGGGCTCAAGGATTGCTCACGCGCATGGGCTACGCTTCCGGTGTGCGCGATGCGGAGCTCGCGCGCACGCGCGCGCAGAACTGCAGCGACATCGAAGCCTTCATGACCGGCCCGCAGCTCCACACGCTGGAGGGCATCGTCCGGGTCACGCCCGTCAAGCTGGAGCTGGACCGCGTGGCGGGCAAGTTCTACGGCGAGTTCCTCTGGGAGAATTCCTGGGAAGGGCAATGGCACCGGCACTACTACGGCATCCACTCCGATCCGGTGTGCTGGACCCAGATCGGCTACGCCTGCGGCTATACCTCGGCGTTCATGGGCCGCACCATCCTGTACAAGGAAGTCGAGTGCACCGGGGCCGGGCACAACAACTGCCGCATCGTCGGCAAGCCTGTCGAGGAATGGGAGGACGCGGCCGAGCACATGCGCTTCTTCACGCCCGAGTCGATCGCCGAGCAGTTGTTCGACCTGCAGACCCAGGTGGTTCAGCTGCGCGCCACCATTGGCGAGAAGGAGGCACTGCCCGGCGACATGGTCGGCAGTTCGCCCGGGTTCCGCGCGGCCTACGGGCTGCTCAAGCAGGCCGCGAGCAGTCAGATCACCGTGCTGCTGCGCGGCGAGACCGGCGTCGGAAAGGAGATGTTCGCGCGCTACCTGCACGAATCCGGACCGCGCCGCGAACGCCCGTTCGTCGCCGTCAATTGCGCGGCCATCCCCCACGATTTGGTGGAAGCCGAGCTGTTCGGTGTCGAAAAGGGCGCCTACACCGGCGCGCTCGTCTCGCGTCACGGACGATTCGAGCGGGCCGACGGCGGCAGCCTGTTTCTCGACGAAATCGGCGAGCTGCCCCTTCCGGCCCAGAGCAAGCTGCTGCGGGTGCTGCAGGAAGGCGAGATCGAGCGCTTGGGCGACCAGAAGACGCGCAAGGTCAATGTCCGGATGATTGCGGCGACCAACGGCGACCTCCACCGGCTGGTGAAGGAAGGCAAGTTCCGCTCCGACCTCTACTACCGGCTCAACGCCTACCAGGTCGAGATTCCGCCGCTGCGCGAACGCAAGGAAGATATCTCCCCGCTGGCCAAGCGGTTTCTGGCGAAGTATTCCGCGATCCACGGCAAGAAGCTGCGCGGCTTCACCGACAAGGCGAAACGGGCGCTGCTGACCTACACCTGGCCGGGCAACATCCGCGAACTGCAGAACATGATCGAGCGGGGCGTGATCCTCGCACCGAGCGGCACCCGCATCGAGGTGAACCACCTTTTCTCGCCGTGCGCGGACGAACACTCGCGGGAGTTCAGCCTTGGCATGAACGGCGGCCTCGATGTCGGCCAGTCCGAAACCGCGAAGAATCTGTGCGAGGCGGTGTTCAACGGCGTCATGACGCTCGACCAGCTCGAAGTCATGCTGCTCGAAACGGCGGTCGACAAGGCGCGCGGGAATCTCTCCTCCGCTGCCCGCATGCTGGGGCTGACGCGACCGCAGTTTGCCTACCGCCTCAAGCGCTTGAGCGAGGGCGAACCGTCCAAGACCCAGATCGCGCCGGTGACGTCTACGGATTCTTCAGCAGACCGGTACTGATGCGCGAGGTGCTGCACCGGCGGGTCGCGGCGTATCTGCGCGAGCATCACGTCATGACATTGGCAACCCACGGCAGCGAGGGTGTCTGGGCCGCCGCCGTGTTCTACGTCAGCGATGGCTTCAACCTGATATTCCTGTCTTCACCTTCCAGCCGGCATTGCCGCAACCTGGCGGAAAGCCCGCGCGTTTCGGCGACGGTGCAGGAGGACTACGCCGACTGGCCGGAGATCAAGGGCGTTCAACTGGAAGGGATCGCCCGGGAGATCGGCGGCGAGCGGGAACAGCACGCCCGCCACATTTATGGCGAGAAGTTCCCTCTCATTCGCGGATTGGCGCAGGCACCGGTTGCGATCGCAAAAGCGATGGACAAGGTGCGCTGGTACGAAGTGGTTACTGACCGCCTGTACTTCATCGACAACTCTGCCGGATTCGGCCACCGCGACGCGATCGAGCTGCCGCGCCGTGGGTAGGGGAGCTTGTCCGCTATAACGGTATGCGTTATGCTTTTGCATGATCATCGGATTTGCATCCAAGGAAACTGAAAAAGTCTGGCGGGGCGAGGTATCGCGTAAGTTGCCGCGCGAAATTCAGCAGGTCGCTTTGCGGAAATTGTTCATGCTGGACAAGGCGCAGGTGCTAAATGACTTGAGGATTCCGCCAGCCAATCGGTTGGAAGTATTGAAAGATGATCGAAAAGGGCAGCACAGCATTCGTATCAATGATCAGTGGCGAATCTGTTTTTTGTGGACGCGAAACGGCCCTGATGATGTTGAGATAGTTGACTACCATTAAGGAGAAGGGAATGGATAAATTACTGAACATTCACCCTGGCGAAGTGCTCCTCGAAGAGTTTCTGCGCCCAATGGAAATAAGCCAAACCAGGCTGGCTCATTCGATTGGTGTGCCACCGCGCCGCATTAACGAGATCGTGCTGGGCAAGCGCGGCATTACTGCGGATACCGCACTGCGGCTCGCCAAGGTATTTGGAACCTCTGTGCAATTCTGGATGGGATTGCAGGATGAATATGAATTGCGTGAAGCTCGAAACGCAATTGAGGATCAACTGAAACATATGATGCCGATCGGGGCATAGGCTTCTCGTGGCGCGCAACACCCCTCGGCCCAGAGGACAGGCGATCAAGAGCGAGCTCCGCCGTGAAACGACCCGGCGCACGCGTAACTCGCGCGGCACGATGGCGGAGAGCGCGCGGCAGGCCGGTGAGTTTTCAGATCCGCCGCGCCATGCCGGCGCGGTCGCGGGCAGCCCGATCGAACGCTTGATCGATCGGCGCTGCGCCGAACGCCTGTTACAGGCCGGTGTGGCGGCAAAGCGCGTGATCGCGGCGCTAGAGCGCGCCGGCGTCAAGGTGCGGGTGTTCGGCTCGCTCGCCTCGGGGCGGGTTCATCCAAAGTCCGATCTGGACCTGCTTGTGCTGGCCCATCGCGGTACCAGTTGGGCAGAAACCGGGCGAATCGCAGCCCACGCCGCCAACGGATTTCCGCTCGAGCTGGTGTTTGCTGAAACCCTGAGCCGGGAGCGCCTTGCACGCCTGCGCGCGGCGAGTCTCGATGCGCGCGACCTTAAGACGCGCGCGTTGCCGGACGAATCGAGGCGGTCTAGTCACCCAGCGGCGAGGCGATAGATTGAAGCGCGGAAGCGCGCAGGTCTGAGCCCGCGCGCCTCTCCGCTGCAGAGGACGGATTACGGCAGCTTCACCGCCTCGATGCTCGCCTTTGCGCCGAATCCGAGCGTCCTTACGAAGGAAATGTGGTGGCCGCGCGTGGTGATATTGTCGTCGTGCACTGCGAGGCCGATGTTATAGACGCCACCTTCCTTGAGGGACTTGTCGTCCACGTTGGCAAGGCCGAGCGGCCGGATCATCACCACGGTCCACATTCCGTCCTTCCAGCTAGCAATGGCGTTATTGTCCGCGGCCGAGCCGGCGGCGTCTTCGCGGCTGACGATGTAGTCGGGGATCATGTCGCCCTCCTTCCAGCCCGCATTCGCATCGAAGGGCACGGCGTTCTTTTCGCGCACCAGGAAATGGTCACCCTTGCGCAGCTGATCGGCGGTGATCGACTTGTAGCCGACTTTCTTCTCGTCCCACATGAATTTCGGCGCGTGGGTCTTGGCGTCGGCGTTGCCGCCGAACATGTCCTTGCCGCCATCGCTCAGGCGCCATTCGAGGACGTAACCGTCGTCTGCCATGCCAACGGCGTGCGAGCGGTGCGCGCGCCACTGAATCAGATCGACGAAGCCGCCCGCGGCCTTGACCTTGGCGATTTCCTCGACCGACTTGCCGGTCTTCCAGTCCGATGGATCATTGCGCGTGGCCGGCAGGTACTTGCGCACGTCGCCCTTCTTGATCGCCTGCAGCAACGCGTTGGCGGCGACCTCTTCCTTGGTGAACTGCTTCGGCATGTCGCGCTGGCCGTCGTGGCAGGTGAGCCAGCAGCCTTGCTGCGCGAATCCGGGCACCTTGCCATCGTCGATCATAATCGTCATGCGGTCCTCGTAGATGCCAGGCTGCTTGCCTTCCTGCACCACCTTGTCGAGCTTCGGATAGCCGTAGACCTTCCATTCCTTGCCGTCGAAGCGCAGGTACTGGTGCTCTGAGCCCGGAAAAGAATTCAGGGTCTTCCACTGGAACCGCAGGTAGGCGTTTTTCGCGTCGTAGGCTGCCTGGAATTTCAGGTCGACCGAGCCGTTCTTTCCTTTGACCGGCACCGGCTCCAGCGGGCCGCCCTTGACGATCTTGTCGCCCATGGCTTTTTCTTTTCCGGTGTGGCACGTGACGCAGGCTTGGTCCTTCTTGACCATGGCGGCGCCCGGATGAGCCGTGCTGCGCACCCATTCGTAGGAGGACTGTCCGGGATAGAACAGGGCGACATTTGCGACCGGAATCTTCGACCAGTCAATCGTAGCCGGGTCTGCGGCAAATGCGGAGCCTGCGGCGAATGCGCCGAGGCTGAGAACAAGAGCGATCTTTTTCATGGAATTTTCCTGTCGACGAATTAGCATGTGCACGAGGATATGACGCAACGCGCAACGCGAATTGATCCTGGTCAAATCCGACACCCGGGCAGACGTCAATAATTCGACTAAAGGGCGTTTCGCCCGGGAGCCACGAATTGGAAACAATAAAGACTGACGTAGCGATCATCGGAGCGGGTGGCGCAGGCCTGCGCGCAGCGATTGCGCTCGCCGAGGCCGACCCGAAACTGAGCGTCGCGCTGATCTCGAAAGTCTATCCGATGCGCAGCCATACCTGTGCGGCGGAGGGTGGAGCGGCCGGTGTGATCAAGCCCGACGACAGCATGGACTACCACTTCAACGACACGGTCGGCGGCGGAGACTGGCTTTCGGACCAGGACGCGGTAGAGTACTTCATCCAGGAGGCGCCGAAGGAACTGACCCAACTCGAACACTGGGGTTGCCCGTGGAGCCGCGAGGCGAACGGGTCGGTAGCCGTGCGGCCGTTTGGCGGCATGAAGAAGCAGCGCACGTGGTTCGCTGCCGACAAGTCGGGTTTCCACATCCTGCATACGTTGTTCCAGACTTCCCTGAGGTTTCCGTCGATCCAGCGCTTCGACGAGTACTACGCCACCGACCTGATCGTCGATGACGGGCGCTGCCAGGGGTTCACCGCGATCGAGATGCGCAGCGGACAGATGAAGCACTTCCAGGCCGGCGCAGTGATCATTGCGGGCGGCGGCGCGGGCCGCATGTTTCCGTTCACGACCAACGGCGCGGTCAAGACCGGTGACGGCATGGCGCTCGCCTACCGTGCAGGTGTGCCGCTCAAGGACATGGAGTTCGTCCAGTACCACCCGACCGGATTGCCCAACACGGGCACGCTGCTCACCGAAGCGTGCCGCGGGGAAGGCGGAATTCTGGTCAACAAGAACGGACGCCGCTTCCTGCAGGACTACGGCATGGGACCGGAAACGCCGGTCGGCAAGCCGCAGCTCAAGACCATGGAACTCGGACCGCGCGATCGCGTGAGCCAGGCATTCTGGCAGGAGCAGAAAAAGGGCAACATGGTGTCCACCAAGTGGGGCGATTGCATGATGCTCGACTTGCGGCACCTGGGCGAGAAGAAGATCGACGAGCGGCTGCCCCTGGTACGCGATGTGAGCGTCAGCTACCTGGGCGTCGATCCGGTCACCGATCCGGTGCCTGTGCGCCCGGTGGTGCATTACATGATGGGCGGAATCCACACCGACATCCGGGCCGCGACGCCGCTCCCGGGACTGTTCGCCGCCGGCGAGTGCGCCTGCGTGAGCATCAATGGCGCCAACCGGCTGGGTTCCAATTCGCTCACCGAACTGCTGGTGTTCGGGCGTCGGGCGGGGCTGAGCGCGGCAGAGTACGTGCGCTCCGGCGCGAGTGCGGGCAACGATGCGGCGCTTGCGGGGAAGGCAGCGGCAGCGCAGGCACGCATCCGCGCGCTGTTCGAGAAAACCGGCGGCAGGGAATCGCTCGCCGGCCTGCGCAAGGAGATGATGACGACAATGGAGGACAACGCGGGAATTTACCGCACGGAGGGCGAGTTGCTGGCGGCGTGCGCGAAGCTCGCCGATCTGCGCCGCCGCTATGCCGACATCGAGCTGAACGACAAGACCAACGTCTACAACACCGACCTGCTGCAGGCGCTCGAACTCGGCTCGATGCTCGATTGCGCCGAAGCGGTCACGGTGAGCGCGCTCGAGCGCAGGGAATCGCGCGGCGCGCACCAGCGGCTGGACTTCGTCGAACGCGACGACAAGAAGTTCCTGCGCCATTCGCTGGCCTACTACCATCCGAGCGGCCCGCCGCGCATCGATTACCGCGACGTGGTGATCACCAAGTCGCAGCCCGGCGTGCGCGATTACTCGGGAGACCACAAATGAGCGAGCGCGTGTACCAGCTGGAGGTGCTGCGCTACCACCCGGAGACCGACAGCGAACCGCATTTCCAGCGCTATTCGGTCAGCTGCGAGGAGGAGTGGGTGGTGCTGGATGCTTTGAACCGCATCAAGGAAACCATCGATCCCACGCTGAGCTACCGCTGGTCGTGCCACATGGCGGTGTGCGGCAGCTGCGGCATGATGATCAACGGCGAGCCGATGCTCGCGTGCAAGTCGTTCCTGCGCGACTACCAGGGCGTGATCCGCGTCGAGCCGCTCGCGCATTTCCCGATCGAGCGCGACCTGGTGACGGTAATCGACGATTTCATGGACAAGTTCAAGCGCGTGAAGCCGTACCTGATCCCGAAACACGAAAAACCGGTCAGCGAAGGCGAGTACCTGCAGAGCCCCGCGCAGCTGAAGAAGTTCAAGCAGTACACCATGTGCATCAACTGCATGCTGTGCTACGCGGCGTGTCCGGAATACGGCCTGATCCCGAAGTTTCTCGGTCCCGCGGCGATCTCGATGGCGCACCGCTACAACCAGGATTCGCGCGACGGCGGGCGCGATGAGCGCCAGGAGGAAATCGCCACCACCGAGGGCGTATGGGAGTGTTCGTTCGTCGGCGCCTGCTCCGAAGTCTGCCCGGAGCACGTCGATCCGGCGAGCGCACTGCAGCAGGTGAAGATCAAGAGCACGGTTGACTGGTACAAGGAACACTTGATGCCATGGGTGAAAAAATGAGCCGCAAGCCCTACGTTCGCGAGGTCCCCAAGTACAGCTGGTTTTTCCGGCGGCCGCGCTACATGCGCTACATGGCCCGCGAGGTGACCTGCATCTTCATCGGCGCCTACACGCTGCTGCTGCTGGTCGGCGTGATGCGGCTTTCGCAGGGACAGGCGGAGTATGAGGCGTTCCTCGCGGCGTTGCGCAGCCCGGTGAGCGTCGTATTCCACCTGCTCGCACTCGGGTTTTCCGTGTACAACACGGCGACCTGGTTCAACGTGACGCCCAAGGCGCTGCCGGTGCAGATCGGCGAGGAATTCCTGCCCGGGGGCGTGATCACCGGAGCGCATTACCTCGGCTGGGCGGTGCTTTCGCTGGCCGTGCTGCTGATGGCGGGGGTGTTCTGATCATGGCCAAATCCAACAAACCGATCATCTGGGGGACGTTCGCGGCCGGCGGCACACTCTCAGCCTTTGTCACCCCGGTGCTGATCCTGCTGACGCTGCTGGTTGCGCTCGGGCATACCCCGGAAATGCTGGCCTACGCCCGGCTGCACGCGTTCGCAGCGCACTGGTTCGGCAAGCTGTCGCTGTTCGCCGTAATATCGCTTTCCCTGTGGGGCGCGGCGCACCGGCTGCGCATCACCTGTTACGATTTCGGCATCCGCGCCGACACGCTGGTCGCCACCATCGTCTACCTGGTTGCCGCGTTCGGCAGCGTAGCCGCCATCGTCTACCTGTCGCGGATTTGAAAGGAGGGATCAACCCATGCCGCCGCCGCCGCTAGCCCTGCGCGAGGAGTTGCGCGAGCAACGCTTCAACGCCGTCTGGAGCCGGGAGCTCAATCAGGTGTTTGCCGACGTCGCGCCCTATTACGACCGCGCCAACAACATCGCCAGCCTCGGCCTGTGGGACTTTTTCCTGAAGAGTTTCATGTCCACGGTGGATGTCCGTCCGCGCGGGCGCGTGCTCGACGTGTGCGCGGGCACCAACGCAATCGGCATTGCGCTGCTGCGGCGCGATCCTACCCTCGACGTGCACGCGATCGATCGCAGCGCGGAGATGCAGGCAGTCGGCCGCCAGCGGGCCCGTGCAAGGGGGCTCCTCATTCACAGCACCATCGGCGACGTGCACCAGCTGCCGTTTCCCGACAACCATTTCGACGTGGTGACGCTGCAATTCGCCACCCGCCACCTGCGCGTGCGCAGCGTGTTCAAGGAAATCCACCGCGTGCTCAAGCCCGGCGGGCATTTTCACCACAGCGACATGCTGCGTCCGTCAAATCCGTTGGTGGAGGGCCTCTATTACGGCTATCTGCGCACCTGCCTCTCGTTCACCGGATTCCTGTTTCGCAGCGGACCGGCCGCGCTCAACTGCAAGAAGTATTTCATCAACGCCCTCGAGATGTTCTACTCCGCCGGGGAACTTTCCGTGGTACTGCGCGAATTGGGCTACGTGGACGTGACAGCCAAGACCGTATTTCTAGGGATGCTCGGATTCCATCGCGCAGTCAAGCCGCGGCCGGGCTGAGTTCCGTCGTGGACGCGGCGCGCGTCCTGGCGGCCGCCAACGGCCGCATCCTCCGCGCATACAGCCGGCGGACGATACAGGCTTTGCGCGCGTCCTTGCCGTTGCGCATGGCGTTGCCGCATCTCGAGCCGACCCTTGCGTTGAACGTCGCCAAGGAGGTGAGCAAGGATGCCCTCGTCATCCATCGTGCCGGGGAGATCGTCGCGGCCGGGCGCGCGGCAGATCACCGTGACCTGCAGCAGCTCTACGACGCATCGAAACATATCGACCGGGAATTCCTCGCGCGTTCGAAGGCGTTTCCGGTAGGCATCGTGGTCCGCTACGACGAGATCGCCCCGGTCCGGCTGGAACGCATCGAACTGCTGCTCGGCGCGGCTTGCCGGGTCCTGGAGGTGTCGCGGCGCGAGGGACGCGTGCAGGCGGGGATCAGAGGCGCTTTCGCGGGCGCCGCGGACCTCGAGCAACTGTTGCGGGAGCTGATGCGCCTGTACGCGGAAGAGACCCGCTTGATCAGTCACGCGGTCGAATTGCCCAAGCTGCTGGTTCCGGCGCGCGAGAACATCGCCCGCCGGCTGCTGCACATCATGAGCGAGGTGGCCGCGCGGCTTGCCGGCGATCTGGCAAGGCTCGTCTACCGAGGCAGCTGAGTGGGCAGGACGGCGCGGGGTCCGCGCGATTTGCGCTGGATCAACTCCCGCAGGCGTCCGCCTTGCTAGGATGCCGCAAGTAACAGGAGAACCACAATGCCCAAGGCATGGATGGCTGGTTTCGCGATCACCGCGGGCGCATCACTGCTTGCGGGCTGCTCGCCGAAGAACCTGAGCTACGGCAAGGACGTCGAGCCGATTCTCTCCAGGAACTGCTCCGAGTGCCACGCTCCCGGCAAGCCGGGTTTCCTGGCGAACGGCCTCGATACCACCAGCTACGCAGCGCTCATGAAGGGCGGGAAATTCGGACCGCTGGTCAAGCCGGGGGACGCGTTCACGAGCGCGTTGAACATGCTGGTGGAAGGCCGCGCGAATCCGTCCATCCGGATGCCGCACGGCAAGGACAAACTGCCCGACAAGGAGATCGAAATCCTCAAGATCTGGGTCAACGAGGGCGCGAAGAACAACTGATGGCGCGCCGCTGCGCGCCGGGTTCGCCGGTATCGGTATGGCCAGGATTCTCGTCATCTACTCGACTACCGACGGCCATACGCAAAGGATTTGCGATCGTCTGCGCGACGTGCTCGAGCGGCAAGGGCACCAGGTTACCGTGGCTTCCATCCGGGATGAACCTGTCCCGGAGCTGAACGCGTTCGACAAGATCGTCATCGGCGCGAGCATCCGCTACGGCAGGCACAGTCCGCTGGTGTTCGATTTCATCCGCCGCAACCAGCGCGTCCTGGACGGAAAACCGAGTGCATTCTTTTCCGTCAATGTGGTTGCGCGCAAGCCCGAAAAGAACCGGCCCGAGACCAATCCCTACGTGAAGAAATTCCTCAAGCAGATCGCCTGGAAGCCCGGGCATCTGGATGTGTTTGCCGGCAGGATCGATTATCCGAGCTACAGCTTCGGGGACCGCATGGTGATCCGGTTCATCATGTGGATCACGAACGGGCCGACCGATCCGAAGGCGGTAGTCGAGTTCACCGACTGGAATCGGGTGGAAGCGTTCGGCTTGGTGATCGCTACGATGCAATGACCGCGTGATGGCAAGCGTGCTGCCCCGCACCCTCAAATTCAAGATCGGGTTTTATCTGGCGGTCACGCTATCGGCTGCGATGGCCCTGTTTTCGTACCTCGTGATCGATCATCAGCGCGAATTGTTGCTGCAGGAGGCGGAGAGTCATGCGACGCACGTCTCCGCAGTGGTCACCAAGAGCACGCGCTACGCCATGCTCCAGAACCAGCCGGATTACGTGCTTAAGATCATCCAGGACGTGAGCAAGCAGGAGCACATCGCCAAGGTCAGGCTGTTGAGCAAGGAGGGCAGAATCATCCACTCCACGTTCATGCCTGAAATCGGCCAGATCGTGGATCGCAAGGCCGATGGCTGCATCTTGTGCCATCAGGGCGAAAAACCGCTGGAACAGCTTGCGCAGAGCGAGCGCTCGCGCATCTACACCACGCCCGAAGGACGGCGCGTGCTCGGCAGCATGGAAGTGATCCGCAACGAGAGCTCCTGCCACACCGCCGCCTGCCATCAGCACAGCAAGGCACAATCGGTGCTCGGGGTGCTCGATATCGTGTATTCGCTGGACGACATCGATCGTACGCTGAAAAAGAGCACCATTACCATCGCCGCGTCGTCGCTGGCGTTCGTCCTGGTGGTTTCCGGATTCGTCGCCCTGTTCGTGCATCGCATGGTGTACCTGCCGTTGAGCGACCTCGAAGGCGGGGCGAAACGGCTGTCATCGGGAAATCTGGAAGAATTGATTCCGGTGCGCAGCGCCGACGAGTTCGGCCGGCTGGCGGAATCTTTCAACGCGATGACCACGGCACTGCGGACTTCGCAGCTCGAATTGCAGGAGTGGGGACGCACCCTCGAGCAGAAGGTGGCGAAGCGCACGCTCGAACTGCGCGCTGCTGAAGCCGAGACCGCGCGCGGGGAAAAACTCGCGTCGGTGGGTCTGCTGGCGGCCGGAATTGCCCACGAGCTGAACAATCCGCTCACCGGCATCCTCACGTTTTCATCGCTGCTCCGGCGGGGCGTGCCCGACGCAAGCCCGGATGCGGAAGACCTCGACCTGGTGATCCGAGAGACGCGCCGCTGCGCCGCCATCATCAAGCGGCTGCTCGATTTTGCCCGCGAGCGGACGCCGGAAAAAAAGTTTACCGACATCAACCGGCTGGTGGTGGAAACTGCCCGTATCATCGAACGTCCCGCCAATTTGCGCGACATCGAAATCGCAATGGACCTCGAACCCGACCTGCCGCAGGTCTGGGCCGATGCGGACCAGATTGCACAGGTGATCATGAACATGCTCGTCAACGCGCAGCACGCGATCGAGGAAAAAGGCAGCATTACCGTGCGCAGCCGGCGCGCGCTGAAGCCCCCGGATTCGGGCAGCGGCGGCGAACCCGTGCCGATGGTCGAACTGTCCTTCATCGACACCGGTTGCGGCATCCCGGAGAAGAACCTGAAACGGATTTTCGACCCGTTTTTCACCTCGAAGGAAGTGGGCAAAGGCACCGGCCTCGGGCTGTCGGTGAGCCATGGCATCGTCAGTGCGCACGGCGGAACGATCGAAGTCGAAAGCGGGGCCGGGGAGGGAACCACGTTTCGCGTGCTTCTTCCGCAGGAGCGCCCGCGCGAGCCTGTGCCGGGCGTGAGCGACGAGGGGGATGCGTGAGCGCGAGAATACTGGTCGTCGATGACGAGGAGATCATCGTGCGCAGCTGTATCCGCATTCTGGGCGGAGGCGACTACACGGTGGATGCGGTGCGGGACGGGGCCGAGGCGTTGCGCAAAGTCGACGAAAACCCTTACGACGTGCTGATTCTCGACATCATGATGCCCAGGGTGGACGGCATGGAGGTGTTGCAGCGGGTCAAGGAAATGCATCCGGCGATCGAAGTCATCATGGTCACCGGGCTTTCGCAGATCGATACGGCGGTGCGGTCGATGAAACTCGGCGCGTTCGACTACCTGCCCAAGCCCTTCGATCCGGACGAGTTGAAGCTGGTGGTGGAGCGGGCTCTCGAGAGGCGGCGGCTGTTGCAGGAAAACCTGAACCTCAAGACCGAGGTGGGTTCCAAGTACCGGTTCGAAAACATCATCGGCGCAAGTCCCGGAATGCAGGCGGTGTACCGGCTGGTCGCCCAGGTGGCGCCGACCAGCAGCACCGTCATGCTGACCGGAGAGAGCGGCACCGGCAAGGAACTGATCGCACGCGCGATCCACTTCAACAGCCTGCGCAAGGACGGGCCGTTCATCCCGGTCGACTGCAACGCGTTGAGCGAGAACCTGCTCGAAAGCGAGTTGTTCGGACACGTCAAGGGTTCGTTCACCGGCGCGGTGTCGAGCAAACGGGGGATGTTCGAACTGGCGAACAACGGCAGTCTGTTCCTCGACGAGATCGGCAACATTTCGCTTTCGATCCAGGCGAAGCTCCTGAGGGTCCTGCAGGAACGGGCATACCGGGCGGTCGGCGACACCCGCACCCAGTCGGTCAACATCCGCCTGATCACCGCCACCAACAAGGACCTCAAGTCGATGGTGGCGGGCGGAAGTTTCCGCGACGATTTCTACTACCGCATCAACATCTTTCCGATTCACGTGCCGCCGCTTAGAGAGCGCCGCGAAGATATCCCCACCCTGGCGTTCCATTTCCTCAACGTGTTCGGCGAGGAACTCGGGAAGAAAGTCACCGAGATTTCCGAAGGGGCGATGAGCGCGCTGGTGAACTATCCCTGGCCGGGGAACGTGCGCGAACTCGAAAATACGATGCACCGCGCGATGATCCTGACCAGCGACAAGGCCATCCGCCAGGCGCACCTCGCCAACATCATGGAATCCCTGCCGCTCGATCGCGAGGTGCCGCGGACCGGCGAGGAACTCAAGCGGATAAAGAAAGAGGCGCGCGAAAGATCGGTGGAGGACATCGAAAAGCTGTTCGTGGTGGAAGCGCTCAAGAGAAACGCCTGGAACGTGACCCGGAGCGCGGAGGAAACAGGCATGCAGCGGACCAATTTTCAGGCGCTCATGAAGAAATACCAGATCCGGGTGCGCGGCACGGAACAGGCCGGCGACGGATCCGACGAGTCCTGATGATTGATTTCTTCAGTCATTCCCGTGTACACGGGAATCCAGCGTGTCGAAAGACGCTGGATTCCGGAGCGCCGCCGGCGCGGCGTCCGGAATGACGGTACTGAAGATTGGTTACTTCTTCAGCGCGCGGATGCCCATCCAGGCGAGCATCGCAAGCCCTACGAACGGGAACGCGATCGCGTAGGCGAGTCCGATGAAGGGCGCCGCAATGAAGAGCCCGACATTCCGGGCGACGCGTCCCAATTTCCTCATGATCGCGTAGCGTCCCAGTTCCCGGCCAGCCATCGCGGCCAGCACCGCAAGCCCGATGAACGGCGCAGCGAGTACGAACGCCAACCCGATGAATGGCGCGGCAAGCATCAGAGCGATGCTTTTCGCGAAACTGCGCGGGACGCTCGCGGGCGGCGCAATCGCCGGCGTTTCGACGGGGATCGCAAGCGCTGCCGCCGTCGCCATCTCAAACAAGGCCGCGCGCGCGCTGCTTTCGATCATTTCCGGCGAAAGCGGCTTGCGCAGGAACCCGGCAACACCTGCGGCCTCCGCCCTTGCTTCATGGGCATCCGTGCCGTAGCCGGTCACGATAACCACCGGCAGCCATGGCTGGCTCGCCTTCACCCGCTCCGCCACTTCGAGGCCGCTCATCCCCGGCATCTTGATGTCGGTGAAAACGACGTCGTAGTTTTCGGTGCGAAGCTTGTTGAGCGCTTCATCGCCATTTGCCGCGGTAATGACTGCATAGCCCTTGCCCGAAAGAACCCGGTCGAAACTCTTTGCGACTACGGGATCATCATCGACTACCAGTACTTTCCTGACCGCATCCATGATCGCTCTCCTTGTTTCAGTCCACGTGCTTGCGTGAACTCATGCAACCTGCATGCCAGGAAGGGAAACAAGGGTAAAACACAAGCTTATTCAGCGAGATGCACGATACCGCGCGAAATCGCTTCGATCTCCAGCCGGGTCGCGAAGTACAAATTTCTCGGGCACCTCCGATGGCCTCGAACGGATATTTCTTTTCCGATCAAGCAGCTGGAAAAAGTTCGTGGCAATATTTGTTTATACATCTGTGTGTCGATGCGCAGGCAGCGCGTCGCCGCACGAAAAAACACGAGGGCTGCGCGCAATCGGCGGGACCCTCGTAACGGAGGCATCCGATGAAAGATCCGGTACGCTGGATGATTGCCGCCGTGATTGTGGTCGCGCTCGGAGGAAGTCTGTACTTCTGGCTGCGGCGCGCGGAAGAAGCACCGCAACCTCCTCCGGCGGTGCCCAAGGCGCCTGCACCAGAGCCCGAGGCAAAGTCCGCCCCGCAGATCCGTTATCCAGTTGTGCAGGCGGGCGATGCATCGGCGCTCCCCGCTTTTGCCGACAGCGACGCGGCAATGCGGGAAGCGCTGGGATCCGTTTTCGGTCTGAAGCGCATGCAGGAGATGTTTAACCTGCAGGATGTCGTCCGCCGCGTCGTTGCAACGGTCGACAACCTGCCGCGCGAGAAGGTCGCGCCGAGACTGATGCCCGTGAAGCCGGTGCCGGGGCGCTTCGTGCTGACCGGCAATGAAGAGAATCTCGCCTCGAGCGCGAAGAATTCGGCACGTTATCTGCCTGCCGTCCGGATGATCGAGTCGGTCGACGCCGGGAAACTGGTTGCGATCTACGTGCGCTACTACGCATGGTTCCAACAGGCCTACAAGGAGCTGGGCTACCCTTCCGGGTACTTCAACGATCGCCTCATCCAGGTGATCGACCACCTGCTCATCGCGCCGGAACTCAAGAGACCAATCAAGCTGGCGCAACGCAAGGTGTTGTACGAGTTCGCCGACCCTCAGTTAGAGGCGCGCTCGGCGGGCCAGAAGATGATGATGCGGATCGGTGCGGAGAATTCTGCCCGGGTAAAGGCAAAGTTGCGTGAAATCCGGCGTGAAGTGACCGGACAGCTTCCGAAGACGTAACGCGCGAGCCGAAGGGCGGCACGAAACGCGCGTTGACGCGACCCGTCTGGCACCCCTACACTCGCGCGCCGATGTCCGCCGACCGACTACTGTCACTGTTCCACACGATGGCGCGCATCCGAGCCTTCGAAAATGCCGCGGAGGAGGCGAGCAGCGGAGGAGTGGCCGCCTTCGGTAGCACGCTCGGTGCCGCCAAGGTGCGCGGGCCGCTGCACTTGTCCACCGGTCAGGAGGCCGTGCCCGTCGGCGTCTGCGCCAATCTCGCTGCAGGTGACGCGATCACTTCGACGCACCGCGGCCACGGCCACACGATCGCCAAGGGCGCCTCGCTCGAGCCGATGATGTGCGAACTATTCGGTCGTGCGACCGGCTTCAATGGCGGCAAGGGCGGGTCGATGCACATTGCGGATTTTTCGGTCGGCATGCTCGGCGCCAATGGCGTCGTCGCTGCGGGCATTCCCATTGCGGTCGGCGCGGCGCATGCCTACCGGATCACGGGTTCGAAGGCCGTGATCGCCTGCTTTTTCGGCGACGGCGCGATCAACCGCGGGCCGTTCCTCGAAGGCCTCAACTGGGCAAAGATCCACGTGCTGCCGGTGCTGTTCGTGTGCGAGGACAACCGTTACTCTGCGATGACCTCTACCGACGCGATGACAGCGGGTCCCGGGGCGCTGGCGCGCGCCGAATCGTTGGGCATCGCTGGTCTCGCCTGCGATGGCAACGACGTGGAAGCGGTGCATGATGCCGCCGCCGAACTCCTCGGCCGCATCCGCCGCGGGGAGGGCCCGCAGTTCCTGCACGCGATCACCTACCGGGTGAAGGGCCACGTATCGGTGGATCCCGCCGCGTACCGCGATCGCTGCGAGTTGGCGCGTGCGCTGGAACAGGATCCGCTCGCGCTTGCGAGGGAGAGATTTTCCGCGCACGGAATCGCGGCCGCGGAACTCGATCGAATCGTCGCGCAGGCCGAGGCCGAGGTGGCGCAGGCACTGCGTGCCGCGGCGGCAGCGCCGTTTCCCGATGGCGAGGCCGCCTACACCGATATCCAGGACACTGGGGCCGGCCAGTGGCAGTGATGACCTACGCGCAGGCCGGTCGCGCGGCGCTTGCCCAGGCGATGCGCGCCGATCAGCGCGTAGTCGCACTCGGCGAAGATGTCGGGCGAGGCGGGATCTTCGGCCAGTACCAGGGGCTCGCGGACGAATTTGGCCCGGCGCGGGTCATCGACGCGCCGATTTCCGAAGCGACCATCATGGGGGCGGCAGTCGGCATGGCGCTCGCGGGGCTCAAGCCGGTGGTCGAAATGCGCGTTGCCGATTTCGCCCTGTGCGCGATGGATGAACTGGTGAATCAGGCCGCCAAGGCGCGCTACATGTTCGGCGGGCAGGCAAGGGTGCCGCTGGTCGCGCGGCTTCCGATCGGCATATGGAGCGGTGCCGCGGCCCAGCACGGCCAATCCTTCGAGGCGTGGTTCGCTCACGTACCCGGGCTGGTGGTGGTGGCGCCGGCGACGCCGCAGGACAACTTCACGCTGCTACAGGCGTCGCTCGCCTGCGGCGATCCGGTGGTCTACATGGAGCACAAGGAGCTGTGGGGACTGCAAGGCGAAGTGCAAGCCGCGCAGCCCGCGCCGCTCGGCAGGGCCCGCATCGCGCGGGAAGGCAAGGATGTCACGCTTGTCACCTGGTCGCGCGCACTGCATGTTGCGCTCGCCTGCGCGCAAGACGCGGCCGCCGCGGGTATCTCGGTCGAGGTGATCGACCTGCGCACGATCTGGCCCTGGGACCGTGAGGCGGTGCTGCAGTCGGCGGCAAAGACGCGCAGGCTGCTGGTCGTTCACGAAGCGGTGCGAGCGGCCGGCTTCGGCGCCGAGATCGCGGCAACGGTCGCGGAGGAACTGGGGATTCCGGTGCGCAGGCTGGGCGGGCCGCGCATTCCGGTCGGTTATTCGCGACCGCTCGAGGATGAGGCGCGCGTGAGCATGGAGACCATCCAGCAAGCCCTGCGCGGATGAGTCCGCAGCGCACGCCCGAAGACTGGATAGCAGTGATCGGCATGGCACTGCTGTGCCTGATCACCTTTGGCAACGTACTGGTGCGTTACTTTACCGACCAGTCCTTCGCCTGGACCGAGGAGATCTCGGTGTTCCTGCTGGTCGTGATGACCCTCGCCGGCGCGGCGGCGGCGGCGGCTCGCGACAATCACGTGCGCATCGAATACTTTCTCGAGCGCGGCAGCGCGGCCCGCCGGCGCTTCCTGGCGGTTTCGGGCGGACTGGTCACGACGCTGTTCTTCCTGCTGCTCGCCGGACTCACCGGTGACATGGTCTGGGATGATTTTCGCTACGACGAGACCTCGTCGGGACTTGGCTTGCCGCGCTGGTGGTACACGGTCTGGGTACCGGTTCTGTCGCTGGTGATCGCATTTCGCGCGGCGATCGTCTTCAGGCGGATCGTCAACCGGCGATGATCGGCGCACTGCTTTTCTCGGTGTTCATCGTGCTGATGCTGGCTGGCGTGCCGATCGGCGTTGCGCTCGGGATCGGGGGTGCGCTGGCCATCGGCGTCGCCAATGCCGACGCTCAACTGTTCGGGCTGCTCGCGGTGCCGCAGAACTTCTACGCGGCCATCGCCAAGTATCCGCTGTTGGCGCTGCCCATGTTCGTCCTGGTCGGCTCGATCTTCGATCGCTCCGGAGTGGCCCAGCGCATGGTGAGCTTTGCCATCGCGGTGGTCGGGCGCGGTCCCGGCATGCTGCCGCTGGTCGCGATCAGCGTGGCGATGGTGCTGGGCGGCATCTCCGGATCCGGGCCGGCAAATGCGGCCGCCGTGGGCGGGGTGATGATCGGGGCCATGTCGCGCGCGGGCTACCCTGCGGCCTTTTCCGCGAGCGTGATCGGTGCGGCCGCGGCCACCGACATCCTGATACCGCCGTCGATCGCTTTCATCGTCTACAGCGTGATGGTGCCCGGGGCCTCCGTGCCGGCACTGTTCGCCGCCGGAATGATTCCGGGTGTACTCGCCGGGCTGGCGCTGATCGTGCCGGCGGTCTGGATATCGCGCAGCCATGGCTTCGGGGTCAACGAAAGCAAACTTCCGCGACCGCCGTTCTGGCGCAGTCTCAAGGAGGCGATCTGGGGGCTGGTGGCGCCGGTGCTGATCCTGGGGGGCATGCGCCTGGGCTGGTTCACGCCGACAGAAGCCGCGGTGGTCGCGGTGTTCTACGGTCTGTTCGTCGGCATGATCGTACATCGCACGATCAGGTTTCGCGACCTGTTCGACATTTTCCGCGAAGCCGCCGAGCTCTCCGCCGTGATCATGCTGATCCTCGGGCTCGCGGGTATCTTCGCCTACTCGGTCAATACGCTCGGTATCGCCGACCCGATCGCGAAGTTTGTCGCCGAAAGCGGCCTGGGCAGCATTGGAGCGATCGTTCTGATGGTCGTCATCCTCATGTTCGTCGGCATGTTCCTCGACGGCATCTCGATCTTCCTGATCTTTCTGCCGCTGCTGATGCCGATCGCGAAGGTGTTCAACTGGGACCCGGTCTGGTTCGGCGTGATCCTGACGATGAAGATCGCGGTTGGCCAGTTCACGCCGCCGATGGCGGTGAACCTGATGGTGGCGTGCAAGATGGCCAGGGTTCCGATGGAATCGACCATACCCTGGGTCGGCTGGTTGATCGTGAGTTTCCTGGCGGTGACGTTCCTGGTGATCCTCTTCCCCGAACTGGCGCTGTGGCTGCCGCGCGAGCTTGGTTATTGACCCGGCGTGGCGGAAGTGACACGATCACCCGATTGCCGACAAGGAGAAACTTAATTGAAACGACGCGAACTTCTGCTCGGCGCGGCCGCCGCCGGCACGCTTGGATTTCCCGCGGTACTGAAGGCACAGCAGTACAAGGCCGAGTACAAGATGTCCACCGTCGTGCCGCCGGCGTTCGCTTGGGGCAAGGGCGGCGAGATCTTCGCCAACCTGGTGCGCGAGCGCACCAGCGGCCGCATCAACATCAAGCAATATCCCGGCTCGTCGCTGGTGCAGGGCGACCAGACGCGGGAATTCTCGGCCATGCGCCAGGGCATCATCGACGTGCTCTGCGGCGCGCCGATCAACTGGTCGGGCACGGTGCGCCAACTGGGCGTGTTCACGCTGCCTTTCATCACGCCGGATCACAAGGCGCTCGATGCAGTGCTCGCTTCGCCTGCAGTAATGGACGACTATTTCGACCTGGTGCGCAAGGCCGGCGCCGAGCCGCTGGCGGTCGGCGAGACCGGCTTTCGCCAGATCAGCAATTCGAAGCGGCCGATCATCAAGCCCGAGGACATGAAGGGCATCAAGATCCGCGTCGTCGGCAGCCCGATGTACGGCGAGATCATGAACAGCATGGGCGCGAACCCGACCTTCATGAGCTGGGCCGACGCGCAGCCGGCGCTGGCCTCGGGGGCGGTCGACGCGCAGGAGAACCCGCTGGAAGTGTTCCTCGCGGCCAAGATACACACCCTCGGACAGAAGTACGTGACCAAGTGGAACTATTCGAACGACATCCTGCTGTTCGCGATCGCGAATCCCATCTGGCAGGGCTGGAGCGCGCAGGACCAGAAAATCGTGCGCGGGGCGGCGCAGGATGCGGCCAGGCAACAGATCGCCATCGTGCGCAAGCTGTTCGCGGAGGACGTGGAACGCGTACGAGCGCTTGGCGTCGATGTCCATGTTCCCACGCCGGCGGAACTGAACACCTGGCAGATCGCCTGCCGCCGCGTCTACGCGCGCTGGAAGGTGGAGGTCAACGCCTCGCTGATCGGCAAGATGGAGCAGGTGGTCGAAAAGACGCGCAAGGCCTGAGGCCCGGCAGTGCTACGGCGCTGGGGTCGGAATTCGCTTGCTGGAATTCGTCGCGCGAACGGTTGCGGCAAGCGTGACATTGCCGCGATGCGGCATCCGCGAACTGGTTGATCTGTCAGTTTGTATTGCGTTGACCGGGCACGCTGCGGCACGGTAAAATTACCAGTTGTTTTTCTGGGCAGAGCATGGCAAAACGCGCGCGGCTGGTCGCCGGCAACTGGAAAATGCATGGCAGCCGCGCCGCGAACGAAGCATTGCTCGCGGCGGTCATTGCGGGGGTGAGGGAGCTGGCGGACGTCGAGTGCGTGGTTTGCCCTCCGTTTCCTTACCTTTCTCAGACTGCCGGACTCCTGGCGGGCTCGCGCGTCGCCTGGGGTGCCCAAAACGTCAGCGAATACGCTTCCGGCGCGTACACCGGTGAAGTGAGCGCGGCGATGCTGCTGGAGTTCGGCTGCCGGTATGCAATCGTCGGCCACTCCGAACGGCGCGCGTCGTTTGGCGAGACCGATGCTCAGGTCGCCGCCAAATTCGCCGCGGCCTGCCGCGCCGGGCTGGTGCCGATTCTTTGCGTTGGTGAATCTCTGACCGAGCGGGAGGCGGGACGCACGGAAGATGTCATAGGGCGCCAGCTGGACGCAGTGTTGGATGCATCGGGGCCCGCATCGCTGGCTCAGGCGGTACTCGCATATGAGCCGGTGTGGGCGATTGGCACCGGGCGCAATGCGAGTCCCGAACAGGCGCAGCAGGTGCATGCATTCCTGCGCGCGCGCGTGGCATTGCGCGAAGGCAGCGTCGCGGCGCGATTGCGGATCCTCTACGGAGGAAGCGTAAAGGCGGCAAACGCCGCGGCATTGTTCGCAATGCCGGACGTCGATGGCGGGCTGATAGGTGGCGCATCGCTGGTGGCCGACGATTTCGTAACCATATGCGGGGCGGCACGCAGCAACCCGTGAGGGCTGCCTGCTCGCTCGGCGAGGGATGAGACGATGGATATGTGGATGAGTTTGATTCTGGCGTTTCACGTGCTTGTCGCGCTCGCGATCATCGGATTGGTACTGCTCCAGCACGGCAAGGGTGCGGACATGGGCTCCGGATTCGGCAGCGGATCTTCGGGAAGTCTGTTCGGCGCGACGGGTTCGGCGAATTTCCTTTCGCGCATGACGGCAGCGCTCGCGACGGTGTTTTTTCTTACCAGCCTCGGACTTGCCTACCTCGCGACCCATAAACCCAAGGCGACCGGGGGATTGCTGGACTCGGTGAAGACCGACGCGGGCGTCACTCCGAAGGCAGCCGACAAACCGGCGGCCGGCAAGCCGGCAGCGCCCGTGCAGCCGGCGGGCGCGAAGGACGCCGGGGGAGATTCGAAGGCGAAGGACGTGCCGCAGTAAGCGGTATCGCGCAGGCGATCCCCGATTGTTTGTAGAATTACGCCTTGTGCGCCCACGTGGTGAAATTGGTAGACACGCCAGCTTGAGGGGCTGGTGGCCTAATCAGCCGTAGCAGTTCGAGTCTGCTCGTGGGCACCATGATCTGTCCGGCGATTGATTTCGCATGCCGGGAGGATGTTTGATTTAAAGCAAAGCAGTTGCCTTCCCGCTGGCATAAATTCGCTGCCCGTGGGTAACCGAAATGCCGTCACTGCGTTGAGGGTCTGGCCGAACACTGATGCTTGCTGAATATTTTCCGGTCCTGCTGTTCGTTTTCGTCGGCCTCGTGATCGGCATCGTGCCGATGGCGCTTGGCTGGACTGTGAGCACGCTGCTCGGCACGCGCCAGCCGAACGCCGAGAAGGGTTCTCCCTACGAATGCGGCTTCGAGGCCTTCGAGGACGCACGCATGAAATTCGACGTGCGCTACTATCTGGTCGCGATCCTGTTCATCCTGTTCGACCTGGAGATCGCGTTCCTGTTTCCGTGGGCGGTGGTGATCAACGAGATCGGGTCGTTCGGATTCCTGTCGATGATGCTGTTCCTCGGTATTCTCGTAGTCGGATTCTTCTACGAGTGGCGCAAGGGCGCACTGGACTGGGAGTGAACCATGGGTGCTTCTGACGGGCTGATGCAGCAGGGTTTCATCACCACCTCGTTGGACACGGTGATCAACTGGACGCGCACCGGGTCGATGTGGCCGATGACCTTCGGCCTCGCGTGCTGCGCGATCGAAATGATGCATGCCGGCGCGGCGCGCTACGACCTGGACCGCTTCGGCATCGTGTTCCGGCCGAGCCCGCGGCAGTCCGATGTGATGGTGGTGGCGGGCACGCTCACCAACAAGATGGCGCCGGCGCTACGCAAGGTCTACGACCAGATGGCCGAGCCGCGCTGGGTGGTTTCCATGGGCACCTGCGCGAACGGCGGCGGCTATTACCACTACGCCTATTCGGTGGTGCGCGGCGTCGACCGCATCGTACCGGTCGATGTCTACGTGCCGGGGTGTCCTCCGACGGCCGAGGCGCTCGTCTACGGCCTGATCCAGTTGCAGAACAAGATCAAGCGCACCAACACGATCGCCCGCTGAATGATCTCGCCGAAAATCCAGCGGCTGAACGACGCGCTCGTCAAGGTGCTGGGCGAGCGCGTGGTTTCGCTCAAGGAGCAGCACAACCAGTTGACGCTGGTGGTGCGCGCCGAGGACCACCATGCGGTGTGCATGATGCTGCGCGAGGCGCCGGAATTGCGCTTCCAGCAGGCGAGCGACCTGTGCGGCGTGGATTACTCGGCCTATGGCGACCGCCCGCGCGACGGGCAGGGCCCTGGACAGCGGTTCGCCGCGGTGCTGCACCTGCTTTCGGTCGAGCACAACTGGCGATTGCGGCTGCGCGTGTTCTGCCCGGATGACGATTTCCCGATGGTCGATTCCGTGATCGACGTGTGGCCCAGCGTGAACTGGTATGAGCGCGAGGCCTTCGACCTGTTCGGCATCATCTTCGCAGGGCATCCCGACCTGCGCCGCATTCTGACCGATTACGGTTTCATCGGGCATCCGTTTCGCAAGGATTTTCCGATTTCCGGCCATGTCGAAATGCGCTATGACCCCGAGAAGCGGCGCGTGATCTACGAGCCGGTCACCATCGAGCCGCGCGAAGTCACCCCGCGCGTGGTGCGCGAACAGCACTATGGCGGGGACCAGTAGATGGCCGAGATCCGCAACTACACGCTGAACTTCGGCCCGCAGCACCCGGCGGCGCACGGCGTGCTGCGGCTGGTGCTGGAGATGGACGGCGAGGTGGTGCAGCGCGCCGATCCGCATATCGGGCTGTTGCATCGCGCGACCGAAAAGCTCGCCGAATCGCGCACCTATATCCAGTCCCTGCCGTACATGGACCGGCTCGACTACATCTGCATGATGTGCAGCGAGCACGCGTTCTGCCTGGCGGTGGAAAAACTTGCCGGCGTCGAGGTGCCGCTGCGCGCGCAGTACATCCGCGTGATGTTCGACGAGATCACGCGCGTCATGAACCACCTGTTCGGGCTTGCCGCCCACGGGCTGGATCTCGGCGCGATGACGGTGTTTCTGTACTGCTTCCGCGAGCGCGAGGACCTGTTCGATTGCTACGAAGCCGTTTCCGGGGCGCGCATGCACGCCGCCTATTACCGCCCTGGCGGCGTTTATCGCGACCTGCCCGACGCGATGCCGCAGTACCTGCCGTCGCGTTTTCGCGGCGAAAGCGACCTCAAGGTTCTGAACCGCAACCGGCAAGGTTCGCTGCTCGATTTCATCGACGACTTCACGCAGCGCTTTCCGAAGTACGTCGACGACTACGAAACGCTGCTGACCGAGAACCGCATCTGGAAGCAACGCACCGTGGGCATCGGCGTGGTGGAACCGGAGCGCGCGATCGCGCTCGGCATGACCGGCCCGATGCTGCGCGGTTCGGGCGTGGCATGGGACTTGCGCAAGAAGCAGCCCTACGACGTCTACGACCGCATGGATTTCGATGTGGCGGTCGGCAGGAACGGCGATTCCTACGACCGCTACCTGGTGCGCATCGAGGAAATGCGCCAGTCGAACCGCATCATCAGGCAGTGCGTGGACTGGCTGCGCGCCAATCCCGGACCGGTGATCACCGACAACCACAAGTTTGCGCCGCCCTCGCGCGTGGAGATGAAGTCGAACATGGAGGAACTGATCCATCACTTCAAGCTCTTCACCGAGGGCATGCACGTGCCCGAGGGCGAGGTCTACTCGGCGGTCGAGCATCCGAAGGGCGAATTCGGCGTGTACTTCGTCTCCGATGGCGCCAACAAACCCTATCGGATGAAGCTGCGTTCGCCCGCGTACGCGCACCTGTCGAGCATGAACGAACTCTCGCGCGGCCACATGCTCGCCGACGCGGTCACCATCATCAGTACGCTGGACATCGTCTTCGGGTGCATAGACAGATGACCGAGTCGACGAAGGCGCGCTGACGGAACCCGACCATGCTGAGCACCGATTCGCTGGCCAGGATCGACCGCGAGGTCGCCAAATACCCTTCGGACCAGAAGCAGTCCGCCGTGATGGCGGCGCTCATCGTCGCGCAGGACGAAAAGGGCTGGCTGTCCACGGAAACGATTGCCTTCGTCGCCCGGTACCTCGGCATGGCCGCGGTCGCCGTATACGAGGTGGCGACGTTCTACAACATGTACAACCTCAAGCCGGTCGGCAGGCACAAGATCACCATCTGCACCTGCCTGCCGTGCGGCCTGCAGGGATCGCTGGATGCCGCTGAGCACCTCAAGCGGCGCCTCGGGGTGGACTTCAACCAGACCACGGCGGACGGCAAGTTCACGCTCAAGGAAGGCGAATGCATGGGTGCGTGCGCCATGGCGCCGGTGGTGCTGGTGAACGACAAGAAGATGCATGACTACCTGTCGAACGAAAAGATCGATGCGCTGATCGACGCGCTGGCCGGCCAACCAGGAAGCAGATAGCCCGATGCTCGATTACGGTCCCGATGCGATCCTGATGTCCGGCCTCGACGGCAGCAACTGGCACCTTGCCGACTACGAAAAGCGCGGGGGCTATGCCGCCCTGAAGAAGCTGCTTGCCGAGAAGACGCCGCCCGAGGCGGTGATCGCCGAGGTCAAGAAATCCGCGCTGCGCGGGCGCGGCGGCGCCGGCTTTCCCGCGGGGCTGAAGTGGAGTTTCATGCCGCGCCAGTTTCCCGGTGCCAAGTACATGGTGTGCAATTCCGACGAGGGGGAGCCGGGCACCTGCAAGGACCGCGACCTGTTGCGCTACAACCCCCATTGCGTGATCGAAGGCATGATCATCGCGGGATACGCGACCGGTTCGAGCGCTGGCTATAACTACATCCACGGCGAGATCTGGGAGGTCTACCAGCAGTTCGAGGACGCGCTCGAGGAAGCGAGGCGCGCGGGCTACCTCGGCAGGAACATTCTCGGTTCCCGGTTTTCGTTCGAGCTTTACGCGCATCCCGGATTCGGCGCCTACATCTGCGGCGAGGAGACTGCGCTGCTCGAATCCATGGAAGGCAAGAAGGGGCAGCCGCGTTTCAAGCCGCCGTTTCCGGCGAGCTACGGGCTGTACGGCAAACCGACCACGATCAACAACACCGAGACGTTCGCGGCCGTGCCGTGGATCATCCGCAACGGGGGCGATGCCTACCTCGCGCTCGGCAAGCCGAACAACGGCGGCACCAAGCTGTTTTCAGTGACCGGGCACGTCAACCGGCCCGGCAACTACGAAGTGAATATGGGTACCCCGTTCGCGAAACTGCTGGAAATGGCGGGCGGCGTGCGCGCAGGCAACAAGCTGAAGGCGGTCATCCCCGGCGGTTCCAGCATGCCCGTGCTTCCCGCGGAGGTCATGATGGCGACCGACATGGACTACGATTCGATCGCCAAGGCGGGCTCGATGCTCGGCTCAGGCGCGGTGATCGTGATGGACGAGACCACCTGCATGGTGCGCGCGCTCGAGCGACTGTCGTATTTCTATTTCGAGGAATCCTGCGGCCAGTGCACACCCTGCCGCGAGGGGACCGGCTGGTTGTACCGCGTGGTGCACCGCATCGAGACCGGACAGGGGCGTCAGGAAGACCTCGATCTGCTGGTGAACGTCTCGGACAATATTGCCGGCCGGACGATCTGCGCGCTCGGCGACGCTGCGGCGCTGCCGGTGAAGAGTTTCATCAAGCATTTCCGGCCCGAGTTCGAATACCACATCGCGAACCGGTGCTGCATGGTGGGCGGCCCCCGATCCGAGCCAAGGTACGGGCGCGCCGGTCCGGCCGTAGCGGCACCCCTTGCCCACGCGGCCTGAGCGAACGCAGATGCTCAAGATCGAGATCGACGGAAGGGAAATCGAAGTGCCGCACGGCTCGACCGTGATGGACGCGACAAACCAGCTCGGCATCTACGTCCCGCACTTCTGCTATCACCGCAAACTGTCGATTGCCGCCAACTGCCGCATGTGCCTGGTGGAGGTCGAGAAAGCGCCCAAGCCGCTGCCTGCATGCGCTACGCCGGTGACCGACGGGATGAAGGTCAAGACTTCATCCGCCGCCGCCAAGCAGGCCCAGAACGGCGTGATGGAGTTCCTCCTCATCAACCATCCGCTCGACTGCCCGATCTGCGACCAGGGCGGCGAGTGCCAGTTGCAGGACCTCGCGGTGGGCTACGGCAACGGCGCCTCGCGCTACGCGGAAGAAAAGCGCGTGGTCCTGGCGAAGGACGTGGGACCGCTGGTCGCCGCCGAGGAGATGAGCCGCTGCATCCAGTGCACGCGCTGCGTGCGCTTCGGGCAGGAGATTGCCGGCGTGATGGAACTGGGCATGGTGGGGCGCGGCGAGCACTCGGAGATCGTCGCGTTCGTCGGCAGAACGGTCGATTCCGAACTCTCTGGAAACATGATCGACCTGTGCCCGGTCGGCGCGCTCACCTCCAAGCCGTTCCGCTACAGCGCGCGGACCTGGGAGCTTGCGCGGCGCAAGTCGGTGAGCCCGCACGATGGGCTGGGCGCCAACCTCGTGGTCCAGGTCAAGCAGAACAAGGTGATGCGGGTGTTACCGCTTGAGAACGAGGCGGTCAACGAATGCTGGCTCTCCGACAAGGACAGGTTTTCCTACGAGGCGCTCGATGCGCGCGAGCGCCTGACCGAGCCGATGCTCAAGCGCGACGGGCGCTGGGAGGCGGTGGAATGGCCGGTCGCACTGGATTTCGTGACCAGTGAATTGCGGCGCATACAGTCAGACGCGGGTGGCGCGGCGATCGGCGGACTCGCCACGCCGCATTCGACGCTCGAGGAACTTTCCCAGCTGGGCCGCCTGATGCGCGGTCTCGGCAGCGAGAACGTCGATTTCCGCTTGCGCCAGTCGGACTTTTCCGCCGATGGACAGCTCGCGGGTATTCCGTGGCTCGGCATGAGCGTTGCCGGGCTGGACGAACTGGATCGCGTGCTGGTGGTCGGTTCGTTCCTGCGCAAAGACCATCCTCTGATCGCGCAGCGGCTGCGGCAAGTCGGCAAACGGTGCGGCCAGATCAGCATCCTGCATTCGGCCGACGACGACCTGCTGATGAAGGTCGCGCACAAGCTCATCGTTTCGCCATCGGAATTTCCCGCGGCGCTCGCGTCGATCGCTCAGGGCGCGACCGGGGCGGCTGCGGCAATCCTGGAGAGTCTCAAGTCGGGTGAAAAGAAGGCGATCCTCCTCGGCAATTTCGCGCAGCAGCATGCCCAGGCCGCGCAGATCCATGCACTGGCGCAGGCCTTGGCCGAAACCACGGGTGCGGCGCTGGGTTTCCTCGGTGAGGCCGCCAACAGCGTGGGCGGCTACCTCGCAGGCTGCGTTCCTACCGGACAGGCGGGTGCAATGAATGCCCGCAGCATGCTCGAGCAGCCGCGCAAGGCCTACCTGCTTCTCAATGCGGAGCCGGAACTCGACTGCGGCAATCCCCAGGCGGCGCTCGCAGCGATGAGGAGCGCGGAGTTGGTGGTCGCCTTGTCGGCGTTCGATCATCGCGCGCGCGAGTATGCCAACGTGATGCTGCCGATCGCGCCGTTCACCGAGACGGCAGGAACCTTCATCTCGACCGAGGGCCGGTTGCAGGGTTTCCACGGCTGCGTCCGGCCGGCCGGCGAAGCGCGGCCCGGCTGGAAAGTGCTGCGCGTGCTCGGCTCGATGCTGGGCATCGCCGGGTTCGACGAGATTTCGCCCGAGCAGGTGCGCGATGCCTGTCTCGCGGGAAAGGACGTGGCGTCGCGATTGTCCAACGCGACCCGGGTCGAGGTGTCTGTGGCGCAGGCGACGGCGGGTGGATTGCAGCGTGTTGCCGACGTGCCGATCTACTTTGCCGATGCCCTGGTGCGGCGCGCGCCCAGCCTGCAGCGCACGAAGGACGCACAGGTTCCGCACGCCGGCATGAATGCCGGGACGCTCGCGGCGCTTGGACTTTCCGCCGGGCAGCCGGTGCGCGTGAGGCAGGGCGATGGCAGCGCCGAACTGGTTGCCGCGCTCGACGCGGGCCTGCCTGACCAGTGCGTGCGCGTGGCGGCTGCGCACAGTTCCACCGCGTCCCTCGGTGCCATGTCGGGCGTGGTGACGCTCGAAAGACTCAGCGCGCAGCAGGCGGCGTAAATGGCCCTGCCCTCGGTCAACCAGGTGCTCGACTCGCTGCTCGCGCTCTCGGAGTCGCGGCTCGGGCCGCTCTGGGGCCCCGCGACCTACGAGCTCGTCACCTCGCTGTTCTTCATCGTGGTAATCGTGGCCCCGTTGTTCCTGTGCATTGCGTATCTGACCCTGTGGGAACGCAAATTGATCGGCTGGATGCAGATCCGCCTGGGGCCGAACCGCGTCGGCCCGCTCGGCCTGCTGCAGCCGATCGCCGACGGCGTCAAGCTGCTGTTCAAGGAGATCATCGTCCCGACGCAGGCGAGCACGCAGCTGTTCTTCGTTGCGCCGGTGATGGTGCTGATGCCCGCGCTGGCGGCCTGGGCGGTGATACCGTTTGCGCCCGAAGTGGTGCTCGCCGACATCAACGCGGGGCTGCTCTACCTCATGGCGATGACCTCGCTGGGCGTGTACGGCGTGATCATCGCCGGTTGGGCGTCGAATTCGAAATATGCGTTCCTCGGCGCGATGCGTTCCGCCGCGCAGATGGTGTCCTACGAACTCGCGATGGGATTTTCGCTGGTGGTGGTGCTGATGGTTTCGGGAAGCCTCAACCTGTCCGATATCGTCACCGGGCAGGGCAAGGGTTACTTCGCCCACAAGGGGCTCAATTTCCTCTCCTGGAACTGGTTGCCGCTGCTGCCGATCCTGGTGGTCTATTTCACCTCGGGCGTCGCGGAAACCAACCGCGCGCCCTTCGACGTGGTGGAAGGCGAATCCGAGATCGTCGCCGGCCACATGGTCGAGTACTCGGGCATGGCGTTCGCACTGTTCTTCCTCGGCGAATACGCCAACATGATCCTGATCAGCACGCTCACTGCGGTGATGTTCTTCGGCGGCTGGCAGGCGCCGATCGACTCCGCGCTGTTCAACTGGCTGCCGCCGTTCGGCTGGCTGGTGCTCAAGGCCTTCGTGATCGTCTCGATGTTCCTGTGGATCCGCGCCACGTTCCCGCGCTACCGCTACGACCAGATCATGCGGCTGGGCTGGAAGATCTTCATTCCGATCACGCTGGTGTGGATCACGCTGATCGGAATCTGGATGCAGACGCCCTGGAGTCTGTGGAAATGAATCAACAGACACACCCGGGAAACGACCCGGGACACGGAGGTGTTTCATGGCCCGCGTGATCGAGTTCTTCCGCTCGTTCCTGCTGCTCGAACTGATGCGCGGCCTGATGCTCACCGGGCGGCATCTGTTCGCGCGCAAGATCACGGTGCAGTTCCCGGAGGAGAAGACGCCGATCAGCCCGCGCTTCCGCGGCCTGCACGCCTTGCGCCGTTACCCTAACGGCGAGGAGCGCTGCATCGCGTGCAAGCTGTGCGAGGCGGTGTGCCCGGCGCTCGCGATCCACATCGAATCCGAGCAGCGCGAGGACGGCACCCGGCGCACCACGCGCTACGACATCGATCTGACCAAGTGCATCTTCTGCGGTTTCTGCGAAGAGGCCTGCCCGGTGGACGCGATCGTCGAGACCCACATCTTCGAGTACCACGGCGAACAGCGCGGGGACCTGTACTACACCAAGCAGATGCTGCTCGCCGTGGGCGACCGCTACGAGGAAGGCATCGCGAAAGACCGCGCGGCCGACGCCAATTACCGCTGACGCCATGATCTTCGAGACCGCGGTTTTCTACTTTTTCGCGGCCGTGCTGCTGGTCGCGGCGCTGCGCGTGATCACCGCGCGCAACCCAGTGCATGCGGCCCTGTACCTGGTGCTCGCCTTCTTCACCGCATCGGCCATCTGGCTGCTGCTGCGCGCGGAATTCCTCGCCATCACCCTGGTGGTGGTGTACGTCGGGGCGGTGATGGTCCTGTTCCTGTTCGTGGTGATGATGCTCGACATCAATCTGGAGCGGCTGCGCGAAGGCTTCTGGAGCTACCTTCCCCTGGGAGCGACCGTCGGCATCCTGATGGCGTTCGAGATGGCGCTGATGATCGGCGGGCGCTACTTCGGCTTCACCGAGATGCGGCTCAAGGAACCGGCGGCCGGTTACAGCAACACCAAGATGCTCGGCCGGCTGATCTACACCGAGTATGCCTTTGCATTCGAGGTCGCCGCCGTGATCCTGCTGGTGGCGATCGTCGCGGCGATCGCGCTCACGCTGCGCCGGCGCAAGGACGTGAAGTCCCAGAATCCCGGCGAGCAGACCCGGGTGCGCCGCGCCGAGCGGGTGGCGCTGGTGCCGATGTCCGCGGAGAAGGACCAGTGACGCTCACGCTCTCGCACTTCCTGGTGCTCGGCGCGCCGCTGTTCTCGATCAGCGTGGTCGGCATCTTCCTCAATCGCAAGAACATCATCGTCCTGCTGATGGCGATCGAGCTGATGCTGCTGTCGGTGAACCTGAATTTCATCGCCTTCTCGCGCTATCTCGGCGACCCCGCGGGACAGGTGTTCGTGTTCTTCATCCTGACCGTGGCTGCGGCCGAGTCGGCGATCGGCCTGGCGATCCAGGTGGTGCTGTTCAGGAACCTTTCCACCATCAACGTCGAGGACCTCGACAGCCTTAAAGGATGATGCGCGCGGCGGCTTGCGCATCCCGGTCAACACGATGATCTCTGCCAAGACACTCTATCTGATCGTACCGCTCGCGCCGCTCGCCGGGGCCATCATCGCCGGGCTGTGGGGCCGCTCGATCGGCCGTGCCAACGCCCATCGCGTGACGATTCTGTCGGTGCTGGTGTCGTTCGTCGCCTCGTGCGTGATTTTCGCCGATGTGCTCAACGGCAACACCTGGAACGGCAGCGTCTACACCTGGGTGACGAGCGGCGAGACGCGGCTCGAAATCGGCTTTCTCGTCGACCGGCTTTCGGCGCTGATGATGATCGTGGTCACGTTCGTGTCGCTGATGGTGCACATCTACACCATCGGCTACATGGCCGAGGACCCCGGCTACCAGCGCTTCTTCTCCTACATCTCGCTGTTCACGTTCTCGATGCTGATGCTGGTCACGGCGAACAACTTCCTGCAGCTGTTCTTCGGCTGGGAGGCGGTCGGCCTGGTGTCGTACCTGCTGATCGGATTCTGGTACACGCGACCGACGGCCATCTACGCGAACCTGAAGGCCTTCCTCGTCAACCGCGTCGGCGACTTCGGCTTCCTGCTCGGTATCGCCCTGGTGCTCGCGGCCTTCGGCACGCTCGACTATGTCCAGGTATTCGCGCAGGCGCCCGCGATCGCGGGCAGCACGATCGAGGTCTTCCCCGGCACGCCGTGGCTCCTGATCACGCTGATCTGCATTTGTCTGTTCGTCGGCGCGATGGGCAAGAGCGCGCAGTTCCCCCTGCACGTCTGGCTGCCCGATTCGATGGAAGGCCCGACGCCGATCTCGGCGCTGATCCACGCCGCGACCATGGTCACCGCAGGCATCTTCCTGGTGGCGCGCATGTCGCCGCTGTTCGAGCTGTCCGATACGGCGCTGTCGGTGGTGCTGGTGATCGGCGCGATCACCGCCCTGTCGATGGGATTGGTCGCGCTGACCCAGTTCGACATCAAACGCGTGGTGGCCTATTCCACGCTTTCGCAGCTCGGTTACATGACGGTCGCGCTCGGTGCATCGGCTTACTCGGCCGCGATATTTCATCTTGCCACTCACGCCTTCTTCAAGGCGGTGCTGTTCCTCTGCGCGGGCTCCGTGATCATCGCTCTGCACCATGAACAGGACATGCGCCGCATGGGCGGCTTGCGCAGGTACATGCCGATCACCTACTGGACGATGGTGATTGGCGCGCTCGCCTCGGCCGGCATCCCGCCGTTTGCCGGTTTTTTCTCCAAGGACGCGATCATCGAGGCGGCGCATCTGGCGAACGTGCCCGGCGCGGGGTTTGCGTATTTCTGCGTGCTCGCGTGCGTGTTTGTCACCGCGACTTACACCTTCCGGCTGTTGTTCATGGCCTTTCACGGCGCACCGCGCATGGACGCGCACGCGCGCGAGCACCTGCGCGAGACGCCGTGGGTGGTCACGCTGCCGCTGGTGCTGCTGGCCATCCCGTCCATTTTTTCCGGCTGGTACGTTGGCTCGGTGGTATTCGGCGAGTATTTCGGCGCTTCGATCGTGGCGGGTGCCGGCCACCCGGCGGTGGCGACGATGGCCGAGGAGTATCACGGTCTGTGGGCGTACATGGCGCACGGCATGAGCGCTGCGCCGTTCTGGCTCGCCCTGGCCGGTATCGCGACCGCCTGGTACCTCTACATCGCGCGTCCGGATCTGCCCAAGGCGGTGGCCGGAAGGTTCGGCGTCCTGTATGCGATCGTCGAGCGCAAATACGGTTTCGACGAGCTGTATTCATGGTTGTTTGCGAGCGGCGCGCGCGCGGTCGGCACCGGCCTGTGGAAGGGCGGCGACCAGCGCGTGATCGATGGCGTTTTCATCAACGGATCGGCGCGCCTGGTGGGGTGGACCGCCTCGGTGGTGCGCCTGTTCCAGAGCGGTCTGATCTACCAATACGCGTTCACGATGATCATCGGCGTGTTCGTGCTGCTCAGCTTGTGGTTTGCCAGAGCGTGAACCCGCCACTGCTTTCTCTCGCCATCTGGGTCCCGGTCCTTGCCGGGTTGCTGGTGCTCGCCACCGGCGGCGAGCGCAATGCGCCGCTCGCCCGCGCGATTGCGCTGGTCGGCGCGATCTTCGGTTTCCTGGTGACGATCCCGCTCTACACCGGTTTCGACCTGCGCCAGCCGGCCATGCAGTTCGTCGAACTCGCCCCCTGGATCGGCCGCTTCAGCATCAACTACCACCTCGGTGTCGACGGCATCAGCGTGCTATTCATCCTGCTCAACAGCTTCATCACGCCGCTCGTCGTAATCGCCGGATGGTCGGTGATCGGGAAGAAAGTTGCGCAGTACTACGCCTCCTTTCTGATCCTCTCGGGGTTGATGAACGGCGTGTTCTGCGCGCTCGACGCCGTGCTGTTCTACGTGTTCTTCGAGGCCACGCTGATCCCGATGTTCGTCATCATCGGCGTGTGGGGCGGCCCCAACCGGGTGTACGCGGCGTTCAAGTTCTTCCTCTACACGCTGATGGGTTCCCTGCTGCTGCTGGTGGCCATGCTGTACCTGTACGACAAGTCCGGCGGCAGCTTCGCGATCCTCGACTGGCACAAGCTGCCGCTCGGCCTCAGCGCGCAGATTCTCCTGTTCTTCGGTTTCCTGCTCGCCTTCGCCGTCAAGGTGCCGATGTGGCCGGTCCACACCTGGCTGCCGGATGCGCACGTCGAAGCGCCCACCGGCGGCTCGGTGGTGCTGGCCGCGATCATGCTGAAGCTGGGTGCCTACGGCTTCGTGCGTTTCAGCCTGCCGATCCTGCCCGACGCCTCGCGCGAACTGGCCTGGTTCATGATCGCCCTCTCGCTCATCGCCGTCGTGTACATCGGCCTGGTGGCGCTGGTGCAGACCGACATGAAGAAGCTGATTGCCTATTCGTCGATTTCGCACATGGGCTTCGTCACGCTCGGCTTCTTCATCTTCAATGCCTACGGCGTGGAGGGCGCGCTGGTGCAGATGATCTCGCACGGCTTCGTTTCCGCCGCCATGTTCCTGTGCGTCGGCGTGATGTACGACCGCATGCACTCGCGCATGATTGCGGACTACGGCGGGGTGGTGAACACCATGCCGAAATTCGCCGCCTTCATGATGCTGTTCGCGATGGCGAACTGCGGGCTGCCCGCGACCAGCGGATTCGTCGGCGAGTTCATGGTGATCATGGGGGCGATGAAGGCGAATTTCTGGCTGGCCTTCACTGCCGCCACCACGCTCGTGTTTGGCGCCGCCTACACGCTGTGGATGTACAAGCGCGTGATCTTCGGTGCGGTGTCCAACGCCCATGTGGCCGGGCTCGCCGACCTGGACGGCCGCGAATTCACCGTCCTCGGGCTGCTCGCGCTGGCGGTGCTGGCGATGGGGCTGTGGCCCCTGCCGTTCACCGAGGTGATGCACGCCTCGGTCAACGAACTGCTGCGGCACGTGGCGCTGCCGAAAATATGATGAACCACGTTTCAAGACAGGCGCATACGCGGTGAACGCCTCCTTCGGGCTTCCCAATTTCTTCCCCGCGCTGCCGGAGATGTTCCTGCTGCTGATGGGCTGCGCGGTGATGGTCACCGACCTGTACGTGAAGAGCGAGCGCCGCTCCGGTTCGTTCCTGCTCGCGCAGGCGACCCTGCTCGGCTGCACCGTGCTGAGCGCGTTCATCCTGGTCTCGACCGAAGGCGAGCTGATCTACAGCTTCAGCAACCTGTTCGTCGCGGACGTGATGTCGCACGTGCTGAAGCTGTGCGCGTACGTGGCGGTATCGGTGGCGCTGGTCTATTCGCGCCAGTACCTGCTCGACCGCGGTCTGATGCGGGGCGAGTTCCTCACGCTGCTCTTGTTCGCGCTGCTCGGCATGATGGTGATGATGTCGGCCAACAGCTTCCTCACGCTGTACCTCGGCCTCGAGCTGCTCTCGTTGTGCCTGTACGCGATGGTGGCGCTCAACCGGGATTCGGCGGCGTCCACCGAGGCGGCGATGAAGTACTTCGTGCTGGGCGCGCTCGCAAGCGGATTGCTGCTCTACGGCATGTCGATGATCTATGGCGCGACCGGGACCCTCACCATTACCGAGGTTGCGCACGCGGTGTCGAAACTCTCCGGCAGCACCTCGGACCGCGTGTTCCTGACTTTCGGGCTGGTGTTCGTGGTTTCGGGGCTCGCCTTCAAGCTCGGGGTGGCGCCGTTCCACATGTGGATTCCGGACGTCTACCACGGGGCTCCGACGGCCGTGACGCTGGTGATCGGGACCGCTCCCAAGCTGGCAGCGTTTGCGATGGCGATGCGCCTGCTGGTGAACGGCCTGCTCGACCTCGCGTTGGACTGGCAGCAGATGCTGATCATGCTTGCCGTGCTTTCGATGGCGATCGGCAATGTGACGGCGATCGCGCAGACCAACCTGAAACGCATGCTCGCCTATTCGACCATCGCGCACATGGGTTTCATGCTGCTCGGGCTGCTCTCGGGAGTGGTCGGGGGCAACTGGTTCAACGCGGCGGATGCCTACAGCGCGGCGATGTTCTACGTCATCGTCTATGTGCTGATGAGCCTGGGGGCCTTCGGCATGCTGCTCTACCTGTCCTCCAAGGGAATCGAGTGCGAGAACCTCGACGACATGAAGGGCCTCAACGCGCGCAGCCCGTGGACCGCCTTCATCATGCTGGTGCTGATGTTCTCGCTCGCGGGCGTGCCGCCCACAGCAGGTTTCTATGCCAAGTTCGCGGTGCTCTCGGCCGCGGTCAACGCGGGGCAGATCTGGCTCGCAGTGGTGGCGGTGCTGCTCTCGCTCATCGGCGCGTTTTACTATCTGCGCGTCGTCAAGCTCATGTACTTCGATGAAACGGGCGCCTCGGCGGCGGACACCGCGCGCAGCGCGAGCATGGATGCCGCGCTTGCCGGCAACGGCGAGATGCGCGTACTGCTCTCGATCAACGGCCTGGCGCTGCTCGCGCTCGGTGTCCTGCCGCAGCCGCTGCTGGGGCTGTGCTACGTCGCAATCAAGAGCCTTTGAAGGGCAGGGACCTTACCGAGTCGTTCGTCTCGGGCGAGGAGGTGTACGCCGGAGGTTTCTTCCGCGTGCACCGCGACGTGGTCCGCCTTCCCGACGGCAAGACCTCGGCGCGCGAATACATACGCCATCCCGGTGCCGTCGGCATCATCGCGCTGCTCGACGATGGCCGTGTGGTGCTCGAACGGCAATACCGCTACCCGCATGGCCGCGACTTCATCGAAATTCCGGCGGGCAAGCTCGAGCCGGGCGAGCCGCACTTCGAAACGGCAAAACGCGAGCTGCTCGAGGAAACCGGTTACGCGGCAACACATTGGACCTATCTGGGCGTGATTCACAACGCCGTCGCCTACTCGGACGAGGGGATCGAGCTCTGGCTCGCGCAGGGACTGGAACAGCGCGCAGCGAAGCTCGACGACGGGGAATTTCTCGAGGTCGTACCGCTCCCGCTGGATGAAGCGCTCGCGATGTGCGCCGACGGACGCATCACCGACGTGAAAACCATCATCGGGCTGATGCGGGCGCACTCCCTGCACGCCGGTCCGGGCGGCAGGGTGCGCATGTTGCCGTAGCGGGCATTGCGGATCGAGCGGCCGGAGGCGCAGAATACGCCAGAGCGCCGCCGCCGCAATCAGCGGCATGCGCGTGAAAAGCGGGTTCGAATTTCCAACCGGTCATGCGCCCATGCAGATCGCGTTTTATGCGCCGCTCAAGCCGCCGGGCGGCGCAATGTCGACAGACCATCGGGACGCCGCCCGGTTTCTGATCGACGCGCTTGCGCGCGCCGGCCATGCCGTCGAGCTGGTGTCGAGCTTTCGCAGCTATGACGACGAAGGTGATCCGGATCGCCAGGTCGCGTTGCGCGACGAGGGCGTCGCGCTGGCCCGGCGCCTCGCCGCGCAATGGCGCGGCGCAAGCCGCACGCTGCGACCCGAAATGTGGTTCACCCACCACGTCTACTACAAGGCACCCGACTGGCTGGGCCCGCGCGTGAGTGCCGAGCTCGGCGTTCCCTATGTCATTGCCGAGGCATCGCATGCGCCCAAGCGGGCGGGCGGGCGCTGGGCGATCGGTCATGATTCTGCCGCCGACGCCATTCGCCGGGCCAATCTCGTGCTGTGCCCCACACGCCACGACGTGATTTGCGTCGAACCGCTGGTGTTCAATCGCGAGCGGGTGGTGCGGTTTCCGCCGTTCCTTGATCCCGCGCCGTATCGCCGAGCGGCCGGGATGCGCGAGGCGCACCGCGCATCGCTCGCGGCCGCGCACCGGCTCGATCCCGGTGTGCCATGGATCATGGTTGCAGCGACGATGCGGCAAGGCGACGAGGTCGCCTCGTACCGGGCGCTCGCTGCGGCGCTCGCATGTCTGAACGATCTGCCGTGGCGCCTGGTGCTCGCCGGTGACGGTCCGGCACGGACTGAAATCGAGACCGAAATCGATGCCGCACTGCCCGGGCGCGCCTGCTTTCTCGGCGAGCTCGCGCTGGGCGAGCTTGCGCCCGTCTATGCGGCGTCCGATGTCTGCGTCTGGCCCGCGATCAACGAGACCTACGGGAGGGCGATGCTCGAAGCGCAGGCGGCAGGCACTGCGGTCGTTTCGTGCTCGCTGCGCGGAGTGCCCGACTCGGTAGCGGAAGGCCGCACCGGCGTACACGTCGCACCCGGCGACACGCAAGCATTGGCCCGGGTCATGCGCATGCTTCTGCTTGATCCGTCGCGTTGCGCGGCCATGGGCCGCGCCGCGATGGGATTCGTTGGCGAGGAGCGCAGTGTGGACGCCGCGGCGGCCCGGCTCGATCGTGAGCTTGGGCGGGTTTTCGGCCGCCCGGGGACCGCTCCCGTCGCGGCGACATGAACGGATGGCGGCCAATCAGCGCGTGCTGCGAAGGAAAGACGGCAGCGAAGTCACGTCCTGCGGCGCGCGACCGAGGCTCTTGAGCACCGCGAGCGCCTGCGCTTGGAGCCGCCAGCACGAGGAGCGCAGCGCCGTTTGAACGCGGGCTGCGGCGGTCATGGCGCCCGTGCTGAGCAGCGAAAGCGCGCTCGCACGCAAGCCGCAGCGCGGATGAGCATCGAGCAAGTCCAGGATGCGTTCCATCTGTGCAGCTTGCGCAGGGCGGGCGCGCAGTGCGAACACGAACGTGCCCGCATACGGCGTCGCCGGCTCTTGCGCAAGTGCGCGTTCGATTTCGTTCCACAGGGTCTGCGCTTCACCCGCATCCGCGACGAAGAGCGTGCAGCGCAGCGCCTCGCCCAGGGAATGCACCACGTCGAAGTCGTTCGGAGACAGCGTGGCAATGCTCGCACGCAATTGCGCCGCGAGCTGCCGGCGCACTCCGGCGAAAAGCCCCGGGTCGGCAGTGCCTTCGATGAACCCGCCCTCGAGCTTGCGCAGCGCTTCGTCGAGCGGCGGACCGTCACCCTGCGAGCTGGCCGCGGATGCGGGGCAGCGCGGGGCGGCCATTACCTCCTGCGCCACAGGGGCGTCGGCTGCCGAGCCGTGAAGGGCAGCGGTCTCTGAGGGGGCGGCCACCGTCTTTCCCTCGCGCTCGAATACGGCCCGCGCCGGATCGTAAAGAAGGATTCCTAACGATGGCAAACCGCGCAACCGCTCTGCCTCTCCCCATCCCTTTCCGCCCGCAGCCATGCTCCAGCGGTCGGCGCCACCGGCGTCGATGAGGATGCCAAGTCCATTTGCGGTCGCTGCGCCCTGGGCCAGAATTCGCGACTCGTACTGGTCATCACCCGCGCCGTCGAACAGCATTCCCACCGACAGGTCGAGCCCCATGCCCTGTCCGACGCCGAAAGAAAGCGTGTAGCGGTCGTCGCCGGAGTCGTCGCGCAGAATGCCGACAGCCTCGTGCACCCCGTTGCCTTGAGCGTAGCGCACGGCGCGGTAGCGATCGTCGCCGCCGCGGTCCCAGAGCAGTCCCGCGCCGTAGAAATAGCCGACGCCCTGTGCGAACATTTCCGCTTCGTAGCGGTCGTCCCCGCCGTCGTCGCGCAGGATGCCGATGCCGCCGCCGTAGCGCGTGCGATGGCCGAGCCCGGCCCCCTGCGCCATGCTGATCCCTCCACCGCGATCGTAGAGGTCCGGGAAGCCACGCGCGAAATAGGCATCGTTGCCGGCGCGGTCCCAGAGCAGGCCGATGCCGCCGATCATGCCGAGGCCCTGGCCGCCCGACGCAATCCGGTAGGTATCGTTGCCGCGCAGGTCGACGAGGGCGCCGATGCCAAATGCGGCCGCGCCCTCGCCGAAGACACCCGCTTCGTAGGTGTCGTCGCCTGCGAAGTCGATGAGGATGGAGGCACCCGCGATCGCCGCGCCCAGCCCCGGCCCTTGCATTTCGTAGCGATCGTTACCGGAGAAGTCCACGATCGCGGAGAAACCGAGCATCGCGAGATCGCTGCCGATGTAATGGTCGTCGCCGGCGAGGTCGACGATTATTGATATCGCGCCGCCGGTGGCCGGGGCGCGCTCATACACGTCGTTGCCGCCAGGATCGACAATCACCGCGGCGTCGGGTCCATGCCGGTCGTCGCCCGCGGTGCCGATGGACACGACTCCGACAGGCGAGTCGAAGCGCAGCGGTCTGTCGGGGAACTCAATGCGTCCTGCTGTTGCGCGCAGCACGCGAATGAATCGCGCCGTAGCCGCGAGAAAGAGATTGTTCGCGCGCTCGATCGCTGCCGGATCGACTGCCCTTGCCACGGGGTCCATCTCGGCCGTCAAGGGAAGTACACCCTCGAGCTTGCGCAGGATCGGCGCGGGATCGATTGCTCCATCCTTCACGGCCGAGCGCAACCTGTGTTGGGCGGCGGCGAGTTCGGCGAGATAGGGCTCGAGCAAATCGAGGATCAGGATCGGCGGACCGTCGTTACGCGTGAGCGGCGTGGAAATCTCCTCGACCAGTTGCTGCAGTGCGCCGGGGACCGAGCGCTCGAAAAACGCCGCCGCATCCGCGGCCGCGAGCGGATCGGCGAACAACTCGCGCACGATTGGCGGAGCGAAGGGTGGCGCCGTCGTCTCGTGGCGGACGATGTTGTCGATGATCGAGAGGGCATCCGCACCCAAGCCACTTATAGCAAGGACCTCTTCGACCCTGACACGCAATGCGTCGCCGTCTGCGCTACTGCGCATCGGCGTCGTTCCGCACGACGCGGCGAGAAGGCAGGCGGCGGCAACCACCGCTCGCGGCCAAGGCTGAGTCAACAACTGATCGGAAGACTGGTTCATCCGGGTTCCGGGAGAATGGTGAAGGATAGTGTAGAAATGACGCGCCGCCGCTTGCCCGCAGGCAGCAGATGTGACACATGAAATCAATCTCGATTCGAGAGTTGCACGCGAAGACCGGCGAGTGGGTCAGGCGCAGCGAAAAGCTCGGGGCCATCATTGTCACGGACCGCGGGAAGGCCGTTGCCCGGATTGCGCCCGTTGAGGCGACGTCCTCTGTCAATCCGTTCGCGGCGCGCAAGCTGCGCCGGGGCTATATGCGCATGCTCGGATCGCTCAATGGCGGCGCCGACAGCACGCAATCGGTCTCCGAAGACCGGGACCGGACGTGAGCTGTTTCGAAGCCGCTTGCTTCGGTGCCGAGGCAATGGGCATGTGAGTTCCTTTTTCGGCGGAGTTAAGAGCGCGATGATGCTGAGAAAGGCGGAGCTTGCTGTCGTCTATATCGGGGTACTCATTTCCCTTATCCCCGTCGGGTGGGCATCGAGGGACGCATTTCAAGCCAACATGGCATGGACCAAAGGGTTTGAGCGGGTGATTGCCTTCACCGCAACGCTTGCCAGCCTGCTTTTCGTCGGTACGCTGGTTGTCGCGCCGTATGTCTTGTTTGCGAAACTGGGTAAGCGAATCGCAAGCGATGGGAGCGGACGCTCTTATCAAATTGCTGGACTTGTCTTTTCCTGCCTGGTTACCGCCGCCTCGGCATATTTTTACCTGGAGGCGGTCGATGCGGTGTCGCGCCCTCGTGCATCGTCGACCTCCGCAATTGTATTTGTCATCGTCCCGGTGATTTTGCTCGTTGTGGGCGGCGCCGCCTACGGCATTCTTGTCATGTTACATGCGCAATCACGCAAGGGTGGTGGCGCTTGATCTTCGCGCGTAGCGAGAGTGTCGGCGTGTAGTACGCGTCGCATACGCAAGTCGCGTCGCCAGTTTGCCAACTGCCTGACCGTGGGCAATGACGCCGTCGAACTTGTGCTCACGGGCAATGCGCAAATCGCGGAGCTCGGGCAACGGTGGTCATTCATGCGCGATTCACCATATAAAGGGAAAGGCGACCAGCTGATTCCGACCGGAGGACGAGCCCGCCTTGCGACCCGTCATGTGCTTCGGAAGATTGCTTTCGTCGTGTCGAATACTTTTAGTGCTCGACCGGCTGTTCCGCGGCGAAGAATCGGACGCAGCGCCGCCTGCGTGAAATTCGAATCTTGTTCGGTGATGCACGCAAAGGCGCCATCACGATAACCACATCGTTGATAGGCGGATAGCGCGTATCGGTTTCTAGACCACTCGGTGCAACCGTCGCAGGTTCGTGATGTAGATCACAAGCGAATTTCGCGAGTGCGCAAGCAAGAGCTCGAATGCTGATAGATTTCTCAAGAAGTCATAGGCGGGATCCGATCCTTTGTGAACGCAATCTACCGGTAGTTTCGTAGCGGGGTCCATGTGCAGTCGAAAGTGCCGAAACGACCTTGGAGTTGATTTCTGCGAGTTCCGGGTGTGTTGCGGATATCAGCAGCGTGGTACGCGAAATGACGGACGGCGGCCGGGTTTTCCTGTCAACAATGCCTGCGGGGCGCCGCGAGCGTCGGCTTGCGCTCGCGTCCGTGTTGGTGTCCGTCGGAATTTTTCTCGCTGCAGCGCCGTTTGCAACGGTTCCGCTCGCGCAGGTTTGGGCGTTCATCCCCGTCTATGAATCGTCGATCGCGATCAGCGATCTGCTCACGGCGATCCTTCTGTTCGGTCAGTTCAACATCCTGCGATTGCGGGCGCTCTTCGTACTCGCCAGTGGCTACCTGTTTACTGCTTTCATGGCTATTTCGCACGCACTTACTTTTCCCGGCCTGTTCTCGCAGACCGGCTTGCTAGGTGCCGGGCCCCAGAGCACGGCCTGGCTGTACATGTTCTGGCATGGCGGATTTCCGCTTCTCGTCATCGCCTACGCACTGCTCAAGGAACAGGCGCCCGAGCCTACCGGAACAGGCGAGCGACCGCGGCGCCGCGTCGGCGTGATCATCCTTTCCGGCGTTGCCGCGGTTCTTATCGTCGTGTGTGTACTCACGCTCCTTGTCACGATGGGCCAAAACTCTCTTCCCGCAATCATGCAGGACAATCACTACACCCGTGCGATGATCGCTGTCGTCTCGAGCGTGTGGGCATTGAGTCTCCTCGCGGTGGTCGTCCTGTGGCGGCAACGGCCGCACACCGTGCTCGACCTGTGGCTCACGGTCGTGATGTGCGCGTGGCTCTTCGATATCGCACTGGCTGCGGTCCTCAATGCCGGCCGGTTCGACCTCGGCTTCTATGTCGGCCGGATCTATGGGCTGCTGGCGGCAAGCTTTGTGCTCATGGTGCTGCTGATCGAGAACGGCAGGCTCTATGCCCGGCTGGTCGCAGCGCATTCAAGCGAGCGCCAAGAGCGTCAGCACGTGCAGGACAGAACCACCGAATTGATGGCTGTGAACAAGGAACTGGACGTGTCGATCGCGGCAGTGCGCGATAGTTCCACTCGAATCCAGAGCATCCTTGATACCGTGGTGGATGGAATCATCACCATCAACGAGCGAGGCAGGATCGAGACACTCAACCCCGCCGCTCTGCGCGTTTTCGGGTATGCCGCCACTGAAGTGATTGGGCGCAACATCAAGATGCTGATGCCTGAGCCTTACCACAGCCAGCACGACGATTATCTCGAACATTACCGCACCACCGGCGAGGCGCGCATCATCGGCATCGGGCGCGAGGTCATGGGCAGGCGCAAGGACGGCAGCACGTTCCCGCTGGAGCTTGCGGTGAGCGAGATGAGGCTGGGCGGTGAACGCCACTACACCGGTATCGTGCGCGACATCACCGAGCGCAAGGAAGCCGAGCACGCGGTGGTCGCCGCCAAGGACGAGGCCGAACACGCCAATGCTGCCAAGGACATGTTCCTTGCCGCGATGAGCCATGAAATCCGCACGCCGCTCAACGGCCTGCTGGGCATGCTGGAGTTGCTCGGTCTGTCGCGGCTCGACGGCGAGCAGCGCGACTCGCTGCAGATCGCGCGTGATTCGGGGCGCGGCCTGGTTCGTATCATCGACGATGTTCTGGATCACGCCAAGATCGAGGCGGGAAAGCTCGAAATCCGGGTCGAGCCCGTGTCCATGGCGCAACTCCTGCGACGTGTCGTGAATACCTACCATGCAGTGGCGAGCGCCAAGGATCTAACGCTGACTAAGATTGTCGATCCGCGCATCAGTCCATCGCTGCTTGCCGATCAGCTGCGTGTGTTGCAGATCCTCAACAATTTCGTGAGCAACGCGCTCAAGTTCACCGCCGATGGTTACGTTGAAGTCCGGGCGGAGTTGCTCGGGCGTGCAGGCGACGCCGACACCGTGCGCTTCTCGGTGAAGGACACCGGCATCGGCATCGAGCCGGACGTGCAACAGCGCCTGTTTCAGCCGTTCGAGCAGGCGGCCGCGAGCACCGCGCGCTTGTATGGCGGAACCGGACTCGGGTTATCGATCAGCCAACGCTTGGCGGAGATGATGGGCGGCACCATCCAAGCGGAAAGCGTGCCGGGTATGGGAACCACGATGAGCTTGTCGCTCACGCTGCCGATCTCCGACGCCGCGCCGGCCGAATTCGGGAGCGAGGCGGCAACGACCATTGCGCCCCTGCGCGCGCGCGTCGCGGCCGGCGCAGGACCGCTGGTGCTGGCGGTGGACGACCACTCGACCAATCGCGAATTGCTGTCGCGCCAGATTGCAGCACTGGGGTTGCGCGCGCAGACGGCCGCGGACGGACACGAGGCGCTCGCCCTGTACCAAGCGGGCGGATTTGCCCTGGTCATCACCGACTGCAACATGCCGGGTATGGACGGCTATGCCCTTTCCCGGGCTATACGCGAAATCGAAGCCCGGGAAAGCCGTCCGCGGACGCCGATCATCGCATGGACCGCGAACGTACTCCCCGGTGCGGCGGCCCTGTGCTACGCGGCGGGAATGGACGATATTCTGACCAAGCCCGCCGAGTTGGAGGCGCTGAAGCGTATGCTCGCGAAGTGGCTGCCGCCCGTCGCGACCACCGGCCCCATCGATCCCGGAGATGAAGATTCGAGTGGAACGCAAGCGACGGTCAACGCCTTTGCGGGTCTGGACAAGATTGCCGCGACCGCTGCCGAGCGGGCGGAAATTCTGCTGGATTTCATCACCCAGACCCGATCCGATCGCGCCGGACTCCACACGGCGATGATCAAGCAGGACTTCCCGGTTTGCGCGCGCATCGCCCATCGCATGAAAGGCTCTAGCCGGATGGTCGGGGCGCAAGACCTGGCGGCGGCGTGCGAAGCGATCGAGAACGCCGCGCGACAAGCAAACCTTGAGGACACCGGTGCGGCCGAAGCGGCTATGGACCGCGCGTTGAAAAGTCTTGATGCGCATATTGCCGGAACGGCCGGCGCAAACATGGAGCGGGAATGACTGTAGCTGACGGATTGGTCGCATTGGTCGTCGAGGACGATGATTTCCAGCGACGGACAGTGGCGCGCATGTTGCGGTCGCTGGGCGCTCGGGAAGTGCAGGAGGCCGGCGACGGCAGGCAGGCGCTGGTGTCGATTCAGGGCGCGGCGATAGCGGATCTGGTGGTGTGCGATCTGGACATGCCGGAAATGGATGGCATGGAATTCATCCGGCATCTGGGACAGGCGGACCGCGCGGTTTCGGTCATCATCGCCAGTGCGCAGGACCGCTCGCTTCTGAACTCGGTTGGCAAAATGGCGCGGGCATACGGCGTGCGGCTGCTCGGCGTGATCGAGAAACCGGTGACTCTCGAAGCGCTCGAAAACCTGATCACACGGTACGAACCACCCAAGGCGCAGCCCGCGCGCGCTTCCGCTTGGTCCGCGCGCTTCAGTCTCGAGCAGATTCTTCACGGTGTGCAGGAAAAACAGTTCGAACCGTTCTTCCAGCCCAAGGTGGAACTCGCGAGCGGCCTGGTGCTGGGTGCGGAAGCGCTGGCTCGTTGGCGCCATCCGGAACACGGCCTGGTCGCCCCTTACGCGTTCATTGCGCTGCTCGAGCAAAGCGGAAAGATCGATGCGCTCACGCTGCTGATGCTGGAAAAGGCAGCGAACGCCTGCTGCGCGTGGCGTGAGCGTGGATTGGAACTGACCGTGTCCGTGAACCTCTCGCTCGTCTCACTCACCGACACGTCGCTGGCCGACCAGATCACGCAGGTCGTGCGCTCGGCCGGGCTCCATCCGCATCATATGATTCTCGAGATAACCGAAACCACGGCCATGACCGAGGTTGCGCCTGCTCTGGAAAATCTCGCCCGCCTGCGGATGCGAGGTTTCGGTCTATCGGTTGACGACTACGGAACCGGTTTCTCCAGCCTGCAGCAATTGACGCGCGTGCCGTTCACTGAGCTCAAGATCGACCAAAGCTTCGTCACCGGATGCGCGGCGAATCCCTCGTCGCGCGCCATCTTCGAGTCAAGTGTGGAAATGGCACGCCGCCTTGACATCAAGAGCGTCGCCGAGGGCGTGGAAACGCAGCAAGACTGGGATGTGCTGAAGGCTGCGGGCTGCGACGTAGCGCAAGGGTATTTCATCGCCAAGCCGATGCAGGAAAGTGCATTTCTGGCGTTCTGCGCTGCTGAAACCGTACGCTGAAGTTACGTTGCGTGGAGGAAGCCATCACGCTGGCTACCAACGACGTGGTTCGATGCCGAGAGTGACTAGGAAATGCGCTGTGTGACAATCGAAGCGGCTTTACCGCCCAAGCTGCGATTCCAACCCTGTACCGCGGAATACGTTCGCGCCTCCCGTCACGGCCAGAGCTTTCCCTGTTCCAGCGCGGCAAGGAAATTCGCGAGCGGCAAGACGTCAATTCCAGCCGGCGTTCTGAGGCGGCGCGTACCGCCGTACACCAGGATCCGTCGCACGACGTTGGGAAGTTCTGCGATCGCCGAAAGCCCCGCGAACTGCGCGGGCTGCAGGCGTGGCGAGGTCTTCACCTCGATCGCCAACAGTTCGCGGCCGCGCTGGAGAAGAAAGTCGACCTCGAGTTGCCGCGCCTGCGCTGGTGCCCAGTAGTAGACGTCGTCGACTGGGATGCGCTGAAGGCCGCGGGCTGTGACGTAGCACAAGGGTATTTCATCGCCAAGCCGATGCAGGAGGGTTCGTTTCCTGGTTTCTGCGCTGCTGAGACCGTACGCTGAAGCCTGCAACGGAAATCGAGAATCCATTCAGCCTACGCGATCACCGCGAGTCCGTCTCTCCTTCTGCGCACGGCGCCTCCCGAGTAATACTGAAACCAAGTAACAATCCTACCCAACGAGCAGCGCGTCAGTACCGCGGCACCGAAACGGTCCCGCCATGACATGGAAAGACCCACGAGCCGGACACGTTGCGAATCGGCGGGTGCGTAAAATATACTCCCACATGTACGGGATAGAGAGGACGTCATGGGTCAGGTCACGATTTACCTCGATGAACAGACCGAGAAGCAGGCGCGGGCGTCCGCGCGCGCCGATGGCGTGTCGCTCAGCAAATGGGTGGCCGGGCGCATCGACCGGCGCGCGCGGAGCGAGTGGCCCGCGGCGGTGACGGCGCTTGCGGGGGCGTGGACCGATCTGCCCTCGGCCGAACGGATTCGCAGGCCGGGCGCGAGGGACATCGCCCGCGAACGCCTGTAGCCGTGTACGCGCTGGTCACGCGTAACTTGCGCGAGTTCGGCCGCGTACCGGGTCTGAATCTGGTCGACTGGCACGGCTGACGTCTTGCGGCTGGCGCGCAGGAAGAAATCCGACGGCATCTTGAATGGATGTATCCAAGCTTTCGCCACTCGGACATGGCGCACATTGGATACAATCCGCATCTGGACAACGTGAGGTATCCCATGCGAAAACTTATTGCCGTATTGCTGCTGCTCCTCCCATTCGCCGCGACCGCCGCGCCGATGACCAACGACGACGTGATCAAGATGGTCAAAGGCGGATTGGGCGAGGCGACGGTGCTCCAGGCGATCGACGCCGCCGAGGCCGGCTTCGACACCAGCCCGGATGGCCTGGTGAAGCTCAAAGGCGGCGGAGTGAGCGATGCCGTCATTCAGAGAATCATTGCGCGCAAGAGTACCGCTCCTACCGCTGCGGCGGCGCCCGCCGCGTCCCCGGCGCCGCCTCCAGCAAGCGTCTGCCGCGAATGCGGCACGATCACCGGAATCCGTGAAATCGACAAGCCGGGCCAGGCGAGCGGCGTCGGCGCGGTCGCGGGCGGTGTGCTTGGCGGCGTGCTCGGGCGTCAGATCGGCGGGAGCAATCACCGCACGGCCGGCACGGTACTCGGTGCGGTGGGCGGTGGCCTCGCCGGCCACCAGATTGAAAAATCGGCCAAGTCCGGCAAGACCTGGGAAGTCGGCGTGCGTTTCGATGACGGCAACTCGAGGATCTTCACTCAGGACACGCACCCGTCCTGGTATACGGGCGCGCGCGTGCGTCTGGTGAACGGCGCGCTCGCTCCGCTCTGAAACCGGGGTCCGTTCTGAAGCTGAACGAGGAAGAACAGGCCATTCTGGCCGGCGAGTCGGGGCCGGTCCCGCAGTGGGCGTTGCGTCACCAGATGGAAGTCGGAAACTTCTTCGGCGCCGAGGACTTCGTTCCCGTGACGCAGGCGCACATCATGGCCGACACGGAGAGCCTTGGTCCTGCGGGCGTGAAGTGGCTGGAGGGGCTGGCTGCGGCAGGGCAGGGCCAGTGCAAGGTGAGAATCCCAACCATCACCGATCCGCGCGGAACCGACTTCGCCAAGGCCGGCTTGCTGAAACAGCTAGCCTGGATGCTCGATCTGGAGCGGCGCGCGATCGCGGCATTCGTGAAACTCGGCGTGTCGATGACCGATACCTGCATCAATTACCAGACGATCCAGGCGCCCACGCGCGGCGAGCACGTGGCGTTCGGCGATACGGGTGTGGTGATCTATTCCAATTCGGTGTGCGGCGCGCGATCGAATTTCGAAGGCGGACCCTCGGCCCTCGCGGCGGGCTTGACAGGCCGCACGCCGCGCTACGGTTTTCACCTGGACGCCCAGCGCGAGGCGACATTGCGTATCCGGGTTCACTGGACGCCACGCACACTGAACGACTGGGGCGCCTTGGGTGGCGTGATCGGCCGCCTGTCGGGAAATTACTGGGCGGTCCCGCTGGTCGAAGGCCTCGAAGGGGCGCCCGGCTCCGACGCGCTCAAGCATTTCGGCGCCGCGATGGCCAGTTTTGGCTCGATTGCGCTGTTCCACCTCGCCGGCATCACACCCGAGGCGGCGCGCATCGAAGACGTCGGCGGAGACCGCTTGCCGGTTGCGCACCACGTGAGCGAATCCGACGTGAAAGCGCTGCAATCGTCCTACGCAAGCGATGACGAGATCGACGTCGTGGTTTTTTCCGCTCCGCAACTGAGCCTGTTTGAATTGCGCGATCTGGCCGGTCTGTGCGACGGAAGGAAGTTCGTTCGTCCCATGCTGGCCATCACGAGCCCGCAGGTCAAACCCGATGCGGACCGCATGGGCCTCACCGGCCGAATCGAAGCGGCCGGCGGACAGGTGCTCTCGGGCATGTGCTTCTACCAGTCCTACGCGCGCGAAATCGCCGAAGCCAACGGTTGGAAGCGCCTCGCAACGAACAGCGCCAAGCTGGTCAATATCCTCGGCGGGTACGGCTACGTGCCGATGCTCGCCTCGATGCAGCGGTGCGTCGAGGCGGCCGAAACCGGCAAGCTGCCATGATCGAGCTGATTGCGCGCCATGCGATAGGCCGGCCGGTTCGCGGCAGCGCGCTGGTGGCGCACGACGGTTTTTCCGCACGCTACGACCTGGACCGCGCCGCCGGAAAATTCTCCCGGCCTGCGCACAAGCTCGCCGGGCAGTCTTACGTCGGCAAGGTTCTGGTGCTCGACACGGCCAAGGGCGGTGTCGCAAGCGCGTGGATGCTGCACGAAATGGCTTCGCGCCAGCTCGTGCCGCTCGCCATCGTGTTGAACTCGGTCAATCCGATCCTCGCGCAGGGCGCGTCGTTCGGCGGGCTGACGATGCTGGCCGGATTCGACGGAGACGTCACCGCGCGGGTACCGAACGGGGCGACGGTGGAAATCGATCCGGAGCGCAGGGTGCTACGCGTGCTCTAACGAAGGTTGATTCGAAGGCGACGCGCTACGCGTTTGCGCGCGGCCGGCTGGGAACTGTCGTTGGTCTCGGCGCCGACGCGGGCGATCAGCCGGTCGAGCAGGGTACGAAGAACCGCGGCTTCGCGGGCACTCAGAGCGCGCCGCACCACTTCCTCGCGTGCCTGCGCACTTGGAGCGATGCTTCGGAACACTGCACGACCGGTGCGCGTGAGGCGTAACAGGCTGCGGCGCCGGTCCTTCGGATCCGCGCAGCGTTTCACGCGCCTCAGCCGCTCGAGGTGTGCGACGCTGCGGCTGACGTTCATCGGGTGCATGCCCGTCTGCTCGCAGATGTCGCTCGCTGCAAGTTCGGGATTCTGCGCCAGAGTCATCAGCACCCGCCAGTCGTTGATCGACAGCTGGAAGCGCGACGCGTATTCGGCGAAGAACGGCTTGGCGATCAGGTTCACCAACCGCAGCAGCCGGGAAACCAGGTCCTGGTCCACGCGCGGGGCCGTGGCTGGTTTTCTCGCGATCGACATGATTGGGGGGTTGCTGCAATGCAGCTTGACGCAGCACTGAACTATTATTAACGTTTGTTATTAATTTCACAAGTCGGGGCGGATGCATGGCATCAGAGGAGGGAGCGGGCGGAGCACGCAAGCCCGCGAACCCCGCGCCGCGCGCAAGCGTCAGACGGCTGGGCGCGATGCAGCGCATCGCCGCCGGCCGCCTTTCCCGCAGCCACCTCGAAACGGCGCCGGTGACGCTGATCGGGGAGACTGAATGCGACGCACTGGTCGCGCTGCGCGACAAGCTCAATACCGGGTGCGCCGCCGGCGAGCGTTTCTCCTTTACGCAGCTGCTGGTGAAACTGGTCGCCCAGGCGCTGCGCGGGCACCCGGATATGAACTGCGCGCTGATCGACGGAGCGCTGCATGTGTACGAGGTTGTGAACGTTGGCGTGGCGCTGTCTCTGCCCGATGGAAACCTGGTTGTGCCGGTGGTGAAGGATGCCGATCAGAAGCCCTTGAGCGAGGTCGCGCGCGAACTGCGCGATCTCGAAGCGCGCGCGGCTGCCGGCAAGCTTGTGCTCGGTGACGTGGCGGGCGGCACCTTCACCCTGACCAATGCAGGCATGGTGCCGGGCGCGCGCTGGACCACGCCGATCGTCTTCATCCCGCAGTGCGCGATTCTCGGTACCGGGGCGGTGCGGCGCGCGCCGGTGGTGCGCGAGGAACGCATCGAAGCCGCGTGGGTGATGCCGACCAGCCTGACATTCGACCACCGCGCCGTCAACGGGGTACCGGCTGCGCGATTTGTCGAGACGGTGCATGGATTGATGATGGCGCCCGATGGCGTGAATTTCGGGCTTTAGCGGAGAAATTGCGAATGAGCGTTGATGTTTCGATGCCGGACTTCGGCAACGATGCGAAAGAGGGCACCATCGTGACCTGGCACAAACGGCCGGGCGACCCGGTCACCGAGGGTGAACTGCTGGTCGAGGTGATGACCGACAAGGTGAACGTGGAGGTGGAGAGCCCGGCCAGCGGCACGCTCGCCGAGATTCTCGTACCGGCCGACGAAGTGGCGCCGGTAGGCGCGGCGATCGCGCGAATTGCGCAGGGAGGCTGACGTGTCAAACCGCAATGAAACCTGGATTGCGCTGCACCGCCTCATGCTGGCCACGCGCGAATTGGATCGGGTGATCGGCGCCGCCGACGGGCATTGGCACCCGGCGCTGGGAGAGGAAGCGGTGGTCGCGGGCTGTTACCACGGTCTGCGCCAGGGCGACGCCCTTGTGCCCCATTACCGCGGAATGATCGCTGCATCGTATGCGCGCGGTGGCGATCTTGCGCGGCTGCTGGCCGGACTGGAGGGCAAGGCGACGAGCTATACGCGCGGACGTTACCGCTCCGACGTCTGTGGCCCGATCGAATTCGGCATCATCGGCCTGTATTCCGGTGCGCTCGGTCCGACGCTGGAGTACGCGGCGGGCGCGGCGCTCGCCGCGAAACTCGACGCCAGGGGAGGCGTGGCGCTTGCAGTGTTCGGCGACGGCACGGCGAGCCGCGGCAATTTTCACGAGGCCTTGAATCTCGCGGCCGTGCTGTGCCTGCCCGTGGTCTTCGTGTGCCAGAACAACCAGTTTGCGATTTCGACCTCCTCGGCGCGGGAACATGGCGGCCGGATCGTGGACCGAGCCGCCGGATTCGGCGTTCCGGGACAACTGGTGGATGGCAACGACGTGGTCGCGGTGCACGATGCCGTGCAAGGCGCAATCGCGCGTGCGCGGCGCGGCGAAGGTCCGGCGCTGATCGACGCGTTTACCTACCGGGTGGGCGGGCACATGGCGTCCGATCCAGGCAACTACCGCTCCAGCGAGGAAGTGGAGAAATGGAAGGCGCGCGACCCGATCGCGCTGCACGAGGCACGGTTGCTGTCCGAGGGCGTGCTCGACGCGGCGAAGATTGCGGAATTGCGCGCGGCGGTTTCCGCCGAGGTCGAGGCCGCAATGAGGAAAGCGCAGTCCGATCCGATGCCGGGTCCGGAAGTCCTGGGACTCGATCGCGTGTTTGCCGGAGGAGTGTGACATGGCAAGACAGACCATGCAGCAGGCGGTAGTCGCGGGCATCGCCGAGGAAATGCGGCGCGACGCCGGCGTATTCATCATGGGGCTGGACATCGGCCAGTTCGGCGGGCCGCTCAACTCGTGCAAGGGATTGTGGGAGGAATTCGGCGCAGCGCGCGTGATCGACACGCCGATCTCCGAGGGCGGCATCGTGGGCGCAGGCGTCGGCGCGGCCCTGATGGGAAAGCGCCCGATCGTCGACATCATGTTCCTCGAATACCTCGGGCTGGTGCTGCAACAGCTGGGCTGCGACGGCGGGGCGATGCACTATTACTCCGACGGCAAGGCACGCGTACCGCTGGTGGTGCGCGCCAAGTTCGGGGTCGGGCCTTACCACGGCCACGCCTACGATTACCACGCCTGGGTCGCTCACCTGCCCGGTATCAAGGTGGCAATGCCATCCAACGCGCGCGACGCCAAGGGAATGGTGAAGGCCGCGATCCGCGATGACAATCCGGTGTTGTTCCTCGAGCACATGGGGCTCTACCACGGAACGCGCGACGAAATTCCGGAGGGCGACATCGTAGTGCCGTTGGGCGAGGCCAAACTGGTGCGCGCGGGGCGCGACGTTACGGTAGTGGCGATCGGCGCGATGGTGCGCCGGGCGCAGCTTGCAGGCGAGGCGCTGGCAGAGGAGGGAGTGGAAATCGAAATCCTCGACCTGCGCTGCATCGTGCCGCTCGACAAGGAACGCATCCTCAGCTCGGTGGCGAAGACCGGCCGGATGGTGGTGGTGAGCGAAGCGATGAAGTTCTGCGGCTCGGGCGCCGAAATAGCGGCGATGGTCGCGGAGGAAGGTTTCCGTTTCCTCAAGGCGCCGATCGGGCGCGTTGCGACGCCGAATGTTCCGATCCCGTTCGCGCGCAACCTCGAGAAGATGATCATCCCGGATGAAAACGCGATTGCGGCCGGCGTTCGACGCGCGATGGCCACCGGGTGATGCCCGTGGTGTTCACGGGGCCCTGAGAGGTTCAGCCCGGTTTCTTGCCGTAGCGCTTCTCGTACTCTTCCGCCAGTTCCCGGTTGGTCTTGTAGTGCGGCACCCTGCTGAGCCACACGCGCTTCCATGATTGCAGCCGCCAGTTCGAGTCCTTGACCTCGCTCTCCCAGTAGCCGTCGGCGAGCTTGAGGTTTCTCTCCTGGTCCATCTCGAAGTAGATCTTCGAGCCGGTGCCGCCGAACATGTAGAGCTTGCCGTTGACGATGTTGAACACGTCGACCTCGCCGCCCAGCGGGATGGCGTAGACCATTCCGTTGGCGCAGAAACCGCCGTACTGCGGCGCGTATTTCGCCGGGTCCTTCATGAAGCTGTCGCGGTTGCCGGCGCTCGAGAAACGGTAGGTGACGCCGGCGTGATCGGTCTTGATCCCGGGATCGCCCTTCACCGGACGGCCAGTGGTGAAATACGCGACTGGATCGTAACCCTTCAGCATCAGTCGCGAATCGGCGCCGTCGCTCGTGACGTTCATCGAGCCGCAGGCGGACAAAAGCGCGGCAAGCACAACAGCCGCGCCAAGGCGCACAATTTTCATCGGGGAATCCTCCTCGCTGCTATTGTAGCGTCAGCCGCAAACCCCGACATAGCCGCAGGCGGTGCAATAGTCGCATCCGTCCTTTCGGATCATGGTGTGATTGCCGCACTCCGGGCACTGCCCGCCTTTCATGACGCGCGGCATTCCGGCCTTGGCCGGTGCCTCGAGCATCCCCATCTCACGCACGGGCAGGCCTTCCTCGTTGAGCAGCCCCAGCATCGCATAGCGGTGAATGATGAGCCGCGCGAGATAGGAGACCGTGGAAGGGTAGGTCTGCTGTTTGCGCTCGCCCGGGACGAAGGCCATGAAATCGCCGAGCGGCTCGGGATAATTGAGCAGCTTCCTGAGTTTCATGCCGATCCACGCCGGATCCAGCACGCGCATGTCGAGCGAGAGCAGCTTGCACAGACCGTCGAGCACGCGCGGATACTCTCCCGCCAGCCACATGGAGTAGGGCCGCGTCATGCCGTCCGGCAGGGTGATTTCCTTCAGGCCCAGCACGAAGTCATCGCCCGTTCTCGGGTTGAGAATGTCCACGGTCCACGACATGGTGCCGTCCGTGCCCGTCTTGGGTTCCTTGTGGCTGAACATGGAATCGAGCAACGGCGTAGGCGCGCCTTCCGCCAGGCCACCGAGTTGCTCGACCCGGTAGCGCAGCACCTGCGCAAAGGCCGAGACGACGCTGGGCATGCGCTTTTTCTCCCCGTGCGGCGGAAAAGGCATGTCAAACGCGTCGTCTCCGGCGGCCTTGGCGAGGCTGTCGAACTTCAGTTTCAGCCAACCGGCGTCGTTGGCGCGCATGTCCATCGACAGGCTCTTGGCGAGCGCACCGAGGCCGCGCGGCTGCTCGGCGCCGTTCACCCAGACCTCGAAGGCGTGGTTGCGGCCGTTTTCGACGTGGCCCACGAACAGCGCAAATTCGCCGTGCGGGTGCTCGATCATGTAGGTCCACGCCGGATTGCCGTCGGCCAGACCCGGGCGATTCGGCCAGCGCAGCGAAGCCAGCACCGGCAGCGGGACGTTACGGATTTCGATGCGCCGGTTGACGTCGTCGCTGCGGAAATCCTGGGGTTTCTTGTCGATGACCGCGGGCTTGCCCACTGAAAGGACTGCGCCCAGGACGCTGTTCGGGCGGTAAGTGGCCAGGCCCTTGAGGCCGGATTTCCACGCTTCGAGATACAGGTCCTGAAACTCGCCGTAGGGATAGTCCTCGGGGACATTCACCGTCTTGGAGATGCTCGTGTCGACGTAAGGAGCGACCGCGGCCACCATCTGCTCGTGCGCCGTGGCCGAGATCTCCAGCGCGGTAACGAAGTACTCCGGCAGCCGTTCCATGTCGCCGCCGCGCGCGCGATAGTTTCGCCACGCGTGGTCCTCGACCGGGAATTCCTTGTGCGTGCCGTCGGCCATGCGCTTCTTGCGCGTGTAGGTCCACGAGAACGGCGGTTCGATGCCGTTCGAGGCATTGTCCGCAAACGCAAGGCTGATGGTGCCGGTCGGAGCGATCGAGAGCAGGTGCGAGTTGCGCAGGCCGTGCCGGCGAATCTGCGCTTTGATGTCCTCGGGCAAGCGTGCGGCGAAGCTGGTGCCCGAGAGGTAGAGATCGGCGTTGAACAGCGGGAACTGACCGCGCTCCCGCGCCAGCTCGACCGACGCGCGATAGGCGTTGTCGCGCATCGATTCCGCGATGCGCTGGGCCATCGCGCGCGCGGCGTCCGTGTCATAGCGCAAGCGCAGCATGATGAGCGCATCGCCGAGCCCGGTGAAACCCAGGCCGACGCGGCGCTTGGCCATCGCTTCGTTCTTCTGCTGCGCAAGCGGCCAGGCGGTCACGTCGAGCACGTTGTCCAGCATTCGCACCGACACCTCCACGACCTTGGCGAATCGCTCGAAATCGAACTCCGCGTTCTCGGCATAGGGATTCTTTACGCAGCGCGTGAGGTCGATCGAACCCAGGCAGCAGCAACCGTAGGGCGGCAGCGGCTGCTCCGCACAGGGGTTCGTCGCGTCGATCGTCTCGCAATAGTTGAGGTTGTTGTCGCGGTTGATGCGATCGAGGAACAGGATGCCCGGCTCGGCGTGGTCGTAGGTCGAGCGCATTACCTGTTCCCAAAGATCGCGCGCCGCGATCCGGCGAAACACCCACATGCCGTCATCGCGCTGGTAGGCACCCGCCTCGAACTGCTCGCGGCCGGGCTTGGCCTTGTGCGCGAGTTCGATTTCGCGCCCGGCCTCCACGGCTTGCATGAACTGGTCGCTCACGCCGACCGAAATGTTGAAATTTGCCAGGTCGCCCTTGTCCTTGGCATGGACGAATTCCTCCACGTCCGGGTGGTCGCAGCGCAGAACGCCCATCTGCGCGCCGCGGCGGGCCCCAGCCGACTCGACCGTCTCGCACGAACGGTCGAAAACGCGCATGTACGATACCGGCCCGCTGGCGCGAGACTGCGTGCCTCTTACCTCCGCGCCCTTGGGCCGGATGGAGGAGAAATCGTAGCCGACGCCTCCGCCGCGTCGCATGGTTTCAGCGGCTTCGGCGAGCGCGGCGTAGATTCCCGGCTTGCCGTCCACCATCTCCGTGATCGAATCGCCCACGGGCTGCACGAAGCAATTGATCAGGGTGGCCCGGATATTGATTCCTGCGGCCGAGTTGATGCGCCCGGCGGGAATGAACCCGCCCTCGAGCGCCTGGATGAAACGGCGTTCCCAGCCTGCGCGCCGGTCTTCCGGCTCCACTGCCGCCAGCGCGCGCGCGACCCGCTGGCGCACCGCGTCGACCGAATCCTCCATGCCCTTCGCGTATTTCTCCAGCAGCGCTTCCCGGCAGATTTCCTGTTCGGCGAGGGCGCTGGGATTCTTGGTCTTCTCCGTCGTGGTCATTTTTGGTTTTATCCCGAGGTCAGGTGAGTCGCGAGCATAGCGTCCGGACGGCACGCTAGGAAGCTACGATCGCGCAGTTCTTGTTATGCGTCAATAAGAACTCGTAACGTATTGATTAAATGATAATTATTATTTTTTAAAACCGGGGTGACCGTGTCGCGGGCCGAGCGCCGGCGAACTGGATAAACATACAGCAAACCACGCCGGCTGCAAAGCTTGTGGAACGCCGAAGTTTGGAGTAAACGCGGCGCGACGCACCCGCCGCGCCAGCGGCGCTACGCCGATGCCGGCGCGGTGCCCGCCGCGCGCGCTTCCTGCTCTACGCGTACTCGCTTGAGCTGGTCGGCGAGTTCCGCATGCCCCATGCGCAGCGCCAATTCCACCGGCGTATCGCCATCGGCGGTGGCGACGTTCACCTCGGCGCCGCTGCGCAGCAGGAGATCCACCATCTGCGGATTGCCCTTCATTGCCGCGTAGGCGAGCGGCGTATAGCCGTTGTCGTGGCGCAGATTGGGGTCGAAGTTCATGCTCAATACCTTCTGTGCATAGGCCACGTTGTTCTTCTCGATGCCGTAGAACAGCGCACGGATTCCCTCGGGGCTCTTTTCCTTGGGCTTGGGCTCGAGGCCCGTGGGCAGTTTCTTCACCACGTAGTTGACCAGAGACACCCCGACCATCGCCACCAGCGCCAGGATCAGCGGCACCTTCGACATGCCGAAATGCTCCGCCACCTGGTCGGGCATGTTGGCGCCGACAATCAGCAGAATTACGGCGACCAGATAGAAGAACTTGAGGTAGAGGAACAGGCCGATGACCACCGTGCATACCAAGGTCCCGAGCACATAGTGGTAGTCGAGGCCAAGCGTTTCCTCCAGGTACTCGCGCGGCAGATTGGCGAGTATCGCCTGGATCGCGATCAGGGCCATGATCGCGAACTCGCGAAAACGGAATCTGGCCAGCACGTCGTCTTTGTCTTGCGCCATTTTCATCCCCTGATATTGTTCCCGGCAGGCGGCACATTTTGGGCGAGGGCGACGGCGCTGGCAAGTGTAAAATTGCGGCCCTCCGGTAAGACGGCGGCGGGTGGCATGTCCAAGGCGTTTGTGCGGGAAACAGAGGACGACCTGGAGGAAGACGGGGTGCCGGTGGCACGCCCGGTGACGTTGCGCAACTACATCTCGCCGGCAGGTTACGCCAGGCTGAAGGCTGAGCTGAGGGCCCTGGTCGAGATCGAGCGCCCGGAGGTGGTGAGGACGGTTTCCTGGGCTGCGTCCAACGGCGACCGTTCGGAGAACGGCGATTACCTGTACGGGAAAAAGAGGCTGCGCGAAATCGACCGTCGCGTGCGCTTCCTCATCAAGCGGCTGGAAAACGCGGAATTGGTCGACGCGGCCGGGCGCGACAGCGATCAGGTCTTTTTCGGTGCCACGGTGACGGTGGCTTCCGCCTCGGGCGGGGAGCGCACGGTGACCATCGTCGGAATCGACGAAGTCGATCCTTCCAAAGGGCGGGTGAGCTGGATCTCGCCGATCGCGAAGGCACTGATCAAGGCGCACGAGGGCGACACCGTGGTCCTGCGAACTCCGCAGGGTGCGGAGGAACTTGAAGTCCTGACGGTGCGTTATCAGGCCATCGACTGAGCAAGACCCCGGCGCGATCGCCCGCGCAGCGCTTTCGGCCGGTTACTTGAAGTCGCCGGCCGTCATCACCGAGAGTTTGTTCAGGTCGAGGTTTCGCCGCAGGGCATCGCGCAGCTGCTCGGGAGCGAGGGCGGCCACGCGCGACTCGAATTCCACGTCCCAGGCGAGCGTGCGATCGATGTGCAGGTAGCTCTCCAGCCGCGCGGCAAGCGCACGGTCCTGGGTCCGGGCGAGGCGCCGGGCCTCGAGAAAACCCCGCTTGCCGGATTCGACTTCCTCCGCGGTAAATCCTTCCGCGCGCGCGCGCCGCAGTTCCTCGCGCAGGGCGCTCTCGACGCGTGCCTTGTTGGCAGGGGCGAAGATCGCGGAGGCGCCGAAGCGTGCCACCTCGTCCAGTGAATCCGCCCGGAACCAGGCATAGGTGCTGTAGGACAGGCCTTCCTTTTCCCGGATGCGGCTTGGCAGGCGCGCGCTGGATGAGCCTCCAAGCAGGTAGCTTCCAAGCACCATTGCAGGATAGTCGGGGTGATCGTCGCGCATCGGGATCGAAACTCCGGCACGCAGCACGGCATTCGCCTTGTCCGGGGTGAGAAATTCCCGCTCTGCCGCCGGACGATCGAAATAGCGCTTCCTGATGCGCGTGTAGGGCGCCGGATTCTTCCAGTCGCCGAACAACTCCTCGATGATGCGCGCGAAGGCTTCCGGATCGAAATCACCCACCGCCGCGATGTTCGCGCCGCTCGCCCCGAGAAAATCCTGGTAGCACCGCCGCGCCTGATCGACGGTGACGGCACGGCTTTCGCTCAGCCGCTCCTCCAGCGTCTGCGTTTCATTCCAGTGGCCTTTCGGGTAGGGCGAAAGATGACGCCCGAGGTTTTCGTCAGCGATGGCTGCCGGATCACTGCGTTCCGCCTCGATGGAAGTCAGCGAGGAGCGCTTCATCTGTTCGAACTCGGCGGCCGGGAAGGCAGGCTGGCGCAGCGCCTCGGCGACCAGCCGAAGCGCCGAATCGAGGTTCTCGCGCTGCACCTCGAGCGACGCGCCGCCGCTGCCGACCGACGGTGTGGCGCGCAGCTTTTCGAATGCGTCATGCAGTTCCTCGCGCGAGCGCTGCGACGTGCCGCGCATCAGCAGGGCGCCCGCGTAACTGCAGGCCGCATAGCGGCCGTGCGTGCTTTGCTCGTCGCCCCAGTGCAGGGCGAGCGACAACTGGACCTGTGCGCCGCGCGACTTCTTCGGCAACATCGCCAGCCGGATGCCGTTGGGGAGCGTCCGGCGGATCACGCGCGCCTCGATCGCCTGCGGGCTCGCGTCGAAGCTTTCGCCGGCGAATATCCGCTCCGCGCCGCGATAGTGCTCCGTCGCCTTCGCGACATCGCTGCGCGGCGGGATCTGCGCGCGCTCCGGATGCTGCGTCGGAACGAAGCTGCCGAGAACGCGGTTCGCCGGACGCAGCCAGGCTTGCGCTGCGCGCTGCACATCGGCAACGCTCAAGGCGCGGAGGCGGTCGCGGTAGAGGAAAAACAGCCGCCAGTCCCCCATGGCCGAGTACTCGGAGAGCGCGCTCACCAGCGCGCGCGAATCCAGCTGCGTCTTTTCGAAGTCGTTGAGCAGTTCGGTGCGCGCGCGCTCCACTTCCGCGGCGGTGATCGGCTGCGCGGCGATCGACTCCAGTTCGGCGAGCAGCGCGTCGCGGGCAGGCTCGAGCGGGGCGTCCTTTGCGAGCGCCGCGCCGAACACGGCCGAGCCGGGATCGTAGGATGAGCGCTCGTAGCCCCATATCCGGCTTGCCTTTCCGGACTGCACGAGCGCGCGGTGCAGGCGGCCGCTCGGCACCGAGCCAAGCACGTGGGTGAGCACGTCGACCGCGGGGTAGTCCGGGTGGCCACCCGAAGGCACGCGGTACATCGCCGAGACCAGCTGCGTGTCGCCGGAGCGGCGCAGCACCACGCTGCGCTCGCCGTCCTGCACCGGCTCTTCGGTGTAGAACTGGGGCAGGGTCCGAGACGGCCGCGGGACGGCGCCGAAGTGCTTCAGCACCATGGCAAGGGCGCTCTGCTCGTCATATTTTCCCGCCACGATCAGCACCGCATTGTCCGGCTGATACCAGGTGCGATAGAACGCCTGCAGCCGCTCGATCGGCACGTTTTCGATGTCGGAACGCGCGCCGATGATCGCGTTGCCGTAGTTGTGCCACTGGAATGCGAGCGCCGACATGCGCTGGCTGAGCACGCTGCCGGGCGAATTTTCCCCCGACTCGAATTCATTGCGCACCACGGTCATTTCGCTGTCGAGATCCTGCTTGCGTATGCGGGCGTTCACCATGCGGTCGGCTTCGACCGAAAGGGCCCAATCGAGGTTGTCCTCGCCGGCGGACAGCGTTTCGAAGTAATTGGTCCGATCGTAGGACGTGGAGCCGTTCCAGCGCGCGCCGCGGCGCACCAATTCCTGCTTCACTTCGGGAAAGCGCGGACTGCCCTTGAACAGCATGTGTTCGAGCAGGTGCGCCATGCCTTTTTCGCCGTAGCCCTCGTGGCGCGACCCGACCAGGTAGGTGATGTGCACCGTGACCTTGTCGATCGTCGCATCCGGTACCAGCAGCACTCGCAGTCCGTTCTCGAGGCGGTACTCGGTGACGCCTTCGACTTCCGCGATGCGCTGGGGGGCTTGCGCCGCCCCGGCAGGGGCGAACGCCAACAGCAGCAACGAGACAGCCAGCAAGAACGCGGATCGGAACATTCAGTCGGGGGAGCCGGGCCGGGATGAACGGGGTTCGACCGCGATTTTGCCTCAAGGTTCGCGCCGGCGCCGCAAAACACTTGAATTCCCGCGGCGCCGTCCCCACTATCGGCACCACTGTTATACCCTCGAACGGCCATGAATACGAATACGACCGAACAGAAGCAAACCCTGGGTTTCCAGACCGAGGTCCGGGAGCTGCTCAAGCTGATGATCCACTCCCTGTACAGCAACCGGGAGATCTTCCTGCGCGAACTCATTTCCAATGCCTCGGACGCATGTGACCGGCTGCGCTTCACTGCGCTCGGCGACAGCACCCTCTACGAAAGCGATCCGGAGCTCAAGGTCAGGGTCAGCTTCGACAAGGACGCCCGCACGCTGTGCGTGTCGGACAACGGCGTCGGAATGTCGCGCGAGGAAGTCGTGTCCAATCTCGGCACCATCGCGCGATCCGGCACCAGGGAATTTCTCGCGCAGCTCACGGGCGATGCGCAGAAGGACGCGAGCCTGATCGGCCAGTTCGGGGTGGGTTTCTACTCCTCGTTCATCGTTGCCGACCGCGTGACGGTGGTGACGCGCAGGGCGGGGCTTGCGGCGGATCAGGCGGTGCGCTGGGAATCCGACGGCGCTGGCGAATACACCGTCGAGCCGGCCACGCGGAGCGCGCGCGGCACCGAGGTGACATTGCACCTCAAGGAAGGCGAAGGCGAGCTGCTCGACGCCTGGCGCATCAAGTCCATCGTGCGCAAGTATTCCGATCACATCGGCCTGCCGGTGGTGTTGACCGGGGCGGCGGCCGTCGATCCCGTGACGAAGGAATTCATGCCGGGCAAGGAGGAGGCACTCAACCAGGCGAGCGCGCTGTGGGCGCGGCCCAGGAGCGAGGTGAGCGAGGAGCAGTACAAGGAGTTCTACAAGCACGTCGCCCACGACAGCGAGGATCCGCTTGCCTGGGTGCACGCGAAGGTGGAGGGGCGGCAGGAATACATCCAGCTGCTCTACCTGCCCTCGCGCGCGCCGTTCGACCTGTGGGAGCGCAAGCCGCGTCACGGCGTGAAGCTCTACGTGCGGCGCGTATTCATCATGGACGACCCCGAGCACCTGATGCCGGGCTACCTGCGCTTCGTGCGCGGGGTCATCGATTCCAACGACCTGCCGCTCAACATCTCGCGCGAAATACTGCAGCAGAACCGGGACCTCGAAGCGATCCGCGGCGGCGCGGTGAAGAAGGTGCTTGGCCTGCTGGAGGAACTGGCCGAAGGGCAGAAAGACAAGTACGCCGTGTTCTGGAAGGAATTCGGGCGCGCGCTGAAGGAGGGAGTGGGCGAGGACCCGACCAACCGGGAGCGCGTTGCCGGATTGCTGCGTTTTGCCTCGACCGCCGCCGATACCGCCGAGGAAAGCCTTTCGCTCGCCGGGTACGTGGCGCGCATGAAACAGGGTCAGGAAAAGATCTATTTCGTCACCGCCGAATCGTTCCTCGCGGCAAAGAACAGTCCGCACCTCGAGGTTTTCCGCAGGAAGGGCATCGAGGTGCTGCTGCTTTCCGACCGCGTCGATGAATGGATGGTGGCGAACCTCACCGAGTTCGGCGGCAAACCGCTTGCTTCCGTGGCACGTGGCGGGCTCGACCTCGGCGCGCTTGGCGACGAGGCGGAGAAGCGCGAGACGGAAGCGAAGGGCAAGGAATTGCGCGGGCTGACGGAAAGGATCAAGACTGCGCTCGGCGAGCGCGTGAAAGACGTGCGCGTGACCCTGCGGCTGACGGACTCGCCGTCCTGCCTGGTCACCGACGAGCACGAGATGGGTGCCAACCTCGAGCGCATCCTGCGTGCGGCGGGACAGAAGGTGCCGGGCTCGAAACCCATCCTCGAGATCAATCCTTCACACCCGATGCTCGAGCGCCTGAAAACCGAGACCTCGAGGTTCGACGACTGGTCGGCGTTGCTCTACGACCAGGCGATGCTGGCCGAAGGCGGCCAACTGGAAGACCCGGCCGGATTTGTCAAACGGCTCAACTCGCTGCTGCTGGAACTGACCGCGAAGCCATGAGCGTCGCGGCGCGCGCCCAGGATATTCGTCGTCCCCGCGCACGCGGGGACCCGGACTATTTCTGCGGCCCTTTGCGCTCGCCGCGCTCTTTCTGGCGCGCGCGGCACTTGACCGGGTCCGGGGCCTGCGCGCACATCTGCTCGCCCATGCAGGAACGCCGATCAGCGCCTTCCTTGCCCTTGCACGACGCCTCGGCCTTTTTGTGCGCCTCACGGAGTTTCTGACGCTGTTCGTTCTGCTTCGCGCCGCGCTCGCGGCACTTGGCCGGGTCCGGCGCCTGCGCGCACATTTGCTCGCCCATGCAGGAGCGGCGTTCAGCGGCCTCCTTGCCTTTGCATGATTCTTCGGCTTTCTTGTATGCCTCGCGCAATTTCGCCTGGCGCTGTTCGCAGGCTTTCGGATCGCTCGCCTTGCTGCAATCGCGCCCCTTGCTCTTCATCGCATGCGGCGGGCTCCCATCCTTGCCTGCCGGCGACGGAGGCGTCTGCGCGTGCAGCGGCCCGGCTGAAAGCAGCGCTGCGAGGATCGAAAACACCAATAATTGTTTGCGCATCGTGATCTCCATGGGTAAACGCCTGAATTTCTAACGCGGCAGCGTAGTGGCACGTCGACCGGCAAGCTGTAACATTTTGTATCCTGTTCCATGGTGGATCCCGATGGAGTCCAAAGAACCGGGTCGGCCTCCCCGGTGTTTGCAAGCGGTTCACATTAGCACCAGTCGGCACGGATGTGTTCCAAGTCAGTCAGGGGAATGGCCTGCACCTGCACACCGGATGGGGTACCGTCCCGCGGCATCAAGGTGTAACGACGCTCGCCCGGGTACACAACGTACAGGGCATCGAGCTTCAAGTCTTGCAGGGCAATATGCATGGACGCCGTCATTTTCGGGGCATCCACGCGTTTGAACTCAACTCCGACGCGCAAGCCATGCTTGAACATCAACAAATCCAGCTCGGCACCCGCGTGCGTCGCCCAAAAATAGGCCTCGTCAGGCTGCGCCACGTGTAACACCTGTTCCAGCGCAAATCCCTCCCAGCTTGCGCCGCTTTTCGGGTGCTGCCATAGCGCGTCACTGTCGGAAATACCCCACAAATAATGCAGCAGGCCGCTGTCCCGGATATAAATCTTCGGCGCCTTGACCTGGCGCTTGCCGAGGTTTTCATGCCAGGGCGGCAATTGGCGCACGAGTTCTAGACCAGTGATGAAATCCAGGTACTTGCGCACCGTAGGCTCGCTCACGCCAAGGCTGCGCGCGGGCTCGGCTGCATTCCAGGTTTGCGCGTGAAAATGCGCCAGCAAGCGCCAGAAGCGCTGCATCACCGGCGCCGCAACACTTAAACCGAGCAGCGGCATGTCTCGCTCGATCACCAGCGACAGGTAGTCGCGTAGCCATCGCATCGCCGCCCTTGGGCTGCCGGCCAATATTGCACGCGGATAGCCTCCGCGCAGCCAAAGCCGGCTCACGCCAGCGCCTGATACCTCGGCCAGCGCCAGGCCGCCAATGGAAAGCAGACTCAAGCGGCCCGCCAGCGATTCGCTGGATTTCTGCATCAGCACAGGCGACGTACTGCCCAGCAGCAAAAACTGCGCAGCCCGCGCGTGCCGGTCAATGAGTGTGCGCAGAAGGGGAAACAAGTCAGTACGCCGTTGCACTTCATCAATCACCACGGTGCGCCCTTGCGCGAGCAGCCCGTCGAGCATCGCCAGCGGCTGCACCAGACTCTCAAGCGACTGCGGGTCTTCCAGGTCGAAATAGGCGCAGTCGTGTGAACGCGCGTAGCTCCGCGCGAGCGTAGTCTTGCCAACCTGCCGGGCGCCCAGCAAGGCAAGCGCGCGTGATTCGGCCAGGCGGTCTGTCAACACATGGAACAGATGGCTCCGGTCAATCATTGCAGCATGATAGCACCTTGAAATACAAAAGTATCATTTTCCTATTTCAAGGTATCTGCTCAGGCCGCCATGCCGCGCCCCCCGGCATAAACGGCTGCTATTGACGTACTTGCATCAATACAAGACCTGACCCGGTCCGCCCAAGACCTGACCCGGTCCGCTGGTTCAGGCGGTGTCCAGTGGAGCGGGTCTGCCGCCTGCGTAGCCCTGGTAGGCGGCGAGGCCGAGTTCCGCGAGGATGGCCACGGTGCTCGGGTCCTCGACGCTTTGGGCGATCAGCGGGATTTCGAGCGGCCGGAGCATTCTCACCATCGCCTCGACGATGAAGCGCAGGTCCTCGCGGGCGGCGATTTGCTGCGTGAATGCCGGCGCAAGCTTGATATGGGCGGGCAGCAATCTGTGCACGGTCGCCATCGAATTGCGATCGAGGTCGAAATTGTCGAGCGCGACGCCGGCTCCAAGCCCGTGCAGCTCATCGGAGAATCCCCTGGTCAGTTCCGGCGACCGGCTCGCCGCGTAGCCGGTCACTTCGAACACGAGGCGCCCGGCGGCGTGTCTGTCCGAAGTGAGGAGGTCCCGAAGCGCCGAGCGAAAGCCGGCGTTCGAGATGCTTTGCATGGACACGTTTACGCTGATCGCACGCGGCAGCGACGCGATGCGCCCCATGGCTGCGACGGCCTGCTCGATCACCTTCTGGTCGAGCAGCGGAAGCAGACCGTGCTGGCTCGCCACCGGTACGAACGACCCCGCGGCGATCGCCTTGCCGTCACTCCCGGTGAGGCTGGAGAGGATCTCCATTTGCAGGACGTCGTTGCCGGGGATGGAAAACACTTTCTGCCCCAGCAGGGCGATGCGATTGCCGGCGATCGCTTTCTCGATCTCCTGTTGCAGGTTCGTTGCCGGACTTTGCCCCCCTGTTCGCGGGGCGCTCACTGCGCTGCCGCCTATTCTTGCCACATCGGCCAGCGCGCCCTCTGCGGAGACGGCGAGCTGCATCAGGCTCACCTGTCGCGCGCTGAAGTGCGCAACCCCGCTCGAAACCGTGGTGCTGGCGGGCAAGCCATCGGCCCGAAGCTGATCGGCGAATACCTTGCAGATTCCGTCGGCCCATGCAACAGCCGACGCGGGTTCGGCGTTCGGCACGAAGGCGACCAGGGTCGGTCCTTGCCAGCGCCCCACGATGGCCGATCTCTGAGTTCCGGGAACCCCGAGGGTATCGGCGAGTTTCTTCACGATCTCGTTGCCGCGGCTGAGGCCGAATATGCGGTTGACCTCTTCCAGTCCCGAAAGAGCGAACAACGCCAGCGCGCCGGAATGGATCTCGCCGGTTTCCGCGAGGAAGGCAGACACCGACTGCTCGAAGCCCCGGCGATTCATCTGTCCCGTGAGCGGATCCTCGAAGGCTTCCTTGCGCAGCCGCTCGGCGCGATCCGCCTCCTGTGCGATGGCCTCGCGTATCTTCGCCGAGAGGCTGTTGATCGCGCGTGTGACCTGCTGCAGTTCGCTGGTGCGGGGCTCCGTATCGATGTGGACGAAGTCCCGGTTGCTGATCGCGACGGCCGCCTGTTCGATGCGGTGCAATGGCCGCAGTATGCCCGCGAGGTAGGAGCGCATGGCTGCCAGCGCGAGTGCAAACAGCAGGGCCAGCCACGCGAGCGTCGCGAGCGCGGTGTCGAACAGCTGGCGATAGGCGTATTGGGGGTGCACCCGTACCGCGACCTTTCCAAGCTGTCGCCAGCCCGAGGAGATCAGCGCCTCGCCGCGGGGGCCTTCCAGCGGGACCAGCACGACGAACCAGCGCGGGACGTCGATTTCCGGTCCCTCGAGTCGCCTGCCGAACACGCGCTCGCCGTTCGGCGCGCTCACTTCGATCGATTCGAAATGCCCGCGGTCGAACACCGGGTTCACCATGATATTCACGAGCGAGGCATCGAGCGTCGCCACGCGTGCGCCCAGCGAGAGCGCGAGCGAGGTTGCGGTCTCGTTGGCATGGGCGTCGAGCTGTTTCTCGAGCGAGTCTCTGGCGTTGAATACGTAAATCGTCTCGATGCCCAGAAGGAGCGCGATGAAGGCTCCGGTGATGCCGGCAATCAACTGTCGACCGAGCGTCATGGCCTTTGCCTGGCTCGCGCCCTAGATCCTGGTTTCCGCCACCAGCCGCTCCTGCACCGTGAGCCACGCGCGGATCTGCGAAGGCTTTCCCCGGCGCCCGCCCTGCACCAGCTGCACCTCGTCGTCGTTGAAGCTGTACACGGGATCGAGGTCCGCGCGCTCCGACGCGCCGCGTATGCGCGGATCGAGATTGTCCAGGATCAGCGGTTCGGCGTCAGGCCGCGCGTAGTAGGCAAGCACCATGTGCGCCTGGCCGTTCAGCTTGAGCGCGCGCACATAGGTGATGCGCAGGCGCGCCAGCGGCACGCCGAGTTCCTTGAGCAGATAGTACTTGGCGATCGAATAGTCCTCGCAGTCGCCACCGCCGCTTCCGATCGATTCGGCCGGGGTGGCCCAATAATCCTCGACGCCCCAGTGCGCCTTGTCGTCGAGGAACTTCACTTGCCGGTTGATGGTGTCGTTGACAACCTGCAGCACGCCGGCCTCGTGACCCGTGGCCGCGCCCAGCCGCTCGATGAAAGGCAGGGATTTCTGCGCGCTCGCAAATGAAATCCACTGCGCGTGTCGATCGGGCGTGAGCGGCCCGAACTTTCGCGCGTAATGCGCGGTCAGCGCAGCGCTGACCCGGGTCGTAAACCCGAGATCGGGAATGGTCTGCGCAAATGCGGCCGCGGCGAGCGACAACGCTGCCGCCGCGTACGCCACCACGGTACGGTGCGAGCTCAGAGCTGCTTGAGCATCGTCGCGCCGTCGCTCACTTCGAACTTTCCGGGCCCCTCGATGTTGAGGCTCTTGACGACGCCGTCATCGACCAGCATCGAAAAGCGGTTCATGCGCATGCCCATGCCGCGCGCCGTGAGGTCGAGCTCGAGGCCGAGCGCCTTGGTCCAGACCGCGCTGCCGTCGCCGAGAAAGCGGATCTTGCCGGTCGCCTTCTGATCGCGTCCCCAGGCGGCCATCACGAAGCCGTCGTTGGCGGCAACGCACCAGATTTCGCTCACTCCCTTTGCCATCAGCTGGTCGCGGTTTTCGAGGTAGCTCGGAACGTGCTTGGCGGAGCAGGTCGGCGTATACGCGCCGGGCAGACCGAAGATCGCGATCTTCTTGCCCTTCACGGCGTCGGCGACGTTGACCTCCTTCGGGGGCAGGGGACAGGCCGCATCGAATTCGACGGATTCGCTGAGTTTGCCTTCGGGAAGGCGGTCGCCAACCTTGACAGTCATGGGGTTTTCTCCTTTGATATGGGGCGCAAATGATAACTCAGCACGTGGACCGCGACGGAGGTGGATCCGGTGCGCGGCGCAACGCGCAAGTCATCTTCGGTCAGTTCGCGTGTTCTCGCAGGATGGCGCTGCCCATCTCCAGCGTCGCCACCACGATCGGGTGGCTGGCTCAGGCGGCCGCCTCGGAGGTCCGAATTTGGGACGGTGGTACCGCGAGCAGATTCCCCCCGGGAAACTCGAAGCGCGCCGCGCTACGCGCGCGCCATCGAAGGGAGCAAGACCATGAGCGCGAGCGCCGTGATCGACTTGCCGCAACCGGACTCGCCCACCACGCACAGCGTTTCGCCCGCATCGAGCGCAAGATTCAGGCGGCCGTGAGTTCCAGCCGTCGTTCGATCCGTTCGATTCGAGCGTCTACGCGGTCGAGCCTGCTTTGTACAAGGGCGTTGTCGCCGTGGGTGTTGGCGATCGCGCGTTCAGCCAAAGCCAAGCGCTCGTCGAGAGAGGAAAGCCTGACCTTGATTTCGGCGAAGTTCTCGCGGGTTTCGGCCTGGAACCCGCGCAGGTCGTTGCGCAGGACCTTCAGGTGTTCGAGGATCAGATTTTCTACGTTCTCGGTCACGATCATTCACTTCCGTGGCGAGTTTATAGGATGCCGATAGCCTTCGCAATTCGAACAAGTCTGTTCCCGGACACGGCTCACCCGCAGGGAGATGCCGCGGCGCGATACCATTGGCGCCATGAGCGAACGCAACCTGAATCGCTTCGCGTGGCTCTCCATCGCTGCCGCCGTCGCCACCATCGCGCTCAAGATGCTCGCATGGTGGCTCACCGGGTCGGTGGGGATGCTCTCCGACGCGCTGGAATCGCTCGTGAACCTCGTGGCGGCGATCGTGACGCTGATCATGCTCACATTCGCAGCCCGCCCGGCCGACGACGAGCATGCCTACGGTTACTCCAAGGCGGAATACGTCGCGAGCGGATTCGAGGGCTCGCTGATCCTGCTTGCCGCGGTCGCGATCGCCTGGACGGCAATCGAGAGGTTTCTTGCTCCGCGTGCACTGGAGAGCGTCGGCCTCGGGCTTGCGGTATCGGTCGCTGCCTCGGCCGTCAACTTCGGCGTGGCGCGCGTGCTGCTGCGCGCGGCGCGCGAGCATCGCTCGATCGCGCTCGAGGCCGATTCGCGTCATCTGATGACCGATGTCTGGACCTCGGCTGGCGTGATCGCCGGGGTCGGTGCCGTCGCGATCTCCGATTGGGAGCGCCTTGACCCGCTGATCGCGCTCATCGTGGCGGGGAACATCGTTTTCACGGGCGTGTCGCTGATGCGGCGCTCGTTCCGCGGCCTGCTCGATCGTGCGTTGCCGCGCGAAACCCTCGAGTCCATCGAGGCTGTGCTCGCGCCGTTTCGCGCGCAGGGGATCGAATTTCATGCGCTGCGCACGCGCGAGGCGGCGGGCCGCTCATTTGTGTCGATGCACGTGCTCGTGCCGGGCGATTGGACGGTGCAACGCGGCCACGATCTCATCGAGACGGTGGAGGACCGGATCCGCGGCCTGATTCCGAACAGCACCGTATTCACCCACCTCGAGCCGCTCGGTGACCCCGTGTCCTACCTCGACGTCGGGCTCGATCGCAGGGCGCCGCCGGCTGGGGATGCGAAATCGTCATAACGGGAGTGCAGGATGGCAGAGATCAGCGGTGGAGAAGTGATCGCCCGCATGCTGCAGCGCGAGGGCGTGGAAAAGGTCTTCGGCATCATCGACGGCACCTATTTCGGCTTCTATTCGGCGTTGCACCGGCTGGGTATCGCCATCGTGACGCCGCGGCACGAGACCTGCGCCGCGCACATGGCGGGCACCTACGCGCGCCTCACGGGCAAGCTCGGCGTGTGCATGGCAAGCAACGGTCCCGGAGTCGCCAACCTCCTGCCCGGACTGGTGGTCGAGCAGGCCGACGGCAATCGCGTGCTGGCGGTCACCAGCGCGCGCCGTCCCGGCATCATGTACCCGGACCGCGGCGGCACGTATCAGTGTTTCGACCAGGCCGGGGTGATCGGCAAGATCGCCAAGTGGAGCGCGGCCGCGTCGGCGTTCGAGCGCGTGCCCGAGCTGCTGCGCAAGGCGTTGCGAAAGAGCTACGAAGGCCGGCCCGGCGTGGTCCACCTCGATGTACCGGAAAACATCATGAACGGAAAGACGAAGGCGGAGATCGCGTTCTGGGCGCCGCACCAATACCGGCAGACCGGGCCCATTGAGCCGTCATCGGCGCAGGTCGCGAGCGCGGCGCAGATTCTCATCGAGGCGCGCGCACCGATGATCCACGCGGGTAGCGGCATGATCCATTGCGGCGCTTACGCGGCGTTGCGCCGCGTGGCTGAGTTGCTGCACTCGCCGGTCACCACCAGTTGGGCCGCGCGCGGCATGCTGCCGGAGACTTCGCCGCTGGCCATCCCGATGCCCCACGTCAAGCTCAACCACAAGGTGCGCAATGACGCTGACGCCGTGCTGATCCTCGGCTCGCGCATCGGCGAAACCGACTGGTGGGGCAAGCCGCCGTATTGGCGCCAGGCGTCCGAACAAAAGACGATCCAGGTCGATATCGACGGCGAGATGCTAGGCCTCAACAAACCGGCGGATCTTGCGATCCTGGCCGATGCCGGGCGTTTCCTCGAGTTGCTCGGCGACGAACTCGAACGGCGCGAGGGCGAGATCAGCCTGGAAGGCCGCCGTACTCGCGCCGCGGGCTACGCGAAAGCGATCAAGGAGGACCGCGAGGGATGGGATAAGGCGCTCTCCGACATGGCCGTGCCGATGCACCCAGCGCATATCGCCGCCGTTTGCCGCAAGGTCTTCCCCGAGGACTCCGTGCTCGTGGCCGACGGCGGAAATGCCACCATCTGGGCCATGTTCTATCACCAGGTGAACGTGCCGAACACGGTGCTCTCGACGTTCAAGTTCGGCATGCTCGGCGCGGGCATGGCGCAGGCGGTGGGCGCCGCCGTGGCACGGCCCGGCAAACCGGTGTGCTGCATCATCGGCGACGGGGCCATGGGTTTCCATCCGCAGGAGATCGAAACCGCGGTGCGCCTGCAGGCGCAGGTGGTCTATATCGTGCTTTGCGACAAGCAATGGGGCATGGTGAAGATGAACCAGCAGTTCATGCTGCGGCCGTTCAAGACCATGCTGTTCAAGCACCTCGATCCGCATGAAACCATCAACGCCGACCTGGGCGAGATCGAGTTCGACCAGCTGGGCAGCAGCATGGGCGCTTACGGCGAACGCGTTGCGGACCCGAAACAGTTGCAGCCCGCGCTCGAGCGCGCGCTCGCCACCGGCGGGTGCGCGGTGATCCACGTCGATGTCGATCCGGTCAAGCACATGTGGGCGCCGGGGCTGATTCATTTCAAGAAGATGCACGAGGAGCCCAAGGGCTGATGGGCGACATCGATCTCGTCCGCCTCAACTTCAACCCGCAGACGCTTTTCCTGCTCAACTGCGTACTCGGTCTGGTGATGTTCGGCGTTTCGCTCGAACTGAAGGCGGAAGATTTCGGGGCGGCGCTGCGCACGCCGCGCGCCCTGGTGATCGGATTGCTCGGTCACCACCTGGTGTTTCCGGCCTTCACCTTCCTGCTCGTGCTCGTGCTCCAGCCGCGGCCGAGCATTGCGCTGGGCATGATCCTCGTGTCGTCCTGCCCCGCGGGAAACATCTCCAATTTCCTCACCCATTTTGCGCGCGGCAACACGGCGCTCTCGGTATCGATCAGCACGCTCTCGACGCTTGCCGCCATCGTCATGACGCCGCTCAACATCGCCTTCTGGGGCGGGCTCTACGAACCGGCGCAGACGATCCTGAGGCAGGTGGCAGTGAACCCGCTGGAGATGCTGTTGCACGTCTTTCTGCTGCTCGGCGTGCCGCTGGCGGCGGGGTTGTTCGTGTCGCGGCGCTGGCCGCGCTTCACCGCGAGAGCCATCCAGCCGATGAAGATCTTCTCGCTCGTGTTCTTCCTCGTCTTCGTGTTGGCGGCGCTGGGTGCGAACTGGCAATACTTCCTGCGCTACGTCGGCGTCGTGGTCGGAGTCGTGTTCGTTCACAACGCCTCTGCACTGCTTACGGGTTACGGCCTGGCGTTCGCCGCGCGCCTGCCCGAGCGCGACCGCCGCGCGGTGTCGATCGAGTGCGGCATCCAGAACTCCGGGCTCGGACTCATCCTGATATTCAATTTCTTCGACGGACTCGGCGGCATGGCCATCGTCACGGCCTGGTGGGGCATCTGGCATATCGTTGCCGGGCTTACGCTCGCAACGTTCTGGTCGCGCCGCGGGTTGGCGCTGCAGGCAGCGTGAGCGCTCCCGCCGTTCTGGTCACCGGGGCGGGCGGTTACCTCGGCTCGCAACTCATCGCGGCGCTTGCCGCGGGACAGGTTCCGGTCGGTCGCATCGTTGCCGTCGATGTTCGCGAGACACCCGCGTCCGCGCGATTGGCGGGAGTGCACTACAGCCAGGCAGATGTCCGATCACCTGAGCTTGTGGATTTGTTCCGTTCCTGCGGTATCGAGATCGTGGTACACCTCGCCTCGATCGTGACGCCCGGCAAAGGCAGCGATCGCGAATTCGAGTATTCGGTGGATGTGCTGGGCACCGAGAACGTGCTCAAGGCCTGCCTTGCGACGGGAGTCAAGAAGATCATCGTCGCGTCGAGCGGCGCTGCCTATGGCTACTACGCCGACAACCCGGCGTGGATCGGCGAAGACGCGCCCCTGCGCGGCAACGAGACGTTTGCCTACGCGCATCACAAACGGCTGGTGGAGGAAATTCTAGCGCGCTGGCGCATCGAGCATCCGGAACTCGGGCAGGTGATTTTCCGCATCGGCACCATTCTCGGCGAAACGGTGCGCAACCAGATCACCGATCTGTTCGACAAGCCGCGCCTCATCGCGATCCGCGGTTCGGACAGCCCGTTCGTGTTCATCTGGGACCAAGACGTGGTCGGTGCCATCGCGCACGCCATCGCCACCGGCCGGACCGGCATCTACAACCTGGCGGGGGACGGCGCGCTTACGATCCACGAAATCGCTGCAAGGCTCGGCAAACCCGTCGTGTCGATTCCGGCGTGGCTGCTGCAGGGTTCGCTCGCGGTGCTCAAGCCGCTCGGCCTCACGCAGTATGGACCGGAGCAGGTGGATTTCCTGCGCTACCGCCCGGTGCTCTGCAACGCGCGGCTCAAGCGCGATTTCGGTTACGTTCCGCGGCTCACGTCGGCGGAGGTGTTCGATCTGTTCCTGCGCGCGCGCCGTGGCAAGGCGTGATTTTTCCGGCCGGGTGGTCGCGATCACCGGTGCAGCCGGCGGCTTGGGTCGTGCGCTGTGCCGCGCTTTCGGCCGGCGCGGCGCGCGTATCGCCGCGCTGGATCGGGATGCGCCGGGGCTGGCACTTCTCGAACGAGAACTCGCGGAGGAAAAAATCACGGTCCGCGCTGTTCAATGCGACGTGACCCAGGACACGTCCTGCCTTTCGGCAATTGCGGACCTGGCCGGACATCTGGGGGGAATCGACGTGCTGGTGAACAATGCCGGCATCAGCCACCGCAGCCTGTTCGCGGATACCGACCCCGCCGTAATCCGGCGCGTCATGGAAGTAAATTTTTTCGGCGCACTGAATTGCACCCATGCCGCGCTCCCTGCGCTGCTCGCACGCCGCGGCCTGGTGATCGCGATTTCGAGCGTCGCGGGATTCGCTCCGCTCGTCGCGCGCACCGGTTATGCGGCCAGCAAGCATGCCCTGCACGGATTGTTCGACACGCTGCGTGCCGAGTTGGTGCCGCAGGGCGTGGGCGTGTTGATCGTGTGCCCCTCGTTTATTCGTACCGGGATTGCCGCAGCGCATCTTGCCGGCGATGGACAGGCCGCGCGCCATGAGCGCGCGGTGGTAGGGGACATGCTCGATCCGGACGAAGTTGCGGAGCGCATCGCGACGGCATCGGAACAGGATCGCCGCTTTCTGCCCGTGGGGCGCGTCGCTTGGAGTTCCTACTGGGTGTCTCGCTTTGCGCCGCGCCTGTACGAGCGGCTGATGGTACGAAAAATGAAGCGGGAGATGCTCGACAGATCGGATTCGACGTGATCACGGCGCCGCTGAGGCGCTCGAGTCCTGATACCAGCGCGCGAACGGCCCGCCCGGCCGGAGTCCCGTTCCGCAGCGAACGCAACGAAGCGAGCCCACGGCGCCTCCCGATGGATCCACTCCTGACGGCATGACGCCATCGCCATGCCGGTTGGCGTCGTCCGCCCACGGGACGGCGAAACACGCGAAACACATGAATTCCATGATCGCTTTCTATTGATTCCTCTCGAAACAGTTATCGGCCGCAAGCGGAAGAACTTGAATTAAGCGCGACGCCTAGGCGTCCGAAAGCGCGGCCTTGCGCCCGCGCTCAATGTCGATGCCGCGCAGGAGCAGCAGTCCGATGATGAAATAGGCGCCTACCGCGAGTATGGAGGTCCGGTGGTCGCCCCCCGTGAACCAGGTGGCGAGGCCGTAGGTGAGGGGGCCGAAGATGGAGGCCGATTTCACGGCCAGCCCCCACAGGCCGAAAAATTCAGCGAGGCGCGCGGGCGGCGCGAGAACGCCGACCAGGGCCCTTCCGGCTGCCTGCGACGACCCCATGCACAGGCCCGCGATATTGGCCGCAACCCAGAAACCGGCTGTGGTCGAGGAGAAGTACGCGGTCAGGATCATCAGGATCCAGCCGGCAAGCGTGAGCGAAATCGCACGCACGTGTCCGATGCGGTCCTGCAGGTAGCCGAAACCGAAGGCACCTGCCGCTGCCGTGATGTTGACGACCAGGATCAGCGTGATCGTCTGCTGGGTGGTGAATTTCATCGCCTCCTGCGCGTAGATCGCGGCCAGAGAGATCACGGCCTGGATCCCCGCCTGATAGAACAGCAGGCACACGAGGAAGCGGCGCAGGTCGCGAAAGCGGCTTGCGTGGCGGGCGGTCGCGATCAGACGTTCCCACGCTCCCGGTCCACCGGTTTGCGGCGCCGCCCTTTCACGCAGCCAGACAAAGGTCGGCAGGCTGACGAGCGCAAACAGGCCCGCCGTGATCAGCATGCTGACTGGTACGAACTGGGAGGCCGGCTGGCCTTGCCCCTGTGCCCAGGTGATGTAGGCGAGGCACAAGCCGAGCGAAACGATGCCGCCGAGGTAGCCGAAACTCCATCCCCACCCTGACACCCGGCCCATGGCCTCGGAGTCTGCGAGTTCCGGGAGAAACGCGGCGATGAGGTTCTCGCCGATGGCGAAAAAGAAGTTCGACACGACGATCAACACGAGCGCGAGGGCGAGTGCTCCCGGCGCGGCGAAATACAGCGCGGCCGTGCCCGCCACGCAGCCCGCGGTGCTCAGCGCGAGAAGCTTCTTCTTGGCTGCGTGAGCGTCCGCCCAGGCCCCGACCAGAGGCCCGGTCAGCACCACCAGCGCATAGGACGCGGAAAGCGCGGCGGTCCAGGCAAAGGTGGCCCATTCGGCCTTGCCGGCCACGGCGGAAACGAAGTAGGCGCTGAACACCGCGGTGATGACCACCGTGGTGTAGCCCGAGTTGGCGAAATCGTACATCGACCAGGCCCAGACCTCGCGCATCCGGACATCGGCGGCGAGGGCGCTTGGCGTCGATCGCTTGGGCATGGGGTGATTGTAGCGATCTCCGGCGGCGGCGTTGTATAGTCGGCCTCATGGCCGAGGCTCAAGCCGCGATTTCCGAACACCGACTGTCGCTCGTCGAGGTGCTCGACTGGCTGATCGAAGACGGCCTGATCAATGCGGCGGCGGGCGATCAGCTCAAGAAGGACCGGCGCTATTACCGTGGCAGTCAGCATCCGCTGGTGCTGATCGCGGACCAGAAGTGGAAGAGCGCGGTGCCGCCGCACAAGCCGCTCGGGCTGGAGACGCTCACGGAGTGGATGGCGGGGCACGTCGGCATGGGTTACCTGCACATCGATCCGCTCAAGATCGATTTTTCCGCGGTGACCGAGGTCATGTCGAGCGCGTACGCAACGCGCTTCCACGTGTTGCCGGTCGGGGTGACCAGCAAGGAAGTCGTGGTCGCCACGGCCGAACCCCATGTGCGCGCCTGGGAAAAGGAACTCGCCAAGATCCTCAAGCTCGAAATCCGGCGCGTGATCGCCAATCCGCAGGACGTCGAGCGTTACCAGGTCGAGTTCTACAACCTGGCCAAGTCGGTGCGCAGCGCCGCGAAGAGCGGCTCGATGTCCGGCACCGGGAATTTCGAGCAGTTGGTGGACCTGGGCGCGAGCAACAAGCAGTACGACGCGAACGACGCGCACATCGTGAGCATCGTCGACTGGCTGTGGCAGTACGCCTTCGAGCAGCGTGCGAGCGACATCCACGTCGAGCCGCGCCGGGAACTCGGCATCGTGCGCTTCCGCATCGACGGGGTGCTGCACCAGGTCTACCAGATCCCGGCGACGGTGATGAACGCGATGACCAGCCGCATCAAGATCCTGGGCCGCATGGACGTGGTGGAGAAGCGCCGCCCGCAGGACGGGCGCATCAAGACGCGCACGCTCGACGGGCAGGAGATCGAGCTGCGCCTGTCGACGCTGCCCACCGCATTCGGCGAGAAGCTCGTGATGCGCATTTTCGACCCCGAGGTGCTGGTGCGCGATTTCACCGAACTGGGGTTTTCCGCCGAGGACGCGAAACGCTGGGAGGAGATGACCTCGAAGCCCAACGGCATCGTGCTGGTCACCGGGCCGACCGGCTCGGGCAAGACGACGACCCTGTACTCGACGCTCAAGGCGCTCGCCACGCCCCAGGTGAACGTCTGCACCATCGAAGATCCGATCGAGATGGTCGAGCCGGCGTTCAACCAGATGCAGGTCCAGCCCTCCATCGACCTGGGTTTCGCGGAAGGGGTGCGGGCACTCATGCGGCAGGATCCGGACATCATCATGGTGGGCGAGATCCGCGACCTCGAGACTGCGGAGATGGCGGTGCAATCGGCGCTCACGGGGCACATGGTCCTGACCACGCTGCACACCAACGACGCGCCCACCGCCGTGACGCGGCTGCTCGAGCTCGGCGTAGCGGCGTATCTGCTCAATGCGACGGTGAACGGCGTCATGGCGCAGCGCCTGGTGCGCACCTTGTGCCCGCACTGCAAGAAGTCGGTTTCAATGGCGGACGGCGGCGAGGATGCCGCGGCCTGGGAGGCGCTGGTCGCCCCGTTCAAGTCGCGACGCCCAGGCAGGATTTCCAAACCCGTGGGCTGCCTCGAATGCCGGATGACGGGCTTCCTCGGTCGCATCGGGGTCTACGAGGTGATGTCGTATTCCTCTCGAGTGCGCCAGCAGGTCACCATCGCGGGGGACGAGTCCAAGCTCAGGCAGATCGCGCTCAAGGAGGGCATGAAGCCTCTGCGTATCAGCGGCGCGATGAAGATCGCTGCGGAAATGACGACCATAGAGGAGGTCATGAAGGTCGCACCCCCGGTTAAGGAAGCCGCGCCGTGACGGGGCGGTTTCCCTGGAGCGTCTTCGATGCATTGCTCGCCGCGCTGCGCAGCCGCTTTGGCGCGCGCGGGCGCGACTATGCCGCCCTGCGCGAGAACGAGGAGCGTTTCCGCAGTCTGACCGCGATGTCGGCCGACTGGTTCTGGGAGACGGATGCGACGCACCGGTTGTGCTGGCTCGCAGGCGACCAGCCGTTGCTGCGGCTGTTCGGCGGCGAACTCGCCGTGGGCAGGCGCATCTGGGAGATTGCGGGCGTCGCGACCGACCCACAGGCACTGAAGGCGCACATCAACCTGATGGATGCGCATGCACCGTTCGTCGATTTCGAAATCATCCGGCGCAGCGCCGATGGGCTGGTTCAGATCCACGTTATTTCGGGTGAGCCACGCCTCGCACCGGACGGTGCCTGGATCGGATACCGCGGCGTCGGCCGGGACGTGACAGAGAAGCGGCTCGCGGAGCAGGAGCTGGCAAGGGCCAAGGAGCGGCTCGAACTCGCGCTTGAGGGGGGCGAGCTCGGGATCTGGGACCTGGACATCGCGACCGGCGTCCGCTATCTGAGCGATCGATGGGCGTCATTGTTGGGAAGGCCTGCCAAGACGTATCGGGTGCCCGACGCCAGTTTTCACGAATTGATCCATCCCGAGGATCGCTGCGTGGTCGACGAAGCCTACCGGAACGCGCTCAAAGGAATCGAGCCTGCCTACCGCGTCGAATATCGCTTGCGTACGGTAAAGGGCGATTGGAAGTGGATCCAGTCCTCAGGCAGTATCACCGAACGAGGAAGCGACGGGCGGGCACTGCGGATGTCGGGTGCCGTGCTCGACATCGACGGGCGCAAGCGCGCTGAACTGCTGCTGAGCGAAGCCGAGGAGCGCTACCGGCGGCTGAGCGAGTTCTCGCCCAGTGGCATCATCGTGCTGTCGAACGGCATCATCGAGTATGCCAATCCGGCCGCTGCGCGCATCTTCAGGGCACGCTCGCCAAGGCAACTGGTGGGAGGGCGCTTCATCGACCGGGTCGCGCGCGAGCACGTGGATGTCGCCGCCGCGCGATTGCATTATCTGGGCTTGGGTCCGGGTGTGACGGAATTCAGCGACCGGCACATTCACGGGTTCGACGGCAGCGCCCTGGTCGCGGAAGGCGCTGCGGTCTCCTACCTCGAACGCGGCCGGCTGCTGATCCAGATGGTGTTCCGCGACGTCACCGAAGCGCGCAAGGCGCACGCGGCGCTTGCCGAGCGGGAACGGCTGTTCCGCGACGTGGTCGAGGCCTCGGGCGAGTACGTGTGGGAGTCCGACGCGGAGTTCCGCTATACCTATCTGTCGGCCCGCGCAGAGGCGATCCTCGGTTTCACGCGCGAACAGATGCTGGGCCGCCGTCCGAAGGAGTTCATGCCGCTGGGTGAAGCGCATGCCGTGGATGACTGGTTCGCGCGCCATGCGTCCAAGGGCCAGGTGTTTCGCGAGCTGGTGCACCGCTCGATCACCAAGACTGGTCGCATCGTCTGGCAGAGCGTGAGCGGCGTGCCGGTGTTCGACTTGGGCGGCGTGTTGAAGGGCTACCGCGGCACGGGGGCAGACATCACTGCCCGCAGGCAGGCGGAGGAACGCCTGCAGTATCTCGCCACGCGGGATGCGATCACCGGCCTTCCCAACCGTGCCCTGCTCGCCGATCGCGCAGGGCAGCTGCTCGCGCGCGCGGCGCGGCGCCAAACGAGCGTGACGCTGTTCCTGCTCGACCTGCATCGATTCAGTGCCGTGAACGACGCCTATGGCCATGGCGCGGGGGACCATCTCCTGCGCGCCGTAGGGGAGCGGCTCTCGCGCATGATGCGCGAGGAAGATACGCTGGCGCGCCTTTACGGCGATGATTTCGCGCTGCTATGGGGCGGACTGCAGTCGAACGCAGACATCGAGAAGGTTGCGTGCAAGGTTCTGTCGTCCTTTGCCGAACCGTTCGCGATCGGCGGAGAGTTGCTGCAGGTCGACGCGAATGTCGGGATCGCTGTCGCGCCGGCCCATGCCGCGGACTTCCCTCAGCTTCTTCGCGCAGGCGACATCGCGCTGCAGCACGCAAGAGCTGGCGGGCGTGGAACTTACCGTTTGTTCTCCCGCGAAACGGGCGCGCACGTCGTTCCGCTGTCCCTGGCCGGGCACCAGAGTTAGCAACATCGAAGCGCTTCGCACTGTGTCTCCGCCGAGGCGGCGCGGTATCAGCCAGCCTTGCGTACTGCCGTCACGTGGTAACCGACCGTAAACCGGGTTTCGCGGTCGAACGGGTCGAGCCACGTGCCCAGTAAAGGCATCAGCAAGCCGAGCGGCGCGGCGAGCACCAGCCATAGCGGCGCGAACACCAGCGTGAGCCAGCGGGGCATCCCGCGCGCGAACGGGCGCGTCATCGAGAGGAAGCGAAGCGATTCCTGCGCATAGTGACGGAAGAATCCTCCGTTGGGCTCGATGCGTATGTCCGCAAATCCAGCCTCCGCAAGGAAACGCTGGTACCAGTACGGCGTATAGCCGCCGTAGAAATGGTAGGGCTCCTGATGGACGCCGGAACCGAGCGGCGCGCTCAGCATCAACCGTCCGCCGGGGCGAAGAACTCTCGCCAGTTCGCGCACCAATGCATCAGGGGCGGGCACGTGCTCCAGGACTTCGGTGCACAACACGGCGTCGAAACTTCCCGGCGGCACCGGAATCGCGGTCGCGTCGCAAATGTAATCGATGCCGCCATAGCGACCGTGGCGCAGCTGTTCTCCCCGGAGGCCGAAAAAGTCCTGCGCACGATATTCGCAATGTGCGAACAAGGGGCGGTAGGGACAGGATCCCGCGCCCACGTCGAGCACGCGGCTCCCCGCCGGAAGGTTCGCCGCCTGTATCGCCACCCAGCGGTCGCGCAGGACCTGGTTGAAGGCGAACAGCGCGCTGCTGCTCAGGGCTTTGCGAATCATGTACGCGAACCCGGGTCGGGGGTCAGTTCGGCTGGATGCCGGCGCGTTTGGCGACCTGCCCCCATTTGGCGATGTCCGCTGCAATAATCTGCGCGAACTGCTCCGGGGCGTTTCCGAACGACTCCACGCCGAGGCCCGCGAGATGCTCGCGCACCGCCGGCGTGTTCACGATCCTGACGATTTCCGCATTCAGCCTTGCGACGATCTCCTTCGGCGTACCGGCCGGCGCCAGGATGCCGACCCACACGCTCACCTCGAAGTTGGCAATGCCCGATTCCGACACCGTCGGCACCTCCGGCAGGAGCGCGCTGCGCTTGATGCTGGAGACCGCGAGCGCGCGCAGCTTGCCGCCGCGTATGTGCTGCAGCACGACGGGCAGCGTCGCAAACATGAACGGAATCTGGCCTCCGACGGTGTCCTGCACCGCCGGTGCGTCGCCTTTGTAGGGCACGTGCACTATGTCTACGCCGGTAATGCTCTTCAGCAGCTCGACCGTGAGGTGATTCGAAGTTCCGCTGCCGGCAGAACCGTAAGCCAGCACGCCGGGTTTTTGCTTCGACAGCTCGATCAGTTCCTTTACCGATTTCGGCGCGAACCCCGGATGCGCGACCAGTATATTTGGTGCTGCCGCGGCGAGCGTCACGGGCGCAAAATCACGCAGGGTGTCGTAGGGAAGACTCTTGAACTGACTCATGGCCATGGCCATGTTGCTCACTGATCCCAGCACCAGGGTATAGCCGTCGGGTTTCGATTTTGCGACGTAATCCACGCCGATGGTTCCGCTCGCGCCGGGGCGGTTCTCGACCAGCACCGGCTGCCCCATGCTCTCTGTCATGCGCACGCCAAGCACGCGCGCAACGATGTCGTTGATGCCGCCGGGCGGAAACCCGACCACGATCTTCACCTGCCGCGAAGGGTAGGGATCCGGCTGCGCGAGAGCCGCGCTGAAGCCGAGCGCGGCCGCGATCAGCGCAAGCGCGCGAACGATTCCAGTCATGCGGCCAACTCCGTCGGGTAGGCCTGCATCGTCGTCGGCACACCCTGAGCCTCGAGCAGTGCGCGCAATTCCGCAATCGGCGGATCGATCCACGCCGCGTCCGGGCGCTGTGCAATGAGTGCGGCGAATGCGCCGGCGGCCTGGCCCATCATGCCGGTGGGCGCCATGTTGCGCGCGAACTTGTCCACGTCATGGGTCATCGATACGCAGCGCCCGGCCACGATCAGGTGCGACGGGCTCTGCGGCAGCAGGCTCGAGAGCGGAAACTCGAAGCGCATGATCGGCAGCACCATCCTGCGCGCCCAGGCGTCCTGCTCCGAGCCCTCGTGGCCGTGGTCCGGGGCGTGGATGTCGGCGGTGCCGTAATCGACCGAGGTCATCACAATGACGGCGTCGTCGAAGCGCTTGTGCGCCCGGATGTCGTCGTAGGTGAGCGTGTAGCGGCCGCGGATGCGGCGCGTTTCGCGCACGCCGACGAAGCTCGAGGTGTCTGCGAGGAACGCCTGCTCGAAGCCGGGCAGATACCGGCGGCAGACGTTCACGATGGCACGCAACTGGTGGCGGCCCTCGATTTCGGCGCGCGTCACGTCCCTGGCGCTGGTGCCATCGACGCCGTAGACGCGGGTGCTGTTGCAGATCAGCAGCGCGCGGTCGCTGCGCTCGGGCGGGTTCACTCCCGAGAAGCGCAGGTAGTTCACGGGCATATCGGCATCCAGCAGTCCGTCCTTCTTCGCTCGCTCCACCACCGAAAAGAAGCCGTCGATGCGAACGATGCCGTGTTCGATGTCGACCACCCGCCTGCCGTCATCCTGCGAAAGGTCGTCGGGATGCGTGTCGATGTATTGCTTGAACCGGGTGAGATCAATGTTGCCGATGCGCCCCATGACGGTCATCGGCCGCATCTGCCCGTCCTGTTCGCGTCCCTTCACGAACGGCACGCCGGCGCGCGCGGCCACATCGCCGTCGCCGGTGGCATCGATCACGCATCTCGCGAGGATCGCCTGGCGGCCGGACTTGTTTTCGACGATGACGCCTTCGATCCGCCCGTTGCGCATGAGCGGCTCGGATACCCAGGTGTAGAGCAGCGGTTCGGCGCCGGATTCAACCAGCACATCGAGGGCGACGATCTTGTACGCTTCGATATCCCACGGCACCACGTCGCCGAGTCCCGCGCCGTGTTCGCGCGCCAGACGCCCGAAGAACTCCCGCGGGAAGGCAACCAGTTCCTGCGCCGGGATCACGATCAGTCCCATCGACGATCCGGTCGCGGTGCCGCCGAGAAATCCGGCCCGCTCGATCAGGCAGGTGCGCGCGCCGCTGCGTGCCGCGGTTACTGCTGCCGCGATGCCCGCTACTCCGCCGCCGCACACCAGCACATCGACACGATCGGCTACCGGCAACCGCGACTCGGGCAGGACGACGCTGTCTTGTACGATGTGAAACACCGGACAATTATACGGATTCAACGAGGATTTCCGGGATCCTTGCCTTGCAGCTCCGCGCGAGGTCCGGCGCAGACGGATAGAATATTTCATTCGAAGGAGATCAAATCAGGGACGATCCGGTCAGCAACGCGGAACTTGAGCGGTTTCGCCTCATCGTCGAGGGAATGCCGCAGGGCGTCGTATTGTCGGATATGGCCGCCAACATCCTGCTGGTCAATGCCAGCCTGGAGCGGATGCTGGGTTACGCGCGCGCAGACCTGATCGGTCAATCGATCGAGGTGCTGGTTCCGCAGCGCTTGCGCGCGATCCATGCGGTGCGCCGCGAAGGACAATTCCACGCGCCGTTTACGCGCCAGATGGGTATCGGCCTCGAATTGTTCGCGCGGCACAAGGACGGTGCCGATGTGCCCGTGGAGATCGGCATCAGCACGGTGCAGACCACCGAAGGGAGGTTCCATCTCAGCAGCATCATCGATATCACGGAACGCAGGCGCGTTCAGCGGGACGCATTGCAGCATCGCGAGAATCTGGATCTGGTCGTGGGCGCGGCAAGGGGCGGAATCTGGGACTGGGATATGGTCGACAACGTCACCCATTTTTCGACGATTTTCAAATCCATCCTGGGCTATCCCGCCGACGCCGACTTCAGCCAATTGTTTTCCGAGTGCCTGCATCCCGAGGACCGGGAGCGCGTGCTCGCCGCCCAGGCCGCGCAACTCGATCGGCGCGTCGCGTTCGACCAGGAGTACCGGCTGCGGCATGCCGACGGTCATTACGTCTGGGTTCACGGCGCGGGAACCTGCGTCTGGGACGATGCGGGACGCCCGGTGCGCTTTCTGGGGGCGATCTTCGACATCTCGCGCCGCAAAAGGGCGCAGGCGCTTGACTTGCAGCATCTGGAGGAAATACAGGCACTCTATCTGTTGAGCAATGCCGTAGGCAGGGCCGAATCGATCGAACAGGTCTATGAGGAGGCGATGGACTCGCTGGTGCGCACGCTGAAGGTGGATCGCGTCGCGATCCTGTTGTTCGACCCGGACCGCGTGATGCGATTCAAGGCCTGGCGAGGCCTTTCCGAGGCGTACCGCAAGGCGGCTGAAGGGCATTCGCCATGGACGCAGGACACTGCCGATCCGCAACCGGTTCTGGTCGAGGAAGTCGCGCATGCCCCGTGGTTGGACGCATTGCGCGCGGTGATCGAGCGTGAAGGCGTGCGGGCCCTGGGCTTCATTCCTCTCGTGCTGGACGGCCGCCTGATCGGAAAGTTCATGCTCTATTACGACGCGTCGCACCGGTTCGACGAGAGCGAGATCGGGGTTGCCCGGACCATCGCCTTTCACGTCGCATCGGCCATCGTCCGCAAAAGCGCCGAGGAGATGCTCGAGCGCAAGACCTCGTTGCTGATCACCACGCTGGAAAACATGGCGCAGGGCATCAGCGTATTGGACAAGGAATTGCGTCTCATCGGATTCAACCGGGCGTTTCTGCAGTTGCTCGACTTTCCGGATTCCCTCATCATGGAAAATCGCTCCCTCGAGGACGTGATCCGTTTCAACGCCGGGCGCGGCGAATACGGCCCCGGAGACGTGAACGAGCAGGTGCGAACCAGGGTCGAACTCGCGAGGCAAAAGCTGCCGCATCGATTCAAGCGTACTCGACCCAACGGCGTGGTGCTGGAAGTGATCGGAACCCCCCTGCCCGAGGGCGGGTTCGTTACCACCTATACCGACGTCACGGAGCAGGAGCGCACGCAAGCGCAGTTGCGCCAATCGCAGAAAATGGAGGCCATCGGGACGCTGGCCGGCGGCATCGCGCATGACTTCAACAACATCCTCGGAGCCATTCTGGGCAACGCGGAACTGGCGCGCCAGGATATCGACGCCGGCCACCCGGCACAGGAAAGCCTCGAGGAAATCCGCAAGGCGAGCGGGCGCGCCAGGGAACTGGTGCAGCAGATTCTCGCCTTCAGCCGCAGCGAGACGCCGCAGCGCCGGGTGATCGCGCTGAACGAGGTGCTCGAGGAAGTGGCTCGGCTGATGCGCAAGACGCTGCCTGCCGGAGTGGGCATCAGCACCGTGCTCGCGACCGGTGCTCCGCAGGTTCTTGCCGATCCGACCCAGATTCAGCAGGTGCTGATGAATCTGTGCACCAATGCCTGGCACGCGCTCGAGCACGGCAGCGGTCGCGTCGAGATTCGCCTGGACCGTCTCGAGGTGAATGCGGATTCCGCCTCGGGTGAAGTACCGCCCGGCACCTACGCGCGCGTTGCAGTCGCGGATACCGGCTGTGGCATGGACGCCGCTACCGTCGAGCGCGTTTTCGAGCCGTTCTTTACCACCAAGGCGCAAGGGCAGGGAACCGGCCTTGGCCTGTCGGTCGCACACGGTATCGTGAAGAGTCACGACGGATACATCGGCGTGCGCAGCGAGCCCGGGAAGGGAACGACGTTTACGCTGTGTTTCCCGATGGCGGAAGGCGGGCATGGGGATGCGTCCGCCGTGGGTGATCCGGTCGAAAGTCCGCGCGGCCGCGGCGAGCGCATCCTGTTTCTTGACGACGAAGAGGCACTGGTGTTCCTCGCACAGCGGATGCTGGTACGGCTCGGCTACCGGGTGAGCGGCTTTTCGCGCTGGGAGGAGGCGCTGGAGGCGTTTCGCGCCGATCCGGACGCGTTCGATCTGGTGATCAGCGACTACAACATGCCCGGTCGGTCCGGCCTCGAGATCGCACGCGAAATGCTTGCGCTGCGGCCGACAATGCCGCTGGTGCTGGCGTCGGGATTCATTACCGACGAACTCACGGCGAATGCGCGCGCGATCGGGGTCGCCGAGGTCTTATACAAGCCGAATACCGTCGAGGAGCTCGCCGACAGCATCCACCGTCTCGCCGGCGCCCGGCGAAGTTGATCGCGTGCGGCGCGATCGCGGGCAAGCCTAAACCGAATCCCCGGAATCGAAATCCCCGTTGGCCGCATCCGCGTAATCCGCCGAATCATCGAGTGCGTCGGGCCGCTCATCCGCGTCGGATGCCAGCTTTCCGGACTCGGGCGGCAGCGCAGCCGGATTCGTCCCGGTATTCGCGGGCGTATTGTGGTGGCCCATCAGGCTCTGGATGCCTTGATATAGAAACGCGCCCGCGACCACGCCGGCGGCTGTGGTTGCGACTGTCCCCAGGATGCCCGACCCCCACGAACTTCCCGGCGCGGCCGCTGCCGGCGCCGCTTGACTGGCAGCCCGGGCCAACGGAGCGGGGGCAGCGGCAACCGGGGCCGCACCCTGCGCCGGCATCGGCCGTCCCCATGCATTCGAAGTGTCCAGAAAACTGCTGCGCGCACCGGATCGCGACTGATCCAATTCGGTCTGCAATTTCGCCGCCTGCGCCTGGGTAGCCTGCAGCGCGTAGTCGAGCCCCATGGCACGTTGCACCAGGAGATAGGCCGCATCCGGCTGACGGGTGGCAGCCTCGCGGATCAGCGCATCGGCTTCGGCATCTTTCTGCCCGGCCTGCATCTGGGTCATCTGCTGGAGAAAGGCGGCAAGGTGTTCGCGTTCCTGCGGGGTCATGGGGTAGCCTCTGTCTGTGAAACGTGGTCGATGCGCCCATCTTATAACGCTTGCGGGGAAGGCGCAGATCTCGTCTACCGTGTTCGATTCGGTTCTGTTCCGCGACACGTTCGGAACAGCCGTCATGCTGGGCCGCTGACGCAAATCGGCCGCAGGGTTGCCGGGCACACCTCGGCGTAAGATGTCCGCATTCGAATCCGATTTTTTGTTCTCCCGATCGATCTGCTGCGCGATGCCGTGCGAGGCTTGTTCGACGTAGCGAGCAAACGCTAGGACAGCCGAATGCAAGCACCCGGCGATACGCCTGACGATACCCACCTGGCCGCAGCGCTTAGCGCCGAACAGGTGCGGATGCACTCTGCGATCGCTCCTTCCGCCATCGGAGGCAGTGCGCTGGTCGCGCTGGCTCTGTTGGCAGCGCAATGGGGGACGGTAGCGCCTGCCGCGCTGATCGCCTGGCTCGCGGGCCTGGTGCTCGCGCTGATTGCACGCGGGCTGATCGCCTATGTCCACCGGCGCACGCCGCTGCGGCACGCGGACAACCCGGTCTGGCTGCTGCGCTATCGCGTCGGTATTGCGGCCAATGGAGTGGCATGGGGGTTCGCGGGCCTGCTGATGCTTTCCCCAATCGATGTCCAGCATCAGGCTTATCTGGCCATTGCGATCGCCGGAATCGCCGCGGGCTCGCTGTCGTTAACGGCTTTCGATGTGGCCGTTGCATTGCTGTTCGCCGCGCTCGCCATAGCACCGCTGGTCGCGCTTCTGTTTGCGCAAGGCGGAGGAATCAGCGCCGCCATGGGTGCGACGGTGATGCTGTTTCTCGCGTTCATCGGCGCGGGTGCGCTGCGCGGATATCGCGGCGCGCGCGACAGCGTGGCACGGCGCAGCGCCGAACAGCTTCACCTGGAGCAGTTGCGCCGCAGCGAGGAACTGCTGCGCACGATCTTCACGAGCATGGGCGACGGCATCAGCGTGTGGGACCAGGACTTGCGTCTGGTGACCGCGAACGATCGATTCTTCGATATCGCGGGCGTGGACGCGACCGTGGCGCGACCCGGAGCGACGCTGCGCGAGGTTCTGGTGAGCCAGGCCCGTGCGGGCGAGTTCGGCGCCTGTGACCCTGATGTGGAAGCAGACCGCCGCATTGCAGAGCTGTGGCCGGACCGTCCGATCGTGGTGGAGCGAACGCGTCCCGATGGACGCACGATAGAGCTGCGGCGCAATCCGATCCCGGGTGGCGGCTTCGTAACGATCTATGTCGATATTACGGAGCGCAAACGCGCCGAAGCGGCCGAGCGCCAACGCGGTGAACAGGCGCTGCGTTTCCAGTCCGCTCTGCTCGCGCTGCGCGACTACGGGGGGGAGGATCCGGGCGGTTTCTTCAGGCTGGCGACCGAGCAGACCGCCCTGGCGCTCCGCGTGGAACGAGCAAGCATCTGGCTGGTCGAGGACAGGCGCAAGGCCATCCTGTGCCAGGATTTGTTCGTGCAAAGCCGGGCCACGCACGAAACCGGGCTGCGCTTCGCCGCGGACCAGATCCCCGCCTTTTTCAAAGCCGTTTTGAGCCTCGATGCCGTTGTGGCGGACGATGCCTGCATGCATTCCGCCACCGGCGAATTGGTGGAAGACTATCTGAAACCCCTCGGGATCACTTCGATGCTCGACGTGCCGATCGGCAGGGGCGGAGAACTGGAAGGCGTGTTGTGCTGCGAGCATGTTGGCCCGCCACGCCGCTGGACGCCGGATGAGGACAAACTCGCTACCTCGATCGCCGGCAGCATTCTGCTCGCTCTGGAGAACGCGAGGCGGCGCGACGCTGAAGCCGCCGTTCGCAAGATGAACGAGAACCTGGAACGCCTGGTGAGCGAGCGTACGCGGGAACTGCGCGAAAGCGAACAGAGCTTCCGCGAGGTTGCGGAGGCCGCGGGCGGCTATATCTGGGAACTCAACCTCGAATCGCGCTACACCTATGCGTCGGGGCGGGTGGAACACATGTTCGGCTACCGGGCGGAGGAAATGCTCGGACGCACGCCTGCCGAGCTCATGCCTCCGGGCGAGCTTGAGCGGGTCGACGCATGGCTCGCGGCCAACCAGCGCAATGACGGTTCCTTCCGTGGCTTGGAACACCGGTCCGTCACCAAGCAAGGGAAGGAATTCTGGCAAATGATATCGCGGGTGCCCAAGCGCGATGCGAGCGGCTCGATCACCGGCTACCGCGGCACCGGCGTGGACATCACCGAGCGGAAACTCGCCGAGCAGGCGCGCGCGCTGCTCTCGGCCATCGTCGAACATTCGAGCGACGCCATCATCAGCCGTGCGCCCGACGGAACGATCCTTTCGTGGAACGAAGGGGCGACGCGCCTGTACGGTTACTCGGCGGAGGAAGCGATCGGCAGGGACATCGGGATCATTTCGGCGCCGGAGTATCGCGGCGACGCGCAGCGAAATACGCGATTTCTTCAGCAAGGCGGGTCGGTGCCGCCGTTCGAAACGGTGCGCGTAGCCAAGGACGGGCGCCCGCTGCACGTCCAGATTAGCGCGTCGGCGGTTCGCGATGACGCGGGCAGGCTTGTGGCCATCGCGGGCATACACCGCGACATCACCGAACGCAAGCGCGCCGAGCGGGCGATGGCCGAGAGCGAGGAGCGCCGGCGCATGCTCGAAGTCCAGCTGCGGCAGTCGCAGAAGATGGAGGCCATGGGCACGCTCGCGGGAGGCATCGCGCACGACTTCAACAACATCATCGGCGCCATCCTCGGCAACGCGGCGCTCGCGCTCGAGGATGTCGGGGAGGACCACCGGGCGCTGGAGAGCATCACGGAGATCGGCAAGGCGGCACGCCGCGCAAGGGAACTGGTGCAGCAGATTCTCGCGTTCAGCCGCAAGCAGACGCTTTCGCGGCGTCCCATCGCGCTCGACAAGCTCATGGAGGAGGCGGTCAAGCTGCTGCGCGCGACCCTTCCCGCAGGCGTGCGGCTGATCGCAAGCTCCTCAGCGGACGCGCCGAGCGTGATGGCCGACCCGACCCAGATCCACCAAGTGCTGTTGAATCTGTGCACCAACGCCTGGCACGCCATGGAGGGCCGCCCGGGCACGATCGCGCTCGCATTGGAGAGCGTCGCGCTGGATGGCCCGTCGGACGGCGGACACCCCGATTTGCCGCCCGGCAGGTATGCGCGCTTGACGGTGAAGGATACGGGCAGGGGCATGGACGCGGCGGTCATGGAACGGATTTTCGAGCCGTTTTTCACCACCAAGCCGGTCGGAGAGGGGACGGGGCTGGGTCTGTCCGCGGTGCATGGCATCGTGCAGGGGCACGAAGGCGCCATCACCGTCGACAGCACGCCGGGCGAGGGAACGACCTTTCACCTGTATTTCCCCGCCGTCGAGCTTGCAGCTGCGGCCGAGGCGGGAGGCGGTGTGCCTGCGGACTTGCAGCGGCAAGGACGAGGTCAGCATGTGCTCTATCTCGATGACGACGACGCGTTGGTGTCGCTGGTGAGCCGCATGCTGCAGCGCCGGGGCTACCGCGTCAGCGGATTCACGCTGGCGCAGGATGCGCTCGACGCGGTGCGCGCCGACCCGGACGGGTACGACCTGGCGGTGACCGACTTCAACATGCCGGGGATGTCCGGCCTGGACGTGGCGCGCGAGCTCGCGCGCATCCGCCCCGGCCTGCCCGTGGCTGTGACCTCAGGCTACATCACCGACGAGTTGCGGCGCAAAGCGCCCGAGTGCGGCGTGCGGCACCTGATCTACAAGCCGGACACAGTCGACGAACTTTGCGACGTGGTGCGTCGCCTGACTGACGCGGCGCATCAACGATAGCTCAGCCGTTCGTTGAAGCAGACTTGCGGATGCGCGGCCGGAATGCTCAGGCGCCGCGAGCGGCTCAGGAAATATGGCAGAGGATCTCCTGGCGCCTGGCCCTGACGCATGAATCTGTCAGGATTGATCTACTGATTTTCCGGGATCGTGGCTCTGCGCCGGATGCAATCGGGCCGACATTTCCCGCGGTTACCCTTAGACTGGCGGCGTGGACAAATTCGATCGCATCTACGATCTGCACCGCATCCTCCGCGGGCGACGCACGCCGATTGCATTGGTCGACTTGATGCAGCGGCTGGACTGTTCCCGGCCCACTGCCTATCGACTGCTGAACGTACTGCGCGATCATCTGCACGCACCCATCGAGTTGGACACCGAGCGCGGCGGCTATCACTATAGAACGAACGGAACCGAGGGTCCCTACGAACTGCCCGGCTTGTGGTTCAACGGGCGCGAACTCCAGGCACTGGTCGTTTTTGAGCGCCTGATCGAATCGCTCGAACCGGGACTGCTGGCCGAACACCTGCGACCCTTCGCCCAGCGCGTGACCGAACTGGTCACGCACCAGCGGCTGGGACTGTCCGAAGCAGCGCGCCGCATTCGCGTTCTCGCACAGGCGTCCCGCCCGGTCGGAGAGCACTTCCAGCCGCTGGCCGCAGCCACGCTGCAGCGCAAGCGCCTGCGCATCACCTACCGCGGTCGCGGCCGCGACGACACCACAGAGCGGGAAATCTCCCCGCAGCGCCTCGTCCACTACCGCGACAACTGGTATCTCGATGCTTGGTGTCACCGCCGCAAGGGGCTGCGCAGCTTTTCGGTCGATCGGGTGCTGTCGGCGACCGAACTCGAAACGCGGGCCGACGACATCTTGGAGGCGCAACTCGACCAACACTACGCCAGCGCCTACGGCATCTTCGGCGGAAAAGCGAACAAAACCGCGGTGCTGCGCTTCACACCCGAACGCGCACGCTGGGTCGCCGACGAGCGCTGGCACCCTCAGCAGGTCGGCCAGTTTCTGACCGACGGCAGCTACGAGTTACGGATTCCATACCGTGACGAGCGGGAACTGGTCATGGATATCCTGCGGCATGGGGCGGACGTGGAAGTCGTCGCGCCCGAGGCGCTGCGCGCCGAGGTGGTGGCGAGTTTGCGGCGCGCGCTTGTACGGTACGGCATTACGCCTTAGATCGGGAATACCTAGTCGCACGTTTTGAGACTGACGGTACTCATAATGAGTGCCGCGTAGCCATACATGGCAAACCAGACATCCTTCTTGCGGTACTGGGGTAAGGCCGATCCGAACTATCCGGACGAGCCGAAGTGGCACCCGTTGGCCTATCACTGCCTGGATGTCGCGGCGGTCACCGCAATTTGGTGGGATGTGAGTCCGGTCATTCGGCGGACTTTTCTTGCGGCGTTTGACTGGTCGGACTTCTCGGCAAGGAAGCTTCGGGCATGGGTGATCTTCTTCATCACATTGCATGATCTCGGCAAGTTCGACGTGCGGTTTCAATCGAAGGCTCTCGATGCGCTTTGCTTGGCGTGGGCGGATTTGAAACGCGACGACGTGGACGAAAGCCTGGCCAAACACTTTGACCACGGGCGGATGGGTTACGCGTTAGCCATGCGCGAGTTGAGTGAATGGTCCAGTGTGAACTCTGCGGAGATCGTTGACGCATGGCGTCCATGGCTCGCGGCAGTGACAGGGCATCACGGCGACCTTTCGTCCGGAGCGGATGTCGGTAGTGACTATGCAGAAGCTCACGTCATGGACCATGATCGCGAAGCCCGGCGCATGTTTGTAGCTGCCTTGACCGATATGTTTTTGAGGCCTGCCGGGCTGAGTCTTCTAGATATCCCGCCGGCCTGTACAGTTGGAGCCCAGTCTTTGCTGGCTGGCTACTGTGCCGTGTGCGACTGGATTGGTTCCAACGTGAATTCGTTTCCTTACCGGAAACTTGATGCCAACATCACATTCGCTGACTATCTGGCTGGAAACGTAAACAGGATCGTCGACGACGACTTGCTGCGTTGCTTCGGGTTGCGTGCAAGAGCGAATACCTATGGTGGTGTGGCCGATTTGCTACGAAAAGACGAATCGCCGCGAGGTGTTCAGATTCTGGTGAACAGTTTGCCTCTCGTGCCCGGACTTACGCTGATCGAGGCGCCCACCGGCAGCGGCAAGACCGAAACTGCACTGGCGTACGCTTGGCGGCTTCTCGACGTGGGTTTGGCGGATTCCATCGTTTTCGCCCTCCCCACTCAGGCCACGGCCAATGCCATGCTCACACGTGCCAAGGCGTTCGCCGAAAAGGCCATTGGCCGAGGTAGCGTGGTGCTCGCACACGGCAACCGTAATCTGAATCCTGAGTTCGAACAATTGGTGGACGCCGGGCGACGGGAGACTGCGCAGGGAAAGGAAGAGGCAACGATCCAATGCGCTGCCTGGCTTGCTAGCAGCCGCAAACGCGTATTTCTTGGCCAGGTGGGCATCTGTACCGTAGATCAAGTGCTGCTCTCCGTGTTGCCGGTTCGGCACAAGTTTGTCCGCGGCTTTGGACTAAATAAGTCGGTATTGATCGTGGATGAGGTCCACGCCTACGACGCTTACATGCATGGACTTCTCGGCGAAGTGCTGCGTCGGCAAAAGGTCACCGGCGGGAGCGCGATGCTGCTTTCCGCCACCTTGCCGGCCGGAGTTCGTTCAAAGTTATTCCAGGCGTGGGGTGCCGAAGGCGCAGACGATCCGCCATACCCGGTGGTGTGGCATGCCACTCAGGGTCGAGTTGCCTGCCTTACGGTGACCGAGGCTCAGCGCCCGCCACGTCGAGAGGTGGATGTCGAATGTCTAAAGCTGCCCGGCGCTTTTCCGGATGATTCAGTTCTCAATCGCATGTTATCGGCGGCGGAGTCGGGCGCCCGGATTGCAGTGGTCGTTAATCTCGTTGACGACGCTCAACGCCTCACTCGCATACTGCGCGATAGAACGGCCTTGCCGGTTGATGTATTCCACGCTCGCTACCGCTTCAGGGATCGGCAACAAAGAGAAGAGGCCGTGAAAACTTACTATGGGCGGAACGCGCACCGTGATCGCGGCCGTATTCTGGTCGCCACCCAAGTGGTCGAGCAGAGTCTGGACCTCGACTTCGATTGGATGATCACGCAGATATGCCCGGTGGACTTACTGTTCCAACGACTCGGTCGCTTGCATCGCCATGACCGGCCACGCCCCATAGGATTCGAGATGCCGCGTTGCACGGTGCTGTCGGTGGAGGGCGAGGACTACGCACTGCACAAGCTCATCTACGGCAACACACGTGTGTTGTGGCGTACCGAGCGATTACTTGCTTGCGCTGCCCGGATTGCATTCCCCGCTGTATATCGGGATTGGATCGAGCAGGTTTATGCGGAACCTCCCTGGGACGATGAGCCCGACGAGACTTATGGTGCTTTCCGTGCCTGGAGGCAGGATCAGGAGGAAAAAGAGGCCAGAGCCATTCAGCTCACGACCATGACAGTCAGCCAGTTTCGCGACGAGGACAGCATTGCAACGAGCCTGACCCGTGACGATGAAATGAGCCTTACCGTTTTGCTGATCCAACCCGATGGACGATTGCTCGATGGCGAGTCGTTAGATGAACTCGACGGGCGCAAGCTTGCAGAGACTCTCAGCGTCAATGCTGTGCCCGCACCGGCAAGTTGGAAGAAGCGGCTTGCTGGCTGTGAGCGCGACGACGACGGACGCGTATGCCTAGAAATGACACCCGAGGCACAAGGCGGTTGGACGAACCAGGAAATGAAGTTACGCTATTCAGAAGATTACGGATTGGAAAGGAAAATCGATGAATCTGCTTGAAGATGCCTGGGTTCCCGTGCGAACTAATGGTGGTACGGGCGCCTTCCGATTGCTGACCTACCGGGAACTTTTGTGCGAGCCGGGGAGCTGGCAGGTCAGCCTGCCTCGTGATGATCTCGAGCTCGCATGTATCCAACTGCTGGTTTGCATGACTCAGGTCATGTTTCTACCGGAAGACGATCAAGCCTTGCGAGCGCGGCATACCGCGCTTCTTCCACCGGACGCCTTTGCTGTGGGTGTGGCGCTTTACAGGGATTGGTTTGACCTCGATCACCCGAAGTACCCGTTCATGCAATCGTGGGAAGTGAAGGCGGCTGAAGACACCCCCATCCAGAAACTTCTTATTGGTTTGCCGGAAGGCAACAACCACGCATTCTTCAATGAAGTGGGGGAAGTGCGTGCCCTGTCAGCTCCAGTGGCGGCTATCGCGTTGTTCAATCAATCGTCGAATAGCCCGAGTTTCGGTGGTGGCTTCAAGGGCAGTCTGCGAGGCGGTGCGCCGATCACTACGCTGGTGAATGGTAACCATTTGCGTGAGACGGTCTGGCGCAATGTACTTACACGGCCTCGCATCCAGACGCGCCAGATCAAAGTGTTCCGCGCAGGCGAGGACCAGCCGACGTGGGTGACACCGATTAAGGAGAAGGAAACTATTCACTGGAACGAGATCGGTTTGTTGCGAGGTTTGTTCTGGCAACCCGCGCGCGTGAAACTGGTACGAAGCGATATCCCGGCTTCCTGTGATGTGCTTGGAGGTGGGCCGGTACCGGTGTACGTCGGTTTCTCCAAAGAGAAATTCGACTTCACTGTAAAAGGGTTATGGCCTCATCCGCACGGTGCAATGCTTTTTAGCACCAGGAAGGGTCTGCTTGAGCAACGCTTTGCCAGCTTCACCACAACCGCCCCAGCGTGGACTCATCTGTCCGAGTTTGTAGTGCCAAGCCCGCTTGTGGCGGACTCGAATGGCGGCTCAGTACCCGCAGAGGCGGTGACACAGGCTTCCGACGTGTTTCATGGCGAATCACTGCATCTGCTGGTTGGCGGGTACCGAATCAAAAAGGCTTCCGTAACCGAACGGCGGCATGAACTTATGAGCTTGGCGCAAGGGTGGAGCAACGACAAGGGACGAATGCAACAACTGGTAGAACTTGGCAAAGAAGCAAGATCTGCGCTGCGCGGCAAGCTTTACTTTGCCGCGAAGGGCAATAAGGACAAAGGATTGAAAGGTATCGGAACTGCGATCGACGAGACAGCCGAGAAACGTTTTTACGCCCGTACCGAGAGTCTTATTCATGAGACGTTCTCAAATACCCTGACCTTCAGGGACTGGACGAGCGCCAAGGTGACTTTCGCTCGACAACTTGCCGGCCACTGCCGCTCCATTTTTGAGGAACTGACTGATCCCTATGCGATGAAGCCGGAGTTGATCCCGATCATCGCCTGGGCGCGACGGAGTCTGAATGTCGATCTTCACAAACTCGGGGAGAGGGCATGACCACCGAATTGCCGGATTTCGTGGCGCTAAGAAAACGCTACGACGACGAAACATTCCCCACTGGCGCCCGTGCCGAACTACGCCGCGTGGCCGAGCCGGATGAACTTGCACTAACCCCCGCGCTCTACCGCCTGTTCCCCGGCCAGCGCCCCGACGACCGGCATCTGCGCTTGGCTTACCTGCTGCCCTGGTGCAGACATGCGATGAAGGCCAAACCGCTTGGCGCGCAATTGGCTGAGGCCAAGGTGGGTGAGGCTCGGATTCTGCAGACGGCACGCGCACATCCGCCGCTTGATTTGATCCAGTTACGGCGGCTAGCAATGCACATCGAACCTATTGTCGACTGGTCGAATTTCGGTCGGATGCTCTGGTTCTGGAATGATCGCGACAAGCGACAACTCGTTGAGGACTTCTATCTCACCAAATTCACGCCCGCCAAAGGAGCGAAAAAATGACCGCCAAGAATTTCGTCAACTTTCATGTTTTGATTTCCCACAGCCCGTCCTGCCTCAACCGGGACGAAATGAACATGCAAAAGACCGCCGTTTTCGGCGGAGTTAACAGAGTTCGTATCTCTAGCCAGTCCTTGAAGCGCGCCATGCGCATGAGCGACTACTACTCGGCTCATTTGGGTGTTCCGTCTTTCCGGACTCGGGACTTGGAAAGGGCGAAAACAGAACTCATTATGTTGCTCGGGAAGGAGTTCGATCACAGCCTCATTCAGGAAGCAGCAATCCGGTTTGTGATCGATAGCAAAGATGTGGGCGATGACGGAGAGGAGGACTCTGGAGATGAATCTTCGGATGATGAGGATAAGAAAAAGCGTGCTGTAGCCCCGTGGATTGTTGACGAAATACGAGAGATTTGCCGCGCGATCAGTACTGTGCGAAAGGAGGGTCTAACGGACAAGGAGCGCGAGAGTGCCCTAAGGAAAGAGGGCAAATCGGTTGGTAAAGGAAAGGAAAAACGCGTTCTGACCAAAGAAGCCTGTATGGACATGGCCATGAGCCAGAAAATCGGCAAGCGGCTGCTGGAGCGAATCGATCTGTTGAGGACCGCGATTGGTTCGGCGGTGGATGTGGCGTTATCCGGGCGGATGGCGACAAGCGGAGTCATGCTGCCGGTGGACGGTACCCTCGCTGTCGCTCACGCCATCACCACCCATGCGGTGGAGCCGCAGGACGTGGACTGGTTCACCGCCGTTGATGATTTGACCCAAGACGCTGGCGAGACCGGTGCAGGGCACCTCGATACGCAGCAGTTTTCATCCGGTGTGTTCTATCGCTATGCCAGTCTGAACCTCAAACAACTTCAGGTGAACCTTGGCCTGGTGCCAGATATGAAGAGCGCGGAGACAACCGAATCGCGCAAGCGGGCGCTTAAAGTCGCCACGCACGTCTTCCACATGCTCGCGACAGTGGTGCCTTCGGCCAAGCAGCAGTCCTTCGCCGCTCATAACCCGGCCGACTTCGCGATCGTGAGCTTTGCCGATCAGCCAATTTCGCTGGCTAACGCATTCGAGCAGCCGGTGAAGCCTGCGCGCGAGGGCGGCTTCCTTCTTCCTTCGACACAACGGCTTGGCGACTATTGGACGCGCGTGAATCGGGCCTATGGATTGAGCGAAAATGCCCGCACGTTTGCAGTCGGCGAGGAGTTGAAGCTGGGTGACAAACCGGGTTTCGCCTCGCTTCGGCAAATAGAAGCGTGGATTGAACGCGATGGACAGGCCTGAGACCCCTGCCGTGCCACGCTTTCTCGTCCTAAGACTTGACGGCCCGATGCAGGCATGGGGAACGCATACCTACGAGGACTTCCGGCCATCAAATTTGTTTCCGACGCGCAGTGGATTGCTAGGACTGCTGGGGGCCTGCCTGGGCATCGATCGGCGCGACCGCGAAGAACTCAACCACCTTGCGGCGAGTGTAGAGTTTGCGGTACGTATGGATCGAAAGGCATTGCGTCCTGAGCGCGATGGTTCCCAAAAAAAAGACGCGCTGAAGCTATCAGACTTCCATACTGTGCTTAACGCCCGGAAGGTGGACGGTTCGGTCAACAAAAACCCGGTGGTTTCGACGCGAGAATATCTCTACGACGCCGTTTTCACTGTCGCGGTGGAAGAAAGGTCCGGTGCCCTCGTATCACTGGACTGCATCGCCGGCGCCCTGCGCAAGCCTGCCTTCACACCCGTACTCGGCCGGCGCTCTTGTCCCATTGCGCGCCCGTTGCTCGATGGTGGACCAGTGGAAGCAATCGACGCCAAGTCTCTATTGGCAAAAGTGCCCCCTGTCGGCGGGGTCATCTATGCCGAAGGCGAACTCCTATCGGAACAGCCAATGCAGATTCGCGATGTGCCCATGTACGGCCAACATCGACAGTTCGGTACCCGGCGGGTGTACGTCCACAAGGAGTGACCATGTTCCTGAGTCGCGTAGAAATCCCTTGGGAGGCGGCGCGCAATCCCTACGATGTTCATCGCCAGCTTTGGCGTTTGTTTCCCGGCGAAGAGAAAGAAACACGTCTGCGCAGCGACGATATGCGGCAGGGATTCCTATTTCGTGCAGAGGAGTCCGGACTGGGGCGTACAGCGCGGCTGTTGGTGCAATCGCGCCAGGCGCCGGAAATCGCGCAAGGACTGACGATTCTTGGCACTCGGGAGATTCGACCTGAGCCATCGGCCGGGCAGCGCCTGTGTTTCATACTTACTGCCAATCCGATCAAGACCATTGTGGATGCCGAGCGGCGTGACAAGCCAGATAAGAAATCCGGAAAATGTCGTGTGCCGCTCATCCGGGACGAGGACCAACGCGAGTGGTTGGCGCGCAAGTTTGCTGGCGCGGCGGAAGTCGAGGCCGTCACCGTGCAGCCTCGCCCTCCGCTTTATTTCCGGAAGGGGGGGCGGGGTGGAAAACTTGCGTGCGTCACCTATGAAGGCGTGCTGCGGGTAACCCATTCTGGGAATTTTATATCTCTCCTAAAAAATGGCATCGGCCACGCCAAAGCCTTCGGCTGCGGCCTGTTGCTGGTTCGGCGCTTATAGCTTGCTGCGTGCTAGGATGATTTATCGGGGCATGGCAAAGCATGGAGGCATCATGGGATCGATTTCGGTGGAGCAGTTTCTCGAGCACCCGGACAAGCTGCTGTCCGACGCGCAGGACGGAGAAATCGACGTGGTGACGCAAGATGGTGAGCCGGTGTTCATGGCCCTGCCCATGGGCGCGAATCTCGACAGCCTGGGCGTTCGGCTGGAGCTCGCCGTGTCCCTGTTCGATCGTGATCAGGTGAGCGTCGGTGTCGTTTCACGAATCGCCGGGCTGTCGATCAGCGAAACGATCGCCGAGCTTGGCCGGCGTCGCATACCCGTAGCGCGCTATTCCGGGGACGAATTCGCGGAAGAGATGAAATATGTCCGCAGCCTTGTTGATCGCGGATAGCGGCCCGCTCATTGCACTGGCGAGGCTGGATCTCCTTGATTTGCCGGCTCGTTATTTCGAATCGGTGCTCGCCCCGTCCACGGTATGGGAAGAAGTCATGCGCAAGCCGGGCGTCGATGAGGCGCCGCGCCTTTTATCCGCAATCGATGCCAGGCTGATTCGAGTGGTAGACGATCCGGCGATCATTCCGGAGTCGTTGTTGCGCACGACAATCGACGCTGGCGAGCGCCGGGCCATTGCGCTGGGGATCGAGCTGAAAGCGAGCCTGCTTATGGATGACCGGCGTGTCCGGCTGGTTGCCCTAGAGTTGGGCAGGCCGGTTATCGGTACCTTGGGACTGCTTCTCCGGGCGCGCGAGGATGGGCTGTTTTCCGCGCTTCGCCCCTTGGTGGAACGATTGCAGGCAACCGGTTACTACCTGCCGAGTGAACTGGTACGGGACATACTCTCGTCGCTGGGCGAGTGAGGTTGCCTCTTGGCAGAGCTACTCCCCCCGCTCAAGCCCATCCCCATCAAGGATCGGCTTTCGATTCTCTATATCGAGAAAGGCGGGTTGGACGTTCTTGACGGCGCCTTTGTGGTTGTCGACAAGTCCGGCGTGCGCACGCATATCCCCGTCGGTGGCGTTGCCTGCCTGATGCTTGAGCCGGGAACGCGCATCTCACACGCGGCGTGCGCGCTGGCGGCGCGGGTGGGCACGCTGCTGGTGTGGATTGGTGAGGCCGGCGTCAGGCTGTATTCAGCCGGACAGCCTGGCGGGGCTCGCGCGGACCGGCTGCTTTACCAGGCGAAACTTGCCCTTGATCCAGATCTTCGCCTGATGGTGGTCCGCAAAATGTACGCCATGCGCTTCGGTGAGGAACCGCCGCAACGCCGATCGGTCGAACAGCTTCGCGGCATCGAGGGCGCAAGGGTGCGCGAAATGTACAAGCGGATTGCGAAGACGTACGGGGTTGAATGGAGCGCAAGGAACTACGACATTGACGCTTGGGACAAGGGCGATTTGCCGAACCGATGTCTTTCGGCCGCGACTTCGTGTTTGTATGGGGTCACCGAAGCGGCGGTGCTTGCTGCCGGTTACGCACCCGCAGTCGGTTTCATTCATACCGGAAAACCGTTGTCCTTCGTCTACGATGTGGCGGATATTTACAAGTTCGAGACGGTCGTGCCCCTTGCCTTCCGGATCGCGGGACGAGGTACCGGAAACCCGGAACAACGGGTGCGTCTTGCCTGCCGCGACGTGTTTCGCGAAACCCGGTTGTTGGAGCGAATTATTCCAGGGATCGAAGAAATGCTTTCCTCAGGCGGAATTGAGCCCCCTGACGCGCCCGAAGATGCAGTAGGGCCTGCGATTCCGAATCCCGAGTCAATCGGCGATGCTGGTCATCGTTCTTGAAAATTCCCCGCCCAGATTGCGCGGGCGACTCGCGATCTGGCTCCTGGAGGTTCGCGCTGGTGTATACCTTGGTAATTATTCGGCCAAAGTTCGCGATTACATCTGGAAGCAGGTCGAAGAGGGAATTGAAGATGGAAACGCTGTGATGGCGTGGCGCACGAGCAATGAAGCCGGCTTTGATTTCGTCACGCTGGGGACGAACCGGCGGATTCCGGTAATGCTTGACGGGGCAAAGCTCGTATCATTCCTGCCCGAGCGTCCGCCTACGGATCTTTAACAATTCGGATTTGTCGCCTGAATGTGGCGTAGCAAGAAAATCTTCGGTAGATTTGCCGTCCGCTGATTTCCTGCGGTAAATCAACGAGGTGGAAGAAGTGTGTTCCCCGCACACGCGGGGATGAACCGAGTGCGATCAACCTAGTCGACGGCACCTCGCAGTGTTCCCCGCACACGCGGGGATGAACCGAATTCAGTTCTTCCGACGGCGTTCACCGAGCGGTGTTCCCCGCACACGCGGGGATGAACCGTCTGCCTTGGCCTCGCGCCTGGTTGGTTGGCCGTGTTCCCCGCACACGCGGGGATGAACCGATGATGAACAACCCACACCAGGTCACAAAGGAGTGTTCCCCGCACACGCGGGGATGAACCGCGTGACCCTACGATATACCTGCCCCTGCATCAGTGTTCCCCGCACACGCGGGGTCAGAAGTGTTCCCCGCACACGCGGGGATGAACCGGAAGGAGACCAACTCGGAGGCACTGCCATGCGGTGTTCCCCGCACACGCGGGGATGAACCGCCGTCGGATCGTGGATGCGTGACATGAATGCGGTGTTCCCCGCACACGCGGGGATGAACCGATGAAGAAGAATATGGGCAGCCAGAATGAGCGGTGTTCCCCGCACACGCGGGGATGAACCGGTGTACAAGTGCTGCGAGTGTGAGGAACAGATCGTGTTCCCCGCACACGCGGGGATGAACCGGCTGCCTTATTTCCATCCAACGCAGTCATACAGTGTTCCCCGCACACGCGGGGATGAACCGGCAAGTCCTTCGAGAAGGAAGAGGTGAAACTGGTGTTCCCCGCACACGCGGGGATGAACCGACTCCCAACGCTTGCAAATCGTTATCCCGCGCCGTGTTCCCCGCACACGCGGGGATGAACCGAAGCTGGCGCTGCCCGAACAGTTCTCGATCGAGTGTTCCCCGCACACGCGGGGATGAACCGCATCGCATCCGCATCGATGCGGCCATCGGGAAGTGTTCCCCGCACACGCGGGGATGAACCGAAATGGCCGGACGCGCAGGATAGCGGCTTCTCGTGTTCCCCGCACACGCGGGGATGAACCGGTCAGGAGCAGGCCATCCCTGCCGAGGACGCCGTGTTCCCCGCACACGCGGGGATGAACCGGGACGGTGCTTTATGCGCGGGTTGACGACACCGTGTTCCCCGCACACGCGGGGATGAACGGGAAAGCCGTACTGCACGACCAAGCCGTTGTGTTCCCCGCACACGCGGGGATGAACCGCAGCACGAAACGACCGGACAGGCGATCGAAACGTGTTCCCCGCACACGCGGGGATGAACCGGCGCACGACACGGAAACTTGGGCGAAGCAGGAGTGTTCCCCGCACACGCGGGGATGAACCGACGAGCTATGCGGATTCACGAGCCGCGGCTTGCCGGCGATCTGTGTTCCCCGCACACGCGGGGATGAACCGATGTTGCGGGGTTGCTGAACATCCTGCCCGCGGTGTTCCCCGCACACGCGGGGATGAACCGACGACCTGCTGCGATTGTTCGTTGTCGTAGCTGTGTTCCCCGCACACGCGGGGATGAACCGCCGCTTCCGGTTTGCCGCACGACCGGGGAGATGTGTTCCCCGCACACGCGGGGATGAACCGAACACCTGGGCGCTCGTCAGGAGCGACGTGCCGTGTTCCCCGCACACGCGGGGATGAACCGCGTTCCAACTTTCCGACATACTCATCCATGGTGTGTTCCCCGCACACGCGGGGATGAACCGCGGTAGCCATGAGCCCCGCTATGATGACGTTAGTGTTCCCCGCACACGCGGGGATGAACCGGACTACGAATATCTCGAACGCGCCACCGCCGCGTGTTCCCCGCACACGCGGGGATGAACCGTCGAGTGGCACGTGCGTTGTCCACAGTGCGGCGTGTTCCCCGCACACGCGGGGATGAACCGGTAGGGGAGGAGGCCGAGGGTGTAGGCGCGAGGTGTTCCCCGCACACGCGGGGATGAACCGGCATATCTGCGCAACCACACCGGCGCTCAGGAGTGTTCCCCGCACACGCGGGGATGAACCGGAAATACTCGTGACCGCTGCCCGCACTCTCGAGTGTTCCCCGCACACGCGGGGATGAACCGCATGGGATGGAGGATATTGGGGCCTGGAAGGTGTGTTCCCCGCACACGCGGGGATGAACCGGAATAGCCATGGCGCAAATAACGCACGTACCTGTGTTCCCCGCACACGCGGGGATGAACCGATTTTCCGAGTATCGAGGACTTCGCTCGCAACGTGTTCCCCGCACACGCGGGGATGAACCGCTCACCGGAGGGTCGAACACCCGCGCTGACGTGTGTTCCCCGCACACGTGGGGATGAACCGGCGGGGGACGCACGGCACACGCGCATGGAGACGTGTTCCCCGCACACGCGGCGATGAACCGGTGACACAGGCGCTCAAGCTCCGCGAAGTGGCGCGGCACCTGACTGACGAAGCGCGCTGACCAAAGTCCAGTCGATTGTCGGCGCCGCAGAACACGCCCGACCGGAATGTTCAGGAGGTGCGTCCGGCCTTGCGCGTGAGCGCGGGATAAGGCCCATCGGCAAGGTCGTACTCCGCCGCGATCAACTCGCGCAACTGCCGCCGGCTGAGCTTGCCTTGCGCATTGCGTGGCAGTGCGCCAACGCTCAGGTAGGCGCGCGGGTGTTTGTGGCGCGAAAGCCCGGCCAGTCGCGCCGCGACCTCGCCGTCCCAGCCGTCGGCCGCGTTCTCGGCCGCGGCGACGATGATTTCTCCCCAATACTCCGAGGGCAGTGATGTCACGCAGACCGCGCCGCAGGAATGCATGCCGGCGAGAAGTGCCTCGATTTCGTCCGGATTGACGCGGTAGCCCCCGGTCTTGATCACATCGGCAATCCGACCCGTCAGCCACAGGCGGCCGCGCGCGTCGATCCTGCCCAAGTCCCCGGTCAGGTGCCAGCCGTCGGGTCCGTGCGCCTTGAAGCCTTCCGCATCGATCATGCCGATCGACATGTGGCGCGCGCGCAGCCAGACTTCTCCTTCGGCGCCGGCGAGGGCTAGCGCTTGGGAGTCGCCGCGAATCTCCAGTTCCACCCCCGAAGGCGCCCAGCCGACGCAGCTTCCCGCGGCACGCTCTTCGATCGTGAAATGGGCGTGTGTGTCCGCCGCTTCGAGAACTGTAATCGGATTGAAACATTCCGACTTGCCATAGGTGACGCGCACCACCGGACCGAACATTGCGCACGCCTTCTCGTACAGCGGCGCAGTCAGCGGCTGAGTACCGGTGAACACGCAGCGCACCCCGGAAAAGCGCTCCTTGCCGAAAGCCGCAGCGAGTTTGGCGAGTACCGTGGGAGGCGCAAACACCGCATCGATGCCGCCGCCGCGCAGCAGCGGCAACACGCGAGCGGTGTCGACGCCGTCGAGAAGAATGGCTTCGCCGCCGTAATCGCACCATGCGAAGCTGAGGAGCGATGCGCCATGCGGGAATGGCGTCATGAGAATGATGCGCGAACCTGGCGACGGCGTGAACGGCAGCGCCGCCTTGAGCACCTGTTCGGCGATCCAGCGCCTTTCGTGTGTATACACGACACCTTTCGGCCGACCGGTGGTGCCCGAGGTGAACAGTATGCGGCCCCGGGCGCCGGCCGGCGCGGGCAGAAGCGTGATGCCGGGATCGTCGTTGCCGATATCGTCGATCGCAAGCGGCTCGAGGCCAAGCGCCCGGAGGCCGCCCGCGCGTTCCGGCAGCGTGACGACGATGCGAAATTCCGCCAGGCGCGCGTACCACGCAATCTCGTCCGCGGTCGCGTTCCAGCTCACAGGCGTTTCCGCCGCGCCCGAGAGCGTGGTGCCGTAGGACGCCCAGACGGCCGGGAGAGCGTTGGGAAGCAGGGTCCCGACGGATTCTCCGGGTTTCACTCCGTGCACGGCGAGGCAGGCCGCGAGCGCGTGCGCGCGCGCACACAGTGCGCGGTAGGTAAGCCGTTCGCGCCCGTCGCTCACCGCGGCCGCGGCGCCGAAGCGCGCGGCCAGCACGCGCAAGCCGGCCGACCATGGCACGCCGGCCGAGGGCAGACTGGAAATATTTTCCAACAGTCGATTGAGCCTGAATGCAATGGCGGAATGATAGGGCGGATCGCACGCCGGGCGTGAGACAGTCTCTTCCCGTTGCAGGGCAATCAGTGCATCATTTCGATATTCGGTTCTGTGGGGACAAGGGCGTCATGCGGCGAATCGTATTGTTTGCGGCGGCACTCGTACTCTCGGGTGCGGCGCTTGCGCAGCAAGGCTATCCCAACCGGCCGCTGCGCATGGTCATTCCGTGGCCGCCCGGACAGGCGACCGACCTGGTGGGACGCGTGCTCGCGCTGAAGCTCTCCGAAGTGCTCGGGCAGTCCGTGGTGCCGGACAACCGCGCCGGCGCCGGCGGAATGATCGGCACGGACTTCGTCGCCAAGTCCGCACCCGATGGCTATACCCTGCTCGCCGCCTCGAGCGGGCCGGTCACCGTGAATCCGCTGTTGCAAAAGACCGCCTATGACGTCGATCGCGATTTCGTGCCGGTGGCCAAGGTCGGCCTTTCGCCGTACGTACTGGTGACCAATCAGTCATTTCCCGCGGCAAACGCGAGAGAGTTCGTTGCGCTGGTGAAGGCCAATCCCGGCAAGTACAGCTTTGCGTCCTCGGGCACAGGCGCCACTGCGCACCTGATCGCAGAGTGGTTCAACGCGTTTGCCGAGTTGAAGGTGACCCACGTGCCCTACAAGGGCAGCTCGCCCGCGCTGACCGATGTGGTGGGCGGCCAGGTTGCCTATGCGCTCGAGACCGTGGCAGCGACCATGCCGCTTGTGCGCTCCGGGCGCTTGCGGGGCTACGGTATTACGGTGGCCAATCCGACGCCGCTAGCACCGGGCATCGAACCGCTCGCCAACTCCCTTGGATTGACCGGGTTCGATGTCGGCGCCTGGCTCGGCGTCATGGTGCCGGCGGGCACGCCCAAACCGATCACCGACAGGCTCGCCGCGGCCGTAGAGACCGTCATGAAGTCACCCGAAACTCGCGAGCGTCTGGCGACGGTCGGACTCGAGGTCGATTACCGCCCGAGCGAAGAGTTCGCCCGTTACCTGAAGGAGCAGCAGACGCGCTTTGCCGAGATCATCAGGAAGGGCGGAATCAGGATTGACTGAACATGCGACTGACCGGGACGCGGGCTTGCAATCGCGGCTACTGAATTGAGCGCTGCTCTTCCACTCGCCGGTATCGTCGTGATCGAACTCGGCCATAGCGTGGCCGCTCCGTTCGCCGGGCAGATCCTCGGCGACCTGGGCGCCGAGGTGATCAAGATCGAGAAGGCCGAAGGCGACGACGCACGCAAGTGGGGCCCGCCGTTCTGGGAGGGCGCCTCGGCCAGCTTTCAGCCGCTCAATCGCAACAAGAAGTCCGTCGTATGCGATTTGCGCGATCCGCAGCAGTTTGCCGCGCTCAAGCGGCTGATCCGCGAACGCGCCGATGTGGTGCTGCAGAATCTGCGCCCCGGTCAGGTCGAGCAGCTCGGCCTGGACGGGCCGGCGCTGGTGGCCGATAAACCGGATCTGGTCTACTGCAATGTCGGCGCGTTCGGCCGCGTCGGACCGTTCAAGGACCGGCCCGGCTACGACCCCCTGATGCAGGCATTCGGCGGCATCATGAGCACCACCGGGGAGCCCGGCCGACCGCCGGTGCGGGTAGGGGCATCGATCATCGATCTGGGCACGGGCATGTGGGCGGTGATCGGAATTCTCACAGCCTTGCACCGGCGACGCGATACGCGCACGGGCGGCGTGGTCGATGTCTCACTGTTCGAAACTGCCGCGATGTGGATGTCGCTCCTCACTGCACACTATCTGGCTTCCGGAGACCTGCCGGCCAAGCAGGGCTCGGGGGCAAACGGCATCGCTCCTTACCGCGCCTATGCGACCCGCGACAGCGACCTGGTGGTCGCTGCAGGAAGCGATGGCCTGTTCCGTCGCCTCGCGCAGGTGCTCGGACACCCGGAGTGGATCGACGATGCGAAGTTTTCCACCAACCCGAAGCGGGTCGAAAACCAGACCGCCCTGTACGGGCTGATCGAAATCGAGATGGCGAAGCGCAGCAACGCCGAGTGGATCGCGCTGCTCGAAGCGGCCGGCATTCCGTGCGCTCCGGTACAGAACGTGGCCGAGATGGTGGCGCACGCGCAGACGGCCGCGCTGGGAATACTGCAGGACGTGCCCGACAGCAGGATGAAGTTCATCGGCTTGCCGGTGAGCTTCGACGGTGCGCGCCCGGCGTTGCGCAGCCGCCCGCCGGCGCTCGGCGAGCATACCGACGAAATCTTCAAGGAAGCCGGACGATAATGCGATGAACCTGCCTGCCTACGAAACTCTCAACACCGGGATGACCGAGCCGCAGGTGCTGCTGGTCACGCTCAACCGACCCGAAGTCGCGAATGCGATCAATACGCAGATGGGCCGCGATTTTCTCGACCTGTGGACGCGGCTGACCGAGGATGCGGGCGACGTGCGCTGCGTCGTCCTGACGGGAGCGGGGGAAAAAGCCTTCTGTGCCGGCGGCGACCTGAAAGAGCGCAACGGCATGACCCGGGAACAGTGGGTCCGCCAGCACGAAATCTTCGAGCGCCAGTACTGGACGCTCATCGACCTGTGCGTGCCGGTCATCGCCGCGGTCAACGGCCACGCCTATGCCGGCGGATTCGAGACCGTGCTGTCCTGCGATTTTGCCTATGCGGAGAAGGGGGCGCGTTTCGCGCTGACGGAAGTGTCGCTCGGCATCATGCCCGGCGCGGGCGGGACGCAGAACCTGCCGCGCGCGGTGGGGGAGCGCCGCGCCAAGGAAATCCTGATGACGGCGCGGCCCTTCAGCGCCGAGCAGGCCCTCGCATGGGGCGTGGTGAACGAAGTCTGCGAGCCGCAGGACCTGATGCCCCGTGTGCTCGAGACTGCGCGCGCGATCGCCCGCAACGCGCCGCTGTCGATCCGGCAGGTCAAGAAGTCGGTGCGCTTCGGCATGCAGATGGAACTGAAGACCGCCTACCGTTTCGAGATCGAAGCCTATAACCATCTGGTCGAGACCGAGGACCGCTACGAAGGTATCAAGGCATTCAACGAGAAGCGCAAACCCGTGTTCAAGGGACGCTGAGGAGGACGCATGAAACAACGCGATGTGATGGTGCGCGAAGTGGGACTGCGCGACGGCCTGCAGATCCATCCCACGTTCATGCCGACCGACAGGAAAATCGCCTGGATCGAGGCGGAAGCTGCGGCAGGGGTGCCGGAGATCGAGGTGACCTCCTACGTGCCGCCGAAACTCATCCCCCAGTTCGCCGATGCGGAGGAGGTCACGCGCCGGGCGCTCTCGGTCCCGGGGCTCACGGTCTCGGCGCTGATCCCGAACTCGAAAGGCGCCGGGCGCGGGTTTGCGCTGGGCGTGCACAAGCTCAACTTCGTCATGTCGGTGAGCCGCACGCACAACCTGAAAAACGTGCGCCGTGAGCGCGAGGAGTCGGTTGCGGATTTCAGGCGCATCGTCGAATCGGCGCGCGCGCGGCCCGAAGGCGGGCGTCCGATCGTGGTGGGCGGGCTTTCGACGGCGCTGGGTTGCTCCTACGAGGGGCGCGTGCCGGTAGCGGACGTAGTGCGGTATGCATTGCAGCTGGCCGAGGCCGGGGCCGACGAGATCGTAGTGGCCGATACCGTGGGCTATGCCGACCCTGCGCAGGTGCGCACCGTGTTCAAGGCGGTGATGGCGGAAATCGGCGCACTTCCCGTGGCCGCGCATTTTCACGATACCCGCGGCACCGGACTGGCGAACGTCGGCGCGGCGCTCGAGTGCGGCGTGCGGCGATTCGACGCTTCGCTCGCGGGCCTGGGCGGCTGCCCGTTTGCGCCCGGCGCGACGGGCAACATCGTGATGGACGATCTGTGCTTCATGCTCGACTCGATGGGGCTGCGCACAGGCGTCGATCTGGAACAACTTCTGCGGGTGCGCAGCATCGTACGTGAGTCCCTGCCGGACATCGCAATGCAGGGCGCACTGGCGCGCGCGGGGCTGCCGCGCAATTATGTCCGCGCCGAAGAGCGGTGCGCCGCGTAGGCGGGACCGCGGATCAAGGAGACCGCATGAGCGGATTGACCGAGTCGCTGTCCCGCTTCGCCGCAAATCCGGGTTTGCGCGATGTTCCGGAACAAGCCGCGCGCATCGTCAGGACCGGATTCATCGACACGGTCGCGACGATGATCGCGGGCCGAAACGAGCCCGTGGTGCGCATCGTGCGTCAGTTCGTGGCCGCGCGTAAATCGGCGGCGCGCGAGGCGCACATCGTGTTCGGTGCCGAATTGGCGGCGAGCGCCGATGCGGCGCTCATCAACGCGACCGCGGGCCACGCGCTCGACTACGACGATGTAGCGATCGGCGGGCATCCCAGCGCCGTGCTGGTTCCCGCAGTGCTTGCCGAAGGCGAGTTTCTCGATGCGTCCGGCGCGGATGTGCTGCGGGCGTATCTGGTGGGCTACGAGGTCTGGGCGGAGCTGTTTTCGCGCGAACCCGATCCGTATCACCTCAAGGGATGGCACCCGACCGCGGTATTCGGCACGGTCGGCGCCGCCGCGGCGATCGCGCATCTGCACCGGTTGCCCGCAGACGACTGCCGGAACGCATTGGCGCTCGCGGCGAGCATGGCGAGCGGTCTGGTCGCGAACTTCGGCAGCATGACCAAACCCCTGCACGCCGGCCGCGCGGCTTCGTGCGCGATCGAGGCGGTGCGTCTGGCGGCGAATGGACTGACCGCGTCGCCCGATGCGATCGAGCACCACGCGGGGTTCCTCGCCGCGCTGTCGCCGCACGGGCGCGCCGACCGTGAAGGCCAGGCTTCGGGTCTGGGCCGGCAGCTGCGCATCCTCGAGTCCGGGCTGTCGATCAAGAAATACCCGATGTGTTACGCGACCCATCGCGTGATCGACGCGGTACTCGACCTGGTGATGGCGCACGACCTGATGCCGGAGGAGGTGTCAGAAGTGCGCGCCAGCATCGGGATCGCGCAGGCATCGATGCTGCGCAACCATTCACCGGTGACCGGGCTGGAGGCCAAATTCAGTCTCGAATTCGCGGTGGCGTCGGCGCTGGTCGCGCGCAAGGTCGGGTTGCAGCAACTGACGGACGGATTCGTGGCGCAGGCGCCCGTGCGCGAGGCGATGCCCAAGGTCAGGACGGCGAGCGTAGATACGCACTGCCCGATCGAGCCGGGATTCGCGCTTGCGGACCGCGTGGTGGTCGAACTTCGCGATGGACGCAGCCTCGATTCTGGCGATGTCCGCTTCGCGCGGGGCAATGCGAAGCTGCCGCTCGAGGAACAGGAACTCAAGGCCAAGTTCATCGACTGCACCTCGGGCCTCGGCGAGGCGGCGGCGAACGACTTGTACGCTCGCCTGTACCGGCTCGGCGAACTCGATCGCGTGCGCAATCTGGCAACGCAAACGGCTGCCGCGCCCGCGTAGTCGCCGGCTGGCGGCTCGCGCCCGGCTGTTTCATGAAAGAAGTTGATCTCACTTGCCGAATCGATAGGTCTCTGCGCCCATCCGAAACGAGAGTTCGCGGGCGGCGCGCTGAAGCGGGGCCACGAGCCGCTCTTCCTCGTCGCGCGTCAGCAGGTGCTCCGGACAGATCAGGCCGAGCGTTGCAATCGCCTGCCCGCTTGCCTCGAACACCGGTGCGGCAATCGCGGCGGTGCCCGCGTAAGTCTCGCTGCGGGTCACCGAGATACCGGTGGTGCGCGCTTTCCGGAGCGCCGCGCGGAACCGGCGCTGGTTGGTAATCGTGTTCGGCGTAATGCGCGGCAGGCCGCGGGTCTTCAGGAGCAAATCGATCTTTTCGGCGGGTCCGAATGCAAGCAGCAGCTTGCCGGCGGCCGTGGCGTGGTAGGGCATCCAGCGGCCGACGCGCCAGCGGCCGTCGATGAACAGGCGGCCCTCGACGGCGAGCAGGTGGATGACGTTGCTGCCTCTCATGATGCTCAGCACGGCGGAATGCCCCGTCGCGTCGACCAGCTTTCGCATCACGGGAAGCGCATCGCGCGACAGCGGAAAGGCGTTGACATAGTTGTTGCCGAGCGCGAACGTGTTCAGTCCGACCGAGTATTCTTGCGTCCCCGCATCCTGTTCGAGAAAGTCGTAGTGGCGAAATGTCTTCAGGATCTTCGAGACCTGGCTCTTGTGCAGTCCGATCTGCTGCGCCAGCTCCCCCACTCCGAGCGGCCCTTGCGTGGCCACGAAGCGCGACAGCAAGCGCAATGCCGTGGACAGCGACTTGATCAACGGCTGCGCCGGCTCCGCCAGATCCGGTTCGGGGACGCGTGCCGTCGCGCGCCGCGAGGCCGGAGCGGTGTTCGCGCGGATCTTTCTGCGGCGTTTCGCGGCCGTCATCGCGCCTCGCGAGCGAAGGCGCCCGCCTGCTGGCCGGCGATCCGCCCCGAGGTGAACGCCCAGCCGATGTGGTGACCGTGGCCATCGAGCAGCATCCCGCCCTGGCCGACGGATCCTGCCGCGTAGAGTCCCGGAATCGGCTTGTCCTCCGCGTCGAGGACGCGAAGTGCGCTGTCGATCGCGAGGCCGCCGTCGGTGAACACCAGTACCGTGTTCAATGGCCCGAGAGCGCAGAAGGGCGGTTCGCGCAGGGTGCCGCGCTCCCCGCCCGCCACGGTCTCGTTGTATTCGAACACGGTTTGACGCAGCGCGTCTTCCGGAACGCCCAGGCTGCGGGCGAGGTCCGCGAGAGTATCAGCCTGATGCCACAAGTCGCGCCGATGGCGCCGGTAATCGGGGACATACGCGTAGCCCGCGCCGGGGGCCGTGGATACGAAGTGGGGCCAGTGCGAGAAGCGCTCCGCGATACACCGGTCGAAGAGCATGAAGGCGGCTCCGCCGGGCTGCTGCGGCAGGGCGAGCGCCAGGTCACCGGTCTCATCGCCGAAGCGCCGGCCGTCACGGTTGACGAGAATCGCGCCCGCCTGGTAAATGCCCTTTGCGGGCTGCAGCACCGAGGTGATGAATGCCATCACGAACGGGCGGACGAGCGCTTCCGGCAGGCACTCGTACGCAATGCGCATCACCCGCGCCAGAAGGCGCAGCGGCGGCACCGACTGCATCAGGGAAGGCCGCTTCGGCGGGAGGAAGCGGATCGCTACCAGCGCGACCTGGCCGTTGAGGATGCGCCCGCCGAGCGCGAGCGCCATGCGATGGCCGTCTCCGGTATTGGTGGGATTGACCGGAATCGCCTTCATGGCATCGGCGGAAACGTACTTTTCGACCATCGCGGCGCTGCCGCTGAAATCCCCCGTGGCAAGCACGGTCGCTGCGGCATGAATACGATCGTGCCTGCCGGCGGTGCCGATGCCGTCCACTCCAATGACCCGGGCTCCCTGCGTGACCAGGGACTGCGCGCTGAAGTCGCAGCGAATCTCGACGCCAAGTGACCTGGCGCGCTGCGCAAGCCGCGCGATGTAGGCTTTCGCCGTCGGCAGGACGCAGTGCATGCGCGACCGGCTGTGGGGAGGCTCGGGAAGCGGCCCGATGAAGTCCACGCCGAGTTCCATCAGCCAGCGGAACGTGTCCGTGATGTTTTCCGTGAGCACCCGACGCAGTTCCGGGTTGTCCGGCAGGCCGCGCCGCGAGTTGATCTTCGCCATGTCCCTGGCGTGCTCGGCCGGCGAGTCCTGAATGCCCTGGCGCAGCTGGTGGGGCGTGCGAGTCGCCGTGATCGATCCGACCGAGAGGGCGGTGGTTCCGCCGGGCCGCGGGTTTTTCTCGAGCAGCACGACCCTCGCGCCGGCCGCGGCGGCCTCTATTGCAGCGGCCAGCCCCGCGCCCCCGCCGCCGATGACGATGACGTCGCAGTCATCCCTACCTGGCACAGATACCACCATCGACCAATAGATCGGTGCCGGTGATGAAGGCGCTGGCGTTGGAGGCGAGGAACACGGCCGCCGCCGCAACGTCCCGGGGCTCGCCGATTCGCCCGAGCAGGGTGTCGGCCGCGCGCGGCGCGTCGGCGGTGCTGAGCAGTCCGAATTTCTTCATGTAGCGCTCGGTCGCAATCGGCCCGGGCGAGATGCTGTTGACGCGGATATTGTCCTTGGCGTGGTCGATCGCCATCGCTTTGGTCATCATCAGCAGGGCGCCCTTCTGCGCGCAGTAGGCGCTGCGGCCCGCGGCGCCGACGTGGGCCAGTACGGAGGCGATGTGGATGATGGAGCCGCCGCCGCTCGCCGTGATCAGCGGGATCGCATGCTTCGCCATCAGGAAGGCCCCGGTGACGTTCACGTCGAAGGAGGACTTCCAGTTCGCCTCATCGACCTCGGTCACGGGGCCGTCGCCGGCGAGCACCGCAGCGGAACTCACGAGGATGTGCAGGCCGCCGAACTCTCTTGCAGCCAGGGCGCAGACTGTTGCGGCCTCGTCCGAAACGGAGACATTGCAGGTCGCCGCGATCGCACGCCCGCCGCAATTGCCGATGGCTGCCGCGGTCTTCTCCGCGGCCTCGAGCACAATGTCGGCACAGACGACGCTTGCGCCCGCGGCAGCGAATGCACCGGCAATCGCCGCCCCGATGCCGTTGCCGGCGCCGGTGACGAGCGCCGTCTTGCCCGTGAGCTCGAACACGTTCCGCTAGGCGACCGCCGCCCGGAGCTCGCGGTAGCTGTGCAACAGTTTCTGCTTCTCCACCGCGCTGATGCCCATTTGCGGCGGCCGCACCGCAGCAGTTGCGATCAGACCTTCGTCCTGCAGGATCGCCTTGATTCGGGCGACTGCTTCCACGATCGGCTCGACGAATACGATCTCGCTCAACTCCTTCAGCTCCTCCTGGATTGCCAGCGCTCCGGCGTAGTCGCCGCGCCGCCCCGCCTTGTCGAGTGCAACCCAGCGGTCCACGGCTAGATTGGCGACGCCGATCAGGGCGCCGACTGCGCCCAGCTCATAGCTCCTGCCGACGAAGCGGTCGTTGCCGGTGAGGACGCGCATCTTGCGAGCGTTCGCCTTCAGCTGGCGGCAGGTCTCGCTGAACAGATCGATGCTGAAGGAGGCTTCCTTGAACGCGATCACGCCGGGCAGCGCCGCGATACGCGTGATGGTCTCCGGGTCGTACCAGTAGCTCTGCACCGGTATCTGGAACAGCACGATCGGCAGCGTGGTCGACTTGGTCACATCCTCGAAGAAGCGCAGCTTGAGATCGCCGCCCACCTTGCCCCATGCGAACAGAAGCGGCGGGAAGATCATGACCGCGTCGACCGGCATCGACTCGAGCTTGCTCAGTGTCCCGATCGCGTCGGCGGTGGATTGGGGCGCGATGGTCGCCATATGGAGTTTGCCGCAGGTATGCGCGGCTTCGCCCATGGCCTGGTGCACCTCGAGTTTTTCCTCGGGGCGCAGCACGGTGCCCTCGCCGATACGCGCACAGGAGACCAGGCCGCTCACGCCGTCGATGGATGCCTGATAGCGGGCCAGCCGCTCGAGGCTCTTCAGATCGAGCGCCAGTTTGTCGTCGAACGGCGTAACGCTCGGGATGAACAACCCTTCGAGTTTGGAATATGTGTCCACCTTGCGTCTCCAGTGATTGAAAGCGGTGAGTCGGGCAATCGCCCCGGCTAGTCGTTCTTTGCGCCAGTCTCCTTGACGATGGTCGCCCAGCGTGTGATCTCGGTGCCGAGGAAACGGCCGGTGTCCTCGGGGGTCATCCACACCGGAGCCATGCCCTGTTTCGCGAACTGCGCCTTGACCTCGGGAATCCGGAGGATGGTGTCGAGCGTCCCGCTCAATTTCTCGATCACGTCTGGCGGTGTTCCCTTGGGCGCGAGCATGGCGAACCACGGCTCGGCAACGAACTCCGCCATGCCGAGCTCGATGAACGTGGGAATCTCGGGAAGGGTCTCGGCGCGCCGCGCTCCGGCCACGGCGATCGCCCGGAGGCGGTTGCTGCGGATCAGCTCGATCACGCCGGGCAGGCTCTCGAAGCCGACGTCCACGTGCCCGGCGACGAGATCGATGATGGCCGGTCCGCTTCCCTTGTAGGGGACCGTCAGCATTTCTATCCCGGCGCGAACGCGCAGAAGCTCGGTCAGAAGATGATGCATGGAGCCAACGCTGTTCAACTCGGCGCGCACCGATAGAGGCTTCGCCTTGGCGGCGGCGATGATCTCCGCCAGCGTGCGCGGCGCGAACTGTTGACTCGCCACCAGGACCACATCGGCGCTGGCCACCGGAGTGACCGGAGCGAAGTCGCGCAGCACGTCGTAGGGAACGTTCTTGTACAGCGCGAGACCGCTGGCCAGCGGCCAGGACGCGCTGATGAGCAAGGTGTAGCAATCCGGCCTGGCCCGCGCGACCGCGTCGGTCCCGATGACGCCGTTGGCACCGCCGCGGTTATCGACCATGAACTGCTGGCCGAGCGCTTCGGTGAGCCGCACCGCCACATAGCGCGCGATGATGTCGGTAGGCCCGCCTGGAGGATAGGGCACGACCACGCGCGCCGCGTGCACCGGGTAAGGCTCGGCAGCAAACGCCGGTCCCGCCGGCGCGCAGGCCAGCAGCGCTCCCGCCGCGAGCAACGCATGCCATCGGGCCAGTCGCATGGTTGGTTTCCGCATCGTTGTTTCCTATTGGGAAACTATGTTTCACCGACGCGTCAGGCTACGCCCGGCGCTGCTGGCTGTCAACCCGCGAGACGATGGTTAGCTGCCGGGCCGCCCGATTGACAGCGCCCGCGGCGCAGGGTACTTTGCCCGGAAACGATGTTGCTCTATGGGAAACTTGGCTGAGTGCGGGATGAAAGCAGCGCCGGGACGCAGCGTGTCGCGCTTGTTACCGGTGCATCGCGCGGTATCGGGCGCGCCATCGCCGAACGCCTGGCGCAGGATGGCTTCGCGATACTGTTGAATGCATCGGACCGCGGCACGCTGGACGCCGCCGCGCGGGAGATGGCGGCAAGCGGCGCGACGGTGCATCCGTTCGCGTGCGACATTTCCGACCGCGATGCGGTGGCGAAAATGCTGACGGAAACCGAACAGCGCTTTGGCCGTCTCGACGTGGTTGTCAACAATGCCGCGGTTTCGCTGCGCGTGAACGGGAGACCTCCCTGCCTCGAGGCGACGCCACTGGAGCATTGGGATCGAATGCTCGCGGTCAACCTGACCGCACCGTTCCTCGTCTGCCGGGCCGCCGTACCCCTGATGAAACGCAACCGCTGGGGGCGAATCGTGTTTGTCGGTTCCATCGGCACCCGCATGGTCACCGGAAACACGAGCCTGCCCTACGCCTCGGCGAAGGCCGGCCTGCTCGGCCTCGCGCGCCTGCTGGCGGCCGAACTCGGCACGCACGGCATCACTGTCAACACCGTAGTCCCGGGACGCGTGAAGACCGGGATGTCCGACAGCTATTCGAACTGCGAGGCGCTGGATATCGAGTACGCGAAGCGAACTCCGGTCGGGCGCATCGGCCAGCCGCGCGACATCGCCGCGGCCGTCGCGTATCTGGTCTCCGAGGATGCTGCATTCGTCAACGGTGCAATTCACGACATCAATGGCGGCATGTACTTGCCGTAACTGCTTTGATACCTTATCGGTCGGTCACGGGAGGGAAAGAATGAGTGCGTTCGAAAAGCAGATTGGAAAATGGGCCGTGACGACCTGCCTCGCAGCGGCGGCATGGCATGGCGGAGCGCTCGCTCAATCGTACCCCGCCAAGCCCGTGCGCATGTCGGTCGGATTCGCGCCCGGGGGGATCGCCGACATCGTGACCCGGGTGGTGGCCCAGTATCTCGCCACGCCACTCGGCCAGGCGGTCATTGTCGAGAACAGGGCGGGCGCCGATGGCCGTATTCAGCTGCAACAGCTCGCGACTGCGGCGCCAGACGGCTATTCGATCGGCCTCTCTGACAGCGGCCTGGCAGTCAACGCGGTCCTGTTCGCCACCAAGACCTACGATCCGGTGAAGGACTTCACGCCCCTCCTCTACCTCGGCGAGGTTCCCAATTTCATCGCAGTGTCGCCGGCGCTCAACGTGAACACGCTCACCGAGTTCGTCGACTATGCCAAGGCGCGCCCGGGAAAGCTCAACTACGCCGCGACCGCCAGTTCGACCATGCTCGCGGCGGAGCTGTTCAAGGCCGTCGCCGGCGTCGACCTCGTGCGCGTCTCCTACAAGGGCCAGGCGTTCGGGCTCCCGGCGCTCATGGCCGGTGACGTGCAACTCATGGTCTCGGCGGTCGGTCCGCTTGCGCCGCTCGCCAAGCAGGGCAAGCTGAAGGCGCTGGCGGTTTCCGCGCTCAAGCGCACGCATCTCGCGCCGGAGGTTCCGACCGCGACCGAAGCGGGGCTGCCGGGCATGGTCTATGTCAACTGGTACGTGGTGCTCGGGCCGGCGGGGCTGCCCCGCGCGGTCGCCGACCGCCTGCAAGCGGACCTGCGCAAGGTCATGGCCGAACCGGCCGTGATGACCCGGCTGCGGGAGATGGGGATCGAGCAGAATATCGCCTCGCCGGACGAATTCATCAACATCCTCGGCAACGAATTGGCCAAGATGGAGAAGATCGTAAAGTCGGCAAGCCTTAAGATCGAGTGACGGAAACGGACCGCGCGCCCATGATCGAGTTGAACGGCCGCGCCACGGGCCCCCTCGCCGGCATCCGCGTGGTCGACCTCACGATCAACATCGTCGGACCGGTCGCCGCGCAGATCCTCGGCGACATGGGTGCGGACGTGATCAAGATCGAAGCTCCCGGAGGCGACCCCAATCGCCAGACCGGGCCTGAGCGCACCAGCGACATGGGTGTTCTTTACATGAACGTCAATCGTAACAAGCGCAGCATGGTCCTCGATCTGAAGCGGGGCGAGTCGGTCGATGTGCTGATGCGCCTGGTGGACCGCGCCGACGTGTTCCTTCACAGCATGCGTCCGAAAGCGGCCGAGCGTCTGGGAATCGACTACGCAGCGATATCGGCGCGCAACCCGCGCGTGATCTACGCATTCGGCCCGGGGTATCGCGGCGACGGCCCTCATCGTGACCGGCCCGCCTTCGACGACGTGATCCAGGGTGAGAGCGGGATGGCGGACCTGACCCGGCGCCAGCACGGCGAGCCGCACTTCTTCCCGATGGTGATCGTCGACAAGTTCTGCGGCCACGTGCTCGCGTCGGCGGTCGCGATGGCGCTCTACAACCGCGAACGCACCGGCAATGGCCAGATGGTCGAGGTGCCGATGCTGGAGACGATGCTCTCGTTCAACTTGATGGAGCATCTCTGGGGCGCGGCTCACGATCAGCCGCGCGGCGAGATCGGCTATTCGCGCCCGTTCATGCGGGAACGCCGGCCGTACAAGACGGCCGACGGCCATATGTGCCTGATGGCGAGCAGCGACCCGCAGTGGCAACGTTTGCTCCCTGCGATCGGCCTTCCCGAGCTGGCGAAGGACCCGCGCTACGAGAAGCTGATCAACCGCTCGCGCCATTTCCCGGAGCTGTACGCCCGCGTGGCAGAGAAAATCGCACTGCGCACGACGGCGCACTGGCGCGTGATCCTCGACGCCGTCGACATTCCGAACGGTCCGGTGCGCACGCTTCCCGAGCTTCTCACAGATCCGTACCTCGCGCAGACCGGATTTTTTCTCGATTATCCGCACCCCAGCGAGGGGGCGATGACCACCACCGCGATTCCAGTGCGCTTCTCGCAAACGCCCGGCAACATCCGGCGTCATCCTCCAAAACTTGGCGAACACACGCTCGAGGTGCTGAAGGAACTCGGCTATGACGACTCGGAGGCCGCGATCCTCAGCAGGTCGTGACCGAATGGATCTCGGCATCGCAGGAAAGCTGGCGGTTGTCACCGGCGCAAGCGGCGGCTTGGGTGAAAGCATTGCGCAGGCGCTGGCGGCCGAGGGTGCAAACGTCATGCTGTTTGCGCGCTCGCTGGACAAGCTCGCGCACGTGGCATCCGAACTACGGACACAGCATCCGGTTCGGGCCGTCCCGGTCGCGGGGGACATGCGCAGCCGGGACGACGTGCGCCGGCTCGGCGCGACGGTGCGCGCCGAGTTCGGCGGCGCCGACATCCTCGTGGTGAACACCGGGCGACCGCCGCTGCCGATGCGCGAGGCGCTCGACGAAACCGACGACGAACGCTGGGAAGAGGCCTACAGGATCCAGCTCTGGAGTGCGATCCTGGTGATGCGCGAGATCACGCCCATGCTCGTGCAGCGCGGCTGGGGCCGCGTGATCGCAGTGACCTCCGCCTCGGTGATGCAGCCCATGGATAAGCATGCCCTGTTCACCGTGTTTCGCGCCGGCGTGACGGGCTATCTGAAGCACCTCGCGAACGAGACCGCCAGTCGCGGCGTAACCGTCAATGCGGTGTGCCCCGCCTCGGTCGAGACGAAGGGTCTGCGCGCCAGCTACGACCTGGAGGAGCGCGCGCGCCGCATCCCCGTGCGCCGCGTGGGCAAGCCGGAAGAACTGGCGGCTGCGGTGGCGTTTCTCGCGTCGCGCCAGGCCGGATACATTACCGGCGTCAGCATTCCGGTGGATGGCGGGCAGACCGCATCCTTGTTCTAATCCGATAGGTCTCGTCTACACCCATGAACGCGTACATGCTCGGCGCTGAGCAACAGCAGATCCAGGACGCGGTCCGGCGATTCGCGCGCGAGAAGGTCGCGGCGCGCGCGGACGAGATCGACCGCAGCGCCGAGTATCCCGAAGACATGTTCGAACTGTTGCGCGGACTCGGATGGTTCGCACTGCCGTTCCCCGAGGAATACGGCGGCACCGGGAGCACGCTGAACGCGTGCATCGCGTTGGAGGAGCTGGTGCGCGTCTGCTACAACACGGGCTACCTCCTGGCGGTGCAGTGGACGCCCTTCGCCGCGATCCTGGCGGGTGGGACGGAGGCACAGAAGAAGCAGTATCTCCCCGCGCTCGCCTCGGGCAGGCTGCGCGGCGCGATCTCGGTCACCGAGCCGCAGAGCGGCTCCGACGTCGCGGGGATCAAGACGCGCGCGAAGCGCGTCCCCGGCGGCTACCGAATCGGCGGCTCGAAGACCTGGTGCACGGGCGCGCCGGTGGCCGACTTCATCCTGCTCGCGGCCAAGACGGGCGACGACGATACTCGGGGCAGCATCAACCTCTTCTTCATCCAGCGCGGCACTAAAGGATTGCAGATCGGGCGCAAGGAGGAAAAGATGGGTGCGCGCGGCATTCCGTCGTGCCCGCTTTTCCTCGACGACGTGTTCGCCGCGGAAGAAGACCGGCTGGGCGAGGAAGCGAAGGGCTTCAAGGTCGTCATGGAGGCGTTCAACCTGGCGCGCCCGATTCACGCGGCGCGCGGCGTCGGCCTGGCGCAGGGCGCCATCGACCATGCGGTGGCCTACGTCCAGAGCCGCGTCGCGTTCGGCCAGAAGATCAGCGATTTCCAGGGTGTGCGCTGGACGCTCGCCGACATGGCCATGCAGACCGAGGCGGCGCGCCAGCTCTGCTATCGGGCGGCGGGCATGGTGGACGCGGGCGTGTCGGGCAGGGCGCTTGCGCCCTACGCAGCCATGGCGAAGTGCTTCGCCACCGACACGGCGATGAAGGTGGCCACCGACGCAGTGCAGCTCTTCGGGGCAGCCGGCATCTCGATGGAGTACCCCATTAATCGCTACATGCGGGACGCCAAGGTGCTGCAGATCGTCGAGGGAACCAACCAGATCCAGCGCAACATCATCGGCAACAGCATCCTGGGCAGGAGGAGCGCTTAGTGGAAACGGTAGGTCGCTGCTTCTAGTGAGCGCAGCGCATGGGACCTCTTTCCGGAATCAAGGTCGTCGAGCTCGCAGGTCTCGGGCCCTGTCCGATGTGCGCCATGCTGCTGGCCGAGCTGGGCGCCACCGTGATCCGCATCGATCGGAAGGAACCGGTCGAACTCGGCATCAAGCGGCCGCTGCGCTACGACCTGCTGCGCAGAAGCCGCAAGGCGATTGCGCTCGATCTGAAGAAGCCCGACGCCGTCGAGGTGGTCCTGCGGCTGGTCGAGAGCGCCGACGCCCTGATCGAAGGCTTTCGCCCCGGAGTGCTCGAGCGGCTCGGACTGGGGCCCGAGACGTGCTGGAGCAGAAATCCACGCCTGGTATATGGCCGGGTGACCGGATGGGGTCAGTCCGGTCCGCTGCGGGACGCCGCGGGCCACGACCTGAACTACATCGCGGTCACCGGCGTGCTGAACGCTATCGGGCGCCGCGGGCAGCCTCCATCCCTTCCGCTGAACCTGATCGGGGATTTTGGCGGCGGCGCGCTTTATCTTGCGCTCGGCGTGCTGGCGGGAATCCTCGAAGCGCGGCAATCGGGCAAGGGGCAGACGGTGGATGCGGCCATGGTTGACGGCGCGGCGTCCCTCGCGACCATGTTCTTCGGATTGAATGCAGCAGGTCTGCTGAACGCGGGACGCGGCTCAAATGCGATCGACTCCGGCGCGCATTTCTGCAACGTCTACCAGTGCGCGGACCATCTGTGGGTGGCGGTGTCGCCGACGGAAGGACGGTTCCATGCGGAGCTCCTCCGCCGCCTCGAAATCGACCCTGCGGCGGTGGGCGATCAGATGGATTGCGGGAACTGGGACCGCGCCTACGCGGTGCTCGCCGAAAAGTTCAAGACCAGGACTCGCGACGAATGGTGTTCGCTCCTCGAGGGAACCGACGCCTGCTTTGCGCCGGTGCTGTCGTGGTCCGAAGCGCCCCGTCATCATCACCTGCGTGCGCGAGAGACATTCGTGGAGGTGGACGGCGTCACGCAGCCGGCGCCCGCGCCCCGATTCAGCCGCACACGGCTGGAGCCGCCGACGCCGCCGCAGGAGATCAACCGCGAGAATACCGACGCTGCCCTCGCGCAATGGCTCGACCACGCGGAAATCGCCGCGCTCCGCGAGGCGGGCACGATCTCGTAGTTGACGTGAATGGTGGAACTCCCGCGCGGGATTCACCCTGCTCTCGAAGCGGCCCGCGCAGGCGCCGGCCGGGACGGAATCGTTCGCGCTTGCACGGGAACGTCGCGTTACGCGGACGGCGCGAGTTCGAAGTCCTCCGCCAGCGCAACCACGTCCTCGGGCGAGATCTCCAGCGTGCCGAGCACGAACTCTTCGGCGTCTCTCCAGTCCGGACACAGCCCTCGGCCCGAGCGCAGTGCGATGAGCTGTTCGGCCAGCAGTCCGAACGCCACCAGCTTCGGATTGGCCGGCTCCAGATCGCGAAAACTCGCGGCGATCGACTCCGGCTGGTGGTGCCAGAGGATGGCCTTGCACATGGATTCGGGCAGCAGCCAGTCGCATGCCAGCGAATAGCCGACGCGTGCGTGGTTGTACCTGAAGCGCGAATTCTCAAGCATGATCAGCTGCGCTCCCGGCATCTCGGAATTCTGCTCGATCAGCTCGGTGTAGATCGGAAACCTGCGGATCATCAATGCCATCCCGCAGTCCCGGAAAAGCGCGTAGGTGTGCGCTTCGTCCGGATTGATTCCCTCCAGGCGCACGGCAATCCCTGCCGCCGCCGCGGCCAGGCCGCTCGAGGCGTCCCAGAAGCGCCTCATCTCCCGGTTCGAGCCGCTCGGAAAGGCCTTCTTGAGCAGCAGGCCGGTGACCAGGTTGGCGCAGGCCCTCAAACCGAGTATCGACATTGCCTGCTTCACGTTCGTCGCCTTGCACTCCAGTGCGTAGAACGACGAGTTGACGGTCTTGAGCAAGGCCGCCGACAGAGCGACGTCAGTCCCGATCAGCGTCGCCAGCACGCGCAGATCCGGGTCCGCAGACCGGATTTCGGCCGAAAAGCCGGCGAGAATCGCAGGACAGGGTGGAATTCCCAGTTCGCGCGCGGCGCGTTCGGATTCGCGCGCGATCGTGGCGGTTTCGTCGAGGGTTTCCGTTTCGATTGCGGTCACGTGCGCTTGTCCGGGCGGGCAGGGTTGTCCTCCCCGGGTATATCGGCAGCCGGGGCGAACACTTGAGTTGTCGCTTCCGGGTGACACCGAGCCGGTCCGTCGCGTGATGCATGTCACGCGGTTACACGATTCGTTGGCCACTGCTCCGTCACGCAGGGATTTCGGGCCCCATCGAAACAATCTGTTTCAAATCCTTACAGTGACCGCAACCGTCCCGGCCAAAACTCGAGCCACAGGAGCGAAGTCGCTCTTGTTCATCGATCTGGAGATCAACCATGAGCAACGGATTGTTGCACCTTCTGGAATTCGGCCTTGTCATTGCGGTGTCCGGCGTTGGTCTGTACTGGGCATTCGGCGCCGCTTCACGTTTCCGCGAGAAACGTCGGGAGGGTCTGACGGCAAGGGCGCAGTATCGCCAACCCTGGAATCCGGACACGACGTGGGACCGCAGCAACCGCTGATCGCGATGATGTCCGGCATGCGGCCCGATTTTGCTTATACTCTCGCCATGCGAATTCGAACGATGCTTGCGGTCGGTGCGTGGTTCCTGCTTTCCGGCCTGGTCCCCGGCGTTTCTGGCGCCGGCGATGAACAGTCTCCCGAGGCGCTCGTAAAGCAGATCACCACCGATGTGCTCGACACCATCAAGCAGGATCCGGCGCTACGCTCGGGCGACCGGAGCAGGGCACTTGCGCTGGCGGAAGAAAAGGTCCTGCCCCATATCGATTTCCGTTACGCGATCCAGACCGCCGTCGGGCCGCCCTGGGCGAAGGCTTCGGCCGAGCAGCAGGAAAAGCTGGTCTCCGAATTCCGCACGATGCTGGTGCGTGTCTATTCGCTCGCGATTCAACCCTACCGGGGGCAGACCATCGATGTGCAACCGGTCCGCATGACGGCCGGCGCGACTGAAGTCAATGTGCGCAACCTGTATCGCCGCGAAAACGGGCAGCGCATCACGATCGAATACGCCATGCGCAAGTCGCCGACGGGTTGGAAGATCTTCGACATCACAGTGGAAGGCGTGAGCCTGATGCTCGCGTATCGCGCCGATTTTTCGCAGACCGTCCGCCAGTCCGGTGTCGAGGGCCTGCTCAAAGCGCTGGTCGAGAAGAACCGCGCGGCCGCGGCGAGCGGCAAGGCGGGCTGAACCATCCTGCGATCACCGGTGACACGGGGTCGCCCGCGCGAACCGGGATCGTCGTCAATGCGGCGGATGGTCCTCGCCCGCGATACCCAGCACGGCCTTGACGCCTTCGACGAGAACGCTACGCTCGAAAGGCTTCGTGATGTATCCGTCCGCGCCGCCCACCAGTCCGCGCATCACGCTTTCGCGCTTGGCATCGGCGGTCAGCATGATCACCGGCACGATCTTCAGCGCGGGATGCGACTTCAGGCGCTGCAGCACGTCGAATCCGTTCACGTCCGGCAGCATCACGTCGAGAATGACGGCATCCGGCGCGGGCACGCGGCGCAAGCGGGCGAGAATTTCGTCGCGGCAGGAGGCGACCTCCACCTCGAATCCTTCTTTTTCGAGCAGACGCGAGACGAGATTTGCCATGTCCGTGTCATCCTCGACGACCAGGACCGAAAGCCGCGCGCCGGGTTCCAGTTTTCTGACCTTCACCGCCTGGCGCGCGATGCTGACGTAGTACCCGTGGCGCTCGAGCTGCGGTTCGCCTTCGGTGGCTTCGCGCTGGGCGCTCTCGCTTGCGCCATGCGAAGGCTCTGCGCCCGGCGCCGCGTCGAAGAATGCGCTGAAGTCCAGGCCTGCCGATTCCTCGATCGTGGCGGCGCGCACCAGCCCGCTGCTCAACAGCGAGCGAAACAGGTTGCGCAACGCCTCGGGCGGAATGTGCCTCGCCCTCTGTTCGACATCGCCGACGGTGGCATGTCCGTCGAGAAGAACGAGAACCTCCAGCGCCACCGCCGGCAGGCGCGTGGTGCCGCCCTGAATCTGGGCGTTGCCGAGATCCGTCGGCGTGAAGACGTCGAGCGGATAGACCGGAATATTGGCCCGGTTCTCACTCGAGAAGACAGAGACGCGATCGTCGCTGATCATGGTGTGGGCCGCATCGCAGTTGCAAGAATACTGCCAAATCCGGTGTCGCGGGCCGTTGAGTGAGGGCAACAAACGGCGATTGACCTGGAACGTGCCCCCGGGGCGGCGGGTCAAAATCGCGTAATGAGGGGGAACACGCATTTTTCTCGTTTCATCGGCGCGCTGCTGGCGCTGGCGGTTTCGGGTTGCGGGTCGTCTCCGCCTCAGCCGGAGCCGTTGGGAGAGTGCTTCGACGACAGCGTCGTCACCGCCAGAATCACGACGGCGATTTCGGAGGAGCCCACGTTGAAGGCGGCCGAGATCAAGGTCAGGACCGTCAATGGCGTGGTTCAGTTGAGCGGTTTTACCGATACCCAGGAAAACATCTACAAAGCGGTCGTTGTGGCACGCCGCGTCCGCGGCGTGACCTACGTCGGCAACGACCTTCGGCTGCGCTAAGGCAAGCTCCCGCGCTTACTGGCAGGGATTGGTCGTGGAGCCGGGGAAACAATCCTGAATCGACGGCGCGTTCGTGACCCTTATGCCGATGCGCGGCAAGTCTGCGCATCCGGCGAGAAAAAGCAGGAGCAGAGCCGCCGCGAACACCCGAGTGCGCTTTGCAGATTTGCTCATGCCGGCGTGAAGCTCACCAGGATCTTTCCCGACCGCCCGGGGCGCGCGGCATGCGCCACCGCCTCTTTGATCCTTCGAACCGGATACACCGCCTCGACTTCCACGCTCAGGGTCCCGTCGGCGACCTTCGACAGCAATTCGCGGTACCGGGTGGCGATCTGCTCGCGCGGCGTTTCCATGAACCAGCGCCTCAACCAGAAGCCGCGCAGGCTGACATTCCGGAACACTGTTTCTCTCGCGTCGATCATGCAGGGCTCGCCGCTCAACAGTCCGTAATTGACGACCGTTCCGCCGTCGGACAAGCAGCGCGCGAGGCGTAACGTGGCCGATCCGCCCACCGCATCGATGGCAAGCGGCAGCACGCCGTCACCGATGGTGGCACGGACCCGAACGTCGAGTTCCGGGCCGTCGAGCAGCACGACGTCGGCGCCAAACGCCCGCAACGGTGCGAGCAGTTCCTCGCGGCGCACCACGTTGACGGATTTCATGCCGGCCTGCCGCGCCAGGCGGATCAGGCAATGGCCCACGCCGGAGTTGGCTGCATTCTGAATCACCCAGTTTCCCGCATGCGCCGCGACAAAATCGTGGAGCATCAGATCCGCGGTCGGCGGATTGACCCGAAGCATCGCGAGCTGCCGCGGATCCACGCGCCCGGGCAATGCAAAAACCGAACCGGCCGGCGCTTTGATTCGCTCGCGCCAGGTCCCCGGACCGGGCAGCAACACGCGGTCGCCGGCTTTCACGTGAGTGACGCCCGCGCCAAGCTTGGCGACATGCCCGACCCCTTCCGCGCCCGGAATCATCGGCAGGCCGGGCGGGACCGCGCCGTAGTTTCCCTCGAGGTTGAGTATGTCGGCGGGATTGATCGGGAACAGCTCCGAATCGACCACGACTTCTCCCGGTCCCGGCTCGCCGGGGTCCGGCAGTTCCACCAACTCGATGGCGTCTTCGGGGCGTCCGAATTTCGAAAGCTGTGCGCTCAGCATGACTACCTCAGGCGAAAAGCGCCTCGAAGCCGCCGACCGGCTCGAAGCGCTCATTGCGGAAAACGAGACAGGAAGGTCCGGGCAGCGCGCGCTCGGGGACCGGATGCCGCGCGTCGCCTGGAAATGCGACGGCGCGCGCCTTTTCGTGCGTGAACACTTCGGGCTGGATCACCGGCGGGCGACGCGCTTGCGCGGCAGCCAGGGCACCCGCCACGTCCCGAAGCCGGGAAAGCTCGGCCAGGCTCATGATCTGTGCCGGTGCGAGGTTGATTTCACCCGCCCAGTAGCGTTCCAGTGCGGCGCGTGGCTTTAGCCAGAAACCTTCCGTGGCTTCGTGATTATCGTGCTGCGGTTGCTGATCGTGCGGCACGGCTGCGAGAAAAAAGCGTGCGTCGAAGCGCTTGTTGAGCATCATCGGCACGCGCGGCGTGACCCAGCGCATCCATGGGACGACGTTGCCGCAATCGAGCCGCAGTTCGAGCCCTGCAAGGACATCGCTGAACGAAAGGCCTTCGCGCGCACGCGCCTGCGCCGCGTCCACGTGTAGCGCGGTCGCACCCTCGGCGAGCAACACCCCGGCCTCTTCGAAAGTCTCGCGGCAGGCGGCGACGAACAGGCCGGCGGCCGTCGCCGCATCAAGTTCCGGCTCTCCGAGCGCGGTGTGAAGATGATCGAGCGGCGTGTTCAAGCGCTCCAATGTGTCCGGAGCGGCGTCGGCAGGGTCGAGCTTTCCACCGGGAAAAACGCAGGCGCCGCCCAGTACATCCGAAAGCCCATGGCGCTTCACCATGAACACTTCCATGCCGTCGTCCGCGTCGCGCAACAGCACGACCGTCGCGGCGGCTCGTGCCGGGGTAGTTACCGGCTGATCGTTGAATTCCAACCTGATCCTCAGGCCCGCCGGGCTCGTCTGACGCGGAGCGCGGGCGAGTGCGATGCCCGCATTGCCGCGTTACTCCGGATCGCGTTCAGCCGCGCTGGCGTTGGCGCGCACCTGAGCCTTCGATTTCCTGCCGGGGGCGGGCGGCGGTATGTATCCGGCCGCGCGGTAAAGCATCCCGTCGAGCTTCTTACCATCGTTGAATCGGACCACGTGGCAGCTGATCACCTCGCCCAGGGCAGAGAGGTCCGACACGCCGCGGCGTACGTTGGCGAGCGAGATTCCGGTCCCCGAAGCAATCTCCGAGTCCAGTTGCTCACCGTGCTCTTTCAGATATTTCAGAATAACTTGCAATTCAATGGCTCCTGCGACGGCTACGGCCTGATTCGGCGGCAGATCACTCTTGGTCGGTTGAACAGCTCGCGTTACGCAATTGGCTGTAACGTGTTGAACTGTCTAGGGGAAACTTCCCGTCTATTGTACCTCATGGGCGGGTTTTCGGGTATACCCAATGGGAATCATGAGCTTGTCCCATGGCGGCTCCGATACGCAATGTGCAACTTCGCGAATGCTTCCCTAATGGATTGATTTGGAAACGGATTGACGAAATGCGAACGACAGGTCGAGTATGTTATTTGGCAGTTTTGCCGATTCATTGAGGTTGAACGCTATTCGTTGGACAGCATGAAACGATCGACCATGGCCAACGATTCTTCGACCTGCGAATTGTGCAACCCGGACGAAGTGGTTTTTGAGAACGCGCTGGCTTACGTGCGTCACGACAGCAATTCACTGAGCCGCGGACATGTCCTGGTCGTACCGAAACGGCATGTCGCGGACTTTTTCGAGATGACCACCGAGGAGCAATCAGCGGTTCTCGCATTGCTCAATCAGGCGCATGAATCAAGCGACGCGCAGCACTCGCCCGACGGTTACAACCATTGGCGTAAACATCGGCAAAGCCGGCGGTCAATCGCGAATGCATGTACACGTCCATCTGATTCCCCGGTATTCAGGTGATGTGCCAGATCCGCGTGGCGGTATTAGGTGTGTGTTGCCGGGCCGGCGGCATGCTGCTTGACCCGGTGTTGCCGGCGACGGGCCGCTCGCGTGGTCACTGATCAACTGCCCCGCTCGCCCGCGGCAGAACACGGCGTTGACTCTCTGGCGACGCTATGGGTACGATAAACTTTGTTGTCGTGCTGCTGCTATGCAACGTCGCTCAGGCCTGAGTTGCATATTCTCCGCCAGCGGATTCAACCAGCGCGCAGGTTAGAATTTCATCCTTTCGGGGCTGCATTTCGGATTCGGGCAAGTTTCGATATTGGAATGTGTATCCTCAATTTCGCTGGAGTGCTTGCGATGCGTAAATCGATCTTGGCAATGTTGCTGGCCGGGATGAGCGCCAATGCGCCTGCGGCGGACGAACGCAAGGAATTGCCATCGTGTCCCGGCGCATATGACCACGCGACCTGGACGAACTGCACTGGAGACGTGACGCTTCCCAGCGGCCACACCTACACTGGCGAGTTCAGGGACGGCAGGTACAGCGGACAAGGTACCTTTACGACTCCCGATGGCCAGATTTACGTGGGAGAGTACAAGGACGGCAAACCGAGCGGGCGCGGCACCCACAGATTCCGCGGCGGCGAAAAGTACGTCGGCGAGTTCAGTGAAGGCAGGTATAACGGTCATGGGGCCTTTACGTTCCCGGATGGACGGAAGTACGTCGGAGAGTACAAGGACGGCAAGCCCAACGGTCAGGGCATCGAATACCGTCCGAATGGAACAGTCCAGCGCACGGGCGTATGGGAAAACGGAGTTTTCAACGGTCGCTAGGTGGCGTTCATCGCGCGCCGAACGCCGCTGAGGCCAGTTTCAGACTACGCTGCGGCAGGTAGGGTGGGGGAGTGGTCTGCCGCGACGGGGAGATTCCGATGCGCAAGGCGATTTTGGCGATGCTTCTGGCAGGTGCGAGCGGCAGTGCCGCCGCGGAGTGGGTTGGGGTAGGCCGCAACGAAAGCAATGCCCTGTACGCCGATCCCGCCACCATTCGCCGGGAAGGCGACCTGGTGAAGATGTGGAATCTGGTCGACCTCAAGACCGCCCGAACAGATCCTGGTGGAGCGAGCTATTTCTCTCAAAAAGCGGAATTCGAATACGACTGCAAGGACCGGCGATTGCGCGTACTTTCTTTTTCCTGGTACACGGGCAAAATGGCCGGAGGAGAAATTGGTGAGAGCAACTTTGTTCCCGATGAGTGGGAACCGGTCCTGCCCGACAGCGGGATCGAATTTCTCTGGCGAGTCGCCTGTGGCAAGAAATAGCTTTCGGGCCGCTCCCGGCTTGGCCTTGATTCAACTTTGCCGCGCGGAGGTCGATAACCTGATTGACAGAGGCTGAACCCGTTACTTGATTCCTTGCGTGGGCAGGCGTAGTGTGGAAGCGTAAATAGAGGACAGACCTATCGATGAAATATCCTACAGCGCGACCCGAAGCCGGTAAATACAGGCCGGCATGCGTCACGGTGACGTGACGAAATGAAGCCACGGCAAGTGGCAAACCTGTGAAGCCCTGCGAATTCGTCGCGGGGCTTCGCGTTTGCGGCCGGTGCCCGGACAGCGGGTAAGAGCAGCCGGAAGAAACGGGTAAAGAATTGGCTCCCCGCATGACGCTGGCCGGCCTGGTCGTCGAGATCCGGGCGAGCGCAGAGTGGCTGGGGGGGCGCATCGATGAACCCGATCCCCAGGCGTTGGTAAACCGCTTGGTCGCCCGGGCGGGTCATGGGTCACCACTTGCCGTCGCGCGACAACAGCCGCTCGAGCAGATTCTCGATGCGCTGCGGGCGCCAGAGCGGGCGATCGAGCTACCGCGTAGGATGACGGGAGTTCCACCGCGTCAAGGGCGATTCGTCGGCGCTGAAGAAAAAGCTCAGGTGAGCGCAGCCTCAGGGCAGTCGCAGATGCAGCAAACGGCAGGCTGGCGTGGGCGCCAGCCCGTCTGTCCGATTTGAAAAATACCGGCGCACCTGGTCAGGCGCTGCCAGGTCCTCCACGATCTCATAGCCCAGTTGGGCGACATCGGCATGCAGCCGCGCGGGATCGAGATTTCCGATGATCGGCTCACCCATGCGACGCGCGAGTCTTTCGACCCAGAGCAAATCGCGCAGCTTGTCAGGGTCGATCAGGTCAAGGGGCACCGAATAGTCCAGCACCATCTCGCTGCCCGGCGCCGCACAGCGGGCAATCGAGTGCAGTGTGGCCAGGGTGGCCTGCGGTGTCAGGTAGTGCGTTGTGCCCAGCCACGAGTAAAACGCAGGCGTATCCCGCCGGTGACTGCTGCCCTTCATCGCTTCAGACAGTTCCTGCAGCTCGAAATCGATGGCGACAAATTCGAGCTGGGCGGGCAGGGCAATGCCCAATGAACCGAGGCGCTGCCGCTTTGCGCGCTGCGTATCGGGATGATCGACTTCAAAGATGCGCAACCGGCCAGTCGGGTCTGCGCTGCGCAAGGCGTATGAGTCCAACCCTGCGCCGACGATCACGTACTGGTTGATGCCGCGGCCCACGGCGCTGGCCAGCGCCTCTTCCGCAAAGCGGCTGCGCCCGAGAACCTGTGCGACGATGGGCTTCATCTTTTTGAGGGCACATGAGAACACCAGCCAGTTCGAGACGCGGCTCGACAAAACGGCGCGCCAGCCCCGGCTGGTCAGTGCAAGTGCATACGGGTCTTCAAATACTCGGGGCTGCGCATACAGGAAATGGCTGGCCCGAAACGCAGCCGCGGTTTCGGCTGTCCTGCTGTTCTGACCTTTTTTGATGGGCTTCTCGTGTTCAGACCGACGATAGGGGAATCAAGCCAGTTCCGGAGTTGCCGGCGTGCTTCCGATACCTGACGCCAGTGATGATCGCGACGGACATGTTCGTGCTACCGCAATGCTTTCGCCGTGCTCGGGTCTTCCAGGCCTGCGGCGATGCGCAGGAATACCAAAGAACGCCGCCGGTGCTCCGGATCGCGGAGCAGGATATTGCCGTCCAATCTGGACTGGACGGATTCGGGTACCAGACGCCGCGCTGTTGCCAGCGCGACCTTCGCCTTTTCGATCTCACCCAAGCCGACATAGTTCATGGCAAGAGAGGTTTGAACGTTGAATAGGTTCGGAGCTTCGCTTGCGGCCTGTAAGCCGCATTTGACACCGTTCACATAATCTTTCGCCAGAAAATGTGCCATGCACAGAGTGCTGAGCGCGTTATAACGCCGTCGGGCGCGCGGATTGTCGCGCAGAAATTGATTCAGGTGCTCGACGCTTAGCACCGGATTTCCCGACACCGCCTCGCAATACGCAAGCGCTCGCAACCCACGGGAGTCGTTGGGATTCAGGTCGTGTGCGCGCCGGAAATCATCCAGCGCCTCGTCATATCGATCGATGTGACCGAGAATGTCATGATTCTGAAACGGGGAACACAGAAACAAACCTTTGCGAAAATAGCCGCGGCTATCGGATGCGTCGAGTTCTATCGCTCGCAATGAGGCATCCATTCCTTCCTTCCATGCAGCCGCGAGGTCCGGCGCGGTCCTTAACACGACGTGTTGCCATAGAGAAAACGCCAGCGCGTTTAGCGCGAGCGTGCTCCCCGAGTCGATCGCAAGCGCCTGTTTAGCCTCGCTGATTGCCTGCGCTCGCAGCGATGTATCGGATTGGGCCCACGCCCCCAACGCATCGGCCCAGGCGCGGACTGCGATTTCGTATGCACTCAAGCTGGTCGGCCGACGGCGGTGCAGCTTCGATCTCTCGGCAGTCTCGATCTCAGGGGCAATCGCGGTAACGATGCTCCGCGTGACTTCCTCCTGCACCGCAAAGATGTCCTCCTGCACCCGGTCATAGCGCTCGGCCCACAGGTGATTGCCCGTGGTCGCATCGATCAACTGTGCAGTTACCCTCACACGATTGCTTGCCCTGCGGATGCTGCCCTCAACCACGTAGCGCACACCGAGTTCGCGCGCCACGGTCCGAACATCCGTCGGCCTTCCCTTATAGGTAAAGGTGCTGTTCCTCGCGATCACGAACAGCGAGTGATAGCGCGATAGCTCAGTAATGATGTCTTCGGTGATGCCGTCGGTGAAGTATTCCTGCTCTGGATCGCCCGACATATTGGCGAACGGAAGCACCGCAATCGATGGCTTGTCGGGGAGCGACAGGTCGCTCTCGGCTATCGCAGCAGTTGACTTCGAGGTGGAATCGCCTTCGAGCATCACGCGATACGCCCGCACCGGATCAGTGATGTTTTTTACCTGTTGCTCGCCCCGGTCCGCGAACGCGGCGCTGACTTTGCCCTTCACGGCGGTGCGGATCGATTCCGAAACCGTGACGCCCCCGGGTTCGGCCAGCGCCTCCAGCCGCGCGGCGATGTTCACGCCGTCGCCGTAGATCGTGCCGTCGGCCTTCTCGATTACGTCGCCGAGGTGGATGCCGATGCGAAAGCGCATGCGGCGCTGTCCAGGCACGTCGGCAACGAGGGCTCTGAGTTGCTTCTGAATGAAAAGCGCCGCAGACACCGCCCCGGTCGCCGTCTCGAACACCGCCAGTACCGAGTCACCGGCCATGTCGATGACGCGGCCCTGGTTGGATTCGATCTGCTTGCGGAAGACCGCCCGCGCCGCATCGAGCGCGGCCACTGTCGCGCGCTCGTCAGCCCCCATCAGGCGCGAGTAGCCGGCCACATCCGCAGCGAGAATTGCCGCGAGTCGTTGCTTGAGTTCCGAACCGCTCACGGGTGTCGGCCCCTCCCCGAGGCGTATGGTTGGCGGATATTAACGCTACCGCGTACTCAAGCGGGAATGCTCGTGTTGCCGCTGGTGGCCGCTTCTGGGCGTCAAACGCCGGCTGGTCGAGGGTCGCAAGTCGACCCCCATGCGGTCATTCAGGACGTCGTACGCGGATGCACTCACGGCCCTCATCGGTCGGAATATCTCGCTTAGGAGCACGCTTGCAGCAGGCTGCCGGGAATCTCGAAAGCAGAATCGGAGACATGGTCGGTCTTACTTCCCGCTGACCTCCCAAAACGCGTACTCGTGCTGCGCATCGCGCAGGATCAGCGCGCGCGTGCCGTCACGCTCGCCCACCACGAAATTGAATCCGGCAACCACCGGATCGATGGTGACGAACGACACGGTCCTGTCGTCGTTCCTGCGCGAGGCGACGGTGCTTCGCCATTCGCCGAAATCGAAGCGCACGACGCCAGCCTTGCGCATGACTGCGAGTTCGCCGAGCGCGGCGTTTGAGTAACGCGGTGCGAGCCTGCCGGCCTCGGCCGATTCGGCCGGGATCTCGAGCCGCTCTCGATTCTTTGCGATCCATGCGCTGGTCTCCGCAGCCGCAACCGACACCCGCGCGGTCGATTCGGATTTTGCGTCGAAGAGAATCTCGACCAGCTTGCGCGCAAAGGGGCCGAGTAGCGAGCCACCCGAATACGAATTGGTGAGGATAACCGCCCCCACGCCGTGGTCCGGCAGCCAGAGCATGTTGCTTCGGTAGCCCGGCATCGAGCCGCCATGCGAAACGATGGGGATGCCCCAGCGGGTATCGACGAAGAGGCCCATGCCGTAGGTTGCGTCCTCGCCCGCGGCGATCTGCGGCGCGCGGCGAGCAACGAGGTTCTCCTGCGAGACGAGGCGCCTGCCGCCAGGCAGCAGCCCTCCCGCAAGCTCCATCTGCACGTATTTGGAGAGGTCGCGCGCGCTGGTCCACATGCCGCCGGCAGGTCGCACCGGCACGATGGCATAGTTGATGTCCATGCTCGCCGTCTGCTGGCGGGCGTCAGCATCGAAGCCGTGCGGCCGGGCGTGGTTGCCCGCTTGCGCGCGGGCGAAGTCGAAGGTGGTGTTGCCCATTCCCAGCGGCCGGAAGACGCGCGCGCGCATCGCTTCGTCATAGGCGCGACCCTGCTCGCGCCCCGGGGCGAACACGCTTGCCGCGAGGTACCCGGCGGCGGCGGCCATTACGTTGCTGTACTGGTAGACCTCGCCGAAACCGCTGGTCGGCTGCATCGACCCGAGGAGCGCCAGCGTGGAGGCCGGCGTGGCGCGACGAAACTCGAACAGCCACTCGAGGTCCTGGCGCGGCAGGCCGGTGCACGCGCACACGAGGTGCTTCACGAGGACCTTGCGCGTTGTGTCGGCGTCTCCCAGCCTGAAGGCGGGTAGGGCCTCGATGACCGGCTCGTCCCAGCGGAGCTTTTTCGCATCCACAAGTTCAGCGATCAGCAACGTGGTCATCGCCTTGGTGTTCGAGGCCGCCATGAAGAGCGTGTCGGCATCGACCTTTTCGGGCCGGCCCAACGCCTTGACTCCGAGGCCGCCCTGGAACACGACCTTGCCGCCGTCAATGAGGCTGAAAGCGACCCCGGGAATCTCGAGCTGCCTCATCGCGTCGGCGACGAACGCTTTCATCGCCGCGATGCGTTCCTTGTCGAGAGGGCGGGCTGTTTGCGCGGAGAAATTCTCGCGCTGGTAGCCCTTGGGCCGCAGGCTCGCGAAGACCGTACCGAATAGTGTGCGGCGCTTGTCGTGCGTGGCCCGGGTGGCCTCCACGAGGATCACTGTCCAGGCGCTGCCCGCGCGCCAGGCAGCCGCGAAGACCGTGAGCTTTTCGTTGGGTGAAGTCTCATAGTCGTACGATTGTCTTTCCTCCCAGCCGTCGCGCGGCGCCTGCGGCGTGGCGAGCGTGAGCGGGCGACTGAATCCGGGACGGAAGGCGGCCCAGGCCGCGGCCAGCGCGCCGTCGGCATCCTTCGCTTCCACATCGAACAGCGCTAGCTTCGAATCGTTTTCAGGCGGCGTGAGCACCACCATGTTGGCGGATTGCGCAAGCGTCCAGCCGCCAGGCGCGATGAAAGTCGTGCCGTGGGGCGTGGTGCGCGGGGCGTCGGCGGCAAGCTTTTCGTCCTGCGCGATTGCGCCCTGGACCATGGCAAGCACGCCGAAAAGAACGATCGCGAGGCCGTCGCGGCGCAGCGATTCCGGAAATTTATTTTTCAAGGTCCGCTCCAGTAGCCACGCCCCCGCCGATTCTATGCCGGTACCGATACATTTCCACCTACTGTCGCCCTCTTCGAAATACAGCTGCACCTCGCGGAAGTGCTGCCCGCGGTTCATCTTGCCAAGAGCACCTCACGACGCGACAGAAGCGCCATGGAGCGACTCTGCGCCAGGCCTGACTGCGCAGGCGCGACCGCTGCGCGCCGACCAGCAGGTAGCCCTCGGTGGGGTGGAGGTTGCCGCTCGAAGGATTGACTCGCAGCGCCCAGCGCGCCGCCAGCTTGCTTCCAGGCCGACAGTGCGAGCGCGTACTCGAACAGCCGCGACAGCGTACGCACGGTGACCGGCGCGCCCGGTACCGCGTCTGGAAGACAAATGTGCTCATACGAGGGCGAGAGCGGCGCTTCCTCCGGGCGCAGTCGCGACAAATGGAGCAAAGACGCGCCTTCATAGCGGCGGAACGGATTCGGCTGGTTGGCCCGGACCATCGGGTGCACGGTCACTGGCGCGCGCCGCGGATGAGGATCGCATCGGCGCGAGGGGCTTCCTGCTTCACCCGCGTATTCTATCTGTCGGGCAGCAGAACCCCCGGAGGCTCCATGATGATATCGCGAACGCGCTCGTGGATCGAAAGCTCGGACGTCGTTTCGCTGTTTCCGACCCTGGTATGGAAAATTCAGCTTCGGGCCGAGGTGCACGAATCGATCGACGCGAGCACACTCGGCTTGCTGCATTCGCTGCGGCAAGGGCTGCCCGAGGTGAAGGCCGGCGAAGCTTGGCAGTCGGGGCAGGCCCTGCACCGGCGCGAGGAGTTGCGCGAGCTTTGCGACTGCGTCAGCCGCGCGGCGGCGAGCGTGCTGCAGTTCCTGAAGATCGGCGCAGAAGCGATCGAAATCACCGGTTGCTGGGCCAACCTGTATGCGCCGGGCGCCGCGCACCGCTCGCACAGCCACCCCAACAATTACCTGAGCGCCGTGTACTACGTGCGCACCTGGCCCGGCGCCGATACCATCAACTTCCACGACCCGCGCAGTCAAGCCGGCGTCATCAGGCCACCGGTCACGGAGCTCACCTCTGCCAATACCGATCAGGTCGTAGTTCGGGTGAGAAACGGCACGCTGCTCGTCTTTCCTTCGTACTTGCAACACTCTGTCGATGCCAACGCAGGCAGCGACAGCCGGGTCAGCGTGAGCTTCAACTTGATGTTTTCCGCGTTCACGGCAGCGTTGAGCAAGCCGTTGTGGGGCGATGCATGAGGCGGCATTGAGCGCCATCCTCGGCCAACGGGTCTGGCGATACGATAGAGGTGCCATCGCTCGAGCGCATTTCCACCTTGCGGGAAATCCTTTTCGCCGGTCGGGGCGAGCGCGCCAAGAGGAAGGCTGCCTGTCGCGCGAAAGTGGTTCCGAGGCCCAAGGGCCGATGTAATGCGTCTACAGCACCGTCTACATGATTCGCCGAGAATCCACCGGAGAATCGCGGCTTCGACGCCGTGGCGTTGCTCGCAGGGCAGGAGGTGCAGCTGACCTTGGGAGCGCTGAAGCCGTGAGGCAGGCGCCTGAAAAATCAGGCGCTTAGTTTGTAGGCGCTGTTGAATAGTCCGCGCAACGCACTGAGAGAAAGGAGATTTAGCCTGTGCCCTCGCCGAACTCTGCACGTATACTCGCTTCTAACCATTGCCGGATACGCGCACGTTCGGCTTCTTTGAGTCGGGACGCTGTGACCCAGGAGGGGTATATGGCGCTTGTGACGATTCGGATGGAAGGGCACGCACAACTGCAATGGCATGTGCGTCGTAGTACCACGTCCGGACGCTGGATAGGTGTTTGTGAGCCGATGAATCAGGTGACTGAGGCTGATTCGTTGGATGAGCTGAACAGCGTCATCGAAGAGACGATTCAACTTCTTTTGACGGATTTGCTGCTCGACAATGAGCTCGAGCAGTTCCTCCGGGAACACGGTTGGACGGCGAATAACGTGCCTCCGCAAGTGAGTGCCAGTGACGTTCGGTTTGACGTCCCTTGGCAATTGGTTGTGGAGAACAAGCGTGATTCCGAACGCCGCGCTCATTAATGCGTTACGGGATCTGGACTTTCGTTTTAAGAGGCAAGCAGATAGGGTGGTGATCTACAAGAAGGCTGGCACCACCGCGCGCGTCAACGTTCGCAGAGTGACGCTACACGACGAAGATTATTGTCGGATCCTTCTCGGCCAGGCGGGCATGCCGCCGGACGAGATCGAACGATTCATAACGAATTATCATTTCAACCAACACTGAACCCGCAAACCTGTGAAGCCCCGCGAAGTCATTGCGGGGCTTCGCTTTTTTGGCGGGCAGCCGGACGGCTGGCAAACGCGGCTGGAAGAAACGGGTAAAGCATTGGCTCCCCGAGTAGGGCTCGAACCTACGACCTGCGGATTAACAGTCCGTCGCTCTACCGACTGAGCTATCGGGGAATTGGAAGGCCGGCCATTTTAGGCATTTTGGCGCGCCGGGGCAATCGCAACCGCCCGAAAAACAGGGTCTTCCAGGCACTTCTCTCCCTTTGCGTCGCGCTAGCGCCGCAAAACGCTCGCAATCGAATCGATGACGTAGTCGAGATTCTTCGCATTGAGCGCCGCGACGCAGACGCGGCCGGACTCGAGCGCATACACCGCGTACTCTTCGCGCAGCCGCACCACGACGTCCTTCGTCAACCCCGAGTACGAAAACATTCCGCGCTGGCGCACCACAAAGCTGAAGTCCGAGCCGGGGACTTTCGCGTGCAGCCCTTCTACAAAGCGCTTGCGCAGGGTGCGGATGCGCTCGCGCATCGCGCCGAGTTCCTTCTCCCACATGGCGCGCAATTCCCGATCGGTGAGAATCGCGGTGACGATCGCGCCGCCGTGGCTGGGCGGATTCGAGTAGTTCGCGCGAACCACCCGCTTGAGTTGCGACAGAACGCGAGCGGCTTCGTCTGCGCTCTCCGCAACGACCGACAGCGCTCCGACGCGCTCGCCATAGAGCGAAATCGACTTGGAAAACGAGTTCGACACGAACACCGGGCCGCTGGTTTCGGCGAAGCGGCGCACCACCGCGCCGTCCTCGCTGAGCCCCTCCGCAAAGCCCTGATAGGCGATGTCGAGGAACGGCACGAGTGCGCGCTCGCGCACCAGCTTGAGCACGGCTTCCCACTGTCCCGCGTTGAGGTCCACGCCGGTCGGATTGTGGCAGCAGGCATGCAGAACGATGATCGAGCCCGCGGGTACAGCGCGCAGCGACGAGAGCATCGCCTCGAAATCGAGGCCGTGTGTCGCCGCGTCGTAGTAAGGGTAGGCGTTCACCGCGAATCCGGAGCCTTCGAACAGCGCCCGGTGGTTCTCCCAGCTCGGGTCGCTGATCCAGACCTGCGCATCGGGCGCGATGCGCCTGAGGAAGTCCGCGCCCACCTTTAGCCCGCCGGTGCCGCCGAGCGCCTGCACCGTGACCACGCGCCCTTCGCGCACCGGCGCGCTGTCCGCGCCGAACACCAGGTCGCGCACCGCCTTGTCATAGGCCGGGATCCCGTCGATCGGAAGGTAGGCGTGCGGCGCGGCCTGGGTGAGCATCTGCTGCTCGGCGCGTTTCACGCACTCGAGCAGCGGCACGCGGCCCGCGTCGTCGTAGTACACCCCGACGCCGAGGTTGACCTTGTTCGGGTTCTTGTCCGCGCCATAAAGCTCGGTCATCCCGAGTATGGGGTCGCGCGGGGCCATCTCGACTCCGGCGAGCAGGGAGGGTGCGTGAGGAGCGTTCATCGTGCTAGGATTTCCAGTTTGGCTATCGAGATTCTAACCGTGACGGCGCCATTTCCCAACAGCCCGTACAAGTTGCACCAGCCGTTTGCACCGGCGGGCGACCAGCCCGAGGCGATCGACCAGCTCATCGAGGGGATCGCCGACGGCCTGGCGTTCCAGACACTGCTCGGCGTCACCGGGTCTGGAAAGACCTACACCATGGCCAACGTGATCGCCCGCTTGGGGCGCACGGCGATGGTGCTTGCGCCCAACAAGACGCTGGCCGCGCAGCTGTATTCGGAGATGCGCGAATTCTTTCCGGAAAACGCGGTCGAGTACTTCGTTTCCTACTACGACTACTACCAGCCCGAGGCCTACGTCCCGTCGCGCGACCTGTACATCGAAAAGGACAGCTCGATCAACGAGCACATCGAGCAGATGCGGCTGTCGGCGACCAAGTCGCTGATGGAGCGGCGCGACTGCGTGATCGTCGCCACGGTGTCCGCGATCTACGGCATCGGCGATCCGTCGGAGTACCACGGCATGATCCTGCACCTGCGCACGGGCGAGAAGATCGGCCAGCGCGACGTGCTGCAGCGGCTGGTGCAGATGCAGTACGAAAGGAACGAGCTCGATTTCCGGCGCGGCACGTTCCGCGTGCGCGGCGACGTGATCGACGTGTTTCCGGCCGAGCACGCCGAGCACGCGGTGCGCATTTCGCTGTTCGATGACGAGATCGAGGCGCTGACGCTGTTCGATCCCCTCACCGGCCGCACGCTGCACGGGCTGTCGCGCTTCACCGTGTATCCCTCGAGCCACTACGTCACGCCGCGCGCCACGACGCTGCGCGCGGTCGAGGCGATCAAGCTTGAACTGGCGGAGCGCATCGAATTCTTCCAGAGGGCGGGAAAGCTGGTCGAGGCGCAGCGCATCGAGCAGCGCACGCGTTTCGATCTCGAGATGCTGAATGAACTGGGTTTCTGCAAAGGCATCGAGAACTACTCGCGCCACCTCTCGGGACGCAAGCCCGGGGAACCTCCGCCCACGCTGATCGACTATCTGCCGCACGACGCACTGATGTTCATCGACGAGAGCCACGTCACCATCGGCCAGCTGGGCGGCATGTACCGCGGCGACCGCTCGCGCAAGGAAAACCTCGTCGACTACGGTTTCCGCCTGCCCTCGGCGCTCGACAACCGGCCGCTGCGGTTCGATGAGTTCGAAGCGCTCGTGCGCCAGGCCGTGTTCGTATCGGCCACGCCCGCAAACTACGAGCGCGAGCGTTCTTCGCAAGTGGTGGAGCAGGTCGCGCGGCCCACCGGGCTGGTGGATCCCGAAGTGGAAGTTCGCCCGGCGACATCGCAGGTCGACGACCTGCTCTCGGAGATCCGCAAGCGGGTGCAAAGGAACGAGCGCGTGCTGGTCACCACGCTCACCAAGCGCATGTCCGAGGAATTGACCGATTACCTCGCGGGACACGGCGTGAAGGTGCGCTATCTGCACAGTGAGGTCGAGACCGTCGAGCGCGTCGAGATCATCCGCGACCTGCGGCTGGGCGTGTTCGACGTGCTGGTGGGCATCAACCTGCTGCGCGAGGGGCTCGATCTGCCCGAGGTGTCCCTGGTTGCGATCCTCGATGCGGACAAGCAGGGCTTTCTTCGCTCAGAGCGTGCGCTCATCCAGACCATCGGCCGGGCGGCGCGCCATCTCACGGGGCGCGCGATCCTGTACGGCGACGTGATGACGGATTCGATGCAGGCGGCAATCGGCGAAACCGGGCGCCGGCGCACCAAGCAGGTCGCGTTCAACCTGCTGCACGGCATCGAGCCCAAGGGCATCACCAAAGGCATCAAGGACCTGATCGACGGGATCTACGATCCCCAGCAGGCGGCGCAGCTGATGCAGGCGGCGCAGGATGAGGCACGCTACGAGGCGATGGGCGAAAAGGAATTGGCGCGCGAGATCAGGCGGCTCGAAAAACAGATGACCGAGCACGCGAGGAACCTGGAGTTCGAGCAGGCCGCGCAGGCGCGCGACCGGCTCGCCGAACTGAAGCGCCACGCATTCGGCGTGGAGGCGCCGCTGGAAATCATCGAGTAGATTCAATCCACCAGCACCGCTCCATCCCGATGCAGCGAAAGCGCAACGCGCGACCCGACCGCATGCTGCGCTTCCGCACCCGGCCGCGCCACGAACCAGTCTCCGGCCGCAGTGCGGACGTCGTACTCGACGAACCGTCCGACATGCGCCGCGTGCAGCACCTCGCCGACGAAAGCGTCGCCCTCCCGCGCCGCGGCCAATTGCACGGCGTCCGGACGCAGCGCAAGCCTTGCCGTCCCCATCTCGTGCCCGCGCGCGTCGAGCTCGATCGACAATCCAGCGCACTGCACCACTGCGCGCCCATTCGCGACCGAAGCGATGCGCGCCTCGGCGAGATTGGCTTCACCGAGAAAATCCGCGACGAAGGCCGTGCGCGGCGCGAGGAACAGCTCGAGTGGCCTGCCCTGCTCGATGATGCGGCCGCGGTCCATCACGATCACCCGGTCGGAGACGGCGAGCGCCTCCTCGCGGTCGTGCGTCACGTAGGCCACGGTGAGTCCGAGGCGCTGCTGCAGATCGCGGATGTCCTCGCGCACCCGGCGCCGCAGGCGCGCATCGAGGTTGGACAGCGGCTCGTCGAACAGCAGCACTTTGGGCTCGAGCACCAGCGCCCGCGCCAGCGCGACACGCTGCTGCTGTCCGCCCGAGAGTTCGGAGGGCATGCGGCCCTCCAGGCCCGCAAGCCCCACGCCCTCGAGCGTAACGCGCGCGAGTTCCGCGGCGGCCCGCCGTGCCTGGCCGCGCACGCTCGGGCCGTAGGCCACGTTCTCCAGCACGCTCATGTGGGGAAACAGCGCATAGGACTGGAACACCAGACTCACGTCGCGCTCGGCCGCTCCCAGCCGGGTCGCATCGCGCCCGGCGATATGGATCGTACCCGCGTCGGGCGGCTCGAGCCCGGCGAGCATGCGCAGTGTCGTGGTCTTGCCGCATCCCGATGGCCCCACCAATGTGGTCAGCGTCCCCGCCTCGATGCGGAACGTAACATCGTCCACCGCAACGACGTCGCCGTATCGGCGCGTCACGCCGCGAAATTCGACTCCCGCTGCATTCATCCTGCGCCTCCCGTGATCACCATTGCCCGCCGGCCCAGCCGGCGTTCGCCCACCAGCCACTGGATCAGCAGCACCGCCAGCACCATCATCAGGATCAGCACCGCGCTATAGGCGCTCGCCACGCCGTAATCGCCGTTCACCGCGCGACCGATGATGTAGGTGGTCGCGACCTCGGTCTCGCCTGAGACGAGGAAGATAATGGCGCTCACCGTGGTCACCGAGCGCACGAAGCCATAGACCAGTGCAGCGACCAGCGCCGGGCGCAGCAACGGCAGCAGCACGCGCCGCAGACCGGTAGCGACGCGCGCGCCGAGCGTGAGCGAAGCTTCCTCCAGCGACCGGTCGATCTGCGCAAGCGCCGCGACTCCGCCGCGCACGCCCACGGGAAGATTGCGGAACACGAACGACAGCACGATGATCGCCGCCGTCCCGGTCAGCTCGATTGGCGGGGTGTTGAATGCGAGCACGTAGGCGATGCCTAGCACTGTGCCCGGGACTGCGAATGACACCAGCGTGAGGAATTCGAACACGCGGCGCCCGGCAAAGCGTCCGCGCTCAATCAGCCAGGCGCAGGCAAGCCCGATGGCCGCAGACAACGGTGCCGCGACTGCCGCGAACGCAAGCGTATTCCAGAACGAGCTCCAGGCCGCGCCGCTCCACAGCAGCCCGTTGACCGTCCACTCCAGTGAAAATGCCTTGGCGTAGTGTCGCAGCGTGAAGCTGTGGTCGCGTCCCCAGATCTCGACAAAGCCGCCGAACAGCGCCATCGCATATACCGCCACCGTCAGCGCGGTCCATGGAAGCGCAATCGCCAGGCAGGTCACGCGCGCGCCGCGGACCATGGCCCGCGGCACGCCGGCATCGCCCTTTCCGGTGAGGGTCACAAATGAGCCGCGGCCGACCACGAGCCGCTGCAGCGCAAATGCCGCGAGCGCGATCGCGAGCAGCACGATCGCCAGCGCCGCGGCCTTGCCCTGGTCGTACTGTGCGCCCACGATGGCGAAATAGATCTCGGTAGCGAGGACGTTGAAGTTGGCGCCGAGCAGCAGCGGATTGCCGAAATCGGCGATCGATTCGATGAATCCAACCAGAAAGGCATTGGCGATACCCGGGGTCATCAGCGGAAGAGACACGCGGGCGAACGTCTGCCGTTCGCTCGCATGCAGCGTGCGGCTCGCCTCCTCGAGCGTGGGACTCACGCCCTCGACCACGCCGATCAGCACCAGGAAGGCGACCGGCGTGTACGCGAGCAGTTGCGCCAGCACCACGCCGGGCAGGCCGTAGATCCAGCGTGTCGGGGTGATGCCGAAAGCGGATTCGAGCATCGCGTTCACGGCGCCCGAGCGCCCGAACAGCAGGATCAGCGCAAGCCCGATGACGAAAGGCGGGGTGATGATCGGGAGCACGGTAAGGAGCCGAAGCGCGCGGCGTCCGGGTAGTTTCGCGCGTGTGACCAGCAGGGCGAACACCAGGCCGAGCAGCGTGGTGCCGCTCGCGGTGAGGAGCGCAAGCGAAAGCGTGTTCCATGCCGCCCCGCAGGCACCGCGTCCCGCAAGGCAGGCGAGGCTCCAGGTTCGCTCTGCGCTGAGCCGGCGCCAGAACTCTGCTGCGGCCAGGGTGCCGTGCTCATCGAGCACCGCCGAGACCAGCAGCGTCGACACCGGGAAGAACACGAACACCAGCACCAGCGCGGCGCAGGCGAGCAGCAGGTACAGCGCGAAGCGCTCGCCGCGCCACCAACCCAGGCGCAGGCAGGCTTCCGCTGCGAGGCACAGCGAAAACAGCGCCGTCCCGAGCTGCAGCATGATTCAGCGCGGCAGCGTGTTGACTTCCCTCTCCCAGCGCTCGATCAGGCGGCGCCGCTCCTCCGAGGATCCGTATTTCTTCGCGTCGTAGTCGATGAGTTTCATGGCCGCGAACTTCGGCGCTTCCTTCGGCTGCTCGGCATTGCGGTTGGAGGGCAGCTGAAACTGCTTGGTCCTGGCGCCGATCGCCTGCGCCTCCTTGCTCAACGCCCAGTCGTACCATTTCTTTGCAGCATCGGCGTTCTTCGCGCCCTTGACGATGCTCATCGAGCCGATCTCGTAGCCGGTGCCCTCGCAGGGAGTCGCCATGCCGACCGGAAACCCGGCCACCGCCTCGGTCACCACGTCGTGCACGAAGGACACCCCGACGGTGGTCTCTCCGCGCGCGGCCGCCTTGACCGGCGCAGTGCCCGACTTGGTGTACTGGTTGATGTTGGTGTGCAGTTTCTTCAGGTAGTCGAAAGCCTTGTCCTCGCCCATCACCTGCACCAGCGTCGCGATTGCGGTGTAGGCCGTGCCGGAAGACGCCGGGTTCGCCATCTGGACCTCGCCCTTCAGCGCGGGCAGCAGAAGGTCGCTCCAGCATTTCGGCGCAGCCAGATTGCGCTTCTTCAACAGTTCCGTGTTGAACGAGAAGCCGAGCGCACCGGCGTAGATGCCGACCGTCCTGTAGCCGGAGATCTCGGCCTGCCTGGTTGCCCAGGGATGCAGCTCGGCGAGCATCGGCGAGCGGTAGGCCTGCGTGAGGTCCTCCTCGGCGGCCTGCAGATGCGGATCGCCCGTGCCGCCCCACCATACGTCTGTCCTGGGATTGGCCCGCTCCGCGCGCAGCTGCGCGAAGGATTCGCCCGAGCCCTTCTGCGTCATCGATACCTTGATGCCGGTCAGGCGCGAGAACTCATTGGCCATGCCCTGGCACCATTCGAGCTGTACGCTGCACATCAGGATCAGGCTGCCTTGCGCGAGCGCCGGCTGCGGCGCCGCAAGCAGGAATGCGATGAAAGCAACGATGCGCGGAACCATGGAAGGCCTCCTTTGTCCGGGAATTGTACCGCCCGCCCCTTTGCGACTCGAGCCGCGCCATTCGATTCGCCTGCGCGGGTGAAGCGAGCTAAACTCTCGCCCTGCGACCGTCACTCAAGGAGGAAGGCCCATGAAGCTCTATTACCATCCCGCATCCACCACCAGCCGGATCGTCCAGATGTTTGCCACGGAGCAGGGCATCGATCTCGATTACCAGATCGTCGACCTGTTTACCGGCGAGCATCTCAAGCCCGAATTCGCCAGCATCAATCCCAACTGCCTCGTTCCGGTGCTCGAGGACGGCGATTTCCGGCTCACCGAAAGTTCCGCGATCGTCAAATACCTCGCAGACAAGGCGGGCTCGCCTGCCTATCCGAAGGACTCGAAGGCGCGCGCGCGCGTCAATGAAATGATGGACTGGTTCAATGCCAACATTTACCGGGACTTCGCCTACGGGTTGATCTATCCGCAGACGTTCCCGCATCACAAGCGGCCGAGCGACACCGTCCAGTCCGGAACGCTCGACTGGGCGAAGCAAAAGACCCAGGGATGGTTGAAGATCCTCGATCACAACCTGATCGGGCCGAACAAGGCGTACCTGTGCGGCGACACGATCACGCTGGCCGATTACATGGGTGCGGAGATGATCGCGCTCGGCGGGTTGATCGGTTGCAGCTATTCCGCCTACCCGAACATCGAGCGCTGGCTGCGCAACATGAAGGCGTTCAAGAGCTGGTCCAAGGTGCACGAGGCCATCGACGGATTCGGGGCTTCGCTCAAGGGCCAGAGTTTCGTCGCGATCTGAATCCATGCCGAAAGGGGGTGATTCCATGATCCACCGGCTTCATCACAACGCATACCGCTGCCGCGGCTCGGAAGAGACGAGGAGATTCTACGAAGACTTTCTCGGACTGAAGCTCGCCGGGACGCTGGAGATCAAGGAGACGAAGAGCGGGCGCAAGACCGAGACGCTGCACACTTTCTACGAACTCGGCGACGGGTCCTATCTGGCTTTTTTCGAAGCCCCCGACATGCCGTTCGAGTTCAAGCCGCAGCACGATTACGACCTGCACATCGCTCTCGAGGTCGACGCCGAGACGCTGCAGCGGATGCTTGCCAAGGGCAAGGCGGCGGGAGTCGAGACGCGCGGCGTCTCGGACCACGGATTCATCCACTCCATCTATTTTCGCGACCCGAACGGTTACGTGATCGAGCTTGCGGCGAAGACCGCCCGCCACGAGCGCGAGATGGATCCGGCAACGAACGGCGCGAGGGAGAAACTCGAGCGCTGGACCGCTGCCAGGCAACCGCGGATGGCAGGGGTATCCTGAGCAGGCGGGCGCGGGATCAGACTGGGAGTCCGAGGCGCGCGCGATCGTGCGCGCCGCCGAAGTCGATGGCCGGCCCGACCGGCACGACGCCACTCGGATTCAGCTTGCGATGGCTTTCGTAGTAGTGCCGCTTGACGTGCTCCGGATCGAAGGTCGCGGCCACTGCGGGCATCTGGTAGAGGTCCCGCGCATAGCCGTGGAGATTGGGGTAATCCGCAATCCGCCGCGCATTGCATTTGAAATGCGAGAAATACACCAGGTCGAAGCGAAGCAGCGTGGTGAGCAACCGGATGTCTGCCTCGGTCACGCGATTGCCACACAGGTAACGCCGCCGCGCCAGGCTGGCGTCGAGCCAGTCCAGCGTTTCGAATAGCGGGCCGACCGCGCCGTCGTACGCTGCCTGCGTCGTCGCGAATCCGGCCTTGTACACGCCGTCGTTGACGGTTTCGTAGATGCGCGCGTTCAGCGCGTCGATCTCGTCGCGCAGGTCCGCGGGATAGTAGTCGCCGTGGCGCGCACCCACTGCGTCGAAGGCAGAGTTGAACATGCGGATGATCTCCGACGATTCGTTGTTCACGATCGTTCGCGTCTTCCGGTCCCACAGCACCGGCGTGGTGACGCGGCCGGTATAGGAGGGGTCCGCGGCGAGGTAGATCTGATAGAGGTATTGCGCGCCCAGCACTGGATCCGGGATGACTCCGGGACCGCCTTCGAACGTCCAGCCGCGATCGAGCATGCGCCAGTGCACCACCGAGAGCGGGACCAGTTCCTGCAGTCCCTTGAGCGCGCGCATGATCAGCGTGCGATGGGCCCAGGGGCACGCCAGGCTCACGTAGAGGTGATAGCGTCCCGGTTCTGCTGCGAAGCCAGCCACGCCCACGGCCCCTGCTGTCCCATCGCGGGTTACCCAGTTGCGATAGCTGGCGGGCGGACGCATGAAGCGCCCGCCCGCGGCGGCCGTGTCGTACCACTCGTCGCGCCAGATTCCGTCAATTAACAACCCCATGCCGTTTCCTGGGAGAGGAGTCCGCTGCCGCCGGGTAGCCGCTAATTCTTTGTTTCAACCTGCTGCAGCGCCTCTTCAGCAACGGGCCGGGGCCGCTCGCGTCGCGGACGCCCAAGCGGTACGGGCGGTTCATCGGGCAACACCGGGGCAAGCTTGGAGCGGTCGGTTTCGACCATCTGCAGGCCCGTGGTCTCGAGCACGGCGCGCGGGTCAACCCGGACAGCGGCGGGCACAACAGCCCGCGGCGCGGGTGCCGGAATGGGCAAGGGCGCCGGTTCGATTACCATCGGTGCGCGCTCGATCGGTGCGCGCTCGGCCTCCGGCGCAGCGACGATCGCTGCCACCGCGGCGGGGGCGCTCACCGACGGCGCGGCAGGGGTGGACTCCTGGGCGTGTGGTGGCGCGGATTCGGCGGCTTCGGCCTGCATCATCCTCGCGCCGGCCTCCGCCTGGAGACGGCGATGATCGTCGGTCGAGCGAGGCTCGGGCACAGCATTTTCGCTACCCTCGGCCCGCTCGGCGCGCTCGATACGTTCACCTCGCTCGCCACGTTCACCGCGGTGGCGATTGCGCCCGCCGCGACGGCTGCGACGTTTCTCTTCGCCATCCTGCGCAACGGCTTGCGGACCAGGCTGCTGTTCAGGACGTTGAACGTCCCGCGGTTTCTGCTCCTGTGGCTGCAACTCCAGACTGTGCTGCTCATGCGCCTGCAGCTCCGGGGATTGCGGCGCTTGCGCGTTCACCTGATCGCGCGGCGGGCGCTGTTCACGACGCTGCGTTTGCCCTTGATCCCGGCGCGCTTCCCCACGTTCACCACGCTCGCGGCGTTGTCCGTCGCCGCGCTCGCCACGATCGCGGCGCGGTCCTTGTTCTCCGCGTTCTCCGCGGTCACCCTGTGCCGGGCGCGGGCGCTGGTCACGCCCAGCTTGACGTTCGCCGCGGTCACCACGTTCGCCACGGCGCTGTTGCTCGCGACCGCCTTGACGCGGCTGCCCCCGCTCCTGGCCTCGTTCCTGACGTTGCGGGGTCTGGACCTGTTGCGCCTGAGCAGCTGGCGCGGGCGCGTCGTTGGCGGCTTCCGCACCGCGCTCGCCACCCCGGAACCAACCGAGGATACGGGTAATTATTCCTCGACGCTCCACGTCGTTGGCCGAGGCGTTTGCGGCGGGCGCGGCTGCGGCGGGAAGCGCCGCCTCGCGTTGGGCCTGCCGCTCGGCTGGCGACTGCTCCGAAACCATCGGCGCAGGCTGGTCCGGTGTGATGCCCTTGACCACGGCTTCCTGGCGCGGTTTCGGGACTTCCGCCCCGGCCATGCCGGGCAGCGGTTTCGGTTCCTCCGGCGCCTCGGTCAGCTCGTAGCTTGCCGGCACGTGTTCCATCAGGTTGAGCTCGTCGTGCTTGAGGCGATGCACCCGGTAATGCGGTGTTTCGAGGTTGGGGCTCGGCACCATCACAATGTTCACCTTGAGACGCGCCTCGAGCTTCTGGATCTCGGCGCGTTTCTCGTTGAGCAGAAACGTCGCGACGTCGACCGGCACGTGCGCATGCACGGCGCCGGTGTTCTCCTTCATCGCCTCTTCCTGCAGGATGCGCAGCAGGTGCAGCGCGGTCGATTCGGTGCCGCGGATGAAGCCCGTGCCGCTGCAACGCGGGCAGGAATTGTGGCTCGTTTCGCCGAGCGAAGGTTGCAGCCGCTGGCGCGAAAGCTCCATCAGGCCGAAGCGGGAGATCTTGCCGATCTGGACGCGCGCGCGGTCGTGGCGCAGCGCATCCCGAAAGCGGTTTTCCACCTCGCGCTGGTTCTTCTGCGACTCCATGTCGATGAAATCCACCACGATCAACCCGCCCAGGTCGCGCAGGCGCAGCTGGCGGGCGACTTCTTCGGCGGCCTCGAGGTTGGTACGGAACGCCGTTTCCTCGATGTCGTGCCCCTTGGTGGCGCGTGCCGAGTTGACGTCGATCGACACCAGCGCCTCGGTGTGGTCGATGACCAGCGAGCCGCCAGCGGGCAGGCCGACCTGGCGCGAGTACGCGGTCTCGATCTGGTGCTCGATCTGGAAGCGCGAGAACAGCGGCACGTCGTCGCGGTACAGCTTGACCTTGCCGACGCTCGCGGGCATCACCGTCTGCATGAAGGCACGCGCCTGCTCGTAGATTTCCTCGGTGTCGATCAGCAGCTCGCCGATGTCGGCCTGGAAATAGTCGCGAATCGCGCGGATCACCAGGCTCGATTCGAGGTAGATCAGGAACGGCTTGGAACCGCCTTCAGGTTTCGGATCGCCGGGCTTGCGCAGGTCCGCGGCGGACTCGACCGCACGCCACAACTGCATCAGGTAGTTCATGTCCCAGCGCAGTTCCTCGATGCTGCGGCCGATGCCCGCGGTGCGCGCGATCACGCTCATGCCTTCGGGCAGCTCGAGCTGGTCCATGGTGGCGCGCAACTCGTCGCGGTCTTCGCCTTCGATGCGGCGGGAAACCCCGCCACCGCGCGGGTTGTTCGGCATCAGCACCAGGTACCGGCCCGCCAGGCTGATGAAAGTCGTGAGCGCTGCGCCCTTGTTGCCGCGCTCGTCTTTTTCGACCTGGACGATCAACTCCTGGCCTTCACGCAGCGCGTCCTGAATGCGGGCGCGCCCGACGTCGACATCGGGTCTGAAATAGCTGCGCGAGATTTCCTTGAACGGCAGGAAGCCGTGACGCTCTTCGCCGTAGTCGATGAATGCCGCCTCGAGACTGGGCTCGATGCGGGTGATGACGGCTTTGTAAATGTTGCTCTTGCGCTGTTCCCTTGACGCTGATTCGATATCCAGGTCGACTAGTTTCTGGCCTTCGACGATCGCGACGCGCAGTTCTTCCTGCTGCGTCGCATTGAAAAGCATGCGTTTCACTTGTTGTTCTCCTGCGCGCGCAGGAGACGGCGTGATCCGCCGCTCAGTGTGTTACTGGCGGTATGTTCGGTCCAAACCCTCTTCGATCGGAGAGATACCTCGTGTTGGAGGAAGTGTCGGCGATGGCCGGGAATCCAAGCGCTCCGCGAATTGCGCGGGGCGCGGTGAGCAACCGGTTCGGAACAGACTCTCTACGCGCGCTTCAAGTACTATCGCTACTTGCGGTGAGCGACATTAACCAACTGCTTCAGGCCCGGCTTCGCCGGACGGGAGGCGGGTGACTGGTCACCGGCGCGGCGCGCCGGTATTACCTTGACCATTGCCTCGCAGCTCGAAGCAAGCCGGCGGATCATAAACAAAATGAAAGAGTTAGGCAAGCCTCGGGCGACCTTGCTCGAAGTCGACGATGAATCCAGCGCGCAGCGCATAGACAATTATCTGCTGCGCCGGCTCAAGGGCGTGCCCAAGAGCCACGTCTACCGTGTGCTCAGAAGCGGCGAGGTTCGGGTCAACAGCGGCCGAGTGAAACCGGATTACCGGCTGAAACCCGGCGACCGGGTCCGCGTGCCTCCGGTGCGAATCGCCGAGCGGCCGCAAAAGCCGGCGCCGCAGCCGCTGGACCTGCCGATCGTGCTGGAGGACGCCTCCATACTCGTGCTGAACAAACCTTCCGGAGTTGCCGTGCACGGCGGCAGCGGAGTGAGCTACGGCGTGATCGAGTGGTTGCGCACGGAACGCCCCGGCGCAAAGTTTCTCGAATTGGCGCACCGGCTCGATCGCGACACGTCCGGGCTGCTGATTATCGCCAAGAAGCGCAGCGCGCTGGTCGAACTGCATCGCATGTTGCGCGAAGGGGAGGTGGGAAAGCACTACGTTGCGATGGTGCGCGGCCGATGGAAGGGGGGGCCGCGAGCGGTGGATGCGCCGCTGCACAAATTCGTGACCGGCGAGGGCGAACGGCGCGTGCGGGTGGAAGGGGCCGGGCGGCACGCGCTGACCGAGTTTCGCCCGCTCGCGGTCGGCGGGCGCTACAGTTCGATCGCGGCGCGCCTGCGCAGCGGTCGTACACATCAGATCCGCGTGCATCTCGCGCACATCGGGCATCCGGTCCTGGGCGATACCAAATACGGCGATTTTGAACTCAACCGGGCGCTCGCCAGGGACGGGGTATTGCGCCTGATGCTGCATGCCGCGCGTCTGCGCTTCAAGCATCCCGCGAGCGGCGAGGAGTTGCGGCTCGAGGCGCCGTTGCCTGCCGACATGCAGGCGTTTGCGCTCGCCCAGCTGCCGGGAATCGTCGATGGCTGAGCGTCGCTACCGCGTGTTGGTATTCGACTGGGATGGCACGCTGATCGACTCCGCCTCCGCCATTGTCGAATGCATCCAGCAGGCGGCGCGCGATATGGGGCTGCCGGTGCCGTCGCGTGAACGCGCAAGCCACGTCATCGGGTTGGGGCTGCAGGATTCGCTGCGCCATGCGGTCCCCGAACTTCCTCCCGTGGGTTACAACGCGTTCGCCGCCGTGTACCGCAGGAATTTCCTCGCTCGTGAGGAGGCGATCTCGCTTTTCCCGGGGGTGCGCGAATTGCTCGCCGAGCTGGCGGCGCAAGGGCGCGCGCTCGCGATCGCCACCGGCAAGAGCCGGCGTGGGCTGGACCGGGCGCTGGACGCAAGCGGGCTGCGTGCGCACTTCGTTGCCACGCGTTGCGCCGACGAGACCCAGCCGAAGCCGCACCCGGCCATGCTGGACGAACTTGGTGCCGAACTCGGCGCACCGCGCGAGGCGATGCTGATGATCGGTGACACCTCGCATGACCTCGAGATGGCTGCGAACGCCGGTGTGGACGCAGTCGGAGTCACCTATGGCGCGCACCCGCAGGAGTCGCTGCGGGCGCTTGCGCCTCGCGGCCTGGTGTCGAGCGTTGCCGAACTGCGCATATGGCTGCGCTCGAACGCCTGATCTGCGCCTCGGGCGAACTCGAGGATTCGAAGCGCGGTGTGCGCTTCGAGGTGCGCACTGCACGAGAGACGATGCCGGCATTCGCGGTTCGCTTCGAAGGCCGCGTTCACGCCTACCTCAACCGTTGCGCGCACGTTTCGATGGAACTCGACTGGCGGCCAGGCGAATTCTTCGATGCCGAGGGGCTTGTTTTGATATGCTCGACCCATGGTGCGCTGTACGCGCCCGACACGGGCGAGTGCCTGGGCGGGCCTTGCAGCGGCGGGCTGCAGAAGCTCGCGGTCGTGGAGCGCGCCGGCCGCATCTACCTCGAGGAAGACAACCATGGCTGACGAGAACTGGGAACGCGAGACGATTGAAAAGCTCGCGTTTGCGGCGATCAGGGAACAGCGCAGCTCGCGCCGCTGGGGCATCTTTTTCAAGCTTCTTACATTTGCCTACATCGGAGCATTCGTGCTGCTGGCTTTCGACTGGAAATCGAAGACCGATCTGGTGACCGACGGCAAGCACACTGCGCTGGTCGAGGTGAACGGTCTGATCGCACCCGGCACGGACGCGAGCGCGGAAAAGATCATGTCCTCGCTGCAGGCGGCATTCAAGGACAAGAATACCCAGGGCGTGGTGGTGCGCATCAATTCGCCCGGCGGCAGCCCGGTGCAGGCGCAGATCATCTTCGACGAGATGAAGCGGCTGCGCGCGAAGAATGCCAACATCCCCCTCTACGCCGTGGTCGAGGACCTGTGCGCTTCGGGCGGGTATTTCGTCGCTGCGGGCGCGGACAGGATCTACGTCAATCCTTCCAGCCTGATCGGCTCGATCGGGGTGCGGCTCGACGGCTTCGGCGTCACGGGGCTGATGGAGAAGATCGGCGTCGAGCGCCGCCTGCTCACGGCGGGCGAGAACAAGGGCTTTCTCGATCCGTTCCTGCCGGTGGACGAGAAGCAGAAACAGCATGCGCAGGAAATGCTGGGCGAGATCCATCGCCAGTTCATCAGCGTGGTGCGCCAGGGCCGCGGCACGCGTCTCAAGGAAACGCCCGAGATGTTCAGCGGTCTGATATGGACCGGCCGGAAGAGCGTGGACATCGGTCTCGCGGACGCCTTCGGCAGCCTCGATTTCGTCGCGCGCGAAGTCATCAAGGCGGAGGACATCGTCGATTTCACTCAGAAGGAGAACATCGCGGAGAAATTCGCGCGCCGCATCGGAATGGGGGCGGCGAGCGCGTTTGCGGAGGTCATCGCGCGCCAGGCGCCCGCACTGCGCTGATCAGTCCACCGCCAGCACCGGTAGTCCGAATTCGGCCAGCAGATCGGTGAGCGCGATCAGTGGCAGGCCGATGAGGGAAGTCGGATCGTCGGTGCGCATCGCGGCGATGAGCGCGATGCCGAGCCCCTCGGATTTCGCGCTGCCCGCGCAATCGTAGGGCTGTTCGCGTGCCAGGTATTGCTCGATCAGAGCGGACGACAGGACGCGGAATACGACTTCGCAGGACACGTTTTTCGACGCGAGCCTTCCCGTTGCCGTGTCCAGCAGGCAGACCGCGGTGTCGAATCGCGCGCTGCGTCCGCTCATGTGGCGCAGTTGTCGCGCGGCGTTTTCGTGGCTGCCGGGCTTGTCCATGCGTACGCCCGCGCAGGAGGCTACCTGGTCGGAACCAATGATCAGCGCATCGCGGAAATGCGGCGCCGCCGCGCGTGCCTTGAGTTCGGCCAACCGGCTCGCGGTTCGCTCGAACGACTCGCCGGGAAGCGGTGTTTCGTCCGCTTCCGGCCGTGTGCATTCAAACGCCAGCCCGAGCCGCTCCAGCAGCCGGCGCCGGTAGAGGGAACTGGAGGCCAGAACGAGGTTGCGTTGCGGGAGAGGCATGGCTTTGTTTTGACAGGTTTTTTAGGCAATGATATCATTTACCGTTTATGCCGCACCAGCCGGTGATCGATGGATTCAAGTTCGCCGAATCGGGCGAGGCGTTGCGCGGCGTGTGGCCGATCGCGGACTTCACGCGCTTGCCCGATGTTCTGCACGATGCTTCGGGTGAATTGGAGTATGCGGTAAGCGGGCAGCGCGATGCGAGGGGACGAGCTGCGTTGCGCGTCGAGTTGCGCGGGGTTCTGAGGCTGAGGTGCCAGCGCTGTCTCGAACTGTTGGAGTTTCCGCTGGCGGTGGATACGCTGCTCACGCTTGCGCGCCGCCAGTCCGAGGTCGACGCCGACCCGTTGGATTCGGATTTCGAGCGCGTGGTCGGCGGCAAGGACATGGCAGTGCGCGACCTGCTCGAAGAGGAGCTGGTGCTGGGCGTGCCCGTCGCACCGCGACACCTGCGATGTACGGCGGGGCGCCCGGGTAGCGATGAAGGCGGTTCGCCGTTTGAGAAATTGCGCGGCCTGCTGGGCGATGCCAGCCCGGACGGCCGCAAACACTGATCTTACGAAGGAGTCCGGAAATGGCCGTTCAGCAAAACAAGAAATCCCCCTCCAAGCGCGGCATGCACCGCGCCCACGATTTCCTCACCAACCCGCCGCTTGCGCTGGAGCCGACCACCGGCGAGGTGCACCTGCGCCACCACATCAGCCCGAGCGGACACTACCGCGGCAAGAAGGTCCTGAAGACCAAGGGCGACTGATACTCGCCGCAGCCCCGCGCACGGCGCCGTCGAGGTCGGTGGAGCATCGCGCATGAATATTACGGTTGCGATCGACTGCATGGGGGGCGATCACGGCCCGTCGGTGACGGTCGCTGCCGCGCTGGAATTCGTCGCGCGTGAACCCGGCATCGACATCGTGCTGGTGGGCCTGCGGGACGCGATCGAGGCGGAATTGAAGGCGCGCGGCGCAGCGGCGGGACCCGGTATGCGCGTGCATCACGCGAGCCAGGTGGTACACATGGACGAGTCCGCCGCCGACGCGCTGCGCAAGAAAAAAGACTCCTCCATGCGCGTCGCGGTCAACCTGGTGAGGAGCGGCGAGGCGCACGCCTGCGCTTCGGCCGGCAACACGGGCGCGCTGATGGCGATTTCCAGATTCGTATTGAAGACCTTGCCGGGAATAGACCGGCCCGCGATCTGCTCGGTGCTGCCCTCGAAGCGTGGTGAGACGTACGTGCTCGATCTCGGCGCGAACGTCGATTGCACGCCGGAGAACCTGCTGCAATTCGGCGTGATGGGGGCGATGCTGGTATCGGCGCTGGAGCATCGCGAGCGGCCCTCCGTAGGCCTGCTCAACATCGGTGTCGAGGACATCAAGGGAAACAACACCGTAAAGCAGGCTGGTGAGTTGCTGCGCGCGAGCGGCCTCAACTTCTACGGCAACGTCGAGGGCGACGATATCTACCATGGCACTACGGACATCGTGGTGTGCGACGGGTTCGTCGGCAATGTCGCGCTCAAAGCCTCGGAAGGCCTCGCGCAAATGGTCCAGGATTTCCTGCGCGAGGAATTTTCGCGCAACCCGTTGCGCAAGCTCGCCGCGCTGGCCGCATGGCCGGCGATCAAGGCGTTCCGCACGCGCATGGATCACCGCCGTTACAATGGCGCGAGCCTGCTCGGATTGCGCGGTATCGTGGTCAAGAGCCACGGTTCGGCCGATACCTACGCCTTCGGGCAGGCGATCAGGCGTGCCGTGGACGAAGTGCGCAACAGCGTCGTGCAGCGCATCTCGGAGCGCATGGCGCAAACGCGTTCCCATCTGCAGGTGCCAAAATCCGGTGTGACGGTCGAATGACTTTTTCCCGTATCGCAGGCGTAGGCAGCTGCCTGCCGCCGCGCGTCGTGACCAACGACGAGCTTGCCCGGCAGCTGGATACCAGCGATGCCTGGATCCGGGAGCGCACTGGCATCGCGCAGCGCCACATCGCCGACGAATCGCAATCGGCCAGCGACCTCGCGCTCGATGCGTCCAGAGGTGCCCTCGACGCAGCGGGTTTGGCTGCCCAGGATGTCGATCTCATCATCGTCGCCACCTCGACGCCGGATTTCATCTTTCCGAGCACGGCGTGCCTGCTGCAGGCCAAGCTCGGTGTGAAGAACTGCCCCGCTTTCGACGTGCAGGCGGTGTGCAGCGGGTTCGTGTACGGACTGTCGATTGCCGACCAGTTCATTCGCTCGGGTCAGGCAAAACGCGCACTGGTGGTCGGTGCGGAAGTGTTCTCGCGCATCATGGACTGGAACGACCGCGGCACCTGCGTGCTGTTTGGCGACGGCGCGGGCGCGGTGGTACTGGTGGCGGGCGACACGCCAGGGATCCACGCCAGCGTGCTTCGCGCAGATGGAAGCCATGCCGGCATGTTGTCCGTGCCAGGCAATGTCTCGGGCGGGAAAATACTCGGCTCGCCCTACCTGCAGATGCACGGACAGCAGGTCTTCAAGTTCGCAGTCAAGGTTCTCGACGAGGTCGGACGCGAGGTGCTTGCTGCCGCCGGGGCGAGCGTCGCCGACGTCGACTGGCTGATCCCCCACCAGGCGAACGTGCGCATTCTCGAGGCGACAGCGCGAAGACTCGGCATCCCGTCGGAAAAGGTCGTGGTCACGGTGGATCGCCACGGCAACACCTCGGCCGCGTCGGTGCCGCTGGCGCTCGACGTCGCGGTGCGCGACGGGCGTATCCGTCCGGGGCATCGATTGCTGCTCGAGGGCGTGGGCGGCGGATTTACCTGGGCTGCGGTCTATTTGACGATGTGAGGGCGGCAACCAAATGAAGCTCGCGATGGTTTTTCCAGGCCAGGGATCCCAGGCGGTGGGCATGCTCAAGGCGTATCACGGCTTGCCCGGCATCGATGCGGTGCTTGCCGAGGCGACAGACGCGCTGGGCGCGGAATTCGTAAGGCTGTTGGACGCGGGCCCGGCGGAGCAGCTCAACATGACCGTGAACACCCAACCGGCCATGCTCACCGTGGGCGTTGCCGCGTACCGCGCTTGGCTCGCTTGCGGCGGGCCCGCACCTGCGATCGTCGCCGGTCACAGTCTCTGGGAATATGCTGCGCTGGTCGCTGCGGCCGCAATATCCTTTCGTGATTGTCTTCCCCTGGTCCGCCATCGCGCGCAGGTGATGCAGGAGGCCGTGCCCGTGGGGGAAGGTGCAATGGCCGCGATTCTGGGACTCGATGACGACGCGGTGCGCGCGGCTTGCGCGGAGTCGGCGGGGGGGCAGGTGGTGCAGGCGGTCAACTTCAATGCACCTGCGCAGGTCGTGATCGCCGGTGCGAAGGCGGCGGTCGAGCGCGCGATGGGGGCATGCAAGGCTAGAGGCGCCAAGCGGGCGCTGCTGCTGCCGGTGAGTGCGCCCTTTCATTCGAGCCTGATGCAGCCGGCAGCCGAAAAACTGCGCGCCTACCTCGCGAGCGTGGCCTTGATGCCTGCGGGGATCGACGTCATCCACAATGTGGACGTCTCGATCAGCCGCGATGCGGCACAGATCAAGGACGCGCTGGTGAGGCAAGCGGCCTCGCCGGTGCGCTGGGCAGAGACGATTCGGCAGATGGCGGGGGCGGGAGTAACGCACGTGATCGAATGCGGTCCCGGCAAGGTCCTCACGGGTCTCACCAGGCGAATCGACGGCCGCTTGACCGGGCTGGCGATCGCGGACCGTGCGTCGCTCGAATCAGCCCTGACGGAGGTGAAAGGCGCATGAGCACGCTCGACGGAAAAACGGCCCTGATCACGGGCGCGTCGCGCGGCATTGGCCGCGCGATCGCGCTGGCGCTGGCGAAGGAAGGCGCCACGGTCATCGGCACGGCAACCACCGATGCAGGCGCGCAGGCGATCGGGGAAGCGCTTGCGCAGGCCGGCGCGAAGGGCGCGGGCAGGCCGCTCGAGCTGCGCGATGCGGCGCAGTGCGATGCGCTCGCGACATCGGTGCAGAAGGAATTCGGCGACATCACGATCCTCGTGAACAATGCCGCGGTCGTACGCGACAACCTCGCCTTGCGCATGAAGGACGCGGAATGGGACGAGGTGATCGAGACCAACCTGCGCGGGGTGTTCCGTCTGTCGCGTGCCGTGATGCGCGGCATGATGAAAGCACGCTGGGGGCGCATCATCAACATCACGTCCGTGGTCGGCGCAGCGGGCAATCCCGGGCAGGCGAACTACGCCGCGGCGAAGGCCGGGGTCGTCGGCATGGCGAAGTCGCTCGCGCGCGAACTTGGCAGCCGCAACATTACCGTCAATTGCATCGCGCCGGGCTTCATCGACACCGATATGACCCGCGCGCTGTCCGAACAGCAGCGCGGCGCCCTGCTCGCTCAGATCCCGCTCGGACGGCTCGGACAGCCCGAGGACATTGCGGCGACGGCCGCCTTTCTCGCGTCGCCGGCCGCCGGGTACATCACAGGCGCCGTGCTGCACGTGAATGGCGGCATGTACATGGCGTAGAACGGAAAACACGCGGCGCGGACCGGGCGCGACCAATTTGGTAAAATCAGCCCACTTTTTTGCTTGGCCCCACAGGGAAGGAGCAGTGCACATGGATAACATCGAACAGCGCGTCAGAAAAATCATTGCCGAACAACTCGGCGTCAACGAAGCCGAAATCAAGAATGAATCTTCGTTCGTCAACGATCTGGGCGCCGACTCCCTTGACACGGTCGAGCTGGTCATGGCGCTCGAGGAAGAGTTCGACATCGAGATTCCGGACGAAAAGGCGGAGGAAATCACCACCGTCCAGCAAGCTGTCGATTTCATCAACAAGAACAAGAAGTCCTGAGCACAGGAGTTGCACGGACGCAGGAAACGCCTGCTACCGTCCTCGAAATGACCCGACGCAAAGTGGTCGTCACCGGGCTTGGCATCATCAGCCCGGTAGGCAACACCGTCCCGGAAGCATGGGACAACGTGCTTGCCGGAAAATCCGGCATTTCGCGCATTACCCGTTTCGACGCGTCGCGCCTTTCGAGCCAGATCGCGGGAGAGGTCAGGGGATTCCAGCTGTCGGCCTATCTGTCGCCCAAGGAGGCGCGCAGAATGGATACGTTCATCCATTACGGGATGGCGGCCGGGCTCCAGGCGTGGCGCGATTCCGGTGTGGAAATCAATCCGGAGAACGCGGAGCGCGTGGGGATCAATTTCGGCTCTGGTATCGGCGGCCTGCCGTTGATCGAGGCCCAGCACGACGAATTGTTGAAGAACGGCCCGCGCCGCATCACCCCTTTCTTCATCCCGGGTACCATCATCAATATGATCGCAGGCAACCTGTCGATCATGCTCGGCACCAAGGGCCCGAACCTGGCCATGGTGACGGCCTGCACGACTTCGACACATTGCATCGGCGAGGCCGGCAAGGCGATACGCCACGGCGAAGCCGACGTGATGATCGCCGGCGGTTCCGAGGCGGTGATCACGGAACTGGCGATGGGCGGATTTGCATCCGCGCGCGCCCTATCGACACGCAACGACCGTCCGGAAGCGGCGAGCCGTCCCTGGGACATGGACCGCGACGGGTTTGTGATGGGCGAGGGCGCCGGCGCGGTGGTCCTCGAGGAATACGACCATGCAAGGGCACGCGGCGCCCGCATCTATTCGGAGCTTTCCGGCTATGGTGTGAGCTCGGACGCCTTTCACATAACCGCGCCGAGCGCGGATGGCGATGGCGCATACAGGTGCATGCGCAACGCGTTGCGCGACGCCGGGCTTTCGGCGGAGGCGGTGGATTATGTCAACGCCCATGGCACATCGACCCAACTGGGCGACATTGCCGAGACGGTGGCGATAAAGCGGGTTCTGGGCGATCACGCCAAGCGCGTCGCGGTCAATTCGACCAAGTCCATGACCGGGCATATGCTCGGCGCGGCTGGGGCTGTGGAGGCGGTCTTCTCGGTTCTTGCATTGCACAATCAGATTTCCCCGCCGACCATCAATCTGCACAACCCCGACCCGCAGTGTGATCTGGATTACGTGCCGAACCTGGCCCGCAAGATGCCCATGCGCACGGCAATGTCCAATTCGTTCGGATTCGGCGGAACGAATGGCACTCTGGTGTTTACACGGGCTTGAACGAGGCGAAACTTCAGGCTTCGCCCCGACTTACGCTCTTCCTGCTGTGCGCGCATGCGGCCGCCGCGGTTGCATCGTGGCTGGCGTTCGGCGGTGCTGCCGGCTCGGCAATCGGGCTGCTGGTCATGACCGCAGGCGCCGTTGCGATTCGCGGCCCTGCACTGCTTCTCGCCCGCGATTCGCCCGCATACCTGGTGTTGAACGCCGCCGGAGACCTTCGGATCATCGATCGAAACGGCCTGGAGTGGACTCCCGTTGCCGATTCGGCCTGTTTCGTAAGCCGCTGGGTGGTGATCGTACCGGTTTCGGGCAGGATGGGGCGGCGGCGGCGCATACCGATTCTGGGGGATATGCTTTCCCGAGAGCGGTTCCGCCGGCTCAGGATCTGGGCCCTGTGGGGCGGCGCCGGGGCCGCGCGCGGACACGGCCCGGACGCGGGCAGTGTGCGAACTAATTGAGGGGATCATTGTCAGTGCGTATAGGGTGCTGCGGACGAGGCGTGCCGGGATGGGCCGGTGTCTGAGCGCGAGATCGACCAACGCCTGGTCGAGCGCGCGCAGAGCGGCGACAAGCGCGCGTTCGGGTTACTCGTCGACAAGTACCAGCGCCGGCTGGCGCGGCTTTTGTCACGCTACGTTCGCGACCCTGCGGAGGTCGAGGACGTGACGCAGGAGGCGTTCATCAAGGCGTACCGCGCGCTGCCAAGTTTCCGCGGCGACAGCGCGTTTTACACCTGGCTGTACCGTATCGGCATCAATGCCGCCAAGAACTGGCTGGTGTCCTCGGGGCGCCGGGTGCCGACTTCGACGGGCGTGGAGGCGGAGGACGTGGAAGGGTTTGAAGACAGCGAGCAGTTCCGCGACATCAATACACCCGAGAGCCTGCTGCTCAGCCGGGAGATTGCCGGGATGCTGAACGCGACGATGGATGCACTGCCCGAGGAACTGCGCACCGCGATCCAGCTGCGGGAAATCGAGGGATTGAGTTACGAGGAAATCGCTAGAATCATAGACTGTCCCATCGGCACGGTGCGTTCGCGCATTTTCAGGGCGCGCGAGGAGATTTCGGAAAAGCTGCGGCCGCTGCTCGATACGCGTGAAGACCGGAGATGGTGATGAACGAAAAGATATCTGCTCTGATGGACGGGGAACTCGAAGCGCGCGAGCATGAGCGCTGCTGCGCTCGACTTTCGGCCGACGCCGAGGCGCTGGATACCTGGCGCACCTACCACCTGATCTGTGATGCGTTGCGAGACACGTCGGTCCTCTCGGCCGGGTTTGCCGACCGGGTTTGGGCGAAACTGGCCGACGAGCCCGATGTGCTGGCGCCGCGCGCGCGCCGCGACGCGCGGCGTCCGCTCCGGCGCGCATTGTCGATCGCTGCAAGTATCGCGGCGGTGGCGCTGGTCGGCTGGATGGCGTTCGTGCCGCCTCGCGGCGCGGAGGTCGCGCAGGCACCGGCCAAGGCAGTGCCCGAGGCGGTCGCGCAGGTCGCAAGAGTGCCGCTGCCCAGTGCCGCCGGCGACTACCTGCTGGCGCACCAGGCGTACTCGCCGCGCGGCAATTTGCAGGGTGTCGCGCCCTACGTGCGCACCGTGTCGGAACCCCTGGGCGGAAAATGAAATCGCGCGTCTTCCTGGTCGCGATCGCGGCGGCGCTGTGTTCCTTCGGGTCGCAGGCGCAACACACCCACGACGCGACCGGCTGGTTGAAAAAGATCTACCACGCCACCAGCAATCTCAGCTACACCGGGACCTTCGTCTATCAGGACGGCCAGCGTAGCGAGGCATCGCGCGTGACCCACCTGGTGGATGCCTCGGGCGATTACGAAAAACTCGAGGCGCTCGATGGCGCCCAGCGCGAGGTGGTGCGTTTCAAGGACGAGGTCAAGTGCTACCTTCCCGACAGCCAGACGGTGAAGATCGACAAGCGCACCGGCGTGCGCAGTTTCCCCGCGCTGCTGCCGGCGCAGATCTCCAGCCTGGCTGAAAGCTACCGGATCACCAAGGGCGGTTCGGCACGCATTGCGAACCTCGATTGCCAGGTGATCCTGCTTACGCCGAAGGACGCGATGCGCTACGGCTATCAGTTATGGGCCGACAAGGCGACCGGGATGCTGCTGCGGGCGCGCGTGTTCAACGATAAAGGCGAGACCGTGGAGCAGTTCACGTTCACGGAACTGCATGTCGGCCCGCGTCCGGGGCGCGACAGATTGCGCTCGGCGCTCGAAGCGCGCAGCAAGGACTGGCGGATCGAACAGGCGGCGGTCGAACCGGCCGACCTGGCAGCGACGGGCTGGACCATGAAGGCCGAGATCCCCGGGTTTCACAAGGTGGCGGAGGTGATGCGGATGCTGCGGGAATCCCGCCGGGTGGGCCAGACGGTATTCTCCGACGGTCTCGCGGCGGTCTCGGTGTTCATCGAGCCGCTGGCGGGACGCACTGAGCCCTTGCAGGCGGGCTTGTCTTCGATCGGGGCAGTCAATATCTATTCGCTCGAGGTCGCGAACCATGCGGTCACGGTGGTCGGCGAAGCGCCGGCCGCCAGCGTCCGGCGTATCGCGTATACGGTGGAATACCGGCCTCCGCAGTGAGCACACATCGACTTACGCAGTAAGCACACATCGACTTAGGGGAAGCGAGGAAAATGATGCGAAGCACTCTGGCGTTTGTATTGTTTCTGTTTACGGCTCAGGTATCGGCGCAGGCGCTGCCTGATTTCACCCGCCTGGTTGAGGAGCAGGGGCCATCGGTGGTCAATGTCAGCACGACGCAGGCGGCACGCCGCAGTGCGAATCCGCAAGTCCCCGGCATCGAGGACGACGAGATCAATGAGTTCTTTCGCCGTTTCATCCCGCGCCAGCCGGGCCCCGGACAGGGTCCCGGTGCGGGTCCCGCGCCGCGCACGCCTGAAGCGCGCTCGCTCGGCTCGGGCTTCATCGCAACGTCCGACGGGTACATCCTGACCAACGCGCACGTGGTGGAGGCGGCGGACGAGATCAACGTGAGGCTGACTGACAAGCGTGAGTTCAAGGCCAAGGTCATCGGTTCGGACAAACGCACCGACGTCGCGGTCATCAAGATAGAGGCGACCGGGTTGCCGGCGGTGAAGTTCGGCGATCCTGCGCGTCTCAGAGTGGGTGAGTGGGTCGTGGCGATCGGCTCGCCGTTCGGTTTCGAGAACACGGTGACGGCGGGAATTGTGAGCGGCAAGGGTCGCTCGCTGCCGCAGGAAAACCTGGTGCCGTTCATCCAGACCGACGTGGCGATCAACCCCGGCAACTCGGGCGGGCCGCTGTTCAACATGCGGGGCGAGGTGGTCGGCATGAACTCGCAGATCTATTCGCGCACCGGCGGCTACATGGGCCTGTCCTTCGCCATCCCGATCGACCTTGCCATGGACATCCAGAACCAGTTGCGCAGCAAGGGGCGCGTGAGCCGCGGGCGCATCGGCGTGGTGATCCAGGAGGTGACCAAGGACATGGCCGATTCGTTCGGCTTGAAGCGACCCGAAGGAGCGCTGGTGAATTCGGTTGAGAAGGGCAGCCCGGCGGACAAGGCCGGGGTTGAAGCCCTCGACATCATCGTGAAGTTCGACAACAAGCCGGTGACTGCCTCGGCCGATCTGCCGCGCATCGTGAGTTCGACACGGCCTGGAGCCCAGGTCGGGCTGCAGGTGTGGCGCAAGGGTGCCGCGAAGGACCTCAGCATCACCGTGGGTGAAATTCCGGAGGAACGCGTTGCGAGCCGCGATTCGCCGCGGCCGCGGTCCGCGGCGCTGGCCGCCAACCGTCTGGGTCTTGTGGTCAGCGAACTGAGCGGCGAGCAGAAGAAGGAACTCAAGATTTCCCATGGGCTGGTGGTCGACGAAGTGCGGCCTGATGCACGCGTCGAAGTGCGCCGCGGCGATGTACTGCTCGCAATCGTGAGCCAGGGCCGGGTAGAGGAGCTCAAGTCCGTCGCACAGCTCAACAAACGCCTCGGCGAGCTCGACAAGTCGAGCGCAGTCACGCTGCACGTGCGGCGCGGCGAGACCACGCTCGTGCTGAGCGTCGCGGGACTCGCTGACAAGGGCTGAAACTGCGCTTTACGCTGTACTCCCGCTCGTACTGCCATCTGTGCGAGGACATGGCCCGCGAACTGCGCGCGCGCGGGGTCGCATTTGTCGAGGCGGACGTGGACGCCGATGCGCGGCTCGAGGCGCGCTATGGTGAACTCGTTCCCGTTCTGGTGGGGCCGGACGGGTCGGAAATCTGCCACTATTTTCTGGATGCAGAGGCACTTGCGCGCGTACTGGCCTGATTCCGGCGCGGCGCCCGCCATTGCGGCGCTTTCTGCGGTAAAATAACGGCTTAGACGAGGGTGCCCGGTTTTCTATCGGCACCCTCTTTTCTTATGAACCAGAGCCACATCCGCAATTTTTCCATCATCGCCCACATCGACCACGGCAAGTCGACGCTCGCCGACAGGTTCATCCAGATCTGCGGCGGGTTGACGGACCGCGAGATGGAGGACCAGGTGCTCGACTCGATGGACCTCGAGCGCGAGCGCGGCATCACCATCAAGGCGCAGACCGCGGCGCTTCGCTACACGGCGCGCAACGGCGAAATCTACAATCTCAACCTCATCGATACGCCGGGTCACGTGGACTTTTCCTACGAGGTGAGCCGCTCGCTGTCCGCCTGCGAGGGGGCGGTGCTGGTGGTGGATGCCTCCCAGGGAGTGGAAGCGCAGACGGTGGCGAACTGCTATACGGCGATCGAACTCGGGGTCGAAGTCATTCCGGTGCTCAACAAGATCGACCTGCCTTCGGCCGATCCGGAGAAAGCGATCCAGGAGATCGAGGACGTGATCGGCATCAAGGCCGAGGACGCGATCCGCGCCAGCGCGAAGACCGGCGAGCGGGTGCAGGACATCCTCGAGTCCATCATTGCGCGCACGCCCGCGCCGCGTGGAGATCCGCAAGGCCGGCTGAAGGCGCTCATCATCGATTCCTGGTTCGACAACTATGTCGGCGTGGTGATACTCGTGCGCGTGGTGGACGGCGGGCTCAAGCCCAAGGACAAGCTGCAGTTGATGAGCAGCGGCGCGAACTACCAGTGCGAGCAGGTCGGCGTGTTCACGCCCAAATCCCAGGTGCGCGACGCACTCGGCGCGGGCGAAGTGGGGTTTGTGATTGCGGGGATCAAGGAACTGCGCGCCGCGAAGGTGGGCGACACGATCACCAGCGCGGACCAGCCCGCGGCCGGGCCGCTGCACGGATTCAAGGAGGTCAAGCCGCAGGTATTCGCAGGTCTTTATCCGGTTGAAGCCAATCAGTACGAAGCGATGCGCGAAGCGATGGAGAAGCTGCACCTGAACGACGCGTCGTTTCATTACGAGCCCGAGGTATCCCAGGCGCTCGGATTCGGCTTCCGCTGCGGTTTCCTCGGCCTGCTGCACATGGACATCGTGCAGGAGCGGCTCGAGCGCGAGTACCACGTGAGCCTCGTCACCACCGCGCCGTCGGTGGTGTACGAGGTGCTGCTGCGCGATGGCTCGCTCGAGCAGGTCTCCAACCCGGCCAAACTGCCGGACCCGAGCAAGATCGAGCAGATCCGCGAGCCGGTGATCTCGACGACCATCTTCGTGCCGCAGGAGTACGTCGGGCCGGTCATGACGCTTTGCACGCAGAAGCGCGGCACGCAGACCAACCTGCATTATTCGGCGCGCCACGTGGTCCTGTCCTACGACCTGCCGCTCAGCGAAGTGGTGCTCGATTTCTTCGACAAGCTCAAGTCGCTCTCGCGCGGCTATGGCTCGCTCGATTACGAATTCAAGGAATACCGGGCCGCCGACATGGTCCGCCTGGACGTGCTGGTGAACGGCGAGAAGGTCGACGCGCTCTCGAGCATGGTGCACCGCTCGAGCGCCCAGTATCGCGGTCGCGAACTGGTGGCACGCCTGCGCGGGCTGATTCCGCGGCAGATGTTCGACGTCGCCATCCAGGCGGCGATCGGCGCCAACGTCATCGCGCGCGAAACCGTGAAGGCGCTGAGGAAGAACGTGCTGGCGAAGTGCTACGGCGGCGACGTGTCGCGAAAGCGCAAGCTGCTCGACAAGCAAAAGGAAGGCAAGAAACGCATGAAGCAGGTCGGTTCGGTCGAGATCCCCCAGGAAGCATTCCTCGCGGTCCTTCAGATGGATGACAAATGAGTTTTGCGCTGTTCCTGTTCACGCTGCTGGTGGTGAGCGGCTCGGTGTGGCTGCTGGATGCGCGCGTGCTGCGCAAGCGGCGCGCACCCGATGCCAAGGAACCGTGGTGGGTCGAGTATTCGGCGAGTTTCTTTCCGGTGATCCTGATCGTGTTCGTGCTGCGCTCGTTCCTGGTCGAGCCGTTCAAGATCCCTTCGGGTTCGATGATTCCGACGCTGCTGGTGGGCGATTTCATCCTGGTGAACAAGTTCACCTATGGCATCCGCCTGCCGGTGATCAACCGCAAGATCGTCGAACTGAACCTCCCCCAGCGCGGCGACGTGATGGTGTTTCGCTTTCCGGAGGACACTTCGCTCGATTACATCAAGCGGGTGGTCGGCCTGCCGGGGGACCGCATCGAATACCAGAACAAGCGCCTGACGATCAACGGCCAGGCGGTGGCGGTGCGGACGTTCGCGGATTACCTGTCGCGCGAGCGCATGCAGTACTCGCGTCAATTCATCGAAACCCTGGGCGCAGTCGAGCACCCGATCCTGGTGGAAGACGACGCCCCGTCGTTCATCCCGTCCACGCGCTCGTTCCCGAACGCCGGGAATTGCATCTACAATACGGCTGGCGTGACGTGCACCGTCCCGCCGGGCCATTATTTCATGATGGGCGACAATCGCGACAATTCAAGCGACAGCCGGGTGTGGGGATTCGTGCCCGACGAGAATATCGTGGGCAAGGCTTTTTTCATCTGGCTCAACCTGAACGAGCTCGGACGTTTCGGCTCGTTCCGATAGGAACAGGGAGGTTTACGTGCGCAAACAATCCGGTGTCAGCCTGGGCGGCCTGCTCATAGGGGTGGTCATCCTCATCCTTCTGGCCATGGTCGGCCTGAAGGTCGGCCCGGCGTATACGGAGTTCCTGAGCGTGAAGAAGGCCATCGTGTCGACCGCCGGGGAGAAGGGCGGCGTGGCCGAGCTGCGCAAGGCTTTCGACCGGAAGGCGCAGATCGACAACATCAGCGTCATCTCGGGCAACGACCTGGAGATCACCAAGGAAGGCAGTGACGTGGTGGTGTCGTTCAACTATCGCAAGGAAGTGCCGTTGTTCTGGAACATCGGCCTGTACCTGGACTTTGCCGCCAATTCCAAGGGGATCGACTAGCGGGCCGCGCAGCGGTGGCACGGCCAACGGCCCTGGAAAAGAGCCTTGGTTACCAGTTTGGCAACCTGGCGCTGCTGGAGCAGGCTCTCACCCACGGTAGCGTCCGCGAATCTCAAATCAATAATGAACGGCTGGAGTTTCTCGGCGATGGCGTACTCAACTGCGTCATCTCGAGCGCGCTGTACGAAAGGTATCCGCAGCTGAGCGAGGGCAAACTCTCGCTCATGCGCTCCGCGCTGGTCCGCAATGAGGCGTTGTCGGGCATTGCTCGCGGGCTGCAACTTTCGGCGCAGCTGCGACTGGGCGGTGGCGAGCGCGCGAGCGGCTTGACAGCGGGGGACTCGATCCTCGCGGATGCGCTGGAGGCCGTGTACGGTGCGTTGTTCATCGACGGCGGATACGCCGCGGCGCGCGACGCGATCATGAGGACTTTCGCGGCAGCACTCGCCGATTTCGACGCCTCACGGCCGACGAAGGATGCCAAGACACGATTGCAGGAATATCTTCAGGGGCGGCGGCATCCACCTCCCAAGTACTTCGTCGTATTGACCAAAGGCGAGCCACACCGCAAGACCTACGAAGTCGAGTGCGTAGTTGCGCCGCTCGACTTGCGTGGCACGGGCAGCGGCCGTTCGCGCCGCGCGGCAGAGCAGGACGCTGCGGAAGCGCTGCTGGGGAAAATCGGCAATTGAGGCATCGATGAGCTACCGCTGCGGCACCATCGCATTGGCCGGCCGCCCCAATACTGGGAAATCCAGCCTGCTCAACCGGCTGGTGGGCGAGAAACTCTCGATCGTATCGGGGCGGGCGCAGACCACGCGGCATCTGGTGACCGGCATCCTCACCAACGCCGATTGCCAGTACATTTTCGTCGACGCGCCCGGCATGCAATCGCGCCACGGCGGCCGCCTGAATCGCGCGCTCAACAACCGGGCGAGCGAGGCAGCGGGCGGCGCGGACGTCGTGGGGTGGGTGCTCGAGGCGATGCGCCTGAGCGACGCCGATCGAGAGGTGCTTGCCAGCGTGCCGGCAGACGGGAAGATCGTCGCCATCGTCAATCAGATCGACCGCGTCAAGCCGCGACACAAACTCATGCCCTTCCTCGAGCGGCTGGCCGAACAGCGTGATTTCGCCGCGATCGTCCCGGTCAGCGCCATGAGTGGTGAAAACTGCGAGGTCCTGCTTGCAGCGCTGCGCGATGCGCTGCCCGAGCAGGATGCGATCTACCCGCCGGATCAGCTCACGGATCGCGACGAGCGCTTCTTCGCCGCCGAGCTGCTGCGCGAGCAATTGTTCCGCAATCTCGGCGAAGAGCTTCCCTACGCCTGCGAGATCGAAATCGCGAGCTTCAAGGAGGAGGGACGGCTGCGCCGGATCGAAGCCACCATCTGGGTGGAACGCGACAGCCACAAGCCGATCGTGCTCGGCGAGAAGGGGGCGCGCCTGAAGCAGATCGGCACCGCCGCACGCAAGGGCATGGAGACGATGTTCGGCGGCAAGGTGTACCTCGGCACCTGGGTCAAGGTGAAGCGCGGCTGGAGCGAGGACGAGAGGATGCTGCACGCCCTCGGGCACAAGTAGGAACTGCGACCTGGTGACCAGACCAAGGGCCGAGCACGAACCGGGTTTCGTGCTTCACAGCTACCCCTATCGCGAGACCAGCCTCATCATCGAGGCGTTCACGCGCCGGCACGGTCGAACGGCGCTGATCGCGAAGGGAGCACGCCGGCCGCGCTCGGCGCTGCGCGGCGTGCTGCTGTCGTTCCAGCCGCTGGGTCTTTCGTGGTCGGGCAGCGGCGAGATGCGCACGCTGACCGGCGCGGAGTGGCAGGGCGCCGGCAGTTTTCTGCGCGGCGCGGGGCTGATGTGCGGTTTCTACCTCAACGAGTTGCTGCTGCGCCTGCTGCCGCGCGACGACCCGCACGAGACCCTCTACGACGACTATCGTGACGGCCTCGCCAGGCTCGGGCAGGGCGCCCTTCCGACCGCCACGGTACTGCGCATGTTCGAGCGGCGCTTGCTTGCGGGGCTGGGGTATGCTCTCCAATTGAACCGCGAGGCGACCGAAGGTGCGCCGATCGATCCGGAACGCAGCTACCTGTACGAGCCCGAGCGTGGCCCGGTGGCGGCGAATGGCGCGAGCGGCGAACTGGCGGTGAGCGGGCGCACGCTGCTCGACATCGAGGCCGATGATTATCGCCGGCCGGAAACGCAGATCGAGAGCCGCTCACTGATGCGAGCTCTGATCGGCCACCGGCTGCAAGGTCAGACGCTGCACACGCGCGCGGTGCTGCTGGAACTTCAGGAAATGTGACGATCATGATTGAGCTGGGCGTAAACGTTGATCACATCGCCACGGTGCGGCAGGCCCGGCGCACCTGGGAACCCGACCCCGTGTGGGCCGCGGTCGAAGCGCACCTGGGCGGCGCGAACGGCATCACCGTGCATCTGCGCGAGGACCGGCGCCACATCCAGGATGAGGACGTGCGCCGGCTGCGGCAGCTGACCCATATCAAGCTCAATCTCGAGATGGCGGCGACAGCAGAGATGGTGGAAATCGCGCGCAGCATTCGTCCCGAAATGGCGATGCTGGTCCCGGAAGGCCGCCACGAAGTGACGACGGAAGGCGGCCTCGACATCGTGTCGCAGGAGGCCGCGCTGGCGAAGTCGGTTGCGCGCATTGCCGACACCGGCATCGTGGTCAGCGTGTTCATCGACGCAGACCCGCGCCAGATCGATGCCGCGCGGCGCATCGGCGCCTCGGTGTGCGAAGTCCATACCGGGCCCTATGCGCACGCATTCCACTCCCGGGGCCGCGACGCCGAAAGCCCGGCGGTGGCCGCCGAGCTCGACAAGATCGCGCGCGCGGGCGAGCAGATCCGCGCGCTCGGCATGCGTTTCAACGCCGGTCATGCGCTCAACTACTTCAACGTCGCTCCGGTCGCGCGGCTGGCGGGCTTGCGCGAACTGCACATCGGGCACGCGGTGGTCAGCCGCGCGCTGTTCACCGGGCTGCGCGAGGCGGTGCGGGAGATGAAACGCCTGATGGTGGAAGCGAGCCAGGCGCGATGATCTACGGCGTCGGCACCGACATCATCGAGATTGCGCGCATCGCGCGCTCGCTCGAGCGATTCGGGGAGCGTTTTGCGCGCAGGATCCTGTGCGAGCCGGAATTGCTGCGCTTCGCGCGGCACAGGCAGCCCGTCGCCTATCTCGCCAAGCGCTTTGCGGCGAAGGAGGCGTTTACCAAGGCGCTCGGCACCGGCATCCACGCGCCCGCCAACTGGCATGGCGTGTGGGTGAGCAATCTGCGCTCGGGAAAGCCGGTGCTCGAGTTTTCGCCCGAGCTTGCAATCCTGCTCGAGAAACGCGGCGTGAGTCACGCACACGTATCTCTCAGCGATGAGAGAGAGCTTGCCTGCGCGACCGTGATTCTGGAGAGCGCCGCGTGAGCAAAGCCCTTCCGTTGGGGCCGGCGGTCATCGATCCTGTGGGTCTGTCGCTCAGCGACGAGGACCGCGAGCGTTTGACGCACCCGGCGGTCGGCGCTGTGATCCTGTTCGCGCATAACTACGAATCGCCGGCGCAGTTGCGCGCGCTCTGTGCCGAGATCAAGGCGCTGCGATCGCCAGAACTCTTGATCTGCGTCGATCACGAAGGTGGACGGGTGCAGCGCTTCCGCAACGGTTTCACGGCGATTCCGCCGATGCGCAAGCTTGGCAAGGTTTTCGATTCCGACAATGCGCGCGCGCTTCGGCTCGCTGAACAGGCGGGCATCACGATCGGTTGCGAGCTGGCCGCGCACGGCGTGGATTTCAGCTTTACGCCTGTGCTCGACCTCGACTATGGCGCGAGTTCGGTGATCGGTGATCGCGCGCTGCACGCCGAGGCCGCCGTCGCCGGAGAACTGGCCGCGGCGCTGATCCGTGGGCTGGCGAGCGCCGGGGTCGCCGCGGTGGGGAAGCATTATCCGGGGCACGGCTACGCGATTGCCGATTCGCACGTCGCGGTGCCATACGACGACCGGCCGCTCGCTGCGATCATGGCGCGGGACGTCGCCCCCTACCGTCCGGCGATCGCCGCTGGCCTTGCCGGCGTGATGCCGGCCCACGTCATCTTCCAGCAGGTGGACAGAGAGCCAGCCGGGTATTCCGCGTTCTGGTTGCGTAAGGTGCTGCGCGGCGAACTCGGCTTCCACGGCACAATTTTCAGCGACGACCTGTCGATGGAGGGGGCGAGCGTGGCAGGCGGCTTGGTGGCGCGCGCCCATGCTGCGCTCGATGCGGGCTGCGACGTGGTGCTCCTGTGCAAGGATCCGAAAGGGCAGGACGAACTGCTCGCCGGGCTCGGCGAGGCGCGGGCGAATGCAAAGCGTTGGGAAAGGATGCGCGCGCGGCGGGGCGCGCTCGATCGCAGCACAGCCGAATTCCGCGCGGCAGCCGGGGCGATCGTCGAACTGGCGTGAGCACCGCCGCAACTTCCTTCGACGCGCGAGCCTTTGTCGCGGGCCTGCCGGGCCTGCCCGGCGTCTACCGCATGCTCGGCGCAGCGGGCGAGGTGCTCTACGTCGGCAAGGCGAAGGACCTCAGGAAACGCGTCAGCAGCTACTTCCAGAAAACGGCTTCGAGCCCGCGCATCCAGCTGATGGTGTCGCAGGTCGCTGCGATCGAGATCACCGCGACCCGCTCGGAGGGCGAGGCGCTGCTGCTCGAGAATAATCTGATCAAGAGCCTCGCGCCGCGCTACAACATCGTTTTCCGTGACGACAAGTCCTATCCCTGCCTGATGATCACCGGTCACGCGTTCCCGAGAATCGGGTTTCACCGTGGCGCGCAGGACCGGCGCAACCGTTACTTCGGGCCGTTTCCGCACGCGGCGGCGGTGCGCGAGAGCATCCAGTTTCTGCAGCGCGTGTTCAGGCTGCGCACCTGCGACGACACGGTGTTCGCGAACCGCTCGCGGCCCTGCCTGCTGTACCAGATCCGGCGCTGTACTGCGCCTTGCACGGCGCAGATCACGGCCGAGCGCTACGCGCAGGATGTCAATAACGCTGCGCTGTTCCTCGATGGCCGCGAGAACGACGTCATCGACGCGCTCACCACGCGCATGAACACGGCGGCTGCGCGGCTCGCATTCGAGGAAGCGGCGCAATACCGCGACCAGGTACGCGCGTTGTCGCGCGTTCAGGCAAGGCAGTACGTCGAATCGAGCGTGGGCGTGGACGCGGACGTGGTCGCCTGTTGCATCGAGGCCGGGGCGGCTTGCGTCAACCTGGTGATGATTCGCGGCGGCAGGCACGTCGGGGACCGCAGCTTTTTCCCCAACAACGCCGAAGGCGCGACGCCGGGCGAGGTGCTGCTTGCGTTCCTGGTGCAGCACTATGTGGAGCAACCCGCGCCGCCGCTGGTGCTCGCCAACGCTGATATCGACGCCGAAGCGCTCGCGCCGGTCAAGGTCGCCACGCGCATTCAGGGCGAGCGCCGGGTGTGGCTGGAGATGGCCGAGAAAAACGCGCAGCTCGCCCTCACGCATCGCGCGAGGGAGCGCGGCACCCAGGAGCACCGCCTTGCGTCGCTGCTGCAGGCACTCGGCCTGCCCGAAACCGCCCATCGCATCGAGTGCTTCGACGTGAGCCATACCATGGGCGAGGCGGCAGTGGCGTCGTGTGTCGTGTACGATCGGCATGCGATGCAGAATTCCGAATACCGCCGCTTCAACATCCGCGACATTACGCCGGGCGATGACTATGCGGCGATGCGCCAGGCGCTCGCGCGGCGCTATGAGCGCGTCACCGGAGAATGCGGCAAGGTGCCCGACCTGATCCTGATCGACGGGGGCAAGGGGCAGGTGGCGAAGGCGCGCGAGGCGCTGGCCGACCTCGGTTTGTCGGATCTGACACTGGCGGGCGTGGCGAAGGGTCCGGAGCGCAAGGCGGGCATGGAGGTCTTGATCCTCGATGACGGAGCGCGCGAACTCGAACTCGACCCGCAGCACCCGGGGCTGCACCTGGTGCAGCAGATCCGCGACGAAGCCCATCGTTTTGCCATCGTCGGCCATCGCAAGCGGCGCGGCAAGGCGCGCACGACTTCGATGTTGAACGAGATTCCGGGCGTCGGCGCAAAGCGGCGCCAGCGGCTGCTCGCGCATTTCGGCGGCTTGCAGGGCGTGCGCTCGGCTGGCGTGGACGACCTGATCCAGGTCGATGGCATCAGCCGCAAGATCGCCGAGCAGATCTACCGGCACCTGCACGGCTGAGTGCGATGAACCTCAATGCGCCCAACCTCGTCACCCTGCTGCGGATCCTGCTGATTCCGCTGGTCGTGGGGGTGTTCTACGTGCCCGACGGCCTGTTGTCATTTCAGGGCAAGAACATCGCTGCCACCACGATCTTCATCGTCGCCGCGCTCACCGACTGGCTCGACGGTTGGCTCGCGCGCAAGCTCAATCAGATGTCGGCGTTTGGCGCCTTCCTCGATCCGGTGGCCGACAAGCTGATGGTCGCGGGCGCGCTGGTGGTGCTGCTGCAGCTGGAGCGGGTGGATGCGCTGGTGGCGCTGATCATCATCGGGCGCGAGATCGCGATCTCGGCGTTGCGCGAGTGGATGGCGCGCATCGGCCAGTCCAAGAGCGTGGCCGTCGCCACGGTGGGCAAGTTGAAGACCATCAGTCAGATGATCGCGATCCCGCTGCTGCTCTACCACGACAGCCTGTTTTTCGCCTGGCTGAACTGCCAGGCGCTCGGTACGGTGCTGATCAACATCGCGGCAGTGCTGACGGTGATATCGATGCTTTACTACCTGCGCAAAGCGTTGCCGCTGGCGCGCACAGGCGCTTGAGGACCTGACGCCGGATGGCTTATAATCCGCCCCCTTACGACGCGGGAGTAGCTCAGTTGGTAGAGCGCAACCTTGCCAAGGTTGAGGTCGAGAGTTCGAGACTCTTCTCCCGCTCCAGTTTTGAAGGGAAGGCCCGCTTGGGCCTTCCCTTTTTCGTCCCGGCTCCGCGCTAGCGCTGCGGACGCCGCCGATGGCGGGATGGCAGAGTGGTCATGCAGCGGCCTGCAAAGCCGTGTACGCCGGTTCGATTCCGACTCCCGCCTCCAATTACGGACCGCGCTATTCTTTCCTCGCGACCGCATTTCCGTCATTTGGCTCTGCGGGCGAGAAAGGCGCGTAGCCGCCGCATCGACTCCGGGTGCTCATAGAGCAGCCGGGTCATTTCGACTTCGAGTTCAGAACCGTTCGCGTCGCGCTCCTGCGCGGCCAGAATGCAGCGCTTGTTGGCCTCCAGCGTGTGCTTGGGCAGCGCCTCGACGCGGGTCGCGACCTCGTCGCTGCGCGTTGGCAAGTCCGCAGCCGGGCACACCCACTGAACCAATCCCAGGCGCAGCGCCTCGGCGCTATCGAGCACTTCGCCTCCGAGGATCAGCCGTCTGGCGATCGCGGCGCCGCAAAGTTTCGTCAGCCGCTGCGACCCGCCTGCGCCGGGAAGCAGCGCCAGCCGGGCCTCCGGCAAACCGACCGTCGCGCTCTCCGACGCTACGCGCAGGTCGCAAGCCAGCGCTAGTTCGAATCCGCCGCCTAGCGCCGCGCCGTTGATCTCGGCGATCGACACCAGCGGCGAGCGCTCGATGCGGTCGTACACGGCTTGCATCTTGCGCACCGTGGCGATCATCGCGTCGATGCCGGCGCGCGTCGACAGGCGCTCAACCAGAAAATCGATCTCCGCGCCCGCGCTGAACACCTTGAGGCCCGAGCGAAACCGCAGGACGCGCACTCGCGCATCCGCCTCGTGCCGATCCAGCACACCGTGCAGTGCGCCGATCCAGTCGTCGTTGATGGCATTGACCGGACCGCGGTCCATGACCACGGTCAGCGTTGCGCCTTGTACGATCGTTTCGAACACGATACCTCCAGCGTCGAAGCAGCAAGACGAACGATGATATCGGAAGCGTTGTTGACGCAGTTGCGATTCCTTGTCCCATGGCTATTGACAGCGGCACAAACAATGCAAGAATGAACGCCAGCCAGTGGTCGCGGAGGGGAAATGGACAGGAGCTTTCTCGAGTGGCCGTTTTTCACTGACGCCCACCGCGCTTTTGCCGGGCGCCTGCGCGCCTTTTGCGCGGACGGGTTGACCGGCGTGGTCCGCCACGACGACGAGAGCGACGCGGCGCTCGAGCGCAGCTGCATTGAACTGGCACGCAGGCTTGGCGCGGGGGGATTCCTCGCCCCGTGCATTGTCGAAGACGCGGGCGGCCGCTTCGACGTGCGACTGCTGTGTCTCGCGCGCGAGATCCTCGCCGCCCATAGCGGGCTGGCCGACTTCGTGTTCGCGATGCAGGGTCTCGGCACGGGACCGATTTCGCTGTTCGGCACGCCCGAGCAGCGCCGCCGCTACCTGCCGCCGGTCGCGCGGGGGGAACGGGTGGCGGCATTCGCTCTGTCCGAGCCCGAAGGCGGCAGCGACGTTGCCGCGATGCGCACGACTGCGACGCGCGACGGCACCCACTACGTGATCAACGGCACCAAGACCTGGATATCCAACGGCGGCATTGCCGGCCAATACGTCGTGTTCGCGCGCACGGGCGAGGGGCCAGGCGCGAAAGGGCTGTCGGCGTTCATCGTCGACGCCGATACGCCCGGCCTGTCCATCGCCGAGCGCGTGCGCGTCATCGCGCCGCATCCGCTTGCGACCCTGGAATTCGAGGATTGCCGCGCGCCCGCGTCGTCGATGCTGGGCCGCCCGGGAGAGGGTTTCGCGGTGGCGATGGGTACGCTCGACGTGTTTCGCACCACGGTGGGCGCCGCCGCGCTCGGTTTCGCCCGGCGCGCCCTCAGCGAGGCGCTCGGGCGCATCGAGGAGCGCGAGGCGTTCGGGCAGAAGCTCAAGGCGTTTCAGCTCACGCAGGCGAAGATCGCCGACATGGCTGTGGGAGTGGATGCGGCTGCCCTGCTGGTGTATCGCGCGGCCTGGACGCGCGACACGACCGGCCGGCGCATCACGCGCGAGGCGTCGATGGCCAAGCTGTTCGCGACCGAGTCGGCGCAGCAGGTGATCGATATGGCGGTGCAACTGTTCGGCGGCACGGGCGTCATTTCCGGCCGCGCGGTGGAGACGCTCTATCGCGAGATCCGCGCGCTGCGCATCTACGAGGGCACCAGCGAGATTCAGAGACTGGTGATCGCAAGCGAAGTGATGAAGGCCTCTGCGGATCGAGGATGACGCTCGGCGTCGATTCGACCCTCTGTCCGGGCGCCGCGCAGTTGCGCCGCCGGACGATTCCGGCGCAACTGGCGCTGCGCGCGCGCGAAACGCCGCATGCGGTGGCGCACCGGGCGAAGATCCGCGGCATCTATTGCGAGCGCAGCTGGGCCGATGTGCGCGACCGCGCGAGTGAATTTGCCTTCGCCGTGCGCGCGCGAGGCCTTGCGAAGGGGGACCGGGTTGCGATCATGGGCGATTGCTGCGAAGCCTGGACGATCGCGGATCTCGGCACCCAGTGCGCCGGCGGTATCAGCTACGGCATCTATCCGACCGCCTCCGCGGCGGAAGTGAAATTCCAGGTCGACCACGGCGGGGCCGTCGTGTTCGTGGCCGAGAACCAGGAGTATGTCGACAAGATCCTCGCGATCGAAGCGCAGTTGCCGGCGCTGCGGTGGATCGCGGTGATCGATACCACGGGCATGTTCGCCTACCAGCACCCCAAGCTGATCGCGTTCGAAGCACTGCTGGAAGCCGGCCGCAACGAGGCGAGCCGTCCCGGCGCCTTCGAGGAACTGATCGCGCGCGTGCAAGCGTCGGATCCCGCGTTCATGGTCTATACCTCCGGCACGACCGGGAATCCGAAGGGCGCCGTCGTCAGTCACGGCAAGCATCTCGCGGCGGCGAGCGTGTTCATTTCCCACTACCCGACCTTGGGAAGCGATCCGCATCGCGCGGTTGCGTTTCTGCCGCTGGGTCACGTGATGGGGCGCATCTCGACGATCACGCTCCCCCTGCTCGGGCACATGGTGCCGCACTACGGCGAGAGCCTGGAAGACGTTCCGCGAACCCTGTTCGAAGTCGCGCCGACATTCCTGTTCACGGTGCCGCGCTATCTGCAGAAATACGCCGCCGCGGTGCTGGTGGCGATCGAGAACACCACGCCGCTCAAACGCGCGGTCTACGACCTTGCGTTCGCGTTCGGGCGTTACCACGCAACGCGGCGCTGGAACGGGCGCGTGCGGACGTGGGACCGGTTCCTTTACGCGGCCGCGTACCTGCTCGCGTTTCGCCCGATCCTCAACAAGATGGGCTTCGACCAGTTGCGCCTGGTGATCATCGGCGGCGCCGCCGCCGGGCGCGAGTTGATCGCGGTCTGGCAGATCTGGGGGCTCAATGTCATCGAAGTCTTCGGCCAATCGGAGACTGCGGGCGCGATGATCACCGGGCAGGTCAGTCCATTTCCGCCGCCCGGTCATGTCGGTGTGCCGCCCGCCGAGTGGGAGGTGCGCCTCGGCGAGGACGGCGAGATTCTGGTGCGCTCGGCGGATCTGTTCGAAGGCTATTGGCGCGACCCGGCGGCCACGGCGGAAACCGTCGATTCGGATGGTTGGCTGCATACCGGGGATATCGGCGCGTGGAAGAACGGCCAGCTTCATATCGTCGACCGGGCGCGCGACATCATCGTGACGGCCGGAGGAAAGACCGTCAGTCCGACCGCGATCGAGTCGCAGATCCGCGCCAGCCCCTTCGTCAGCGAGGCGGTCGTGTTTGGCGACGGGCGCAAATACCTCACCGCCCTGATCGAGATCGAGTTCGACACGGTGTCGGATTGGGCGAAGCGCCGGAACATCGCCTACGCGGGATTTACCAGCCTGACGAACGCGACCGAGACCGTCGAACTGATCGGGCGCGAGATCGCGACGGCGAACCGGAATCTGGCGCGCGTCGAGCAAATCAAGGCTTTCCGCATCATTCCAAAGGTGCTGGACCCCGAGGAAGAGGGCGAGCCGATCACTCCGACGCGCAAGATCAAGCGCCGCTTCATGTACCAGAAGTACCGCGAGATGGTGGAATCGATGTACGGCCACGACGAGGAGGACCGGTTGCGAAGCGCGGTCGGGCAGGCAATCGATGCCATTCCGGCCGATATCGATTCGCGCGCGGCCTAGACTTTTGCACATAACGATCACAAGGGAGGAGACGATGAAAAAGCTGCTTACGGGGTGTTTGATCGGATTCGCGCTGGTTGCGCCTGGCGTGGCCGCGGCGGCCGATGCCTGGGTGTTCGGTCTGACCGGCGACATGACCGGGCGCGACTCGGCCAATTCGGGCGCGGCGGCGGACGCAATCCGCATTTATTTCGAGCGCGTCAACGCGAAGGGCGGCATTCAGGGCAGGAAAGTCGAAGTGCTGATGCGTGACAACCAGTCCGAGCCGTCGCGCGCCGCGACCGACGCGCAGGTGTTCGTCAACAACGACGACCTGCAACTGATCGTCAGCGCGTCCTTGTCGAGCACTTATGCGCCGACGATCGCCGAGGCGAAGCGCAAGGGGGTGCCGATCCTGTTCTCCGCGGGCGTGTGCCCGACCGAGGTGTTTCCGCCGACGGCGGACCCGCTGCTGTTTTGCACCAGCGGATACGCGGCTGAAAAGGATGTCGAGTTCGCCGTCGACTACATGCGAAAAATGACCAATGGCGCGTTCAAACTCGGTCTGCTGTCGATGGCGATTCCGATCTCGCGCGGGGGCATGGAGCACGCTGCCAAATACTCGGCCGGGAAGAACATCCAGATCGCCGGCCACGAGTCGGCACCGCCGCCGACCGTCAATTACGCTCCCTACGCCACCAAGCTGAAGGACGCGGGCGCCGATTGGGTACTTTCCTGGGCGCCGTGGATCACGCAGGTCAAGACCTTCGAGGCGCTGCGCCAGCAAGGCTGGACGGGCAAGTTCATCACCTACGGCCACAACGTCGCCGAAGAGGAACTCAAGCGCCTCAAGGACCCCGGACTCCTCGTTTTCACCACCAACGCCATGTTCAGCGACAACCAGCCGATTCACGCCGATATCCAGGCGGCAGCGGCGGGCAAGACCAAATACCCGCACACCTATCTGAACGAGGGGTGGATCGCGGCGACCGTGATCGAGGCGGCGCTCAAGAAGGTGGCGTGGCCTCCCAGCCGCGCCAAGGTGGCCGAAGCCATGAACGGCCTCTCCGTCGAACTGGGTGGACTGCGCGGCGGTGCGATTGTCTGGAGCGCGCAGAACCATTACCGCCAAGACCTGTATTACCGGGTCTACGGCTGGGATAGCGCGACCAACCGCGTGAAAACCGTCGCCGACTGGGTGAACAAACCGGTCAACTAGAGCTGCGGCAACGCGACGGAGAGAGCGCTGCAGACGCTGGTCAATATCGTTGTCCTGACCGCGATCTACGCCCTGATCAGCAGCGGCTACGTGCTGATCTACCGGGTCAGCCGCGTGCTCAACCTCGCCCACGGCGAGCTGATGATGCTCGCCGCGTACCTGCTGATAACGCTGACGACGCTGTTCGGCGGACATCCGCTTTCAGCGTTGGCGGGCGCGGTGGCGTTGAGCCTGCTGGTGGGTTTGGTGCTGTACGTCGTGCTGATGCGGCGCATGACCGGCGAGCTGGTCATCGCCGCGGTCCTGGTGACCATCGCGTTGGGCATCCTGCTGCGCGGCGTGATGGTGCTGGGCTGGACCGGACGGACCTACCATCCGATTGAGCAGCTTGGCTGGACGAACAAGGCCATCGCGCTGGGAGGCGGCATGACGATCTCGAGCGTCGCCTTGGCGAGCGTCGGCACGGCGGTTCTGTTGTATTGCGCGCTGTTCGGATTCTTCCAGTTCAGCCGCTGGGGCGTGCGCATGCGTGCCGTTGGTGAGAACCCTCTGCTCGCATCGCAGCGTGGAATCGCACTGCACGCGACCTACGCGCTCGCCTGGGCGCTGGCGACGTTCACCGGCGGCTTGGCGGGTATCCTGATCGCACTCGATTCCGGCCTCGATACGACGATGGCGGTGGTCGGGCTGAAAGCTTTTCCGGCGGCGCTGGTGGGTGGTCTGGGCAGTTTGCGCGGGGCCATCGCCGGTTCGATGATCGTGGCGGCGGCCGAAGTGCTGGCGATCCACTACATCGACCCGCTGGTGAGCGACGTGGTGCCGTTCCTGGTGCTGATCGTCATGCTGCTGATCCGTCCTTGGGGCCTGTTCGGCTCCGAGGAAGAAATCGAGCGGGTCTGAGCGATGGCCATCCCCTTCCGCGTCATCGACACCGGCGTGCGCAATGGGCGCACTCAAATCGCGTTCGACCAGGCATTGATCGAGCTGCATCGTGAAGGTCGCGTGCCCGACACGGTGCGGTTCTTGCGCTTCGAGCCAAGCGCGCTCGTGGGCCGTCATCAGGCCATAGGGCAGGAATTGAAGCTCGACTTCTGCCGCGCCAATGGTGTGGCCCTCGTGCGCCGCATCACCGGGGGCGGGGCGATCTACCTCGAT